>CAWJLF010000008.1:0-578198 GCA_963843635.1 uncultured Bacteroidales bacterium | reverse complement strand
CGGCTGTTCCTTATGGCATTCAGCATCCTGGCTGTTTCTTCTTTCCTGTCGCAGAAATACTCGGGGGATATGTAGCCGCTTATAATAAAGGGGTTTTGTTTCATAATACATATATTATGTTACATGTTTTATGTAACGCAATTTATGTAAAATTGTTTTAATAATAAAATATTTTTTTATGGGGCTTTGCCCAAAGAGATTGTTACTTTGCTTTGTCTTGAAACAAAGAAAGTAACCAAAGAAAATTCAAGGCTGCAGAAAGTTCATTTCTTTTGCTCCTCCAAAAGAAATGAACCAAAGAAAAAGAAGCTGGCAAATGATAACTTCAGCCGTTCGTACGCTCGCTACACAGGCCGTATTGGCGCTACCGAACATGCTGAAGTTCGCGCCATTTCCAGGTTGCCTACGCACCTCTAAAGTATTAGCTTTAGCCCAAAATTCTCTGAGGCCAGGTGAAATCCAGACAATATTTGGCTTTGACAAACATGCTGAAGTTCGCGCCATTTGGCTTCGCCGAGCTCGTGGTAAATAGCCCTATATTTAATTCTTGCTTTCTGTCCACTCGGTTCCAGGAAGCCTACCCACCTCTAAAGTATAAGCTTTAACCCAAAATTCTCTGAGGCCAGGTGAAATCCAATGGAACAATTAACTAAGTCGGGTTTGGGATTAAAGGATTGCTTCGTCGCGGTGCTCCTCGCAATGACTATTCAACTCATTTGCACCGTCATTGCGAAGCCGGTAAAACCGGCTGAAGCAATCCCTTAATCACTTTCGGAAGTCAATTATAACCGTGGGATGCCCCTGTAAGGGGTATAACCCACCCCTAGCCCCACGCAGAGCGTGGCAGGCTCTCCAGGGAGGGGAATCATTTGTGAAAATGCGAAGCATGGCCGGGGGTAAGCGGAAAAGAGGCGTTCCGCAAAGGCATAGCCGGAAGTTGTTTCATTGGCACGGATAACATATCCGCGCCAGCGGCGGGCATTCCTGCTACATGATTCCTCATTTAATTATATATTTGCCTATTAATCGGCTTAATCTGAAGTTTTGAAAATACATTTTACAATACTATGTTTTTCTATCCTTTTATTCGTGGCAGGTACTTCTCTTCCAGGCCAGGTTGTTCCACAGGCGGTTGAGAACAGAGGCATCTATGACTTCCTTGATGAGCTGGCCAATAAACAGGTCATTGAGATCAATTCTGCCATAAAGCCCTATTCAAGATTATTCATTGCACAATCTCTTGAAGAAGCAGACGGGAAAAGAGACAGGCTGAATCTGAGGCAACAGAAAGAACTGGATTTCTATATGATGGATTTCGGAAAGGAATTAAAGGCGCAAACCGCCTTCGCCAAGGCTATGGCGGTCAAAGGGAGTGACAGTGCGGTGGTTCAATGGTTCAAAGGGAAAAAGGATCAAAAACGGTTTGATGTTCTCTATTATAAAGACTCACTCTTTTCACTGACGGTTAATCCGATACTGGGAGGGGAGGTCTTCTCCAACTCATCGGGCAGAGCTACTTACTGGCGTAATGGCGATTAAAGCCACGGGCTATATTAACCACTGGGGTTTTTATGCTTCATCTGCGTGATAACCATGAGAAACCCCTGTCTCGGAAAACCTGATTACCTAAGTCAAGAAAAGACGGTCCGGTTAAGAATGGCAACGACTGGAGCGAGATGCAGGGGGGCATCACCTGGTCATGGAAATGGGGGAATATCGGACTCATGAAAGATAATATTCAATGGGGCGATAACTATAACGGGGCCAATATCTTCGCAGGGGACAATCCCACATACGTTCAAATCAGACTCCATTTAGAACCTGTAAAATGGTTCGACTTTGACTACTTTCATGGATGGATGAACTCTATGGTCATCGACAGCGCAAATTCATACTGGGTGGTTAACAGCTATGGAACAAAATACCGTGAGATGTATCACAAGAAATATATTGCAGCCAATATGTTCACCTTTATGCCAATCAAAGGTCTGTTTGTGTCAGCAGGAAACAGTATTATTTATTCAGGGGAAAACGTCCAACCCGGCTATCTAATGCCCCTGTTCTTTTACAAATCGGTTGACCATTCTCTTACGATGGGTATTGACAATATGAATTCTCAAATGTTTTTCAATTTGAGCTCACGCCAGATAAGAAACGTTCACCTTTATGCTACCTGGTTCGTTGATGAACTGTCAGTAAGCCGGTTCACAAAAAATGACGCATGGAACTTCTTCAGCTACAAGACGGGCTTCAGGCTGACCGACCTCCCCTTTCAGAATCTCTCTCTTACAACTGAATTCACGTACACATATCCACTAACATATCAGCACTATCTGCCGACCCTCACATTTGAGAATGCAGGATATAACCTGGGTCACTACCTGAAAGATAATTCCAGGGAATGGTATGTGGCTCTCGACTATCACCCTGTACGTACTATGGACATAAATATCTTCTTCAGTGATGCTATCAGGGGGCCTGATTATACAGCCCTGGGAACATACCGTATAGGTAATCCCCCACTTGCCTCAGTGGACTGGCATAACACCTCATATGGAATAAAGGCTTCATACCAGATGATAAATGATCTTTATCTCTGGGGGTCGTTCACTTACAGCGATATAAAAGGTAACCAGGACTGGTCGCCGGGGTATTTTTACGGCAGAAAGAGTACTCTAAATTTTGGAGTTACATATGGGTTTTAATATTTTTTATTAGGGGGCTTTGCCCCAAACCCCAGTTAGAAGTTCATTTGGCTGTGCCGAGCTCACTATGTTCATTTGGCTGCGCCAGATTCAGATATAATTTAGAATTATTGATTATGGGGCTTTGCCCCAAATAGGATGTTCATTTGGCTGCGCCGAGCTCGCAGATCCAAGTTTTCGCTGGCGCGGATTTACAATCCGTGCCAAGTAATTATCCCTGCTCGGTTCTTTTGCTCCTCCAAAGTTTCTTTGTTCATTTTTTGTTCGCCCAAAAAACGAACCAAAAAAGGGCGCTGGAAATGATAACTTCAGCCTGTTCGTACGCTCGCTACACAGGCCGTATTGGCGCTACCGAACAGGCTGAAGTTCGCGCCATTTCCAGTTTGCCTACACGCCTCTAAAGTATAAGCTTTAACCCAAAATTCTCTGAGGCCGGTTGAAATCCTAACAATATTTGGTTCTGACAACCATGCTGAAGTTCGCGCCATTTGGCTTCGCCGAGCTCGTGGTAAATAACCTTATATTTAATGCTTGCTTTCTGTCCACTCGGTTCCAGTTTGCCCACACGCCTCTAAAGTATAAGCTTTAGCCCAAAATTCTCTGAGACCAAAAAAGGGCGCTGGAAATGATAACTTCAGCCTGTTCGTACGCTCGCTACACAGGCCATATTGGCGCTACCGAACAAGCTGAAGTTCGCGCCATTTGGCTTCGCCGAGCTCGTGGTAAATAACCTTATATTTAATGCTTGCTTTCTGTCCACTCGGTTCCAGGTTGCCTACGCACTGCTAAAGAATGAGCTTATACTAAAAATAATGTAAGGTTAACTACGAAACTAAGTCGGTTTGGGATAAAAGGATTGCTTCGTCGCGGTGCTCCTCGCAATGACCCGGGATTTACCTGGCCTTTGGTGGGGATAGGGGGTTTGCTTCGTCGCTATGCTCCTCGCAATGACCATCACATGAAAGAGCCTGTCATTGCGAAGCCGGCTTTGCCGGCTGAAGCAATCCCTTAATCGCTTTCGGAACTCAATTCTGTAAATGCGAGGTATATCTTTGTGCCAATACACCTCTCTTTCCGGTTTTTCCGATATGCCGTTGAGCCTTTGTGCCGTTCCTTCCCTGTTTACAAATTCTTACCATTTTCTTTACACAATCGCTAAATTTTTACTTACTTCACCACCGATTGAGAGGAAAAGTCACGTTCTGATGGAAAAGCGCAGGTTCAGAGCAATTACATTATTGGCTGATATTGTATTTCTTACAGTATCATTTATAATAATGATATGGACCAAGCCGGCAAGTCTTACCTCTTATCTCCCGTCTCATGCTCCTTTTTTCATTGTGCTGGCACTGATCTGGATCGTTGTCTCTCTCATAAACGGCAAGATGCACCGCCGAAAAATAATCAACTTCACAACCCTGTATTCAAGGATACTGACAAGTAACATCATAGCTCTTTCTTTGACTGCTCTCCTGATGTACAGTACCCGTGATTATGATTATTCAAGAACTATAGTGTTAGGCACAGCTTTGCTGGCAACTTTCTTTGAACTGCTGTTCGGTTCAATCTATATAGCCTATAAAAAAGCTACCCCGCAAGATTATGATGAACACAGGAGGTATAAACCCAGTGAATATGAGCTTGTTAACGGCACTAACGGAAATGGGAACGGAAATCATGTGGATGAAATGACAGAGGTTAACCCTCATATCGTTAAAGCTATTGAAAGAGAGTGCGGCGATGAGATGACCCAGGCCATCATTGAGATGACAGGCCACAAGCTTAATGATCGCACTGCAGTACTTTCAACAACTACCACATTCAATATATCAGGACTGATGCATGACAGTTATGACTATATAATTAACCTGCACAGGATAAATGATATAAAAAGTATTAATGACTTCTTTGAAGCAGTCAATGTGAAGCTTAATCCCGGAGGTTATTTCTTCTGTTGCGTGGAGACAAAAGATCAGCGTAAAGAGCGAATATTAAAAAAATTCCCTCCGGTTTTGAATTATATCTATTACTTCTTTGATTTTATTGTGAAGAGGGTACTGCCAAAGATGAAATTCACAAGGCGCCTTTATCTCTTCCTGACACATGGCCATAATACGGTTATCTCAAGAGCTGAGACTCTTGGAAGACTCTCCAGGGCCGGATTCAGGATTAAACAGGAGTCGTTCATCGGGAACCAGCTGTGCATTGAGGCAAAGAAGATGAGTGAACCTCTTCCAAAGAACGGCACCTTTTATGGTCCACTGATAGCCCTGCCAAGAATAGGTAAAGAAGGCAGGATGATAAAAGTTTATAAACTAAGAACCATGCATCCTTATTCAGAGTATATCCAGGATTATATATATGAGGTTCATGATCTCCAGGAGGGTGGCAAATTCAAAAATGATTTCAGAATAACTTCCTGGGGGGCCGTATGCAGGAAGATATGGCTCGATGAGCTGCCCATGCTGCTGAACTTCTTCAGAGGAGACATGAAGCTTGTCGGCGTCAGGCCACTCAGCCAGCACTACTTTGAACTGTACGAAAAGCATGTACAGGACCGGAGGATCAAATACAAGCCCGGCCTCATCCCTCCATTCTATGCGGATATCCCTGACAACCTGGAGGCTATCCAGGCTTCTGAGCTAAAGTATCTCGACTCCTATGATAAGAGTCCGTTCAGTACTGACTTCAGGTATTTCGTGAAATCGTGGTGGAATATTTTGTTCAGGAAAGTTAGGAGTAATTGACGGCGCAAGGGCGCAGGGGCACAAAGCATAGCTGGCGATTTCGTTGGCACGGATAACATATCCGCGCCGGCGGTGGAAGATGTTCATTTGGCTGCGTCGAGCTCACTATGTTTATTTGGCTGCGCCGAGCTCGCAGAAGGTTTATTTGTTCATTTTTTGCTCGCCCAAAAAACGAACCAAAAAAGGGCGCTGGAAATGATAACTTCAGCCTGTTCGTACGCTCGCTACACAGGCCATATTGGCGCTACCGAACAAGCTGAAGTTCGCTCCATTTCCAGGAAGCCTACGCACCTCTAAAGTATCAGCTTAACCTTTTATTCTTTCAGGCGAACCCCGAAACTAAGTCGGTTTGGGATAATAGGATTGCTTCGTCGCGGTACTCCTCGCAATGACCTCCTTTCTTATTAGTACGTCTCTTAACTTGTACAACCTAATAAATTCGACCGTCATTGCGAAGCCGGCTTTGCCGGCTGAAGCAATCCCTTAATCACTTTCGGAAGTCAATTCTGTATAAGCGATGGATACCCCCTTTAAGGAAGTGGCTATGCGAAGCATGGCCGGGGGTGTTTTGTCAATATGATCTGTCATTCCGAATGAATACCGACTGAGCGGGATGAATGAGGAACCGAGGCCCTGTTATCAGGGCCGAGCTCACCGAAGGTAATCTCCTTCTGGTGCATGGATAATTTTTTTTACTGAATTTCGATTATTTTCTTGCATTTTTAATTTCTAAAAATTTATCTACCTTTGCCCGATATTTAAATCTAATACGATGGCTGAAAAGACAAGATATTCGGATAGTGAGCTGGAGGAGTTCCGAGCGATAATACTCGCAAAGCTGGATAAGGCCAGAAAAGATTATGAAATTCTTAAATCCAGCATTACTCATGAAGAGAGTAATGACACTATGGATACATCTCCTACATTTAAAGTACTGGAAGAGGGTGCAACAACATTATCCAAAGAGGAGGCCGGCAGACTGGCTCAGCGTCAGCTGAAATTCATTCAGCACCTGCAGGCTGCGCTCATCAGGATTGAGAACAAAACCTACGGTATCTGTCGCGAGACAGGTAACCTGATCTCCAAGGAGAGGCTGAGAGCTGTTCCTCATGCCACACTGTGCATGGATGCCAAGATGAAGCAGAAGTAATAACGGCGTACGACGCAGGACGCACGGCTGATGGTGTATGACGCACAGCGTATGACTCAAGGAGAACATATTTTATAAGAAAGAACCTTTCATGATGATGAAAGGTTTTTTACTTTTACCATATGACTAAAATGAAATCATTTCACCTGGCAGTCCTGTTGTTACTGGTAACGGTCAGCACAATTACTGCTCAGGTGCCTGATTCGGTAAAATTCAAATCGCTCCCTCCCTACTATTTCCATCTCGACTACCTGAAGACAGATCCTGCTCTTCTTATTGACGTAAGAGAGTTTTTTGAATTCAGGAGATCCAGAATAAAGGATGCTGTCAATATACCTTCCTCAAACAACATGAAGAAAGCCACCGATACCATCAGTCACGACTGTTCTCTCTTCCTTTACTGTACCACCGACTCCAGAAGCGACCGGGTGGCAAAACGACTGTATGACCTGGGCTTCAGAAAGCTCTACTCACTCGAAGGAGGTATTGTAGCATGGAGAAAGGATGGGTTTCCGATGGAGAAAAAGAAGAGACACAGAAGATGATGGTTTTTTTGTGGCTCTGCCCCAAACCCCAGTTAAGATGTTCTTAAGACGTTCATTTCTTTTGCTCCTCCAAAAGAAACGAACCAAAGAAAAAGAGGCTGGAAATGATAACTTCAACCTGTTCGTACGCTCGCTGCACAAGCCGTATTGGCGCTACCGAACAAGCTGAAGTTCGCGCCATTTCCAGTTTGCCCACACACCTCTAAAGAAGTGGAGTTAACCCCCTTTAAGGGGGTAGTTTTGCGAAGCATGGCCGGGGGTAAAAAAAGGGCTTTTACTTCCCTAACTGTTGTTTTACAATCTTAGCAATATACTTGCCAAGGATATCAAACTCCAGGTTAACAACTGTGCCTTCTTTGATCTGGTGGAAGTTTGTGACTTCCCAGGTGAAAGGTATTATAGCTACTTCAAAGGAATCCTGTTTCGAATTTACTACTGTAAGACTGACTCCATTCACTGAAATGGATCCTTTTTCCACCGTGATGTAATCATCCTGGGCAGGTTCATATCTGAATGTATAGTACCAGCTTCCCCCTGCTTCCCTGACGCCTGTACAAACGGCAGTCTGATCCACATGTCCCTGTACCATATGACCGTCGAGACGGCCATCGAGACGAGTGCTTCGTTCGAGGTTAACCTTGTCTCCTGGTTTCAGTAAACCGAGGTTGGTCTTCTCAAGTGTCTCCTTTATGGCTGTAACTGTATATTTATCGCCTTCTTTTTTAACCACCGTCAAACATACCCCGTTATGCGAGATACTCTGGTCTATTTTGAGTTCACTGGTAAATGAACACTTCATTGTGATATGGAGGTTGTCCTTTTCTTTTTCCAGCCCTACCACAGGTGCTGCTTCTTCTATTATTCCGGAGAACATGGGGATAATTTTTTAGTTTGTTTTGTATAAGTGCAAAAATAGGATTTTTTAATAACTGTTAAATTTTTATTTAGTTGACATGACAATTAATAAATGATTGCTTGGTCGCTGCAGCTCCTCGAATACCACCAATGAGATTGTCATGCCACGCCTTTAAGCGTGGCAACTGTCGACCCCTAAGGGGATTTGCAATCTGCCACTAATTATCCTGCCGTACATTGCAATTGAGTGTTATATATTTTCATGTAAGAAGCATCAAAGTAACCCCCTTCAGGGGGTAGCTATGCGTAGCATAGCTGCGGGGGTAATAGTGAAAAGAGCGGCACTTCGCAAAGTATAGCTGGGAGGTTATTTCGTTGGCACGGATAACATCGCTTAAGTTAAAGTTCTCTGAGGCCGTTTTAAATCCAGATAATATTTGGCTTAGCCGAGCTTCGCCAGGAGTTGTAAGTACCTAGTATCATCCCTGCTCGGTTCTTTTGCTCCTCCAAAAGAAATGAACCAAAGAAAAGGAGGCTGGAAATGATAACTTCAGCCTGTTCGTACGCTCGCTACACAGGCCGTATTGGCGCTACCGAACATGCTGAAGTTCGCGCCATTTGGCTTCCCGAGCTCGTGGTAAATAACCTTATATTTAATGCTTGCTTTCGTCCACTCGGTTCCAGTTTGCCCTCACGCCTCTAAAGTATAAGCTTTGACCCAAAATTGTATTGTGTGCAACACCCCCTAATTAGCCATATGAATTGGGTTATCTATTTCATGTGGCATCATAACCCCCTTCAGGGGGTAGCTATGCGTAGCATAGCTGGGGGTAATCGAGAAAGAGGCGCTCCGCAAAGCATAGCTAGGGAGTGTGTCGTTGGCACGGATAACATATTGTGCCATAGGCGGGAAGGTAAAACCCACCCCTAACCCCACGCAGGGCGTGGCAGGCTCTCCGAGGAGGGGAATTTTGTACAGATGACGATAAAGGGAGAAGAAGATTCCTCGGCTTTGCCTCGGAATGACAGGATGATACGGAAGTATTGGGAAGAAGCGGCGATTCGCCGCAGTAACCTGGAAAAAGAATAATAATATTTGCGAATCGCCGCTTCTTCCCCCCACTTCGTCAATATGATATGTCATTCCGAATGAATCCCGCCTTAGCGGGATGAATGAGGAATCTCCTTCTGGTATAAAATAGCTGGTTGTAGTTATTTTAAATGGGGGATATAAATAGCTATCGGTCCCGGGAGATATACGAATCACGAGTCGTGCGTCGTTACTCCCCCGACCATATAATTTTCTTGCCGAATCCCAGGCGGTTATCTGTCATCTTGATATGGGTCAGCTTTACTATCCACAGATGGGTATCCATAAGAACCGCTGGCGGAAACCTCTTAAGATAAGCAGTCTTTGCTTTTGAATGCAAGTCCCATTCCGGTTCGGATACCAGTCCCTGGAACTGGATACCTCTGATCTTACCTATTGCGATCGTTTCAAGGACGACTGATCCGGCTACTTTAGGATTGATAATAAATTCCCTGCCATGCCTTGTATCATGATCGGTGGTAAAGACGAGTGCATTCTCTTCTTCCATATACACATAGAAACAGTTGGCACACCAGGGTTCATTATTAACCGTGGTTGCAATAGTGAGGACATGATGTTTCCTGAAAAACTCTATTACTTTTTTGTCAATCATTATCCATCCACCTGTAACTTTTGTTGGAAAAACCCGCCAGATCGATGATGCGTTCGACAACAGTCATGACAAGATCATCAATTGTGGAAGGATTGCTATAAAATGAAGGGCTAGCCGGACAGATGACAGCTCCGGCAAGAGTGAGTGTTTTCATGTTATTGATATGGACAAGGTTATAAGGCGCCTCCCTCGGTACAATGATAAGCCTTCGTCTCTCTTTAAGCATCACATCGGCAGCCCGAGCTATCAGGTCGTCGGAGGTACCGTTGGCAATGCGACCAATAGTACCCATTGAAGCCGGACATATTATCATAGTGCTGTATTGCGATGATCCTGACGCAAAAGGAGCATAATACGACTTGTTGCCGTATTCTTTCTCCCTGTTGGCCGGGACATATTTGCTGCCCGTCTCGGCAATCCATATCTCCCTGGCAGTATCTGAAAAGATAAGGGCTGTCTCCTCCGGGGGATCATCCAGTTTCCCCAGCTTCTCCAGGAGCTTGCGGGCATATATTGCCCCGCTTGCTCCCGTGACCGCAAGGACTATTTTCCTTTTCTGTCTGTTGTCAGGCATTGTTGTTGAATTATTGTGTTGTAAAGATATGGAATAAAAGGATTGCTTCGTCGCTATGCTCCTCGCAATGACCCGGGATTTACCTGGCCTTTGGTGGGGATAGGGGGTTTGCTTCGTCGCTATGCTCCTCGCAATGACCATCACATGAAAGAGCCTGTCATTGCGAGGCCGGCTTTGCCGGCCGTGGCAATCTTTTTATCCTATTCGAAATTTAACTTAAGTCGGCCCATCCAGGATTAACAGCATTTATTAACTCGATCTTTTTTCTTCGTGATCCTGATTTAATTTGCTTTTCTCTGTTTATTGCTTCTCCAATAGTCTCAAACTCCTCATAGTATACCAACTTATTAGTATTGTATCGAGCAGTAAAACTGTTCGGATGCTTTTTAGTTTTATGTTGAATTACACGTTCGGCTAATTTACTTGTAACCCCAGTATAAATAACTGTGTTGCTTTTATTTGACATTATATAAATAAATCCTTTCATAATAAACACTAACCGAGTAACCTCTCAGTCAGAACGGCTACACCCTGGGAAGCAGGTTTCTGTATCACTTCAACCTTCCGGTGGATCGGGACATCAACAACATTGGGATCGATGAGCCAGAGTGAGGCTTTAGCAGGTGCATACTGTATTAATCCCGCTGCCGGATAGACATTAAGAGACGTACCGATGACAGCAAAGATATCAGCATCTGCTGCCAGTTTTACTGCCTCATCCATCATTGGGACAGGCTCACCAAACCACACTACGTGGGGTCGCAGCTGGCTCCCCCGTTCACAGGTATCTCCTGCCCTGATATCCCCATAACCTATATTATAGAGCAGAAAGGGATCGTCTGTGCTTCTTGCTTTGGTAAGTTCACCATGAAGATGAAGTATCTTACTGCTGCCTGCCCTCTCGTGCAGGTCATCAATGTTCTGCGTTATGATCTGTACATCAAAATGTTTCTCGAGTCGTGCCAGTCCCAGATGACCTTCATTTGGAACACATCCTGCCAGTTGTTTCCTTCGCTCATTGTAAAACCTTAGCACCAGGTCCATGTTTCTTTCCCATGCCATGGGTGTTGCCACTTCACTCACATCATATTCCTCCCACAAGCCTCCCGATTCGCGGAATGTCTTTATTCCGCTCTCCGAGCTCATTCCAGCTCCTGTAAGAACGACCAGTTTTTTCATTTTTTTTAATCTCTTTTTTCAATACTAAGATAGGGGATATTTGGATAAGATGGAATGTGCACGATGCACGACGCACGACTCTTGGCGGCCGGTAACCTGCACATATCCTTTTCTTTTCTTCACCGCTGCGCCGAGCTCCTCGCTTTGCTTCGTCGGTTCTTTTGCTCCTCCAAAGTTTCTTTGTTCATTTGGCTGCGCCGAGCTCGCAGAAGTAAAATATTCTTATTTCTTAATCTTCGCCTGCTCGGTTTTTGTTCTCCCAAAGAGATTGTTACTTTGCTTTGTCTTGAAACAAAGAAAGTAACCAAAGAACCGAGCCTGTAAGGCGAGCTCGCGAACACCTTTAAAAGGTAATACAAATTGTGAGCAAAATTCAAGGCTGCAGATAATTTTGGGGCTCTTATTGTTCATTTCTTTTGCTCCTCCAAAAGAAACGAACCAAAGAAAAAGAGGCTGGAAATGATAACTTCAGCCTGTTCGTACGCTCGCTACACAGGCCGTATTGGCGCTACCGAACATGCTGAAGTTCGCGCCATTTCCAGTTTGCCCACACGCCTCTAAAGTATAAGCTTTAGCCCAAAATTCTCTGAGGCCGGTTGAAATCCCGACAATATTTGGCTTTGACAAACATGCTGAAGTTCGCGCCATTTGGCTTCGCCGAGCTCACTATGTTCATTTCTTTTGCTCCTCCAAAAGAAATGAACCAAAGAAAAGGAGGCCGGAAATGACAAATTTTGACCATCCGTGCGCTCGCTACACAAGCCAAACCCGCTACCGGCTGGCCAAAATTTTCACACCATTTCCGGTTTGCCCACACACCTCTAAAGTATGAGCTTAACCTTTTATTCTTTAAGGCAACCTGCGAAACTAAGTCGGGTTTGGGATTAAAGGATTGCTTCGTCGCGGTGCTCCTCGCAATGACATCCTTTCTTATTAATACGTCTCTGTACTTGTACAACCTAATAAATTCGACCGTCATTGCGAAGCCGGCAAAGCCGGCTGAAGCAATCTTTGTCACCAGATCATGAATTACATAACAATAATCGCCTTTGTGCCGTTAATTTTTACATCAGTTTTTACAAGAGAATTTACTATCTTTGTGGGAATTTTTTTTGAATAACTTTTTTTATTAATAAGCTGATACAATGGGGAAACGGTTTCCTGAATATAAAGGTCTTGATCTCTCAAAAGTGAATAAAGAGATACTGAAGTTGTGGGATGAGAATGACACATTTCATAAAAGCATCCGTGAGCTGAACGGAAAGGGTGAGTTTATCTTTTATGAGGGTCCCCCATCAGCCAACGGTATCCCCGGCATTCATCATGTCATGGCCCGTACCATAAAGGATGCAATATGCCGTTTCAAGACACAGTGTGGTTACGAGGTGAAACGTAAGGCAGGATGGGACACCCACGGGCTGCCGGTTGAGCTGCAGGTGGAGAAAGCACTTGGAATAACAAAAGAGGATATAGGTACAAAGATATCTATTGAAGATTTCAACAAGGAGTGCCGTACCGATGTGATGAAATACACCGACATGTGGGAAGATCTGACCCGTAAAATGGGATACTGGGTAAACATGGATCATCCTTATGTTACATATGACAACCGCTATATCGAGACCCTGTGGTGGCTGCTTAAACAACTCTATACCAAAGGTCTTCTATACCAGGGCTATACAATACAGCCCTATTCACCCGCGGCCGGTACGGGTCTCAGCTCACATGAGCTTAACCTGCCGGGCTGTTACCGTGATGTTAAGGATACCACTTGTATAGCTCTCTTTAAGCTTACAAGAGACATAAAATCGGAATTCCTCTACAACAACACCGACACTACTGACGTGCACATAATGGCCTGGACAACAACCCCGTGGACCCTGCCCTCAAACACGGCACTGGCTGTTGGAAAAGATATCAGGTATATAAAAGTAAGAAGCTTCAATCCATATTCAGGTGATCCGATAACAGTGATCATAGCTAAAGACCTGCTCAATTCACTCTTCCAGGAAGGTGGATCAGAGGCTGAGCTGGCTGATTATAAGCCCGGTGATAAAAAGATACCTTACAGGGTGCTTGCCGAATTCAGCGGGAAAGAACTGGAAGGCATCAACTATGAACAGCTTATCGACTGGGTTGATCCGGGTGAAGGCGCCTTCAGGGTGCTGACCGGCGATTTTGTGACAACTGAAGACGGTACCGGGATAGTACATATAGCACCTACATTCGGTGCTGATGACTACCGTGCGGGTAAAGAGAACGGTGTTCCTCCTCTTATGGTTAAGAGGAATGACGGGACGCTTGGGCCGATGGTGGATAAGAGAGGCTACCTTGTCCCTGTTACGGATATGGATGAGGCCTTTGTAAAGAAGAATGTCAACACTGTCACTTATAAACCTTTTGAAGGACGTGCTGTAAAAAATGAGTACGACCCTGAGATCCCTCCCGATACTGACACTATCGATGTGGATATTGCCGTCATGCTTAAACAGCAGGGCAAGGTGTTCAGGATTGAGAAACATGTACACAGTTATCCTCATTGCTGGAGGACCGATAAGCCGGTATTGTATTATCCTCTTGATGCATGGTTCATTAAGACAACTGCCTGCCGCGACAGGATGATAGAGCTGAACAATACAATTAACTGGAAACCGCAGTCAACTGGAACAGGAAGGTTCGGCAAGTGGCTTGAAAACCTGGTCGACTGGAACCTGTCACGTTCGCGTTTCTGGGGAACGCCACTGCCAATATGGATCACCGAGGATCGTAAGGAAGAGAAATGTATCGGTTCTGCCGGTGAATTAAAGACGGAGATAGAGAAATCTATCAGTGCGGGATTCATGAAGAGCAACCCGCTTCACGACTTTAAGGAAGGTGATAATTCAAAGGAGAACTATGAGAAATTCGATCTGCACAGGCCTTTTGTTGATGACATAATACTTGTAAGCGACACAGGCAAAAAGATGTTCCGCGAACCGGACCTTATTGATGTCTGGTTCGATTCAGGCTCGATGCCTTATGCTCAGGTACATTATCCTTTTGAGAACAAGGATAACTTTGGCGATATGTTCCCCGCCGATTATATAGCCGAAGGTGTCGATCAGACCAGGGGATGGTTCTTCACCCTTCATGCAATTGCCACAATGATCTCCGATTCAGTGGCATTTAAAAACATCATCTCAAACGGCCTTGTCCTTGATAAGAACGGGAACAAGATGTCCAAGAGGCTTGGTAATGCCGTCGATCCTTTCTCGACTATCGAAGAATACGGTTCAGATCCGCTGCGGTGGTATATGCTTATCAATGCACAACCCTGGGATAACCTTAAGTTTGATATTACGGGTGTAGATGAAGTGAGAAGGAAGTTTTTCGGTACACTGTATAACACCTACTCCTTTTTTGCACTCTACGCCAATGTGGATGACTTCAGGTATGAGGAGAATAATGTGCCGGTAAATGAAAGACCCGAGATAGACAGGTGGATAATTTCGCTACTTAACTCACTCGTCAGGGAAGCAGGTAAATGCTATGAGGATTATGATCTTACACGGGCAGGCAGGGCTATCCAGGAATTTGTAACCGAGAACCTGAGTAACTGGTATGTTCGCCTGAACCGTAAGCGTTTCTGGGGAGGAGAAAAAGATAAGGATAAACTGGCAGCTTACCAGACACTCTATACATGCCTGGAAACAGTAAGCCAGCTTGCCGCTCCGATAGCTCCGTTCTATATGGAACGTCTCTTCATCGATCTGAATAATATCACTGGCAGGAATAAAGAGAAATCCGTTCATCTTGCCCTCTTCCCTGTTTATGATAAATCACTTATCGACACAGCCCTGGAGGAGAGGATGGAAATTGCCCAGAAGGTCTCGTCGATGATTCTTGGACTGAGAAGGAAAGTAAGCATAAAGGTGCGTCAGCCACTGGCCAGGATAATGGTGCCTGTTCCTGATAAATCATTCAAACAGAAATTTGAAGCAGTCAGGGATCTCATACTTGCCGAAGTAAATGTAAAAGATGTTGAATATATTGATGACACTGCTTCCATACTCGTAAAGAAGATCAAGCCAAATTTCAAGACACTTGGTCCAAGGTACGGTAAGCTGATGAAAGATATAAGCAATGCTATAGCCGCATTTACTCCTCAGGATATTGTCGCCTTTGAGAACGATGGCAGCAAACATGTTTCCATAAATGGCCAGGAGCTTGTGCTGACCATGGATGATGTTGAGATCATCTCTGAAGATATACCGGGATGGCAGGTTGCCAACGATGGCAAGCTGACTGTTGCTCTCGATGTCACTGTGTCGGATGAGCTGAGATATGAAGGTATAGCCAGGGAGTTCGTTAACAGGATCCAGAATATCAGGAAAGAAGCCGGATTTGATGTCACGGATAAGATAACCGTGCTCATTGAAGATAATGACTTTGTAAAGGAAGCTGTAAAGAGACACTCCTCCTATATCGGATCCCAGACACTGGCAACATCGGTTAAGCTGACAGATAGCTTCCCGGAGGATAATGTAAAGGAAGTTGAAGTTGATGATGTTGTTGTGAAGGTTATGGTTAGGAAGAATATGTAGAACGGCGCAGGGGCGCAACGGCACAGTCCACCTACGCCAGGGCTACAGCTGACACAGAAGAAACGGAATCAGCATCCTGCAAGACCGTGGAGATCCCTCACTTCACTTCGTTCCGCTCGGGATTGTAAATAACATAAAAAGTAAGGGAGGTGGAATGAGGCGGGATCTCCTGAACCCTATGAATAGTATCGCAGCTATAACCGCTTTTCTTATATACTAACTTCGCTGGCGCGGATTTGGCTGTGCCGGATTCAGCTATAATTTAGAATTGTTGATTATGGGGCTTTGCCCCAAACCCTAGTTACTTTTTTGTCTTGATACAAAAAAGTAACCAAAAAAAATCAAGGCTGCAGATAATTTTGGGGCTCCTGTTTTTCAGCTTGCTCACGCAATACAACTCGTCGGCCTCTGGCCTCCTCAAACAGTATTGCTTACTAATGCCCACTCCTACAAGCTTCAAAACACTCGCTTTAGCCCAAAATTCTCTGAGGCCGGTAGAAATCCAATGGAACAATTAACTAAGTCGGGTTTGGGATTAAAGGTTGCTTCGTCGCTGCGCTCCTCGCAATGACCGTGCAATTTATTGGCCTGTGATGGGGATTGACAGGTTGCTTCGACAAAGGGCTCCTCGCAATGACTTCCTTTCTTATAGTACGTCTCTGAACTTGTACAACCTAATAAATTCGACCGTCATTGCGAAGCCGGCAGAGCCGGCTGAAGCAATCCGTAAATCACTTTCGGAACTCAATAAAAAGCATGGGATGCCGCCTGCAAGGGGTATAACCCACCCCTAACCCCACGCTAAGCGTGGCAGGCTCTCCAGGGAGGGGAATTAAGTGCAGTCGGCCATCAAAATTCTGCATTTATCACCTTCTTTTCTTCACCGTTGCGCCCCTGCGCCTTTGTGCCGTACATTAAATCCCTTTCACTATATTTGTGTATAATATATGAAAGATGAAGCGAATATTAGTGACCGGCGGAGCCGGATTTATAGGGTCGCACCTTTGCGAAAGACTCCTTGAACTGGGTAATGAGGTGATCTGCCTCGATAATTATTTCACAGGGTCAAAGATGAATATCATTCATCTTCTGGACAACCACTATTTTGAGGCAATAAGACATGATATTACCAGGCCAATATTTCTTGAAACTGACGAGATCTATAACCTTGCCTGTCCCGCCTCTCCTGTTCACTATCAGTATAATGGCATAAAGACCATCAAGACATCGGTGATGGGAGCCATCAACACCCTGGGACTGGCAAAGAGAACAAAATCAAAGATACTGCAGGCCTCCACCAGTGAGATATACGGCGATCCGGAGGTACATCCCCAGAGCGAGGATTACTGGGGTAATGTAAATGTCCTGGGACCAAGAGCATGCTATGACGAGGGAAAGAGATGTGCCGAGACTATCTTCATGAATTACCATAACCAGAATAAGGTAAAAATCAAGATTGCAAGGATCTTCAATACTTATGGTCCCAACATGAATACCAATGATGGCAGGGTCGTCTCCAACTTCATAGTACAAGCGCTCAGGGGTGAGGATATAACTATCTTCGGTGACGGGTCACATACCAGGAGTTTCCAATATGTAGATGATCTCGTTGAAGGACTCATCAGGCTAATGAATACCCCTGACTCCTTTACCGGGCCTGTTAACCTGGGTAATCCCGTGGAGTTTACAATCAGTTCTCTTGCTGAGATGATCATAAAGCTGACAGGTTCTAAATCGAAAGTCAAATATTTGCCCATACCGGAGGATGACCCAAAGCAACGAAAACCAGATATATCACTGGCAACCAGGGAACTTGACTGGAAACCGGCTGTTGATCTGGAGTCGGGATTGGTGAAGACTATTGAGTATTTTAAAGGAGTGATTTAGGGTAATTAATCAGCCGGCACTGCTAATTGATCCGTGCCAAATAGTCGTCCCTGCTCGGTTCTTTTGCTCCTCCAAAGAGATTGTTACTTTACTTTGTCTTGAAACAAAGAAAGTAACCAAAGAAAATTCAAGGCTGCAGATAATTTTGGGGCTCCTGTTTTTCAGCTTGCCCACGCAATACAACTCGTCGGCCTCTGGCCTCCTCAAACAGTATTGCTTACTAATGCCCAATGCTGCAAGCTTCAAAACACTCGCTTTAACCCAAAATTCTCTGAGGCCGGTTGAAATCCAAACAATATTTGGCGCTACCGAACATGCTGAAGTTCGCGCCATTTCAGGAAGCCCACGCACCTCTAAAGTATCAGCTTAACCTTTTATTCTTTCAGGCTAACTACGAAACTAAGTCGGGTTTGGGATTAAAGGATTGCTTCGTCGCGGTGCTCCTCGCAATGACCTCCTTTCCTATTAGTACCTCTCTGAACTTGTACAACCTAATTAAAATTATTTGACGTCATGGGAAAATAGTCAATATGATCAATCATCCTGAAAAATGGTCAATTTAATAAGACTTCGACCACTCTCCTTTTCACCCCTTCTCCTTTCTCCCTTTCCCAGTTTATAATTATTAATTGCCTCTGCCCTTATCGATTTTCACTATTTTCCTGATATCTTTGGAATATGATTGACAGACCCACCATTGAACGTATTCTTGATGCCGCGCAAATAGTAGATGTGGTTCAGGAATTTGTGCCACTGAAGAAGCGAGGGGTCAATTACCTGGGATTATGCCCTTTTCACAACGAGAAGACTCCTTCGTTCACCGTATCACCATCGAAAGAGATATTTAAGTGCTTCGGATGCGGGAAGGTTGGCAACTCGGTCAACTTCATAATGGAACATGAGCATCTATCCTATCCTGAAGCACTGAAGTACCTGGCCAGGAAGTATCACATTGAGATTGTGGAGAAGGAGCTGACACAAGAGGAGCTCGATAAGCAGAATGAACGAGAGAGCCTCCTTATTGTGACATCATATGCCTCCCGTCAGTTTAATGAGAATCTCTTTCAGTCGGACGAAGGGATGACAGTCGGCCTTTCATATTTCAAGGAAAGAGGATTCAGGCAGGATATACTGAAGAAATTTGAAGTTGGTTACAGCTTTGAGAGGCGTGACGCTTTCTCAAGAAAAGCACTGGATGATGGTTACAGGCAGGATTTCCTTGTGAAGACAGGACTGTCAATTCAGCATGAGGACCGGGTATTTGACAGGTTCAGCGGAAGGGTCATGTTCCCCATTCATTCCCTCTCGGGCCAGGTGCTTGGTTTTGGAGGAAGGGTACTGAAGAGTGATGCAAAGACGGCAAAATATCTCAACTCACCGGAGTCGGAAATATATCATAAAAGCAGGATCCTCTACGGCATATACCAGGCCCGGAAAGCCATCAGCCATGATGATAAATGTTTTCTTGTAGAGGGTTATACTGATGTGATATCGTTACACCAGGCGGGGATAGAAAATGTAGTCGCCTCATCAGGCACCTCCCTCACACAAGAACAGGTACGTCTCATAAAGAGGTTCACACAGAACATAACTATCCTTTATGATGGTGATGCAGCCGGGATAAAGGCATCCATACGCGGTATAGACCTGGTACTGGAAGAAGGGATGAATGTAAAGATCGTATTACTTCCCGACGGCGAGGACCCGGACTCCTATTCAAAGAAGCTGAGTAACGAAGAATTCTCAACTTTCATCAGGGAACATGAGACGGACTTTATACGTTTCAAGACACAGCTGCTTCTGGCTGAAGCTGACAACGATCCGGTTAAGAAGGCAAGCCTCATACGTGATGTTGTCAAGTCCATTGCCGTCATACCGGAAGCCATTACCAGGACAGTATATATAAAAGAGTGCAGCACTGTGATGGAGGTTTCCGAACCAATACTCTACCATGAGGTCAATAAGCTCAGACAGCAGAAGACGTTCCAGGACCGTAACAAGTATCCCGGACCGGAGGATCTTCCCGTTCCGCCACCAGCTGTGGTTAAACAGGTGCCTAGTGAAACGATATCGTATTATTCGGAAATAGAGATAATCAGACTATTGCTCAAATTTGGAAGTGTGGAATTTGAAAGGACCATGGACATGACTGCCGGTAAAGAAGAAGTATTAACCGTGTCCGATTATATTGTAAAAGAGATAATAGCTGATGACCTGGGTTTTGATGAGAGTGTCTGTGCCAGGATCTTTGAGGAATTTCGTTTTAACTCGGAACAGGGTCTTATGCCAGGTGAGAAACAGTTTGTCAAACATGAGGATCCGGAAATATCACGTTTATCTGCAGACCTTCTTGCTGATTCACACGAGCTCAGCAGGATTTGGAGAGATAAGCAGACATACGTTGAAACAGAGGAAATGAAACTGAAGGAGATTGTCAGTGATGCTGTCCTGAAATTCAAAAGTGATAAGATCAAGGCAAAGAGGAAGGAGATTATGGAAATGCTGGAAGAGGCAGTAAAAACAAAAGATGCTGAGCAGATCATATCTCTGCAGAGAAGATATGCCGCACTAAGCAGTGCCCTGAAAATGATCTCTTCAAAACTGGGGAACAGGATACTCCTGTGAAACAGAATTTATCATATTGCTTCAATGATTACATTATTATTCATATTTTTGATAAAAAATGAATTTATGCGCCGTCTTTCCTCCTTCCTGATTTTTTTGCTTCTGATTCTGTCCTGTTCCTGCGAACAAAAAGTTAATGAGAAGGAGACTTTTGTCCCGGTCTTCTCGACCTATAAAAGTGACTCTGCCAGTATTGCCGGTCCTGAATCGAGGTATGTGATCTATTACGGTGTTCTGACGCCTGTTGAAATATGCGAAATATTCAACAGGCTTGGTGTCTCCTTTGACATAAACGCCCTTAATCCGGTTTCCAACAGCGACGAATACCTGAGCAGTTCTAAAGCTGCCCTGAATGAAGGGGTTTATGGAGTTGATTTCGGATACCTTAAGATGTTTGGTGTTGGCCAGGAGATGATTAAGTACATGGTGACAATCAGGAACATGAGTAATAAACTGGGTATTCCCGACGAATATATAACACAACCTATACGGCAGATACAGAACGACATGTCGGAACCCGATACCATTATACTGTTAATGAATACGGTCTATACCAGGATAGAAAACCATCTTCGGGAAAGTGGCAGGGAGAGTACAGCGGGACTGATGGTAATGGGTGGTTGGATTGAAGCCATGTATATTGCAACACAGATAGCATACAATCCTGATAAACCCGATCCGGAAGTGGTACAGAAAATAGCGGAACAGAAATATACCCTGACCTCTCTCCTGAGTTTCATGAAGAATTACTATGACGATCCGGTCGTAGTCTATTATACAAAGAAGCTTAAATACCTTAAGAACTATTTCGATTCCTTCGAGATATATTTCAGGGAAGGGGACCTGGTAATAGACACAACCAAACAGGTATTCCTGTCATCCGGAAGCGAAATGACCATAACCGTGGGGACCCTGAATAAGATCCGGGATTATATTGCAGGCTTGAGGAATGAGATTGTGACGCCTTAATAGTAATTCTATTGGGATAATGGGAATTTTTGTATCTTCGGTTTAGCAATCTGACTAACCTGATATAAAAACTCTTGTATATGAAATCCCCGAAACCGAACACTGTTGTCGCAGTACTCCTTGTACTCCTTTTATTGCCATCATGCAGGTCAAAAGAGAACGGGACATTCAGACTCCCAGGTCAAAAACAAAAAGAAGCACTTCAGTTGAATATCCCTATTGACAAGGGTTACAGTGAATATATTGAAAGTTATACTTCCGGTATTATTCCTGCTAATTCACCTGTTGAAATACGATTTACACCTGCTTTTGCAGCAAGAGCTGACAAATCAGCTTCAGGCTTATTTGAGTTTAAACCATCAATAAAGGGAAAAACCGAATGGAAAGATGAGACAACTCTTGTCTTCACTCCCTCCCGTCTGCTCGAACCGGGTCAAAGCTATACCGGGACCGTCAATCTCGGCAGGCTGGGTGAGGTAAAAGAGAGACTCAGGATGTTTCCATTAAGGTTACAAACACTCAAAAAAGACTTCAGGGTGATAGCCGGGGTTCTTGAATGTTCAACACCAGATGGAGATAATTACGTGCTTCATGGTGAAGTGGTTACATCAGATATTATTGAACCGTCAGAAGCAGAGGGTTACATCAGTGCCAGGCTGGGACGGAAGAAGATGAATATAGAATGGGATCATTCAGATAATCCCGATCACAGGTTCACCGTTACAGGCATTGACAGGAGTGATGAAGAACAGACACTTACACTTAGCTGGGATGGGCACTCCGCAGGGGTAAAACAAAAGGGATCTATACTTTTTACTATTCCGGCAAAAAACAATTTTACAGTTATTGATGTAGTCAACCAGCCAGGTGATAACCAGAGAATAGATATAGTCCTTTCCGATCCCGTGGATGCATCTCAGGAGCTCATCGGCCTTGTCAGCCTTTCTCCTGCAACTGAGACCACATTAAATATTAACTCCAATGTGATCAGCATCCTTCCGGCTACCCGGATTCAGGGTAAGGTAACATTGAATATTGAATCATCTCTAAGGGATAGCAAGGGAGACCATCTCTCTTCCTCGTATACAAGGCAGCTCGATTTTACCTCCATTCCACCCAGGATAGAGCTTGAAGGAAATGGTGTCATTGTCCCTTCATCCAAAAACCTGGTTTTCCCTTTCAAAGCTGCAAACCTGAGGGCAGTGGATCTCAGGATTGTCAGAATATATGAGAATAACCTCCCCTATTTTCTCCAGGAAAATAACCTGAATGGTAATAATTATATTAAGAGATTTGGCCGGCCGGTCTATTCCGGAAGAGTGGATCTGGTATCAGGATCAAGACTGAATACCGGGACATGGAACATGTACACTATCGACCTTGCTGATTACATTGACGTAGAACCGGGTGTTCTGTACCAGGTTTACCTTGGAATGAGAAAATCTTACTCACTCTATCCATGCAGCGATTCAGAAAATGACAGTAAATATGAAGAAGCTTTGCAACAGGCTGATGATCTGGAAAAAGGATACTGGGATGACGCGGATTACTATTATGAAGATCCCACGGACCAGGTGTATTATTCATTCGGGTTTAACTGGAGAGATCGAAATAATCCGTGCAAAGAGGCTTATTACAGTCCTGACAAAAAGGTATCAAGAAATATCCTTGCATCCAATTTCGGCCTCATAGCCAAGAAAGGTGATGATAATATCCTTCATGTAATGGTCAATGACCTTATCTCTGCACTTCCTTTAAAAGAGGCCAAGGTAGACATTTATGATTACCAGATGCAGCCTATCATTTCGGGAATAACAAACCAGGACGGGGAAGCTTCCCTTTATTGTAGCAGGAAACCATTCCTGGTTATAGCTTCAAAAGACAAAGACAGTAACTATCTTAAGACAAATGACGGTTCATCACTTTCACTGAGTTCTTTCGATGTTGAAGGAAACAAGCCCGATAAGGGCATCAAGGCTTATATCTATGGGGAAAGAGATGTATGGCGCCCCGGTGATACAATATTCCTTTCCGTATTTATCAAGGATATGCTTAAGTGACCTGCCTGAAGGACATCCTGTTCAGTTCGAACTTATCAATTCGCTGGAACAAAGGATTGATAACCAGGTACAGAAACCTGATAAATCAGGGCTTCTAGTCTTTACAACAAAGACATTACCCGATGCTGTTACCGGTAATTATAAGGCTGTCTTCAGGATAGGAGGAGCAACTTTCACAAAAAGGATAAGGATAGAGACTATAAAGCCGAACCGTCTGAAGATAAACCTGAAATTCCCCGGAGGAGATACTGGGAGGATCTGACCAGGTAACAAAGGGTACCATCAATGTCAAATGGATGAATGGGGCAATTGCAAAAGACCTTAAAACGTCAATTGAATATTTCCTGAGGCACACAAAAACCGTATTTGATAAATACAGGCAATATAATTTTGATGATCCCGTAAGCGATTTCTATTCAGAAACTGTTAATATTTTTGATGGAACACTCGATAATAACGGGGATGCCAGTTTTACATTCGATCCCGGGAAAGAGTTAAACGCACCGGGGATGCTTAACGCCATCTTCACCGCCAAAGTGGCTGAACCAGGTGGTGATGAGAGTATTGTCCAGACTACTATGAAATATGCACCGTATCCGGTTTTTGTAGGTATTAACCTTCCCGGACTGAAAGGTAAAAGCAGGATGTTGTTCACCGATGCTGATAATGAGGTTAAGATTGTTACTGTGGATGAAAAAGGGGAACCCGTAAAGTCGGAAGTATTAATAACTGTTTACAAGATCTCGTACAGGTGGTGGTGGGAATCGGATGAGGAAAATATTGCATATTACATCTCAAATAATCACTATAAGCCAGTTATCAAAAAAACAATCACCACACAGGGAGGAGACAGGATCTTTCACTTTCAATATTGATAAAAAAGACTGGGGCCGTTACCTGATCAGGGCCACCGCCCCAACAGGACATTCCACGGGTAAGATCCTTCTCATCGACTGGCCATGGGATTACGGTATGAAAGGTAACACTGACGGAGCAACGCTGTTATCTGTAAGTACTGATAAGGAAAAATATTATCCCGGTGACGAGATCAGCCTGTCATTCCCTTCACCAGAAAATGCACGGGCTATTGTGACCCTGGAAAACTCAACAGGTGTGGTGGACGAGATACGTGTTGCCAACGCAAAGGCAATACAGAGGTGAAATTCAGGGCAAAGCCAGAAATGGCACCCAATGTTTATGCCTATGTTACTGTTATCCAACCTCATGCACAGACAATAAATGATATGCCGGTGAGGCTGTATGGGATTGTCCCTGTGATGGTTGAGGATCCTGAAACAGGCTTTCACCAGAAATCAGACATGGCGGATGAAGTAAGGTCACAAAAACCATTCAGGTGACAGTGAGTGAAGCAAAGGGGAAAAGCATGACATATACTCTGGCAGTAGTTGATGAGGGATTGCTTGATATTACAGGGTTCAGGACACCTGATCCCTGGAACTATTTCTATGCACGAGAAGCACTGGGGTGCAGACCTGGGATCTGTATGACTTCGTTCTCGGAGCCTTTGGGGGAACACTTGACAGGATCTTTGCCATTGGGGGAGATGAAAATGTCCTGGATAAGTCTGCCAATAAAGCCAGACGATTCAAACCGGTAGTTAAATTTATCGGACCCTTTACACTTGGTCCGGGACATACTGATACCCATGTGGTTACTCTGCCACAATATACAGGTTCGGTCAGGACCATGGTAATGGCCGGCAATGACAGGGCTTTTGGATCAGCAGAAAAATCCGTATCTGGTAAGGGATCCTTTAATGGTTCTGGTCACTGCACCCCGGGTGGTTAGTCCGGGTGAAAAAGTATCACTACCCGTTTCTCTCTTCATTCAGAAAGAGGGAATAAGGGATGTCTCAGTAAAGGCTCAGAGTAATGATATCATGGCTTTTGACGATGATACAAGGAACATAAAAATACAGGGCACAGGTGAAAAAGACACTGAATTTAGTTTTGTTGCAGGGGAAAAAAGAGGAGTGGCAACAATTAAGGTTACCGCAACAGTGGAAATGAAGAGACAGCCACCTACGATATGGAACTTGAGGTAAGGAGTCCCAATCCGCCGGAAATAAGGTCTGAAAACAAGGTCCTGAAAAAGGGGAAAAATGGGAAACTTCCTTAAGCCATTTGGACTTGAGGGTTCCAACTCCAAGCATCTGGAAATATCCTCACTTCCTTCAATCAACTTTGAAAAGAGACTCGACTATCTGTTGCTTTATCCGTATGGGTGTACCGAACAGATGACCTCATCAGCTTTTCCCCAACTATCGGTAAAAGATCTTACCGGTAATAATTCGTCTGTTTCACAATCTGTATCATCAAATGTTACAGCTGCGATAAATATTATTGTAGCGAGGCAGATGGGCAATGGAGGTGTTGCATTGTGGCCGGGTTCGATACAGCCAGATAACTGGGTCACCTCATATGCCGGACATTTCATGACTGAAGCGGAAAGAAAAGGGTACAGTATTCCTGCCGGATTTAAACAGAAATGGGTCAGTTTCCAGGTTAATACAGCCCGTAACTGGCGATTTGAAAGCAGATACAGGCAAAGCTGCAAACGACCAGGCCTACAGGCTGTTTACACTGGCGCTTGCCGGACATCCTGAAAAAGGAGCCATGAACAGGCTAAGGGAGACCCCAGATATTCCCAGGCTGGCACACTGGCTCCTTGCAGCTTCTTACGCTGTGACCGGGCGTCCCGAGGTAGCCAGGGAACTGCTGGATATGAGGGATATCAGTACAGAACCGGAATACTATTATTATTACTATGGAAGTGCAATACGTGATAAAGCAATCATACTCTATACACTGGCCATCCTGAAGGATGAAGAACAGGCCCTGCCGGTACTGAAGGAGATATGTGACAAATTCAACAGTGATAGCTGGTACAGTACCCAGTCAGTGGCATGGGGGCTGCTTGCTTATATGAAATGGTCCGAGATGTTACCTCCAGGCAATGATGGTCCGGCAAAGGTAACCATGACTCTGAACGGGGAAAAACAGAACAGACAATTATCCCCAATCAGGCCCGGTCAGAAGCACTTAAGATGAAAAGCAACAATACACTCACAGTTGGAAATAACTCAGACAAACCTGTGTATGTAACACTCACCAGAAAAGGTATTCCACTAGTAACGGATGTGGCAAGGGAGGATAAGGGACTATCTATGAAGATCGACTACACCGATATGTCACTTAAACCACTGGACCAGAAGAACATGGAGCAAGGCACTGATTTCATGATGATTGTTAAGGTCACTAACAATACATTCTCAAATGTTGATAATATAGCTCTTACAGAGATGGTACCCGCAGGATGGGAGATACAAAACACAAGGTTATTTGAGGCCGACTATGGCATAAAAGAGAGTGAAAGTGATTACCGTGATTTCCGGGATGACCGGGTAAACACTTTTTTCAGCCTGCGCCAGGGAGAAACCAAAACATTTGTATTGATACTGAATGCCGCATATAAAGGGGAGTTTTTCCAGCCTTCCATATGGTGTGAAGCAATGTACAGACCTGATTGTTATTCGAGGTACCCCGGAGGCACTGTTAAAGTTACAGGACAGAAGCTTGAATAGAAAAATTAAAATAATACTGATAGCAGCCGGGGTATTGATTACTCCGGTTTTGCTTTCTCCTATGCCGTCTTTCAGGACTCCCCGTTCAACGGTCATAGAGGCCAGAGACGGGAGTTTGCTTGGTGCAAGGATAGCTGATGACGGGCAATGGAGATTCCCCGGGTTTGAGAAGGTACCTGAAAAATTTGAAAAGTCGCTACTCACATTTGAGGACCAGTATTTCTATTTTCACCCCGGGATAAATCCTGTATCAATAATCAGGGCATTCATAAGTAATATAAAGGCAGGTGAGATTGTCAGCGGCGGCAGTACAATAACAATGCAGGTGGCCAGGATTTCCAGAGGCAACAAGCGTCGCACATATAGTGAGAAGTTCATAGAGATGCTTTCAGCCTTAAAGCTGGAACTCTTCAGATCAAAAAAGGAGATACTGAAGATGTATGCTGCCAATGCGCCTTTCGGAGGAAATACCGTGGGACTTGAGGCAGCTGCCTGGCGCTATACCGGTAAGGCATCTTCCGATTTGACCTGGGCGGAGGCGGCAGCCCTTGCAATACTACCCAATTCACCTTCTCTCGTCTTTCCGGGAAGGAACCAGGAGATACTGAGGTACAGGCGTGATGAACTCCTTAAGCTCCTCTTCAAAAAGAAATACATTGATTCCACCACTCTTGTCCTTGCGATTGATGAGCCTCTCCCCGGTGAACCCAAAAACCTTCCTTCCCGTGCACCTCATCTGACAGATCTGTTTTACAAGCAGAGCAGGGGCAGTATTATAAGGACAACAATTGATCCCGCGTTACAGGACAGAGCGACAGCCCTGCTTAATGCTCACCAGAAGATACTGGCCGAGAATTATATTTATAATTCCGCCTGTATAATAGTTGACGTCAATTCCGGAAATGTGCTGGCATACGTGGGTAACAATTCGCTTGAGGATGCAAAAGAACATGGAGGGGATGTTGATATAATACGATCGCTGAGAAGCACGGGAAGCATACTAAAACCCTTCCTGTATGCGGGAATGCAATATTCGGGAGATATCCTTCCCAACACACTTGTTGCAGATGTCCCCACGCGATTTCCGGGCTTCTCACCAAAAAACTTCGATCTTAAGTACAGGGGGGCAGTGAGTGCAGCAACAGCCCTGTCACAATCACTTAATATACCGGCCGTTAAAGATGCTTCAGAAGTATAATCCTGAGAGATTCCTTGACCTGCTTCATAAAACAGGGTTCACATCTTTCAATAGACAGCAGATTACTATGGACTCTCCCTGATCCTGGGAGGAGGCTGAGACCATCACTCTGGGATCTCACCGGGGCTTATGCTTCGTTATCAAGAGTGCTTAACAGGTATATCAGCGAGCATAAATATTATAAAGAAGATTATCATCCTCCTGTTCTTGTCATACATGATGATAATGAAATAGCTTTAACTGAAGATCCTGAACCGCCCCTCTCTGCATCAGCCATATGGCTCACCTATGAGGCATTGCAAAAGGTAAACCGGCCGGATAGTGAATCGGGCTGGCAATACTTCTCATCTTCGCACGACCTGGCCTGGAAGACCGGGACCAGTTTTGGTTTCAGGGATGGATGGGCAGTGGGAACAACACCGGGTTATGTTATCGGTGTATGGACGGGCAATGCCGATGGTGAAGGAAGACCGGGCCTGACCGGTGTGACTGCTGCCGCTCCTCTCCTTTTTGATCTTGTAAACCTCATGGGCAACAGAGACTGGTTTCAGAACACCCGAGGATGATCTTAACCATGATACAGGTCTGTGACTGAAAGCGGACAAGGGCGGGACCGGATTGCACTGAAACATTAGATATACAGGCATGTGTCAATGGATTAAGAAGTGATGCCTGCTCCTATCACCAGGTGATACATCTTAGATAAAACAAGTTCATACAGGGTCACATCGGAATGCAAGATCCGGCAGATATAGTCAACGAGCCCTGGTTTGTCTTGCCTCCGGCAATGGAATATTTCTATAGAGCAAAAACATCCGGAATATAAAATACTTCCTCCTGTCGCACCCGGCTGCCAGGCAAGTAAGACCATCCCTGTGATGGAGTTTATTTATCCTTCACAGGGTATCAGGATATTTATCCCACGTGACCAGACAGGAGCACAGACGCGGATAGTTCCGGAAATTGCTCACAGGAACCCTTCCAAGAGTATACTGGCATCTTGATGAAACCTATATCGGAACAACCAGGTATATACACCAGATCGAGATGCTGGCAGGACCCGGAAACCATATTCTTACCGCTGTGGATGAAGATGGCAACTCAATAAGGTGCATGTTTGGGGTGATGGGAAGGTGAAAGGGAGAGGGGGAGAAAGAGAGAGGGGATGAAAGGGTGAGGGGGAGAAAGGGGAGGGGAGAGAAGGGTGAAGGGATGAAAGGGAGACATTAAATTTATTAAGCTCCTGAAATACTATAAATAACTTTTCGATATTTGGGCCTTAAATTTTTTTAACCGATACAGATGGAAAATAAGATAGAAATATTCCCTGTTGTTGACGAAAATGGCAATACTATTGGTCAGGCTCCCCGGTCTGTCTGCCATGACGGGAAAAGCAAATTGCTTCACCCGGTGATACACCTTCATCTGTTTAACAGCAAAGGCCAGCTTTACCTTCAGAAGCGTGTCATGACCAAGGATATACAGCCTGGTAAATGGGATACTTCAGTCGGCGGACACATGGATCCCGGGGAGAAACCCGAGGATGCCCTTACCAGGGAGAGCAACGAGGAGCTGGGGCTGAAAGATTTCAATCCCAAATTTTTAACTTCATATATATGGGAATCGGATCGTGAGAGGGAATATGTCTATTCATTTTTAACAGTGAGCGATATGACTCCGGTAACAGATCCGGGGGAGATTGAAGAGGGAAAATACTGGTCACTGGAAGAGATAAAAGGTAACATGGACATAGGAATATTCACTCCAAACTTTGAGCATGAATTCAATATGTTAATTATCATATTTACTGATACAATAAAATCCCTGAAATAGAGTCTAATTCTGAAATAGTCTGTAAGAATGATCATTCAGAATTAAAAACAAATTTCTGTTTTATGAAATATAAAAAATCTTATACAATACCCGGACTCCTGGGAATACTTATAATCACCGGCTGGATAGCATCCTGTACTCATCAAACAAACATATCAGATTTACCTGAGGTATGTTTTGAGGGAGATGTACTGCCAGTTTTCCAAAACAGTTGTGCTATCTCCGGCTGTCATGATGGACAGGGTAATGGGGAATCGCATTTGGTACTAAATAATTACACCGACATCATGAAAGGTATCTCTCCCGGTAATCCGGGAGCCAGCCGCTTATACCAGGCAATAATTGCAAAGGGAGGAGAAGGACAGATGCCTCCAAAACAGCCACTTTCCCTGGATAACAGGACCCTTATCAGAGTATGGATAGAACAGGGAGCACAGGAAACTGTCTGCCAGGTGGCAAAAGGTCCTGTTGACACCACAGGAGTGACAGAAACTCCCTACTATAATTCCAGGGCCTGTTTTGAAAGGGATATCCAGCCTGTACTTGTATCACGTTGTGCAACAACCAACTGTCATGATGCTGTCACCCACAGGGAAGGTTATGACTTCTCCACCTACTCTTCAACCATGCAGTCTGTGCAACCAGGAAATCCAACAAACAGCAGATTATACAGAGTCATTACCGTATCATCAGGTGAAGACAAGATGCCTCCGTCAAAGCAGCCTCAACTTAGTTCGGCAGAAATTGATTCGATAGGTAAATGGATCAGCTATGGGGCTCTTAATGAGTCGTGTGGTGAGATTTGCGATACTATTAACCCCGTCACATTCTCAGGTACCATCTGGCCTGTTATACAGTCGACCTGCACAGGATGTCACAGCGGGAACAATCCTTCCGGAAATGTTTTACTGGCTTCGTATAACAATGTTGCTGTTGTTGCCTCAAGTGGTCTGCTCATGAATTCACTTAAGGGAGCAGGAGTAACCAGGATGCCTCCTTCGGGTTCTTTATCACAGTGCAAGATTCGTCAATTTGAATTATGGGTCAATAATGGATTTCCAAATAACTAGTAACCAGCATAATATGAAAAGACTCCGTTTCTCAGTATTTGCAGTTGTGATCTTTCTGCTGTTCTTTGTGTCATGCTATTATGATAATGAGGAGGCCTTATATCCTGCTTTAAATTCTTCATGCGACACCACCAATGTCACCTTTAACAGTACCATTGTTCCCATTCTAAGTGATAACTGCTACTCATGTCATTCCAATTCCATGGCAGCCTCAGCCGGTAATAATATACGTCTTGAAGACTATTCAGATGTTGTGGCCAATGCAACAAGGATAGACGGATCGATAAAGCACACCGGTTCATATTCCCCGATGCCAAAGAACGGTGGTATGCTCAAGGCCTGTTCAATAAGCCAGTTCGATATATGGATAAGAGACGGGATGCCTGATAACTGATGACCATTTTAATCTTCAACCAATGAAAAGATTTTCCATTTTGATCATTTTCACTCTTATCCCTGCCGGCATTTTTGCACAGGATGACCTGATGAATTTACTTGACAATACACAGGCCAAAGAGATAAATTACACTACTGCAACTTTTAAATCGACACGAATAATGAATGGCCATTCAATTGAAAGAATGGCTCCCGGACAGCTTGATGTAAGGATCTCTCACCGCTTCGGAACACTAAACTCCGGGGCATATAATTTTTTCGGCCTCGACCAGTCCAATATACATCTCAGTCTTGAGTACGGGATATTCAAATGGCTTATGATTGGTGCAGGCAGGGGCAATTATGAAAAGACCTTCGATGGATTCACCAAGTTCTCTATTCTAAGACAATCATCAGGTGCCCGTGTTATGCCTGTTTCTGTTTCGGTGATGACATCAGCTGCTCTAAACACCCTTAAATGGACTGATCCCACCAGGACAAATTATTTTTCATCACGCCTTTCATATGTGGGACAGTTATTGATAGCCAGGAAAATAAGCGAGTCACTCTCATTTGAAATAAATCCCACATATATTCACAGGAATCTTGTAGCTACGGAACTTGATCCGAACGATCTCTATTCCGTAGGTGCCGGAGGCCGTATGAAACTTACAAAAAGGATCAGCATCAATGCCGAATACTATTACCTTATCAATCCAAAGACATATTTGAGCCAGCAGGTCTATGATCCTTTCTCCATTGGTTTCGACATTGAGACAGGAGGCCATGTTTTTCAGCTATTCTTCACTAATTCCATGGCTATGATCGAAAAAGGCTTTATTGGTGAGACAACCGGAAGCTGGTCAAAGGGTGATATACGCTTTGGTTTTAACATTTCGAGAGTCTTCACATTGAAAAAACCAAAAAAGCCATAATCACATTCAGGCTGCTAACGGAGATTATATATTACTATCTGAATATCAATAACATATAGCTGTAGATGAAATATGATTTCTAAATTTATTGGATAATAATTAACTTAAATATAATAATTATGAAACGTTTGACTTTTCTGTTGCTCTTTCTGTTTCTATTTTTCGCGGCCAATGCGCAGAAATATATAACCCGTGATGGTTATATCGGGTTCTATTCCCACACATCAGTGGAAGATATCAAAGCAGATAATAACCAGGTTGCTTCTGTACTTGATGCCTCTACCGGAGAAATGGTTTTCCAGGTACTCATCAAGTCATTCCATTTCGACAGAGCACTCATGGAAGAACATTTTAATGAAAATTACCTTGAGTCAGACAAGTTCCCTAAATCGACCTTCAAAGGAAGTATCAGCAATATCAAAGATGTCGATTTTTCAAAGGAAGGCACATATAATGTGAAAGTTGAAGGGGACCTTACAATACATAATGTCACCCAAAAAGTAGCCTCCGACGGCATCCTGACAGTAAAAAAGGGGGGAATTGATGCCACGTCGAAGTTCAACATCAATCCCGAAGATTATCAGATCAATATTCCCGGTGTGGTCAGAGACAAGATTAACAAGAACCTTGAGGTGACCGTTCAGATGAAGTACTCGCTTATGACAACTATGAGGTGACATTATAATCACTGGCAGTTTTCAGGAATCTCCTTTTCACAGGTTCTGATGTTAATAATACCATTGAGAAATATTTTAGTACTTTTATAACATGAAACCACTGGTTAAGATTACTTTATTTGTAGTGTTGTTAATTGTGATTGGTGCGATAGTAGTCGCAATTTATCTTTTTAATGAGAAACCTGCCGACCTTGCTAAGGAAAAACCACTATACACGGTTTCAGCTGTACAATTGCAGAAAGAATTTGAGGCTGATGAGTCATCTGCTTCTGCAAAGTATACTGATAAGATAATAGAAGTAAGCGGCATAATTTCATCCATAAAGATTGAAGATAATAGTAAAATCAATATTTCTCTTAAGACAGACAGTGATTTTTCGTCAGTTATCTGTGCTTTCAATTCCCTTGATGATCCCTTACAGTTTCATCCAGGGGACCGGGTTACCCTTCGCGGTGAATGCTCAGGGTTCCTGTTGGATGTCCTCTTAAAGGATTGCGTCATCATCGGTAATAATAAATAACAGCCATGAAACCAGTTAAAATACTGACATTCAACAACGAGATTGAAGCCATCCTGCTTGACGGCTTGTTATCAGAAAGGAATATACCTCATATCATCCGCACATATCATGACTCAGCCTATGATGGTTTATGGCAGACTCAATCGGCCTGGGGCCATATTGAAGCACCGGAAGAATACCTGGATGAGATAATGAGCATATACCAGGGGATGTCGGATAAAAAGGAGGGCTGATCTGCCTGCAAATTCCACTAAAATTTTATATTTACCTTTGTAATAAAAATCCTTCTTTTGTGTAAGCTATATTTCATTTTGCTATCCAGTGCAACGTTTTTATTCTGATAGCGTCTTTTTGATCACACAGGAACCGCAAAATGGGTTACACAGACCTGGATCATAAACCGACCTGGTGATTATAAATTTTTGAAGATGGACAAGCGCATTAAAAGGGGAAATGGGATACTGGCATATATGTCTGAAGTATTTCATTCACTTGCCCCGGTAGTAACCAGCAAATATTTTTATATAGGTATTCTTTCAATTATTATTGGCGCCGGTCTCAATTTCGCGTCTGAAACATATCTTCATAACTATATGAGCGAGGGTAAAACCCTTCCAATGCTCTCGGACCTTATCCTCGATAATCTGCCTTTTTATAATGTCTCTCTCATATATGATATCTTCTGCCTGGTTCCCATTGCACTGTTACTTATTTACTTCGTACATAAAAAGGACTATAACAGGATACCAATGGTTCTCGTGCTTGTGGGTATCTTTTACGTGGTCAGAGGAATATTTATTGTTCTGACACCTTTTGGGAACCCTCCGATGTTCAATGGCTCAGATCCCCTGTTTAAGGGATTCTCAAAATATGAGCTGGGTGTATATCCGTCGGGACATGCCGGCAATGTGTTTCTTATTTATCTCCTGGTAAAGATAAAGGGTACAAGTGGCTTATCTTAATTTGTCTCATAATTGTTATAGTAGCTCTGTTCCTGGCCAGGGGGCATTATAGCATTGATGTCCTTTCCGGCTTATTCTTCTCATATGCCATCAGGGCTTTCGGTGAAAAACATCTTACCATGTTCGATCTGAATAATAGCAAAGACCCGCGCATCAGATATAATAGCCAGATCGCGGAAGATCTCCCTGCATCAAAAGCCGTATGAACTTTTTACCTTCCATTACTGTTTAAATTCTGGAGTTGAACGACAACAGTATGAATAATGCAATATACAATTTCAGAGAACCGAAGAACGAACAGGTTTTATCATATAAAACAGGCAGTGTTGAACGTGAACTGCTGGAGGAAGAACTTGCCAATCAGAAAAACAAGGTAATTGATATCCCCCTGATTATAGGCGGAAAGGAGATCCGCACAGGAAAGACAGGCACTGTTGTAATGCCTACCGATCATCATCATGTGCTTGCAACATACCATATGGCCACAGAAAAGGAAGTAGCTATGGCTGCTGAGGCTGCCATGAGCTGCCAAATGCGAATGGATGACACTTTCATGGATGGAAAGAGCCGCTGTGATGGCAAAGGCAGCGGAGCTTATCTCAAGGAAATACAGGTATGTACTCAATGCAGCTACAATGCTCGGACAGGGGAAAAATGTGATCCAGGCAGAGATCGACTCAGCCTGTGAGGTAATCGATTATCTGAGGTTCAATAACTACTTTGCCTCCCTGATATACGTTGAGCAGCCTCTCTCTGAACAGGAAACAATAAACCGCCTGGAGTACAGACCCCTTGAAGGTTTTATTTTTACAATTACTCCATTCAACTTCACCGCAATAGCATCAAACCTCAATTCCAGTGTTGTGCTCATGGGGAACACTACTGTCTGGAAACCGGCAACAACGGCCATCCTCTCAAACTATTACCTGATGAGGATCCTTGAAGAAGCAGGTCTGCCAGCAGGGGTCATTAACTTTATCCCCGGGTCAGGAGCACTCATTAGCAGTATCCTCTTGAAGCACAGAGACCTGGGAGGAATACATTTTACAGGTTCAAATGCAACATTTAATACTTTATGGAAACAGATTTCCGATAACCTGCCCAACTACCGCTCTTATCCAAGGATAGTCGGAGAAACCGGGGGAAAAGATTTTATCTTCGCTCATAAATCAGCAGGCATATCGGAGTTGGCGACAGCAATTGTAAGAGGGGCTTTCGAATACCAGGGACAAAAATGTTCCGCCGCTTCGCGGGCATATGTCCCAAAATCGATCTGGAATAATACAAAGAAAGAGATCATCCGGATGGTTTCAGAAATAGAAATGGGTGATGTTGATAATTTCAGGAATTTTTTCAATGCAGTGATTGATGAGCCTGCATTCAACAGGATAATGAGTTATATAGAAAACGCAAAGGCAGATGATGTTGCTGAAATCATTACCGGTGGAAAGGGCGATAAGTCGAAAGGATATTTCATTGAGCCAACAATCATTGTTACCAGCGACCCTCATTATGTTACCATGGAGCAGGAGATCTTTGGACCGGTAATGTCGATATATGTTTATGAAGATGAACACTTTGAAGATATTCTTACCCTTTGTGATGAAACCTCTCCTTACGCGCTTACAGGATCAATCTTCAGTACCGACAAGTATGCCATGATGAAGGCATGCCGGGCACTCAGGTATACAGCCGGTAACTTCTATATAAATGATAAACCTACCGGTGCTCTTGTGGGTCAGCAGCCCTTCGGTGGCTCACGTGCTTCAGGCACAAATGACAAAGCAGGAAGTCATCTTAACCTTATCAGATGGGTAAGTCCGAGAACCATAAAAGAAACACTTATTCCTGATACCGACTTTAAGTATCCCTTCATGGAATAACAATTATCTAATTCATGAAAGAATAGTCATTTTTTTCATGGATTAAGATTCTTTTCTAATAATTGCGATTACTTTTATGATCTTTAGAAAAAGGCTTTAAGAGTTCAGTATTTCATAATAATTTTAATGCTTACTCCGGAACATCTGATCTGGCTTGAACATTGTGTAATAATATTCTTCATGACTTTTATACATGAAGATGCTGCTATTATTGCCGCCGGCTTCGCCACCGTTGAGCTTCACCTTCCAAAATGGATGGCTTTCATAAGTGTTTATCTCGGGATAATAACCGGCGATCTCCTGATCTATGGTCTTGGACATCTGGCCCAGAGAAACAAATGGTTGCGTTCAAAGATCATCGGTCCAAAGGTTGAAAAAATCAGGTCGTGGCTTGAAAATAACCTGATCAGGGTGCTGGTGCTATGCCGGATTACACCGGGCTTGCTTTTCCCAACCTTTGTAGCCTGCGGATGGTTCCGTATACCCCTCATACGATTTGCCACAGTATCCATCCTGGCCGGAGCAGTCTACTCATCCATTGTTCTTACCCTGGTGATCATCTTCGGCGACCTTGTCCTGAATAGTCTTGGTTACTGGGGATGGGGATTACTGGCACTTGTAATTGTCGGTTTTGCGGTAAGAAATTCCCTGAAATCAAGATGGAACATAGAACCGGGTGATTCACTGGGTAATGCTGTCCCCTCTTTCTTCTCCATTTTTAAAAAATATATCCCTGCCCTTAAACGCAAATTCCAGGGTATGCCTTCTCTTGATGATCTTAAGAAGACAGTTTCCATAGCCGAACACATACCTAACAGTATTCTGTATATACCTGTAGGTCTTTACTACTTCTTTCTTTCAATCCGTTATCACAGTCTTACTCTTCCTTCGGCGGCCAACCCGATGATCGAGACAGGTGGTTTCATGGGTGAATCAAAATCAGCTGTCCTTGATCAGGTGGGTGATGAACAACAGAAATGGGTGGCTGAATTTGTTTCAATGCCGCGGAATGATGTTGAAGCAGATAATGATATGGAGAAAGCACTGGATATTATGAATAAGAAGGGACTCGTCTTTCCCGTTGTCGCAAAGCCTGATATCGGATGGAATGGATATGGTGTCAGACTCGTAGAGGACAGGGACAGTCTTTTGCAATATATCAGTTCATTCCCGAAAAATGAAAACATAATCCTTCAGCGACCTGTTACGCATGACGGGGAGGCTGGAGTCTTTTATGTCAGGATACCCGGGGAAGACAAAGGGCGTGTTGTATCTGTAACACTGAGGTATTTCCCGTTTGTAACCGGAGATGGGAAGTCAACCCTGCGCGATCTGATCAGAACAGATGAACGCACAAGGTTGAGAGCCCATTTTTACCTGGGCGGCAGAGCAGAACATGTGGGCTTTGCAAATGAAGATCTCGACCAGGTGCCCCAGGCAGATAGAACTGATACGTCTTTCTTTCATTGGAAGCCTCAGGGTTGGCGGATTATATCGTGATGCCAGTCACCTGATAACTCCTGAACTCAATGAACGTTTCAACCAGATAGCTACAGGTATGCCTGAATTTTATTTCGGGCGATTTGACGTAAGGTTTGAATCGCTTGACCTGTTAATGAAAGGCGAGAATTTCTCAATAATAGAAATCAATGGCGCCGGAGCAGAAGCCATCCAGGCCTGGGACCCGAATGTTGGCCTGTTTAAGCTTTACAGTGAGTTCTTTAAATCATACAGACTTTTATTCAGAATAGGCGCCATTAACAGGAAAAGAGGTTATAAACCCATGACATTACGAGCCTTTATTAAAGCTGTGAAACATCAAAACCGACTTATTGAACAATATCCTCCGGCCGGCTGATCTATTTTTAGTATTTTTACTTTGGATTATTGTATTTAATATGCCCGGTTACCAGACAAAAAATAAAGCACTTTTTATTCTTAATCCCGATGCAGGGGTACAACCAGTTAACTTCTTCCTGTCAAAAGAACTCAAACGACGCAGGAAAGAGCTGACATGTATTAAGACTTTCAATATTGACGAAACGGGTATCCTTATAAACGAGAATATCGATAATCACGAGATCTTCATTGCCGCAGGAGGTGACGGAACAGTACATACTGTTGCTTCAAAGCTGGTCGGCGGAAATAAGATACTTGGGGTTCTTCCTCTGGGCTCGGGTAATGGTTTTGCCAAAGAGTTCGGCTTCAAGCTCAACCTTCGTTCACTCCTTTCAGACATCAATAAAGCTGATAGTGTAGATATTGATGTGATAGAGGTTAATGAAAAACTATGTCTTAACGTAGCAGGGATAGGACTTGACAGCTTTGTGGCACATTCTTTCCATACACTTAAATTAAGAGGTTTCATTCCCTATGTGTGGCTCACACTCAAGACTTTTCTGCGACTGCAGCCTTTTGATGTTAATATTCAAATCGGTGATGAGGCTCCTTTAAATGAGAAACTGTTTGTTCTCACTCTTGCCAATACCAGGCAGTTTGGCAATTATGCATTCATTGCACCTCTGGCCAAACCTAATGATGGAATTATTGATCTCGTCCTGATAAGACCATTCCCCAAAATACTTGGGCCTCTCTTTATCATCCGCTTATTCACCAAGAGAATAAACAGATCAAAATATGTAGTTCATATCCAAACAGATAAGGAAATAATAATTGAGACGGATGAATCACGGTTTCATATTGACGGGGAACCATTAAAGATAACAGGAAAAGTGGCTGTAAGAATCAAACGGGAAGCCCTGAAAGTATTAAAAACAAAACATAATAAAACATATAAGGTACTTGTATCATAAATAATATAACCAACACATATAAAAAATCACATCATGAAAAAACTATTCCTTCTCGTCCTTATCTTCGCCGTTACAAGGACATTCGGACAGACACAGGAGATCAAACTAATACCTCAACCGGTTGAGATGCATCAGTCGGCAGGTATGTGTACACTGACATCTTCCGCAACAATAGGATATAACAGCAAAGAAGTTGCCCCTACAGCTGATATGCTTGCGGAAAAGCTTAACACAGCCACCGGTTATTCAATAAAAGCAAAGCAGGAGAAATCGGGAACAATACAGTTCAACCTGAACAAGAAAGCTAATGAACAGCTGGGCAAGGAGGGTTATACACTGGTAGCTGACCCCGAAGGTGTAACCATTACAGCCAATGAAACTGCCGGTCTGTTCTATGGTATGCAGACTTTGCTGCAATTGTTGCCAAAAGAGATCGAAAGCAAAACAGCTGTAAAGACAGCATGGACAATACCAGCTGTCAATATCACTGATTATCCCCGTTTCGGGTGGAGAGGAATTATGCTTGATGTAAGCCGTAATTTCTTTACAAAAGAAGAAGTTGAAGAGTATATCGACCAGATATCAAGATATAAATTCAACACCTTTCACTGGCACCTGACCGATGATAATGGCTGGAGAGTTGAAATCAAATCATTGCCCAGACTAACAGAAGTAGGTGCATGGCGTGTTCATCGTGCAGGTCATTTCGGACAGAGGGCCCAGCCCAAGCCTGGTGAGCCCGCAACAGACGGCGGTTTCTATACCCAGGATGATATAAGAGAGATAATCCGTTACGCACAGGATCGTCATATAACCATTGTTCCTGAGATTGATGTTCCGGGGCACAGTATGGCAGCTATTGCTGCATACCCGGAGCTTAGCTGTTCAAAGGATACTTCAACTAAAGTGAATCCAGGCTCCTCTTTTTCAGAATGGTTCAATGATGGTACCTTCAAGATGAGGATAGATAATACGCTAAACCCTTCTGATGAAAAAGTATATGACTTCCTCGATAAAGTTTTTACCGAGTTGGCCGCGCTGTTCCCTAATCCATATATCCATGTGGGTGGTGACGAATGTTATAAGGGTTTCTGGCTTAAAGACGAAGGGTGCCAGGCCCTGATGAAAAAGATGAATCTTAAAACAGGGGAAGAGCTACAGTCATACTTCATGAAACGTGTGGAGACTATACTGAAAAGCAAAGGTAAAAAGCTGATCGGCTGGGATGAGATCCTTGAGGGAGGACTTGCACCTGAGGCTACAGTTATGAGCTGGAGAGGAATAGAAGGAGGTATCCAGGCAGCTAAGATGGGACACGATGTAGTAATGACCCCGACAACTTTCGCATATCTAGACTACCAGCAGGGTGAACAGACTGTTGAACCTCCAATGTACGCCGGATTGCGGATGGAGAAATGTTACAGTTTCAATCCTGTCCCTGAAGGAGTGGATCCTAAATTTATCCTTGGAGGCCAGGGTAATCTCTGGACTGAACAGGTTCCTATTTTCAGGCATGTAGAGTATATGACCTGGCCAAGAGGATGGGCACTGGCTGAAGATTTCTGGACACCAAATGAGGAGAAGAACTGGCCTGACTTTGTAAGCAGGGCGGAAAATCAGTTCCAGAGATTGGATGTTGCCAATATAAACCATGCCTATTCCATCTATGATGCTATAATTCATGTTAAGAAAGACAATGACAAAATGACCATCATTATGGGATCAGAGGTGCCGGGACTTGATATATATTACACAATTGACGACACAATGCCTGATGACATGTCGCCAAAGTATTCGGAACCATTTGTTCTTCCCGACGGACCTGTTTCACTCAGGGTAATAACATACCGCAACGGGAAACCCATTGGGCACCTTATCACTCTTAAACCAGATGATCTGAAGAGAAGAAGATAATAATTATGAACATCAAATTATCACTAACAGGGGCACGGTTTATTGCAGGTATAATTCTGTTTTTATTCGCTTTAAATATCCGGGCACAGACATTAGAAGACATTGAGTCCAACAGGGTTTCTCTGCCCAACGGTTGGAAACTGACACCTGTTGGGAAACTTGTTACTCTTGGTGATCTGCCGCTGAATATAGCAGTTTCGCCATCAGGGAAGCTTGCTGCAGTTACGAACAATGGTGAGAGCACTCAGTCCATACAGCTTATCGATATTAACAGGCAGATGGTCATCGATTCTGTTGTTATTGGGAAATCATGGCTGGGTCTGACTTTTTCCGGTGATGGTAAATACCTGTATGCTTCGGGAGGGAATGATAACTTCATTGTGCGTTATTCTGTTATTAAGAACAAGCTTGCAATACATGATACAATCATCCTTGGTAAGAAATGGCCCGTCAGGATTTCTGTGGCAGGCATTGCAGTTAATGATAAAGGCAACAGGTTGTATGCAGTTACAAAAGAGAACAATTCACTTTATGTGGTTGATACCCGTTCAAAAAAGATCCTGTCACGGCATGATCTTGGAGGGGAAGCTTATACATGTATCCTGTCACCTGACAATAAAACGTTGTACATAACCTGCTGGGGTTGTGATAAGCTGCTGGTATTCGACACAGATCTTCAGAAGATGACCGGTTCTTACGGGATAGGCGATAACCCGAATGATATTTGTATAACACGGAACGGACGTCTTTTATATGTGGCAAATGCCAATGATAACAGTGTATCAGTGATTGACACAAGGCAGATGAAAGTCATTGAGACGCTTAATGCAGCTCTTTATCCCGATTCACGAACAGGTTCAACGTCTAACAGTGTCGCTCTGAGCAGAGATGAAAAGACACTCTATGTTGCGAATGCTGATAATAACTGCCTTGCTGTTTTCGATGTAAGCACGCCCGGTTCATCAGAGAGTAAAGGATTCATCCCTACAGGATGGTATCCTACATGTGTGAGAACTGCCAGGAACATGATACTTGTAAGCAGCGGAAAGGGTACAACCTCGATGGCTAATCCGTTCGGGCCAAATCCCATGCAGGCAGGAGAGAATGTTGTTTACCAGCAGAACGGGTTAGAGAAAAAAATGAAGGTCCAGTATATCGGAGGATTATTTAAGGGAACCCTGAGTATTTTTAGAACGCCCGTCAGTGAACAGTTATCTGTCTATTCCAAAGCTGTATATGACAACACTCCATATAACAAGAACAAGGAGATGGTCTCAGAAGGGATGCCTGGCAATCCTGTACCCCTGAAGGTTGGTGATCCATCACCCATAAAATATATCTTTTATATCATTAAAGAAAACAGGACTTATGACCAGGTGCTTGGTGATATGCCTGAGGGTAACGGGGATAAGAACCTTGTACTTTTTGGTGAAAAGATAACACCGAACCAGCACGCCCTGGCCAGGGAGTTTGTGTTACTTGATAACTTTTATGTTGACGGTGAAGTAAGTATGGACGGTCACAACTGGACCATGGGAGCTTATGCCACTGACTACCTTGAAAAGACCTGGCCAACCAGTTATGGCGGTCGAGGCGGAACTTACTCCGGCGAGGGAGAAAAGGAGATAGCTAATAATAAAAACGGCTTCCTCTGGGATAATTGTAAACGTATGGGTGTAAGCTACAGGTCGTATGCCGAGTTCATTGGTGATAAAAAGCCAAATATTCCGGTTTTAAATGATCACTACTGTAAAGCATATACTCCGTGGAACCTGCAGGTAAGGGATACCACACGGTTCAGGCAATGGAAACATGATTTTGACTCTCTCCTGGCTGCTGACGCTTTGCCTCAGTTAAACACCTTAAGGTTTGGCAACGACCATACACAGGGATTAAGTCTGGGAAGGCCCACACCATTTGCACAGGTGGCTGATAATGATCTCGCGGTGGGATCATTTGTAGATTACCTGAGTCACAGCCGTATATGGAAAGAGAGTCTTATAATTATTGTTGAAGATGATGCCCAGAACGGACCTGATCATGTTGATGCACACAGGAGTACCGCATATCTTGCCGGAGGCTTTGTCAAGCAGAATTTCGTGGATCATACTGCATATACCACATCCTCCCTGCTTCGTACAATTGAGCTGATACTGGGTCTCCCCCCGATGACACAGTACGATGCTGGGGCTGTTCCTTTATGGAGATGCCTGGATAATAATCCTGATCATCCTCCGTTCGAGGTAAGGCCCTGTAATATTGATCTTAATGAAAAGAATGTTGCAGAGAATGAATGGCAACGGAAAAGTGAAACATTCAATTTTGCAAAGGAGGACCGTATCAATGATGCCGATTTCAATGAAGTGATATGGAAGGCTGTGAAAGGGACTGACTCGCCCTGTCCTCCGGCAGTCCATGCTGCCTTTTTCAAGGCCTCCGCAGATAAGGATGATGATTGAATGATCTTCTTCCCGGATATACTCTGTGTAACAATAAACCAAGAACTTACACAGAGGGACACTGAGAACCATAGAGATACACAGAGAAAAGCCGATTAAAAAAGGTACCATAAAAAATAAAGGTGCAGAAAAATGATCTGCACCTTTTCAATTAATAAAAGTTAATTTCTTTAATCGGATATTATTGTAATTTAAATTCCACAGGCACCCTAAATTGAACATTAACAGGCTTGCCGGATTGCATACCCGGCTTCCAGTCAGGCATACTTTTAATAAGCCTTACTGCTTCAGCATCAAGAAGAGGGTTGATCGATTTAATGACTTGTACATTTCTTACTTTCCCCTTGCTGCTCACCTCGAAATTTACAAGGACCTTACCTGTAATTTTAGCTTTGACAGCTTCAGAAGGATACTTCAGATTAGCATTTATCCATGCAACCATGGCATCATGTCCTCCCGGAAATTTAGGCATTTCCTCTACTGCAACAAATCCATCTTTCTGATCCTTCTGCGAAGCAACCTTTTTAGTAGTTATAACGATAACCCCCGAATTTTCTTTTGCGCCATAAAAATCAACAGATGATTCATTTTTAAGCACCGAGATTGATTTTATGTCATCGGGATTTAATGCTTCAACTTCTGACTGAGGCACTTTTACGCCATCCACAACATATAAGGGAGGAGGTCCGTCTCCTAACATTTTGACACCTGATTGAGGTGGTGGTGGTGGCGGAGGTGGTTGTGTGTCGGAATTTACTCCTACGCTGGCAGGAGGAGGTGGCGGGGGCAAGGAGGTGGCGGTGGTGTGTCGGAATTTACTCCAGTGCTGGCAGGAGGAGGTGGCGGCGGCGGTGGAGGCAGAAGTGTTTCAGCTCTTTTCCCCGACTTCCTCACAGTGTCATCCTGAATATCTGTAACCATTTCTATTTTCCGACCCGCTTCCGGGATTAGTGCAACCTGGTCATCATTACCCTTTTGGGTTGATACCTGGTCAGTATTTCCTCCACTATTGTCGTAGACAGTATATCTGTACTCCGGTGTTGCAAAGGCATATAAGACTATTGCAAATACCGGCAGTATAAGAAAGAACTTCAACTTTCTATAGGGTGAGCTTATTATCTTTTTCATCATGTTGAATCTTTTTTTACTTAATGAATAACTGAAAGAATTAGTCAGACTGACAACTTCTGAGCCGACAATCTGGTTAAGCAGAGTCGCTTTGTATATTGCCGGATCGGTTGATCGCTGCAGCGCAACTTCATCGGCAAGGTATTCATGGTTCTGCCTTATTAACCGCATATATATCCACACCAGGGGATTAAACCATTGTACCAGGCAAAGCACCTCAACAAGCACAAGATCGATCCAGTGCATCTGCTTTATGTGCACTATCTCATGATTCATTATCTCCCTGGTTTCATCATCTGATACCGAAGGATTGACAATCACGTAGGAGAAGAATGAAAATGATGATTTATAATCAGCAGTCCTGATCAGTTTCACCGGATCTGTCTTGTTTATTCCTGTGTTTTTTATGATTTTAAGAACAGAGTTATTATGCTTCAATACCCTGAGAAACAACAATACTGCTCCTGTAATATATATAATGAAAAGAGCCGTCAGGAAATCATAGGTAAAATTATTCCCCTGGTTATTGAGTGAATTTACATCCCCTGCTGTTGTTCCGGAGGAATTGATCAGCGGGATGTTCACCACGTAATGAACCGTTATGAATGGGAAAATCAGTGCGACTACAATTCCTGTAATAAGATATATCCTGTTCAGCAGAAAAAATCTCTCATTTTTCAGGAAGAGGATAAATACAAGAGCGAAGCCTGTAAGCCAGGCAACAGACCTGAGCAGATATAAAGCGTACGATTCCATCACTTTTTTTTCTTTGTTTTCTTAAGTTCTTTCCTTGTATCTTCCAGCAGCTCTTCCAGTTCCTTCAGGGAGAGATCTTTTTCCTTTGCAAAGAAAGAGGCCATCGCTGGAAAGGAATTATCAAAATAATGTTCCATAAGTCCAAAAAGCTGACTTTTTGAATATTCGTCCTTAGAAGTAAGCGGGTAATAGAGATGAACGTTAGCATAGGCTTTATGATCAACATATCCTTTCTTTTCAAGTACCCTTAACACAGTTGATACCGTGTTACGTGCCGGTTTCGGATCATTGAACTGTTCGCGGATATCTTTCACGAGACCCTCTTTCATGTCCCAGAGAATCTGCATTACCTGCTCTTCGGCCTTTGTAAGCTTCATATTATTATTATTTATTTCCGGTTACAGGCCACAGAATGAACTATAATATATTCCGACACCTGTCGCCTGATAATACACTAGCAATCTGGTTTTCCCGGCGCCTCACGCCTGAAGCCTGCTACCTTTGTTATCAATCCTTCGTTACAAATATATGACTATTTTTATAGTCGTGCAAATAATTTTGAATATATTTGACTATATTTATAGTCGTTTGTTGTAATCATCAATTAATCAGGGTAATAAAATTATTGCATTTATATATAATATTATGGTTTGAATTAATGGGTTCATTCATTTTACTATTCAACCCCTCCGGGGTTGTCCAATACGTGCGATATTCTGCCACAGATGGCACTGTGTTTATTGGAATAAGGCCGTCTCTAAAGATGAATACAATAACCGCTGAGTTCGCTAAGAATTTACACAAAGAGCGCTAAGTATTTAATGTAAATATATTACCTTGGCGCCCTTTGTGCCTGCTTTGCGGGCTTTGCGGTTAAAAATAGCTTTTGACTCATGCCACAAATGTCACCGTGGCTATTGGAATTTGACGCCTCGGGCGTCATAAAACTTTAACCCTGCAAGAATAGCCAAACCAAACTGATTCATATAAATGATTTTTTAGTACTTTGCATAAAATAAAAATATAAAAACAGAGATCATGAAAAAGCTTATATCATTATCATTTGTACTGATGTCATTAGTGCTCCTCATCCTTCCTGCATGCAGCCAGACTGTAAATACTCTCTCATCAAAGGAGAAAAAAGATGGTTGGGTTCTGTTGTTCGACGGTAAAGATTTTAACGGATGGCGGCAGGTCAATGGCACTGCTATGCCTGCAAACTGGAAGATTGATGACAACGCAATGGAAGTTTTTACCACCCCTGGAAAGGATCCCGGAGAAGGATCAAATGGCGACATAATATATGATGGCAAGAAATTCAGAAATTTTGAACTATCAATCGACTGGAAAGCGAGTAAGATGGCTAACTCAGGTATTTTCTACGATGTCAGGGAAGTTCCCGGAGAACCTATCTATTATGCTGCACCCGAGGTACAGGTGCTTGATAATGTTGATGCCACTGATAATAAAATACCCAGCCACCTTGCAGGGTCACTTTATGATATGATTGCTGCCGATCCCAAAACAGTTCATCCGGCAGGTGAATGGAACACAATCGTAATAAGGGTTGATAACGGCAAGGTAACTCATATTCAGAACGGCGTCAAGGTAGTTGAGTATCAGTTGTGGTCACCTGAATGGGACGAAATGGTAGCAAACAGTAAGTTTAAATCATTTCCTGGCTTCACTGAAGGGATCTCAAAAGAAGGCTACATTGGACTTCAGGATCACGGATACCCTGTTTGGTTCAGAAATATCAAGATACGTGAGCTTAAATAATAATGTATCTTTGCCATAATTGAATAATGTTAACCCCTTATATTACCTGAAATGAAGAAATTATTATCACTTTTAAAACCAGTTGTATTGTTTTCAGTGCTTATACTCTTCTCTGATAATATGAAAGCCCAGGACAATATGGGTAACCCTATTCCCCAGTTCCTTTTTCCCTCATTCAATGAAGGTATCATACTGTTTAAAGATGGCAGTAGGGTAAAAATGCTTCTCGACTATAACATGGATGAGGAGATGATGGTTACTGAGCTGGATGGTGTTTACAGGTATTCCAAAGACCCAAAGGAGATAGATACTATTTACCTGGAAAAGCGGATTTTCGTACCAATAGGTAATATTTTTTATGATCTCCTGGCCAAGGGACCGGTACCTTTTTTTCTTCAGAATAAATGCACCATAACAGCAAAAGGTACTGATGTTGGCTATGGAGTAAAATCCCAGTCAGTCGGACCCACAAAATACCAGAGGTTTGAACTGACCAGCGTCGTTTACCAGTATAGTGAAGTGGTCCATATTGAGCTCCCTCCCAATGTGGAAATAACACCCGCCTCCGTTTTCTGGGTAATGAAGGATGGCAAAATGGAAAAATTCAGTAACGAAAGACAGTTCCTGAAGATATTTCCTGAGAAAGGATCTGTCCTGAAAGAGTATATCAAGAAACAAAAACTGAACCTTAAGCGCCGGAATGATGTTATTAAGCTAGGTGCATATTGTAACGAATTGTTTAGATAGAATAACTGCCCGACTGAGATAATATAATCCGGCCTGAAACCGGTCATTAAAAATTGTGATCTAAGCCGGGTGATTGAGTTGAATTAATAAAATTTACTATTTTTGCGCACATACCGGGTTGTTAGCTCAGTTGGTTTAGAGCATTACCTTGACAGGGTAGGGGTCACTGGTTCGAATCCAGTACAACCCACATAAGAAATAGCGCATACAGGTAATCTATAACTGAATGCGTTTTTTTTATTAAAGAGGAGTTCTTAATCAATGCCAGATGAAATGAAAACAAAAAGAAATTGGTTTGTTTTGACTTTGGCCTTTTGTTGCATTTTTTCTTCTCATGCACAATCCGTCAAATATTTCGCAGGTCTTAAATCGGGATTTGGAATACCAAATTTAACAGCCGGTTCAAAAACCACACCACTGAGTGAAGGCTATTCTTCCAGACTGGGTTTTTATGGAGGACTGGTTGCTGAAGTTCACACCAATGACCGGTTTGGTTTACGTGCAGAGATTAACTATTCTTCGCAGGGAGGACAGAGAACCGGGGTGCAGGCACTACCTGTACCATCCGAACTGGAACCATTGTGGCAGGCACTTCCAGTGTTTGGTGTTACTCCTGATAATTATATGTATGCTGATATCAAGAGTGTGGCTATCCTCAACTATCTTGAAATACCTGTACTGGCAAAATTCACTTTTAACATCGTTCCGGGGATTCATTTTTACCTCCAGGCAGGACCATACCTCGGAATTCTGCTTAATGCAAAGGATGTGACCAGTGGTACAAGCTTAATGTATATTGATAAAGACGGAACTCTTACCCTCGATGCCATCCTGGCCCAGGTAAACTATCCCGGCATCGGACCACAATCATTTGATAATACCCAGGACATTACCTCAGATGTTCACAGGCTTAATGCCGGGGGTCAGGGAACAGCCGGATTTGAAATGGATATGGGTACCGGTAAATTATTCCTTGAAGGTGGAGGAAATTATGGATTTATATCGATTCAGAAAGATGAAGCCAACGGCACAAATAACACCGGTGCCGGAACAGTTACCCTGGGATATTTGCATCTCTTCTGAAGAGATGGTTCAAAACCACTATTGATTCCTGCCTGAAGGACAATCCCCCAAAAATAGCTGGACTGTCAAAAAAGTCTTTTTTAACCGCAAAGAATACGAAGAAGGCGCTAAGTACGCAAAGGTATATTGTTTTAATTCAGATCTTTTCGATCTTCGCGTAAATACTTTGCGCCCTTTGCGTATAATGAATTTTGGCTTTTTCAACAGCTTCCAGGGTGGCAAAAAGGCTATCCGGTTTCAATTAAACAAGTTTGTCAAGGAGTGGAAACAAAACATCCCTGTTTGATTTGATGAGTGAGCTGTCAAGTAGCTGCTCCTCTTTCACCTGAATATATTTTGAAGGAACAAGCTCATCCCTGCCATTCTCAATCATCTGCTTTATAGAGTGAATACTAGTTTCAGGATGAAACTGCAAAGCAAGCACTTTTTCATTATATATATAAGCCTGGTTCCTGCATCCTTCAGATGATGCCAGATGAATTGCATCATCAGGCAGGTCGAAGGTGTCACCATGCCAATGAAAAAATTTCATTTTACCGTCCATATGGGAGAACAGATTCATGTTTTGTGCATATGAAGATAGCTCAATATCAAACCACCCTATTTCTTTATCCCTGTTCCTTGAGACTTTCGCACCAAGAGCTGTTGAAATCAATTGGGAACCGAGGCAGATTCCAAGCACTGTCTTACCTGCTTCAATTGCTTTCTCCAGGAATTCTTTCTCATCGACAAGCCATGGGTGTTGCTTCTCATCATTAACACTCATCGGTCCACCCATAACTATCAGCCAGTCAAACCCTGAGAGATGAGGTAGTGAATAGCTTTTGTAAAAGTGGGTGGAGGTAAGGGAATGTCCATTGGTTTTGGCCCATTCCTCAATGCTGCCCAATCCTTCAAAGGGGACATGTTGAAAATAATGTATTCTTAACTTCTTCATTATTTTTTTCTTTTTACAAATATAACAGAAGTTATCATGACACACGACGCACGACATATGACACACGACGCACGACGCACGACACACGGAAGAAGATATATTAATAAGTTGCTATTGTATCTGGAGTTTGCCATCAAGGACCAATGCAAGGACAGTCATATATTTATCGAGAACTGATTCAGGCAGATCAATGAATACTAATCCTGCATTATTACTCCAGTAAGGCTTCAGGTATTCCTTCCATGTAAGTTTGGTGCCGTTTCCAACTACATAAATCCTGTTGATCCTGTTCCTTACTCCTTCAAGAGTCACCTGCCCCTGCGGATTACCCTGGACAAAGAGGTACAGCATGGTGCTGTCTTTCGACAATGTTGAAGGTCCATAGAAATATCCTCCCGGCAATCCACCTATGGTACCATATATTGCCTCCCTGTGTTTCTTAGTCCACTCACCCAGCCCTTCTAAAACCGATACTTCCTCCTCAGGTATCGTACCATCTGCCCTGGGGCCTATATCAAGAAGCATATTGCCTCCTTTTGAAAGACAATCGGAAAAAATCCTGATGATCTGACCCGTTGATTTAAAATTCCTGTCATTAGGCTGGTAGCCCCATGAATCATTTATTGTCATGCACAGTTCCCAATACCTGTCAACAGGCCTGGTAACCGGAAGTCCCTGTTCGGGTGTTGCATAATCGCCATATCCCTGAAGACGTGAGTTTATTATTGCATGCGGATTCCTGTCAAGAATGATATCCCTTATTTCCGAAGCTCTCCAGGTATCTGCGCTCTGTTCCCAGTCACCGTCAAACCAGTAGAGATCAGGCTTAAAATTCCGGCTGATCTCTCCTATCTGTCCCAGGTTAAATTTCATAAATTTGTCCCACCTGGTGGAATCGTTCCTGTACCTTGTTACTTCTTTGGTGAAGTTGGGATAATCGGGATTTGACCAGTCCAGCAGTGAGTAATAAATACCTACTTTCAGTCCTTCTTTTCTCATGGCCTTCACAAAAGGGGACACAAGGTCCCTGGCTGCCGGTGTCTTCTTAACAACGCTCAAATCACCCATCCTGGTATCCCAAAGAGCAACGCCATCATGATGTTTTGATGTCAGTACAGCATACTTTGCCCCGCTTTTTTTTATTAGAGAGGCCCATTCATCAGGTTTATATGAAGAAGCTGTAAATCCTTCCAGTTGCTTCATATAATCATCGTATGAGATATATCCGTTATAGAAGGACCACGATTCATCAATCCCATCCACAGCATAGATTCCCCAGTGAATAAAGATGCCAAGCTTTGCATCGCTGAACCATTCCATCCTGGCTTCCTTCTCCTTTTCTGTTTCCTGCCCATGCAGATTATTCAGCGGAATCAGGACGAGTGCCAGAAGTAAAAACAGAAATGTCTTTGTATTCATAAAACGTATTAGTATATTATTAACCGACTTGCAGCCACAGAGCCGGAAATGTGAAATTATGAAAAATCGAATCCCGAAATATATGCAGGAGCATTATAAAAAACTTCTTTCTCTTTTTCAGAAAGATTAAGAAATCTTGTATATACGAGTCCCGGTTTGGCATTCAGCATCCTGTTCAATGAGCCCATATTAACTTCAGTTCTTATCTTATCATAAAGTGTACTTCGGTCATCGAGCCAGGTAAGTCCGGTATTAAATCCTTCCGATTTACAAACTGATTCGAATAGGACCGACAGCAATTTTTCGGAACCTGCCTTGCAGTAAATCGCATCAAAGACCACATAGCGGAATTCCCCAGGACTGAACAGTCTGCGAAAATAGGGAAGCTTAGGAAGAATCTTCATAATTACCCAACCCCATACACCAGGTATGTCGTAGACCTTATAAGCTGAAGGTATGGCGCTGACGCCAGCCACTATCTCATCACCCTCTTTCAGTACGTAATACTTGTCGCCATAGAATGTATAATCTGTGCTGAAAAAAGAATAATCACGGTAATAATCGAGGAGCAGTGAACTCATCTTTTCTTTTTCATCACTTTCAAGCTTTGATACCCTTGGATCAGCTTTCGGTGATATCCTGCTGAAAGCCACGGTCAGGAAGGACCTGATATACTCATACCCGGCCTGGCTAACCAGATTTTTTGATCTTTCGTTCATGCTTTCCACGAAGGCATACATTACATGTTTATCACCTTCAAAAACATTCTCCAGTTCCAGAATATGAGGTCTGCTGAAAATCTCCAGGGTCTTCTGTTTGAAATTATCATCCTTCTCCTGTTTTATAAGGGCTTTTTTTCTCCTCCTTCTTTTTGGATCAGTCTGGTAGGTAGACTGAAAAGCGAGGTATCTCAGGTATGAAGAAGGATAACGCAGACTTCCCTGTCCGGAAATACGGAAACAAGATCCAACGGTACCTGTTATTACATTTTTTTTATATAATGAAACAAATCTAATCTGGTCTTTATATGCAGCAATTCGGGGTGCTATGTTAAGCAATGAAAACCTTAATCCTCCTTCCGAGCCCTGGACGGCATGACGGAGAATACCCAAGATACCCTCATTTGCAAAATCAGAGATCCTTACTTCCAAACCTTTATAGCTAAATACACTCTTTTCAAACATTTTTCACTCCGTTTTTGAAATGCTGTCCACCATTTTCATGATAAATTATGAAATTGTGTTTAGCAAGGCTGAAGATATTAGCAGGTCCTCGGGATTAGTAATCTTTATATTCTCGCGGTTACCTTCGACAATATTTATCTTCTCCCCCATCTTTTCCAGGACAGTGGCATCATCCGTGAAATCGATGACATATTCCTGTTGATATGCTTTTTTTATCAGGTCGGCACTAAACACCTGTGGTGTTTGTATCTGTTTAACATCTGTTCTGTTAAGAGGCATATTACCTTTGTCAGTCAATATTCTGAGTGAGTCGGCAGGAGATACAGCAGGAACAGCATTTCCCAGCTTTTCAGCAACTTCAAAGCATCTTTTTATGGTATCTATGCTGACAAATGGCCTGACACCATCATGGATAGCCACCAGAGACGGGGTATTTACAAATTTAAGTCCGTTCTTCACAGAGATAAATCTATGCAGGCCACCTTTAACAAGAGTGTGCGGTACTTCAAAAGAATGTTTCTTTTGCAGGTCGACCCAGTATCTCAGCTGATTTTCGGGCAGTACTGTAATAATCTCTATTGAATCATTAAAAGTCTTGAACCTTTCAATGGTATGCATAAGAACAGGTCTGCCTGCAAGACTAAGAAACTGCTTGGGAATATCTGCACCCATTCTTTTCCCACTGCCCCCGGCAACTACAACAACATATAAATCCATCCTGTTTATTTATCTTTTGTGTACAGAAATCTCTTAATACTTCTTTTAGGCGTTTTTGCAAACTCCTCATTATGGATTCTGAACTTACTCACTGCCATGAATTCAGGAAGTCTTTCATTGACATCTTTTCTTATCTGATCAAAGATAGCTACCAACTGATCCTCAGTAATATTATCCCTTTTCATCATTTCAAAATCGGGATTTATAAGTGCAATAAGCTTATTCTCCTCTGATATAACGACTGATTCGGTAATATATTCTTTGTTGTTTATTACTGATTCTATTTCTTCAGGATAGATGTTTTTCCCCGAAGGACCAAGGATCATGCTCTTGCTCCTTCCCTTTATGAAGATGTTTCCTTCATTGTCAATTATACCCAGATCGCCGGTATGCATCCATCCTTCATCATCGATCATCTCTTTTGTTGCCTTCTCATTTTTGTAATAGCCGAGCATTACATTCTCTCCTCTCAGGATTATCTCCCCGACTACCTTTTCAGGATCTGTGGAATCAATTGTCACTTCAAGTGTATCGACCGGCCTACCCGATGCCCCTGGTTTGGTTGTATCCCATGATGAGTAGCTTATGAGGGGCCCACATTCAGTCATACCATAGCCAACAGTAAACCGGAATCCGATCTTTTTAAAGAACTTCTCAGCATCGGCATTAAAAGCTGCGCCACCTATTACAATCTCATGGAACTTTCCGCCGAATGTCTCCACAAGAGTATTCCTGATCTTATTGAAAAGTATCCTGTTGATACCGGGTGTGGCAAGTAATATTTTCATTAATGGTTTACTGATAACCGGCAGAAGCTGTTTCTTGAATATCTTTCTCGATAACCAGGGGCACTGACAGGATCAGTCGTGGTTTGATCTCCTTGAATGCCTGAATTATGATTTGGGGTGAAGGTGTTTTTGATAGTATAGTAATATGGCACCCGAATGTAAAAGGGAAGAGGAACTCAAAAGCACATCCGTAAGTATGTGCGAGAGGAAGGAATGAAACCAGCGGATCACCCGGTTTGAGTGGCATGTTATTCTGGGCATACCTAATATTGCAGGCCAGGCTGTTATGAGAAATCATGACACCCTTTGAGAAACCTGTAGTTCCTGATGTGTAACTGATCACAGCAAGCTGGTCATTTGTTATATCCGAAAATTTAATGTCTTCCGGTTTAAGTTCAGGGTATTTAAGCGAGTATTTTTGTCCAAGAGAACCGGCTGCCTCCCTGACAGCGGCATTTGCTAACTTGACTACCGGGAAGTCATCGAGAGAAAGTGCTACCTGAATTTCAGGCATATTGGCCATGTTGAGAGTCTCAAATATCTTATCATCCACAAAGAGCATTACTGAATCGGAGTGGTTAACGATATTGGTCAGGTCTTCCGGTTTAAAGTCAGGAAGAACAGGTACAATAACAGCTCCATAGGTAACAGTGGCCAGATAAACAATGCACCAGTTCGCTGAATTCCTGCCGATCATTGCTATTTTATCTCCCTCTTTTATCCCTGAATCATTAAACAGGATATGCAGCTTTATAATTTTTTCTGCAATCTCTTTGTAGGAATAGCCCTTTTCCTTATAGTTGGACAAAGCTTCAATATCCCAGTTTTGTTTGATACTTTGCTCAATATAACCGATTAATCGTTCCTGGATCATCATTTCAGGGTTTTAAGGTTTAAATAACAAATTTACGATTTGATTGTCACCCGTGAGATAAAAATTCATCATTTTACCTGACTGAAGCAATAGTATTTCCAGCTCAAATGAAATACATTAACAGAATTGCCACAATACAAAGCAGGTTAACAACTGTAAAAAAGTAGTTATATCCTTCCCTTTTTTTACTGAACTGGCCAAGCTTTCGGGCAAAGATCCCTATTGTCGGGACAAAAAGGACTACCAGAAAAGCGAAAAATTCTATCCCCAGGAAGACAGTTTCAAGACCACCGCGAACCAAAGCTGAAAAATAAATTACAACCAGGAGTACAAATAGATAAAGAAGGTAGCTTACTTTAAGGAAAAGTGTTGATAATTTTCTTCTTTTATGGAGCTGATGTGGTTTAAGGTACGCATAAGCAAGCGCAAACACAATAATAATAAATACAACTCCGAGAATATGATTTAGTATCTCTCCGAAATTGGCCATATCTCCAGATATTAATTTCTTAATCACGATTCTCTATCTGACCAGATAAGAGAACTTGCACCAAGTACGGCAGCATTCTGAGTACTAAGCGCAGAAGCCAGCAGCTTGACTTTCCCTTTGTAAATACTAAGAAGATTTTCTTCCATATATTCTTTTGCCGGTTCGAATATTAGGTCTTTGGCAAGAGCCAGGCCGCCGAAAAGGAAGATCGCTTCAGGATTTGTATGTGCCACAACATCAGCCAGTTTGAACCCAAGCATTCTGCCGGTATGGGTAAAAGCTCTTTTAGCAATGTAATCTCCTTTCTTAGCAGCATTATGGATCTTTTCTGCATCAAGCTCATCAAAGCTTATCTTCCTAAGCTCACTTGGCTTATTGCTGTCGGCCATTATCTTCAACAAAGATCTTTTAAGGCCGGTAGCTGAAACATAAGTTTCCAGGCACCCTTTGCGGCCACAACCACACTCGCGGTTTGAATCACCGGGACGAATTGCGGTGTGTCCGATCTCACCTGCAAATCCATCGTGACCATAGACAAGTTTTCCGTCAACAACAAAGCCGCTACCCAGACCTGTCCCGAGAGTGATGACAACAAAATTTTTCATCTCCTTCGCTCCACCAAATATCATCTCACCTACTGCCGCTGCATTTGCATCATTAGTCACAATAACAGGTAATGTTGTATGACGCTTAAAGACACCGGCAAGAGGAACAATGCCTTTCCATGGGAGTCCGGCTGCATACTCAATAGTACCTTTGTTTATATTACCCATAGGAGCGCCTATCCCAAATCCGATAACTTCAATTCCATTACCGATCTTCTTACCGGTAATCATTATCTTCTCATATAAAGCCGCAACAAATACCTCAATCTCCTCATACTGAGATGTTTTTAGTGAGTCTTCACCATGGATATTGCCTGCCCTGTCAACAAATCCAAAGACTGTATTTGTCCCACCAATGTCAATGCCAACTGCTACATCTATCTTTGTCATAATTATTCAAATAAATATTTTTTGTATTGTAAATATAATAATTACAAATATATTTCATCAGGATTAAAGCTATATGACAAATAAATTATCTTAAAGGGAATTTAATAATTCAGATTTGCCAGGATAGGGGCTGTCGAAAAAAACCTTTGTGCGACTTAGTGATTACCTTAGCGACCTTTGTGGTAAAACATAAATCATTGAACCACAAAGTATCACAAAGTACAACACGAAGTAACACAAAGGTAAAAAATCAATTCTAAATACTATTTCAACAGTCTCTGGCACTGCCGATGGCAGTGACGGGGTGGTTTATATAATACTATTCCGGAATATATTCATTCCCGACCTTCCTTGCTCTTGTGGGCTTGTCGAGGTTGATATTAAGAGAAACACCAGTTTCAACAAGAATATTCCATCCTGCTGCCAGCTGAACATATTCAGCATATTCACCACCATCGGGAATAATTATTGTCGGGAATATTGTTTTCCTTGTAGAAACGGCAATAATATTCAAACCGACTCCGTCTACAAGACACTCCTTGAATTTCTCCTCTTCTGAAGGGAAAGGTTCGATCCAGATAAGAACCTCACTTTTATCCATTACCTCCTCGATGCCGTGAACCGCAAAGGTTCCTTCGAGATATGCTGATTTTTTCCTTGTAATCTCATTTGTCTTCAATGCCAGTTCCTCGGCTACCCCGTTATTCCTTCCGGCAAAAAATATAATACTGGCTTCCCTGATTATATTAGTAATTTCCGGTGCTATCTGAAGAGTCAGTGCCTTTTCTGTTTTATCAGCGAGATCATTAAGCCCTTCCATCTTCTCGCCTCTTATCTTCCTGAGCAGTGCATCATAGAAAAGTCCCTGTTCAATAACTGATTTGGTGGCAGCCACCGCATCTTCCTTGCCGCAATTAAGAACATGTGTATCATCCGCGATCTCTCCCAATTTTGTATTCTGGTTCGCAGTAAGACCGAATACTGCCTTATGATTCTGTTTTTTAAGCTTTGTGGTAAGGCGCACTACTTCTTTTGTCTGACCTGAATTAGAGGCAGCAAATACTGCAAAATCGCCCAGGTTATATTCTTCTGCCTGTGTTCCGCCTTCCGTTACAACAGGTAATTTAAACTCCTTGGCCATTGAAGAAGTGATTGCCCTCTTGGCCGGGAAGATCCTGCTGCTTCCTTCACCTGTGAGGAATAATCCCTTTTGTGATTTTACTGCTGAAACAAATTTTTCTGAGGCTTCCGGTTTAAATATCTTTATGATACCCGGAGTTTCCATCATTTCCCTTACAAGTGCATACTTGTTGTATTTTTCCTCTTTTAAGTTCATAGCTATGATATTTTATTAATAAGAAATTCTGAAAGATCATTTTGAACCTGTGGCTCTTTCTGAAAACCACCCCCAAGATGTTGCCAGTATACCTCGGCATATTCGACACCTGCCATTTTACCATAATTACGATTACCTTCAAGCACATATCCAAAGAAATCGTCAATCTTATGCATGTGTCTCATTAGATCAATCTGGGATATATGGTATTCGAGCATTTTTTTCTTTGTCTCAATTACCGTGGTGACATCGACGTAAAAATGTGGCGGGACGATCTGTGATCCAAGCGGGTCCGACAGGGTCAGTGGTGAAGAATGGTACAGAAGCGGAGTTATTTCGAGCGGTTTCTCCTCTACCGGAACAGTATCGAGAGAGGAGATCATAGCAGCAGACTCAACAATGTTGGCTGTAGTACGGTGATCAGAATGGTAATCAGTGGCAAGGTGTGTAAAAACAACACCTGCCCTCACTTTCCTCATAAGAGATATTGTCTTGAGTCTCATCTCCCTGGTATCAAAGAGGAAGCCGTCCGTTCCGCCCAGCATATAATATTCAGCATCGAGCACGGATGCAGCCTTTTTAGCCTCCTCAACACGTATCCGTGCAGTCTCCTCCATAGTCATATTGCATCCGCCCATATCACCGGAGGTCATTGTGGCTATTACAATTTTGTAACCTTTGTCTTTTAAAAGTTTCAGTGCACCGGCATTCCATGCTTCTGCATCATCAGGATGTGCATTAATTGACAGTGCTACTTTGTTGAATTGTCTATTCATAATTTATTTATTTATTATCTCTTTGCAAAAATTTTCTCCAGGCGTACAAAATCAGGAAGCTCACCGGCAAGTGGTTTCATATAATCCAGGAACTTTGCAGATACATGATTTCCTTCTTTATTAAAATAATCCAGTGGCATGGGTTTGGCTGATACAGCCACCTTTTCCAGTGGCGCGGTAGCAAACTCAATTGTGTAAGGATCATTGGAAATCCTGTTCATACTGACCATAACACCTGAGTCCCCCTTTTCAGCCAGTCTCATTGCCTCAACACCACATTTGTATGCCTCTTCAAAATCGACGGCAGAAGCCCTGACATAATCACTCATAATAAGTGATTCGGTAATCTGGAATTCCCCACGATATCCAAAGGCATCTGATATTTTCTTGTGGAGGCTGAAACCGACACTGGCACCTCCCATTGCTCCGAATTCGGTATTATTGAACTTATCCTTTTTTGTCGCGGCGCTTACCGGAGAGCCATCTGCATACTTTAATCCTTCACCACATACAACCGAAACCCAGCCATATGATTTTATGCAATGCTCCACCTCGCTCAGGAACTTATCATCATCAAAATCAAATTCAGGAGCATAGATAAGATGTGGAGCGTCATCTTCATTTTTTTGTGCGAGTGCGGTAGCAGCGGCAAGCCAGCCTGCATCTCTTCCAATTGTCTGGTATATGACAAACTGATCCACCTTCTGCATGTCGCGGGCAAGGATCCCGGCCTGCATCACATTCAGGATGTTGGAGCGTGCGGCTGATGCGAATCCCGGGGTGTGATCTGTACCGAACAGGTCGTTATCGACTGTCTTGGGAATACCTAAACCTGTAAGCTCATAGTTTTTTAGCCTGCAATATTCTTCCACACGATGAATTGTATCCATGGTATCATTGCCACCAATAAGAAACAGGTATCGAATATCATACTTCTTCAGGACTTCAAGAATTACCGGAAGGTCCTTTTCCTGGACCTTATGACGTGAAGATCCAAGTGCTGAAGAGGGGGTATGCCTGAGGCCCTCTATTATTCTTCTTGGTTGTCTGCCAAGATCGAAGAGCCATTCCTGCATCAATCCCTCAATTCCAAAATGCATCCCGTAAATATCTCCTTTGAAAGATGAAGAGAGGGCTGTTTCAATTACACCCGCCAGGCTGGAATTTATTACCGTTGTCGGACCACCTGATTGTCCAATTAATGCATTTCCTTTTGTCATGTTTTGTTTTGTTTATTGTTAATTATTCCTTTTCGCCCCCATCTCTCCTAAAGGGAGGCAGTATCTTACACAAACTTAAGTAACCCGAAATATTTCGGTTGATGATAGTCGGGATTTTCGGTTCCAACCGGATTCCAGGTAACATAATGAGGCATTGAAAGCATATCCCCGCATTTATAGAAATTCGCTCTGAATGTTTTACCCTTAAGATCCTTTACACTATGATGAAAGAATACTTCAAAGGGAACAGCCAGTGTCAGTGTCCATGAATACTTCCCTTTTCTTTCACTTACAGGCTTATTCCCTGATGAGGTAAGCCGTCTTATCTTAGATATTATTTCCGGATTAGCCCGTGTACTGTTTTCACGTCCTGTACCCGTTCCAAGCAAACAAGTACCTATTGCATTAAATTCAAGATTATAATAAATTCCATCATCTTCCGGTGAAACAAAAAATTCCACGCAGGAATCTTCGCAGACCATTTCGTTGGTCCTGGTCTTTTCTGCTTTGAAATAGTCCTCCGTAACATAGTATTTCAGGAATATCTCATGATTACTATAGGCAACTGACAAAGCTACATTCGGCTTATAATCGTATGTTTTCCAGTTTATTGTATCAATATTAAGCCGCTCTTTCAGATGGTCAAGAGCTTCAGAGATCTCCTTAAGATCCGGTATATCATCCTTAAGTTCTAATTTTCTTACCTCAGTCGTCTTCATTTTCTTACTGCCAGTTACTTCGGAACTCAAAGAACCAAAAATACGAAATTTATATCACTAATCCTAAAAATAAATTTCACTTCAATTCAATATTAAATGGTATGTCCTGACAGGGCTCCTGACAGGCATGTGTAACTCCGGGGTGTTATCGTGTGGTTTTCTTCTTATTAGCTTTAAGATCGTCAGCTTTCTGGTGCCATACAGCTACATCCCAGGGCTGAACCACATCCCATCCGGTTTTAAGATCAATCTCACGGGGATAGTATGAAACCGGTTCCGGTTGCCGATCGGTATCAAAATCGCCTGTTGTCCATTTTCCGTCATTATTAAGGTCATAGATTATTCTTGCCCTGTAAGTACCCGGATCAAGGAGTGAGAAAACAACTTTGCTGTCGCGGTGGACAGAAGTCTGTGCCAATACTTTTTCAGCTTTGTCAAGGAGTTGTATTATGCATGTGGTATCACAATTTTGGATATTAAAAGTAAGCCTGCTAAAGGAATCCGCTTTCTTGACCGCAAACATGACCGCTGTTGAATCGATATGATCATTAAAGATGTTCCCGAATGATGCTGAATCGGCAATAAATAAATATTTTTTCCCCTCTGCCAGCTTTGCGTCCAGAGTATATTTCATGAGGTCAATACTATCATTTACCAGGTTATATGGAACTGTTACCCTTATCGTATCCTCAATCTCGTACAACCTGATTTTTGATGTGTCAGGCTGAGTGAATGGAGTCTGGGAATTAAATACAATTGTCTGACCCGGCTTGATCATGCCTCCCTTGATATTATTCCCGAGAATCATGGCTGGTTTTTTTATCTTAGCTATCCTGGTAGCCCTGGGTTCAGAAAAGCGCATCTTAACAGTATCTGTTTTATATCCTAAAACACCAAGTGAGTCAGTAAAAGGATAGTCTATCACTGTATTAATTGGCGATTCTGAATAGAGAGTGCTGTCGGTCAGCCAGACCTGTATTGTATCTCCATGCCGGCTATTTTCGATGATATACTTATCCTCTTCAATACCGGGAATGGAAAACTTAAATTTCATTGTATCAGGTGGCAGAGAAAGTATATAACTGAGCCTGTACTTTTCATCCCTTGACGAACCTGCCAGGTAGTGGTTTTTCCTCAGACCTGTGAAGCTGTAAAGTCTGTAAATACCCTTTTGTAGTGGAAGAGTTGCTGCTTGTACCTCAGTTTTATTTTTACCTTGTGCTTCCGTTATTTTAACTGCCATTTTCTTAATTGCTGAAGTATCCCTGACAGCCGGCATATAATTTTTCAGGGGAGTAACAACAATAACCGTGTCCATAAAGGCGAACTCCTCTTCAGTCCTGTTATAGGTCTTACTGTTATCCTCATCATTCAGGGCATATAAGCGGTATATTCCGGGTCGTATATTGTTTATCCGGAAATACCCGTTTTCTCCAACCCTGGAAATATAATTGGGAAATATCTTTATAACAGCAGAATCATTGAGATTCCTGTACATGAATACCTGTGACTGCTCGGGAGGTTCAAGGGTGAAAGCATCATATACATTCCCGGTTACAGACAGTGAATCAATTACTGGTCCGGTAGAAAAAACGAACTGGTAATCTTTAAGAATGTTCCCTTCATTAAGGTCCCTTATAGCGTCCATAAAGTAAAACGTATAGGTAGTACTGTCTTTCAGCCTATCATCAAACTCCACAACTACACCTTTGTTCTTTGTGAATACACGAGGCTTTTTTTCCAGCGGCGGTGAGACCATGAACTTTTCAGATATCTTATCCAGGACCACATATTCATCGAAGAAAATCTCGACCTTGTTGCCATGGAAGTTCTTTGAACCGTTCTCCGGTACAGATTCTATGACTACAGGAGGAAGTCTATCCTTTGGACCTCCTGAAGGCGTATTCATCTTTGCGCAGGCGCCGGTAATAATGAGGAGTGCTGACAGCACTATGAAATGTCGGTAAGTACCCTTCTTCATGAAATCACCTGTAGTTAATGACTTACAAACTTACATCATTTTTTAAAGATTCATTTCTTTATTAGAATAAAACCTGGCAGCTATTCAGGTGTTTTCAGTATGATCAATAATAATATTTTTTACCTTTGACAGCAATAATAACCGCTTTATTATGCATTTACTTATCATTCCATGGGATGTAAATCCTGAAATATTCCGAATCGGTTCTTTTGCAATACGCTGGTACGGTCTGCTATTTGCATCTGCTTTCCTCTTCAGTTATATAGTGATGAACAGGATATTCAAAAATGAGAACCTGGGAGAAGACGTTCTCGATCGGCTTACAATTTATATGGCTATTGGAGTTATTGTCGGGGCGCGATTGGGTCATTGTCTTTTTTACGAGCCCGGGTATTATTTCAAACATCCACTGGAAATACTAATGATCTGGCACGGAGGTCTTGCCAGTCATGGTGCTGCCATTGGTATCCTCATTGTCCTCTGGCTTTTCTCAAGAAAAGAGAAAAAGGACTATATATGGATCCTCGACCGTATTGCAATTGTTGTAGCACTGTCAGGGTTTTTCATCAGGATGGGCAATCTTATGAACTCAGAGATATACGGTGTCGAGACTACTCTCCCCTGGGGATTTGTATTCCTCAGAAATCATGAAGTAGCACCAAAGCACCCGACACAGATATATGAGGCCCTGGCCTATCTGACAATTTTTGTGATCCTTAACAGGATCTACTGGTCAAAAAAGGGAGAACATATACAGGGGCTTCTTATCAGTCTGTTATGTATAATGGTCTTTACCGCGCGATTTTTAATAGAGTTTGTAAAAGAACCACAGGTGGCTTTTGAGACAACTATGAAGCTGAATATGGGCCAGCTGTTAAGTATTCCCTTTATATTACTCGGGATAGTCGGGCTTATTATAAGCCTGAAGAAGAAAAAACGGGCAGAGATAAAAAGATAGTCAGGAGGTCTTTACAATGCCGTAGAAAAGAACATCAAGTATTGCATTCAGCCTTTTCTCTATATGATCTTCTTTTTTTTGCCAGAAAAGCGGAACCTCAAGTCCCTTTAAAGTTGTTTGTATTGCCATGGCTGTATATTCACTATTTCCCACATTGAATACCCCCTGCCTGGCGCCGTGATAGAGTATCAACCGAAGTATTGCAAGTTCCTCACGATCGTACTTTGCACGGATTTTTTCAACAAAATCAAAATGATCGAGGTTCTTATCAAATATGGCATTATAATAATTGGATAGTTTTTCGAACGCTTTCATCCTGACGAAAACATAATCCTTCAACTTGTCCATAGGCGATTCAACTGATTTTATTGCTGTAGTTAGCTCATTTCTAAGGATGTTAGCCTCATAAAGAATGACTGCTTCAAATATATCCTCTTTGCTCTCAAAGTAGTAATATACGGAGCTCTTTCCCATTTTCAGCGATCTGGCAATTTCATCCATAGTGGTTTTTTTAAATCCATAATGACTGAATATACGACCGGCTGAAAGAATTATTCTCTTCTTAACTTCTTCTTTATTAATCATATGACATGCCTTTGGGTTTAAGCATCTTGTCATTCAAAGATATAAATTATTAAAAATAGTTCCAATTTTTCGAATATATTGGTCGAAGATTCGGAATTATAAATAGACACATAAATATCCTGCGTAATAAGCAGATAATTACGTTCGGTTATTTATTCGTTCAACCCCTCCGGGGTTGTGATTATAGGGGGACATGTTACCCCGGATGAAACCGGGGTTATTGGAATTAAATGCCTCCGGCATTGTTGAGATGAGTTAAGAACCGTAGTACAACCGAAATCAGAATGCTGAAACGGATTGACTTATCACTTTATTTAACTGACGCCATTTCAAAAGATAAAATACAACAACCGCTGAGTTCGCTAAGAATATCCACAAAGATCGCGAAGAATTGAATGTCATTCCATTAGCTTTGCGTCCTTTGTGCCTACTTTGCGGGCTTTGCGGTTAAAAATAACTTTTAAGACTGCCTCATACCAATAGTCACGGTCCCTTCCATTATACTAATAATTAATAATCAAAAAATTCATGTAACCTCAGTATTTTATTAATTTTGTTAGTTATAATTTTCGGAGCCGTTCAAACTAATTTGTAATGAAGGCTGGGGATAAAAACTATCAGAGTATATGGCTTGACGAGACAGATCCTGCTGTTGTAAAAGTCATAAATCAGCAGAAGCTCCCTTTCTTTTTCGAGATCAAAGAGTTGCGTTCTGTTGAGGATGTCTTTTATGCCATTGATGACATGACAGTCAGGGGAGCACCATTGATTGGCGCCGCAGCAGCATTTGGGATTTACCTTGCCACGCTTGAAATTAACCAGGCAACCAATGTAAAGGATCATCTTGCCAATGCTGCCCGTTACCTTGTTTCGTGTCGTCCTACCGCCATTAACCTGTCATGGGCTGCAGGATTCATGCTGGAAAAGATAAGATATGACCTGCCGTTGGAAAGAATACAGGCTGCTGCCCGTTCAGCGGCTCTTGAGATTTGTGAAAAAGAAATTAAAAACTGCCGGCAGATAGGGAATCACGGTCTTAAGCTGATTGAGCAGATAAGCGCTGATAAGAAAGGAGCAACTGTTAATATCCTGACACATTGTAATGCAGGATGGCTTGCCTGTATTGACTATGGGACTGCCACGGCACCAATATATATGGCACACGAGAAGGGTATAGATGTACACGTATGGGTTGATGAGACCAGGCCCCGAAATCAGGGAGCAAAGCTCACAACCTGGGAACTGGCTCAGAATGGAATATCGCATACACTTATTCCGGACAATGCAGGGGGACATCTTATGCAGAATAGGATGGTTGACATTGTGATAACAGGTAGCGACAGGACAACAAGAAAAGGTGATGTTGCCAATAAGATAGGCACATATCTTAAGGCCCTCGCAGCTCATGACAACAAGATCCCTTTCTATGTCGCACTGCCTTCGACTTCAATTGATTTCAATATTTCAGATGGATTCACAGAGATACCTGTTGAGGAACGCAATCAGGATGAAGTAACACATATTTCCGGATTCGCTGACGGTAAGATTCAAGAGGTCAGGATATGCCCTGAAGACACACCCGCAGCAAATTATGGATTTGATGTTACACCAGCACGGTTGATTACCGGTTTGATAACGGAAAAAGGTATTTGTAAAGCCACTGATAAAGCAATAAAGGAAATGTTCGCAGATAAACTTAAATAGAAATGGAAGGGGTAGTGAAATTCAATTGTCACTGGAACCAGTCTGGTCCGGTGATCTCCGATGAACAGTATGAAATAATAAATTACTGGAGGGAAATACTTTTCAATATGGACCTAATAGGTGCCTATGAAAATGGAGTTGGGTTTGGAAATATAAGCATGAGGATAAGGGGAGGTAATCAGTTTATTATTACCGGTTCGGCAACAGGAGAAATTCCCGAGCTGGAACCGGGGCATTATGTAAAAGTCAATTCCTTCAACATAGCAGATAATGCTGTCCAGTGCCAGGGGCCACTGAAAGCCTCATCCGAATCACTGACACATGCCGCTATTTATTCTTCTGATCCCGATACTAATGCCGTGGTTCATGTCCATACGATTGAATTATGGAATGAACTGATCCATAAAGTACCTACAACCAATCCTTCTATGGATTATGGCACCATTGGTCTGGCTCAGGATATACTCAGGTTGTTCAACGAATCTGATGTCTATGAGAAAAGGATCATTATTATGGCTGGAGACAGAGCCGGTATCCTTACTTTTGGGCACGACATGGACGAAGCAGTAAATGTACTGATGGAGTATCTTAATAAAATTAAATGACCAGGATCGGTATAATTGGCGGATCCGGCCTTGAAAATCCCGGTATCTTAAAGGAGCCTGAGGAAAGATCTGTAAACACCCCGTATGGAAAGCCTTCTTCCTCACTGGTAACAGGGACAATAGAGGATAATGAGATTTGCATTATATCCAGGCACGGGCGTGATCATACCATACCTCCTTCAGAAGTGAATAACCGTGCTAATATTAATGCTCTGAAAGATGCAGGATGCAAATACATTATCTCAACAACTGCATGCGGAAGTCTCAGGGAGGATATAAGGAGAGGCGACCTGGTGATACCTGACCAGTTCATTGATTTTACCCGGTTCCGCAGGGTGACTTTCTATGACAGGTTTGAGCCGGGTGAAATGAAACACACCGGTATGGCTGATCCCTTCAACGGTTATCTTAGGGAACTGCTCATTTCAACAGCAGGTGAGGCAGGATTAAGGCTACATAAGACAGGAACAGTCATTACAATTGAGGGACCACGTTTCTCTACCAGGGCTGAATCGAAGATGTTCCGAATGTGGGGTGCCGATATCATCAATATGTCAATTGCCCCTGAAGCAATCCTGGCAAATGAAGCAGGGATCCCATATGCCACAATAGCCATGAGCACCGACTATGATTGCTGGAAAGAGGATGAGGAACCTGTAACATGGGAAGATGTTATTACAGTTTTTAACAGGAATACCGGGAATGTCATCAGCCTGCTTACATCTGTGATAAAGAAAATCAGATAGGAATACCTTTATTCTTTTATATAAACTTTTGGAAATTAATATTCAAATAACTAATATTGCAGTCCGTTTTTTTACGGTGTTCCGCTTATGTTGCAAGGGTTTCGAAAGAGATTAAACTGACAACGGACAGGGGGATAAACTCAGGGCCCATAGCTCAGCTGGTTAGTAGCACCTGACTCATAATCAGGGGGTCGCTGGTTCGAGCCCAGCTGGGCCCACATAAAAAAGAGTGAGAGCGTGAGCGTGAGCGAGCGAACTCACTCTTTTTTCTCAATACTCACTCTCACTCTCACACTTGTGCCTTCCATTCATTTAACTCATGATTTCTCTCTTAGTGAGAGCGTGAGCGTGAGCGAGCGAACTCACTCTTTTTTCTCAATACTCACTCTCACACTCACACTCACACTATTGCTTATCTAAACAGCGGGCGAGAAGCCTGTCCCGACAGTGTGAGCTTGCGAGCACTCGTCGGGAAGCCCGGCTCTCCTTAAACAATAATGGGAGAAAGGTCCTGAACAGCCTGCCTCTAATTACCTCTTTTGTTGATCAGTCCTCGTGATCATCCTGAAAATGTCTATTTAAATATTTTATAAAATGACAATCTTTTGACATTAAACACCTTGACATTGAGCATCTATTTGCATAAATTTGATCTGGTCGTTTCCGACATTTCTTATTTATACCAACTTAAAATGACCATTATGACAAAAACTATGTTAAATGACAAAGCACTTGTCAGGGGGAAAAGAAAACTTCATGCATTTGGAGGAATAGTTCTCTTACTGTTATTAGCCTCAAATTCTGGCCCCGCATTCGCGGTTCCCAGCTTTGCGCGTCAGACAGGATTGTCATGCAAGGCCTGTCATAATGTGTTTCCTGAACTAAATTACTTCGGCAGACAGTTTAAACTCAATGGTTATACTATGACCACAACCGGTACCATAACACAGACTGAACAAAGGAAATCTTCCAAAGAACCGAGAACCTCCCTGAAATTATTACAGATTACCCCGCTTGCTGCTATGTTCCAGGCAGGTTACACAAATGTGGCACGAACAGTCCCGGGCACCCAGAATGATGACCTGGAGTTTCCGCAGCAGATCAGCCTGTTTTACGCAGGGCATATATCTCCCCACCTGGGAGCTTTTGTTCAGCTTACCCTCGATGACGGATCAGGGACTTTCGGTATGGATAATACTGATATACGTTATTCAAATACCGGGAAAGGGAATATCCCGTTTTTATATGGAGTTACCCTGAATAATAATCCTACTGTACAGGATGTATGGAATTCAACACCGGCATGGGGCTATCCGTATTCCGGTTCAGGTGTGGCACCAACTCCCGATGCAGGAACTATTATTGAAAATCTTGGCGGAACGGTTGCAGGTCTGGGAGCCTACACACTTATTAACAACGCCTTCTACCTCGAAATCACCGGTTACAGGACTGCACAAATAGGTGCGGCATTGCCTCCCGATAACACGGTATCAGGTGCTATAAAAGGTACTGCACCTTACTGGAGAGCGGCTGTCGAGCACCAATGGTCCAAATCGTACCTTGAAGCCGGCACATATGGCATCGCCGTTCAGCTATATCCGGCAGGAATCTCAGGAAATATAGACAAATATACCGATATAGCCTTCGACCTTCAGTATAAATATCAGTTTACCAACAGTCTGGTCACTCTTCATTCATCTTTCATAAATGAAAAACAAACCCTTAATGCCACATTTAGTGACGGGGGAAGTGAAAACATGACGAACCATCTTAATAAGTTCAGCCTCGATGCAAGTCTGTTCATCCGGCAGCTTATAAACTTTACGCTAGGGCATTTCAATTATTCAGGCACCTCCGATAACCTGCTGTACGGATACAGATTACCTTCGCCAAACAGCAATGGTATTATAGCTCAGGTTGATTATCTGCCCTGGGAAAACACGAAGATATCGCTGCAATACACCACATATGGTAAATTCAACGGATCATCATCAAATTATGACGGGACCAACAGAAATGCATCGTATAACAATACACTGTATTTGCAGTTCTGGGTATTATTCTGATCATGACTAATGCAGACAAAATTCAGAACAAAATATTGCTGGTAAATTGTTGGCATTATATTTGGGTTTAGGTTTTTGAATATCTTTTTTATAATTTTTCTATAATAATTCAGGTTTGAAATAATTAATCAAAGAATACCATCATGAAAAAATCTATTTTAGTCATATTGTTTGCCAGTTTTATCTTACTGACTTTCAATGCATATGCTCATTTTCCTGGAAGAAAGGTCACTGGCAGGTCTATACCCGTTATTCTCGTAAACAAAGTACAGGCTTCAAAATATTCTAAAGGAGCACAGATCTACAACCAGACATGTTTTAGATGCCATCAGCCCAATGGGATGGGGATTCAGGGGGTATTTCCTCCGCTAAAAGGATCTGATTTCCTGAAGAATGCTTCAAAAAAACATCTCCTGGAACAGGTACTTAAAGGATCCAATGAACTCCTTACCGTTAATGGTATAAAATACGGAACTCCTATGGCTCCCCAGGTAAATAATGTGAGTGATGCCATTGAAGTAGTCAATTATGTTTTAAATGCATGGGGTAATAATTATGGCAAAGCAACGGCTGCGGATGCTAAAGGCCTGCAGGATAGGCAATAATATTTAACTTCAGGACTAATTTAATCCGGTTTTATTCCTCTTTGACTTCTGCCAGTAAATTAAGATTAGCAAAGCAAAAACCATATAAATAAAGAAATACTACGTAAAAAAATGCTCTGGCTGATTCTGGAGAGTCAATTTCTGCACGGTTAATATTATTGATACTTAGAATATATGCCTCAATATTTGCAATCTGTGGCTGGGTTAAGGTATAGGAATCGCCATAATCAAACATAGTAAGTGTGGGCGGTGGTACAGTTTGTACCGAACCATGCTGAATAAACCTGTCGATGTTTTCAGCGAATTGTTTCGGGGAATTGCTGAACAAAGCCTTGCTTACAGGATCCAGGGCAGGAACGCGCCCAAACTTGGACCCATAGTTCGGTTCACCTTCCCTCCATTTATTCCATGGCATGTGGCACAGTTTACAGTATACAGCTTCCGCCCTACCACAACATTGCCAATAATGGAAGCTGCTTCTCCCGGTGCAGCTAATTGATTTAGTTTCATTCTGGTATCTGCCTCTTCTGCTTTACTGATACTGTCGTCTGACATCATAATCTTTAAAGATGTAACCTGTGTGGAATCATTTGTAACGGCTGGTCGATGAGGGGTGTTTAAGTATGCAACGAGATCATTTAGTTGTTCTTCTGAGAGCATTGAATAATTGGGCATGATCGAAGTCGGGAAATGTGATCTGGAATTCGTAATCTGAACAATTAACCACTGTTTTGATCTGTTATTCTCATATTCATTTGTCAGGTCGGGACTGACTTTCCCTCCTTCGCCACTGATCATGTGACAGGCAATGCACCCGTATGTTTTAAATACCGTCTCACCTTTAACTGCTGAAGGTGACAGATCGTAGGAGACAGGGCCTTCATGTCCTTTAATGCTGGTACCGGATTTACCCTGGCTTTCTATTTCATTGCTGTTTAAGCCGATAATAGTTAAAACAAATACAAAGCCAGCAAATAATAAGCCCCCGATCATCATGCCGGATCGTTTTAACGGGCTATGGCTTGTGCTCTTGTCTATGAATGGAACACTTACCAGTATAATGACTATAAGTGTTGGAATACCTACAGTAACTAAAACTTCCAGTGATCCTTTAAACAGTTTCAGTAACTGATACATAAACAAAAAATTCCATTCCGGTTTTGGTTGAAATGCGGAATCGGAAGGATCTGCTGGTCCGCTGAACGGTGCAGGATGAAATGCTGATAGCCATACAATAAGTATGAAAATAAATCCGCTGACAATCAAATCAATTGCTATCTGGTCAGGCCAGAAATATCCGGTTTTTATCCGTTTTGATTCCCTCCATGGACCAACACTTCCATGTTTGCGGAAAGCAAGTAAATGGAATATAATGACTATAAAAGCAAGTGCCGGAAATAGAACAGTATGGATTGTAAAGAACCTCGACAAAGTGAGTTGTCCCATAGAGGAACCGCCTCTCAGGAATTTTTCAATAGATCCCCCAATAACGGGTACGGTCCCCGCGATACTTGTCCCAACCTCTGAAGCCCAGTAACCTGTTTCATCCCAGGGCAAAGCAGCGCCGGTAAAGATTAAACCGGCGACAAGGAAAAGTAATATTACTCCGACAAGCCAGGTAAGTTCTCTCGGTTTTTTATATGCTCCCCAAATAAAGACCCTGACGATATGCAACGCTACCAGTATGGCCATAATGTTGGCGCCCCAATAATGAATCCCATGAATCAGCCATCCATAAGAAACATTTATCCTTAAATAGCTGACACTCTCATAAGCGTGATCAATAGTAGGTGCGTAAAAGAAGAGTTGCCATATTCCTGTTAACACCTGCAGGCTGAAAACAAACAGTGTTGCACTACCCAAAGTGTAAAAAAAGCTTGCTCCGCCAGGAATTTTCTCGTAAAATACAGTATTAATTATACCTTCAAAAGGAAGCCTGTCGTTTAACCACTTTGTAACTTTCTGTGCCATAAAAGTATCAGTCAATTATTAATTTTTCAGGAATTCCTATCTCGAATTTTTCATACTCCACGTATAAACTTCCATCTTTAATTTCAACAGGCAATTCATCAAGTCCCCTTGGGGCCGGACCTGAAACCACCTTCCCTTCAATGTCAAAAACGCTGTTATGACAGGGACAAATGAAAAGCTTCTTTTCTTCATTCCAGTTGTACCGGCATCCTAAATGGGGACAAACAGGAGAAAAACTCCTAATGTCCTCAGACGTTTTTTTAATAACCCAGACCTGAGCCTGTTTCTTTATGCTCACAAAAGCATCCTGGTCAGTCATTGAAAAACTCATTTTTGTTGGTTGTAATACCGGATTAAATGAATTCTGGATATTTTTTAAAGGGCCCAGCTTATTGAAAGCTCCTTTGACCAGGGTCTTTGAACCGGATACCAATGAATCAATTAAAGGGTAACCAATTATAACAGTCAGAAAAGACCCGATCCCAATTGTTACCGATTTGAAAAAAGTACGTCGGGATACGTTGCCATTTTTTTTGTCCTTTTTACCCATCTGTTTATACTTTTTTTAATTATTAAAAAGAACACCGGTATAATTACGGTATATAAAGTTAACAAAATATGATCAGAATGATACTCTTTCTTAGTCCACAATCATTTAGGGTGGTCTGCTTCCTTTAACACATGGCCCTTTAAAGTAGATCACACATGAAAAAAGCGGTCGAGCCGGTTACCCTTTTTCAGACGATAATGGTAATAAAATAATATCAATGAATGAGTATGACAACAAATACAAACCAGTGTAATCCTAAATTTAAGCTCATACCCCACTCATAATCAGGGGGTCGCTGGTTCGAGCCCAGCTGGGCCCATACTAAGGCAGTCTTTCGACTGCCTTTTTTGTTTTCTGCTTGGGCTCGAGCCCTCGCGGCAGTCTGTCTCCTTCGCTAAAAATGCCCACTGGGCATTTTCTTTACGCTCGGCCCGGTTCGAGCCCAGCTGGGCCCATACTAAGGCAGTCTTTCGACTGCCTTTTTTGTTTTCTGCTTGGGCTCGAGCCCTCGCGGCAGTCTGTCTCCTTCGCTAAAAATGCCCACTGGGCATTTTCTTTACGCTCGGTCCGGTTCGAGCCCAGCTGATACCACCTTCGGGCTACGATTGATGCAAAAGCCGGAAGCTATGATCACATTTGGCCGATCAGATGACATTTAACATACGGGTCTAAGCAATAAATACTTAACTATGACTTTCCCCGGACAGATTATTCCGGCCGACAAGGGTCATGGACACTGGCTTTTTCAAATAAGGTAAGGCTGTAAAATTTTTGGAGGATTGTTTTTGACTACTTGTTAAATTATTATCATCTGATTCCAAGCACGCTCCCTGAGTAAATATTCGTTCTTTTCATATTGGACAATTTATCTTTACAGCAGAAAGTGCTTCTGGTGGCCTCAGAATGATTCTGGAGTGATTTTGTATACAACTTTGCTATTAGGCAATAATTTACCTTCCTGACAAGCTCCTATTGATATCTGATCCTCAATAACAGCAACAGAAAATTAATTATAATAATAAGCTCATTTTGACATGATAGCTTCGGTTCAGCTACCTGACTCTTCCCAATTTCTTCGAAAAACTAAAATAATTTATAAATATTTCTCAAAAAATTATTTGCATTTATAAAAAGTTATTATTTTTGTGAGTGAACATTCACTCTCATTGATATGATCGATAATTTAAGCAAACGGCAATCAGAAATAATACATGCAGCTATTAAGCTCATTGGCGAAGGAGGCATTCAGGCTCTTACAATTAAAAATCTTTCTGCAGAAATTGGAGTTGCCGAGTCTGCTTTATACAGGCATTTTAAAAGCAAAACAGAGGTACTTAACGCTCTCCTCGACTTCCTTGGCTCTTTTATTATTTCTCATTATGAAAGTGTGGATAAATTAAAAGTCAGCTCATTTGAGAAAATAGAAAAAATGATATCAGGTCAGCTGAAAATATTTGCTGAAAACCCTCCCTACGCAATTGTTATTTTATCAGACGGCTTATATAAAAATGAAGAATCTTTATACTCAAAGATATTTAGTGTAATGGAAAGGGCAAAATCAACATTCATAAATATTATTGATGAAGGCCAGAGGAATGGTGAAATAAGGAAAGATGTATCAAGCGAGCAGCTGGCATTCATAATTCTGGGAAGCATCCGGCTTTCTGTAACCCAGTGGAGCCTGTCGGGTTTTCGTTTTGATTTGAAAAAGAGGGGAAATATTTTAATTAATACACTTGAAACACTCATTAAACCATCTTAAAATTCAGTATGCATAATTGAAGTAAAATATTAAAATTCAATCATATGAAAGCAATTGAAATAATTAATGTTCCGGCGAGTCCTAATCCTCACGGAATTGAAACAAAACTTTTCCATGAAAACGATTACGTACAGGCTGTGCACATAAGCTTAAAACCAGGAGAAAAGTTAAAAAAACACATAACATCCGTTGATGTATTTTTTTATGTTCTTGAAGGAACAGGGATAGTTGAAATTGGTGATGAAAAGAAAGAGGTCAAGAAGGATACCTATATAGACAGTCCGGCTAAGATACCTCACTGCTGGTATAACGAGAGTAATGAAACACTCAGGGTTCTTGTGGTTAAGACTCCCAGGCCTCACGAAAAAGCCAGAATTTTATAAACCAACCTATTAATTATAGTAGTATGAAATCACGAAATCTTTGGATCACGTTTATCTCAATCCTGGTAGTCTGTTTTTCTATTCTATTATTTTATGGTCATGAAATCTACAGACAGAAACCTCCCATCCCTGAAAAGGTAATTTCTGAAGACGGTACAACTATTTTCACCAAACAGCAGATTGAAGACGGGCAGAATGTCTGGCAATCGATAGGCGGACAGGAAATAGGTACGGTTTGGGGCCATGGAGCCTATGTTGCTCCCGACTGGTCAGCTGACTGGCTGCATAAGGAATCTGTTTATCTGCTTGATAAATGGGCTGAAAAAGACTTTAGCACCGGTTTCAGCAATCTTGACGACGAAAAACAGGCTTCCTTAAAAGCCCGACTGCAGGAGGTTCTCCGCAAAAACACTTACGACAGCAAAACGGGTAATATTACTGTAAGCAGCGATATCGCTGAAGCTATACAAGCCAACAGTAATCACTATACCGGGCTCTTTATGAATGACCCGGCACTTGAGAAAGAAAGAGAAAATTATGCGATCCCGACCAATACAATTAAAGATATTGTCAGGATGCAAGACATGAATGCTTTCTTCTTCTGGGCAGCCTGGGCATGTATTACCGACAGGCCCGGCACTACGATCACCTATACCAATAACTGGCCCCCTGATGAGACTATCGGAAATGTCCCAACGCCAGGTATTATTCTGTGGACAGGTGTCAGCATTATTATGCTCCTGATCGGCATTGGCTTGCTTGCATTCTATCATGCCCGTTTTAAATCAGAGGAGCTGGATAAATCTAAATTACCTGAAAATGATCCGCTTATCGGGCTTCACCCCACCCCATCGATGAAAGCCACATTAAAGTATTTCTGGGTAGTAACAGCTTTGATACTGGTACAGATTGTTGCTGGTGTTATAACTGCACATTATGGTGTTGAAGGCCAGGGATTTTTCGGATTTAAGTTAGACAAGATACTCCCTTATGCCGTTTCGCGTACATGGCACGTTCAGATTGCAATTTTCTGGATAGCCACATCATGGCTGGCAACAGGATTATATATAGCGCCTGCAGTATCAGGTGTAGAACCCAAATACCAGCGTCTGGGCGTAAACTTTCTGTTTATTGCTCTTTTGGTCATAGTTGTTGGATCACTGATTGGTGAGTGGATGGGGGTAATGCAAAAACTTGGCTTCACCACTAATTTCTATTTCGGCCATCAGGGATACGAGTATGTTGACCTGGGAAGATTCTGGCAGGCATTTTTATTCATAGGTCTTATAATATGGCTTCTTTTAATGTTCCGTGCACTATTGCCGGCATTAAAAAAACCATCTGAAAACACACAACTATTGGCTTTGTTTCTTGTGGCATCCATTGCCATTGCAGTATTTTATGGTGCAGGGCTGACATGGGGACAACATACCCATTTGTCAATTGCTGAGTACTGGCGATGGTGGGTTGTTCATTTATGGGTGGAAGGATTCTTTGAAGTTTTTGCTACCTGTATCGCTGCATTTCTATTTGTCAGGATGGGTTTGCTAAACATCAAATACGCGACCACCGGCGTTTTGTTTGCAACAATAGTTTACCTGGCTGGAGGGATCATTGGTACTTTCCACCACCTGTATTTTGCAGGTACCCCCACAGCAGTGCTTGCTCTCGGCGCTTCATTCAGCGCACTTGAAGTAGTACCGCTTGTCCTCATCGGATTCGAGGCCTATCACAATTTAACACTCAGCAGAGCTACCCAATGGGTTAAAACATACAAGTGGCCAATTTATTTTCTTATTTCTGTAAGCTTCTGGAATCTTGTCGGTGCCGGTTTATTCGGATTTCTCATAAATCCTCCAATTGCTCTCTATTATATGCAGGGACTCAATACAACTGCCGTTCACGGACATACTGCCCTTTTTGGCGTTTACGGGAACCTGGGAATAGGCTTAATGTTATTTGTACTTAAGGGGCTGACAAGTAAATATGTATGGAAAGACAAAATAATAAGTTTATCCTTCTGGTCAATAAATATAGGCCTAATGCTTATGGTTCTGATTAGTTTACTGCCGGTAGGTGTTTTACAAACAATAGCAAGTATCAAGCACGGTATGTGGTTCGCTCGCTCTGATGAATTTATGCAGGGCCCGGGAATGCAGACGTTGAGATGGCTAAGGATAATAGGCGATACTGTATTTACTGTTGGCGCTCTTGCCCTGGCCTGGTTTGTAATCGGTCTGAAGACGGGATGGTCAATTAATAAAGAAGAAAAAGAAAATCAATTAAAGTAGTTGGAGGATAAAAATGAAAGCTACACAACAATTAAAGGATGAGCATGAAGGTATAAAGCTGATGCTAAATATTATGGAATCTATTTGCAATGATCTCGAAAAGGGAAAAGAATTGAATATAAATCATTTCGGGAAAATCCTGGATTTTATAAAAGGTTTTGCCGATAAATGTCATCATGGTAAAGAAGAAGATGTATTATTCCCTACACTGGTTAATCATGGGATGTCAAAAGAAGGAGGTCCGATAGCAGTTATGCTCCATGAACATAAATTAGGCAGAGATCATATTAAATCACTAAGTAGTGCCTTCGAAGAATTAAAAGGTGGGAACAAAGCTGCAATAAGAAACATTATATCAGGTACCAGGAGTTATATTGAGCTACTCAGAAACCATATTGAAAAAGAAAACAATATACTTTTTATGATGGCTGATAAAGTTTTAGATGAAAAAGAACAATCAAAAATATATGATGATTTTGAAAAACTGGAAATTGAGAAAATAGGCCTGGGTAAACATGAAGAGTATCATATGTTATTAAAAGAACTTAAAAGTATTTATTTGGAATAAGCATAGACTCCTTTTTACCCTTGTATTGCAAAAATGTCAGAACTGCATGTTAGCAATTTTGATATTTCAACCGCTTATGAAAAACCCGGTTGACTGTCCCGGCTATGTTTTAATCCGGAACGGGGAATATAACTTCTTATTCTATATTACTGATGATGCATTAACTTAAGTTGTCCGTGGGTTTACAACCACGGTTATTCAGATTGTGCCACTTCGTGGCATAGTATTATAGTGAAATCAAACACACAAGTAGTAATTCTATATGATAAAGTTTTTCAGAAAATACCATAAATGGCTGGGAGTAATATTTGGGTTAATTATACTTGGTTTCGTTTTTTCAGGCATCATCCTTAATCATCGTAAGGAGTTATCATTTGTTGATATCAACAGGAACCTGCTTCCAAGGGAATACAGGTATCAGAATTGGAATAATGCAGCTGTAAAATCAACTTTAAGAATATCGGCTGACAGTATATTTATTTTTGGGAATATTGGAATATGGCTGACAGATAGTAGCTATTCTGATTTTAAAGATTTCAATGCCGGACTTCCAAAAGGTATTGACAATCGTAAAATTTTCCAGCTGGTCAGAACTTCAGGGAATAAGCTACTTGCCGGAACATTGTCAGGTCTTTATTCATTTAATAATAAAGAAGATAAATGGATTCTAATTCCCTTGCCGGTTAAAGAAAGAAACGTTGTTGATATTATTCAAAAAAAGGATACAATTTTTATTTTAACACGTTCCTGGTTATTAAAGACCACCGATCTCTCAAGGATTATTGTTTCTCAGCTTCCTCCCCCTGAAGACTATGATAATAAAACCGGATTATTTAAAACTCTGTGGGTAATACATAGTGGTGAAATATATGGAATTGCTGGTAAATTAATTGTCGATTTTGCAGGTCTTGTCTTTGCGTTCCTTACAATAACAGGTTTTAAAGTTTTTGTAAACAGGATCATCTTAAAGAAGAATAATAAACCGGCCAAAGTCAAAATAAAATTAAAGAACTCTAATCGGTGGAATATAAAATGGCATAATAAATTTGGTTGGATCACTTTAGCTATTCTTCTTTTAAATACTACAACCGGAATGTTTCTGCGTCCTCCTCTTTTAGCCTTTATTGGCAATTCCAGAGTTGGAAAGATCCCATATACAGAACTTGCGACCCTGAATCCATGGTTTGATCAGTTGCGCAGGCTTTACTATGATCAGGAAATCAATAGATTTATTGTTATAACAATGGATGGTTTCTACTATTCTGATGATAATTTCAGAACGGAACTTAAGGAATTCAGATTTCAACCACCAGCAAGTATTATGGGGGTGACTGTTTTTGAAAAAATTAATTCTTATAAATATCTTGTAGGTTCCTTTGAAGGCCTTTTTACATGGAACTCTCAAACGGGTAAAGTTTTCGATTATATTAAAAAACAACAATATACGCCCCCATCAACAAAAAGTCGGCCTATAGGTGATTTCTTAGTATCAGGCTACACCCACGATTATAAGAATAAGGAGTATTTCTTCGATTACAATATGGGTGCAACAAATATCAATGGACCTTTAAAATTTGCAGACTTACCGCAAAATATCGTTGATGCAGCACCAATTTCTTTGTGGAATGTGGCTTTGGAAATTCATACAGGACGAATATACCAATCTGTAATTGGAGATTTTTATGTGCTTATTGTCCCGCTTACAGGGATTTTTGTCCTGTTTATTCTGATTTCAGGCTTTATAGTCTGGTTTAAAACAAGAAAAAAAGAGACTATTAATTCTTCCGGAATAAATGAGATGAAAGCACAACAAAAACAATCCCCTTAATGTCAGTATGTTGTGATTCATTATGCTAAAACAACAATTGTTTAATTGTTCTTTTAAATACATAAAAAATATTTTAATCTGATATAATATGAGCGAGCTGATTAATAATTCAAATGAACGAAAAAAGAGACTTAAAGAGCTCATCTTAAAACTGCACTCAGGTGAATCGCAGGAAGCAGTAAAGCGCCAGCTTCTTGAAAGCCTTAGTCAGATACCTTATGGTGAAGTAGTGGAAGTTGAACAGGAATTGATAGGAGAAGGTCTTCCCGCAGAGGAGGTCTTAAAGCTTTGTGATGCCCATTCATCTGTTCTTGAAGGGAATATTGACTTGTCCTCAGCAAAGAGGATCCCCGAGGGTCACCCTGTTGATGTAATGATACATGAAAACTCTGAACTTAAAAAAGTAGTACTTGAAATAGATAGTCTTCTTAATGAGATTTCTGATGATAAAGAAATAAATATTGAAGACGCTATTCTTAAGCTCAGGGGATTATTCAATAGTCTTTTTGACGTTGATAAACTATATCGCAGAAAAGAATATTTATTGTTTCCGTATTTAGAAAAACAGGAAGTTACCGGCCCTCCTAAGGTTATGTGGGGTAAACATGACGAAATAAGGGAATTAATAAAGGGTAGTATTGAATTATTGCAGACCCCATCAATTACAAGGGAAGAACTTATTGCATCATCAGAAATAATACTTCTCCCTGCAATTAGAGGGGTGGTTGAAATGACACAAAAAGAAGAAGAGATCCTATTCCCAATGGCATTGGATAAGCTAACTGAATCCGACTGGTACGAAATGAGTAAGCAATCACTGCAAATAGGCTTCTGTCTGTACGATCCCCAAAAAGACTGGAGACCGGAATGGGCTATGGAAGATTCTGTTAATGAATTGAATAAATCAGGCCTGAACATTCAACTTCCTTCAGGTAGTTTTACGGTTGAAGAACTACTTGCAATAATGAATACCCTTCCTGTTGATATTACCTTTGTTGATAAGGAAGATAAAGTGAAGTATTTTTCTCAGGGAAAGGAGAGGATTTTTCAACGAAATCGAGCCATTTTAAACAGAGATGTTCGTCACTGCCATCCTCCTGCAAGTGCACATATAGTTGATAAAATTATCGATGATTTCAAGACCGGAAGGGAAACACGAGCGCCCTTTTGGATTAATGCGGGTGGCAAAATGATACATATAGAATATTTTGCCATGCGAAATGAAAAAGGAGAATATCTTGGAACACTTGAGGTATCTCATGATGTTTCAGGATACAGAAACTTGCAAGGTGAACAAAGGATTTTATCTTATAAGAAATAATTATGGAAAAAGATCAATTAATTATAACTCCGAAGACAAAAGTATTAGATCTTATTGAAGAATATCCCCAACTGGAAGATGTTTTAATTAAGTATGTTCCTGCATTCAGTAAATTAAAGAATCCGTTGCTGCGCAGAACTGTTGCAAAAATTGCTACCCTCCAACAGGCTGCCAGCATAGGAAATGTAAAGGTCGGGGATCTGATAAATATATTGCGGAAACAAGTAGGACAAGAGTTACTAAACGAAAGTAGTGATACAACATATAATACCAAAAAACCCGTCTGGTATAATGAGGCTATAATTGAAAATAAATTTGATACCAGAGAAATGCTTGCAGCAGGAGAGCAACCTGTAAATCAGGTTATATCTGATCTGAAACATCTGGAAGCCGGGAAGATCTACAAGCTAACTTCTCCTTTCCTGCCTGCCCCATTGATTGATAAAGCAATCAGTCTGAAATTAGATCATTGGGTCATTAAAGAGGATGATTTAGTTTTGGTATATTTTTATAAAGGACAAAAATGATATAGATATTCTCACAAATGATGTATCATAATTTTTGGGTTCAAAAAGAATAGAAAATGCGCTCAATTCAAGAGTCTGAGAAATATAAACGAATTACTTGAATGAATCCTGGCCCCTGCCAAAGGCTGTCTCAAAAGATATTTTTAACCGCAAAGCCCGCCCGGCTGAAATGCCATAATGGAATTGTATATACTGGATACCGGTCGGACGGGGACGCAAAGAAGGCGCAAAGCCTGCCCGGCTGACGCCAGTCGGACGAGGGACACAAAGGCAATATTTTGGCATTTAACACTTTGCGATCTTCGCGTACATTCTTAGAGAACTCTGCGGTTACTGAATTCCATCTTTTGAGACAGCCTCCTTTAGGGTCGGTCCTACGTAACTTGTTAAGCTGAGAGAATAATACTAGTATGTACTACGTTATATAGCAGTGTTCGTAAATATGAAAGTGCTTTTTAAAGTCAAAAATAGGTTTATTATATTAATTGCTGTATGTCAATTACTTACTGCATTTTGTTCCAAACAACTTTATCCTGAACCTTCGTTTCTGAATATAGAAGGCCGAACTGAAAAGAATAAGCTCAAAGAATTCATGGACGCAGGTTATGAGAATTTGATCAATACTCACAATATAAACGCTAATGAAATCATTAAAACCGCTCAAAAATACCTTGGGGTGCCCCATTGTATGGGTGGAACAACTATGAAATGCATGGATTGCTCCGGATTATTGGTTACAGTTTTTGCTAATAACGGCATTCGACTGCCCCATAACTCGGAAGAACAGGCCAGGTATGGAAAAATAATAGCCGGAAGGGATGAACTTATAAAAGGGGATCTGGTCTTTTTTATCAGAACATATAAAACAAACAGGTTAATTACACATTCGGGTATTTATGTCGGCAATAATAAATTTATCCATACTTCGACTTCAAATGGTGTCACAATCACTTCACTAAGCGATCCCTGGTGGAAAGAAAAGTTTATATTCGGGACTAGGGTTTTTAATTAAAATCCGGAAAAAGCAGAAAACTTTGTCCGGTATAACAGGAAAGACGCCCAATCCTACCTGAGAATTATGCAACTTTTTACCATAATTGTATAACACTCCTTACTAAGAATAGCGCAACCTTTGACTTCTCTGATTATTTACTTCTAAACAAGCAAAACATAAAAGATATGAACGCACCAAATTCTCCTAAGAAAATTACATGGCTTATCGGTTTGATCCTTGGAGTTCTGGGAATTATTGGCCACTATGCACATATTCAGATTTTGAGTGAATACAATTACCTCTTGCTATTGGTCGGTTTTCTGGTGCTTGCAGCAGGAACTACCTTCAGAGAGATATAGTGGATTCATAGTTTAATTATTTCCCAGCTCGATACTATCTTCTGAAAAACCACCTTAAAGCTTGAATCTGTCGTCAATTTTGTCCTTATTGACATTCTCCCTTCCCTAAAAGGAAATGGATTCTTAAAATAAAGATAGTACTTCCTCAAATCATAGAGCCAGGGAAAGAAGGTACTAGCTTTTTTTTCTTCTCACTATTTTTACAATACGATTATATATGATTTCCGATAAATTCCAGGTGTATCCACCACTTGTATTTACAAACTGAACAATGACAGCATCAATATCTTTGTGATACCTGGCAATGCTAGAGTATCCTGGCAGTAACCCAGTATGATCATACTTATAAATAGATGAGTAAATATTTTGCTCATTATCATTTAGTAAAGAGCCATCGTTCAATGCCCTCAGGAATATTCCCACATCCTGTGCTGTAGCTACCATAGATCCACCAGGTGCTTCAAAATCAGTATACTTTATATCTTTATCATAACCAACATAGTACCCACTCATAACATCGTCCATATCCACTTCGCTCTGTAAGCTAAAAGTGTGCGTTAACCCAAGAGGAGCCAGAATCTCATTCTTAATATATTGGTGATGGCTGTATCCTAATGTTTTATCAAGGATTTCACCTATCAATAAATAATTCGTATTTGAATATCTGTATTTCTTATCAGGTTCAAAATCAGCGGGCTTATCAAGTGCGAACGCAAGGTTACCTTTAAAGTCTTTCGGTGGATTAGTCCATGGGTAATCAGGGTCGTCGCTGAAATTTGGAATACCACTTCTATGTTGCAGCATCATTCTCAATGTAATACGATCAGCATTTGCTATTCTCCCTTTAAGTTCCGGAAGGTAATCAGTAAGCGTTTTGTCCAAAGATAAACGTTTGTCATTTACCAGTTTAGCAGCCGCAACTGCTATGTACAACTTACTTATACTTGCAATCTTGAACAACGAATGAGGATCTGCAGGTATTTTTTTCTCCCTGTTTTTCCAACCAGCAGCATAAAAGGCTGGTTCCTTTCCTCCCTGATCTACATAAACAATCATCCCATCAAATCCATAACCAATTGCTTTATTGACTTGTTCCTGAACCGTATCAGGTAGTGGAGCCAGCAACGCTCTTACCAGAATCCATGGTACAAAGAACAAGGAGCTTATGCCTGCAACAATAAATACTATTCTGAGTATTCTCCGCAAGGTCGAGGCAGGCTGTTTTGTTTGTTTCTTCGTCATAATGTCATATTTTCTAAGGAGGATACGCTTTCATTTATATATTTACAACATCCACTAATCAACTTTGTTGTATTTTCAGTTTAGTCCGATCAAAGGTCTTAAACGATTATTGTAACATCATGGCAATGACAGGGCGGTTTGTTTCTAATTCCTTTAAATCAAGTTTTAACCCAATCGGCTCTAATTGCTGCTGGATAGCTTCGTAGACGGACTTCATTTCAGTAAATGGCACAGTAACAGATTGTCTGGGAGTTGCTGCATAATTATTTTTTATGGTTTTGTCAGCACCGGCATCAATGAGCATCTGTACAATTTCAATACGTCCAAAAAATGCAGCAGCATGTAAGGCGGTCGACCCTTCGTTATTTTTAAGGTCCAGGTTTGCATTGGCATCTATTAATGCTTTTACAATAGCTGTTTTTCCGAAGGTTGCAGCTGTCATTAAAGGTGTTGAGCCACTCATTTGATCTTTCATGTTGATATTGGTTCCTGCTTCTATATGTTGTTTAACGACTTCGAGGTTGCCGGATATTATTGCTGCCTGAAGGTCCATTTTTGGTTTAGCCACAATTGACTTAGCTTTAGTATTATTTTCAGACTTTGTGTTATTTCGGCTGCCTGATTGCGCGCATGCATTTAATATTAAAATGATAATGAACGAAAAGTTAACTACCATTTTAAACGAAGTAATTTTTAGTGCTTTCATGATTTTAATTTTTAGGATTTAATGTTCTAATTTTTGTTCGTACAAAGGTGGGGTGAAAGGCAAGGCAGAACTTATCAGCTATGCGGCTAATTATGTTAAGTTTGAGAAAACAATAAAAGCTATGATGCAGGAATATAAATTATGACGCAAATTCTAATTTTTGCACAAATGCGTAAATGCACATATCGGATGTATAACTATAAATTTTGCTAATTTTGTCACAGTAAAAACAGTATGCCAAATGAACCAAATATTGAATCAGATTTTATTTCTCAGATAGAATCCATTATTCTGGAGAATCTTTCTAACGAACAATTCGGGGTTTCTGAACTGGCAGAAATTATGAACATGAGTCGTTCTAACTTGCTCAGAAAAATTAAGAAGAATACCCAGCTCTCCGCAAGTCAATTCATTCGCCAGATACGTTTAAAAAAGAGTATGCAGCTGCTCAGGGAGACCTCTTTAAATATTTCTGAGATTTCTTATCAGGTTGGCTTTGGAAGTACTTCCTATTTTATAAGGTGCTTTCGGGAGTATTATGGGCATCCACCCGGAGAGTTTGGAAAAGGAACATTGCTAAATGAAGAAGAAAATGTTCAACCTCATTTTCATGAAGCGACACCAACGACAACTCATTATAGCTTCAGCTCTGATTGTACTTGTTTTATCATTTTTTATTTTCAATAAAAAGCATACAACTTCTCAAATAGAAATTGAAAAATCAATTGCGGTCTTACCCTTCAAAAATGAGAGTAGTGATTCTTCAAACCTCTATTTTGTTAATGGACTTATGGAATCTACTCTTAACAACCTGCAGAGGATTGGAGACCTGCGCGTTATTAGCAGAACTTCGGTTGAGCAGTATAGAAATACAAATAAGGGCATTCCTGAAATAGCTAAAGAACTGAACGTAAACTACGTGGTAGAGGGCAGTGGCCAGCGGGTTGGGAATCAGGTTTTGCTCAATATCCAATTGATCGAAGCTTCAGGTGATAAACCGATTTGGGGGGATCAATATAGTCGTGAAGTGAAAGATGTATTTGCGCTTCAGAATGAAGTGGCTAAGAAAATTGCTGATGCTGTTAAGGCAAAGGTAACTTCTTCCGAAATGGAACAAATTGAGAAGAAACCTACTGAAAACTTACTGGCATACGACTATTTTCTCCAGGCACTTGGTCCTTATTATACAAGAACAAAGGGAGGATTAGAAGAAGCCATTTCACTATTTGAAAAAGCTACAGAACAAGATCCACAATTTGCCCTGGCTTATTCCTATATAGCTTTTTCATATTTCTATATCGACTCATTCCAAAAGCAAAAACAATATACAGAACTAATTAATAATAATGCAGATAAGGCTTTATTATATGATCCTAAATCTGCCGAAAGCCTCATGGCCAAGGCACTGTACTATATGCAAACCGAAAAATATCAATTAGCCTTGCCTTATCTTGAGAAGGCCCTGGAGTACAATCCTAACTCATCAGCGGTGGTTCAGATGCTTTCCAGTTTATATGCCAATGATATTCCTAATACTGCAAAATATCTAACATATGCATTAGAAGGGGTACAACTTGATATTGCTGCTAATGATTCTGTTACCAAAAGCTATATTTATTTAAACCTAAGTAACGCTCTTATCCAAAACGGTTTTGTGGATGAGGCAAACACTTATATCAATAAGTCGCTGGATTACAATTCTGAGAATTATTATTCGCCCTCGCTGAAAGCATATATCCTGTACGCCAAAGACGGTAACATAGAGCAAACCGAAAAACTATTCATGAAGGAATGGAACAAGGATACTACGCGATTGGATATCTTGCAGGAAGTGGCGAAATTCTACTATTATCAGGAGAAATATGACAGTGCCTTCTATTATTATAAAAAATTTGTCAATGCCAGGGAAAGATACGATCTGGATATTTATCCCCAGGAAGATATTAAAATTGCCCTGGTCTTTCAAAAGAAGGGCCTGAAGGCACAAGCCTCAAAATTTTTCAATGCATATGCTGAATATTGCGAAAAGGACCTATCAATCTACAAGAGTGCCAGCATGGCGGCAAAGTATGCGTATGAAGGGAAAAATGACAAGGCGATTGACCAACTCAAATTATTCGCAACTCAAGATAATTACCAATACTGGATATTAATATTCATTAAAACTGATCCGGTTTATAAACAGCTAAAAAATAATCCGGAGTTTAACAAAGTTATGCAAAAGATTGAAGATCAATTTTGGGATAGTCAGCATAAACTAAAAATATCATTAGAAGAGAAAGGACTAATTTAATTATGGGTTGTTTTTCCATTTACCATCCAAAGGCAACAATTTTATTATTTTCATTGAATTGTATATCAAAACATGGTGTTAATTCAATAATTTTTCCATCTTTCGATTCAAGTATTATATCATAGCTTATATCTCCATATTCCAAAACGTGTTTTAATTTGTAGCCTGAAAATTCATTTTGCATATCTTTAACCCACATTTTGAATCTTCGTTCTCTTTCTTTACTAGCGACATGTTCGTTGATGAAATCATCAATGTTCTCATCATCGGTCAAAATTAGTTGTACAAACTGATGTATGATTTCAAGTTGTTTATTTGTAATATCGGTACTGCCATGTTTTACACTTTTCATTTTTGGTACAATGGGTGTGTAGTCTTCCTTAAAAAGTAATTGCTCTATTTCCCACGCAACAATCTGAGTATCGTATCTTAATTCATTTGTCATATATATGATTACAGTATTTTCCTCTGGTAGTTGTATGAAATCGGCATAAAAAACACCATTTGAGCCGTTGTGTGCTATAATTTTTGTATTCCTATCACTATTTAATATTGTCCATCCATAAGCATAATGAGAATCGCCTGATTCATTTTCTTTTACGTAGGGAAAAGTGAGTTGTTCAAATGATTTTTTGGAAATTATTTTGTTTTCTCTTAATGCACTGTACCATTTATATAAATCGGAAGGATTGGAAAGTATTCCGCCATTTCCTTTTAAATGCCATGATATTTGATTTGAATCTGCCTTCCATTTTATGAGGTGAGTTCCCCAATCTTCCCCACATTTATAACCGTGGGCAATTTGAGTTGTATCCCATTTTGGGAAAAGATAACCAGTATGTTTCATGCCTGCTTTTTGAAAAAGATTTTTTTGTAAATAGGTCTCATAATCTGTTTGAGCAACTTTTTCAATTATCATAGCTAAAATACTGTAACCCACGTTGGAATAACTAAATTGTTTTCCCGGTTCAAAATCTAATGGTGAATTGTAAACTTCACTTAAAAACTTCTCTTTTGAGATGGGAACGAAATCCACTCCGTAACCCAGATTTCCCACTATTCCTGATGTGTGAGTCAGTAATTGATGAATGGTAATATTTTGTTTGTCTTTAGGAATGTTTTTGAAGAATTTGTAAATAGAATCATTTACCGATAATTTATCTTCTTGCTGTAATTTTAGGATAGCAGTTGCTGTAAACTGTTTTGTTAATGAACCTATTGTAAAATAGTTTCTTTAGTTACAGGAAGATTTCTCGTTTTGTTTCTTAATCCAACGCCACCATAGTAAAGTATATCTCCATCTTTGGCGACTAATATGCTTGCTGAAAGTCCATTTTTATTACACTCGTTCAATGTAGGATTTAAGTCGGTTTTCCAAAGAGTTCTCTGTCGTTTGAGTTGGTTTTGTTTTTACAAGAAACACAAAAAGTTAGAATTGTCACTATTATTGAAATGTATCTTTTCATTGTCTGTTTATTTTTGTTCAAATTGCCCATAACGGGGTTGTATATAAAAAGTAGCGGATTTTATGCAGTAACTTTTCAAATTAATACTGACTTTATTTTATGTATTTGCTTTTGATAAAGCACTTAAATCGCCATTTTTTATATACGTTGTTGAACTAAATCCCGGCTCCGCGGGATAGCTTTTTAAAAGTACCCGATTCTTTCTATAATTCGAAATTATTCACTACTAAAATTTCTGGTTATGAGAAAAAAATCGGGTTTTACCTTTGTTGAGCAGGCCATTATGCTTGTTCCTGAGTTTGAAAACGTTGTCCGTAAACTGGAGCAACAGGTTACTCTGCGTGGACAGAGTAAAAGTACATTAAATAATTACATCAGGCGCATCGCCCTGTTTGTGATTCGCTTCGGGAAGCTGCCTGAGCAGATTGACCCCGAAGAGATAAATGAATACCTTGTTGCACTGGCACGCGATCCAAAATCTCCCTCACGAAGCAGCTTTAAACACATGGTCTACGGGCTTCGCTATTATTACCGGTTGATGGGAATGAACAAGAATGCCATTGCTCTGCCTTCGCTTAAGCGTGAGACAAAACTGCCTGTAATACTTAACCAGAAGGAGCTGAAAGAGCTCTTTGCAGCTCCAACTCTGCTTAAACAACGCATTGTACTGACACTGATTTACTCGGCGGGTTTACGTGGACAGGAGGTTATAAACCTCAAAATATCCGATGTTGATTTTGAACGTAAAGTAATCCACATTCGCCAGAGTAAATACAAGAAGGATCGAATTGTTCCTCTTGCTGAGTGTATGGCTGTCGGACTCAAAAAATACCTGAGTGCAGAGAACCCTCACAGGTGGTTGTTTAATGGTAAAGAGTCCGATGGACGCTATAGTGTTCGTGGATTAGCCTGGGTGATGCGCGAAAACCTGAAAAAGACTTCAATAAAAAAGGATGTAAATCTCCATTCACTTCGTCATTCATATGCCACACATCTGCTCGAACAGGGACTCAATATAGTAACGCTCAAAGAACTCCTTGGTCATGCCGACATCACCACAACAATGCTTTATCTTCATGTGGCACAATGTCCGCTCATAAAGCCTCACAGTCCTCTGGATACGCTTTATAACTACCCGAAAAAGTGAGAACAAGGTTCGAACTGGCAAATGTGGTCAGTCTGTTCGGCGCCGACATGGTTGCCGCAGCTAAGTGTACATCTCTGCAATTAAAGGTACTCGGCAAAATAGCAGACTGCCGGACTGCCGCCCTTGGCGGACACGAGGAGGTATGCGAAAGTTGCGGCATGGTACGATATAGCTATAACAGTTGTGGAGACAGGCACTGTCCTAAATGCCAGGCTGCCAAACAGGCATTCTGGATCGACGACCTGATGCAAAGCACCGTTCCGGTTAAGCACTATCACATTATATTTACTGTCCCTCACCATCTCAATGCAGTATGTTTGCACAATCAGAGGATGTATTACGACCTTCTCTTTGCTGCAGTATGGAATACACTCTATTCATTTGGATACTCGCATTATGGCTCTGAAACAGGTGCTGTATGTGTTCTTCACACGTGGGGTCAGAATCTTTCCCTGCACCCTCATATCCATTGTATTGTTCCTGCAGCAGGATATACCATCGACGGGACGTGGAAAGAAATTGGTCATTCGGGTAAATACCTTTATCCTGTTCATCAGCTTAGCGATACGTTTAAGGGCAAGTTCCTCGACAGCCTCAAACGTGTCTTGCGAAAGCAAAATAAGCTTGCGCTTTTTGACGATAAAGTGCAGGCAGCATACAAAACCCGATGGGCGGTACACTGTGAACCTTCGATGGCAAGTGCTGAACACGTTATAAAATACCTGGGCCAGTACACGCACCGGGTGGCAATTACAAATCAGCGCATCATCAGGATTGCCGATGGCAAGGTCACTTTCATTGCCAAAGATTACCGCGACAGGGCCATCAAAAAGCCGGTTACTCTCGATGGAATTGAGTTCCTGCGCCGGTTTACACTGCACATCTTGCCAATAAGATTTGTAAAAATCCGTCGTTATGGTATTTATAACCATACGGTTAAACGTAACATGGCTTTACGCTTTACACCTGGGGATAAAAGCAGCAATGTAGTGAAAAAAAAGTCAGCAGTCCGAGACAAAACAACAACGCTTTGAACGTCTGACGGGTGTTAATCTTTGCCTCTGCCCGGCATGTAAAACCGGACTGATGATTACTGTCAGGGAACTGCCAAGGATAAGATCACCGGACTGGTTTTTCCTATCCTTCCAAAATGCTCATTCCTAATAATCAGTATATTTTGCACTCCTGCGGCAAGCGGGAAAAGTATGTCCTGTAATGGACAAAATGAGATTAGATAAGAACTTTTTAACAATATCCCCATGTTCTTCTTTCTAGGATAAGCATTAAAACCTGCAAAATATCAAAGAACTCTGATTAAAAATATCTCCAAAATCCACGAAAACCTTCAATAAGTGCATAGGTCCTGGCCCGGCTGATGTAGTTCAACACAGACTCATCGCTGGGTCTTGCAGACCGCTCAGAGTCCTATTTATTGGCAGTAGTTTTTTATTTGTTTTTTACTTTTTCCATTTTAACAGGAGAATAATCTTTTTTCAACTCTTCATTTACTAAAATATTTTCAAAGCAGGATTTAGCACCAGTAGCTATATTCATATCCTCCACATTTTGAATATGAAAATGTATATGTGGTTCTGTGGAATTACCAGAGTTTCCACATAAACCTAAAACATCGCCTGGTTTTACCATTTGCCCTTGCTTTACAACAATAGAGTGAAATTTAAAGTGTGCAAAAAACAGATATTCGTTCTTCTTAGTTTTTAAAATGACAGTATTCCCTGGTGATATTTCACTCTCTTTTTGAGCAAAAGTGGTATTGGCAAATGAAAAAACGATTAGTATTAATATGATCTATTTCATTGATATTATTTATTTATTTGTTGTTGCATTTTTTCAATACTTTTTATAACTGGTCTTACATCCTTGTTTAAAGCTTTTTTATTAACCCAAAAAGTAAAAACATAAAATAAAGCCAGACCTATTAACGTTATTATTTTTAAATTGGAAGTAAGTGGTAATAGGCTTTCGGCAATGCTATTAGTCCAATTGTAATCAGTTGGGTTTTCTAACCCTAGTATGAATATAAAATTCATAATAAAAGGAGGAATAGCATACCAATAAAGAGCAGAGTCTAATAAATTTGCCTGCTCTACCATCATTGTTTTTTGATTATTAAGTTGTTCGGTTAGTGACAATGAAAAATCAGTTTTAGTATTCTGTGTTTTTGATTTTCTGAATTTTAAAATAACAAATACAAACCAGGCAATTGCTAAACCACAAGCTACTTTAGTAACAGGAAATGGGATTTCATATAATAAATAGCCAAAAATGAGTATTCCAATTACAGAAGCAGAAATCTCTCTAATATCTCTAATTCTAATCTTTTTTTGTATACTGCTTACTTTAGCATTCAATTCTTCTAACAGCTGGTTTGTTTCAATTGATATTTGTGCTGTTTGAGAAGAATTATTCCAAATATCTTTTAATTCCTGTTCTAACATTTTATTTGATTTTTGGAGTTATACACTCAAATAACTTTTTTCTGATTCTCTTCATTTTTACTGCGATATGATTTTCTGATAATCCAGTGATTACTGCAATTTCTTTATAGGATAGATCATCTAAATAAAGGGCAATAAGCGAAGTGTCTGTTTCATTTAAAGTTGAAATACATTCTTTTAGATAATTGAATTTTTCTTGTTCAAAAGAATCAATTTCTTTTTCAACTGGTGTAAAATGAATTGATTCAAACCTCTCTGTTTTGTTATTGCTTTTATCAAATTTCATTTTTGAACGCAAGCAAACATTAATAGCAATTTTATAAACCCATGTGTCGATAGATGATTTACCTATAAATTTATCAAGAGATTTCCAAATTTGAAAAACAACTTCTTGAAAGAGGTCTTGAGGTTCTACTGGAGCAACAGCATAAATATTACAAATCCTGTATATTTTATATTTATTCCTTTCAAGAATTTTTTCAAAATATTCATCATTTTTTTGTTTGTCCATTCTGTTTAGATGTTGCAGAAAGTCGATCCTGCACTTTAATACACTTATGCATTTTCGCTTTCTAGCTTTTTCAAATTGTTTTTAGATGAATTTATAAGCAAGAATTCAATAAAGAAACCGCAAATAAGGATAAGACTAATTTCTTTATATGATTCACCCAAAACCTGATAGCATACAATAAGTAGAATAGCCCAAACAATGCTACTTATTATTTGAATCCTTGTCAAAATCTGAATTATTGTTTTTGTGTTTTCCATTTTCTTAAAATTTAAATTGTTGTTTTTTTAGTGTCTCTGTTATGGTTAGTGACAGGTTTTAAGAAAATATGACAAAAAATAGTATTTTTTTATTTTACCTGAATTATTTCAAAAATCCAATTAGAAATTTCCTTCAGTGCCAATGGAGACATGGTTTGTTCTATAGTTTTATATTCGTTGATTTCTCCTGTTTCACACTCTTGAAAAAGATGATTTAATTTTTCCAGTTCGACGATCTTAAAGTTTTTATTATTCCCTTTTTTTAAAGCGTTTCGAATTCCATTTTGATTTATGGTTCCATTTACCTGCTTGTCTTTTTTCCCATTCAAGGATAACACAGGTATATTCAATTTCTCGAATTCATTTGCAGGATTATAGTTGTAGAAATATGTACTCCACGGGCTTAAAACAGTCTCTGTTTCTTTCTCTGTAAATTTTAAAATATTTTCATCTGTGGCTCCCAATGATTTTAATATCGGCGTTAAATAAGCTTTATTATGAGCATTTAATGCTTTTCTTTTGGCCGACATCTCTGCATCTGAGGTAGCAATTTCAATTGATTTTCTTACATTCTTTGCAAATATATCTTCATCAGGAACAGGAAACGGTCTTAAAGTTTTAGCTTGCATAACAGCTACTTCACTTCCGGGAATACCTGTGGCAGCTAAAACTACAATAAATGAAATATCTGAAGTTTGATTTGCTGCCAATGGAGCAATAATGCCTCCTTCGCTATGCCCAATTAATCCTATTTGACCAGGGTTGATGTCTCTTCTTGATTTTAAATAATGAACTGCACTTAAAACATCTTGTGCAAAATCTGCCGTTGTGGCTTTACTAAAATCCCCTGTAGATTCGCCAAACCCACGATCATCATAGCGCAATACAGCTATATTGTTACGAGTAAGATAATCTGAAAGCACCAAAAAAGGCTTGTGAGTAGGAATGCTTCCATCTCTGTCATGCCGACCACTGCCACTTATTAAAATTACCACTGGGAATTTTTTATTTCCTTCGGGGCATGTAAATGTTCCTGCAAGTACTACATTAGCTTCGGTATTTTCAAAAACTACTTCCTCTTCGTAATAAGGATAAGGTTTTACAGGTTCCTGTGGCCTGTTAATCTTTGGCATTTCAGGATTTCCTTTTATTAATACTAAAGAAAGTAAAGTGTTACCTTCAGTATAAGATCCCGTAATTTGCTGTGTGGTTTCGTTTAATGTCCCTTCGTATTTCATACCAACATTTGAACCATCAATACTTAATTTTCCATTTTTAAAAGTGGTTGTTTTTGGTTTGACATCAGAAACATCAAAAGCAGGAACAGCCATGGTTGAAACAAGACCATTCCGGGTATTTTCAAAAAGAAAGACAAAGAGTATTTCTTTATTATCCGGACTTTTTGCAATGCCATGCCATACTCCTGAAATATCTTGTGAAAGTATATTCATTATTGAGAATGCCATTAAAAGTATCGTTGTTATTAATGCTTTCATGTTCGTAAAATATTAAATGTAAGCGGCTAAGCTTAATTTCAATTTAGCCATTTTGTTTAAAAAAATAGTTTTAATGATATGTTAATGGAGGTTATTTATCGTTGTATTAATCACAACACTCTGCCTTCATTTTTAGCCTTAGTGTCCATCGATCGTCCAATAATTAATCCAATTAACGCTCCGGCACTCACCCCCAAAGCTATTCCCAAAGACCGCTCCCAACCTGGCAAAAATACAAATCCAAAAAGAATTCCAAAGGTCGATCCTAAACCTATACCCATATTGGTGTAATAACTTTTGGAAATTAAAGAAAATGTATCCTTTAAGTATTTTTCAAATTTACTAAGTGCGTGCTTAAAATATTTTTTTCGATTCTCCGGATTCGATTCTAAATTTAAACTTTTAAGTTCCGCCTCAATGGATTGAATTTCATCTTTTGAGAATTCTCTGATTCTTCAATTTGGTTAGAATATGAATGAATTTTTCGTAAATCCTGATTTCAGATTTTTTAGTTGTTTCAGCTTGATGAATCTTTCAAAAAAGTTAATTGCTTCTTGTATTGTCATAATATTTATTTTAATGTTTTCCTGGTTAGTGGCTAAAACCACATATTATTACGCGTAAAACTTATTTTTTTAAAATTAATTCTGAAACGCTTTTAAACAGTGCACTTTATGGAGTGCTTATTTTTTTAATTCATCTATATCAGCAATTAATTCATCTAATTTTTGAAAGACTCTGCCATAAACCAAATTCACATCCCATGTGTAAATTTTACCTCCAAAGACAAACATTAAGACCGCAATTATGATGGCTATTATCCACATAAAAGTGGGGATTCCATAAATGAGGCGAAATCCGGAATTCAAAATCGCCTGATGTGTCACTTCAACTGCTTTCAATGTGTGTACTATTGGCATCAAAGCGGCTAAATATATCAGAGGATAGAAAAAATGCATAACTTTTATATTGTTTGAAATGGACATTTTGAGCCAACTTTTAAATAACTTGATATAATCATAGCTACTCCGATTCTTCACGAAAGTTTTCTTTACTCCTCCAGATCTGCAAACACACCTCCTGATAATAATCTTCGAAATCCTCCTGTGAACTTGTATATGCCCGACATAACTTAATGATAATTCCAGCAAATGGTAAAATTGATGTTTTATAAAAATCGCTACTCAATATCGTTTTATTTTAGTTAGTGGTGAAAATCAGAAATCATTACATGGAAATGAAATATTTGTGAAAAAGGATTGATATGGATGTATATTAAGCATAATGTTTTACAATATGAAACGGTTGGGTTTTCAGGCTGCGTACTTGTCTACCGACAAGAATGCCGGAGCGGGAACCACCCCCCATAAACGAACGAAGTGAGCTCATGAGCTTGCGAATAAACCACTGAACATCAACTGTTTTATATTGTGTGTTGTGCGTTCGTTATTTTTAATAACTCAATATCATACAGTTATTACCACATTCCCCTTTTTGTGTCCTGCCTCGACATATCTGTGGGCTTCAACCATTTGCGCCAACGGATAGCTTCTGTCGATTACCGGTTTGAACTCACCAGACTTTGTAAGGTCCAATAGCAGAACAAGATCATCATAGCTTACTTTTGCTAATCCATCAGCTATTGAGATGTACTTACCATCCGTAGAGAGGACGTTATTCGCTTGTGATTTCAGGCTCTTCCTATCCGCGACCTGTTGTGGAACGGCATCCAGTATCAAATCATAACGTTCACCACGTTTAGAATAATCCTCTTTTGTGTAGTCAATTACCTTTTCGGCTCCAAGGGACCTAACCAATTCCAGGTTCGCAGTACTGCAAACCCCTGTCACTTTGGCCCCAAAATGCCTGGCAATTTGTACGGCAGTTGTACCGATCGATCCAGAGGCTCCAACTATGAGAACATTTTTTCTTCTTTGGATATCTCCCTTCTTCAGAAAGAACATGGCCAGCTCTGCGGGATAGGGAATAGCAGCAGCCTCCTCGAAGGTTATATTCGGAGGTTTCGGTAACACAATCCAGTCTTCCGGAATGCATATGTATTCGGCATATGTTCCCATACGAGTCTTGAAGGGTGACAAAACGGTATATGCAAGGACCTGGTCATCTATCCTGAACCGTTTCACATTGCTTCCAACAGAACTGACCTCTCCTGCTGCCACCATTCCAAGAATTGGGTTCCTCGGTTTCCCGAAGCCCATCGCAATTCCCATCATAAATCCCATTGGGTGCCACCAAGGTAAATTGAAACTTCTGACTATGCAGTCACTTGATGTAGCAGATGTCGCACGGATCTTAATGCATATCTCATTTTTCTTAGGAGAGGGTTTTTCTACTTCTTTTAGTTGAAGAACCTCCGGTGGTCCATATTCTGTGCATACAATTGCTTTCATTTTCTTCATATCTTTCTTTACTTTTGTTCCAAACATAGAGGTACCAGCCTGCTATCTGGCTACCTTCCACCAGAAGGAGCAGCTATTTTTACTGAACGCCCGAATAGTTAATTAATTCATTTACATACAGCCCATCTCCATCATTCTGAGTGTGTTTTATGTATTTTTTAACTGTAGGTGCATACCACCAAATATCTGTAATCTTAGCATTATATCCCCTTGAATTGGTAATCTTGCCTGTGTACACAATTTTATATGCCATAAATATTCCGGCAGCTACGGTTACCTCATTAAATGACATAATCTCTACATCTTGACTAGTTTTCCCCTTTGTACCTTCACTATTTTCCCATTCCTGCTCAAATTTCCATTTTTTACCCACCTTTAATGGCCAATCGTAAAAGGGTGTATTGCTCGGCTTTTTAGCTAAAGTACTTGCGATTTTAAGTGTATCATTACCATTATAAAAACCTAAAACTCCATTAAAATCTACAACTTCTTGAAAATCTTTGCCTTCGGCCCGTATCTCTCCATCTACTGAACGCTGCCATTTCCAAGTCCATTTCTCTCCAATTTTAAAATCAGCTATTGTTGGTTCTTCAGTTGCTGAAGGTTTTGAAACGTTGGTGCAAGCACTAAACATTATCATTGTTATTAAATAAAATATGGATTCTTTCATCATGTTAATTTTGGTTTGTTTTTTCCGAAGATTGTCTTAGAAAAGATTAATAATTGTATTCGATTTCATAATAAGATAATTTAAAAGTTGCAATAAGCTATCCGGGTTTTTTAATTTTCACCTGATGTTATTTAACTACACTGTTGTTTTGTTTCAGAAATGCAAATAATGTAAAGCGCCATGTTGTTAAAGTCCATCCACAAATCGCAGGAATGAACTCATAAATAATTTCTGCTCTTCAATATATCCTTTACGATCACTAATAATGACTCATAAATTATTTTTATCATTTTTTATTTTATATATGCTAACGATCAGATTAGCTTTTTATACCCTTCTTCGATTAACATGAGTACTGGCTATTTGTTCAAGAGAATAGGTAAGGTCAATAATTGCATGAAGAAATTCATGTCTTTCGCACCTGCTTCTATAACCCCAACAACATTTAATTACATTATTGCACCCACAATAAACTATCTGAAGTATTAGAATTACTTCCAAAAGAATTTTTACAAGAATACACCGGTCCTATATTGTGGCTTTAAGACATATCGAAACGGTCAAAAAATACTGTGTAGTCATTGACTCTAAAGAGATTCCCATAAACAGTAATTATAGAGAGGGGTTTATTGCTATAATAGATGATATGGGTAAAAAAAGGGGGAATAAAACCTAAAATCGAATAATTTCATAGCCAGGGGTCTTTTGTTTTTTGCCTTTTGAGCATTATTATTCAAGCTAATCTACTCGTTAAATTATCAGAACATTACAAAGGTTAATGGTATGGTTTTTTGCGAGGTTACGTTGGGATTTCCTATCTCCAGATAGTTATCGGGACGAGCCCAGCTGGGAGAGAAGATTATCCTGAGCGAGCGAACTCACTCTTTTTTCTCACTGGGCCCGAGCCACTACGGCAGTCTGTCTCCTTCGCTTAATATTTCCACAGGCATATTTTTAACGCTCAGTCCAATTCACTGAGGAAGAGAAACATAGAAGTTGGGGTATTTTTAAATCAATCCGTTTCGGGTGACAAAACTTATGAGGGAAGCTGTATTTTTCATATTATATTTGAAAAGCAGGCTTTTACGATGTGTATCAACAGTAGCAGTGCTGATGAATAGTCTTTTTGCAATTTCCACATTTGTCAATCCTTCTGCGATCAGTTCCAAAACCTCTTTTTCCCTGCGTGTAATAAACGGCAAAGAATCCTGTTCCTTCAATGCAGATTTTAAGGCATCAGAGGCACTATGACTAAGGTACCTGTTCCCCTCATACACCATGTGAATGGCTTTTGTAAGTTCCTGTTTACCAACGTTCTTCAAAATATATCCAGAAGCACCGTTTTCTATCATCTTCATTACAAATGATTTATCATCGAATGTACTTAAACCAAGAACCTGTACCAGAGGGTACTTTTGCTTTACTTCCAGGCATAACTCAATACCACTTTTATCGGGCATACTGATGTCCATCAGTACAACATCGGGTTGGTTGTTGTTCAGAAAGGAAAGGCAGGAAGTTGCATTGGATGCATATCCCATCATTTCCAGATCATCAATATTATGAAGAAGTGATTTTATACCTTCAATAACCATAAAATGGTCATCAACGATAAATACTTTTATTCTAGTCATAGTTATGATCTTCTGGTTATTCCTCACAAAGTTCCCGGTATTTTCGGAAAAAGTAAAAATAACGGTATTATTGTTTCACCATCTCCCCTTTTTGGGTGATTTATATCTTTAAGGGGCTGTCTCAAAAGATGAAATCCAGTAACCGCTGAGTTCGCTAAGAATATACGCGAAGATCGCAAAGTGTTAAATGTTAAAATATTGCCTTTGTGTCCTTTGCGCCTTCTTTGCGTCCCCGTCCGACCGGTATCCAGTATATACAATTCCATTATGGCATTTCAGCCGGGCGGGCTTTGCGGTTAAAAATATCTTTTGAGACAGCCTCTTAAATGTAAATATTCACGGTTGTCCCTTTTTGTGGTTCAGATTGAATATCAATCCTGCCCTTTAAATAGTCAATGCGGTTATATATATTTTTCCAACCTATTCCCGGAGAATTCCTGAGCATATCAACATCAAATCCGGCGCCATCATCTTCAATTGTGATCTCCAGTAGTCCATTTTGATTCACCAGCTGAATATAAATATATGTTGCAGACGCATGCTTCAAAGTGTTGTTGATTAACTCCTGAATTATTCTGTAAACATTAATGATCACTGATTGACTGGTCGTATAGGTTTCCAATCCTGCCGATTGGTATTTAACCTTTATAGTCCCGCTGCTGTTGATCCTCTCACAATAATCACTAACAGATGCATCCAACCCGAATTTAAGCAAAGATTCAGGCATCAGATTATGCGCTATTGTCCTCAATTCAACAATTGATCCATCAAGCATATCAAGACTCCTATCGAACATTTGCTGGTCTTCACTCTTTTTAGCTAGTATTTCTTTCAGATTATTGAATGACATTTTTATCCCTGAAAGCATCCCTCCCAGACTATCATGAAGGTCGCGGGCCAGCCGGGTCCGTTCTTCCTCCTGACCTTTAAGGACCGCCTCAGTAGCTAAAAGTTGTTTTTCTGATTCCAGTTCATTGATTTTTATCTGTTGAAGTTCTTTCTCCTTCTCGTAAAATATTCTTTTATGCTTGTGCCCTCTAATCAGAAATATAATGAGAAGAACGATTGTAAATATTACTCCCGTAAGAGTTAAAAGAATGAACTGTGTCTGACGAAGTCTGAGCTTTTGAATCTCTTGTTCCTGTTCCAGCTGCCTGATCAGTTGTGTTTTTTTCTCAGTTTCATATTTGGTTTCAAGATCCTGAATATTTCGTAAGATCATTTGATTGTAAATCAGATCTTCTATTGAATCGTGTTTAAACTGGTAATTCCGGAAGTTAATGAATTTCTTTTCAGACAGGGATATATAGCTCATTAACTGATAAACCTTTCTCAGCTGTTCTGTAAGGTGATCCGAAACAGCGCTTTTTTCAGCCAGATGTGCATAATTCAGGGCTATGTCTTCCTGATCAAGGTAAAGGAAATAGTAGCCTAATCCGAGTGAAGCAGCAGATTGGCCTGCCATATCATCCAGCTCTTTTGCCAGTTTCATTCCCATTTCAGCATAAGGCCGCATCTTTATATATTCCCCCATCTGCAAATAAGCATCCGAAAAATTGATCATTATAGATTCCTTTACATATAAATTCTGTGTCTGTTCAGCTATATCCAGCGCCTGCTGCAGATACAGAAGAGAACTGTCCGGCTTATCTGATTCAATATACGAAAGGCCTAAGTTATCAAGGCTTATGCCAAGGTTATATGGATCATTTATTTGTTTTGCCAGTAAAACGGCTTTCCTGGCATACTCCATAGCTTTATCAGGTCTTTTCAATTTTACATAGACAACAGCAAGATTATTGTATAATATGCACTGATATTGATTATTGCCGGTTTTACTGATTAATTCTGATGTTTGAAGAAAATAGTCAACAGAATTTTCATACTTTTCAAGGAACAGATATGAGTTGGCAACATTACCCAGGCATGCTGCAAGTTGTTGCAGCGTTCCATGTTTTTTTGCCAGTTCAAGTGATTGCAGGTTCAGGATTAACGCTGTGTCATATTTTCCCTGTGAATTATATACGTATGTTATATTGGAAAGATATTTCATCATACCTGTGTTGTAATCGGTCTGTTTACTCAGGTTACGAGCCTGCGTGTAATAATATATTGCAGAATCCGGAATATTGTTCTCATACTGTTGTCCTATGCTTATATATAATAACACCCTGGTTGTATCATTCATGGGGGAATTGAGAAGCCTTATCAGACTATCCCTGTTAAGGTATTCCTGAGATGCTGAGTTTTGAAAAAAGACAGATATCAGGATCGTGATGGATATTAATTTTCTCATACTTATTAGCCTGATTAATTCACAAACTTAAAACTAAGCATAGAAATTCATCTATTTGTTTGTGTTTATTTTAATGGACCCCACAAAAAAATAAAAATAAAACAAGGCTGTAAGGCAATTGTAAATTTCCCCTTTTTAGGGGAGGCCTGTTGTTCCTGCACAAGATAATTTTACATGAGAAATTACAATAATTTTTTAATCTTCTAAATTAAATTCATATGAAAAAGAGAAGCAGAATTTTGATTTACCCATTAATATTTATGGGACTGTTATTAGTTCTTACAAATAGTTGTAAAAAGGCTGATAATGCAGATGATCCTAATGCTGATAACAATAACAATGATACAATATCAGATGTTGACGGCAATGTTTATCACACTGTCACTATTGGCACACAAGTATGGATGGTAGAAAACCTAAAGGTTACAAAGTACCGTAATGGTGATGCGATACCCAATATAACTGATAACACGCAATGGGGCAATCTTACCACAGGGGCTTATTGCAGCTATGATAATAGTGCCGCAAACACCAATATTTACGGCTGTTTATATAATTGGTATGCCGTAAACGACAGTCGAAACATAGCCCCCATGGGATGGCATGTACCTGACGATAACGAATTGTTAACACTAACAAGCTTTTTAGGAGGGATAAATGATGCCGGAGGCAAACTAAAAGAAATCGGAACAGCACACTGGAACAGCCCTAATACCGGTGCAACCGATCAATTCGGTTATAAAGCCTTACCGGGTGGTAGTCGTAGCAACAATGGCACATTCAACAACATTGGGAACCATGGTTTCTGGTGGTGCACCAGCGAGCTCGCTACCTTTACCGCCTGGTCACGGAGCATTTACGCCGATGCCATGAGTGTTAGCCGGTACAGCATCGATAAGTTGGAAGGTTTGTCTGTAAGGTGTATTAAGGATTAGGGAACAGTTTGAACACAGAGATCGCAAAGGAGTTGTGCGGGTATATAAAATCATACGTCTATTCACAAGAGTTTAAAGACAAGTATGAAGCTTATCGTCAGTCGAAGAAGCCTGTTGTTCACCAGTTGAAAAAAGTGTATTTTAGAAACCTGTTATATCATAATTTTTCCCATATATGAAAATAATTGCAAATAATATCACCCTGGAATTGTTTAATGGTGCAAAAGCGCGGGATGCAATACAGAGCTTTTATACACAGAAAGGCGAAATATGCCCTGATCCAATGCCTGTAGTTGAAGATAAATATGGAAATGTGATCGAACTTGACGGAGAGCTGAATGATGGCAATACCATTTTTATTAAAGAAAAGAGAAAAAAGACATTTCCTTTATCCGGTTTGGCTCTTGCAGTACTATCGGCAGGCTGCTTATAGCCTGTAGTACCGGGAGAAAGGCTATTTCGGGCAAAACAGGTGAAAAACAGGCTGTCATATTTGCAGTTAATGATATGCATGCAGCTCTTGACAACTTTCCCAAGCTCGCATATATCGTTGATAGTTTAAGAGCTATTTATCCATCAATGATGCTTGTTTCAGCCGGTGATAACCAGACCGGAAACCCTGTTAATGACCAGTATCCTGAAAAAGGTCTGCCGATGGTTAAACTCATGAATGCATTGAAGTTCAATATGAGTGCTGTTGGAAATCATGAATTTGATTCACACCAGAAGGGATTCAGCAACCTGACACACAAGGCTGACTTTCCTTTTATTTGTGCCAATGTAACGGCAAAGGATTCGCTTCAGATAAAAATAAAACCATATAAAATAATAAAACAGAAGAATGGATTGAGGATAGCTTTTCTGGGACTCATTCAGATCAACCAGAATGGCATTCCTGATACTCATCCTGACAATACAAAAGGATTTGTATTCAAATCTGCATTTGAAACAGCACCAAACTATCTCTGGCTAAAAGATCAAAGTGATATATTAATAGCATTGAGTCACCTTGGTTTTGAAAGTGACATCAAACTTGCTGAAACAATGCCAGCCGGACTCGACCTGATTATTGGCGGCCACTCACATACAGTAATTGCTAAAGAACAGATTTTCAATGAGGTTATGATTACTCAGGCCGGAAGTAAACTAAACTATGGAACACTGATAATGCTGACCCGAAAAGATGACGGATCTTTACAGAGAACAATGAAACTTATTGATATTAGAAACTCAGGGAAAGAGATGCCAGCGATCCGTTCCATGGTTGACAGGTTTAATGACAATCCTGGTCTGAAAGAAATAATTGCAACTGCGTCAGATGATTTTTTGTCGCATGAAGAACTCGGTTACCTGATGGCTGATGCCCAGAGAGATGCAGCTAAAGCTGATATTGCCCTGGTAAATCCCGGTGGCGTTCGTATCGGTCATCTGGCAAAAGGGCCTGTTACCAAAATGAATATTTATCAACTCGATCCGTTTGGAAATGTCCTTGTTTTAACAAAACTAACAGGAAATGAAATCATCTCATTAATGTTTTCAGCATACAAAATGGATGACAACCAAGGGGTCTATCCTTCGGGAATCCGGACAAGACTGAAACGTGATAATGATGGTAATCTTAAAGAAGTATCTCTACAGACAGAAGACGGCTCAGCTTTCGATCTGAATAAAACCTATACTGTAGCAATGAATGATTATATGACCCAGGTGTATAAATACAAGCATGACGACCCGGGTCAGTCTCTTTTTATCACAACTGCTGAAGCAACGATTAACTATTTGAAAAAAATTCAGAACATACGAAGCTACAGGAATGAAAAAAGGGTTCAGGCAGATAAGTAATTTTCCCCAGGCTACTGAGCCTTCCATCCTCCGGCTATTGTAACTCCTGCATTCTGATCTGATTACAAGGATGTGACAATTAATGGAAAAGAGACACGAACTCACACTCACACTGTAAAATTTTTTAACTTTACATGTTGTCTCGCCAGATTGATCAATTTATAGCTATAAACTAGCACTTTATGCTCGATTTTTGTAAATTAGATGTTTATCAAAAACCAAAGAAATTTTGTGTTTAAATAGCCATACTTATTTCCTCAAGCAATTTTGACAGGACCATAAATGATCAATTGCATCGGGCGTCATTTAGTATAATGCTGAATATTGCTGAAGGTTCTTCGCTATACAGTAATAAGGATAGAAAAAATTTATGGTTATAGCTCGGGGTAGTGCATTTGGATCTGCTGCTATTCTTGAATACAAGAATGAAATCGGCGCCATTGACTTTTTCTGGTAAGTATAAAGCATTTAACTTTGAAAAAAATCAACTGAGTCGTATCAGGATAATTTTGTAACATGAAAAAGTCGATTAAATCACATCTGATAACAAGCCTGGTACTTTTCCTGCTGTCAGGTTCTTTACAGGCTAATGTCTTACTTCCTGTACTGATAAGCGATGGAATGGTCCTGCAGAGGGATACTAAAATATTAATCTGGGGCTGGGCAGCACCCGGAGAGAAGGTGGTGGTTAAGTTTAATAGAAAAACTGGCAGTACTGTTACTGATTCTGAAGGGAAGTGGAAAATAACATTACCACCTATGAAGGCAGGTGGTCCTTACACTATGATGGTAAAAGGGAAAAATACCATCACTATAAATGATATTTTACTTGGCGATGTATGGTTCTGTTCAGGTCAGTCCAATATGGTTCTGCCAATGGAGAGGGTAAAAGAAAAATACCCTGATGATATAGCCGGTGCCAATTTCCCGGAAATCAGGAATTTCTTCATCCCAACTGCGTCAGATGTTACCTCAATACATGACGATCTGCCGGGTGGTAAATGGATAGATCCTCACCCGAAAATGTACTTGGCTTTGGTGCAGTTACTTTTTTCTTTGCCAGAGATATTTATAAAGAGTATAAGGTACCTGTTGGAATTATCAATTCCAGTGTTGGAGGAACCCCAATAGAAGCATGGACCAGTGAGGAGGGACTAAAAGAGTTTCCTCAGTTGATATCCAGGATCGGGAAACTTAAGGATTCTGCTTATCTTAATCCAATACTCAGAGCTGCAAGCAGGAGATCAGGAACAAATCAGGGACCTTCTATTAATTCCAGTTCACCGGATAAGGGTATGAATGGCCCAAAACCCTGGTACGACATCTCCTACGTACCGGAAGGGTGGCATAAATACTGGCTCCCGGGATACTGGAATGATCAGGGGGTAAAAGGACTGAACGGGATTGTCTGGTTCAGAAAAGAAATCTATGTGCCGGAATTAATGACCGGAAAACCGGCAAAGCTCTTCTTCGGACGTATAGTTGATGCTGATAATGTTTATGTGAATGGTGTCTTTTCGGGATCTATAACCTATCAGTATCCTCCCAGAAGATATAATCTGCCAGCCGGATTACTGAAGCCCGGGAAGAATATTATTGTAGTCAGGGTCATAAACTATGCAGGAAAAGGAGGATTTGTACCCGACAAACCTTACTACCTGGTTATTGGTAAAGATAGCATTGACCTTCGGGGCGAATGGCTATATAAAGTTGGACAGGTATTTAAACCTGTGGCTTTTGGACCTGGAACAGGCACCCGCTCAATATCAATGCAGAATGAACCATCAGGACTCTATAATACTATGGTTGCGCCATTAATAAATTACAGGATAAAAGGCATTTTATGGTATCAGGGTGAATCCAATACAGGCAAGCCCGGAGAATACCAGTTTCTTCAACCAGCCTTGATAAATGACTGGAGAAATAAATGGCAAGAAGGGTCTGTCCCATTTATTTTTGTTCAATTACCCAACTTCATGGAAGTTCAATATCTTCCTTCTGAAAGTCAATGGGCCGAATTAAGGTTTGGGCAGTTTAAATCATTATCTGTTCCCAATACCGCAATGGCTGTTACAATCGACGTTGGAGAATGGAATGATATACATCCTCTTGAAAAAAAGGTTGTTGGTGAAAGATTGGCCCTGGCAGCCAGAAAGCTGGCCTATGGAAATGAAGAGATTGTGTACTCTGGTCCTCTCTATAAATCGGCTGTTAAAGATGGCGATAAGATAATCATTGAATTTGACCACATTGGTAGTGGTCTGGCAGCAAAAGGAGGTGGTGATTTAAATTATTTTGCAATTGCCGGAGCAGATAAGAAGTATGTTTGGGCAGAGGCAAGAATTGAAAATAATCATGTCATAGTGTGGAGTGATGAAATAAAGAACCCGATGTTTGTGAGATATGCCTGGGCTGATAATCCGGAAGGTGCTAACCTGTCCAACGTTGAAGGATTGCCAGCTTCCCCTTTTGAAACAGGTCAGATCAAGTAGAACTATTCTTTAAAATATAAGCATGCCGGTATAACACACCATAGCGTACGTCGTTAAACTGCATGTTTTGTGTGATAGTATACTATCGTTTTTAAAAGGATGATTTCAGTTATACAACCGATTGCAAATAGATTTTTAAAATTGGAATATTTCATATCCAACTCACAGTCTTACCTTAGATGCATTTTCAAAATAAAAGTTGCTTGCTTTCCGGCGGACCGAGATAGCTTGCACTGACACCGCCTGTATCGACAATGATTTTTTCAACTACAATCCCCGGATCAATCATCCAAATTTTAAGAGTATGATAACCAGGTGTTTTGACAAAATGCTTTAAATCGAGATATCTTGCATTATCCATCACTGTCTGTTCCCAATCCTTATTTCCATTCATAGCACTAAAATCTTTTGGAACTACAATAGCAACCTTAGGATCCTCATCATCAAATGATAGTCCGACTTTAAGATCTCTTCCAGCTAGGAAGTTAAGAGTTGGTGAAAGGATTAATCTTATGGCTGCCTCTCCTGAAGAAAAGAGGTACATCCCATATTCAAGACTGGGGGCATTGTCCCCCGGGATTGCTGAGGGAGCATCCGTAAAAGTTGTTGCACGCATCCCTGACAGTGTCCTGCCATAATCTTCGATCTTTTCCCATCTACGGTCTGTTGTATTATTAATAGAAGTGTAATGTTCTGCTTCCATTGAAACATATCCTTCCGCCTCTATAAATCCCTTCATAATGGCCGAATGCCGAAAGACAGGGTTCAATACTGATACTCTTACCCTGACTTCAGGTCCGGGGCCTTTGATCTTTATGATACCGGTGTGGCTTCCGACGGGAAGTTTATTCCAGTCAATATTTACGGTTATTCGTTTTTCGGTGCTTATTGTTCCTGCTGTATCCAGCAGAAGTATCCAGGGTTGGTCACATATTATTGAGAATGAAAAAGAATGACTTCCCTTATTGAAGATCTCGAGGTATCTTTCCTGCCTGTTAAAAACATCAAATGAAGGAAGAACAGCAGGCTCGCCAGTATCGGGCCATGCTTTTTCCGAACCTTCCAATGCTATACCCATTTCAGCAGTATCAGGAATCTGGATCCTGTAAAGGTGCAAAGCATCCAGACTGTTTACACTGGGGTCAGCCCAGCTTTTGTATCCCAGAACAGGCTGGTCCATAAAATGATTCCATTTGCCGCCTGCATATTTGTGGTTATAATAGCCCATCAGGCTTGTATCTGCCCTGAAGAGCATCTCGGTCTTTTCTGCCAGTTCATTGGTTGCTGCCCTTCCCTGTTTGGCATATAGCGCATTCTTTCCCGCGGTGAAGTACAACTCGTTCACAATCGAGCTGGCTTTAACTGGAAACAGGACCAGATGATAAAATGAATTGTGCATTTCAACAGGCAAAAGGTTATTGATTTGCTCTGCTTTTTCAGTAAGTACCCTGAAATCTGTTACAACGTTTTCTGCTTCTCTGTAATTGACAAGACTATATGTGGAAGGAGAAAGCAGTTCAGGTTTGCGGCGTCCATTATATTTTGTGGTTTTCGATATGATATCAGCAATTTCCTCAGTGTATGCAGGTCCGAATGTCCTTTTAGCCCATCTTTCTGTAAAACCCCTCATGTCATTAGCTGTGTGAGCTTCGCTGTTCCATGCCAGAGATAGGAAGTATTCAATTGGAAATTCATAGCCCCGGAAATGACCTACATTAACAATCCAAATCCTGTCAGCACCATATTGTTTCGCGAGACCCATCTGATCCCAGATTTTTGGGATAGGGTCTGTGTTTATCCACTGGTAGCTCCGGGGTCCGCCATGATAATCAAAATGATAATAAATCCCTGCACCTCCAGTCCTGGTCCGTTCCGCTGCTGCAGGCACTCTTCGCAAGTTTCCCCAGTTATCCTCTGCCCAAAGCAAGGTTACGTCGTCAGGTACACGCATGCCCGCATTGTAGTATTCCTGAACCTCCTTATAAAGGCACCATAGCTGAGGTATCTTTGTCACATCCGGGTTCATCTCTTCAGAAATTATTTTTCTCTGGACATTTACTATCTTTTCAAGCTTATCTATGTTAGCCTGAGGGCCTCCCGGTCCCATCTCAGTGTCGTCGGCACCTCTGAGTCCAATGGTTATCAGAGATTCAAAATTCCGATTGCGTCTTATACCCTCACGCCAGAATTTCGACAGAGTATCAGAATCTTTTGTCCAGTTCCAGCTGCCAAGAGTTTTAAGGTATCTGCGGTCCCATTCCTTCTGAGCTCTGAGCATGGGTTCCTGATGAGAGGTGCCCATAACTATGCCATATTCATCTGCCAGGGCAGCATTCAATGAATCATCCTCGTTAAATGCATTGTTCCACATGGCAGGCCACAGGTAGTTAGCCTTCAATCTGAGCAGTAGTTCAAAGATCCTTGAATAAAATTCATGTCCATAGTTTGCAACACCAGGGGGAATAGGTGGTTTTGAAGAAACCGGGACCATCCCATATTTCCAGGCAATCCAGTTAGTAAGGTCCGGAGCTTCATCATTAAGGAAAAGGCCACGATATTTCACTGAAGGCTCACCGTAAACAATGCGTCCTGGTGAAACAAAGAGATCTTTACTTTTTCTTGCAGGAACATCCGCCCACCAGTACCATGGAGAAACACCAATTTCACCGGAAATCTCGTAAATACCATAAATTGTCCCGCGTTTATCACTTCCGGCAATTACAAGTCCCCTTTCCACCCCTGGGAAGGGCTTATCAACTACCTGAATGATGAAGGATTCCCATTTGCCCGAAATGTCGTCAACCCGGATTTTTCTTCTTTTTACAAGATCTTCAATCAAAGGGCTCTTTCCAATAGTACCCGCTATTATTACCTCTGAATGAGGATGTTCCATATTAACTGACAGCCCGGACAAGTTACCGCTAACAGTTTTTATATCCGCCTGAAGATCTTTGAATGCCCTGATCACCCCCGGATCATCCTTCACGCTTATAAGCATTTGAGCGGAACTATTCCCGGATGAGATTGTAAAACTGCCTGTTTCTCGCTGAGTGGAAATTTTTAGGCTGTCAGTCTGAGAGTTGGCGAGTACAGGTAGAATGAAAAGGATAAAACTCACAAAAGCAGTTCTTATCATTTGATTTCGGATTTATATCTTATAGAAGGTATCTTTTCAGAAATTTAAGGAATATTAGCCAAAGGCTTTTTATCCTTAAGATTCAACGGTTAGTTCCGTCATCTGAAGATCGATATCCCTTGATGAACTTCCTGTCATTATCTCGAAAATGCCGGGTTCAACCACAAAATTCATTTCTATATTGTGAAAAGCAAGCTTTTCCGGATCTATCCCGAAAGTAACCATTTTTGTTTCCCCAGCATTCAATGAAATCCTCTTGAATCCCCTTAATTCCTTTACAGGCCTTGTCACTGAACTCACCTTGTCCCTTATATACATCTGGACAACTTCCTCCCCTGATGTTTTACCTGTATTAGTGACCTCGACCATGACGGTCGTAGATTCATTCATGCCAATTGAACGCCTGGCAAGACGGGGGCTGCTGTATCTGAAATCCGCGTAACTGAGACCGAATCCGAAATGATACAAGGGATTGATATCCTGTGATATATAGTCAACGAACTGCGCACTTGGCTTATGATTATAATACATTGGTAGCTGTCCTGCCGATTTAGGAAATGTAATAGTAAGCTTTCCGGATGGATTGACATCACCGAAAATAATATCGGCAGCAGCTTTTCCCGTTTCCTGACCCATATACCAGCCTTCAATAATTGCATCTGCCTTTTCAGCCAGCATGTTTATCGAAAGAGGACGTCCGTTCATTAAGTAAACGATGACCGGTTTCCCAAGCTTAAGAATCTCGTAAGCAAGTTCATTCTGTTCTCCAAAGAGGTCAAGTGTCATGTTGTCCCCAATGTGAGTTTTTGCCCAGGCTTCCCGGCAAAGGTGTTCATTTTCACCGATAGCAAGTATGATGATCTCCGCATTGCGAGATATACTTACCGCTTCACTTATGAGTTTGAGGTTTTCATCCCTTGATGCAAATTCTATTTCGTCATATTTCCAGTTAAAATAGCTTGTTGACGTATTTGTTGTAAGCCTGCAGCCCTGTGCAAAAATAACCTCTGTTGACGATCCAGCCTTATCTTTAATGCCCTGCAACAGACTTGTTTTTCTGTGAGGTTCTCCCGAATAACCTCCAAACCACAGGTCATTAGCACACGGACCTATAACTGCGATCTTCCTGTATTTTCCCGGAGAAAGAGGCAGCAGATCATTATTTTTCAGTAAAACGATCGACTCATGGGCGGCTTTAAGGGCAAGCTGAACGTGTTCATCCGCTCTGCTGACACTTTCAGCAAGAACCTCATCAACATATGGATTTTCAAAGAGCCCCAGGTCGAACTTCATTGTAAGAACCTGCTTAACAGCCATGTCGATATCGCTTAGCTTTACCTTTCCCTCTGCCAGCAGTTCAGGTAGAAACTTATACAGGTTTCCCTGAGGAAATTCATACTGAACACCCGAATTAAATCCGGTCATGGCAGCTTCCTTCTCGTCACTCACAACAAAGTGTTTATTGAAAAGCTGATCCACCCCATAATAATCCGAAACTATCATTCCTTTATAGTGCCACTCGTTACGAAGGAGGTCGTTAAGAAGCCATTTATTTGAATGGGAGGGTACTCCGTCAACCTCATTATATGAAGGCATAACTGATGCAGGTTTTGCATAATCGATGCACATCTTGAATGGAGGGAGATGATAATCCCTGAGTACGCGCAGAGAGTGATTTGCAGGACCCTGATTCTGACCCCCTTCTGATTCGCCATGTCCTGCCAGGTGTTTAAGGGTGGCAGCAACATGCCCGTCTGCTATTTTGCCGTTATCGGTGCCCTGAAGTCCCTTTACTGCAGCGCATGAGAGACGTCCGTTAAGGTAAGGATCTTCACCGTATGTCTCCTCAACCCTTCCCCAGCGGGGATCACGGCAAACATCAATTACAGGAGTCAGAGCATGATGCGTACCTCTCGATCTCATCTCATTTGCGACAACACTATATACCTTTTCAAAAAGGTCAGGATCCCACGAACATCCAAGGCCTATCGCCTGAGGAAAAACTGTCGATTCAGGCCTCATCATGCCATGCTGACCCTCATCAACAAAGATGGCCGGTATACCAAGTCTGGTTTCTTCAATGAGAAATTTCTGGATCGTATTTCTCATTCTGACAGTATCCCGGATATTCAGCGGAGAAGGATGCACTGAGTGACATCCTTGCCCGAAAACCTCCTGCATCCTAACAGGATCGCTTAGTTCTTCCGGTGTGAAATCCTCTACGCCTCCATTCCAGACACCCATAAGCTGAGCAATTTTTTCTTCTATTGTCATCCTTTCCATGAGGTCGGCAATCCGTACCTCAGGTTTCAACGCCGGATCAAGATAGGGAGCATTGATTTTCATATTTTCATTATTATTAAATTCCTTAATTGTTAATTAAAAGGCTTTCTCCTGTTTTTTTGCGGTCCTGATTACTGCATAGAAAGCCGGTTTTGGTTTGTAATTCCTGTCGAATAAAAGCGGATAGTTCGTTCTTCCTTTTATTGGCCAGTTATTCTTCCATGAGTATCCGTCGTTCACACCCCAGAATGTCACCCTTGTCACTACGTCCTTATGCTTCAGGAATACCCGGAACAAATCTGCATAGCGTTGCGCAAGCTTACTGGATACGGAATCAGGCAGACCGGCAGAGTATGGATTTAATTTTTCAAGGTAACGGGCCTGTTGCGATACATCAGCTCCGTATACCTCCGGAGGAGTAGGAAGGACATTAACCTCCATCTCCGTTATCATTACTTTAAGCCCCAGAGCTGCATATTTATCTATGCTCTCGTCAATTACATTCAGTGCAGGAGAGTCAAGGTGCCAGTGCCCCTGGATGCCCATGCCATCTATCTTAATTCCTTTAGCCTTAAGGTCTGCAATGATTGGAATAATACCTTCCCTCTTAGCCGGCAATTCGTTATTATAGTCATTATAGTACAGCTCGGCACCGGGATCAGCCTGCTTCGCAAATTCAAAGGCTTTTTCAATATAGTCGGGCCCGATAATCGTGAGCCATTTTGTCTGACGAAGTAAACCATCTTCGTCGACAGCCTCATTAACAACATCCCAGCCATTTACTTTTCCCTTGAAATGACCTACGACCGTAAAAATATGATCCTTCATCCTTTTTAACAGGCCATCACGCTCAAGAGGATTCCCAAGTGAATCCTGGAAAACCCAATCGGGTGTCTGGGAATGCCAGATAAGCGTATGTCCGACGACAAACATTTTATTTGCCATAGCGAAATTTACCATACTGTCGGCAATAGAGAAATCATACCGACCAGGCATGGGATGAATTCTTTCCCACTTCATAGCATTTTCTGCTGTTACTGAATTAAAATTTGCAGCAATAAATGGTTTTGCCTGCAGGTCAGTGCCATTTATCTGTGTAATGTTCATGCAGGTGCCTATAAGGAAATCATCCAAAAAAACGTCTTTTAATCCCGGGTCCTTCTTTTTGCATGATAATAAAGAAAAAGTCATAAAAAGGATTAAAAGATAATGCTTTACAGAAAGTGAGAATGAATTTTTCATTATGCTAAAATATAATTTATGGTTTTTGCTTTAAGCATAGTTTTTCCGCCGGTCTGCCAGCTCATCCTGCATTTTGATTTCGATATTCTTGTTGATCTCATAGATAAAAAGCAAAACCACGCAAAGTATGATTGCTATTGAAGGATAGATACTTACCATAAGTCTGATGCCGCGTATAGCATCCGGACTCTGTACAACATTGGGAACATATCCGTACTGTGATAGCAGATAACCTGTCAGCGCCCCTCCGATAGCCATACCTACCTTCAGCCCGACTACTATGCCTGCAAAAACGATTCCTGTAGCACGACGTTTATTTTTCCATTCTGAATAATCTGCGACGTCGCCCATCATTGCCCAAGGCAGAGGCATTGTCACTCCCCATGAAAAGTTAAAGAGGACGGAAAGCAGGAAAGCAAGGGTGACTGCTTCAGGGGGTAAGAAAACAAAGAGGACTGCAACGATTCCTGCGACGCCAAGCCATATCCTGAAGATATCCCGTTTACCAAACTTTCGTGCAAGTGAATTTGAAAGGGCTATTCCCAGTATGGCGGCAAGCTGGCTTATAATGTTAATTACACTGAAGGTGTTCCCCGCAATATCAGTATTTGCCCCTGTCATTCCAACAAGACTTAAAAGTCCCAGCAGGATTTTATCAGCATTAACAAGAAATGCATGCTGACTATCAGGGTTAAGATAGTATTTGAAGTAATAAAGGAGTATGCTGTTCCGCATTGCAAGGAAGATGAACATAAACAGGAATACTAAAAACATCAGCACCCATTGACGGTTTTTCAGAAGATCTGAAAGATCCTGCCTGAGAGATGTTTTTTGGCTGGGGGGTGGAACTATTCTTTCCTTTGTTGTAAAGAATGTTATAAAAAAGAAGATTATAGCAAGGGCAGAGAAGATCCCCATGGTGATCTGATAACCCTTGCTACTGTCACCCTGTCCGAAATGGTTGACCATTGGCAGCGTAAATCCCTGAATAGCAATTGTTGCAAGCGTCACAACCACAAATCTGTAAGAGGAAAGGCTTGTTCTTTGTGCCATATTCCCGGTGATTACTCCGCTCAGGGCAGAATAGGGATTGTTATTTGCTGAATAAACTGTCAGCAGCAAAAAATAGGTGATATATGCATATAGTATCTTACCGGCAGCACCAAAATGGGGTGTTGTAAAAGCAAAGTATCCAAGGACCCCAAATGGAACAGCCGTCCATAATATCCATGGCCTGAATTTACCCCATCTTGTATGTGTCCTGTCAGCCAATGCCCCGAAAATGGGGTCACACACAGCACCCCATAATCTTGCGATCAGGAACAGTGTTGCAGCAGCAGCAGCTGAAAGCCCAAAGGTGTCAGTATAAAAACTGAGCTGTAAAAGCATGAATGTCTGAAAGATAAAGTTAGCAGCCCCATCTCCGAGACTGTAACCTACCTTCTCCCTGACAGATAGTTTTCCGTTTTCTGTTTGCATAAAATCAATAGTTCAAGTACGAAAATATAAATTTTATCCGCGGCCGGATTTAGATCCGGGAATATCGCTGCCCGGATTAATTAATGCTATAAAACCAAATAAATTTAAATAAAAGATTTTATTTTGCAATCGATTGCAAAATATCTTTGAAAATATTTATGTTATTTTGTCCCTATTTTCTATTCTTGACTAATTATGGCAGCTTCAAAGAAAAAAGGAGAAGTGACTATATATGATATTTCCAGGGTGCTGAATATTTCTGCCTCGACTGTTTCAAGAGGGCTGAACAACAACCCACAGATAAGGAAGGAGGTTCGCAGGAAAATTATACAGGTTGCAAATGAAATGGGTTATCAGCCGAATAAATTTGCTACCAGCCTCAGGCTCAAGAGAACCCGGTCGCTGGGAGTTGTTATACCCAGGATCGACAGTCATTTCATGTCCACTGTTATTTCCGGAATGGAAAAAGTGGCAAAACAGGAGGGATACCAGCTGCTTATCAGTCAGTCTGAGGAATCAGCATCCCTTGAAGCTGAGAACATTCAGGCATTGTTTAAAGGCCGCGTTGATGGCTTCCTTGTTTCTCTAACCTGTGAAACAAAAAACCTGGATCATTTCCAGAATGTTTTCAGGAAAGATATCCCGATACTTTTTTTTGACAGGGTCTTTTGCCAGAGCAATTGCATATGCGTTGTAATTGACAATTTTAAGGCTGGTTATGATGCCACACAACATCTTATCGATCAGGGGTGCAGGAAGATAGCCCACATTACGGGGAACCTTAACCGGAATGTTTACAATGACAGGCTAAGAGGCTTCAAACAGGCTTTGAGCGACAATTCTGTTCCGTATTATGAAGGTCTTCTCATAATTACAAACCTGAGTGACAGTTCGGGGGAAATGATTGTAAGGGAACTCATGAAGCACGAAGTCATGCCTGATGCTCTCTTCACCGCTAATGACAACTCTGCAGTTTCGGCGATCTGTGAACTTAAGAAAGCCGGCTTCAGAATACCGGAAGACATTGCAGTTGTTGGCTTTAATGATGATCCGGTATCAAGGGTAGTTGATCCCAATCTGACGACAATTCATTATCCCGGCAGGGAAATGGGAGAGATTGCTGCTTCTTCAATTATTAAAATTCTTGCTGGCACCCAGCTTGAAAAAGTAAGTACTATAATTCTTAATTCGGAATTGATAATACGGCAGTCATCAATCAGGCCAGTTAATAACCGGATTAATCCAGATGAGGACGATTAAAAAAATGTCCTAATGCTCCTTTTGCCCAGCCTGGTTACTGATCTGATGTCCAGCTAATCAGAGTAGAGTTGGAAATTTTGAATTTGCAAGCCATGAAAGAAATACATTGGGAAAAACTGATTAAGATTATTGAAGGGGAGACCCCAGAGGAAAAACCTGTGGGTTTCATAATTGACAGTCCCTGGCTGCCTAAATGGTATGGTTCAAGCATAATCGATTACTTTGCTGATCCCGAGATCTGGTTCAATGCAAACATGAAGGCTATAAAGGAATTCCCCGATGTTATGTTTTTACCAGGCTTCTGGGCTGAATACGGTATGTGCACCGAGCCTTCAGCTTTCGGTTCCAAACTTGTCTGGAGTGAAAATGATTTCCCTTTTCCAAATAAAATCAGTTCTAATCCGGAAAATATTTCTGGCCTGTTAAAACCTAATGTAAGGACCGATGGTCTTCTGCCATTTTCACTAAACCGGATGCTCAGATATGAGGACAGGATAAGGCAGAACGACTGCAGGCTTAGGTTTGCTACCAGTCGGGGTCCTTTGAATATTGCATCGTTCCTTTTCGGAATGACTGATTTTATGCTGGCTCTTGCCATTACACCCGAAGAGGCGCAAAAGGGGCTGACTACCATTACCGATTTTGTAATAGACTGGCTGAGTCTTCAGTTTGAGAAATTCAGGGATATAAACGGGATCCTTATTCTCGATGATATTGTTGGATTTCTTGGGGAACCTGATTTTAAGACGTTCGTTCTTCCGCAAATGAAAAGAATTTACAGCACATTTAATGCAAAAGTCAATTTCTTTCATAATGACGCCTCGGGTCTTATTTGCGCAAAATATCTTAAACAGATAGGAGTCAATCTGTTTAATTTCAGTTTTAATCATTCGATAAGTGAAATAAGGTCTCTGGCAGGTGATTCTGTGACATTGCTGGGTAATATTCCTCCGAGGGATATCCTGGCAATGGGTTCTCCGGCTGATGTCAGGGCCAGCGTCAGTAAAATGATAACGACCTGCGTGGATCATTCCAGAATTATCTGGTCATGTGGAGGCGGAATGTCGCCTGATACTCCGACTGAGAACATCAGGGCATTTATTCAGGCTGTGAAGGAAGCGGATTAAGATGCATAATCCACCCTCTCCCCATTCCCAAACCCATACCATTAATACCGTGCTTAGCTAAGCTACTTTTAAATTTATTTTATTTAAACCAAAAATAGACTCTCCTGTTTTACAGAGAAGCAATTACCCTCTCGAGTTTTCCTTTTATTTCACCGGCAATTTCGGGAAGATTCTGGTTTTCAATAGCCATCATCGAGGCCACCGGATTTATAGCAGCTACCTCGACCTGGTTGTTGGCCAGTTCCTGAATAATTACGTTGCAGGGAAGCATTAAACCCACTTTGTCCTCCTGCAGTAATGCTTTATAGGCATTTGAGGGATTGCATGCTCCCAAAATTTTGTATCTCCGAAAATCCACATTCAGTTTTTCTTTGAGTTTTTCGTGAATATCTATTTCTGATAATACTCCAAAACCTTCCGATTTTAAAGCTTCTTTTGTTTTTGCAACGGCCGTTTCAAAATCTGTTTTCAATGTTTTCTCAAAATAATACTTCATAACCATGTTTTTATCGTTTTTGCTTCTGTCTTGAATGTTTCATATTTTTATTATATGGATATTCTAAAGCTGATTATGCTTTTTACCAACCATTTTCAGATTCATATAAAATAATTGCTTCACCCGGCTGCTATATTAACATTAAATACACCTGGTGAAATACCAGATTACTATAATCGAAAGATTACCGAAGGTAAAAACAAAATGAGCATAATAAATGCTGTCAGAAATAAACTTATCCTAACAATCTTTGTCTGTCAGACAAAATAGAGAATATGAAAAAAAATATTATAACTTGTTTAAAACATAATAATCTAGCGTACTCACTCTTTTTTCTTTCTTTCAAGCGGAATTATTCCAGCCATCTCTCCAATGATATTTACCAGTTCAGCTCCTTCCGGCACAACGATTTTAGCATTATTCCCAAGTGATGCTTCGAGAGCCTCCAGCTTCCTCAGTAATTGGGCATTCCCTATAAAATACTTATCCGCCGCTTCATTCACCAGCCTGATGGCTTCAGCTTCACCTTCGGCGTGTAATATTTTTGATTGCTTAAATCCTTCCGCTTCTTTAATCTTAGCGCGTTTAATACCATCAGCAACAGTTTCAGCAGCGGTAGCAGAGTCAATTGCAGCGATTTTTTCATTTTCGGCTTTTACCACCTTATTCATGGTTTCCTGAACATCTTTTGGCGGATCAATCTCTTTTAATTCTGTACGTACAATCTCGATCCCCCAGCCCTGAGTTTCATTGTGAAGTGTTTTATACAGATCGGCATTAATTTTTCCCCGTTCACTGTTGGCTGATTTGAGTGTGAGTGTACCGATAATATTACGAAGCGTTGTCCTTGCCAGATTTACAATCTGCCATTTGTAATTATTTACATTGTAGGTCGATCCTTTAACACTCTCTTCATCGGATTTAACCCTGAAATATACCTGGGCATCAACACTTGCATTCAGGTTATCGTTCGTGATTATTTCCTGCGGATCGGCATCTACCATCTGTTCAGTCACATTTATCAGGAATAGTTTGTCTATAACCGGAATTATCCAGTGAAATCCTGGACCGGCAAAATTATGGTACTTTCCAAGCCTCTCAATCAAGCCGCGCTGAGTCGGACGTACGATTCTTATCCCTACAAAAAATATCAAAACAATCGGAATGATTAAATACAAATAGTTCACTTCAATTTCCTTTCTTTTAATGAATAATCTTTTTTTTAATCCCCATCGGATTCCCCTGGTTTGTGTTCCTGTAATTACCAGGTCATTACGCCTTTACTGTATTGCTTCAGTCCTACCGCTTCTTCAAATGCTCTTATAAACCTCATCATAAAAGTGAAATAATCGACTTTGTCAAAGTAACCTGAAGTTTCATCAGGTGTTACAGGAATGTCTTCGAATTTATTATTATCAATTGATTTTTTAAAAGCAGATCCTGTAAGATCTATCCTCTTACCATTTATCCGGTTATAAAAATGCCAGCTTTTCTTCATGGGTGTTTTTAAGATCTCTCCTCCAAAAATGTCATAAATTAATTTCGAGACTATACAATCCTGACCTCTATAAATTCTGGCTTGGGGCAATCCTGTTTTGTTTTCCGATTCCCAGGTACTTTTTAACGCTTTTTGCACAACTCTACTGTAAACCATAATCTTTGATTTTAGATTTAACGAGTTTTATCAAGTTATTGAGGAGATATTATTAAAACAATATTCCTCATCAAAAAGCAGCTTCTTCTGCCTGCTTTTTATAAAAACAAACTCGGTAAAAAGGTAGATAAATGTTGTGGAAAAAGCATTGCATAATTTTTATAAAAAGTTGCATAATTCACACATTCTCAAAGGTTGCAAGAAACGCAGACATACATATTAGTGTTTTCTATTTTCAATATACCGGATAGAATGCGATTATTATTCATTTGTCTCATAGAGACGAAGTCTGTTTTTGAGCATAGTAATTTCATCCTGCAAAGAGATTATTCGCTGCAATAAATGAGTGATAGTCTCAATACCTTCCAGATTAATGTCAAGCTCGTAATAAAAGCGTATATACTTTTCCAATTGCTGACACTGTTCAGAATCAATAAACTCTGATTTCTTTGATTGTAGAAATTTCTATCAATCCGTTTTGTTGCAATGAACTGATAAATGAAACCTCTATATTGTGCCGGGCGCAGAATTCATCAACCTTTATTAAATATTCTGTTTCCATTGTTTGCATTTTAAGATTTAGAATCAGACAATTCAGTAAATAACACTCTTTGCTTTTCAGTTAAATTTGTTGGGATCTTTATTGCATAGGTTACAAATAAATCTCCAAATTGTCCTTCATTTTTATAAACAGGAAAACCCTTACCTTTTAGTTTTACTTTGCTTCCATTTTGAGTTTCGGGCTTTACTTTTAATTTTACTTTCCCGTTCAATGTATCAATTGTGATTTCCCCGCCCAGTACAGCCGTGTATAAATCTAAATCCACAGTAGTATATAAATCATTACCTAAACGCTTAATTCCGGAATGATTGGCTATTGAAAATGTAATATATAAATCACCATTGGGCCCTCCATTTATTCCATGTCCTCCATGTCCCGGTAATTTTAATTGTCTGACCGTTTTCAATTCCGGCAGGGATAGTGATTCTTATATTTTTACCGTTGACTGTTAAAGTTTGTTTATGGGTTTTAAATGCATCAGTCAGGTCAAGATGTAGTTCAGCATAGTAATCTTCTCCTCTGAATTTAACCTGTCTGCTTCTGCCTGTACCAGAGAGATCCCCCAAACATAGATTCGAAAAAATCAGAAAAATCTCCTCCCGGATTGTGCCTCGTGAAAATCTGTTGTCCCTGATAATCTGATGATTGTCCCTGTTGCTGTTTTGCTTTTTCAAATTGTTCGGCATGTTGCCAGTCCTTTCCATACTGATCGTATTTCTTTCGTTTTTCAGGGTCGCTCAATACTTCGTTAGCTTCATTGATCTGCTGAAAATTCCTTTTGGCATCCTTATCATTTGGATTTAAATCGGGATGATACTTTCTTGCAATTTTCCGATAGGCATTTTGATTTCCTGTGGAGTTGCTGTTTTATTTATCCCTAATATTTTATAATAATCTATGAAAATCATTTGTTTATTGAATTATATTGACCAGGCTTTATCCAGGGTAATCAGTATATCAATCATTCCAAAAATGTTGATTTTTTATTCGTATTCTATTCTGAATTCCCAATCTTCAGTAATGAAATCCTGTTGTATTATATTTAAGTTATTTTTGTTTTTGGTTGCACCATCCTTTGCCTTTTTCAAATGAAACAAAGAGTTTTTCCTTTGAGTTACAATAAGCGACACGTTAAAAATAGTCACTTCCTGACTATCAAAAAAAAATTTATTTCATAAGCTCGTCATTATCCTCATCCAGATCGTTATGATCATCTCCTCCCAGACTGTAATAATTATTTTCTTCATCTTCATTTCCTATAAGCTCCTGTTCATCATCCAATTCTGATCCTGGAACATCCAGGTCGCTGCCTGAAACATCATCATCAAAATCACTTTCATTACTTTTTGCTTCTTCATCAAAATGAATTGAATCTTTAATTTTAGAAGAGTCCTCCGGGTTTATTTCCTTCTCTTCTTTGTACTTACTATAGATATCTTCTGAAGCAGGATAGATTGGGTATTTCTGAAGAATATCTTTATCCTTGTTACCAGCAGACAGGCTATTCTGATTTATCTTTTTATCTCTTTTTTTCATCTCATTAATAATTTAAAGTTTACGAAAATAAGCTCCTGCAGCTCACAGGAGGTTTTGGCAGAGTTGCGATTCCTCATCTTATGATTTACTATTACTGATTTTCAGAGATCCGTACTTTTTGCTGCTTCCAATTCATCACTACCGATATCATATGCTATTCCTGCTTAATAAATTTTCTATCGCTATTAATGATTCCTCAAGCGTCCAAGTATTTTATCAAGTGAAGTCTTTAGTTTCTCAATGGCTCCTTCTACTGCCTGCTCATGTGTGTTTGCATTGTTTGTTACAGCAATTGGTTTCAATCCTTCAAGACGGGCTTCAATCATACATCGTTTATCATTTTTCCCCTCTTTGGGGCCATTCTCATCTGAAAGATGAACTTCCACCCTTGTTATCTGATGACTAAACCTGCTTAATTCTTCTGATATTAAGGATATTAACCATGTCTCTTAGTTTTTCGCCGCCTGTAATATTACTGTCTGTATTAAATTGAATTGTCATAATAGATACTTTTTAATTTGAAACAATTATTTATTTTAGATGTATATGTTTAACAGAAATCAACGAATTATATTGTTTTTGTAATTCACTCTATTTTAATCCTCAGTATCAAATTCAGATTCAACCTCTTTTGGATCCGGATAATCTCCAGGTAATTTTTTAAATAAGCCTTTTCTGTCTTTATGGTTTTTTCTAATCACAAAGATTATCAATGCAATAAAAGCTAAAACAAATAAACTCAGTATAAACAAATGCTTTTCCATAACTTATTTTTTATGCCAACAGGCTGTTCCGAATTTACTTTCTGGTCTGAATATCTTTTCATGCAATATTTCGCAATGTAAAAGTCATAATCTATTACCTGATAAGTGTTACAAAACTTTTAAATAAATTTATATTATTCACATATTTTTCACTTGTCTTTGTTATCAGCAGTCTGTTGGTTTTAATGGCCAATATCCTATTGATCATTGATTATTAGCTCTTGGAAAATCTCAGCACCTTTGCTGCGCATGGCGGAAGCTGAAGTTGGACGTGCGGATTTTTAAAGATTTGTGATTCTCCGCTTAACAACTCAATACATGGGAAAGGCCCGTTTGTTCCCAGAAAAGGTGAAAGATTGACTTCGATACTCTGCGGAACATATATGTCAAAATTGCAAACTACGAGAAATCCGAACTCTTCTGTACCTGTTTCTTTACGAAATGCCGCTATTATGGCAGGATGACCATTATCAACGAACTGGCAGTTTTCCCCACGGCGAAAAGCAGGATAATCTGTCAGAATAGCATTGACCTGGCTTATGAACTGTGCGAACCTGGGCACGGCAGGATAAGTCATTTTCTTCTTCCTGCCGATAAATCTGATCCGTTCCTTCTCTCCAAATTCAACTCCCTGTATGATCCCGGTTGCTCCTGTACCCAACAAAGCAGCAGCAACGTAACGAGGGACAGTTGAATCGGCGCTGCCGAACTCCTGAGCCGGCGCTCCTGAATCATGTGATGTTATCGGCATGAAGTACCTGATATGCTTGGAAACACGGTGTATGTAATTCAGATATTCACGAAGCTGAGGTACAAATTTGTAATTCCATGGTGTTGCCAGATTAAGGTTTAACCCCCACTTTGGACCGGTATGCAGTAGTGTTGTTTCATCGGTGAAATATTCAGCAATTATTCCCACGCCTGGATACTCCGAATGCAAAGTCGTATGTGAGTGACTGGACGAAATCCGGATTGCTGCTATGTAAATTATCGAAACGCACAAACCCTCCTGTGTCATTGGCAAATTTTGCCCAGAACAATGTATAGTCAGTCATATATGCCCATATTTCCGAACGGATCTCTTCCGACGGATGCTCATAGTTGATCAGTATGAGGTCGTCCCAGGTGCGCCATTCCTTACCTGACCAATAACGTGCACGCATGAATCCGTCCTCCTGATCCGGATCGGGTATGATCCAATCCGGAGCCCGTTGTGCCATTGTGCTGTGCACTCCCACGTGATTGAGAACCAGGTCAAAACAGAGTTTGATGTTCAATGTCTTTGCTTCCTCAATATACTCCTCTAATTGAGAAAGGCCGTCCAGCTCTGATCCTTCCGCCAGATAGCTTTGATCAATATCAAACAGGTCCCTGGCTGCATAAGGACTTTCAGAAGTGTCAAGAGCTGTTATGGGAAGAAGGTGAATGGCGTTGAAACCCATCTCCCTTATACGTTTAAGATCGTCTTTCCAATCAGCTAATGAACCCGATACAGTTGGGATCATGGTATAGAGACACAGGCCATCTACCTGGGGCGGGTCGATCAATACCCAGGCATCAGGTACGGAATCCCTTTGCCATGACATGCCTTTATCTATGGAGAACTCTGCCCGGAAGGAATGGAGACCAGGCAAATTGGGAGTAACGCGACAAACCAGTGTATGCCCATCATCACGAACGAAAGGGAGTGTGTTCCATACACTACCATCACTAGATTTCAGTGTTGACACAAGGTTAGCCTGAATATAGTCAGGAAGGGGTTCCTCTGTTGTAATTGTCAAAGTTAAAGTTTTTCCTTTGCATGCGCGCGAGAAACTCTGGCGTCCAACAGGGTACGACCGCGAGATATGACCGGCAATGGGGCTTATTCGCGGACATTCAGGTAAAACAGGAATTTTGCGATGCTGGATTGGCATAAAAAATTGTTTTTAATTACTTAAATAAGAGCTTTAACCCTTTGCATCCGGCTTTTCTGCAACTCCTTCGGACACATCCACATCATTGAAATTCTCTGATTCAATTATGGGGTCCCTACGACCCCTGGCTAATAACCGGTTATTAGTAGTACCAAGAGCATTGAGAAATCGCCAGCCTCCGATTCCAAGCACCAGAAAAGACACCATGAATCAGATACGCAAATTCTGTAAGCTGCCAATGACTCCAAATACACTAAGCAGCCAAACGACAATAACGATCACAATTACTACATTCAGAATGTTTTTAATGGTACGCTGCATAGGAATATAGTTATTTACCAACCAGAGAAGAACTCCGGCAACAACAAGGACCAGAACGATAGTTAAAAGTGGCATGATAATAATAGTTTAATTAATTTATGAATATTACAGGGCAAAGTTGACACTGTTTATGTCAGAAAGTATTACACAACTTTTATAATAACTTACATGATTCACACATTAGCTTATACTATCAGTAATCCACGGCCGTTGGTTTGGATATTTCAAAATCATTGAATCCATAGTCAGTGGTTTTGAAGGCATTTGTTTTAAGGATATTATATCCATTACCTGGAATAAGTGGATAAAATGTCAATGACAGCTGAAAGGTTCTAAAGGTGAGATAGTTGTTTTTTATAAGTATGCCAAAACCAAATGAGGAATAGAGAGTGCTATGGGCAAAACCCGATGATGCATTACCCAACATTCCTAAAGAAGTAAACAGATAAGGTCCAATGTGGAATCCCAAAATATTCCAGGGAGGATAGCTTTGGGTCTGCAAATTTAAAATTACCATTTTCGATGCAGAATATTCGATATTTTCAAACCCTTTCATTCCTTCACTGAAGGTAAGATTATCTGAAGGAAACCGGTTAATTCCAAAAATAAAGCTCGGCCTGATAAACTGTCTTATTTTCCAATTCCCAAGGTTTAATAACCGGGTAAAATAATTTATCCTGGTGGTGACCACACCCTGATGAAACCCTGTTGATCCTGCAAAAGTTCCATATTCAAAATGTGTACTCAAATATCCGAAATTATAATAATCTCCCCAGGCAGCTTTAAAACCCAGATAAATACGGTCAGTTTGCCGGTTGTTAATCCCTATGGTTATACTAAGGGTCCTGCCTACAGGAAAATCCTCAATCTTTCCATAATTGAAAATGTACTTATCGCGTATATATTTTCTTGAAGTGATTCCAACAGATCCAAAAACAGAATTTTCATTATTGAAAATGTTTAGACGATCCCGACTCAGACGGTCTTCCCGGATACCTGGTTATTAACAACCTTCCTGAAAGAACCAGACTTGTGATTCGTTTATTCACCAGGATATCTTTTTAGAACCTGCCATGACCATGGCTGCCCAATAATCCTGGATGTTGGTTCTTGAAGATAAATATCGGACACTATCAAGAAGCGTATAACTTTGAGCGGTCACCAGTTGTCCCAGGAAAATCCCTCCGGCCCATTTTGTAACCGGAGAGTAAAAAGGCCGCTGAAATTCGATGCTCTTTAACAAATCTTTATTGTCGGAAAACAGATATTTAAGGTTAGAAGTTACCGGGGAATAGTAAGCCTTCGTCAAATTCATAGTTCTTAACCATGTCAGTCTTACCCGGGATCAATAATTGAATGTTTAGGCTTATATATGAACTACGGATATTGGGTATTAAATAGCTTAATCGACGTAATATTTACATCTTCCGGACTTTTATGTTTTATGTCTCGCATGGAAGCTATCTCCAAGACCTGCAATATTAATATCGGTCAGTCCAGCATAAATGTTACTTTTTGAGAGACTTAAACCGGGGACAATGCTCCAAACATCCGAAACCCGTATATAAACGTCAACCGAATCTTCGTTTTTGGAAACGGGCAAGACCATAAACTTAACATCTCTGATATATTTTTGTGATCTTATTAATCGCTCTGATTCATTTACCAGCAATGAATCATAAGGTTCATTCTTCTTGAAAAGCAGCAAGTTCTTAATAACACCACTCTGCGTTTTGATATGCAAACTATTCCCGGCTTTTAATATAACCCTTTGCGGATGAATGGAAGTGTCAATTAAATTATAACCAAATGGATCCAGTGTGACAATATTTATATTTCTGACAATCTTCCCTTCTCCTTTGAGATAGGGTTTATTCTTTTTGATACCGATTTTTTTATGGTTTTGTTTTGTTTTGCTTGCAACATGCCTAAAAATCAAATGGTGAATAAATGTTGCGAATTTTGACTTATGCGAATATTTTTCAATTGCATTGTAATTTATTGAATCCTGTCTTTGTGCTTAAGGTATCGCTTTTAAAAAATATTGAATCACGGACAATTAGTAATGAATCCTGGGGGGTCATTAATGAATCCGGATTGAGACTTTCGTTCCTGAGCATTCGTTTGCCAGCAAAAGAACTGAGCCAAAAACAGGATGAAGAGTAATTTGCGGTACATTCGGGATGGTGTTTCATTCCTTAATTATATGCTTTAATCTAATTCTTAACTAATTCCATAACACCTGTTGCGTCAATTTCAACAGGAATCGGTTTAAAATCCTTTAAAACGTTCATTTTAACATTACATTTCAGATTGAGATCGTATTTTAATATATCATTATCTGTCACGATCAGCCAGGCTGTTTTAAAAGGTCTGCTGTATTCAATAATAATCGGGATATCGACTATCTGGCTGGATTCTGGTTTAATACTTATCGGCATGGCAATAATCCCCTTTGAATGGAGAGTATTTAATATTTGTAAATTGTAACTGATCTCATTCAACTGCAAATCAAGATTCTTCCCCCCATTTACAATTTCAATTTTTAAAACAGCATCTGAAGTTTTTTTCCATCAGGTTATATTTCTTATGCTCTAGTTTCAAAATTGATATTTTGGGAGGGACTGGAGATGCTATTCTGAATTTCCTGTTAATATCAATCTTTTTTCTCCCTATCAGGGTATTGTATACAATGTTGAAATTTATCTCCATGTCAGTTGAATCCTGTCCCTGCAAATCTCCTATTGTCTTTTTAATTTTCTTAAGTGAAAGATTAACAGGAAGTTCAATCGTATCTGTTTCAAGCCATTTTTGGTCAATATTAACGGGTACAATTTCTTCAACCATTTTGAAATCATTCAGTTTGACTTCAAAATTGAGGGTGTCAATTACCATTTTATATGGCATTTTATTCTGGACGAAAACATATAGCTTTAACAATGCCGAATCTTTTTTCAAATCAATATGAATAAAGCTTATTTCATTTATGCCTGGAAATATGAGGTTGATTGCATTTTTAGGATAATAAAAATAATAACTGATAATTGAAACAATCACTATCCCCAGAATAATCAGGACTATTTTACCTTTGTTAAATTTTATTTTCATTAGAAAGCAATAGGTTTTTAAAAAGGCTTTTTCTTTTTCAGCTTGAGTCTAAATATAGGAGGAGGAGGCATTGTATCGCCTAATAGGAAACCCCATGGTTTAAGAGATTCAATATGATCACATATGAGTTTAATAATTGCCGTCAGAGGAATAGAAATAAACATTCCGGGTATTCCCCATAATGCGCCAAATAAAAGAACAACAATTATTGAAACCAGTGCATTGATTTTAACTTTTGAGGCAACTATTTTTGGAACGATATAGTTATTGTCTATTAACTGAATGAAATAGTAGATTGCCAGTACGTAAATGGATATACTGGTGACGTTTTAGTTAACAAAGCAATTATCATGGGTAATGCCACAGCAACTACTCCGCCGATATATGGGATAACATTAAGTAATCGCGCCAATAATACCCAGAATAATAGCATAATCAATTCCCAGGATAAGGAGTCCTATAGAATTCAGGGTTGAAACCAAAACGGCCTCTATAACAATCCGATAAGGTAGCGTTGAATTAACAGTTTTTATCTGGGTAATTATTACATTTACTTCACTTCGATTATTTTGTCCAAAAACCCTGCGAAAAAATTCAATCAAGTATAGGCTGGTAAAATAATATCATGAAAACATAAACGGGAATTAGAAGTATTACAACCAGTCCATTCCCTACATTAATAAGAGTTTGTCCGATTGCTGTACCGCTGGTATCAATGAGTTCACTTTTGGTTTTTGCAATCCATTCGATGTATTTTTCTTGGACGTAATGTCCAAATAATTCGAAGTCCAGCTGATGAATTCATTAAACACCTCATTAACTTTATCAACCAGTTTTGGCCATGAATCACTAAAATTATTTATCCTGGAAAATAAAAAAGAACCCAGTGCTGCAATCACTAAAATGGCCAGAAATAAAGTGATGGCAATAGCAAGCACCCTGTTTATTTTCATCTTCACAAGAAAATTTACGATCGGGTGTAAAACAATTGCAATAATAACGGCAAAAATGAGAGGAACAATTATGCCCTTACCAACGTATAACACAAATATAAAGGCAACCATTCCAATGATAAAGAGTGATGCCTTTGCATAAAACGGTAACTTAAATTCATTGTTCATTAAATTATTCGTTTAAATGCAATGTCATTAAGAATCATCAACTTTTTTAGTGAGAAAACGCTCCAGGAGACTCTCTCCTAATGATTTAATAGCTTCAGGATTTTTCATAATCAAAGTGGTAACTCCAAATTGCAGGATAGTGCCTAAGAATTTTTTAAACACATTTCCTGATGAGCCAACAACTGTTTTATTGGATAAGTAACCCGCTGCTAAACCAATTGAAGCGCCAAGTACGTTATTCATTAAATTTGGAGATGACACTACTTCATTGAATGTGCTTTTAATAATATTTACTGGTTTAATACTTTCAAGGACAACAAAGAATTGATCTTTGCAATATCCTGCCCTCGGTGACTTGTGTCTCCTCCAATAAACGGATCGCCTCTTTAAGCTCAAGTGAAGTAGTTATATTTTGCATATTGTTTTATTTTAACACATGCTTTATAATAAAATTGGAGATAACCTTTTTTAACCATTTATTAATAAAGAAATAAAATACAGTCCCTAAAATCCCATAAGCCCCTGCTACAGCAAAGAATCCGTACCACGTTTTTCCGAGAATTTCTCCCAGCCATAGAGCAATGCCAATGGTTCCTATAAGAATGACCATTGAAATGATCAGGATGACTACAATATTTATCGTGATTGAGGATGCCAATCCGGATGTTTGGTCAAGCACTTTAAGTTTCAATAACTCAAAACTTGTTTTAGCCGTAATCCTCAGCACTCTCTAACAATGGCTCAAGCGGATGTTTTTCTCTCTCTTCCATGGTTAATATTTTGAAATTTATCAGCTTGTTGCAGATTTTACATCTTTCTTAACTGTCTCTGCTTTGGATTTTACTTTTTCAGCTTCATTTTTGACCTCTTCAACATTTTTATTGATGCTGTCAATAAATTCATCGAATTTTTCTTTTAAGTCTTCTGCGTAGTCCTCACTTTTATCTATTATTTTTTTACGAGTAACCGTGCCTTTATCCGGCGCAAATATTACACCCAGGAATGCCCCGGCTGCAAGACCCGCCAAAATTCCTAATAATACTTTTCCTGTGCTCATTGATTTATTATTAAATTAATTTCAATTAGTAAATACTCTCCTGCTTGTTCTTTCAAAGTCTTCTCCCCTGGATAACTCTCAGTATAACAGCAATAATTGCTATTACCAGAAGGACATGGATAATACCTCCCGCATGAAATCCGACTAACCCGATCAGCCATGCTATAACTAATATTACTGCGACGACATAAAGTAAATTTCCCATGATTTAAAGATTTTAATTAATATTTAAAAAATATACTGATAGCCTGATGACGCATTCTGCCATCTCTACTTTTTATAACCGATAAGAAAAACAATGCCACCTGCAATCATGATGCCTACACCAAGGTATGGCGACCAGTTTACATGGTGAGGCATTGAGGCAGAGATCTTAAGGGAACCTACATCTACAACTTTTTCTCTTGTAAAATATTTGAACCCGGTAAAAATTGTAAATAATAATCCTACAACTAAAAGTATAACACCTGCCTTTTTCATTTTGATTGCCTTAGATTAAGAACATATTTTATTATAAATTAGATACTTGCAAAAGTAAGAGCTTTCTTGTCGGAACATATTACAAAACTTTAAAAAAGAGTTATATTATTCACACATTATGCAATATGCCTCAAATTCCTGATTTTCTTAAAGTGAGACGGGGAGAAACCAGTTTCTTCCCTGAAGTGACCTGATAATTGTGCAACACTATCGTAGTGTAACTGATAGGCAATTTGGGTAAGATTAAGCCTGGAATATACAAGCAATTCTTTTGCCCGTTCCATTTTATGGACACTATAAAACTTTTCAATTGTGATGTTTTGTATTTCCAGGAAAAGGTTATCAAGCCAGGTGTAGCTATGATGAAGCTTTTTACTTATATATTCATGAAAATTCTTTTTACACCGGATATCACTATAATGAACCATTTCAACAATAATGCCTTTAATTTTTCCAATAATCAATCCTTTTCGTTCATCGACCAGTTCAAATCCCGATATTTTTAATGTAACTTTCAACTGTTTCCGGAGTTCCGATGAAATACCCTCTTTGACTAATATTCCCCCGGACCGTATAAAATTCTCTATGAATCCCCAGTTTCTCAAACGCTGACTTCACTATCATTTTGCTACGAATGCCCACCATGTTTTTAATGTAGAGTATCATCACTTATTTTTTGAAACAGAAGTCTTTAATGAAATAGACTCATCATTTTATTATTATTCATAACCACTTTTGATTATAGTGGAGATCATTTTAAACCGCTCGTTTGCCTTTATGATGTTCGGAGTATGGGCTGGTATAATAATCGACTGACCTGTATCCAGTATATTAAATTTCCCATCGATAACAATTTCGGCCTTACCATCAATTATCTGAACAAAAGTGTCAAAGGGAGAAATTTTTTCCGTTAATGCTTCGCCTGTGTCAAATGCTTCAGCACTGACATTTCCGGTCGATTTCTTAATAATCGTTTTGCTGACAACCGATCCGGGCACATATTCAATTATTTCAACAACAATAAATGCTTTTGATTTTTCTAATTCCTTAATCTCCATTTGTCCTGTTATTTGTCAGATCCGGCAATTACTTTCCGGAAGTGATTGGTCAAATCATTGGCTTCAATTTACCATCAATCTTTCGGTGAATTAAAATAATCTGTTGTCAGCACTATTTCAGAATCCGGAGTTTGAACACCTGGATCATACTCAGCTGTAATAAAAATTTTTACTGGCCTGAACGAGGATTTAGTTTCCAGCTCTGCACTTAATTTTTTAGATAAAAACTTCTTTATGGTTTTTATCTGGCCTATGTTTTTTGTAATATTATCGTCAGTCACCATCCAGACTACATATGTGTTCTTTGGTGGCTGAAGTCTGCCGGCTTCAGAAAGATTTTCCAGGTCTACTTTAATAACAAAATTGTTATACTTATCCTTTTTTACTTTCACAGAACCCCTTGCTGCCGGAACAACAGAAGAGTTTAAAAATTTTACCTGGGCATTGCAGGAACTAAATGAAGACATCATCATAAGTACTGCAAAAGCCAGAAAGAAATTTTTTGTAAGAATCATCAACCTTGTTGCTTTCATATGAAATGATTTTAATTAAAAACGAATTTTATCTACTGCAAAGGTTTAAAATTTGCCCACCAAAGAATTACATAATTTAAATATTTAATTACATAATTCACACATTTTCAGGCACTCGAAGAATAGACTTTAAACCTTTGATAGCTGAGCACGTTCAGTATTCTCCTTATTTATGATGGTCTGGTGTTCAAATCTTTTCGATTTTCCTATACCCCTTCCCCGCTTTGTTGATTTAGGGTTATGAGGATTATTAGTGTTTTTATACCATCCTTTATGCTTTTCATTATTCTCTTTGAGCAATACAACACAGGATGCAGTGCAAAATAGCAGCACAATAAAAATAACAAGGGTAATTATTCTTGCTTTCATTTTAATAAAGTAATAATCGAAATTACATTAATTACAATGCAAAGGTGACTTTCTTTGGACTGTTAAGAATTACATAACTTAAAAAATAAATTACATTATTCACACATTTTCCAGTGGAGTGCGGCGTTTTTGCTTTATCTGCTTGAAATGAGAAGGAGTCAGACCTGTAACTCTTTTAAACTGGCTGGAGAGATGGGATACGCTGCTATAGTGTAACTTAAAAGCAATTTCTTTTACATTGAGTTCATCGTAAACAAGTAATTCTTTTACTCTTTCAATTTTGTGGTTGATAAAGAATTTCTCAATTGTTGTACCCTGAACTTCTGAAAAAAGGTTGGCGAGATATGTATAGTCGTAATTTAGTTTTTCACTCAGGTAATCGGAAAGATTTATTTTTAACTGATCCTCTGAATAATGTACCAGTTCAATAATCAAATTTTTTATTTTTTCAATTAACATGCTTTTCCTATCGTCCATCAACTCAAGACCTGATTTCTTTAAAGCAACATTTAACTGGTCTCTCTCATCTTTCGAAATCTCCTCAGTAATTTCTGCTTCACCTAACTCTACAACTGTGTAATGCAAGCCCAAGTTTTCAAGCTCTGACTTTACCACCATTTTGCAACGGATGCATACCATATTCTTTATATAGACTCTCAATTCTTATTTAATTTTTAATGTCCCCTTAAAGCCTGTTAAGTAACTATTAAAAATGGCTTTGTAAAATAGTAAAAATAAGGAATAATCCTATTTCAAACTTAATAATTTCAAGCTTAAATTTATCCATATTGGCTTAGCCCGGTGTTTTCAACAATGTCAATAAGCTAAGTCCGTTAATAAATATGTGAATTATATAACTTATTTAAATAATTGTGTAATAAGCCAAAATGTGTTCATCATTTATCTTTGAACTATTATAAAAAAGCTAATTTAAAAAATCAGAAGATGAAAAAAATTATTCTATTTGCATTCCTTTTTATTTTCTCTTTGGGTGCATCAACAGTATTTGCAGCTAATACAAACCCGATTCTGCAAAGGATAATCTTGTTGTTCCTGACAAAAAGGAAAATAAATTATCTGAAGAAGAGATGTCCCGTCTGACAAAACGTGTTGAAGAAATACGTGATATGGATAAAACAAACATGACGGTTAAAGAAAAACGGGAATTGAAAAAAGAACTGAAAGGGATTAAGGAAAACGTAAGGAGAAATAATGGCGTTGTATATATTGGTACTGGCACACTTATTCTTATTATTATTCTGGTAATCCTTTTAGTCTGATAATTGGAATTTCGTTACTCCCTTTAGGAATTGGATTATTGAAATTCTTTTGGTACTCAATTAAATAAAGTATTACTTCATAGATTAGGTTGAGGGTTAATTTAAGGTTGGAGAAGATTGGGTTTAGGTAGGGTTAGACAAGGAGGAGCGTTGATGAAAATACAATTCTCCTCCTGTTTTTTATGTAAAAATCTATTTTATTAAGCAGGTAAATATGCAAATTATTTAAGTTATAGGATCATATCAATAATTTTAGCCAATACATAATATTTTAATTTTACCATTATAAAGATGTACGAAGAAATAGAATTATCCGATACCAGGTTATTCCTTCAAAATGATCTGGAATCACCCAATGAGTTAATACCAGTTTATGATATACCCAGGTTGATTCAAACTATGAAACATGACAGTAACAAGGGGAAAGTGGAACTTAATTCAATGATTCTTTTTAAAACTCCTGCTAAGACAATTTTGCTTCAAATATTGAATCCCAAATCAAGAATCGAGTCTTACCAGACCAATAGGTCAATCTCCTTTCGGGTCATTGAAGGCAGATTAAATCTGCATATCAGAAATGGATCACTCACCATCAAAAAAGGTGAATTACTGATCCTAAATGAAAAAACAAATTATAGTCTTGATTCTTTGGAGGAAACAGTTTTCCTCTTAACTCTTGCATCTTTAGTTTAACAAATTTTGATATTAGTAAATATTCGAAGAAGAAATATAACTAATTGATATACTGTAAAAAAAGACAAATATTGAATGTCAGAAATAAATAGACTTTTGCCATGAAACCATTAAGAAAAATCTTTGCATTACTAATTGTAATGTTTATTTATTCCTGCACAGTCCAGAGACCGATTTCAGCACAGCAGGGAAATGTGAGCTTGCAGGTTTTTTATGATCAGCTAAGTCCTTATGGTCAATGGGCCAATAATCCCAATTACGGTTACGTATGGTTTCCGAATGCGGGGAGGGATTTTTCCCCATATTTAACAAATGGATATTGGATAATGACAGAATATGGCTGGACATGGGTGTCGGATTACCCATGGGGTTGGGCTCCCTTTCATTATGGTCGCTGGGATTACGATAATTATTATGGCTGGTTTTGGGTTCCTGATAATGAATGGGGACCTTCCTGGGTAACATGGAGAAGGGCCAATGGTTATTATGGTTGGTCACCTATGCGACCCGGTATAAGCATCAATCTAAGTTTTGGTAGTGGATATAACGACATAAACCGTTGGAATTTTGTACCTGAAAGGGATTTCGGCAGACGTGATATTTACAAGTATTATTCGAATAGAAGTAATAATGGTATGATAATCCGAAACTCCATTGTAATAAATAACACATATAATGACCGCAGCCGTAATGTAACTTATATAGCAGGACCCCAAAGAGATGATGTTCAAAGAGTTACTGGCAGGCGTATCGGTAATGTAACTATTCGGGACAATAACAGACCGGGAGAGAAACTTAATAATAATCGACTTAACATTTACAGACCGCGGGTAGAAAGGAACAACAACGAGAGTCAAAAGCCAGTCCCATCCAGAACAATAAATATGAAGGATGTCAGACCAGCAGATGAAAGAAAACCGGCTTATCAACAACACAATATCAAACCTGTTCAAAATAACAGGAGAATGGAACCCCAAACACAACCGCAACAGAGCCGTAAAGTAAAAGGGCAACAGCAAATAAAGGAACAGAAAGAAGGTCTGGAAATCCAGCAAAAGCAGAAAAAAACAGAGGTACAGCAGCAAGGAATGCAAAAAAAACAACAGAAAAAGGAAGTTGTTAATCAATCAGAAAATAGAAGAAAAAGCAAACATAAGACAACTATTCAACCACCAGAAAAGAAGAAAAGAAAAAAATAGGTTACCTGTCTTCCGCAATCTGACAAAGGAATAAGGTAGGAATTCACTAAATTTTAGATTAAGTTAATGTGTGAATTATGCAATCAATTCAAAGAATTATATAACGTTCACACAAAAATTTTCAGGTATTTTTACATTGGCTGATTTTCCTTTTATATTAAATCAGCTATAATGTAATTACCTGTATTCTATGAGGCTTCTAATCAGAAATATGGAAAGTGAACGTTGCAAGACAATAGTTAAGGAAGAACTGAATAGCCTTGGTTTCTCATATGATTCTGTTGAGTTGGGAGAAGTGGAATTAAAGGAGAATATATCAAACGCAGAATTACAATTGATTGGTGCAGCACTGAAAAAATCCGGACTTGAGTTAATAGTAGATAATACAAGCATGCTAATCGGACAAATTAAAACAGCTGTTAAACATATGATCTATTGTTCAAATGGCCTGGTCAGACCAAACGCATCTGAATATTTAAGTAAAAGAGTCAACTACGATTACAATTATATCAGCAAAATATTCTCCAATAGTGAAGGAATTACAATTGAAAAATATATAATCCTGGAGAGAATTGAACGGGTTAAAAAATTATTAGTAACAGGAAAGTTCAGTCTCAGTGAAATTGCTTATATATTGCTTTACAGCAGTGTGGCACATCTTTCAAATCAATTTAAAAAAGTGACGGGCTTAACCCCTTTTGTTTTCAGGCAATTAATGGATAACAGAGATCAAAAACCTGTTAATGCGTGAAGAAGGTCGAGCCTTTTAAGGCTGTAAAAGTTATAGAGGCTTTAAAGGGGAGAAAGTCTGTAACCAATTTTTTAGTGAATTTTTGGCTTATAAAGAGCCTGGGGATAATCTGTCTCTTGATTATTTTGCCAATTCCCAAAGTCTTATCACAGAAATATTTTCAACAGGAGGTAAATTATAAGATTAATGTCACTCTCAATGACAGGCACCATGAATTAAATGCCGCCGAAACAGTTGAGTATATTAATAATTCCCCTGATACGCTTCGGTTTTTATTTTTTCACCTCTGGCCTAATGGGTATGCTGACAATAAAACAGGCTTAGCAAAACAATTATTTATTCAGAAAGGAAAGGAAAGATTATTCAATGATCCGGAATTGAGAGGATACATTGATTCATTGAACTTTAAGGTTGATGGGCAGCCGGTTAAGTGGAATTTAATGCCTGAAGCAAATGATATTTGCCGGATTTATCTTAATATGGCACTCTGTCCTGGCGACACAATAAAAGTGACCACTCCATTCCATGTTAAGATCCCCTCAGGGACGACTTCCCGCTTAGGACATATAGGGGAATCATACCAGATATCGCAGTGGTATCCCAAACCAGCTGTTTACGATAAATCAGGCTGGCACCAGATGCCTTATCTCGATCAGGGTGAGTTTTATTCTGAGTTTGGGAGTTTTGATGTGAGTATAACTTTGCCAGATAATTACATTGTTGGCGCGACAGGAAACCTGCAAAATGAAACAGAAACTGAAAGACTTAATAAGCTTGCTGCCGACACTGCCTGGAAAAGAACAATTGACTACAGAGGAGAAGAGTATCCACCTTCCTCCCGGCTGATGAAAACTTTGAGGTACACAGGAAATGAGATCCATGATTTCGCATGGTTTGCCGATAAGCGATTCCATGTATTAAAAGGAAGTGTGATCCTTCCCGAATCAGGCAGAGAAGTGATTACATGGGTGTTGTTCACCAATCAGCAGGCGGATCTCTGGAAAGAGGCTTTGAAATATGTGAATAGAGCCATTTTGTATTTTTCAAACAGGATTGGCGACTATCCATATTCTACATTTACTGCCGTGCAAAGCGCCCTGACAGCAGGATCCGGGATGGAATACCCGGGATTAACAGTAATAGGTATTGCAGATGATGCTTACTCCCTCGATGAAGTGATTGCGCATGAAATATGCCACAACTGGTTTTATAGCGCTCTTGGATCAGATGAGCGGCGCTACCCGTTTATGGATGAAAGCATTACCAGCGCATACGAACTTAGATATATGAATGAAATGTATCCCGGGCGGAAGCTTTGGGAAACATATTTCAAAAACAGGAAACTGCCAGAATTCTTCCATATTGACAAAATGCCCGCAGAGAGAATACAGGAACTTGAATGGCTTGTTCAGGCGCGTTTGAACCTTGAACAACCAATTAACCTGCAGGCAACAGATTACAGCACCCTGAACTATAACCTTATTATCTATGATAAAGCTGCCATAGGTTTCAATTACCTGAGAGCCTGGTTGGGCGATTCCGTTTTTGATTCAATAATGCATAATTATTATAACACCTGGAAATCAAAACATCCTCAACCTGATGATCTCCGCACTGTATTTGAATCCCGGACTGGTAAAAACCTGACATGGTTTTTCAGCGATTTTCTTAATACGACTAAACGGCTTGATTACAAAGTGGTTCGCTTATATGAATCAGCAACTTCTTGTAAAAAACATGGGAGAGATAGCATCACCTTTAGTCATCTCCGGAATGCAAGGCGATTCAATCTGTTTTGAGAAGTGGTCAGATGGTTTTAAGGGTAGCAAATGGATAGATATTCCTGCCGGAAATTATTCTGAAATAAAAATCGATCCCCGGCATTTAATGCCCGAATTATACCGACTTAATAATAATATCAGGGAATCAGGCATTTTCCATAAGGCTGATCCCATAAGATTCCAACTCTTATATACTATTGAAGATCCTGATAAACGAACAATAATTTATATCCCAACAGTTAACTGGACCAGAGAAAATGGTTTTATGGCAGGCTTGATTTTTCACAACGGATTGCTCTTATCCAAGCCTATTGAATACTTTGTTATACCTTTTTATACTTTCAGGGATCCGGACCTGGCCGGATACGGGCGAATTTCATTCAACATCAAGCCATATGATAATTTTATCAGGATGGCTACCTTCAAGCTGGAAGCAACACAATTCGGAGCTCCCGGCAACCAGAATTACCATAAAGTGCAAGCCGGTTTGGACCTCCTTTTCAGAAACACAAAAGCAAATAATCCTTTATTGCAAAAGGTATATGGTATATATACCGGGGCATCAGACCTGTTTAAGATTAACCTTGCTGAAAAGGCAGACATTAGTTCTTATCTGCAGTTTGGATATATGCTTGAGAATAAAGGATTGGTTAATCCTTTCAACCTGACTGCCACATACGAATCAGGTAAATCTTTCCAAAAAACATCTTTAGAGATAAATTATAAATTCAGCTATTATGGAAAGGACCAGGGTCTGGACATAAGGTTGTTTGCGGGAACAATGTTGAAATATTCTTCTAAAGTTCCCTTCTATTCATTTTCGGCCAGCGGTAGAAACGGTCGTGAATTATATCTTTACCAGGGCACATACCCGGATCGTTTTAGTGTTTTTCCGCAAACATTCTGGTCGCGGCAAATGACTTTATCTGAAGGAGGGCTGGTATCAGCTGTCAATGATAGTCTTGGTTATAGCCATTGGCTTATCTCTGTTTCCTTCTCCAGTAATCTGCCGGGAAAAGCCGGCAAAATGCCAATCAAGCCCTTTATAAATTTGTTATTGAACGATCATGGTTTAAGTACTGGTCATAATTCGCCATTTTTCTATGAAGTTGGTCTGAAAGCAGGTATTTGGAACTTTTTCGAGATTCATATTCCTTTGCTGGTTTCCCGGAATATTGGATCGATAAGCTCGTCAGTCAAAGAAAGAATACGTATTGTTTTAACCCTGGATTCATTTAATAAGCTAAAGTTGAAGGCTTTTCATAAGAACTAAAATCTAATTTCAGTCGCAGTCTGTCTCCTGCTTTCGTCCTCTGACTTCGTCGGATGAAGTCGAATTGAGCGGACGAAGTCCGAAGCTTTTTTGTTATCCGAAATGAACTGAGTGAGGAAGCATAGGTGGGTTTTTCTTTTATTAAAATTGAATTTCAAAATGAAAACCAGTAATTAAACTTAATAAGAAAAATATTGTCAGGATAAATCTTGAAAAGTTTTGAAAGACTTTTCCCAATGGTTGCATCTGAAATATTCTCTGATCCCGTACGGTCGTGAGTCCAAACAAAATAAATGTTAGAACCCGGTTTAAATTCCCATCTCACAACAAAGTTTGACCGGAATTGCATGAAGTTAAAATCGGGATTATTAAAGCTATAATCAGGCAGGGCATCCTGATTTTCATTCACATAATATTTCCGTTCATCAGGATTATATGATATCTCATACTCCTTGTAGAGATAACAGCGATTGTCAAGATTATCATCACTTGGTGAAACGACTTTTTTGAATCCGGAGTAAATACCTGTAGAAATAAAAGGACTGCCATAAAACCGAATTGATAGATCCGGTGTTATATAATAATCCAATCTTAGAGTAATACCAAAAGTCTTCTGGTTGAGATGACCCATGAGATATAATTTATCACTTCCCTGATTAACAGTAGTTATGTACTGATAGTTATTGTAATTGCCTGAATAATAGCCATTAATATTCATCTGGAAAGCACTGCTGATCCTGTAGTCTATAGCAGGGGTCAGGTTAATAAACCTCGAGTTATCATCATATAACTGGGACAATACATTCATATTAAAGCTGAACTTTTTACGTGTATCTGAAGAAAAGCCAAATGATAACTCCCAATCTCCGGGTAGTTTAAATGAAGGGCCGCCTCTCAGGATTCGCATATCCAATATTGTGGACATCCGCTTTATTCCAGCATTAATATTCCAATAGTTATGAAAACGCGATTTATATTCGGTACCTAGAGAAGAATACAGATGTTCTCCGCCAAAATTCCAGGCATTCTCCTGTTCCAGATATATTGAATAACTCAAAAACAACTTATTTGGATCAATGACATCATAACCCACACGCGAATTTTGAGAAAGGATATCCGCCATTTTAAGATAACCTACATCGTTCAGTTCCAGCCCAGGAGATCGCCAGTTAAAATTTTCGCTGAACCTGAACCGGCCATTACCTCCCCTGCCAACTTCAATAATACCACCATGACCCTTAAGAATTTTCGAAGTTGAATCTATGCCTAAATAATCCGCATCGGGACGCTGATAATAATGAACCGGATTCTGCTGCAGGTTTATTACCGATTCAGTGGAGCCCTGCACCTGGCTAAAAATGGTCTTCAGATTAAAATAATATGTTCTCTCCTTCCAATAATTTTCAAAATCAATCCCCCCGCTATATGCAGATCGCCCTAAACCGTTATTGTTAAGTTTAGTAAGATCACGATTCGTTGAGGTAAAAATCCCTCCAACGACAGTATTTCCCTTGTGAAAATCCTGCTGAACTCTGGTTACCAGGTAGTTTGTAAAAGGCTCTACCGTTTGACTCCGTGTTTCCTGCCCATCCGATATTTTAGCTTTCTCGTTGGCAGTAATGCTTTCTACCATACCTATTGAGAGTCCTTTTTCTGTTTTTCCGGTAATCTTAACGGCGCTTATGATTGTTGTCTGATCAGGCATCGAAAGATATTCATTTTCACCAATTATGGGACTGATACGGGGAGACTGGCCTATCCTGCGGGTATAAAAAACTTTATCCTTACCAAGGTCGTAAGTGAGGATGGAAGTTCCTTCAAGAAAAAAAGGTCTTTTCTCATTATAAAACACCTCAAAGGCCGTCAGATTCATAACAGAGGGATCTGCTTCCACCTGGCCAAAGTCGGGATTTACGGTAAAATCAAGGGTTATATTTGTAGTAAGACCGATTTTCCCATCGAGTCCGATACCATAATTGAATTTTCTGCCGGACCTGGTAAATGGATTTTCTCCATCTTTTTTGAAAGTATTTATTCCCCCTTTCGTATACGGTAGTAATTCAATTCTCCGGGATTTTTGCAGACCATTTATTCCGTGCAACTCTCCAAACAATGGAACCAGTAACGGGGCATCCATCGGGATCAAATTGAAATGGTTAATTTCACCAGTTCGATAAATTATGCGAAACACATGGAAACCCCAGACCTGTTCTTTTTTATCGGGATAACGCAATTGGCTTAAGGGGATCTTCATTTCAGCAGTCCAGGCCGAATCCTCAAGTGCTGTTTTCCCATACCAGACGGCATCCCAGTTCCGGTCAAATTTACCTATGTTCTGATGTACAAGATCCATCTTTCCACCGGCAGCGGTCAGATCAAATTCGAAAGCCGTCCGGTGATCAAAATAACTGTCAAAGGCAATACCTGCGACATCTCCCGCATAATTGTCCCTTGGAGCTTTTCTTAGTTCTATTTTGTCCGGTTCAGAATCGCGACACCGGATTGCAACATAAATAAATTTATTATCATATAATATTTTAAATTCTGTCTTCTGGGATGCAGGTTTTCCCTCATAAGGAGATACCTGAATAAAGTCATCGGCCCAGACGCCTTCCTTCCAGCAGGAATCATCCAATACACCATTTATCCTGGGCGCTTCAGTAGTGAGCCGCTGAGTGGTATATGTCTTTCGGGCTGGAATATCATTCTGAGCAGATAATATATTACCCGATTGTTCATCAAAAAGGATGATCCGGGCTAGGTAAATAATGAATATTATCCTGATTTTATCCAAGATTAGACTTGATTTTCGTTTTCTTCAATAAAAATACAAAAATCTGGCCAAAATGGGAGTCATTATGAAACCAGAAGTATGTGAACCTGGTAAACCGGAGTGTATCACTCATCTCGTAATACTTCCATTCCGAAACGTTTCGCTATCGAGGATTTCGTCACTCATATCTGAGTGACTCAACCGGATTCCTTATAGCCGCCCGCCAGCTTTGCCAGCTGACCGTTAATAAAGCAATCAGGAGTGCCACTATCCCGGCATAAACAAAGATCACCCAGCTCAGTTCTATCCTGTAAGCAAAGTTCCGGAGCCACCTGTCCATGGCAAACCAGGCAACAGGTGTGGCAATTAATATAGCTATCAAAACCCATTTCACAAAATCGTAATTCAACAATGCCATTACCTGGAAGATCCTGGCTCCGTTTGCCTTGCGGATACCTATTTCTTTGGTCCGCCGGGTAATTGCGTAAGCTGACAAGCCCGATAAACCCAGGCAGGCAATGATTATGGCGAGGATTGAACTTACAAGGAATAAATTGTTGAAACGCTGGTCTGCCTGGTACTGGTCGTTATAAAAATTAGCGAGGAAAAAATAATGGAATGGATTACCCGGATAATGGGAAGTCCAGATCTTTTGAACCTCGGGGATGAGCCGGTCAATCATTGTCATATTGGCTTTGATGGTATAGTACCTGTTTGCCGGCGCATTAAAAAATGCTATTGGTGCGGGCTTTTCTTTCAGTGATTGCTGGTTAAAATCCTTAATAATTCCTTTTATGGTGGCCCTCTGATTGTCGCTTTTAAGAATTTTGCCGACACTACCTTCTATATCTTTAAAATCATAATATGTAAGTGCCGATTCATTCAGTATGATATTATTGTAGTCTTCATTCGGGGCAGGACTGAAATTGTTACCGGTAAGCAATGTGAGACCATATGTTTTAAAGAAATTATTATCAATATAGTAAACATCGATCCTTTTTTCAGTGTTTCGACCCTCCACAGGAATACCATAAACACGCGATTCTTTTATTTCTGTACCCGGTACATTGGAGGAGCCTGTGATACCTGAAATCCCGGCTGTTGCAACGATTTCATTTTTGAATGATTCCAGGCTGTTCATGTACGATTCGTACGAATTTGCCTTAATTATCCTCGGACCATCCAGCACCATTAATCCCTGCATGTTAAAGCCCAGGTCATGATGACGCATGAAATTAACCTGGCGATAAATAGTTATTGTGCCGATAATGAGAATGGCAGAAATAGTAAACTGGAAAACCACGAGATAATTCTTGAACCGGCCCATCCATTTTGATCCGGTTGGCCTTTTCCCCTTTAACACCAGTCCGGGAGCAAACCGCGACATGAAGATTGCGGGAAGTAATCCCGTGATCAATGATCCTGACAGCAACAACAGGATGAAGAGCAGGAGAATGATTAGGAAATCAACTTTAAGTGGGCTTTGCATAATATGACCAAAGAAGGGAATAAGAAGCAGGATTCCGGAAAGGCTTAATATTAACGCCAGCAGGTTCAGCAATCCTGATTCGGTTAAGAACTGGGTGATAAGGTCTTTTTTTAACGCCCCTGATGCTTTTCGGATGCCTACTTCATGGGCCCTCTCTAATGAATGGGAGGTGGCCATATTAATGTAATTGATAAATGCCATCAGCAGCACCAAACAGGCAATAATGCCCAGTGAAACCACATTCCGATAGCTCCCGTTGACCTCCAGTTCGTTACTCACAGACGAATGCAGATGAATGTCAGTGAGCTTCACTAACCTGTATTCCAGCAGGAAGAATGCCTCTTTCATGAAGCTTCCTATGAATTTTTCGGGTATCTGTGACAACTTGGACTGTAATGCTTTAACATTTGTCCCCGGGGCCAAAAGAATGTATGAATATACTGATTCGGAGACCCAGTAACTATCCCAATATGCTGAGTTCTTTATCAGATTGTCATACGATACCAGGATGTCAAACTTAAAGTGTGAATTTCCGGGAACAGATTTGACAACTCCTGTTATCTCAAAATCGTTCGCTCCGTCGAGGTTTATCATCTTTCCAATCGGATTTTCATCTCCGAAATATTTCTGCGCAGTCTCCTCTGTTATAACAGCATGATTAACAGCAAGAAGGCTGGAATCAGCTTTCCCCACCAGGAGTGGAAAAGAAAAAAGGTTGAAAAAAGATGACTGAGCATACAGGATGTTTTTCTCTTTAAAAGTTTTTTCCTCATATTTTACAGTGCCTTCTGTTCGATAGAACCGCGTATAATCTATGACTTCAGGAAACATATTCTTTATCTCTTTCCCTACGCCGGTTGATCCTGATGCGGAGTACTTTTCAAGAATGCCTTCTTCGTACAGGAGATAATCCACCCTGTAAATGTTATCGGCGTTCTTGTGAAACTTATCATATGATGTTTCTGCTTTTATCCATAATACAATGAGGATAAATGCAGTAATGCCTATTGTTAATCCCAGAAGGTTAATGATGAAATATCCTTTGTTTGACATCAGATTCCTAATGGTTAAGCTAAAATAGTGTTTTGCCATAATGAATAAATGTTGATAAGAATTCAGGGTCTGTATGTTGTTTGTTCAGGTAAAAAACTACAGGTATCGAATTAATAATTCATGGTTATTTCAAAAAGGTTTAGTCCCGTTTCCTGTTACTTTCAGTGAGTTCCAACAGGGTTTTATTCACCCTATAATCGCAGTGTGTTGAATAAAATTTCAACTATTCTTCAATACTATCAAATTTAAACCTTCATCATTCTAAAAGCAATTTTATTTTGAACTCCACAAAGTCAAATTCTATCCTGTTGCACACCTTACAGTTATGTTTTTACAATGTAGCATAAAAAGACCTACCTGAGCATGCATAACGGATTTTCAATAATTACAAGATTTATTCTGCCTGCAATTCAACAGAGTTCTTAGTCTAAACAAAATCAAAAAAAATGAAAGCAATTTCGCTCATCAGCATACCCGATGGACTGTTCGAAAAGCGCCAATTGATGAGGTTTCAGGCTGAGTTTTTGGGCGAGTGCAGCTTTGTTGCAGTTGTGAAACCACGAAGCGAATTACTCGCCGATCCTGATGTCCTGCCCGGACCGTTAAAAGGTCTCTGTATGAGGTTGATTCCCTGTGCAGCCCAGAGGATGTTCCCCAAAATCTGCATTGTAACTGTCTGATCACTGATAGCCCGTGAAGTTCTTCGCATTTTCAGAGTTTCAAAGAACTACTCACCATCACTTGAACTGGCTTCCAGATTGACAGGGTCATTAACAAAACCCTCGATGCAGTATTCTCATATAACACATAAACATATGAATTCATATTACTGAGCCGTCCAGCCCCCATCTATCATTAGAGTGGTACCTGTAATAAGAGATGCTCCCGGTGAGGACAAAAACAAGACAGCACTCGCCACATCCTTGGGAATACCTACCCTTCCCAATACAATTTTGGTCAGGACCTCATTTTTAAACTCATCATCCAGAAGCCACTGCTCGGTACCCGGAGTTTTAATAAAAGTTGGGGCCACAGCATTAACAGTAATATTATATCTTCCCCACTCAACCGCAAAACATTTGGTCATGTGAGCAATACCCGCTTTAGTCATACAATAAACAGATTCGGTTGGTAAAGCTATAAACCCGGCCTGTGAACTTAAATTGACAATGCGTCCGGACTTTTGTTTCTTCATAAGTTTTCCGGCTTGCTGGCTCACAAAAAAAGTCCCTTTCAGATTTACATTAACGGTATAATCGAAGTCCTCTTCAGTTACATCCTCTACTGCATTAGGTGGCCCTATTCCGGCATTGTTTACAAGAATATCCAGTTTGCCAAACTCTGTTTCCAGGATTTCAAAGCCTGCTTTGATTTCACTGATTTTACTTACATCCATTTGTAGAGGTAATACCTTTCTGCCCAGTTTTTTTATCTCATTAACGACTCCATCGTCTGAATGAATATCCCGTAAACCAAGGGCAATATCGGCTCCGGCTTCAGCAAATGCTAAAGCGCATTCCCTTCCAATTCCTCTCGCGGCACCGGTGATTAAAGCTACCTTTCCGGTAAAATCAGTTGGATAAAAATGTTCCATAATACTAAATATTAATTATTTCATTAGAATTAAAATTAAACATAATCCTCCATATTTGAAATATTCCTTTCGAGTTTGGTGCAACTTAAAGGCGATTCATTCGTCTTTATGCTGATGCATTTATTTTATCTGAACATACTGATCTTTTACTTATTAATTGATTACAAAATGAAAAAAACAATTCCCTTTCGCAGCCTGATCTTTCTGATCCCATCGATGATGTTATTCTCCAGTGCCTATTCACAAACATTTATTCCTGTGAGAGGCACAGGACCAGCAATTGATAAAAAAATCAATGTTTCTGATTTTAAAGGTATTGAAGTATCCAGTGGTATAGACGTAATCCTTGTACAGGGAAGCAATGAATCTCTTACTCTGACTGCACAGGAAAATTTATTTGAATATATAACAGCAACTGTTGAAAATGGAACATTGAAAATTTATAGCCGGAATAATCTCAGGCCAACCCAGCCAATGAAAGCACGTATCACATTTAAGAATATAAGCAACCTTAAGGTAAGCGGAGGAGGTGATACTTACAGCGACACTCCGGTTAATGTTGATGCATTGGACGTAAATATAAGCGGTGGTGGTGATTTCAGCTCTCTAATCAATTCAGAAGTATTGAAATTTAACTTAAGTGGTGGAGGTGACGCGGAAATTGAAGGAAAAACAAATGATTATAATATTACTGTTTCGGGGGGAGGAGATCTTAAATCAAAAATTAATGCCGGATTCACTTCTTGCAGAATAGTCGGCGGTGGCGATCTGTATTTAAGGAATGAGACACAGGCCTCTGAAGCTGATATTGAAATTAGTGGAGGTGGAGATGCGGATATTAAAATGAGTGCTGAAAAGTTGAAATGTTCAGTCTCGGGTGGTGGTGACGCACTTATCTCCGGAAAAGCTTCTGTATTTGATATAAATATTAATGGCGGCGGAGACGCTGATGCAAAGAATCTTTCATCTGAAATTACCTCGTTCAATGTCAGAGGCGGTTCAGATATCCGCGTTAACGCATCAAAAGAATTATCGGGCCATATTTCGGGAGGCGGTGATCTGTATTACTCCGGAAATCCGGACAAGGTCTCAGTTGATGCCGGTGGAGGATCAAAAGTACATAAGGAATAAAGATTGTATTTTTGTGCCTATGAAAATACAATACCGTCTTCTATTATTATTTATCGTTTTTTTAAATAGCTGCCATTCGGATGAACACCTGCTATTTGAAAATATACCTATTCAGGGGGATGTGGAAAGTTTTACAGGTGAACTTGTTAAATCGGGATTCACTGAACCAAAAATACTCAGGGATAGTCTGTTTCAACTTAAGGGGGTATTTCTGGATAAACGCTGTGAGGTTTATGTGTACGGCAAAGGAAAGAGTCAGACAGTTTATAAGGTCAGGGTCAATCTGCCAAAAGAAACCTATGATTCTATTAAATACAGTTATAACAGACTGCAAAAGTTATGTTCATCAAAATATGGGAAAGGAGTGAGTAAATACCAGCAATTCCATAATTCACCAAGGTTTTTATTCAATGAACCAAAACTGATCCGACAGCCTAAACCAGGAGATTATACAAGGTATACCACGGAAACAGGTACTGTAACGCTGGAAGTACGATTAGATTATATTTCAATAACTTACCTGGATAAAAAAAACAATACGCTCAGAAATATATTTCCATAAGGATATTATCATCAGGAATTCCTTTGTTCCTTAATATATGATATGCCTCATAAATCATACTGTTATTGCCGCAGAGGTAAAATAACATATCCCTGTTGACAGATAATCGCGCTAAATAGGTTGTGACTCTTCCCTTATGTCTTTCATTACTATCTTTTGACGTACAGAGAATATACCGGCGAGGGTCATATTCATCCCTTTCATATGCCTCAATATTATAACGGACTCCATGTATAAGGGTATAATCAATCCCGGGATATGACTTTATGAAACTGTGGAACGGAGATATGCCGGTACCTGTTGCAACAAACACCAGTTTCCTGGTGAACATGTCAAATGTTTCCAGTCCAAAAGAACCAAATGGTCCGTTAACCTGCAGATATTGACCGGGTATACAATTTCTCAGTTGAATTGATACCTTACCGTGAAGAACTTCCCGGACCAGTATCTCAATGTAGTCATCCTTTTCGCCACTATAAACAGAATATTCACGCTGATCCAATTCCCCTTCAAGGCCTGCAATAATGTGCTGACCTGCTTTAAACTGCAAATCTCCGCGATCGAGTCTCAAAACAAATGTTCTGTCTGTTAAAAACCGTATCTCCCTGATTTTATATAATCCGGTAGTTAAAACAAGGTCTGATTCTTTTTTTTCAGAATACATGCAAAGTAAATTCATTTACGCCTGATGAATTAAAAAACAACAGGATCGCTGGATAGTTCAAACTTTTCATTAAATACTGCTTTACAGCCAGATACTATTCATTAAGCTCAAAGAGTTTGAGATTGCAGAATCATTCTTATCTTTATTAAATGTTGACCAGAATCATACTTGATACGAGTGAAATGCCCTGGGTTTTTATCCCTGGCTTATGAAGCTAAGCCACATCTGATTATTGCATTTATTTCTATTATTATAATCTTCTAATTTTTCAATATGAGTGATATAATTGTACTTGGTGCCGGTATGGTTGGCAGCGCAATTGCAACAGATCTGGCAAAAAACCATAAGGTAACACTTACCGATATTAATGAGACTGTTTTGAGAAAGATAAAACATAAGCATGAATCTCTAACCACGAAACAGCTGGATGTGACAAATGTATCAGAGCTTCAGGAAACAGTAAAACAACATGACCTGGTAATCTGTGCTGTACCCGGATATTTAGGGTTCATTACTCTAAAAGCCATTATCCAGGCAGGAATGAATGTGATAGACATCTCATTCTTCCCAGAAAACTCACTGGAGCTTGATACCCTGGCAAAAGAAAATAACATAACAGCCATTGTTGATTGTGGTGTGGCTCCCGGGATGGATAACCTTATATTGGGATACTATAATGAGAAAATGAAATTAAGCCAATTTGAATGCCTGGTAGGGGGCCTTCCAAAAGAGAAAAAATGGCCTTTCTCTTATAAAGCCCCTTTTTCTCCGATCGATGTTATTGAGGAATATACGCGACCTGCCCGATATGTTGAACACGGGGAAGTAGTTGTACGTGAACCTTTATCAGATTGTGAATTTGTTGATTTCGACAGGATTGGAACACTGGAGTCATTTAACTCGGATGGATTACGATCAATAATTTACACGATGTCGCATATCCCTAATATGAAAGAAAAAACCTTACGGTATCCCGGACACGTAGAATATGTGAGAGTACTAAAGGAAAGCGGCTTTTTTAATAAGGAAAAGATAAATATACATGGGACAGTGCTTTCACCATTGGAATTTACATGTAAAATACTTTTTGATGAATGGAAACTAGGTGAAACAGAAGAAGAGCTGACTGTAATGAGAGTCACTCTAACGGGCATTAATGCAAGTGGACAAAACGAAGAAATAGTCTACAACCTATATGATGAGTACAACAAGGATACAAATACTTCATCCATGGCCAGAACAACAGGCTATACGGCAGCTGCTGCAGCTAATATGTTTCTGGAAGGATTGTTCCATGAAAAAGGAGTTTTTCCACCTGAATTGGTTGGTAAACATGAAACCTGTTTCAATTATATTTTAAACTACCTGAAGAACAGACAGATACATTATTTAAAAAGTTCCCGTACAGTCTGATATAACCACTCAGCAGTGATATCAGTTATACCCGGATCAAAAAGACTCTAGTTTGGCTTGATCCTATTAAAATGGACCTGTTACCCGGTAATAATTCCAATATGAGGCTATATTTGTAATGTATTATTTCCTCATAATTTTGAATCAAATTTGAATTACTATGAAACTAATATCCTGGAATGTAAACGGCATTCGCGCAATAGCGAAGAAGAATTTTTTTAATGATCTGGACAGAATAAATCCGGATTTAATATGTCTTCAGGAAACTAAGGCAAATGAAGAACAGGTTGCCGAAACGCTTAAATCATTCAGTGGTCATTATGTATATTCCAATTCAGCTGAGAAACCAGGTTATTCCGGTACTTCAGTTATTTCGAAAATTCCTCCGCTTAAGGTTACAAAAGGAATAAATTTAAAGGAGCATGATAAGGAAGGGCGTGTACTTTGTCTTGAATTCGAGCCCTATTATCTCGTAAATGTTTATGTTCCTAATTCCGGGAGTGAACTAAAAAGGCTGAACTACCGCCAGGACTGGGACAAGGCTTTTTATAATTTCCTGAAAACTCTTGAAATGTCAAAACCAGTAATTGTCTGTGGTGATTTTAACGTCGCACACAAAGAGATTGACCTGGCACGTCCCAAAGAAAACTATAACAAAACAGCCGGATATACCCAGCAAGAAATTGATGGGATGGACAGGTTTACCAACGGCGGCCTGGTAGATACGTTCCGTCATTTTTCTCCTGATGAAAAAAGCAGATATTCATGGTGGAGTTATCGTGCCGGAGCCAGATCAAAGAACATAGGCTGGAGAATCGATTATTTCCTTGTCAGCAAATCATTTCTGCCTTCTGTAAACAAGGCATTTATCCTTGAAGAGTTGACCGGATCCGATCATTGTCCTGTCGGAATTGAAGTGGAATAAAGCTGCACTTTTCCTGATATTTCTTTTCAATACTTTACCGGATCATTTAAAAATGAGCGCAAAACAGGAAAGACCTGAATGCTCATTTTCTCATTTTTGTTTTTCAAAATTATTAAACCCTCTTTAAAGGGTTCCATGGGATAAGGACTGTATTCTGTTTCAAGAGTTTATTGTGCTCATCTATAATGCCTTAGAAACAAATAGGGCTTGAAAAAAGTCATCTATAATGTCCCGTTTCATTTGTCATATTTAACAAACTTCTTTCTCAAAATGAGAATATATTCTCAATATGGTAAGTTATTCAATACTGACTGAAAAGTTAAATATTAGATAATAAACACATTATCTGCTTTTTTATTAACGGCACGCCATTTGAAAAACAATGCTCTGTGTTATTTATGTAACATAAAACGAGATTGGTCGTATAATACGATGTGTTCGTCAATGAATTTAGTAAGTTTGTCAAAATATCAGATAATATGAAAATACTTCAACTGGCATTTTATGCTGTTTTTCAACACTTTTCTCACCAAAGATATATTTATTTCCCTTTTCCCCTATTTATATCTAAAAGATTACAACTGAATAACAGTTATAACAAACATTGTACTATCCCTGTACGCATAGCCTCTGGACAGTCCGGGCTCTTGTCAGATAGTCACTTAAGTCTTTTCAACAGACAATTAAGTTCAATAAACTATAGAAACTCTAGTATCAGGGAAATAGGTCAAAATACATTTATTCACTTTCATTACACTAGATAAAATCATTCGTATGAAGAAACTACTTATATTACTCTTATTATTAATTTTCAACCTTTCACTATACGCAACAAACTACTATATTTCCGTATCGGGGAGCGACTCCAACAATGGTTCGAGCAGTTCACCCTGGAAGACTCTGAATTATGCCTGTTCAAAGGCAACTCAATCGGGAGATGTGATAAATGTTGGGGCAGGAATCTTTAATGTATCTTCTCAATGTTCTCTTGCAGCAGGCGTAAGCATCGTCGGACAGGGTATTTCTACAACCACATTAAATTGTACATATACTACTGGCACATGGTATAATGGTCATATTATAAACCTTGTTTCTTCATCACAGGGAACTAATGGTAATCAGTCTATCTCTTATTTGACAATGTCAGGAGGGAGCGGGATTAATTCGGAAGTTGCATGGGAAGCAATACTTTGTAGAAAGTCGTAGTAATGTAGTAGATACATCATTGTGAATTTAAGAATTTCTTTCATCATGGAGTTTATTTTACTGGCGGTCAAATAACTAAGAAATGCTACCCCTACTACATACGCTACAGGAAACTCATTTCACGACAATAAGATTACTAATTGTAGTTCATTCACAAATATAGGTAGTCCCTATGGAGCAGGATGGGGAGGCTTAGAAGTTGGAGGACAACAAGGAATGAAAGTATATAATAATACTATCAATGTTTCCTACAGGTCCAATGGAATTAATGGATATTGTATAAAGTATGCAGATGGCGGTTATAACAAAGGTTTAAAAATTACGGGAATACCTTTAAGTCGTCCACCTTTTAGCGGGACGACAAATGACTTTGATTTTGCTATTGAGATGTGGAATAACAGAGGAGGGATAGAAATTTATAATAATATTTCCAATGGAAGCTTCGATTTTGGGGGACAAGATAATAATGATTCTGGCGGATATGGATTTGAAATGAAGGTATATGGCAATACTATTGGATGGGATTCATTTCAGGCTCATGAACAAATGGGACTTGATATAGAATCGTCTCATTCAGGAGGCACCTACATTTATAACAATCATTTTAAAAATCTAAAGTACCCAATTAAAGGCTATCAAGGTTTTGCAAATGGAGGGACTGGTTCTGACGCTGTTAGCGATCTATATATCTATTATAACCTCTTTGAAGGAATTGATGGCGAATATGGTTTTTACTTATTCCCAATAGGCGACTATATTAATAGTTATAATAATATTAACATTTCCAATAATACGTTTTACAGTAATTCAGGATCTCCGAAATCTGCTATAGCAATTTATTTCGGAGGCAATGCTTCCAATATAAAAATTTATAATAACATCATTGTCGGATTTACAAATGGATCCCCGATTGTTGCAGGAACCAGACCAGGTTGTACCTTAACAAATCTTGATATTCAAAACAATATTTTTTACAACAATAGTAATAATAATGCAGTATATTTTATGAATCCTGTAAGCAGTAAAACGGTTCTAAATAACCAAGTTGCCAACCCCTTGTTTATTTCATCAACCGATTTCCATTTGCAATCAGGATCACCAGCTATAGGCAAAGGACTTAAGATTGCAGGCTTAACTACTGATTTTGAAGGTAAAGCAGTAAATGATCCACCCAGCATTGGTGCTATTGAATCCGGAAAAGGAGAAGTTGCTCCGACAGCTACGGCACCCACACCTATTTATCAGGGTTCTGTAATTGAAAATGCAACGCCATCAGTACTGGTTATGACATACGACCTTTCCCTGTCAAATGTAGTTCCTTCTTCATCCAGTTTTTCTGTCAAAGTCAATTCCGGGTCGAGAACTATCAGCTCTGTAACCCTTTCAGGTACAAAGGTTTCTTTGAAACTTGCAACTCCGGTAATCAATGGGGATGTTGTAACAGTTGCCTATACCAAACCGTCCTCAAATCCTTTACAGACATCAGAAGGAGGACAAGCGGCAAGCTTTTCTTCAACAGCCGTAACAAACAATGTCATACCTACAAAAGAAGCTTCACCTGCTGATGCACCTATCACTATGAAAATTTCATCAAATCCTGTTCATCATATTCTCCATGTATCATTCAGTTACATCGGAACACCGGTATCACCAGAAGTCCTGAGAATACTGGACCTTTCCGGAAAGCTATTCATTGAGAAAGTGTTGACTACAGGTGTTACACGTATCTGGTTCCCGATAAGTCTTAATTCAGGTGTTTATAATGTTGTTGTGCTGTCAGGCGGGGTACAGATGGCTTTACAGAAAATTATAGTCTATTAAGTTACCTAAATGCATGAATACCACTACCTCTGGATTCACAATGGGAAAATATAGTTTAAAATGAAGAATATCAGATACTTAGCCACATTTGATACAGGGGGATTTGAGTGATTTATTAAACAACTAATGATAAAATAAAAGGATATGAAACTAAAAAATATAATACCAGGCCTGCTTATTCTCACTCTGTTATATTCATGTTCTAAAGAAGAGCCCCTGGTAAATATAAATGATAATTCTTCGAAAGTGACTTTATTATTAAGCCAGGTTATTATTGATGATCAACCTTCTTTTGAGTATACATATAATCCATCAGCTCTGGTCAATAATGAGATGAGCTTATATGATCTGTCAGTTAACCATTACAATAATAAAAACCAATTAATAGCAACTGATTTATATGTGAACTATAGTATACTGAGTAGTGATGTGTCAGTATCCAATTTAGCCATGAATCAGACGGCGTGGGTTTCTCCCGACGATGCAAATAAAAGTGGTACTTTAACTTATGAATACAATTCTGACGGACTGTTAGTAAAGACAACTTATGTACCAGTAGCAGGAATTACAGAAGTATCTGAATTCAGTTATAATGCTGAAAACAGGATCAAAAGCCAGATACTGATGTGGGATAATATCAAAACAGGTTATATAAACTATACTTATGATGATTCTGGAAATCTCATTGAAGAATATCTTTATAATATTGAATCATCCGGAGTTGCCGACCTTACCATTTCAAAATTTTATGAGTTTGATGATAAGACAAATCCCTATAAATTAATGAAAAGTGACTCAAGGATACCTGGTATTTATACAAACAAAAATAATATTGTCAAAGAGACATATACTGTTTATGCTGTACAGGGAAAAGGCACTGAGAATTTACAAATAACTCAGAATTCCTATAAATATAACAGTCAGGGTTATCCTATCAGCAAAAATGGGAATGTAAAATATGTATATAATTAATTCTAAAAATTATTTTTTTACTGTCAATAAATTATAATACGACAATCCAGGCTTATTATAATATCTCCTTAACCGGACATCCCAACCCTCCCGGCTCCCAAACCTAAGCAATGTCTGATGAAGGAGAAGAATTGCAGACTAAGTAAGATTGTAATCCTGTGGAAGATCAACCACAGGATTTTTTAATTGTGTTAGCCTGTAAACAGTAGTTAATTCGGTAACTTTATATTATAATTTACTCTTACTTTTGTTATTAAATAATTTTAATAGTTATTCTTAAGATGTCAATGCTATATTCTCCTCTGACAATAAGGGACAGGATATTCAAAAACAGGATAGTAATGTCTCCCATGTGCCAGTATTCATCAGATGATGGTTTTACAAACGACTGGCATCTAGTACACCTGGGAACGAGGGCGACCGGAGGTGTCGGACTTGTATTTACAGAAGCGACTGCTATAGCCCCGGCAGGCAGGATCTCACCCGCAGACCTTGGGATATGGAAAGATGAACATATTCCAGGCCTAATCAAGGTTGTCAATTATATTCATCAGCAAGGCGCTATGGCAGGTATCCAACTTGCACATGCCGGAAGAAAGGCCTCGTGTGCTACACCTGCCAATGGAAGCAAACAACTCGAAATCCGGGAAGGAGGCTGGATAACCGTTGCTCCTTCTAACATACCTTTTAACCAGGGTGACAGACCTCCTGAACAATTGAACCAGGATGGTATCAATAAGGTGGTTCATGATTTCAGAGAAGCTGCCAAGAGGGCTTTTGCTGCAGGATTCGATGTTATAGAAATACACGCGGCCCACGGGTACCTGTTGCATGAATTTTTATCACCGCTAAGTAACCGGCGTAAAGATGAATATGGTGGATCCTTTACAAACCGTACCCGTTTACTTACAGAGATTGTCGAGGCTACCAGGTCAGTATGGCCGGAAGGAAATCCTCTTTTTGTCCGTATTTCTTCAACCGACTGGACAGAAGGAGGATGGTCAGCAGAAGACAGCGTAAATCTTGGTAAAATCATAAAAGGTAAAGGAGTCGATCTTATCGACTGTTCCTCCGGAGGTAATATCAACTTTGCAAAAATACCTGTTGAGCCCGGTTACCAGGTTACCTTTTCTGAAGCTGTCAGGAAGACGGGGATACTGACAGGAGCTGTTGGGATGATCACTGAAGCGCGACAGGCCGATTTGATCATAAACGAAGAAAAGGCCGATCTTATATTTCTTGGCAGGGAACTGCTCAGAAATCCATACTTTGCACTTAATGCTGCCAGGGAACTTGGGGAAGATGTGGCATGGCCTGTTCAATATATAAGGGCCAAACAGAAATTACACTAAAATATTGTCAAATGCCCTGCTTTCTACCCTGGTTTTACTTATACAGGGCGAGCCGGGAAGTCAGTTCATGAAGATCAGGATCTGCCTATCCTGGAATCTACTGACCACCCTCCACTGCCGTAAATAAACAGATATATAAGTAACAAGGTTAAAGCAAAATCGGTGCGGTATTCATGAGCCATGGACCAGATTCCTTTTTCCAACAGAATCGGTATCTTGGTGGTTATGAAGGCAGTGATCATTATAATCAATAGTGGTACGGATGCCAGGCGGGTTAGAAAACCCACTAACACAAGGATCCCGCATACTATTTCAAATGTGGCCGTGAAGTACGCCCAGAAAGCCGCATCACTAAAACCAATTTTTAAAAACCTGGCAGTCCCTACAGACTCGGGAAAGAGATATTTCTGAATGCCCTCAGACAGGAATATCAGACCTACCACTATCCTGACGATAATAGCTCTGTTGTCATAGACTGTGTTGAAAATCTTGTTTTTTATTCCATTTCCTGAACCCATGTTATTATTTATTAATTATGATAAATTTCTCTCTGATGTTAAAGCCATATTTGATGGCTGTATCAGATAAACAAATGAATCGGTGTTCTGTTTATAACTTGCTTAAAATGAAGTTATCTTAAGATTGGCAAAATCACCATCAGAATTATTACCGACCCACAATCCTATTTTCCCTGATCTGCGCTCGTTTAACTGGTCAACGACTAAAGACGGATCAGGACTATTATTTACATATACGGATACCTGGGGATACCTGATCACTATACGTACATGAAACCATTTGTCGGGATCAGGAGGAGGTATTATGGCTTTTTCATATTTACCATTGTAATTCTGACGCAGTACAAACCAGGTGTTGTCAGGGTGTGATACATATTGAACTGCATGGATCCTCCGGGCAAATCTGTTGCTGAAAATTGAAGGGTCTGAAATATACTGCATCAAGTGTCTTATTATCAGCACCATGAAATGCCACACGACAAAGCTTTGCTGTAATACATCCTTGCCTTTTATATCAAGATCAATAATACCATCTGAGAATTCAACTCCCCGTAACCAGGCAATGCCATCATTTCTGTTACCAGAAAACCTGATACCTCTTTCTTCATTTTCAGCGAATGGGCTAATCTCCCTGTTAAAAATATCAAGCTTGCCATTTTCAAGCATGCTGAACAGGTCATAGACATTTGAAGCTCCCTGTCCGGAGACTGTTATACCCTGAAGGAGGTCCAGCATAATTACAAAAACTGCAAAATACAGTCCAGATTTGACAACATATTTCATGATTTCTGATTTACATGGTTAATGATCAGCAATATACGATATAATGTTACTAAAGTCAAGTTTGCCGGTAACCCAACGATCATATCGGACACATTAACCAGGGTGCTGAAAGAACAATTCCTTAGTTTTCTGACACTTGCTTACTAAAAGTTTATATTGATTAATATATAATATTTACTTATCTTATCCTTCAATTCTATTTGATCCATATGTTCCAGTTCTTATAACCTGTTAACAAATACTGAAAGTTCATGGCAAGAGTACTAGTTCTGGGAGCCGGGATCTCCGGACATACAGCAGCCGCTATCCTTAAAAGAAAACTTGGCAGAAAACACCAGGTAATTGTTGTCAGTCCCTCCTCCTATTACCAATGGATACCATCCAACATCTGGGTTGGAGTAGGTAAAATGGCTGTCGACCAGGTGCGATTCAAGCTTAGAAAAGTATATGATCGCTGGGGTATTGAGTTCCACCAGGCCAGGGCAACGGCAATATTTCCGGAAGGAGGTGACGAATCTGAAACGTCTTATGTGACAGTTGAATACACAGATGATGAAAAGCGTGGAAAAACGGAGAATCTGGAATATGATTACCTTATAAACGCCACGGGACCAAAACTTAACTTCGCAGCAACTGAAGGACTGGGTCCAGGGAAATTCACCCATTCCGTTTGTTCGTACGACCATGCCGCATCAACTTGGGAAGCTCTCCAATCATCTTTTAACAGGATGTCCGGGGGTGAGAAGCTACGTTTTCTTATTGGTACCGGCCACCCTGCTGCTACGTGCCAGGGTGCTGCCTTTGAATATGCTCTTAATGTTGCTCACCAGATAAAGGTAAGGGGACTTATGGACAAGGCTGAAATAACATGGATCACCAATGAATATGAACTGGGTGATTTCGGCATGGGAGGCGCATTTATTAAAAGAGGGGGTTATATTACACCCACGAAGGTGTTCAGTGAATCCATACTTGCCGAATACGGGATCAAATGGATAAAAAGGGCAGGTGTTACAAGGGTTGAGAATGGTCTTGTTCACTATGAGACCCTTGACGGGGAAATGAAATCTGTCGGCTTCGATTTTGCCATGTTGATCCCTGCTTTTTCAGGAGCAGGATTAAAAGCATTTAATAAAGCAGGAGAAGATATTACTTTACAGCTCTTTAATGCCGGAGGATTCATGAAAGTAGATGCTGACTATTCATCAAAGGATTTTGAGGACTGGTCGGTGGAAGACTGGCCTTCTGTTTACCAGAACCCGGCCTATTCAAACATATTTGCCACAGGTATTGCTTTTGCCCCTCCACATCAGATTTCAAAACCTATGAAAAGCCCGAACGGAACCCTGATAACCCCAGCCCCGCCACGTACCGGGATGCCTTCGGGTGTTATTGGTAAAGTGGTTGCCCTCAATCTTGTGGAACAGATAAAATCAGGAAAGACATCCTTAAGACACAAAGCATCTATGGGTAAGATGGGAGCTGCTTGTGTTGTGTCGGCAGGCTATGGCATGATAAAAGGGAATGCCGCTACAATGACTGTCTTCCCCATAGTCCCTGACTGGCAGAAATTTCCAAATTGGGGCAGAGATATCAATTATACTGTAGGTGAGGCCGGTCTTGCCGGTCACTGGATCAAATTGTTCCTGCATTACATGTTCCTGCATAAAGCAAAGGGTTATCCATTCTGGTGGCTTATCCCTGAATAAATTAGAAAAATTTAACGAAGATCTGTTATGGCTAAAAACATTGTAAGGGCATACTACGACGAGTCATACCCACCATTACCAACAAAAGCGACTCTATTCTGGCGCAGGAATATCCTGTGGCAGATATGGAGGTTCATTTTATTGAATTTAAGAATTATGCGTATTATAGTAGGTGGTCATTCCTGAATAGTTGCACGTCCCGGACTGATCTGACGAACAGGATAACATTTGGAAACCTGTATTATTAAAAACTGACAGTGGTCATATCATTAATCAGTCTATATATACTATTACGTTGTTCAGGTTACATTGAGTACACTTTCCGACCACTACTCCTTCATCGAAAAAACCAGGGATTCCCTTTTCACTTTCTGTTCGTTCACATAAGCCCACAAGAAAAGACCTGTTACCGCATTCACACACAGTCCGCTCCTCCTTAAGCATTTGCCTGTGAAGGCCGGTATAGGTGAATAGTCTCATAAGGTAACCACATTCTGAACATTCTCCCCAGATTATCCCCCTGAAATTTGATTCGACTGAGCCAGTATGATGTTCAACGAGCAACCTGAATGAGGTGGATACTTTACATGAACTGCAAGTGTATGTGCTGAAACTATGAATATCATCAGGGTATGCTTTGCTATTAATACATTCCCTGGCAAAATCATCAAGACCGGATAGAGACAAATACTTATCCATATTATCGATCAACGAATTAGCCATTAGTTTTTTCTACCAACCACCGGATGATCCTCCGCCACCCGATGATCCTCCGCCACCCGAAAACCCACCTGAAGAACTGCCACCAGAGCTCCACGATCCGCCTGATCCTCCCGAAGAGAATGAAAACCCCCCTACAGATGCTTTTCCCTTTGTACGAAGGTCCTTCTTAGCCTTCTTGTACCAGTCAGTATGTCGCAGATAGAGTTTTGTTGCCGGGTAAACCACCATATAGATAATAAAACAAACAAGTGCGCCTTTTGTGCCAACTACCATAATCGGGAACATAGCCCAGAAAGGGATCAGGAATAGATAGAGAAACCATCCGAAACCCGGGGTCATAATACCAAGTACGGTGAAGAGTCCTAAAATGCCAAATATAAAGGCTCCGATAAGAATACGTGCAGTGATAGGCATGTCAGGAGTATCAAAATCCGCCAGACCTGAAGTTGACGGGGAACTATCTGGTTCAGAAGAAACCTCTGTTTCAGAAACGGTTCTGCCTTCCAGAATATCAACGACAGCCTGGGCTCCTCTGGTTATTCCTCCATCATAATCACCGGCTCTGAACATTGGAGCCATAATATTTCTTATTATACGCCCGGCCAAAATATCGGGAAGCTCACCTTCCAGGCCATAACCAACCTCTATACGCATTTTCCTTTCATCGGGCACAATAACCAGCAGGACACCGTTATCCTTATCTTTCTGACCCAGTTTCCACTCGTTAAAAACCCTGTTTGCATAGTCTTCTATGTTTTCCCCTTCAAGGGAATTAACTGTGAGGATGACGATCTGGTTTGTTGTTTTGTCTTCATGTGCCTTAAGTGTTTCACTAAGCGAGCTCACTGTATTCTCTGACAGTATCTGTGCCTCATCGTTTACCCTGCCGGTAAGATATGGTATTCCCGTTTTGTCCGCTTCTACTGCTACCGAAAACAGAAGTGCAATTATGAATGTGATAGTCTGTTTCATCATTGTCCTTCCTCCTCAATAATTTCATTTGACAGTTCATTTTTGCCATCCTCAGCTGGCACAGACGTATTTAATGTTGCCAGCAAACCATCGAGGCCTTTTTCCAGAGCATCTCTTAAATCATTACTTCTCAGGCTGCCGGTCATCTTCGAAATAATCTCTTTAATTACAGTCTCACCCAGGCTATTTCTAACCCCCGTGTCGGGAAGGATCACTATCTGTCTCTCAAATAAACTTACCATTAGAAGTATTCCACTCCGCCCTTCTGTTGCAAAAAGCTCGTGTGCAAGGAATAGAGACTCCGCATATTGCATAGTCTCAGTTTCCTTCCGGTGCAGAGGAAGGAATAAGCGTGCAAAAGCAGGCACAGTTAGTGTAAGAATTACAAGTAAAAAGCCGGTTGCCAGCATAACTGCCAGTGACATCAGGATCTGATAATCCACTATCCATTGTAAAACGAAAAGATCATATATAAATACCGCAAATCCGGAAACAGATACGCCAATGGCAAATGCTTTCCAGGGTATTTCCGCATAGCTGTCGCTTCGTTTAACTGTAGCAAGCACAATTTGTGCTCCTGTTTTTGCCTCAGCTTCTTTAATTCTCCTGTCAAGCAGGGACCGGTCGGGTTCAGACAGAAATTGTTTCATTAATTTTGTCAGGTTTAGTTAATAAATATCTGGTCTGCAAGCAGACCAAGAACAAGTCCTCCAATTATAAAAATACTTGCCAGAACCACCACAGTTATGCTGACCAAAACCATTATAGCAGGCTGGCTTTCCCTAACCTGAATAAAATATTTGTCCGGGTCAACCAACCTGGCAGGCAACTGGCTAATGAGAACATCCTCGGGAGCAGATATGCTGGACCCGGGTTTAAGCTCCAGCATATACCTGCCCGGCGGAGCAGTAAAACGGAACAGTTCCATTCTGGCATTTTTGCCATTGTTCTGATTTGGCCTGAGAAGCAATGTAGAAAGAACAATTTTTGATCCGGTCGATTCCCGGGTTATTTCAGGTTTAAACTTATCAAGAGGAGCTTTCCTCCATTGCTGTCCTTTATGCCAAATGGAATAATTACCCTCCTTCTTTAATTCGAAACCAGCCTTTTTTTGAGTAAAGGCTATCTCGAGGATAATTTTTCCATAAAAGGTTTTCTTTACCAGCCGGATTGAAAATACAAGGATAATAATCCCGACTGGGATCAAACAGAAAAATAAGATCTTCATCTTTGTTGATTTATTCACTCATTTCTGGTTTTACTAAAGTTACATATATTTTGTCAAAGTGACCCAGGCCAGGCCAATACCCAACAATTTTTTAATTCTGATTGTTTACCCGTTTAGACCTGCTTTACGATTCACCCGGGTAAATTATTTGATATCATCCAACGGGACAGGAAAGGGAGCCACATTTTTTAAGGGGTTCAGACTCTTGAGATAGGCAAAAATAGCATGGACATCCTCATCTTTAATAGATATAAAATTAGTCCAGGGCATCGGGGGGAGGAGTGTTCGGCTCTCATTCTATAAGCTCAAACACCAGGAAAAGAGGTTTAGCGTATTGGACTGATCATGTGAATCTCCTATCAGGAATTCAATTTCCGTTTATCAATTTTTAACATACTATAGCGTAATTCACATTTTGATTTGAATTTTATTATTCTATATTTGGCTTGCGCAATACAATTATTATTGATCAAAAGGCTTTAGAAAAAATTTCTGCAAGACATTTCATTCTGTGAATTAATGACTTACATGATGATATTAACTTAATTAACTTAATCACTATTAACTATGAAGCTCATATTCTTCATTTCATTTTTATGTCTTTTCACTGCTGTTTCGGGGCAGTTTGAAGAGCCAAAATTCGGTAAAATTGATATTAAGGACCTGGAAATGACAAAATATGACAGAGATACTTCTGCCGGAGCACTTATCCTGTTTGACAATGGTTATTCAAGATTTACGCTGAATAAATATGACGGATTCCAATTTGTTTATGAACGACATTTTCAAATCAAGATTTTTAAGAAGACGGCTCTTAACCTCGCAAATGTGAATATAAGATTATATCAGAATAATGGAAGGGGAGAAGAAATAGGAGGATTAAAAGCAGTAACATATAATCTTGCAGACGGTAAGATTGTTAAGACTAAACTTGAGAACAAACAAATTTATAAAACAGAATCAACAAACCATGTCGATCTAAAGATTCCTTTTCCTGAAGTAAAGGAAGGATCTATAATTGAATTGACCTATACTATCTCATCTGATTTTTTCTATAATTTAAGAGGATGGAATTTCCAGTATGAGTACCCGGCCCGTTGGAGTATGTATACTTATGAAATTCCGGAATATTTTATGTACAGAGAGTATACCAAAGGATATCTTCAGTTCGATATAAATAAAAATGATTCAAAGATAACTTCATATACCATCCCGGTATCATCCGGATCTTCTATAAAATTTCGAGCTACGGAGCCACCATCAAAACCGGCAGTAATAAGTGTGAAGACTCTCAGGACAATTTTAGGCATAAAGGATGTACCTGCTTTTATTTCCGAACCAGCAATAGACTGTGATTATAATTATATACAATCGATGGAATTTGAACTTAGTAGTGTGCAATTTCCGAATCAGGTACAACAGACTTATACACAGACATGGGAATCCGTAAACGAACAGATGAAAAAAGATGATTCTTTCGGTGGTCTTTTAAAAACAAATAGCTTCCTGAAAGACACTGTTAATGTAATATGCAGCGGCAAATCTTCTGATCTTGATAAAGCCATAGGAATTTATGACTATATCAGGAACAGAATGGAGTGGAATGGCAGCTATAGTATATGGGCATCAAAAAATCTGAAAAAACCTTTTAATGACAGAGTAGCCAATTCTGCTGAGATTAACATGCTTCTTACTTTAATGATGAAAACTGCCGGTCTTGATGCGGATCCTGTTTTGTTCAGTACTCGCGATAATGGTATTGCTCTTGATTATTTCCCGACAATCACAAAATTTAATTCTGTCCTGGCAAAGGTAGATGTAGGAGGGAAATCTATATTGCTTGATGCAACCAATAAGAATTATCCGTTTGGCGTTTTGCCAGTTAATGATATTAACGGGAAGGGAAGGGTAATTGATGAACATAACGGGGCATGGGTAAAGCTTGATGCCAATGATAAATATAAAGAAGATAAATCCTATAATCTCATTTTTGATCATGACGGAAAAATGATCGGGACTCTTATTGAATCCTATAGCGGATATGCCGGAATGCTAAAAAGAAATGCACTAGATAAGGAGAAAACAAAGGATGATTATTTCAGAAAGCTCCAGGAATCATCAAACGGTCTCACAATTGATAAATATGCCCTCTCAGGCAGATATGATAAAGAGAGCCCACTTATAGACAGCCTGGATGTGGAAATTTCAGATCATGCTGAAGTCATAGGTGACAAGATTCTTTTTTATCCTCTGCTTTTAGAAAGAGTGGAAAAGAATAATTTTACACTCGAGGAGAGAAAATATCCTGTTAATTTTAATTTCCCCATCTCGGAAGTATACAGGTTCAGATATACAATACCCGATGGTTATATCGTGGAATCAATGCCTCAACCTGAGGTAATAAGTCTTCCTGATAACTCGATCTCAATAAAATACAATATCAGCAATGTTGATAATACGATAATAGTTGAATATACCAGGGATATTAACAAGATATTATTTCTTCCCGCAGAATATGGCAGATTAAAGAGTCTTTATGATCAAATGGTAAAGAAACATTCTGAACAGATCATTCTTAAAAAATCCACCTGATAATAATTTCATTCTGAACTCCAATACAAATGTTATGAATCATCGAAATGTAAGAATGTTTCTCTATAAATATATATTCTGCCAGTTAGTGATCATCACACTATTTACAGGTAGGCTCTTTGCTCAGTACCCAGCTTCAACTATCCCTGACAGCTTGAAAACAAATGCGCATCTGGTAGTTCGGGAATATTATAATACTTACGAGTTACTATCAGTGAACAAAGGGAAAATTACCGTAAAAAAGATTATTACAATACTTGACAAGAATGGGGAGAATCAGGCAATTCTTGCAATTCCATACGATAAAAACTCTTCTGTAAATATAAATAAGATTGTGCTGTACGACAAAACCGGAAAAAAGATCAAAACCGCAAAGCAATCTGATATTCATGATTCTCCTGCTTTCAGCTCTTATGAATTATATTCTGAGAACAGGGTAAAATATTATATACCCGACCAGGCTGAATATCCCTATACAGTTGAATATGTCTGGAATCAAAATATGGATAATATTATAAGCTTTGGAACCTGGCAACCAGTTAGTGATTACAACATGTCTCTTGAGCATGCAAAACTGACATTTATTCATCAGGCAGATATTAAGGTAAATAAAAAAGAACTAATGATAAAAGGCACCCATTCTGTTATAAAAGGGGAAAATGTAACTGAATTATGGGAACTGAATAACATAGCTGCTATTGAGGATGAACCTTACAGTGTGAGCCTGAAAAATCTGGTCCCCTGCGTGTATCTGATGCCCGAGAAACTTTTATATGATAAATACGAAGGTAATGCAGGTAACTGGGAACAATACGGGAAATGGGTCTATAACCTATATACTGACAGAGATAAGATATCTGACGCAGAAAAGATCAAGATTATTTCAATGCTTGAAAATGTACCAGATACGCTTGAAAGAATAAAAACTCTTTATAAATACATGCAGGATAATTCAAGATATGTAGCAATTACCATGGGAATAGGAGGATTTCAGCCTTTTGATGCTGAAACTGTTCATGAAACTGGATATGGTGACTGTAAGGCATTATCCAATTATATGCATTCTCTGCTGAAAATAATAGGTGTCAGGTCCTATCCCGCTCTTGTGGCAGCAGGTACAACAAAAGTTAATATTTTTCACGATTACCCAAATTTCCAGCAGTTTAACCATGTCATTTTATCAGTAATATATAATAAGGATACAATTTGGCTGGAATGTACAAATCAACAAATACCGTTTGGTTTTCTGGGTGATTTTACAGACGACCGCGATGTTTTGCTTTTGACAGAAAAAGGGGGAAGGTTTGCACATACCAGGAGATACAGTGCTCAGGATAATCTCAGGACCTGTTACTCTGAATTCAACATATACCCAACAGGTGCTGCAGATGGATCTTCACGAACCATATACAGAGGACTGCAATTCGGTGAAATGGAATCATTTCTTAGTAAAAGCTATGATGAACAGAAAAAATGGCTATATAGTAATTCAATGATACCCTCGTTGCAGATCTTAGATTTTTCAGTGGAATCAGACAGGAATTCATTACCTTCTGCTGAACTAAAAGATACATTCAAGTCAAAAAACTATTGCTCATTCTCTGGCAAATATATGCTACTACCATTAAATAATATTAATGTTCAGAAATCTCTTCAAAAAATGCTGAAAACTCGTCTTTCAGATGTTCTTATAAATAAATCTTTTATCGACTATGATACTATAACTTATTACTTACCTGACAATTATCGCATAGAATCCATTCCCGGGAATATAAGCATTAACTCAGAATTCGGAAATTATTCTTATTCCGTTTCGAGTGACAAAAACAAAATAATTTATACCAGACAGTTTTTAATAAATGAGGGACGATATGATTCTGATGACTATAAAAAGTTATATGATTTTATTTCTTCAGTAGCAAAGGCTGATAACGCCAAAGTTATATTGACTCAATAATTGAGTATTTAACATAGCCATGCGTATAAATCAGAAAAAGCTGGTAATCTTTTTGTTATTCCCCAAAAACTGAAACAGCTTCTTTCATCAGATCAGATACCGGCAGACCCTGCGGGCAAATTTCCTCATATTCCCTGAATGTTGTACATTTTCCTGCTTTTCCTGTTACTCGGGTATAGCCGGTTAGCAAGGGATTGGGATCATTCCATACAAAACGAAAAGCAGATTCCCCGGGCCTTGCAAACACAACTTCCGCAAAAAACATCAACCAGGATAATCATCATAAACTAACTATTCATCAACAGAAAAAGGGTTGTTGATCAAGAATATAAAGTCTCTGTAAACCATCATTCAACCTTAAATGTTTATTACTTATAAAGGAACATATTATATGTAACCAGAAATCTAATCCGACGTAATATCATGACAAAAACAGTAGAACAGTTCATCTCAAAAGTTTTCAGTTTCAGGAAAACAAATAAAGATCAGTTTCATCATCGCAAGGATCCTACTGAAATAAATAAAAGGATAATGCCAATAATTACCTCTTCTGATTCGGATGGTGAGGAACCCGAAGAATATCTCAGGTACCTTAAGGAAAAATATGATCTTAAGAGTGAAATATCCGGAGAAAGTGAATAATTATTACTTCAATATGCTTAGCTACCAATTATTCCCTATTGTATCCTCACTGGATAGTAGAATTTTTTACTACAATTTTTGTGTCACCGTGCATTGAAATACCCGGATATACCGGATACCATGAACCTCCAGAGTTATTACGGATAACAGAGTTATCAATAAAAATATCACCAGTATGGTCGTTAGTTACAAAAAATATTGCTGACCCATAGGCATTTACACTATTGTTTTCAATAAGGGTCCCCATTATTGTCAGAGTCATTGTATTCCCATCATTGTATATTGCTCCTCCGCTGCCTCCCCCCGGTGTTCCATTTTCCGCCGGATTACCACCATTACCAACAGCCCTGTTAAAAGAGAAAAGGCTGTTAATGATTGTCCATGAAACACCTATACTGCTTATCCCTCCTCCGTTTGAACCGAAATTCCCGTAACCGGGAGCACCACCAAATGTACAATTAACAATATATACCGGTAAGTTATTATACTGGCTGAAAACACGCAGGGCAGCTCCTCCAACATCGGGGCCAAGGCTGTCGCAAGTGTTATTGAAAAAGCGACAGTTAACAGCTTTGAAACGCCCTCCCCTAACCCATATGGCACCTCCCCCATCATATTCAGTTTCATTTCTGGAATTCCCGTCAGCAAAGGTGATGTTTTGCACAGTCAACCGGGGAGAATCCTGATCCTGACAGTGAGACGTTGTCCAGTGCTGATTCTGGTCGCATGTATTCATGTAAAGAATCCGGGTCCTCCCTCCCCCGCTAAGTGTTATTAATCCACCGCCGTCAATAACAATATCGGGATTTTCATCGTTGAACACCTTTGCAGGCCTGTCAAGAGTTATTGTAAGCGGCTCAGGACCGCAGTTAAAGATTATTTTTCCACCCTTTGCCACGGCATCTGTAAAAGCAGCAGCAGTGCAGCTGCCGGGAGTTCCATCGCCAATGATATGATCGGGTTCAGAAATATCCTCCGGTCCTGCTTCCAGTGGGATCGGTGAGTTACCATCAGGATTGCCTGCCGGAGGTCCGTCCTGCGGGTTTGCCAAAGGATTCTGAAACTCAGCATTCGGGAGGGCATGTTCTCCCTCGCAACCGCCAAGGATCACCGCCAAAAAAACAAAAACACACAAAAATATCCTGTTTATGACCATATTACTAATCTAATAACGGTTCTTCAGATTTTCATAACCGTATATAAGCTGATAGATTAACTAAATGTTGGTGAAATTTATTGTCTCATCTGTACAACAATACCGGAACCTTATTCCAGGTATTGCAACTAAAATTAAAATCCCTGAGCGTTGACAGTCCCTATAATCTGAATCTCTACAGGATAACCCTCCAGTACTGAAGGAATACTTTTTATCATGCTCTCTTTTTCTTGCCTGAGGCCAACAATTATAGCAGGAGTTTTATCATTCCTGTATCCTATGCCAATAGAAATTACCCCTTCAATTTTCATAATAGAGGCTTCATGTTTTTTTTTGGCTTCAAGTATTGTCAATGACATCTCTTTCACCATGATAAGCAGATTAACCTTTAATTCCCTGATGCACCAAATTTGTCATGCAATGTATGTAAATATATCAGATGGAAACATTCAATGCTGTAAATACATTTCCGATACGGTTAATAATTGTGGTTGTTTCGCTTCCAGCGAATAATAACCCTGTCAGCTTATTATCCACAGTCAATACGGCAGAACCGCTGTCACCGCCCTGGCTCATTGCGCCTGCCATCAGCTGGTCAGTAAACAAAGCGGTCTTGTTATCCCCGTAACTAACTGTAACAGTAACATCCACCTGCGTTATTTCACCTGAGGTCAACCCGGTTGTACGTCCGCTCTTCTTAACCGGCATACCCAGTTCACCCTCAACAATACCATTTATATTACCTATCTCCAGTATATCCTCAGATATGTCATCATCTCTTAGAGGTTTTGCTATTGCTGCATCAACAAGGTTGTCAGTACCTCCCTGAATGAAACTCATGAAACGCGCCCTGCTGTTTACCAGTCCTGAGATGAAATTTAGAAATCCTGCTATTCTGCCAGCCACTGAAAAGCTGCTTTGCGACCCGGAAAAGCTTATCGGGACAAAGTTATACAGGTCGGCTAAATGATCTGCCGGAAACAGTCCTCCATCGTAAGGACCCGGTTGCAAAATGGCATCCCCTATATTAGCATCGTTGCCATTTGCAAGTACATGATTATTAGAAAGAATAAATATCTCATTATCCCTTTTCACCACGCATCCAAAAGTGCCTGCCGTAATATCTTTATGACCTATACTGATTCCTCCATGTGCCGGTCGCATCCTGCCCGTATTTTGCACTAATGCCCTGATAGTTCCCGTCTGAATAACATCTGTCGGTATGCCATCAAAATGCGACTCAATAATATTATTTTTTGCCAGACTGGAACCCGGCAATTTTTCCCTTACTGAACATACAATACTCAGTTCATTGGTTTTTATCCCACTGACAAGTTTATATCCGATACCCGTTGCTACTATGTTTGGGTTTCTAAAAAGGCGGGACCGTGTTGCTTTCAGGATCTCTCTTTGCCTGGAAAAATCAGTGTACATATAGCCTCCTTTTAAAGTACAGGTGAAGAAACAATTGTATTTCAGATATTACCTTTTTAGAAATAAAAAGTAATATAACTTTCTAAAACAAATTTACACTTTGTGAGAAGAAAAATCAAATATTATTACTTACCTTAACTATTGCTTCTATTATATTGTTTAAAATAAATATGGACGGTAAATTACTATATAAGGTTCGCATAACCGGGAGAGTTCAAGGAGTCGGATTCCGGTGGAACACTGCTAATGAAGCCAGAACAAGGGGTATCACAGGAATCATCCGTAACCTTTCAGACGGAAGTGTATATATTGAGGCTGAAGGTGCCAGGGAACAGCTGGACTCATTTATGGAATGGTGCAAAAGAGGTCCGGGATTAAGCAGGATAAAAACAGTGGATATAGATTCCTTCCCACCCTTAAATTATGATGGTTTCAGTATCGAATACTAAATAGAGTAACAGTTTCTTCATTTTTTCATATTGAACTTTTTTTAAATATTATTACCCAACATCATGTAGGATCCCTGGAAGCATCCTTCTATTGTAACACTGGTACTACCGGTCTCAGGCATAGTCGCAGAAGCTGTGAAATCACCTGCCTGGCAGGTAAAAGTCAGAGTTACTGGTGCATTAGGTAAAATAGGGTATTGAGTAAGAGTAAAAGTATAAGAACCATCACCATTATCAGTTATTGCTGATCCATTTACCTTCACATCAGCACCGGTTATCGGAATCCCTTCATTATTCATATCAATGAGCGCGAGAGTAATACTTGTGGTTTCGATTGGTGTTCCATTGCTTACTATCAGGGCAACTGCATATGGCATCTGTTCATTTTGCTGACTGTCTGAATCCTTTTTGGAGCAAGCTGCAAGAACAAAGATTATTAAAATCAGGCCTATAAAATTCTTTTTCATGGTTTTCATTTATTATGTTAATTATTAAAAGCTTATTTGTTACAAAAAATGGTTTTGAGTTTATCTTATAAATTTTTTAAAATTCTCTTTTTTACTTTATCACTTATTATATTGGGCCGGTACAAATATATATCACCGGGTAATAAAAACCAATGATGTCAGGTAGTTGACCTATTCTGAAGAAGATATTAAAAATTATATCCTTTACCCCGTCTATGACAATATAACGTTTGTCAAAATCCAGTGATCCGGATTTCCCTGGTTCAATGAATTAATTATCTGGTCTATATGGCTTATTCCCTGAGCATTATATTTATTATGGTTTTCTATAACATCCATTTCTTCCCACATTGTTCATAAAAATTCATTTTTTTTTGACGAAATAGCAATTTTTTAGTTTTAATGTAATATTATTGTATTTATTCATCGTTTTTTGTACGATAAAAATTTCTTATTCTTTCCCATTATGTCACTAATTGAGCATGTGGTGCTTGACAGGAGACTGTTTAATAGGTAATTTTATATCAAAATTCAACCAGCAGAATGATGGACGACATTTTAACTTTAAATAATAAAGGCGTCAAGAACAATAACCTGACAGAAATCGTTCAATCCTTACATCAGGTTGATGAGGAAGTTGAGATAAAGAATCCTGTAATAAATCAGCTTTTATCTGAAGGTGGGGAAGGATTCTTTCACTACCTGTCATCCCTGGGTCTTATAGATGTCCCTAATATGATGGTATTATCTCCGCGACATCATTATTATGATCATCACGATTTTAAGGGTCTTACAATTCTGATAAATCAGAAAAAACTGAATCTTATTAAACATCTTGACAGTTTTTTACGAATTGTTTCACGTGCTTTATCTCCAAAAGCCAGTCTCATAGGTTGTTTTTATGAGAACAGGTCAACTGTGAAATTCGAACCGGATTATCCAATATACAGGAGGAGTGTTAGTCTGTCGGGGGCAGATGCTGCCCTGGAAATTGATAAGATTGATGTTTCTGAGCTTCTGGAATCTAAGGGTTTCATGGTTATGAATATGACTGAAATAAAAGGATTGACCTATTTCAGGGCTCAAAAAATAGTGTTTCGGAAGATTGCCTAAAAATCCTAAAAAGATATAACCTTAACGAATGTATGAACTAACCCAAGCTCGGCTTATAAGAAATAAATACAATTAATGAAAGCATTTTACACGATAACTTCACAGGAAACCGGCACCGTTACACTCAAAAAAAGAAGGATTGCAAAAGCATTCCGATGGTGGTTAAGAGAGAATGGTATTGAGTTTAAGTATAGTTATTATCTGAATTAATAAGCCCCCAGCTATTATTGGGTTAATCAAGATCATAATCTCTAAATAGACACAGATAGTCGTAAATTGATGTACCAAGAACATCTTTACTGTTTATCTTCCCATTAGAATCGAGAAATTTCTTCAGAGAACCCGCACCTCCCAGATGGGATGCAGCAATCATACCTGATCTTGTAATTATAATTCCTTTAATTGAATCGCCTATATAGTGTTCATAGTTCTGCAATAAAACCCGATTTACTCTTATCAGAGTCTTTAAAACCTTTTCCTGCATATCCCTTGGGAAGATTTCCGGGTTTGCCTTGAATTTCTTCAAAGTAATCCTCTTGTACCCAAGATATCTCAGGGTTGGTTCTGCAAATTGCCATTCACCAAAACAACCAATTTTGTTTATTGAAAGCCAGTTATTGCCAGATTCTCTACTACCCAGATCATATATGAAACGCATGAATTCAGCATCGTGATGTTGTTTATCTATATAGTTTGAAATGACAAGGAATTTTACCATTCCCAACCTAAAATCAAGCTTAGGTGCGGAACAGATCTGAAAAATAGAAAGTAGAAGATATGTAAGAAATACTTTTCTCATTTGCTTCCGGATTTTAAAATATGCCTCATCTATTCAACTATTTGATTATCATTATAAAATTAGGGCTATTATGCTTTTAAATCAAGCCCTGGTATCCTGACATGTGGCTATTTTACCCCTCGTATTGATGTGCCCCGTCAAAAAATTCCAGGCTAACAGCAATTGAAATTCTACCGTTTATAACTAAAGATGCCAGCTTCGTCAAAAAAGAAGTAAAATTTACCAGTGTTATATGCCAGTAACCATAAACCAGCAAACAATCAGAAAGATATATTACTGAATAATAGTAGCTTAATGCAGTTCTCCGGCCAAAATCCCTGCTATATTTCAAAAAACGGGAATTTGACAAACCGGTCAATATTTTGGATAAGAATCCGGAGTAATATAATAGTATGGAAATTCTTCCGTGAAAGTACCGTATCTAGTATGTCTGCCAGCATTTTGATTTAATTTTACTTCCTCCGGAATGAACAGCTTCAGTAAATTTCAGCAACATTTAAAATAGCTTTATACAAATTTGGCTATCTGATTATTTTAAATTATTTATGTGCCTATAAGCTATGATCAAAGAAAAAATATTACAGCTCTGCCTGTTCACCTTAACAACCGGTGCCACTTTATCCCATACCGTTTGTGCCAATGAATATACACCCGGTATCTCTTTAATTAACGCGGATACCCTGACTGATAACCAGACTCTGCTTAATGGGAGGATATGGAAGAATAACTTCTATATGATCCAGGGAGATCAGTTCCTTTTTTCGAATAATTTTTTACCCGGTTCTGTAACAATAAAGGGTCAGTCTTTTTCAAATATCCATCTTAAATATGATGTTTATGATGATGAAATTCTGATGCCCATTGACTCAGGTAAAATTCTGCAGATAAATAAAGAACTGGTTGACAGTTTTTCAATTTCATTTCAAAACAGAACCTATCATTTTATGCGGCTGCCAGAAGACAGTGTGTCTGGAAATGCCGGGTATGTAAACGTCATTTACAAAAATAATTCTGTTATTGAAGTGAAATATATAAAGAAGATTGAGCGATCGAATATCGAAGGAAAGGTGGATAATTTCTACGAGTTGAACAGGGTATACCTGTTAACCAATGGTAACACATATCAACTTAAAAAGAAAAGAGATCTATATGATATTTTCCCATCGTTTAAGACGCAGATCAGGAACTACCTGAAGAAGAACAATCTTCATATTTACAGGAATCAGCCAGGGAGTTTTATTCCTGTTATAAGATTTTATGATAATATTAATCAATAGAAGCTGAAGATGAAGGTAAGGTATTTATTTCTGCTTTCATTATTGTTCCTGGTACCTGATCTTGAAGCCCAGGAACAATATATGCTTTCAGAAAGTTATTCGAACCTCTCATTTTATGATTTTGTTATAAAAGCAGAAAAAAGTTTTGATATTAAATTCTTTTACAGGAAAGACTGGGTGAAAGATCTGAAGGTAGGAGACTATCCCCAATGCACAACATTATCGTGTCTCCTCACTAACCTGTTTCAAGGAACTTCTCTTCACTTCCTGATCGAAGAATCGGGAAACATAGTTATCACAAATAATTATGCTATCAAAGTAACAAGCGTCCCTGTAGAAAAAGATGCTGTTTTCCTCCCTCCAACCGATTATCTGAGCTCAGAGGAAACTCTCCAAACGGGCAATACTTATGTGGAAGTAGGTAATCCGGCTGAAAAAAATAATCCTGGCGATGTAATTGTTTCGGGTTATATTACAAATAAAGATACCAAAGAGCCGGTTTCAGGAGTCACTGTTTTTGAAAAAAAGCTTGCAACAGGGACAATCTCAAATGAATATGGATATTATACGCTTAATATTCCCCGGGGGGTTCATCAACTAAGGTTCTCTTTCATCGGGATGAGAGAAAAACCTATCAATCTTAACCTTTACGGAGCAGGTGAACTTGATGTGGAGATGAACAGTGTTCTCATTCCTTTGAAAGAAACAATTATATCGGCCCAGAAAAGCATAACCTTACAGCGGTTTGAGGTTGGCGTGGAAAAAATCAATATCAACTCATTCCATATATCACCTACATCTCTCGGAGAATCGGATATTATCAAGAATGTGCTGCTTATTCCTGGTGTTCAGTCCGTTGGCGAAGGTTCCACTGGCTTTAACGTAAGAGGCGGTTCTGCCGATCAGAATCTTATTCTTTTATATGGTTCACCGGTATATAATTCATCGCATTTTTTCGGGTTCTTTTCTGCCGTAAACTCCGATATAATTAAGGATGTCACCCTTTACAAGGGAGGTATCCCGGCGAGATATGGAGGAAGGATATCATCCGTACTAGATATTGGAACTAGGATGGCAACAGGAAAGAATTTGAGGGAAGTGCCGGTATCAGTCCCATTACAACTCATTTGAAACTGGAGGGGCCTTTAATAAAAGATACACTTACCTATATTCTTACTGCCAGAACAACCTATTCTAACTATATTTTCAAACTGTTACAAAACCAGGCTTTAAAAAACAGCAAAGCTTCGTTTTATGACCTGAATGGTAAATTTACATACGACCTAAACAAGAATAATAAGATTACTTTATCATCGTATTACAGTCATGATGATTTCAGCTTCAACTCTGACACTGTTTATAGCTATAATAATCAATATCCTTGCTTTGGCCTGGCGTCACTTTTTTACCAACAGATTCTTTCTCGTCCTTCTCGTTTAACAACAGTTCATATGAATATAATATCTCCAGCACTACTTTCCCTCCAGAAGCATTTATTCTTACTCACAAGGTAAACAGTTCTGGATTTAAAGCAGATTTTAACTGGTTTCCAGGTAATCATGAATTCAATTTTGGTATGGACCTTATCTATTACATTATATCCCCGGCAACTATCAGCCTTATAATGATTCATCCCTTGTAGCGCCTCGTTCAATTGAAAAACAAAGAGCCCTGGAAGCAGCTTTATATTTTGATGATAAATTTGTTACTACCAATTTCCTGTCTCTCAATCTGGGTATAAGATTGTCATCATGGTTTCACTCTGGACCACAGTCTGTACTGGACTATGATCCGGATTTTTCAAAAAGTCATTGCAACAATCACCGATACACTCTTTCTTTAAACCCGGTTCCATAATAAAATCATATGCAGGACCGGAACTCAGAGCTTCACTTAATTTCCGCATCACCGACGGAATTCTTTAAAATAAACTATAACAGAACACGGCAGTACCTTCATCTGTTATCAAACTCGTCCTCAATTTCTCCTACAGATACATGGAACCTGAGTGGCTATTATCTTAAGCCACAAATAGGAGACCAGGTTGCTCTGGGTATTTATGAATTTTTGTCGGGGACAAGTTCGAAGCATCTGCAGAGACTTATTTTAAAAGGATAAAAAATATGGTTGATTTCAAAGGAGGCACAAATATTATCATGGATAACAATATTGAAAAGGATATTGTAAATGTGAAAGGGAAAGCTTATGGACTTGAGCTTGTCTTCAAAAAGACTGAGGGAAAAGCTCAAATACAGCATAGGTTATACTTACGCAAGGACTTTTATAAAGAGTACCGGATCATTTAGCGAGGAAATACTGAATTCCGGCGGTTGGGTTCCCGCCAGCTTTGACAAACCGAACGACCTTGTTATAACATTCAATTACTTCTATTCCAGACGCCTGAGCTTCTCTGCAAATTATATATGGAGTTCCGGACGTCCTATCACTTACCCTGTTTCAACTTATTTAATGTATAATGATCCTTTGATACATTATTCCGACAGGAACAAATACAGGATACCCGATTATTCACGGTTTGATCTCTCTCTAAAAGTAAATTCAAAACTCCTGTCACATCAGGTGGCCCAGCCTAACTGGACATTCTCCGTATACAACCTTCTTGGTCGCGAAAATGTATATTCTGTTTATTTTAAAAAACAAGGTGATACGTTTTTGGGATATAAACTCTCTGTGTTTGGAAGAGCAATTCCTTCCGTTACTTTTAGTTTTGATTTTTAACTACCATGAAAAAATGTATAATAAATAATCTCCATTTCATTAGTTCAGACTCTTCAGGTCGTGAAAAACGGAAAAATACCTACTCCTGTTCTATTTCTGATAATGGCACTCGTTAACAGTTGTATTACGCCCTTCATCCCTGAAGTAACTGACCAGAAACAACTTCTGGTTGTACAGGGCCTAATTACCGATCAGCCTGAAACGTATACTATTAAACTCTCAACCTCCCGGCCTTTTGGGGAACAAACTGTAACTTCCCTTTTAGTGGCTGTGACTGCAGGTATCCGATGACCTTGGATATTATTACAGCTGACCGAAACAAAAGAGGGGACATATATAAGCGATTCGACTATATTCAAAGGTGAAATTGGAAGAACATATACTCTTACATATTGCAAGAAAAACCAAAATTTGACGAATTTTCATTATGAGTCGTATCCCATGAAAATGAAACCGGTTCCCTCCATCGACAGTGTATATTATGAAAAAACCATTGTAAAGGAACCTTCAGAATTTTATCCCGGGTATAAATGCCTGCCAGATATATCTCGACACTCATGATCCCGATCAGGTAAATGCAAATATTACAGCTGGGATTACTCAGAAACATGGAAGATAAGACTTAACTTTGATGTTCCTAATCACACATGTTATATTTCGAACAACATCAGATACATAAACATTAAAAGCACAGCATCCTTTGAAGAAGACAGAATAACCCGTCACCCTGTAAACACATATTCAAACGAGACAGACAGGCTAAAGACAAAGTACAGTATCCTGGTAAATCAGTACTCCCTTAATGAAGATGAATACAGGTACTGGGAGAATGTTCAAAATCTTACCGTACAGGTCGGTGGCTTATCTGATATAATCCCTTCCTCAATACCGAGCAATATATATTGTCTTGAAGATACCGGAAGAAGTTGTACTTGGATATTTCAGTGTGTCAGCCAAATCTTCAAAAAGGATCTTTATCAAGGAATAAATTTGAAGGCATAATTGATCCCGTATGCCAATTGTGTAACCGATACTATATATACCAATAAATTCCCTGAGCTCAATATATCGATATGGATACTTCTGACTCACAATTGTTCGATGCCGTGTGTTCCTTCATACGAGATCACAACATTTCCTGAATGTGCTGATTGCACATTCAGGGGTACAACAACCAAACCATCATTCTGGATTGATGACAAATAATAACCGGCCTCTGAAGAAAAACAAATGCAGATGATTAAGAAATTAAAAACTGCCATGTTCCTTTTAATGCTATTTCTGCTTCCGACGATTGTGTACGGCCAGGTATCAGACAACATGACAGACTTGCTGGATAAGACGTTCAGGAACTACTGCAAAGAAGTTCCCCGCGAAGAAGTTTTTGTCCATACTGACAGAAGTGAATATATTGCAGGAGAAACAATCTGGTTTCAGGTATATATACTTGACAGGCAAACATCCGCTCCGTCTTTAAATAGTCGGATCGCTTATCTTGAACTGCTCAATTCAGAAAACCGGCCGGTAGCACAGAAAAAGATACTTACCATTAACGGAAAGGGCCCTGGCCAGGTCCTGCTTCCTGATACTTTAAGTACCGGAACCTATACTCTCAGGTCATATACCAGCTGGATGAAAAATTTCCTCCCTTATAACTGCTTCAGCAAAGAAATACGAATATATAATGTCCTGAATGTAAGTACTGTTACGGATAAATATAAGGTGAACAAAAGAGTTCGGGTAAAAACCGATACTTTACTTGACAAAAACACTGAAATTAAGGGATTTTCAATTAAAGTAAAAAATACAAATAAGGATTCAATCGCTTTGAATGTAACGTCTGACCAGTCATACAGGATGAGGAATAATAACCTGTTTTACCTCTTTATACAGACACATGGCAATACAGACTTCCTGAAGAGTGAAAATTTCACCGGTGATTCAACAAGTCTTTTTATACCAAAAAGGATCCTGAAACCTGGTATTAATCAGATTGTTGCATTCAACTCAGAGGGAAAACCAATCGGCGAAGTCTATAATTATACACCCTCAAAAAAGAAAATTTCCGCTGAAATAACATCTTCCGACAGTTATAAACTCAGAGACAAGATCGCTCTTGAAATCGACATTACCGATAATATACCTGAAAAAGATACAGCTTGCCTGAGTTTGTCTGTCGCTCCATACACAAGGGAACAGGGATCAGATGATATTGAAGATTATATGGTTTTTGGATCTGAATTTGGATCTCTGCCATTTTACATGCTTAAAGGAAGGAAGATCAGTGCAATATCAGCTGAAGCGATGGATAGTATCCTGATGAATATAAAAAGTAACTGGATTGACTGGACGAATATATTATCAGGAACATTACCGTACCTTAAGTACAAATTCGAGAGGAAGAATCATTTCCTTACCGGGACTCTTCTTGATAACAATAACCAAGCCTCGGGGAATGAAATTGTAATAATGTGTTCACCCGGGAAAATAGCTGATTTTCAGTATTCCAGGACAGACAATCATGGGAATTTCAGGTTCAGCCTCAATATCGATGAAGAGATCAAGGACCTTATACTGATGCCAGCCAATATAGATAAAAACCTGAAGATTGTGGTTGAATCTCCTTTTTCAGATAAGTATCATATGCCTTATGATATTCCGGATAGTTCAACTGTCAGCATACCTTCCTATATCTCTAAATGGATGGTAAACTACCAGGTTCAGGCCATTTATGGATTCTCTTCGACAGGCCCGCCCTTTAATCCTGTATTCAAAGCTCCGGAGACTGTCAGATTTTATGGAAAGCCTGATTTTGAACTTATTATGGCCGATTATATTAAACTACCAACAATGGAAGAGGTGTTTTTTGAATTACTACCTCATGTCTCCCTTAAAAAGAAAAAAAATAATTATGAAATAATAATCACTGACCGTATTGATAACACACCCTATGTAACAATACCAACCCTTATGGTTGATGGCGTAATAATTCACGACCCGGGAATTATAGTAAATCTTGATCCTGAAACAGTTGAGAAGATCGATGTAATCAGGGGTCAATACCTTGTCGGTAAGTATCTTTTCCCGGGATTAATAAATGTAATTACAAGATCAGGTGATTTTAGCTCTTTCACCCTTCCCGGTTACATGGTCAGGATCAAATACAGGGCAACCGATCCTGTAATGTCTTTTTTATCACCTGGTTATTCCACTGCGGAGTTGAAAAACGACCGTGATCCGGATTACAGGAATACTCTGTACTGGAATCCTGAGATAAAACCGCATGGGAAAGGGCAGGCAAGAGTGGAATTTTATAGTTCCGATAATAAAGGCGATTATCTCCTTTCCATACAGGGATTTACCAAAAAAGGGAAATTACTGTCCTTTGATAAGATACTTCACGTAAAATAAGGGAATTGCCACCTTAAAGCCTGCCTGTTACAGCAAGTTCCCCATTGTGGCGAATTCTTAAAAAAACTAAAAAAGATCATGGAAATAAGTGTATTAACAACGCATTATGTATTTTTAGTATCTCAATTAGCTTAAACAACAATTAACCATACTTTACATTAAAACAGAAAAAATGGAAAACAAATCAAAAAGTAAGCTTTCAAGGCGCAAGTTTCTTGGAAGCACTGCGACCGTTGCGGCTTTTTCCTTGGTACCTCTTCATCTCACTGGTAAGAGTTTGCCATTTACAGGTGCGGCCACAAATGGAAATCCCGACTCAAATTTTGGTGGTGTCCATATCGGTGCAATAACATACAGCTGGCGTAGCATGCCGGGTGGTATCGAAAATATCATTAAATATTGTAAAGAAACCGGTATCAGTTCCATTGAACTTATGAGTAATGATCTGGAAGAGACTCTGGGAGCTCCTAAAAATCCTATGATGGGAATGTTTGGTCCTCCGCCACCACCGCCAAAAAAACCGGATGATACAAAAGAAGCTGCTGCTGCGCCGCCGCCACCCCCTCCTCCTCCAAGAAGACGTGAACTTACGCAGGAACAAAAGGATGCCATTGCAAAGTATAACCAGGATATGAAAACATGGCGTACATCTGTTCCCATGTCGAAGGTCGAAGCCATACGTAAAATGTTCGATGATGCCGGAATAGCAATCCATATTGTCAAGTTTTCACCGTGCCCGATGGTCAGACGAGGAGATAGATTATGCTTTCAATGTTGCAAAAGTAATGGGAGCCAAGGGCGTAAGTGACGAAATAGGTATGGAATCTGTAAAACGACTTGCTCCATTTGCTGAGAAACACGGCATGTATGCAATATTCCACAGTCATATGCAATTTGCAACCCCGGGTTTCAGTTATGACCCATTTATGGCTGTATCTCCGGCTGTGATGTTCAACTTTGACGCCGGACATTTCTTTGGTTCTACCGGTTTACATCCAAACACTATTATTGAAAAATATCACGACCGTATTGTCAGTATCCATATAAAGGACAAGACAGGACCAAAAACCGATCCCCCCAACACGAACCAGGTATGGGGCCAGGGACAAATGCCACTCGAAGATGTCCTTTTGCTGATCAAAGAGAAAAAATGGCCGATCTTCTGTGACATTGAGCTGGAATATGATATCAAGCCCTGGTCAAATGCAGTAAAAGAAGTAAGGACCTGTCTCCACTATGCAAGACAGATACTGATTTAAGATCATGTAAAAACGAAAAATAAAAATACCCCCTTTGTTCACCTTAGTGGTTAAAGGAATTATTTTTTAACCACTAAGGACACAAAGGATTTCACAGAGTAACACAAAGGGGGGTTAATTGACCGCTTAAATTTTCAATATTCCCGTTTAGGAAATTTTACTCCGCTCCTTTCCAGTTAATCAGCTTCGACGGGTAATAATCAATACCCATTGTTTTAAAACGGGCCCCCTGATCACCAAGCCGTACTTTATACTCATCCCAGCTCCTTGATGCAGCCGGTGTCCAGCCTATTTCAGCATATCCGGGAAGACGTGGAAATACCATGTATTCAATCTCATCCATATTAGTAATGGTCTCAGTCCATAATGGGGCTTCAATGCCAATGACATTATCCTTACCGACACCCGGGACGAGAGTTGCAGGATCCCAGATATAAGCACTATCAACTTCAATATAAGCAGCCCAGTTCTGTCCCAGCTTTGTTGTTGAATCATATTTCATGTCGAGATATGTTTTTATTGCCGGAGACATCAGGATATTTGCACCCTGTTCCACTGCTGCCCGGGCATTCTTTATATTTGCCCAATGCTGTGCAATGACGCCGGGCCTGAGAGTTGCAATCGCGATATCATCCCAGCCAATTGGCTTTTTATTGTGTGACAGTACTATATCCTGAACCTTATTAATGAAGGGAATATAATCTTCTCTCTTTGTCGAATGAGATTCATCTCCTCCTATATGAATATAGGGGCCCGGTGTTATTGCTGCCAGTTCACCTACCACATCGTCTATAAACTTATAAGTAATATCCTTAGTAGTACAGAAAGTACTGAAACCAACCCTGGTGCCTGTGTAAAGTTCTGTTGCCTTTCCATTGCAGTTCAGTTCTGCGTAGGAAGCCAGGGCTGCATTGGTATGACCGGGCATATCGATTTCAGGAATGATAGTGATATACCTGTCTTTTGCATAATTCACAAGGTCAGTATACTGTGCCTGTGTATAATATCCTCCCTGGCCTCCCCCTACTTCAGTACTTCCACCATGAAGTGCAAGTTCAGGCCAGGATTTTATCTCTATTCTCCAGCCCTGATCGTCTGAAAGATGCAGGTGAAGGACATTCATTTTATAGTCAGAGATCAGGTCAATTAACCTCTTTACATCATCAACAGCGAAGAAATGCCTGGCAACATCCAGCATTACTCCCCGGTATGAATAAACGGGGTAATCAGTAATTATACCTGTGGCAATTTCCCAGGGTCCCTTCTGAAGTGTGGTCATTTCAACTGTTGGAGGCAACAGCTGTATAAGAGTTTGAATCCCCATAAATAATCCGGCCGGTTGTGCAGCCTTTATGGTAACCAGCTTTTTTGTAATTGTAATTTCATAACCCTCAGTACCCAGTTTTGGATTATCATCTGACAGGGCGAGGTATATGCTTCCTGAGCCAGGTTCATTTCCTGTTGTCTTTACTTCAAAAGGATAACCGGTTGCCGGTTTGAGTCTGTCGGAAAGAAATTGGCCTATCTTCATAATCTCAGGAGACCCTTCCTGAACAAAGATGCCTGTTCCGGAGTTTAAACCAAATGAGCCTCCCGTTGCGGTAACACTGACAGGTTTAGGAATAATGCTGTTCTTTGACAGGTCTGTCGGCACCCTGGAAGTACATGACACCTGCATTATTATAAGTAACAGGATTGCCATCACAGTAATAGGATAAGGTTTTTTCTTGTAAGTCATGGTTTTCAGTATTAAATGGGAATAATTGATTGCTTTTTATTTATTAAAAACATTGGCACTAAATTAGTGTTAGTTAAAAGATAAAAATAATATAGAATGGGAAAATACAAAGATCTTTCCGAAAAAAATATTAATGCTAACCCATTTATCCAGTTTGATATATGGTACAGGAACCATCAGACTTCAGGTCTTGCAGAACCTTCAGCTGTAAGCCTGGGTACTGCTTCAGACAAAGGACAAGTATCTGTCAGAACAGTATTGCTTAAGGATTACAGTGAAAATGGTTTTATCTTCTACACAAATTATGAAAGCAAGAAAGGAATGCAGTTGAAATCGAATAATTACGCAGCACTTCTTTTTTACTGGCCTGAATCGGGCCGGCAGGTAAGAATTGAAGGAAAGGTTGAAAAAGTGACTGAAAAGATCTCTGTTGATTACCATCATTCACGACCCAGGGGAAGCCAGCTCTCCGCGTGGGTAAGCAGGCAGAGTACTGTAATACCCGGCAGGGAATACCTGGAAGACCAGTACCGATATTATAAACATAAATATTACAGGCACCCGATTATGAAACCTCCCTACTGGGGAGGGTACCGCATCAGTCCTCATTGGTTTGAATTCTGGCAGAGTGGCAGGTTCCGGCTCCATGACCGTATTAGTTATTCTCAGAAAAATGGCATATGGATAATTGACCGGCTTGCTCCCTGAATGTATTGATCAAACGAGGTCACATGCATCCGGTGGCATCCAATGTGCATCCATCCCTTCCCATTTGACATTACAGCCAATAGGATTAGTCACAGGTACTGATATAGGCTTCCCGGTTACCAGTTCCTCAAGAGCAATATCAAGATTATTTACTGTCATCCTTGAAGTATCTCTCGGACTGTCAACCCCTCTCCCGGTGTATACCAGTTTCCTCTCATCATCAAAAACGTAAAAATGTGGTGTCCTCAATGCGCCATATGCTTTTGCCACTTCCTGTGTCTGATCATAAAGATAGACCCATGGAAATTTATTACTTTTCATCCTTTCGACCATATTGGGAAAGCTGTCCTCCGGATATGTATTCTCACTATTTGAATTGATACCGGCAAACACCACCCCTTTTTCACGATATTTCTCAGCTGTCTTCCTGGTTACCTCATCAGAACCCAACACATAGGGACAATGATTACATGTGAAAAATATTACCAGGTATCTGTGCTTCGCAAAATCTGAAAGGCTGTATTCCTTACCTTCAGTGGAAGGTAATTTGAAATCTATTGCTTTTTGTCCTGGTTCCAATGTAAATGCCATAATGTAATTTTTATTTTAACAATGGTTTATCTGCTCTCATATAGGATTATCATAAAAGTAAAGATAAGAAATATTGATTATCCGACTTTTTCGTTACGTTTGATATATGTAAACTGACCATATATGAGTCCCATTCTGCTCCTTATAATCATACTATCCTACTTTTCCCTGTTAATGCTGATCTCCAGACTTACTTCACGACATACCAGGGATACGACTTTTTTTGACGGCAACAGGGAATCACCCTGGTTTCTGGTTGCATTTGGAATGATTGGCTCAGGTATTTCAGCCGTATCCCTGGTATCAATACCCGGAAATGTCGGGAATAATAACCTTTATTATTTCCAGTTTATACTTGGTACGATTGTGGGATATCTCTTTATTGCCTTTGTGCTGACACCAATCTATTACAGGCTTAAGCTTGTATCGATATACACATATCTTAATATCCGATTCGGAAATGTATCCTACAAGACAGGCTCACTGTTCTTCCTGGTTTCCCAGTCATTCGGGGCTGCACTCAGACTTTTACTATCAATAAAGATCCTTCAGTATGCCTTCTTTGATGCACTTCATATTCCCTATTTCCTTACTATCATAGTTGTCCTGATACTTATTTGGTTTTATACCAATAAGTCGGGGATCAAAACCATTGTCTGGACAGATGCATTACAATCACTGTTTCTGATAACGGTCATTGTCATTTCCATTTTTGCCATTAAAAATTCTTTAGGACTATCCGTGTCGGAAACAGCAAAAGCCGTTATTAATCATCCTTATGCTAAACTCTTTGACTGGGACTTTCACTCAGGATCCAATTTTTTCAAACAATTCATTTCAGGACTGCTTATTACTGTAGCTCTCGTGGGACTTGATCAGAGTATGATGCAAAAAACCCTTACGGTAAGCAATGTACGTGATGCAAAGAAGAATGTACTTACTTTCAGTTTTTTCATAGCTTTTGCACAAACGATGTTCCTGGGACTTGGTGTGCTGATATATATGTATGCCGGGAAGCATGGTATTGCCCTGGAGACAAATAATGGCCAGTTTGTAAATACTGACGGGTTGTATCCACTATTAACATTAAATTATTTCGGAAAAATTGGTGCAATAGCCTTTTTAATAGGTGTTATTGCCTCAACTTTTGCCAGCATAGATTCATGTATAGCTGCGCTTACAACTGCCTTCAGCTATGATTTTATGGATATTGAGAAAAGACCTCATCAGGAGAGGAAGAAAATAAAAAACCGTGTTTTACTTGGGGTGAATATTGTTATGTTCTTCATTGTAATGTCATTCTGGAACAGCCAGGGAGCAATAATAAACACCATATTCAAAATAGCGGGTTACACCTATGGCCCCATATTGGGATTGTACCTGACCGGACTATTTTCGAAAATCAAATTCAGGGAAAATATGGTTCCGGCTGCCTGCCTGGCCGCAGCTCTTCTGACCTGGCTCCTGAACGGATATTTTATTAGGGTTTTCCATTTTGATTTCGGTTTTATGAATATTTTTGTGAATGCTTTACTGACAGTTTTGTTTCTGGCAGCAATAAAAAAAAGGGATCAATGGTCTCAGATTTAGATTTTTTTGTAAGTCTTACAACAGAGCCTGACGATTTTGATATCTGTGCAAATATGATGTCCGTAACTGATCCATGGATTACTCTTGGTATGAATTATTCTCAGTGTCGTAAAGCTTTTGAAGGTAGCTTCAGAGAGGTATACCTGATTAGGTCCGGAATAGATATTGCAGGTTTCGTTATTATCCAGGTGTCCGGTACCTTTTCAGGTTATATACAAACCCTTTGTATTGGTGAATCATACAGGGGAAAAGGGCTGGGAACGAAACTCCTGCTTTTCTGTGAAGAAAGGATCCATAAATTTTCACCTAATGTATTTATATGTGTATCCTCATTTAATGATAGAGCAATAAGGCTTTATTATGAATTTGGTTTTAAATACGTTGGTGAACTGGATAATTTTGTGAGAGAAGGTTTCTCAGAGCTTCTTCTGAGAAAAACAATTGGTCCCCGTATAGCTTACCTACCCCGGGAAAATAATTAATATCTATTATCATGAAAAAGTACTTTACAGTATTCTCGTTTATCATAGTAATTCTTTTAACAACATTTTCCTGCAGGGATAATAGCCAAACAGATCCCAGGGCATTACTGGTCTCTGCAGTCGATTCCGTTATCCGGAACAAGTTAGACAGTGACACTATCCCCGGTGCAGTAATCCTGATTAAAAAAGGTAATAATGTCATCTATGAGAATGCTTACGGATATGCACAGAAATATGACTATGGCCATAAACTTCTTGATACACCGGTAAGAATGACTACCGAGAGCATGTTTGATATTGCTTCTCTCACAAAGGTTATCGGAACCACTACATCCTTAATGCTTCTTGTTGATAAAGGCCTGATAAGTATTGATGACCCTGTAGGCAAATTTATAAAAGCATTTGATACCCCTGAGAAGAAAGGGGTCACAATACGCAACCTGCTGACTCACACAGCCGGGTTATATGAATGGTATCCCCTTTATTACCGATCAACCACCAGACAGAAGACTTACGGGGTTATCGCGGACCTGCCACTTAAATTCCCTGTGGGAAAACAACGCAGATATAGCGATCTCGGATTTATGCTCCTGGGTGAGATCATAGAGAAAATTTCAGGAATGTCGCTTGATAACTTTGAGAAGGAAAATATCTTCATGCCTCTTGGTATGGATTCAACAACATATAATCCTCTCAAATTCTTTACGCCCGGGAATATAGCTGCCACATCACATGGTAATCCCTATGAAAAAAGAATGGTGTCAGATTCCACACTTGGTTTTACAATAAAAGGAATTGATCCTGACAGCTGGTCGGGATGGAGAAAATATACTCTCAGAGGGGAAGTTAATGATGGGAATACATGGTATGCCAGCGAAGGCATCTCCGGAGCAGCAGGATTATTCTCAACTGCCGGGGATCTTCAGAAACTGGTGGATATGCTTATGAACAAAGGCAGAGTAAATGGCCGGCAATTTATTTCTGAAAAAACCATTGGGACCTTTCTGACACAGGATCAATTCCGGAATGGTCTTGGCTGGATGATGGATCCGGCAACTCATTTATGAAAAATGCACCGGAAGGCACTTTCGGACATACCGGATTCACAGGGACCAGCATATGTGTAATGCCAAAATACGATATTTCCATAATACTGCTTATAAACAGGCAGAATACAGGACTCCTTAAGAGCGGAGCGTATTATAATGTTAATCCTGTCAGGCTGGGGGTATTTACGGCGGTACTCAGATATTGTAAAAGTACTGAAGGTAATTAAATTTCCTGGTCCCCCCTGGCAGCCATAAGCTGCAAAAAGAACTTCATATATTTAATTCCTGAAAGAAAAAGTGCCAGTCCAATACCGTTATAAACGATCGAAAGATAGGGCTTTGACAGTGATGAGTGTCTCAGTGTTATCCCCATGGATACCATTACAACAACGATAATATAGCTTTTCCAGGTCATAAACCCAAACAGACATTTCTTCTTTGTAAGGGGTAAAAGTCGGTTCAGGTTTTTGTCGGCAATCTTTGAAAAACCAAAGATATGAATCGGCACAGCTACAGAAAAACCTATTAGATAAAAAACTGCCTGTTTGCCTGTTCTTAATAATGACAGCCACGAAACAGCATATCTTATAAGCATAATCCCAACCCCACACCACATTATTCCGGCTATAAGTACCATCACTCTTTTATCAACAGCCGGAGTAAATTTTCTTAAATTCATTTTATTTTAAATATGTCTGGCAAGCCTGAATGGCCTGATATCGATCTTCTGCCACACCTTGCCGGTAATGTATGGTTCATTCTTCAGTCTTTCATCAAGTGATTCTCTGTCAGGAAACTCATATACTATCATTGAGCCGATCATTGTTCCCTCATCATCAAGTATAGCTCCGCCAAATAGAAATACGCCGTCTTCTTTCATCTTCTCCACATTATCAAGGTGACCGGCCCTGATATTCATCCTGCGCTGCAAAGCCTCATCATCCGTTCCGTCATAAGCTGTTAAGTAGAAATTGCATGAATAACTGTTTTAATTTATAATTCAGTTATTTATCTCTGCAAATTTATGGAATTAATTATGGTCCACTAAATATTAAAAACAAATTTAATTTCCATTGTTTATATTTGTCCTGTAATACTGATAACATTATTAATTGCTATGTGATATCAGTTGCTTAAAATCCAATATCTTTAGTATGAGGAGATTTTTTAATCTGTTCGGATTTCTTAAAGGACCTTAAAAGGAAAGATCACAACTCCTTCTTATGGGGCGCTTGACATTTTCAAGTATATTGGTCCCGGCCTTCTGGTGACTGTCGGATTTATCGATCCCGGCAACTGGGCAGCAAATATTGCCACCGGTTCGGATTATGGTTACACCCTTTTATGGATAGTTACTCTTTCAACTCTAATGCTGATTGTACTTCAGCACAATGTTGCACACCTGGGTATTGCAACAGGTCTTGTGTCTTTCGGAGGCAGCAACTATTTATCTTAGGCCATGGGTTTCAAAGTCTGTTCTTTCTTTTGCTGTTCTGGCCTCTGTTTCAACCTCTCTTGCAGAGATTCTTGGTGGAGCGATTGCGCTTGACATGCTTTTCAACGTACCTGTCAGAGCCGGTTCAGTGCTGGTTACCATTTTTGTCATGATAATGCTATTTTCCAATTCGTATAAGAAAATTGAAAAATGGATAATCGGTTTTGTGTCAATAATTGGGTTATCCTTCCTGTATGAGCTCTTTCTTGTAAAGGTCGACTGGATACAGGCAGGAATAGCATGGGTTAAACCATCCATCCCGGAGGGATCCATATTACTGATAATGAGCGTTCTGGGAGCTGTGGTCATGCCACATAATCTCTTTCTTCATTCAGAGATAATACAAAGCCGTCAATGGAATCTACAGGATGAAAAGATTATTAAAAAACAACTTAAATTTGAATTTGCGGATACACTTTTTTCAATGATTGTCGGATGGGCTATTAATAGTGCCATGATTATCCTGGCTGCAGCAACATTTTTCACACATCATCAAAAAGTTGATGAGCTGCAACAGGCTAAAAGACTTCTTGAGCCCTTACTGGGATCCAATGCCTCAGTGGTTTTTGCTATTGCGCTGCTGTTTGCAGGCATCTCATCGACTATTACTTCGGGGATGGCCGGAGGTTCAATAGTATCAGGCATGTTCAGGGAACCATATGATATGAAAGATAATCATTCCCGGATAGGAGTTCTGGTATCATTGATTGGAGCTCTGGTGATCATCTTTTTTATTACCGATCCTTTCAGAGGACTGATCCTGTCACAGGTGTTTCTGAGTATACAGCTTCCCTTCACCATCATGATACAGATCTATCTCACCTCATCAAAAAAAGTGATGGGCAAGTATGCCAACAGTCGTTTTCTTATCTGGTTATTATCTATTATTGCCGCAATAGTAACATATCTTAATATAAGATTATTATTCAGTTTGTTTAGCGGATAATCTGAAAATGAATATTAATTATGGGCGAGTATCAGTATAAGACAGGATTGGTGTTAAGCGGGGGCGGTGCCAGGGGATTTGCACACCTGGGACTTCTGCAGGCGTTAAATGAGGAGGGAATCTATCCGGATGTTCTTTCAGGTACAAGTGCTGGGGCACTGGTTGGGGTACTGTATGCTGATGGTTACACACCGGGAGAGATCCTTGAAATCATGAATTCGGGCAGCCGGCTCGATTTTATGAGACCGGCTATGCCCAGGGAAGGATTACTTCAGTTAAATGGTATCCATAAAATACTGAAAACCCAGTTGCGGGCAACAACATTCAAGGAATTGAAAATTCCCTTGTATGTTACAGCGACGGACCTGAATAACGGGAAGCCTGTTTATTTCTCCCAGGGCAAACTTCTTGATCCGGTTATTGCTTCGGCCAGCATACCTGTTTTGTTTCAGCCAGTTAAAATAAACAATATATCATATGTTGACGGAGGTGTACTCGATAACCTCCCCGTGCATCCAATTGAAAATAAATGTAAAACACTGATCGGTTCATTTGTCAACCCCGTTGGTTATTTAGAGAAAATAAGCGGACTCATAAATATTGCTGAAAGAACATTTATGCTTAGTATGTCCAAGGAAGTTCTTGAGAAAATAAAAAAGTTTGACCTCTTTGTCGCACCTCTCGAGCTGAGAAATTATAAAATCCTGGATCCAGAAAAAGCCAGTGAGCTTTTTCTGGTGGGTTATAAGGCAACAAAAGAAAAACTACGGCTGATCAATCTTAAAAAATTCCTGGAATAATTGATTTTTGAACATCATGTTAACCCAATCTTTTTAAAGATGCATAAGATATTGCCCGATTAAAGATCACCGGGTTGTAGTTCTTTTTTCATCATTAAGGTCATAAATGTTGATTATGTTCTTTATAAAATTAATCATTGATATAGACTCTATTGGAATTCTGCAGATATTACTAATTTTGTAGACTAAATCTGAATAATAAAATACGACAGATGACAGACATTAACAGTAACACACCATCAGATCAGATACCGGAAAAGAGATCTCCGGTCAAAATGATTGCAACAACAATTATACTGGCTGTTGTGCTGATTTTTATAGTAGTCATGTATTTCGACCAGAAGCATAAAATGGTTGAAATGGAGACTGTGTTAACGCACGAAAAAGATTCACTGGCCACAGAGCTGAGGCACATGGTAAATGCTTATGATACTCTGAAGACCAATAATGATAGCCTTAATGCGGGCCTGGAAAAGGAAAAGAACAAAATCATCCAGTTATTGTCTGTGAATGCCTCTAATGTTCAGCTTATAAGAAAATATAAGAGCGAGATTAAGACAATGAGGGAGATCATGAAAAGCTACATTGTTCAGATAGACTCGCTTAATACAAGGAATAAATCGCTTGTTGCTGAAAATTCTGAAATTAAACAGCAAATGACAAGGGTAAGAAGCTCCAATACCGAACTTTCAAAGGTAAAGGAGGAACTTAACTCTAAAGTTGAGATCGCCTCTGTGATCCAGGCAAAGGATATATCAGCTGTTACCCTTAACAGAAAGAGAAAAGTGACTTCCAGGTTAAACCTGATAGACAAGTTAAGGATATGTTTTACGCTTCGGGAAAATCCCCTTGCAAAGCCTGGTACCAAGGATGTGTTTATGAGAGTTTTAAGACCTGACTCTCTTGTAATTACAAGCAGTGCTGCGAATTTGTTTGACTATAAGGGTAACAAGATTGTCTATTCTGCCAACCGCCAGGTTGATTATATGAATCAGGACATTGAGATGTGTATCTTCCTGGATAATACAGGGGATTTTATAATAGGAAATTATAGCGTGGAACTTTATCTTGATGACAACATTATCGGACGTTCCAGTTTCATTATTTCAAAACGATGATCATTTGTCAACCGGCATCATAAATTCAGAAATAATATTATCCGAAATCATTTTTCCCTGGTTCGAAAGAATGAGAGAATTTTTTTCCCTCTTCATCATACCGTAATTAATGAGCTTACCGGACAAATTGACAAGATAATCATAACCCTCTTTCTCGAATGTGCTTTCAACATATTCTAGGTCAATACCCCACATTGTTCTTAATGATGTCATTATATACTCATTAAACCTTGTCCTGTTATCAAGTTCTTCACGCTCTGAAAATGTATTACCGGATTTAACAGCTTTAATGTATCTTTTAAGGTTACTGATATTCCATTGCCTTGAGTATCCATTAAATGAATGAGCAGAAGGTCCTAAGCCGATATAATTTACCTGTTTCCAGTAATTTGTATTATGTAAAGAAAGATATCCCGGTTTTCCAAAATTGGAAATTTCATAATGGATAAATCCCCTTTTTTCCGCTTTCTCAATGAGGATATTAAAGAGCGAAACACTATCTTCCTCATCTATTTCACTAATAAGGTTCTTTTTAAGCATTTTACCGAAAACGGTGCCGTCTTCAATTGTGAGATGATATGCTGAAAGATGCTTAATATCAAATGAAAATGATTTTTCAAGGTTGTCGGTCCAGTCGGAAATATTCATACCGGGAAGACCATATATAAGATCAATAGTTATGTTTTCAAACCCAGCCTTAAAAGCCAGCCTGAGAGCCTGCTCTGCCTGAGCACCATCGTGTCGCCGGTTAAGCATTTTGAGGTCCCTGTCGTTCCATGACTGTATTCCCATGCTTATCCGATTAATACCCAGATTTTTCAGTCCTTCCATATATGCGGAATCTACATCGTCAGGGTTCAGTTCAATTGTTATCTCACACGGGTCGGAAACGCTAAAGTGTTTATAAACCTCATTGAGTACTGAAGATAACTCTACCAGTGTAAAAACTGAAGGAGTACCCCCTCCGATATAAATAGTGGAGACCGGTTCATTTCCCAGATATTCCTTTCTCATATTCATCTCCGCCAGAAGTGCATTGATGTAAGCGGAATAATCTCCGGGAGTAAGCACATGATAAAAATCGCAATAATAACACAGCTTCTTACAGAACGGTATATGGATATAAACTCCTGCCATTTCTTTAATATCAGCCACAAATTTAGTTAAACTCCTTCTATTTCCCCCTTAAGAATCAGAAATGTTCTGATTCCCGAATATATGCAATGTTTTAAAACTGCTGGTTAATAATACATTTAATTCCCGTTTATTTCCTTTATCAACTAATCGTATTAAATTTGCAGCAAATCATACTAATGCTAAGAAATAACATCTTCTCAATAGTTATCGCCCTGATCATTATGTATCTGAGTCTTACCAGCTCACACACATTTGACAAGGTATCATTCCTTAATTTCAAATGGACAGACAAGTTGGTACATTTTGCAATGTACTCCGGCTTCATGGCAGTGATTATTCTGGAACATCGTAACAAACTAAGAAGTATTAATAAATTACTTCTTACAAGCCTGATACCTTTAACCTATGGAATCCTAATGGAATTTTTACAGGCAGAATTAACAACTACCCGCTCTGCAAGTTTTTATGATGTCATGGCTGATCTCTCTGGTATTGCAGCTGTTCTGCTGATATGGTTATTGATTAAGTCAAAAACTTACGAATAACATCTAAATAGTGATTTTTTTAGGGCCATTCGCCTTAACTACCAGATCATGTATTGTATTATTACTGAATACTTTAACCATATTTCTTCTTATCAGATCATAGTCGTCATGCAAAGGACATTTTGTCTTGGTCCTGTCAATAGATTCACATGAGCCATTATGCATAACACAATCAGTAAATATATCTGTTCCGTCAATGGCTGTAACAATATCCAGAAGAGTAATCTTCCTTGGATCTTTCAGCAGGGAAAATCCTCCATGCGGTCCTTTTGAAGAACTAAGTATTTTCTGTTTGACCAGTTGCTGAAGTATTTTTGCCAGAAAGGGCATAGGCAGGTTAAGGTCACTGCTAATCTTTTTTATACCAATTTTACCTGAAGATAAAGGTTGATTTGCCAGATAAATAACAGCTCTTATACCATACCTGCATGAATTTGAAAGCATTTTAATACATCTTAAGTGAGATCTTATCAATTCTGCGCTTATGCCTTCCTCCATCGAATCCCGTATTCAGAAATGTCTTAACTATCAGATATGCTTCCGATTCAGTTATAAACCTTCCTGGCAAAGCACAAATATTTGCATCATTATGAGCCCGTGCAAGTCGTCCCATTTCTTCATTCCAGCACAGGGCACTTCTTATTCCGGGATGTTTATTTACCACCATGTTTATTCCATTACCTGTCCCGCATATAGATATTCCAAGCTCATACTCTCCGGCAGAAACAGCATTTGCCAGCTTATGACCATAATCCGGATAATCAACAGGTTCATCAGAGAAAGTACCAAAATCCTTTACATCATACTTCTCCGATATAAGATATTTTAATAGTTTTTCCTTAAGGAAATAACCAGCATGATCTGCAACTAGAGCTATCTTTATCTTTTCCAAATGATTGATTTAAAAAGTTAGTAAATAAACCAAGCTGCAAATTACTATAATTGATTGATTAAAAGAAAAAAGCACTCTGGTATCTTAATTTTCATCCGGTTTATTAATCGTTATAACAAAGCACCTTGATATTTGTTTCATATTAGGAAGATGTCGATAACAATAATCTTGATAAATATGTTGATAACATGTATAAAAATGGTAACTAAAATTAATAACTCCATTTTTTATGTTTACAGGTTCAGTTTTAAACCTTAATTTATCATAATGAACTAAGTTTTAAGAAAATTCTGGCTAAATATCAACCCTTAATAAACTCTAAAAAGTATAATTTTGTCGTGATATTAATCATAAAACATCTTCTTAACAATTGTTAATTATTTCATTAATTATTTGATACTCAAAAACGGTATATTTTTTGAACTGTTGAAAAGATGTTAAATCAAATGTTATCGTGAAATATGCAACAAAAACCATATATATCTATTAACACTATTAACAGCCTATTATTATTATTATAAGAAATTAAATTAATTAGAATATTAAAATAATATAATGTTAATAACAGTTGTATAATGGTGAAAGCTTAAAAATCAATGTTGTTTTTATTGATTAAGTTTACAAGCTGATAATTAGGCAAATTTTGAGTGTTTAGTATGATGAAAACTGATCGGACAGAATATTATATATCGGAAATTAAAAGAATGAAAGCTGAAAAAAATGCTATCATTCTGTCACATTACTACCAGACCGGGGACATACAGGATATTGCAGATTTTGTTGGAGATAGTCTTGCACTATCGCAAAAGGCGGCTTCAAACTCAGCTGATATTATTGTATTTGCCGGCGTGAGATTTATGGCCGAGACAGCAAAGATACTTTCTCCTTCGAAAAAAGTACTACTTCCTGATATTAATACAGGATGTACACTGGCTGATTCGATAAAAACAGATGATTTTAAGGAATATCTTGGTAAGAATCCGGGTCGTACTGTTGTGGCTTATATTAATACAAATGCCGGGATAAAGGCTCTTTCTGACATAATATGCACGTCATCAAACGCTGTGAGTGTTATTGAATCACTTTCACCGGATGAAAAAGTAATTTTTGTTCCGGACCGGAATCTGGGTAACTATGTACATAATATAACAGGAAGGGATATACTTGTTTGGGATGGAACATGTTATGTACACGAAGAGTTTTCACTTGAAGCTCTTATTAAACTTAAAAAAGAAAATCAAGGTTCAAAAATTATTGTTCATCCTGAGTGTGCACTTCCTGTCAGAATGGTTGCTGATTTTATTGGGTCGACAGGTGAAATGCTTGACTATACCAGGCGGGAAGGTTTTAATACCTTTATTGTGGCAACCGAGGTTGGTATAATTCACCAGATGAAAAAGGAAAACCCCGAAAAAAACTTTATACCCGTACCTCCCGTTGATTCAACATGCGGTTGTAGTGAATGCAGTTTTATGAAGCTTAATACAATTGAAAAAATATACAAATGCCTGATGAAGGAATCTCCCGAAATTTTTATAGAAAATGATATACTTAATAGAGCACGTCAACCTATAATAAGGATGTTAGAAATATCAGAAAAAGCAGAACTTTAAAATATGAAAAGGATCGTTATTGCATTAGGCATCTTACTACTGTGCAAAACTGTCTCCGCACAGGAAGGAGGCGGTTTGTCTGATGGGTACCATATATTTAAATATCCAAACGGAGCAATTTCGAGTGAAGGGACAATAAAAAATGGAAAGCCTGAAGGCTTCTGGAAAAGTTATTATGTGACAGGAGTTAAAAAGTCGGAAGGAAAACGAACTAATTTTATGCTGGACAGCATATGGCTATTCTATGATCAGGTAGGAGATACAACTGAAAAAATCAGTTATCTCTATGGGAAGAAAAACGGTTGGTATTTAAAATATAAAAAAGATCCATCCATAGGTGTTTATGTCTATTCCAGAGAACTGTTCGCTGGTGACAGGAAAGAAGGAACAGCATATATTTATTATCCCGATGGAAAAGTTAAACAGACAATTTCATATAATGGAGGTAAGAAAGAGGGACTATCAAAGGAATTTGATGAAGAAGGAAATGTAATTTCCCTGTTTGAATTCAGTAATGATTTCCTGGTCAGCAGGGAAAAAATCAACCGGGTTGATAAAAATGGTTTAAAACAGGGCGAATGGAAGGATTATTACCCTAACGGGAAGATCAAATGTGAAAAATCATATCTTAATGACCTTTTGCATGGTTACTATAAGGAATATGATGAAAAAGGGAAGCTTGTTCTTACCATGCTGTACCAGAATGGAGCCATAGTTAAATCAAATGTCGAGGATGAACCGGATATTGAGATAAGAAATAAATTTGATTCGGATGGAAATATAATATATAGTGGTCCCTATCGTAATAATGTGCCTGTTGGTATACATCGCGAATTCGACTCAGATGGTAAAGTAACTGATGCATTTATGTATAATGATAATGGTCAGCGAACTGCAGAAGGTATTGTGGATGAGGCAGGAAACAGGAACGGTAAATGGAAGGATTTTTATCCGGATGGTAAGACTGCTGCAGATGGACAATATCTTGATAACAGAAGGACCGGACAATGGAAATTTTATAACACACTGGGTACGGTGGTTCAAATAGGTTCATATAATAACGGCAGACCAGATGGAGCATGGACCTGGTACTATGATACAGGTAATATAAGAAGGGAAGAGGAGTATTTCCAGGGACGAAGGGATGGCTTATATACTGAATATGCAGAGGATGGCGAAATAATTGCCAGGGGAGAATATGCTGATGGTGAGAAGAACGGTGAATGGGAATATAAATATGGTAATTTTTCTGAAAATGGAAAATATATTATAGGTCTGAGAGACGGGTTATGGAGATCATATTATAATAACGGGAAACCGAAATTCAAAGGTAATTATGTTCAGGGTAATCCTGATGGCAAGCAGAACTATTATTATGATACCGGTAATATTAAAGAGGAGCAGTATTATCAGAATGGTATAAAGGAGAGGACATGGAAAAAATACAATGAAGACGGTACAACAGCGCTGTTGATAACCTATAAAAATGATGTTGAGATGAGTATTAATGGTGTGAGAATAAAGTTGCCTGAAAGCAATACCAGGCTTATTAAATAATTGTTCTGATTTATGGAAGACAGTCTCAATATCAGGAGAGAAATCATCTCTGTTACAGATAAGGAATTTGAAAGACAGCTAAGGCCTTTGAGTTTTGATGATTTTAAGGGTCAGAAGCAGGTTATTGAAAACCTTGTGGTTTTCGTTACAGCAGCAAAACAAAGAGAGGAATCACTTGATCATGTCCTGCTTCATGGACCCCCGGGACTGGGAAAAACAACACTTGCCACAATAATTGCAAACGAGCTGGGCGTTAATCTGAGGGTCACCTCAGGTCCCGTACTCGATAAACCAGGCGACCTTGCAGGCTTGCTAACAAACCTGCAGGATGGGGATGTTCTATTTATTGATGAGATTCACAGATTAAGTCCTGTAGTGGAGGAATACCTCTATTCAGCAATGGAAGATTTCCAGATAGATATTATGATCGATAAGGGACCAAGTGCAAGAAGCGTCCAGTTAACACTCAATAACTTCACACTGATTGGCGCTACTACCCGCTCAGGTTTGCTCACCAGCCCTTTAAGGGCCCGATTTGGTATAAAATTTCATCTGGAGTATTATGATCATGAGATCCTGACCGGTATAGTTAAAAGATCATCAGGTATCCTGGGTATAAAAATAGATGAAAATGCGGCTAAGGAGATTGCAAGAAGAAGCAGGGGAACGCCAAGAATAGCCAATGCACTCTTACGAAGAATTCGTGATTTCGCACAGGTTAAGGGAACGGGTGAGATAGATCTTGAAATTACAAAATATGGGCTTAATGCTCTGAATATTGATCATAACGGACTCGATGAAATGGATAACAGGATACTTACAGCTATTATAGATAAGTTTGGAGGAGGCCCGGTTGGATTAAATACTATATCCACTGCTGTTGGCGAAGAGAGTGGTACAATTGAAGAAGTATATGAGCCTTTTTTGATTAAAGAGGGATATCTTAAAAGAACTCCACGGGGCCGGGAAGCTACAGAACATGCTTACAGGCACCTTGGAAAAATTTCAGGTTATAATATGCCGGGTACCCTTTTCTAAGATCACGTAAAAACATTACTGATCTTTTCAAGACCTTTTTTATCGATTATCCTGATCTTTCTTCCATTAAGCTCAACCAGCTTATCAGTTTTAAACTCAGAGAGAAGTCTGATTACAGATTCAGTGGCTGTTCCCACTATATTGGCAAGTTCTTCACGTGTAAGTGAGATATTAAGATAACTATCATTGTCCAGTCCAAAATCGGTAACCAGTAGCAGGAGAATTTCTGCCAGACGCTCCCTTACCGTTTTCTGTGCGATATCAGTAATAAAGGAATTGGCTTCACCTAGTTCGTGACAGGCGAGTTTAAGCAGGTCAAGTGAAAACTCGGGATTCGTTTTTATTAATGAAATCAGAATTTCAGATGGAATGAAACATACCTGGCAATCTTCAATGACTTTGGCAGATGTACATGCCAGTTCATTACTTAATACACTGCGGTATGCAATAATTTCCCCGTTCTTGGCGAATCTGATTATCTGCTCCTTACCATCAAAACCGGTTTTAAACACCTTAATAATACCAGAGTTGATACAATAAAAGCCGCTTATCCGGTTACCTTCCTGGTATAAAATATCTCCACGTTTATAATGCCGGAAGTCTTTTTCATAATTTAAAAGCACAAATTCTTCCTGCGACAGATGTCTGAAAATAGATCCTGTCTGAAAAGCACATTTTTCACAAAGAGGTATATTGTTTTCCTGTTGTTTCATTAAAATACTAAATTAATATGCCAAAGTTACAACATCATTTATGTAATTGTTCAGTCCGGCTAAAAAGCAGTTTTGAACTGGTTAAGAAACCTGATATCGTTTTCAAAATATAAGACGAAGATCATTGACCTGGTACTTTAGCATTGCAAGTCTTTCAATACCCATTCCAAAAGCAAAACCTGGTATATTTTACTATCTATATTGCATGCTTCCAAAACATTAGGGTGAACCATTCCACATCCCAATACTTCAAGCCAACCTGTATATTTGCAAACATTACAGCCCTTTCCTCCGCATATCTTACAGCTTACATCCATTTCAGCTGAAGGTTCGGTAAAAGGAAAATAAGAGGGACGTAATCTTATTTCCGTTTCTCTTCCAAACATTTCCCTCGCAAAATACAAAAGTGTCTGCTTAAGGTCAGCAAATGAAACATTCTCATCGATATAAAGGCCTTCAACCTGATGAAAAATACAGTGAGCCCTGGCAGAAATCGCTTCATTCCTGAAAACACGCCCGGGCGATATGGTGCGAATCGGTGGCTTTTGATTCTGCATCACCCTTACCTGAACTGATGAAGTATGTGTACGAAGCAGGATATCACCCGGACTCGAATCTTCCGGATCGAGACGAGATATATAAAATGTATCCTGCATATCCCGTGCAGGGTGTTCAGGAGCAAAATTGAGCCTGGTAAATACATGATCATCGTCTTCAATTTCAGGACCTTCTGATACTATGAAACCAAGACGGCTGAAAATATCAATAATCTCATTGCGTACAATAGAGATCGGATGTCTGGATCCTGAGGAATAAGGAAATGCAGGTCTGGTAAGATCAATACCATCTGTGACCTCTTCAGTAACTGTAAAGGATAATTTAAAAGAGTTATATTTTTCAAGCACAGTTTGCTTTAAAGTATTGAGCATCTGCCCAATATCTTTTTTATCAGCGATAGGAACACTCTTGAATTCATCAAAGAGATCAGATAGTATACCTTTCTTACTTAAATATTTAAGACGGAATGATTCAAGTTCTTCGGCCGATTTGACATTGGCAGATGAGATCTCATTTATCAATTCAGATATTTTTTTAAGCATGGCTTTTATTTAATTTCTGACGATTTTAGCTTTGAGAATTCTCACATCATTAACAGGTTTATCGCTGCTGTCGGTTTGTACTGCTGCAATTTTATCAACTACATCCAATCCTTCTACAACCTCTCCGAATACGGTATAAGTTTGATCAAGACGAGGCACACCTCCAATGCTTTTATAAATTTCCCGCTGTTCGGCAGGTATTTTATAGTCTTTGTGACTGGTAAGGTAATCGAACATTTTAACAGATGCTGACTCCTGTATCTCTGCATCTGTTAAGATCTTTTCCACTCAAAGCGGAACTATCTGCAGTCTCTTTCATGAGACGACTGAATTCAGCCTGTTTAATGTTTGAGTTAATTCGCTTTTCAGCCTGGTCCAGTTCCGTATCAGAATATTTTACTCCCTGGACTATATAGAACTGGGTACCTGAAGACCGCATTTCAGGGTTAACATCATTTCCTTCTCTAGCGGCTGCAAGAGCACCTTTTTTATGAAAATCAACAGAGTTGAATTCAGCAGGGATAGTATAAGTTTGCATAGAATCAGGCAACGCAGTTGATGATCCGGTCTTTGTTAGAGGATCACCTCCCTGGATCATGAAATTTTTTATTACTCTGTGAAAGGAAACTCCATCATAAAAACCACTGTTCACTAGTTTAATGAAATTATCTCGGTGAATCGGCGTATTATTGTAGAGCTTTAATTTTATGTCTCCCATTGTGGTTTTAATCAGTACCATGGTATTTTCATTACCGGTCTGGGATTGGCAGGCTATTACCACCAGGAAAAGTGGAAGAATAAATAGCTTTTTAATTGATATGTTCATGAAATCTTTGTTTTGATTAATAACATGGTGTTAAAGTGACTGCAAAGATATCTAACTTTGAACGATACACGAAAATATTGGTTTTCATTTTCAAATTATTTGATAAAAGAGAATCGGAAACCGGAAAATAAGCTCTTTAAAGATATATTTGTAGTTTAAAAATTTTCAATATACAAATGAAGATCAGAATTGTAAATAAATCGAAGCATGAATTACCAGCCTATTTAACTATTGCTTCAGCAGGAATGGATTATTGTTTAAAATCTGTTTGAAACGGAAGAGAAATCGGCTGATTTGGCCATACAGGAAAGGAGTAAATATGAAATTTTTTAAGAAACTTATAATTTTTACAGCGATAATAATTTTGGGGACAGCCTGCCAAAAAGGGATAGCGCCATCTTCTGCTTCTCACACAGTGGGTACAAAGTATGATGAAGCTTCGTATAGTTATTTTTATGTTGAGGCAATTAAGCAAAAACTACTTGGAAACATTGGTGATGCTTTGAAATACTTTGAGCAATGCGTCAGGATAAATCCTCAGAGTGATGGGTCATATTATCAGATGGCACAGATTGTAATGTCAAATGGAGATACCAGGAACGCTAAGAACTTTATGAAGAAGGCTATAAGTATAGATGAAAAGAATGTTTGGTATCTCACTATGATTGCGGGGATATATTATCAGGATAAAAACCTGGATAGTGCAATAATTTACTATAAAAAGGCTGCACAGTTATTTCCGGAGAGGGAAAACCTGGAGCTAACACTGGGAAATTTATATTCAGAAGATGGCAAATATGAACAGGCAAATAAAATATTTGACGCCTTTGATAAAAAATATGGTGTTAATGAGGAATCAACAGTATCTTCAATACGAACACTGATGGCCGAAGAGAAGTTCGATGATGCTCTTAAAAAAGCAAAGCTTCTTGTGCAGCTTCAACCTGATAACATCGCTTATAACGGAATTCTTGCCGAAGTATACAGCGCAATTGGGGACAATAAGGAGGCCAGGGCAGTTTATGACGATTTGCTGGAAAAGAATCCGGACGATCCACAGACACAGCTGGCTCTTTGTAGTTTTCTAATAGCTTCCAAAAATTATAACGATTTATTTCTCTACCTGAATGATGTGATGCTGAATAACCGTATACAGCGCCAGGATAAGATATCACTTATAGCGCAAATGATAGATATTCCAGGTATCTACAAGGATAACAGCGACAAATTGATGAACGTAATAATAGTTTTGGAAGCTAATTACAAAGAAGATTATATCACACCTTTGCTCAGACCAGAACTGCTTATAAAGCTGGGAAGACTGGATGAGGCTGCAGGACGTCTTGAGGAGATTGTTAAAGCTATACCCGGAGACTATTATGCATGGGAAAAGCTTCTTCTTGTATATCTACAGGAAGGGGACTATAAAAATCTAATGAACAGAGGAAAAGAATGCGCAACCATGTTTAACAGGTCATTTCTGGCTAAGGTCCTTTACGCAAACGGTGCTATGGAAGAAGGAAATTATCAGATTGCTCTTGATGAACTTAAAAAGGCAGAGATACTGGCAGGCAATAACAAAGATTCCCTGGTTCAGGTACTGACTATGAGAGCTGATGTTTATTACCGGATGAAAGACTATAACAGGACCTTTGAATTGTTCGGTGAAGCATTAAAGTATAATAATGATGACCTGACAGTGTTAAATAATTATGCCTATTACCTGGCTGAACAGGATCAAAAGCTAAAGGAAGCTGAAGAAATGGCAAAAAAGGTGATCGATGAGGCAGGTGATAATAATACCTTCCTTGATACATATGCATGGGTTCTCTATAAAAGGGGAAAATTGAAAGACGCAGCTGATGTGATGGAAAAAATTCTGAATAGCGGTGATAAGGACAATGCTGAATACTATGAGCATTATGGATATATCCTTAAGAAGATGGGAAAATGCGATAAAGCAATAGAGAACTGGGATATGGCGATGAAGTTAGACAGCACAAAGGTTAAACTCGTGAAGGAGATAAATAATTGCAAAAGATAGTCTTCATATCAGCACTGTTTCTTGTATTGGTCTCTTGTTCAATGATAAAGATGAGAAAATCAGTAGGGATGAACCTGCCTGATAACCTCACCCGTGAAGAGATTATCCGGAATCTAAACGAAGGAAATTTATCGGATAGCGGCGTGTATATTCAAAAAGCTGAAATTGAGGTTATTAAAGATAATAAGAGTGATAAGTTCCTTGCAACATGGAAGTTAGATACTTTGGGTAATTCGCTTATAAGCGTAAGAAGCAAAACAGGTATAGAAATAGCAAGAATATTTTTTGACAAGGATACGCTGCTTATAAATGACAGAATTAACAGAAAATTGTATTATGGCAAACCTGATTATCTTAGAGAGAGATATTTTGTTCCGGGAAGTTTTTTACCTTTATTGATAGGTGATTACATTGGTAAGGGCTCAGAAAAGACTGAAGAAAGTGGATGCAGAGCAGGAATATTAAATCTGGAGAGCACTGTCAAAGGTATTAGGACAGAGTATGTTGCTGATTGCAAGAAAGGTAAAATAGTAAATGCAGTTTTGTTTAGTGAATTCGGCAAAAAGGAGATTGAGATCAACTTTTCTGATTTTATAAACGCAGGAAATGGTTTTATCGCCAGCCGGATAAGGATAGATGAATACAGTTTAAATAGCAAAGTTGATATCAGGATTTCCAGGATAGAACATCCATGGTATGGTGATGTTGTTTTTATTCCTGGAAGGAAGTACGAATTAATTGAACTGAATTGAATAAATGAATTGTGTTTGAATTTTTCAGTGGAAAGAGGGAAAAAAATAGTTTGAAAGGTTAATGTGTTACTCTAATATTAGATTTAATGAAATATATAGTGCTGTTTGCTATAATATTTTTAAGTTTTGGTGAAATTTTAAAAGGACAAAGCCGGGCTGAACTGGAACAAAAGCGAAACAAGACACTTGAAGATATTTCATACGTTGACAATCTTTTGAAAACTACGGCAAAAGAAAAAAGTGAAAGTATGAACGAGGTTAAGATTATTAGTAGAAAACTAGGACTGAGGGAGGAAGTTATCAGGAATATGAGGGATGAAGCTAATCTTTTATCACAGCGGGTAGGACTTAATACAATTGCAATAGATATGATGGAAAGCGACCTGACTGATCTGAAAAATGATTACAGAAAAGCAGTACTGAATTCTTATAAGCTGGAGAAAGGGAATCCGGAAATTGTTTATATATTGTCTGCCAGGGATTTTAACCAGGGTTATAAGAGACTAAAGTATCTGCAGCAGATTACAAAATTCAGGCGGCAAGAAGCTGAAACCATACTTGAATTAAAGGGACAGATTGAGGGGACAAAGGAGAGGTTAGAAGAGGATCTTAAAAGGGTATCTGAGCTTAAGGATAAGGAGGAGCAGCAGAAGTTACTGCTTCAGAGAGAGCAAAGGAGAAGAAACACAATGGTGCAGTCTCTTGGTAAGAAGGAAAGACAATTAAGAAATGAACTTGCTGAAAAGAAGAGGATTGCACATAAGATAGAGAATGAGATAGCACGCCTCATAGAGGAGGAGAAAAAGAAAGCTATAAAAACTGATGTTACACCGGAGGAAAAACTCATAGGAGATAATTTCGCAGAAAATATTGGAAAACTGCCATGGCCTGTAGAAAAAGGAATCATTACAAGTCATTTTGGAGTACAGAAACATCCGGTACTGAAATATCTTACGGAAGATAATATTGGAATAGAAATTACCAGTTCAGGAAAGGTATATGCCAGGAGCGTGTTTAAGGGAGAAGTTGCGAAGGTTTTTGCTATTTCAGGAGCCAATATGACGGTAATAATAAGACATGGGAAGTACCTGTCGGTATATGCAAATTTAATAAATGTTAAAGTTAAGGCAGGAGATAAGGTGGAAACGAAACAGAGAATCGGAGAAGTTTATTCTGATCCTGGTAATAGTAAAGGAAGTGTTTTAAAATTCATGATTTTTGAATCAAAATATAGGGATCCTGAATTATGGCTTACAAAAAACTAAGGAGATAATGTAACAAATATCGAGTATTTTAGTATAAAGGGGAGCATTCCATAAATCATGTATAAAAAAATTGTAATTGAATCGGATATTAACAGCCTGAGAGTTGTTGAGAATGTTATTGATGAGACGACAAATGAAATCGGAATTACTCAGGATAACTATGGAAAGATAATGGTTTCTACTATGGAAGCTGTTAACAATGCTATTATACATGGAAACAAATCGAATCCGGACAAAAAAGTAGATATAGAGATAGCACTTAAAAGTAATAATCTGAGTATTAAGGTAACTGATGAAGGTAGCGGTTTCAAACCGGAAGATGTAAAGGATCCAACTACTCCGGAAAACCGCGAAGAGCTGAATGGCAGGGGAATTTTCCTGATGTCGCATCTTGCTGATAAGATAGAGTATAGCGAGAAAGGGAATATGGTAACAATAACTTTCAATAATATCGGCCCTTGAGTATAAAAGTCTTTTATGATGATGTTAATTTCAGGCTAAAAGGCTGGAGAAAAATCAAAAGTCTTATAGAAAAGGTCATCGGGAAAGAGTCTAAAATTCCGGGTGACCTTAACTTTATAATAACGGGAGATAATCATGTCAGGAAAATTAATAGAGAATTTCTTGAACATGATTATTATACGGATGTTATATCCTTTGATTATAACCAGGGAAATATCGTAAATGGAGAAATATATATTAGTATTGATACTGTGAAGTTCAATTCACTGAACTACAAAGTTAGTTTAGATAATGAAATATTAAGGGTTATTATTCACGGTGTATTACATCTGACCGGTTATGATGACAAAACTGGAGAAGAAAAGAAAATCATGAGGAGAATGGAAGATTATTGGATTAGTAAATTTAGGGTGTGAGCAATGGATTTCGTATATGATATAATTGTAGTGGGAGGAGGACATGCAGGATGTGAGGCTGCTCACGTAGCTGCAGTTATGGGAGCGAGAACATTGCTTATAACAATGGATATGACGAAGCTCGCTCAGATGTCGTGTAATCCAGCCATGGGGGGAATTGCAAAAGGACAGATTGTAAGGGAAATTGATGCTCTGGGAGGGATGAGTGGAGTAGTTACAGACAGGAGCATGATACAATTTCGTATGCTGAATAAATCAAAGGGTCCTGCAATGTGGAGTCCCAGGGCCCAATGCGACAGGCAGAAATTTACAAAAGAATGGAGGAAAGTTCTTGAATCAACAGATAACCTTTTAATATGGCAGGAACAGGCACAAAAGCTTATTATTGAAGATGGCAGGGTAGTAGGAGTAATTACAGCTTTTGGCACAAGTTTCAGGGGAAAGGCTGTTATACTAACAAACGGAACATTCCTGAATGGTTTGATGCATATAGGTTTCACTAAAATTAAAGGAGGAAGGTCAGGTGATGAGGCATCATCAGGATTAAGTGAACAGCTTGAAGAACTGGGATTTTCTGTGGAAAGGATGAAAACAGGGACGAGTGCACGGATAGACGGTCGTTCTATCGATTTCAGTAAAATGACCGAACAGAAGGGGGACGATGAGTATCAGGGTTTTTCTTATATAGAGGAAATAGCTGGGATAAATGAACAGAAGAGCTGCTATATTACGCATACAAATGATGCAGTACATGAAGAGTTAAAAAAGGGACTGGAGTTCAGCCCTTTGTTCACAGGGAGGATCAAGGGCAGAGGTCCAAGATATTGTCCTAGTATAGAAGATAAAATTGTCACTTTTAAAGAAAAAAATTCTCATCAATTATTCATAGAGCCTGAAGGAGTAGATACGGTTGAATATTACATTAATGGATTTGCAAGCAGTCTTCCATTAGATGTACAATTGAAAGCATTAAGAAAAGTAAACGGATTGGAAAATGTTGAAATTTTCAGACCCGGTTATGCAATTGAGTACGATTTTTTTCAACCGACCCAATTAAAGGATACTCTTGAAACCAAAAGGATAACAAATCTATATTTTGCAGGACAAATTAACGGGACAACAGGTTATGAGGAGGCTGCCGCCCAGGGATTAATGGCTGGTATAAACGCAGTATTAAAGATAAGAGAAAGAGATCCTTTTATACTGAGAAGGGATGAATCTTATATTGGAGTTCTGATTGATGATCTTGTAACCAAGGGTGTTGATGAACCATACCGGATGTTTACCTCGAGAGCTGAATACCGGATTTTATTAAGACAGGATAATGCTGACGAAAGGCTTACAGAGAAGGGGTACAGGATAGGAACGGTTGGAAAAGATAGAGTAAAAAGACTTGAAGAAAAAGTGGAGCTAATTGAGGAGATAATTTGTTTTCTCTCTGAAACAAGCATTAGCCCGAATGAAATAAATAGTTATCTGCATCAGGTTGGAACAAATCAAATATCACAGAAAGTGAAAGCTGTTACAATAGCAATCAGGCCGCAGGTTAAAATAGAACAGCTTATTCAGTTAATAAAAGGAGGAAGTGAACTCAAAGCTGTTTTATCAGATAGGTTCAGAGAAATTTCAGAATCTGCAGAGATTAAGATAAAATACGAAGGATATATTGCCAGGGAAAAACTGGTTGCAGAAAAGATCACGAGGCTGGAGAAACTTAAAATACCTGAAGATATCAATTATGGTGAACTTGTTTCAATATCAACCGAAGGAAGGCAAAAGCTTAACAGGATTAAGCCTTCCAATATAGGCCAAGCCGGACGAATAAGCGGGGTTTCACCATCAGATGTTAATATATTATTGATGTATCTAGGCAGATAAATTGTTCCACGTGGAACAATTTTAATTAAAAAATAAAAATAATTTATGAAATTATCAGGTAAGCTGGTAGATATTCATAAACGTGATGTTTATCCGGCCAAAATTACGATCAGCAAAGGAAAAATTTATAAGATTGAAAGAATCGAGGATTCACCTGATGTATTTATACTTCCCGGCCTTATAGATGCGCATATACATATTGAGAGTTCAATGATTACCCCGGGGGCGTTTGCAATGGCTGCTGTCAGGCATGGGACAACCGGAGTTGTTTCCGATCCGCATGAAATAGCAAATGTGATGGGGATAGAAGGAGTCAAATTCATGGTGGATGATGCAGAAAAGGTACCATTACGATTTAATTTCGGAGCACCATCATGTGTGCCGGCAACAGAATATGAAACGAGCGGTGGAACCTTGGATTATAAAGAAATAGAAATATTACTGAGGGATGGAGTGACGGGATATTTGTCTGAAATGATGAATTTTCCTGGTGTTATAAATGGCGATAAAGAGATAGAAAAAAAGTTGAATGCAGCAAGAAAACTGGGAAAACCCATTGATGGCCACGCTCCAGGATTAAGAGGAGAATTGTTAAGGAAATATGTTTCGGCAGGAATCTCCACGGATCATGAATGCAGTTCACTTGATGAGGCCCTGGAGAAAATTGAATTAGGAATGATGATCCTGATAAGGGAGGGTAGTGCCGCCAGGAATCTTAATGCACTGAAAGAATTGTTCAGGATGCATCCTGATAAAGTTATGCTTTGTAGTGATGACCTTCATCCTGAAATGCTTTTCGAAAGGCATATAAATAAAATTATCGCCAGTCTTATTTCAGAAGGATATAATATATATGATGTTATAAGAAGCGCAACAATTAACCCGGCAATACATTATAAAATGATTGCTGGTTTGCTTAGGGAAGGTGATCCGGCCGACCTTATTATTGTGGATAGTCTGGATAAAATGAATGTTAAGGAAACATGGATTGAGGGAGAAAAGGTATTTGACAATGGAAGAGTGCAATTTTCATACAAACCTGGAAAAGCTATAAATAATTTCAGGAGCAGCCTTATCGCTGAAGCGGATATAGAAGTAACATCGAAAGAAGGAAAAATAAGGATTATTGAGTCTTTTGATGGTGAACTGCTGACCAGGGAAATAACGGGGGAGACAGGGACCGTCGGTCTTCTAAAGGCTGATACAGGTAAGGATATTCTGAAAATTGTGGTAAAAGACAGGTACAATGACGGAGTTCCGGCAATCGGATTTATAAAAGGATTTGGATTAAAAAAAGGTGCATTTGCCAGTTCCATAGCGCATGACAGCCATAATATAATTGCAGTAGGGACCAGTGATAAAGATATAGTTAGTTCTATAAATGAGATCATCAGGATGGAAGGTGGACTCTCAGTATCAGAGGGTGGAAATATCAGTTCGCTTCAGCTCAATATCGGGGGTATAATGACGACAAGATTGTGCGATGAGGTAAAAACTGATTATGAGCGATTGACTCAATTGGTGAAGATGATGGGATGTACTATGAAAGCACCGTTCATGACCCTGTCTTTCATGGCTTTACTCGTAATCCCTGATCTTAAGATAGGGGACAAGGGACTATTTGATGTTAACTTATTCAAACCTGTAGGATTATTTGTTGATTAAGCCCGCCCGATCGGTCACAATGCTTTATCGTTGTTATAAATTGGCAACAGGATGCCAGGAAAAGTGTAAATCTATTGGCATTCCCGTTTCCGTATAGCTAACCTGACATTTCTTATCTTTGTCTTTCAACTAATTTGATAATGTCAACGGAAGTAAAACTAAAGACTCTGGTTTCATTATTGCCTGATAAACCAGGAATATATCAGTTTCTGGATATAAACGGAAATATTATATATGTAGGGAAAGCTAAAAATCTGAAGAAACGGGTTGCTTCATATTTTTCTAAAAACCAGGCTGGAAAAACACGTGTTCTGGTACGTAAAATATACGATATCAAACATATTGTTGTTGACACGGAATCTGATGCCCTGTTACTTGAAAATAACCTGATAAAGAGACACCAGCCAAGGTATAACATACTTCTTAAAGACGATAAGACATTTCCGTGGATATGCATAAAAAAAGAACCCTTTCCAAGAGTCTTCAGTACAAGGCATACAATCAGAGACGGATCGGTCTATTTTGGGCCATATACATCTGCCCTGATGGTCCGTACCCTCATAGATCTTATCCGGCAACTTTATAAACTCAGGACCTGTTCTCTTAATCTGACTGAATCAAATATCGCAGCAGGTAAATTCAGGGTATGTCTGGAATACCATCTTGGAAATTGCAAGGGACCATGTGTGGGATTACAGACCAGTGAGGATTACCAGGAGAGTATCAGACAGATACGTGATATACTTAAAGGTAATATATCTTCTGTGATGGATCATTTAAAGAGCCTTATGCGCCAATATTCGATCGAATTCAGATTTGAAGAAGCACAGATGATAAAGGAAAAGCTGGAGATACTGTCGGGTTTTAAAAGCAGGTCAACAATAGTCAGTACCACCATAAGAAATGTAGATGTATTTGCAATTACGCAAGAGGCTGATAATGCGTATGTTAACTATTTAAAGATAGTGGAAGGTGCAATAATTCAGGCTTTTACGGTTGACATGAAGATTAGAGCCGATGAAGATAAAGAAAGCATACTTGGTTTTGCTATTACAGAAATACGCCAACGCCTGTTAAGTGATTCGAGAGAAATAATTGTGCCATTTAAGCCTGATATTCTTTTAGATAAGATAAAGTATACTATTCCAAAAGCCGGTGAAAAGCTAAAGCTGCTGGAACTTGCAAGCCGCAATGCTGTTTATTATAAGCTCGAACAGAAAAAGAAAAAATTGGAGCATTCTCCCCAGGTAAGAACAGGCAGGAACCTGGAAAAGCTTAAGAATGATCTTCACATGCCAGATCTGCCTGTACATATTGAATGCTTCGATAATTCAAATATTATGGGTACCAATCCTGTAGCAGCGTGTGTTGTCTTCAGGAATGCAAAACCAAGTAAAGGTGAATACCGGCACTTTAATATTAAAACAGTATCCGGTCCGAATGATTTTTTATCCATGGAAGAGATAGTTCATAGAAGGTATAAAAGATTGTTGGAAGAAAAACAAGAACTCCCACAACTGGTAATTATAGACGGCGGTAAGGGACAACTTTCATCCGCGATGAAAAGTATTGAGAAGCTTGGTTTAAGACAGAAAATTACTGTTATTGGAATAGCAAAAAAACTTGAAGAAATATACTTCCCAGGGGACAGTGTACCAATTTACCTGGATAAAAATTCAATAAGTCTGAAAATAATACAAAACCTGAGAGATGAAGCACACAGGTTCGGAATAAATTTTCATCGCGATAAAAGATCATCAGCAATGATCAAGTCCGACCTTGACGAAGTGAAAGGGGTTGGTGAAAAAACAAAAGAGGTTTTGCTCAGACATTTTGGATCTGTCAGCAATATTAAAAATGCCGGGCGGGAAGAGCTTGAAAAAGTAGTGGGGAAGTCAAAAACATCGCTTTTATTGCAATATTTCCAAAATTAGTCCTTGTTTCCACGTGGAACATCACAGGAGGAATAGAGGCATAACACTCAGATAATGTGATATATATGATGTGTATGCGTTCTCTTTAAGTCAATGAGAATTAAATATTTCAGGTATTGCTGGCCAGAGGTAGGGAATATTACAGCTTAAGTGCACTTTCAAGCTGCTTACTTATTCCAATAGTCCCGTTTGTGATTAGTCCTTTCATTCCTAATGACTCCGCAGTTTTGACATTTGCTTCCAGATCATCGATATAAAGAGATTCGCCAGGAACAATATTATATCTTTCAAACAAGATCTCATATATGCGTTTGTCCGGTTTTGATGATCTTGCTTCAGCAGAAATAATCCCTCCTTCGAAAAATTTGAAAAAATAGTAATCGAATTTAATCTCCTCAAAAACATCGATGGGGAAGTTAGACAGGAAATATAGCTTATAACCCTGTTTTTTTAACTCAGGAAGCAATTTGACATTCTGATCGATGGGAAATATCAAATCGGTCCTTAAATCAAAAATTCTGGCTATTTCCTCTATTTTAAGAGAGGAAGTGGCAGCAATGGATTTTATGGCTTCCGGTGTGGTAATATCTCCATTGTCAAGCAGACGCCATTCTTTACTGCTAAATATTTCAGACAATATTTTGGATTTCAGGTTTTGGGGATAGTCTTTCTTATCAAGATATTCAGATGGCTTGAAACTGATAAGTACATTTCCAAGGTCAAAAACAATGTTCTTTATCATATTATATATTCTTCATACTTATTGGCTGACCTGTTGCTTCAAGAACATTCCACCATAATTCTCCTCTTACATCTATTTTTTTGCGTTTTGCAACGACCATTGGAATTGGCATGAGGGTAAACTGATAATTCCAGAATCCTACAACAAAATCTGTTTTACCCGATAATGCCGCATGAACAGCATTCTGAGCGAGCAAATTACAGAACTTACTGTCATTTGCGTTGGCAGGTGAACTTCTGATTATATAACTGGGATCGATATACTTAATAGAGTGAGGAAAGTCCTGGCCCTTGAATTCTTCAGAAATTTTATGTTTGAGATATACTCCGATATCTTTATGCAGAATGTTCCCTGAAGCGTCCTTGTCCATTACTTCCGAATCAAAAAATTCCTGTCCTGCCCCCTCTGCAACAACAATAACTGCGTGATGCCTGTTTTCAAGCCTTTTACGAAGTATATTGAAAAAGCCTTTTGGTCCATAAAGGTCAAATGATATTTCAGGTATCAGAACAAAATTCACTTCCTGGATCGATAATGCCGCATTTGCAGCAATGAAGCCCGAATCACGCCCCATTAGCTTAACCAGCGCAATGCCATTGAATGCACCGCTAGCTTCATTATGAGCATATCTGATAACATCGTTGGCGATAGAAAATGCTGTTTCAAAACCAAATGACTTCTGGATGAGATCAATGTCATTGTCTATAGTCTTCGGTATTGTAGCAACAACAATTTTAAGTTTGCGTTTAGTTATCTCTTTAAAGATCGCGTGAGCCCCATGAAGTGTGCCGTCCCCACCAATACAAAACAGGATATTGATGTTCATTATTTCAAGAGAGTCAACCATAGTTGCGATATCCTGCTTCCCCCTGGAGGATCCAAGTATTGTGCCACCTGTAAGGTGTATTCCGTCAACCATCTTGGGCGTAAGATCTATAACCGGATGATTATATTTGGGAACAAGTCCTTCAAATCCATACTGGATCCCTGCAATGCGATTAATCCCATATCTGTAGGAAAGCTCATTTACCAGGCTCCTGATTACATTGTTAAGACCCGGGCAAAGACCTCCGCATGTTACAATTGCAACCTTTGTTTTAGCCGGCTCAAAGAAGATGCGCTCTCTAGGTCCCGCTTTCTCAAATGTTATGGGCATTTTCCCGCTATCCCTGTTCTTAAGGTAATTATCAAGAGAGACATCGTAAAGTATTCTTTCACTGTCATCAACAAATTTGAAGATGGGACTTTCTACCCTGCGGTTATACTTCAGGGGAGATTCAACACTTCCTTTCCCTAAAGAGGTGACAATAAAATCCTCATATTTCATCATCCTTTGTTTATAGTATATACTAATACAATAGCAATGGAAATATTTGATAATCCATTAACCCCAAAATTATATAAAATTTTGATTGATTGTTAAATAAGAGGATCAGATTATTTGTTTAATCCTCCCGATAAGTCCACCCTCAAGCATAACTTTAATACCATGAGGGTGATTTGGAGAAGAGGTCAGAATTTCTTTAACCCTTCCTTTTGTAAGATGGCCGGTCCTTTTGTGCTCAGGTAACTCAACCATAACATTGAGACCAGGTTTAACGTCAGCTCTGCGTGTTCCTTGCATAAGAATTATATTTTTAATCCCCTAAAGAATATTATTTTTCAGATATTAGGTATAATAGGGTACAATTATATAAAATATAATAATTGACTGTACATAAACTGACTTATGTTATTGCAAAATGTTGAAAAAAATCAAGCGGCTTATATTTGGATAATGATGTTTTATTGTCAGGGAGTAGTCCCCTTTACGCTGAGTCTGAGCCTGTAAAGACCTTTACTTGCAGTTATAAAGAGGCTTTTCATATCTTCCCCGCCAAAACAAACATTTGCTGTCCATTCCTCCGGAACAGCAATATTACCAATTTTAACACCGTTCCTGTCAAATACCGTAACTCCTTTTCCGGTCAGGTATATATCGCCTCTGGAGTCTATTGTCATGCCATCAGATCCCATTTCGCAGAACAGTTTCTTGTTCTTTAAACTACCATCGTCTTCAATGGAGTAAGACCATGTTTTGTTTGCCCCTATATCTGCCACGAAAAGTTTCTTTCCATCGGGGGTTCCTACAATACCATTTGGCTGGACCAGGTCATCGGCGACCCTTATAATTGTCTTTTGATCAGGTTTAAGGTAATATACAGCCTGTATATCCTGGGGTTTTGTTTTGTGATCCCACCATGTTCGCTGGTAATATGGATCGGTGAAATAAATACCACCTTCGGGAGCCGGCCACAGATCGTTTGGCCCGTTCAGCGCCTTGCCATTATACTTTGAGGGTATCCGGGTAACAGTTTTATCAGGAGCTATGCACCAGACTTCATTCTTTTCGTCTGCACAACTCCAGAGATTTCCATTCCTGTCAAAAGCAAGGCCATTTGAACGACCGCAGGGCTGCATGAAAGTGGAAAGTACATTGTCGGTACTCCATTTCATAATCCGGTTATTAGGCTGGTCCGTGAAAAAAACGTTGCCTTTCATATCAGCATAAGGCCCTTCGGTAAACTCGAAACCTCCCGAGAGCTTTTCAAGAGTTGCTCCGGGCTGAATGATATCATCAAGTGAGTCAACCTGGATAAAGGCAGAAAAGGTTAGGATAAGAGACAATGCCAGGAATAATCTGATATACTTCATAACATATTGAGTTAAGATTTAAAAAAAATTCAGGTTGTTTTTCCTGTGTCCCTAACACTCCTGACTCTTCTTAGATAATCATCTATCTGTTCCGGCAATTCAAAACCTACAATAATCATATCCACTGTTCCAAGGCCCAGAACATATTTCAGAGAAGCATCAATTTTTTCCGGAGCCTTTCTGAATTTGCCATTTCCTATCAGCTTCATACCTATCACGCCCTTTCCGGCTTTATGCAGTCTTTCTATTACTGGTATCACTTCAGCGGGATTGCTTCTGTCCATAGATTCGCCGTATGGATTAATCCTTACATGGACAACGTCAACCCATTCATTATCAACACATGCCTCCATGGCTTCCAGGGAATGGACCGACACTCCATGTGCCCGAATTATTTTTTTTGCTTTCAGGTTTTCGAGGAGATCCATCTGTTTTTTCTGCTTGTCTGTCCATTCCGGGTCTGTCATACAGTGGATCTGAACCATATCGAGGTAGTCCGTGTTTAATTCACGCAGAAATCGCTCCACTACAATTGTCGCATCGGGGCGTTCCGGTTCAGGTAGTCCTCCCTGTCCAACCCAAATCTTGGTGCTTAGTATGTATTTTTCCCTTGGGATCCCTTTTAGTGCAGAGGCAACATAGGGATGAGTGCCATAACTGTCAGCACAATCAAAAAATCTGATGCCTTTTTCATATGCCTGCCGGACCAGTGATTCAGCAACACCTGCCCTGGTTATATTGGATGATCGGTTATAACCACTGTACCCTGTCCCCATACCCAGCAGGGGTGCTTTTATTCCTGATTTGCCAAGAGAGACAATAAGAAATGGATCTGCAGGGGGGCCTTGTGAATCGACTGGCAATGGAAGCATAGCTCTTGTAATAAAAAGTCCACCTGCACCTGCTGACACCCTGGTTACAAATTGTCTTCGGGTAAGTTTGGATTTTTCCATATTTAATTCTATGAAATTGTAATAATTCAGTTTATTCCAGCCCCAGTACTTTGATCAGGTTCTCCGGGGGTACGGGTTTCCCTTTTTTGGTAGCCACGCCCGTTACCCTGGCCTGGGCAACGAGTTTATTGTTGTCCGATCTGAATATCTCCTGCCTGAACAAAAGCCGTACATTTCCTTGTCTTTCAATATCAACTGTAACGAAAAATATGTCGCGGCTCCTTAAAGGATATTTGTAGTCAATCTCTACCCGGGTGACAATAAGATCAATACCCTCATCATGAAGCTCTGCAAAGCTTATCCCCTTTGAAATGAGAAACTCATGTCTGGCATGTTCAAAGTAATGCTGGTAATTGGCATTATTAACGACTCCCTGAAGATCACATTCGTAATCCCTGACAATAAATTCAATGCTGAACGAATCCGGACTTGATACCATGTAACCCAATGTAATATATAATACTAAAAGATTTTCTGGTTACAATTTAATAATTAGTAAGTAATTATATCCTAAAAATTATTAGGAGTTTTTAAAATTAACTTTTTCTTCTTTGCAGATATACTGTATTGCCCATTTTCCTGTCTGACCGGCTGGAGGCAATCCGCCTCCCGGGGTAAGCCATTGACCGGCCATATAAAATTTCTTAAGGCCCGGTAACCTCATTTTAAGGTTGTCCATCAGGTTCTTTGAAGAAGGCATAAATCCTTCATAAGAACCCTTCCATACTCCTGTATATTTAACATCTGTTTTTGGTGTGGCAACATCTATAACCTCAATATCTTTTGCTATCCCAGGGTGTCTTTTTTCAAGGATTGCAGTACAATCTGATGCGATGGTTTTCTTTTCTGACTTGTAATTCTTGCCATCAAGATCCTTCCAAATGTCCCACGGTGATTCAAATCTCATTACAAGTACCGTTTTACCCTTTGGGGCCATTGTGGGATCGAAGTAGTAATTCATAATAGAATAGCCTCTTTTGAGTATGGTTCTGCCGATTGAAATGTCGTTGTCAATGAAAGATTCAACCTGGCTGTCTGATTTTATCTCTCTGTTGATCCCGAATGAAACCTGAACAATGGGAGTGAACAACTCCCAGTTTTCATATGCATGCATTATTTTTTTGCTGGTATAACGGCTGTCGAGCATGTCAAAGATTGTTGAATGGCCGTCACATGCACTTATGACATAATCAGAGTGTATCTCGCTGCCATCAGATAATACAACTCCTTGGGTAACATCGTTTTCCACGATGATTTTGCTAACTTTTTCATTCGTTGTTATGATACCACCCAGCTCCAGGAACCTTGATGACATTCGTTGAGCCATTGGCAGTGATCCGCCTACAAGATAACCGGCATTTTTCTGATTAAACCAGGCCAGCATCATTATGAAAGCCAGAGCCGAAAAATCAAATGAGCCGTAAAGATTATCGAGAAAAAAAACAAGATCCCTGTTTTTAAAATTCAGTTTTTTGAAATAATCCTTGCAGGACATTTTGCCATATTTCATGAAAAGAATCATTATCGGTATCATCCTGAATGCAGAAGTAATGGTTTGCCAGAATTTTCTTAATTCCGGAGGATCAGTATATGGCTCCAGTAATGTCGATCTTCTCATGTGTCGGCACATCTTTTTTATGCTTATCGTATCTTCCGGTGCCATCTGACAAAGATAAGACTCCCATTTATCGAGGCTGGTATATATTATAAATTCCCTGCCATCAGATGAATGGACTTTAGTATGTATCTCATGATCAATTACTTTTACATCCTCATTCAATACATTGGTCTCTATCCAGATCTTGTTAAAAGGTCCCTTGCGGGTTCCGACAAGCCAATGCAGACAATAATCAAAACGGAAACCTTTGCGGTCCCAGGCTGTACACTGGCCACCTGTTACAGAATGCATCTCTATTATATGCGTATCAAACCCGTTTAATCTGCCATAGATGCCTGCGGATAATCCTGCAATGCCTCCTCCTATAACTATTATTTTTTTGCTCATAATTTTTAATATCAGATTTTGAAGCTTTATAAATCAGTAAGATAGATTTATGAACCGTGCTAAAAGTAGTAATCCGAAGAATGAAGTTCAACTATAAACCGATAAATGACGGATAGAGTAAGGTGAATAACGAAAATTTACCTTTATGTGGCAGGTCAGATTTGAAATATGAAAGCAGCAAATCAGTATTCAGTCACTTAATTTGGCGAGGGTAACTATTTTGGAAATCGTCCGAAAAATTTCATGATACTGGCATGAAACCTGTGAATACTATGAGGTTTATAATGCATAAGGATACACTGCCCCGTAATATAGTTGATATCAGTATCCCTGAGTTCATCAAGAACCTCTTTGGTGTCAGCCATCTGCTGTATCCAGATATGTTTTATCCCCTTTTCCATGGCATCCTTTACTGCAGAAGCTGTTTTCTCTTTTTTAGTCATAATAATTACTCCTCCTACATCGGGTGGTAACAAGCTGATATTTCTATATACTTTCTCTCCCATTATCTCATCGGTGTTTGGATTAACCGGTATAATATTCATCCCCTTATCTTTAAGAGTCTTGTAAGCAGCATACCCGAATTTCTTTGGATTACGTGAAACACCAACCAGAGCAATAGGTTGTGATTCAAAAAAGTCATTAATTTGTTTTAGTGTTGTCATGGTTTTTGGGATATTACGATTTCAGGACTTAAAGATAGACAAAAACATTTATTTACAATATACTATTAACAATCAATGATTTAAAAATCGCTAATTCTTCAGGAAAGCGAGTCATGTGTATAAAAAAAGGAACAATAAATGAATAAAATAAAACATTTGACATTAAATTTTATTTACTTTTGATAGGATTCAACCAATAAGAAATCAAGATGAAAAAGCCTGCTGACCGCAGTGGATACCTGTTCTCAAAAAGATATTCTAACTATGTGTTTACATTATTATTCCTGTTGTATATGTTTGATTATATCGACAGGATGGTTGTTACATCTATGTTTACCTCAATTGAGAATGACTGGGGAATAACGCATACCCAGAGCGGCGCGCTTGTATCTGCAGTATTTTTTGCAATAGTATTGCTTACATTCCCGGTATCTATTCTTGTTGACAGGTGGAGCCGTACCAAAACCATAGGATTGATGGCAGTATTATGGAGTATTGCTACAGCCCTGTGCGCCTTGACTGGTAATTTTGTGCAGTTATTCATGGCACGTCTTTTAATTGGTGTAGGAGAGGCAGGTTATGCTCCCGGAGGAAGCGCCATGATATCAGGGTTGTATCCAATTGAAAGGAGATCAAGAATGATGGGGATATGGAATGCCTCAATTCCCCTTGGGTCTGCTATAGGGATCCTTCTTGGTGGCATTATTGCTGTAAAATTAGGCTGGAAACATGCATTCGGAATTGTCGCAATTCCGGGAATGATAGTTGCAATTCTTTTCTTTTTTGTAAAGGATTATAAGACTGTCGATCTTTCATTTGTCGACAAGAACAGTAATAAAATCAAGATGGAAAAGAAAGATATGATCAGGGAATTTCTGACAAAGCCATCGGTGATTTATCACTTATTTTGGCATGGCTGCAGTGGTTTTTGTAACAACTTCGTTGCTTACCTGGCTGCCAACATATTTTGAAAAAACGAGGAATTTACCACAGGAAACAGCCGGTAAAATGGCAAGTTCCGTTATGGTTCTTGCCCTTATTGGTGCTCCTTTGGGTGGTTTTCTGACTGATCGCTGGAGGAAACACCGGAATAATGCCCGGCTACTTTTCCCGGCTCTTTCAACTTTATTGTCTGCAATATTTCTTTTTATTGCACTTGCACTTGGCAGAGGAAACATTCAATATGTGATGTTTCTTGTTTTTGGTGTGTTGGTAATAAGTTTTGTCTCGGGAGCTGCGCAGTTACCCAGGACGTTATTCACCCCGGACTAAGAGCCACATCGTATGCCATTGCGGTGGTTGTTCAAAACCTTCTCGGAGCGACTACAGCGCCTATTATTATGGGGAAGATATATGATCTGACAAACATACAGACAGCTGTGTCGGTGCTTCCTTTTATGCTCCTGCTTGGCTCATTTCTCTTCTGGATGGGTTCCAGACATTATGTAAAAGATCTTGAAAAGGTATCAAGCATTGAACTTGAGAGCACAATAATGTCACTTTTTTCTTGAAGTTGTATACTTGACAAATTCTCTCAAAGAGTCCTTAAATTCTGTGTCGGGATAAGAATCAAGTATTGCCAGAGCTTTATCGCGGTACTGGTTCATTTTCACCTCTGCATATTCAATACCTCCATAATCAGATACGAATGAAATCACTTCTAAAATTTCAGATTTGGTTTTCTTCCTGTTTTTTACGATACCAAGAATATGTTTTCTTTTTGAGGATGGAGCCTGTTCAAGTGCATGGATCAGGGGAAGTGTGATCTTTTTCTCTTTGATGTCATTGCCTGGTGTTTTGCCAGTTAGCCCGGTCCCTTCATAATCCAGAATATCATCTCTTATCTGAAATGCAATACCAATATTTTCACCGAATTCTTTCATTAACTGAATGATCTCCTGATCATCAGTGACTGATTTTGCACCACAGGCCGTACAGGCAGATAGCAGGGCAGCTGTTTTACTGATGATTATTTTGAAATAATCTTCCTCTCTGATGTTAAGTTTTCGTGATTTCTGTAACTGAAGCAACTCTCCCTCACTCATCGATTTAACGGCTTCAGATACTATTTCGAGCATGTCAAACCTGTTCTTCTCAACGCTTATAAGCATCCCCTGTGATAACAGGTAGTCTCCTACCAGGACAGCAATTTTTGAATTCCAGAGTGCATTTATAGAAAGTGCACCCCTTCTCTCATTTGCATTGTCAACCACATCATCATGTACAAGCGATGCAGTATGGAGAAGCTCAATAAAAGTAGCTGCCACATAGGATGATTCAGAAATTTTGCCATTCAGACCCGCTGTCAGGAAAACGAGCAATGGTCTCATCTGTTTGCCTTTCCGCCGGATAATATAGTTCAGAATAATTTTCAGGAGAGGAACCTCACTTTGCATAGTCTTGCTGAAATAAGCCTCAAATTCAGCCATTTCCCTTGCTACCGGTAATTTTATTCTGTCAAGAACAGACATATTTATAAATTTCATCAAATATAGTAAAATCACTTGTTCCTGACATCTGTTTGCTTATATGATATTTTTTTGCCGGGAAGATGTCTTTAAAAATTAACTGGCAGGGCGATATCTTTTTGGTCAGAGATTAGTTTTTATTAGGTATTCAATATATGACGTTAAATAAGAAATTATGTTCAATTTTTACTGCTTTGAGATTGCCGGGGAATTTATCATATCAACATATTTATATATATTTGCATAACAAATATTTTAACAATGGATTTTAAAGAACTTAAGCCGGACAGCCTTGAAAAAGCAGCAAATATGCTGAAGGCAATAGCCCATCCAGTCAGGATCTCTATTGTAGGTTGTCTGGATGATGGAGAAAAAAGGACAGTAACAGAAATTCATACAAAGCTGGGGATTGAACAATCAACAGCTTCGCACCACCTTGGGATATCTGAAAGATAAAGGAGTACTCATCTCAAAAAGGGAAGGGAAGAACACCTGGTATTCTTTGAAACATGAAAATCTCAGGACAATTCTCAGCTGCGTAAGCAGTTGTTGTCAGGAATAGTAATTCAACGATCCTTAAGAGAATCAGTTTATATCCCGGAACATCTTTTTCTGGAACAGGATTATTGATATAACGCCACAGGTAATGGCAGAATCGGCAATGTTGAATACAGGTCTGAAGAATATCAATGATTCTCCAGCCCTGAAAGGTGACCATTCCGGCCAATGTGTGTTAATAATCGGGAAGTAGAACATGTCAACCACCTGCCCATGAAGGAATGATGAGTACCCCCCCCCCGGAGGAAAGAATACAGCTGTCGTGTTATAACTCTCACTGAAAATCATGCCGTAAAAAGCACTGTCGATCAGGTTCCCAATGGCACCTGCGAGAATGGCACTTACTGCAAGTATCAAACCCGGATGTGCTTTTTTCTTTATCAGGGACAGGAGAAACCAGCCTATTCCAAAGATTGCAAGGATACGGAAAATACTCAATATGGTTTTACCCCATCTTCCTCCCATTTCCATTCCAAAAGCCATACCATTGTTCTCAATGAAATGGATCATCCCCCACTTTCCAAAAAGATGGACCTCCTGCCCTATCTGTAAATGCGTTTTAACCCAGATTTTCAATGCCTGATCAACAACTAATATAAGTATTATCAGGAACAGCGACTTCTTACCTATTGACATTATCGGCTCTTTATAATTCAGGGCCGCAAATTAGTAAAAAAATATTAATCCTTATCTCCTGATTCCCTGTCAATCAGATTTAATTTTACTGAAAGTCTCATAGTAATTGCCAGTAATACAAAAAGACCCAGATTGCCTGCCAGGTATGCCCAGTCATTGAGTGTCAGCAGAACAAATATGAAAGAATAAAGCATAGTCAGAAGACCAGAGATAAATATGACTGTTAGTTTCCTTTTTATCAGTGTGCCAATGAAAAATGCAATAAGGCCGATAGTTGAAACCGCTGCAATGATATAGGCAAGGTTGAATCCGATATGCTCGCTCAGAGCATTCAGTAGTGAAAAGAATAGTACCAGTCCAAGAGAAACAAGCAGATAATGAAAAACATGAATTTTTTCCCTGGCAGTAAATTCAGCAAACAACAGGGCAAGGAAAGTAAGGGCAATAAATAATATTCCATACTTGGCGCTTCTCAAAGATTTCTGATAATGATTAACTGTTAGTATGAAATCCACTCCGAAGGAATCATTCTCCGGGTTGAATGAACCTCCAGTCCATTCCTGCGGGAAGTTCCTGTTGAGATCTGTTATGAGCCATTTTGCATTGAATCCATTCCTGGTCACAGTTCTCTCTTCAGGAAGAAAATTGCCTGAAAAACCCGGGGATTGCCAGGCTGAATGCAGGTTCACTGTCGTGGTTCTTCCAACAGGCGCGAACGAGAGGTTTTCGGATCCCGAAAGCTTAAGGGTAACTGAAAAGGGAATATTCTGTTTTTTCCCGTCAACCGAAGCCTGGAATGTTATGCCAGATCTGTTTACTTCAGTCTCTTTTAAGCCTGGTATCGCTTCGGTACTTATTGAATCAGCTTCAAAATTAACCTTCCCCCTGAGTCCACGGTTGTCACTTATTCCAAGCGAGTAATAAGCTTCATTCCAGAGAATCTCATTTTTTTCTCCGGTGGTCAGTTCCGGGATATCAAAATTACCTGACAAATTAAGGTCAGCTGTATAAACAGCAGCCTTGTAAATGCTTCTGTGCCTTATTTCCGTATTGATATTGCCAATTATGCTCAGGTTTTCAGGCATAATGTGAAACACAGTTTTGAAAGGCTCTGATTCTTTTGATGAAGGAAAAACCCGTACGGGAATATTAAGCACCGGTCCGATAACATCTTGCGCTCCGGCCCATTGGAAAGCAATTTCTTGCTTTACTTTTTCTGAATTTTTCTGCCTTTCCTTGATGATAGACTTTATCATTTCAAGAGGTATAAGCAGGAAGACCCCCAGGACTCCCAGTAGAACCATCTTTATTGTTAAGGATTGGTGCCACTTTTTGTTACCACTGATTTCAATTTTCATAGCGATAGAAATTTAGTTTTTACTTTGCCGTACAAAGTGAATTGGGAAAAAAATTATAGTGTATTTATTATATCTTCAAGGGCCTTGAGGTGTTGCCTGAATGCCTTTATTCCCTCGGGAGTGGCAGAATAACTGGTATTGGGCTTTCTACCTATGAACTGTTTATTCACGTGTATTAAATTATTATCCTCCAGCGCTTTCAAATGGCTCGCAAGGTTACCGTCAGTAACTCCAAGAGTCTCCTTAAAGCTATTGAAATCGAAGGATGTATTTACAATCAGAACAGACATTATTCCCAGCCTGACCCTGCTTTCAAATAGTTTATTAAGATTTGATATCGGGATTTTCATCACTTGTATTTTCTATACATTAGAAGTCCGTAAGTTATATGGAGAATCCCAAAGCCAAAACACCAGAATAATAATCCGTATTCAGGAAAGATTCCGGATATCAGTCCCGTGCAAATTTCAATTATTCCAAGGTAAAAGATTTCATTATATGTGAATTTACCTGCATTTATAAGAGCAAGACCATAAAAAATAAGCATTGAAGGAATTATCAGCTGCCAGTACCCACTCCAGGATATTATAATTATGAATAATCCCCCCGTACCTAATGGAATAATCAAGCTCAATAACATCCTTCTCGATACAGGTGTCCATATCTTTTCCCCGCTTTTTGCGGCTTTTCTGTATGAAAAGAAAAGGGATGCCCCGATAGCCAGTACCAGTACTGTCATTGCGTCCGTAAACAGATGTAAGCTGAGAATGCTTAACTCACTCTCTGATAAACTGCTCAGGTACCTGGTATCAAAAAATCCCATATGAAGGATCAGGAAGTATGCTACCGCTCCTCCTAATAATGCTGCCACCCCGGCAAATAGACCTGACAATCCGCTTAATGAGAGGAACCTTGAGGATTCCTCCATTATCTTTTTGATTGTTTTGAGATCATCGAAATAGTTATGCTCGCTCTCCATTTTACAAGTTTAAAAGTACTTTGAAATGCAAAGTAAGAGAATTTATTCTTAAAAAACAAGTATTATCAGATATATAAAGACTAATTGGGTCATTAAAAAAGCAGAGACGCTGCATGCAACCTCTCTGCCATGAAAAAAAGTATTACATTACATTCAGGGACAGACCACATTGACACGGTTGGAATCCCAGCAATACCAGTTTGAATCACCAAGATAATCAACACTTCTTACATGGCCCTCACGTGTGGTTGTATTCCACTCCACATCCACATCTGAGAACTTGGCTCCATTATAATAATGTATTGAATAATATGCGTTTAAAGTGGCAGATGTCAATCCGTACTCTATAAAACTGTTCTGGAACTGATCGGAAGATTTGATATAAGTATATTTTATGCTACCGATAGAATCACCTGATCTGGTCCAGTCTATCTGTAACAGTGCAACAGGAGAATCATTGCTCTGGTATAGAATCCACTGGCCACCAGTGCCGTCAAGCTTAGAGGTGCCTTCAAACCAAAGAAAATCCGTATAAACTCCTTCTTTAGTGATATACATTTTCCATTCAACATTACTGGTCTGGATCTTACCTGTCAGACGCGCCTTGTATGTTACATTTGCAACTGTAACATTGTAACTCCACTGCCAGGTCTTATCCGAAAGATACACAGGTTGCTGGTTAACTGCAATTTGGAAGGATGCTACCGGAACCGCCAGCGTTGTATTGATGATTAGTCCCCAGATACCTGCAACAGTAGCAGCAAAATCCCAGTTACTGTTTTCGGTCCCTTTCTGGCCGGGAAGGATATCAAGTGATTTTTTAAGACTTGTAAAATTGCTGAAATCGATAGTCATTGACCCTGCCGGAGGCAGATCAGGTGCTACACCTATGTCTTTATTCTTCTTGCATTCTGTTAAAAAAACAGAAGAGAAAATAAGGATAAGGACTAAAGAATAAATTTTTTTCATTTTGGTATCGATTAGTTCTCAGAATAAACGGTAATTTCATTTAAAAATTATAATAATCATAATATTACAAAGATACAAAGTCGGTTGGTAAAGAAAACAAAAAATAATCATTTTATTCCGGCTCAGGCCCCGGGAAAATTGTCTATCTGAAAAACAGAGTGATATGCTGTAAATCATATAATAATTTTAAAAAAGCACCATCATCTCAGGATCACAGGAAAGGTTTAACTATCTTTATGAATGATTTACCGAAATGGAATAATTATCATTTTTATTATATTTTTAGAATCAATTTCATATTTTTGAGTTTGGTGGGAGTAGCGGGGAAGATTAGACTTAATCCTGGCCTTTATGCAAAAAAACCTTGATGTATCTCTGTTACTGAAGAAAGTTTTTCGTTTAGACTCCTACCGGACTATAATTCTGGTTTTTTTCCTGATATCATTTTTCCTGCCTGTATATTCAGGTAATGTGCAGCCTGATGATTCAAGCCTCTATAAACCAAGGACCCTTAGCGCAGAGGAACTTATCAGGGGCGAACGCCTGTTTTATGGACTTATAAGTGTTAATGATCAGAGAGTGAACTGCGCATCATGTCATAACACTACTGTTGCTGACACAATGAACTGGAATCCGGATGCATTGGCTATCTCCATGAAATATCTTAACAGGAGTGCCATGGACCTTTCTAAAATACTCCTTACCCCAACAGGGAAGAGGATGGCGCAGGTTCATAAGGATTTTCAGTTTACACCGGCGGACATAATGATGATAAAGGCTTATATGGACAAACTGACAGAGATTGGCCTGAAAAAGAATAAGCCCGTAGTCACAAACCTTTTGCTATTTATTGTTGGCTCAATACTCTTTTTGCTGTCATTCATAGATCTTATCTTCACCAAAAGACTTAAAAAAAGGTGGATCAATTACCTGGTCCTTACAGGATCGGCAATAATAGTAACGCGGATCCTTGTCATAGATGCAATAGCTCTCGGAAGGTCAAAGGACTATTCGCCTCTCCAGCCTGTTAAATTTTCACACGCAATACATGCAGGGCAAAACCAGATAGACTGTATCTATTGTCATAGCTATGCCCCATACAGCAAGGTTGCAGGTATCCCTCCGGAAAATGTTTGCATGAATTGTCATCTGATGGTACGAAACGGGACCCGCTCAGGAGCTTTTGAAATAGCCAAAGTGATCAATGCATATGATAACAAGGAACCAATTGCCTGGATTAAAGTACATAACCTACCGGATTATGTTTTTTTCAGCCATGCTCAACATGTTGGAGCGGGAGGAGTCAAATGCCAGGAATGTCATGGTAAAGTTGAAGACATGGACATCATTACTCAGGTAAGTGACCTTTCTATGGGGTGGTGTATTGATTGTCACAGGATAAAAAAGCTCGACGTTCGTGAGTAATGCATATTATACTGAATACAGGGATCTGGCAGAGAGATTAGAAAAGGTGAGGTTGACAGTGTTACCGTTGGTATGCTTGGAGGAACAGAATGTATGAAATGTCATTATTGATAACATTTTATGTGGAAAAGGGTTGATTTATGAAAAAGAACTTAAAGAATCCGGAAGAGATAGTTGAGACTGACTCAATCAATGCTGAAAATGAGGCATTCGGAGCTGAACCAGTGCTTGAGTTACTCGGAAGCGATTTTGTAAGAAAGGAAACGTCAAGAAGGGATTTTCTGAAAGTTCTTGGTTTTAGCTTTGCGTCTGCAGCAGTACTTGCCAGTTGCAAGCGTCCTGTACAGAATGCCCTGCCATATATAAATCAGCCACCTGAAGTGACTCCGGGCAAAGCATTGTATTACGCTTCAAGTTATTTTGACGGTCACGAATATGCAGGTATCCTTGTTAAAACGAGGGACGGAAGACCTATCAAAATAGAAGGAAATGCCCTGAATTTATTTAACAGGGAAGGAACCACGGCCAGGGTGCAGGCATCTGTTCTCAGCCTTTATGATGATGCCCGGCTTGAAATCACCCCTTAACGAGGGAACCGATATTACATGGGATGTCCTGGATACAAAATTATTTCAGCCTTGTCCGGAATAAATTCGAAAGGCAGTGAAGTTGTTCTTCTGACTTCAAGTCTTATTTCTCCCTCATCAATAAAGCTAATTAATGAATTTGGATCACATTTTAAAAAATTCAGATGGGTTAAGTATGATGCCATATCATGTTCTGCTATCCTTGAAGCCAATGAAATCTGTTTTGGGAAACGGGTGATCCCTGATTATCATTTCGACAGAAGCTCCATCTGATTGTTTCTGTAAACGCTGATTTTTTAGGTACATGGGTAGCCCCAGTTCATTTTATTCCGGGGTATGCCTCAGGCAGAAAACTGGAAGGTGGAAAGAATGAAAATGCTTAAACATATCCATTTCGAGTCCGGGTATGAGCCTTACCGGCTCAAATGCCGATATCAGAAAGAAAATTAAACCCTCTGAAGAAAAGGCACTTCTGATAGATCTTTATAAGCGGATTGCCGGAATTACGTGATGCTGAAAAATTTCCGGATCATACTCCCTTCAGGGAGGATCTCTTCGGTTACTGCCGGGAACTGTCTTATCGCATCAAAAGGAAAGTCAATTGTTGTATCTGGGACTAATGATGTTGAAATACAGATACTTGTTAATGGGATTAATTACCTCCTGGGTAATTATAAAGAATGCATCGACCTTAATAAGCATCTCAATATTGCGTCCGGTATCGATAGTCATATGGATCGAACTTGTTAATGACATGAATGCAGGTAAGGTTGGTGCTCTCCTGATGTATAATGTCAATCCTGCTTACGATTATCCGGATACACGACAAATTCCTTGCGGCTTTGAAAAAAACAGAACTCTCTGTTAATATGGCAGTCAGGCTGAATGAAACAACAGGACGAAGCCAGTATGAGTGCCCTGTGAATCATTTCCTGGAATCGTGGGACGATGCCGAAATCATCCCCGGACAATTAAGTCTTAGCCAACCGTGTATAAATCCTATTTTCGATACCCGTTCTTTTCAGGATTCATTGTTGAAATGGTCAGACAAGGATATGGAATTTCATGACTACCTGAAGGAAAGCTGGGAGAGAAACTATTTCCACTTCTCCGGATACTTCGATTTTGAGAAGTTCTGGATCAAATCTCTTAGAAACGGGGTATTTACTTATGATAACACATCCTATCTGCGTATACTTTCAAAAAGAGGTTTTGTCCGGATTCTTGAAACCACCATTACCCCTTCTGATAGGGAATTCGAAGTTATCCTGACAGAAAGCGTGTCAATTGGTACAGGTATGCATTCCAATAATCCCTGGCTTATGGAACTTCCTGATCCGATTTCGCGTCAGTGCTGGGATAATGTAGCCGCTATATCCGGAATTGACGCGGAGAATCTGAATCTTAAGACAGGCTCACTCATTAAAGATTGTCAGAAGGTCTTATTCTTCCTGCTTTTATTCAACCGGGTCAGGCCGAGGGCACTATCTCAGTGGCTCTTGGTTTTGGTCACACTAACTCCGGCCATGTCAGTGATTATGCCGGAATCAATTTTACCCTTACATCAGGACATCAAAGGGAACAGACTCTATTATTTTGAGTACGGATAAGCCTGTTGACACGCATGATGAAGTAGTCCTGGCGATTTCGCAGGACACCATTCCATGGAAGGCAGGGCCATCGTCGAGAGACTGTCATAGCGAATACAGGAATAATCCCGCATCAGGAAATGAGTTACATGAGGAATTTGAAAAATCCAGCAAAACCTTATACCCGGAGGTGAAATTTGATGGTTATCACTGGGGGGTATCGATTGACCTGAATTCATGTGTCGGATGTAATGCCTGTGTTATTGCATGCCAGGCAGAGAATAATATTCCTGTTGTCGGCAAAGACGAAGTAATTCGTAAAAGAATAATGCACTGGATCAAAATTGACAGGTATTATTCTGAGGACCAAGATGATCCGGAAGTCTATTTTCAGCCTGTGGCATGTCAGCACTGTGATAATGCACCATGCGAAAATGTATGTCCTGTTTCAGCCACCAATCATAGCAGTGAAGGACTGAACCAGATGACATATAACCGTTGTGTTGGTACCAAATACTGTATAAATAACTGTCCTTATCAGGCCAGGCGATTTAACTGGTACCGCTATACGCTTAATAAAGCATTTGATTATAATGCAGACTCCGACCTGGGAAGAATGGTTCTTAACTCCGGATGTTACCGTACGGGAACGAGGGGTTGTGGAGAAATGTTCATTATGTGTTCAGCGGATACAGGAGAAAAAATTACAGGCTAAAGCTTGAAAACAGGACAATAGCTGATTTTGAGATTAAGACCAGCCTGTATGCAGGCTTGTCCTTCTCAGGCTATTGTGTTTGGTAACCTGAATGACAAGGAAGAGTAAGGTTTCGAAATTATATGCTGATCCGAGACGATATAACCTGCTTGAGGAACTTACATACGCTTCCTTCGGTCGGTTACCTGACTAAAGTGAGGAATGATGAAGATATAAATAGTTAAATTATCATAAGGTAACGGATGTATAACAGGAAAATCAGAGGACCCCTAATTGAAGGAAATAAGACTCTTGGCCAGATAACGGAAGAGGCACTTAGCCCTATGGATGATCGTCCGGGATTGTGGTGGATTATAGCATTTGGCAATTGCATCTGCCACTGCGTTATTCGGAGCATATTCCATTTATATTACTGTCTCAAAGGGAATTGGTACATGGGGGGTTAATAACTACCGTAGCCTGGGGATGGGCAATTGTCAATTTTGTATGGTGGATAGGGATTGGACATGCCGGTACGGCATTTTCAATTTTTCTTCTGATCCTGAGGCAAAGATGGAGAACATCTATAAACAGGTCAGCCGAAGCAATGACAGTATTTGCAGTTATTTCTGCTGCTTTCTTCCCTGCTTTACATATGGGAAGAATCTGGCTGGCTTTTTATATTTTCCCATATCCCAATACCAGGGGACCTTTGTGGGTGAACTTTAATTCGCCTCTGTTTTGGGATTTTACCGCAATTACTGCTTATCTGCTGATCTCAGTTTCTTTCTGGTATCTTGGCATGTTGCCTGATCTGGCAACTATAAGGGATAAGACTGTTTCTAAAATCAGGAAAACAGTCTATGGCTTTTTCAGTCTTGGATGGACAGGTTCAAGTCGTCACTGGATCCGGTTTGAATCACTGAGTTTTATTCTTGGAGGGATAGCTGCGGTGTCTGGTTGTTTCCGTTCACTCCATTGTTGCAACTGACTTTGCTGTTGGCATTGAACCCGGGTGGCATTCAACAATCTTCCCTCCATTTTTCGTTGTTGGAGCAATCTTTTCAGGATTTGCAATGGTAATGACCCTTATGGTAATTGTGCGTAAGGTTTATAAGCTTACAGATTACATTACAGATAACCATATGGATGCAATTGCCAGGATACTGATTTTATATCGCTCATCATGGGAACGGCTTATATCACTGAAGTCCTTACCGCATGGTATTCCGGTAATGAATTTGAGATGTACACATTCTTCAGGAACAGGATATTCGGGGAGTATATCGGTACAATTTTGGGGTATGGTCATTTGCAATGCCTTAATACCCCAGCTCTTCTGGTTCAAAAAACTCAGGAGGAACTGGGTTAGCCTGCTCTTAATATCACTGGCAATCAATGTTGGAATGTGGCTGGAAAGATTCAATATTGTAATAACATCACTGACTAAAGATTTCCTTCCCTCAAACTGGACATCATATACTCCCACTGTTATTGATATCGGTGTTTTCGCGGGAACTGTGGGCTTGTTTGGTGTGGGAGTATTGCTCTTTATGCGTTATATACCACTGATGGCAGTGAGTGAACTTAAGGGTGTTGCTAACATTGGAAGTAAAATAGAAGACTAATATGGTTGTATCATGACCAGAAAATATAAAATAGGGATATTCGATGATGAAGAAAAATTTCTTTCCTCCCTTCGGTCATTGAAGGAGCAGAGGGTTTCAATACATGATGTCTTTACACCTTATCCGATACATGAAGTATTTCAGTTGCTTAAGCGTAAGTCGAGGCTGCCGACAGCTGCCTATTTTTTCGGATTGTTTGCAATAATAGCAAGCCTCAGCTTTCTCTATTATACATCAGTAATTGACTGGCCGATTGTATACGGGGGTAAACCGTTTAACTCATTTCCATCCTTCATTGTTGTCACAATTATTCTGACAATTCTTACTGTTACTATCTTAAGCCTTGCACTATTTTCAGCAAGGTCAAAGTTATTTCCCGGGCGTGATAACACAATATTTGATCACAGAGCCACCAATGATAAGTTCGTAATAGTAGTGGAAGGTAACGAAACTGACAGTACTCTGGATGAAAAAGCAGGTGCCCTGATGAAAGAGGAGGGAGCAATCGAAATATTGCATAAGGAACTTGAAAGCGTTAACGAATGAACTGAATACTATGCAAGGGAATAAAAACAAAATAATCTTTCTTTTTCTGGTGTCCCTGTTATTGGCCTATTGCAACAGGGACAGGAATAATCCCGGATGGGATTATTTCCCGGACATGGCTTATTCCACTGCTTATGAAAGTTATACCCCAAATCCAAATTTCAATGACGGGATGACTATGAGAGTCCCGCCCGATGGGACTGTTCCCAGGGGATTTGAGCCTTTCGGGTATACAATTGCCCCGGAATCCAGGATTAAGGCAGGGGAGGAGCTTATAAATCCTATAATGCCATCGGATGCAGCACTTCAAAGGGGTAAAGAAATATTTACCACCTTCTGTATTGATTGTCATGGTGCCAGTGGTGAAGGAGATGGTCATCTGTACACCAGCGGATTATACCCGGTTAAGCCACGATCACTCGTTGCACCGGAGGCTAAGGCCCTGAAAGACGGAGAGATATATCATACCATAACCCTTGGATTCGGTGCTATGGGGGCACATGGTTCGCAGGTCAGACCTGAAGACAGGTGGAAGGTCATCCTGTATATCAGGAATCTTCAGGAAGAATCCGGAAATCTTTCAGATAAAAACGAAGGGGGAAACAAGTAATGAAAGAACAGGTAAAAGTTTCCGGCAGCTTCAAAATAGTCACCATTCTTATGATTGTGGCAGGAGCAGGTAGCATGGTTTACGGATTAATTACCGATCATAGACTGGCATGGGCAAATTACCTGCTGGTAAATTATTATTTTCTTTCACTGGCTATGGGTGGCGCATTTTTTTATGTTATCCAGAAGATATCTCAGTCAGGTTGGTCATCAGCCTTCCTTCGTGTGCCGGAAGCAATGATGTCATATGTGCCCTTTGCTGCTCTATTCATGTTATTGTTATATTTTGGTGTTCATGATATCTATCCATGGTCCGATAAGGAAGCTGTTGCCATTGACCCCGTGATGGAACACAAATCACTTTTTTTAAATGTGCCATTTTTCTTTGGCCGGATGATCATTTATTTTTCATTATGGATAGTTTTTATCTGGATGATGAGAAGAGTATCGTTGAAAGAGGATTCACTTCAACCTGATGATAGTATTGGCATTATGAAGTTGTTTGCAAAGAGTGAGCTATATTCAAAGATATTCATATTTGTTTCCATAATTACATTTTCTTTTGCTGCAATAGACTGGACAATGTCAATAGACAGGCACTGGTACAGTACAATATTCGCATTTAAAAACCTTGTAGGCGCCTTTCTTCACGGGGTATCAGTTTTGATCCTGATCGTATTTATTCTGCATAAAAGAGGCTATTTCCCATTTCTTAACAAATACCATCTGCATGATTTTGCGAGGTATCTCTTTATGCTTTCAATTGTCTTTGGATATCTGTGGTTCTGTCAGTTCATGATCATATGGTATGGTAATATTCCCGAAGAGACGTCTTACTACTTCGTTCGCTGGCAGAACGGATGGAAAGTGCTCTTTTTCCTCGAAATAGGTCTTAACTGGGGAATTCCTTTCATGATCCTTCTTCCTGTAAAAGCAAGCAGGAACATGACCACAATTTTTATTGTAATATTATTCCTTATAATAGGTCAGTATATTGATCTTTTTATCCAGGTAATTCCCGGTACTACCGGTGTTTTGAAAGTCGGATGGATAGCTGCAGGAATGTTTATTGGTTATGCTGGTTTATTTGCCCTTGTAGTGGCTCATACGCTTAGCAAAGCCAGAATCATAGAACATAACCATCCATATCTTGAAGAGAGCCTGGAGCATCATTTCCAGTGATCCTGGAGTACTTAAGAGATAACCCTGTCGGTAATTAGCAGGATAAGGATCAGGAGAAAGTAGGAATCGAGGTATACTGAATATTTCTTGTTGTTATCATCCTTGTCCTGTTTCTTTAGCAGACCGGAAAACAACCATATCAGGGCAACTGATGCTATTATCAGCATTACGGTAAAAGGCCAGTTCCTGATTATTTCAAAGTAGCATAGAAAAAGGGCAGCTACAACGGAAAAAACCACCCATGTAAAGGTGAGCCTGTTCACCTGGGAATTAGTAAATATACCGGTGAGGCTTGGGACCCCGGCCTCCTTATATTCCGAACCATATTTTAGAATAAGCAGCCAGAAATGAGGTATCTGGCCTGTAAATAGAAGAAATTCAAGGAAAATTATAGTCCTTGTCCCACAATCCTCCTCCGGCCGCAACCCAGCCTATAAGAGGGGGTAATGCCCCTGTTATGGCACCGGGTACAACTGCAAATGCCGTCATCCTTTCAGATTTGTATATATGCCATTATACCATGTCATTGTCAGGAATGCTATAGTGCATGCTTTAAAATTGCCCGCGTTATACAATGATCATCATCCCGTCAATGACTCAACAACAGAAATACATAGGCTTTTCAGGTATCTATCTTATGTGCAGGAATGGGTCTGTTCATCGTCCTCTTCATCTTTCTGTCAAGATCAGACTCCTGGATCTGGTTAAGAACAGATGCCGCCATGGCAATCAGCAGAATCCCAATACTGATTACAAGGACCAGCCTTATCGAAAATACCGGGTTGATAAAGAAAATATCCGGTAAATCCTGTCAGACTTACCGGAATCATGATCTTTAATTTGCCTAATTCAAGGTAATACTTAAACCTGTTCAGGATTACTTGTCATGAAGGGTCTTCAGATATTCAATGATTTTTGAGATATCATCGTCCGTCAGTGTTGACTTATAGCTCTGCATCAATCCAGTTGGATATCCTTTTACTATTTCAGGTTTGGCTCATAGATAGATCGTTTAATATACTCGTCGTCAGCCACCACAGTTACCTCTTTGCCATCGCGAATAACGACCTGTTTTCCACCATAGAGATTCAGATAGCTCGGTCCCACTATTTTTGTGCCATCAGTTGAATGACATGCATTACAACCCTGTGCCTCCATGATGGCCTTGCCGGCAGCCCCGGGAACAGCTTCAGCATTACCCCGCTGTTGTTACCGCTGCCGTCTTTGTGGAATCTGAATACCATTTATCGAAATCCTCTTCGGACAAGACTTTTACTTTCGATTCATATATGAATGATGTAACCCACAATATTCAGCACAAAAAAGATCATATTCCCCGACTGTCTCAGGTTTGAACCACATCATCTTTTCCCTGCCGGGTATCATGTCGGATTTGATCCTGAAAGCCGGGATAAACAGGCTATGGATTACATCGAGCGAGACGAGATTTATTTTTACGGCTTATTTACCGGTATAACAAATCTTTCCCTGGCTACCGTTATCGTACTGGAAAGTAAAATTCCACATTCTTGCCACACTTGTTACATCTAATGGCATCCTTTGGAGCATTCTGCATGGGCTTCCAGCCTTCCCAGCCATAATAGAACATTGCGAGAGCCAGGAGATTGGGTATCACAGTCCAGGTGATCTCCAAGTGTTATTACCCGGATTCTGGACTGCCACCTTATGCCTCTTCTTATTATACTTGAAAATAAAAACAAGCATAATCACAGTCAGCCCTGTCAGCAGCAATAATGAAATGCCTGCAATAAAATAAAATGATCTATTGAAATGAAGATACAAAATTTGAGGGGTCAATTCCAGTGGTTGAGTACATACTATTATCTGTATAGGTAATCCAGTAGTGTTAATATAATTACAAAAGCGAGAACCAGAAAAACAGCAATGACTGCCAGTATATAGATCTTATTCTCAAACTTGAGATGCATGAAAATCCGTAAAACAAATGATGATTTGATAACAGCTATCAGAAGAGCAATAGCCACGGTAAGCGTACCAAGATATATCTGTGTTACAGCAACTGAAGTAAGCGTTAATACAACCAGTATAGCCAGAACACCCAGTATTGTCCTGTAAGGTACTATATGTGTTTTTTCATTTTCCATATCGCTCTTCGGTTTCAGGTAATAAGATAAAACAACGGGAAAAGGAATATCCAGATAATATCAACGAGATGCCAGTATAATCCGCTGTTCTCAAGAAGAACATAATTGTCCCATGTGATTTTATCCCGGATGATCTTTCCGGTTACAATTCCAATAAATACCAGTCCAATTATTATGTGCAATGCATGTAATCCGGTCATAAAGAAGTAAAGGCCATAGAAAAGAACGTCACCATGACCCCGCAATGCAAGTACTGAAGAACCAGGATAAATATGTTCCCTTATATGTTCACCCCATTCAAAATACTTATTGACAAGGAATGCCAGACCCAGCAGGATGGTCAGTGTGGCAAATATAAGTGCCAGATTCTTTTTCTTCTGTTGAATGGCTGTGATTGACATCGCTATCATTGCGCTGCTGGTTAACAGAATAATTGTATTTGCTGTGCCTATGAATACACTGAGTTCTTCTGCTGCCAGATGGAACGCTTCGGGGTTACGTATCGGTAAACAGTATAAACGATAAAGAGTCCTCCGAACAGAAGCATTTCAGTAAAGAGGAACAACCACATTCCGGTCTTTGACGCCAAATCATCGCGATGTGTCTCTGCAGTCATAATTATTTATAAGGGTAAGGTCCTTCAGTAATTACAGGTATTTCTTCAAAGTTTTCCACCGGGGGAGGAGATGGGATTGTCCACTCAAGAGTCTTTCCTCCCCATGGATTTGCCACAGCCCTGGCCCCACTTTTAAGGGAGGTAAACAGGTTTATAATTATAATGGCAAGCCCACAATACATTACCCATGATCCCATTGTGGATAATATGTTCCCGGCATGGAAGATCTTCATCGTAGTCGAAATATCTTCTTGGCATTCCTTTATAACCAAGATAGAACATAGGTCCATACAATGTTATAAACCCGACGAAAAAGATGACCAGGCCAATATTTGCCCATCGCTTATCATACATCCGTCCTGTTATCTTCGGAAACCAGTAATGCATTGCACCAAAAAAGGCGAATCCTGTCCCTCCGAATACGATAAAATGGAAGTGGGCCACAACAAAGTGTGTATTATGCAGATGAACATTGGCAGCCAGTGATCCAAGAACAAGTCCTGAGAATCCTCCGATCATGAAAACAAAGATAAAAGCCATTGCCCAGTAAAAAGGAGTCTGCAGGTCAATAGAACCCTTATGCATAGTTGATATCCAGTTAAAGACTTTTATAGCGCTTGGGACGGCCACCAGAAAGGTAAGAAGGGAAAATGAATAGAGAGCTGTACCGCTCATTCCTGAGGTGAACATATGATGTCCCCAGACAAAGTAACCCACAAAGGCTATTGCAAGTACTGAAGCAATCATAAATTTATAGCCGAATATTGTTTTGTGTGAAAAGGCTACTATAATCTCCGATATTGCTCCCATGGCAGGCAGTATCATAATATAGACTGCCGGATGACTGTAGGTCCAGAAAAGATGCTGATATAACAGGGGGTCTCCTCCAAGAGTAGGATCGAAAAATCCTATATGGAGGGTTCTTTCTGCAACGATCATCAACAGTGTTATACCGATTATTGGAGTAGCCAGCAGTTGCACCCATCCTGTTGCATAGAGGGTCCATGGGAACAGAGGCATTTTGAGCCATGTCATACCGGGGGCTCGCATCCTGTGTATGGTAACCAGAAAGTTCAAGCCTGTAAGTATGGAAGAAAAGCCAAGAACAAATGCTCCAAAGACAGCCGGAAGCATGGTTCCTGTAGTTCTGAAACTATAAGGAGCATAAAATGTCCAGCCGGTATCGGGAGGTCCCTGTCCTGCAAACTGTGACAGCAGCACAAGAGAAACGCCGGTAACATAAAGATACCATGAAAGGAGATTCAGTCGTGGAAAAGCTACATCCTTGGCTCCTATCATTATGGGAAGGAAAAAATTACCAAAGACTGCAGGTAATCCTGGTATCACGACGGCAAAGATCATAATAATGCCATGCAGAGTAAAGAAGGCATTGTAAGTCTGTGCATTCATTATGGTTTGACCGGGAGCAATAAGCTCGAATTTCATTGATAATCCCAGGGTGGCTCCTATGCCAAAGAAAGTGAGCAGGGAAAAGAGATATAACATGCCGATTCTCTTATGATCGGTACTGAAAATCCAGGCAAAGATACCCTTATACTTTCCCTTATAGTCAAGATAACTGGGTTCTTCAACGACTTTTTTATTACTCATTTACTAAGCTTTTTTTTAAAAATTACCTTCGACAGGGCGAGATACAAAAATACCATGATAACAATAAATAATATAACTATAGCTGAGACCTTGGTCACATTAAATACATACTGGTTCCCCTTGCTGTCATATCCATAACATACAGAAAGAAGGCGGTTAATGCTGGGTCCTATTTTCCCCTTGGCGGCTTCAACCAGGGTGATTTTTATATCAAATGGAAGAAAATCGATGCCTCTCAGATAACGGACTATCTTACCATCAGCTGCCAGTGCTATCAGACCTGTGGGATGAACGAACTGGTCGTTAACCTTCTCATAGCTAAATCCAACAGAACGGGTCAGTCTGGCAATATCACTGCTATCAGAAACAAAAAACTGCCAGTTTTTTGCCTCATCTTTTTTCTTCATAAGGTTTATGTAGCTGGCTTTCTTATTAATACCCAGTTTGATTCCTTCTGTGGGATCAAAGCTTATTGTCAGAACCTGATAATCATCCCCGAGTTTAAGATCCATTCCGTCAACGAATTTGGAAATACCCATCATCAGAGGACTACAGGTACCTGCACATCGATAATAAACAAGGTTAAGGATAGCAGGCTTTTTAAGTACATCCTTTAAGAGCACGGTATCGCCCGATTCATTAACAAGCTTGACATTCATATCGGCATATTGGCCCTGTTTTTCCTCAAACCCGACCTGCATCTGCTGGTTGTAAAGAGATGTTTGGGCCAGAGATCTTGTTCCGATAAGATAAAGACAAATAATTAGTAGTTGTTTAAGCGTATTCATTGGAAGTATTTGTGATTTGTAGGTTTATAAAGATAAAAAATTTCTCTTTAACATAATCTCTGACGTTAAACAATTCAAAAAGTACTTTCAAATAGTTTGCAACAGTATCCGTGCCGGGCTTTGGTTCATTTTCATGTTAATTACCTGTGGGCTGCTGGTCTAATTCTTTTCCGCTTTTTCTTCTTCGGAATAAAAACCTGCTATCATCAGGGAACCTCCCATCAGTGAAATATCTTTCAAAAGCGCAATGATAGTGGAAGTTTTATCTGTATCGCTAATCAGGTGCGGTATATGAATGGTAATTATGAACAGAAAAAGGAGAATTGCCAGCAGTATGGTCGACAGTTTAATCAACTTTCCCGATATGATACTGATACTGGCTGCTATCAGCATGATACCCGTCAGAATGATAGTATAGGCTCCAAGCGGGATAAAAGATGTAAGCATTCCCACGTAATAATCAGTCATCAGAAAATGATTAATTCCGAACAAAGCAAAAGGCATGGCAAAAAGAATTCTGCCAATAGTTGTCATTTTTTTCATATATCAGAGTAATTAGGTTGAAAATGAAAGACCATTTATGCTTCCTGACTTTTAACTAGTGTAGTAAATCAAAAGGGATCCTGAATTAATTCTCTAGTATAAATGTATAAAAAAATTTATGAACTGTTTCAATTGTGCCAAAAAACATAATCTTAAGATGTTTTAATAAAATTCCTTTTGAACAAAGCCTTGATAAAAATGTTAGTAAATAAAAAACAAAATCATGCAAAGAAGAAATTTTATCAAGTCAGTTGGGGTTGTTACCGCAGCTACTTACGTTGGTTCTAAAGTACTTGCCAGTGACAGTGGTACCGGAAGTGCCTCCCGGATTGAAAGTCCTTCGCTGCCCGAATTTCCTCCATTGCCATATGCATATGATGCTCTGGAACCCTATATCGATGCAAGAACAATGGAGATCCATTATGATAAGCATTTCAGGGGCTACTACAATAATTTTGTAAATGCTGTAAAAGGCACACCCCTTGAGAATATGTCATTTACAGATATCTTTTCAGGCGTTTCTAAACAGTCAGATGCTGTAAGGAACAATGCCGGCGGATTCTTTAACCATAACCTTTTCTGGCATAACCTGGCCAGGGGCTCAAAAGGACCGTCCTCAGAACTATCTTCTGCACTGTCAAAAGCTTTTGGTTCATTCGATAAGTTCAAAGAAGGCTTTACCACAGCAGCAAAGACACGTTTTGGAAGTGGATGGGCATGGTTATATGTCACAAAAGATAAAAGCCTGGCAATAGGGAGCTCCCCGAACCAGGATAATACCTATATGGACCTTTCACCTGTTAAAGGCGTTCCACTGCTTGCACTGGATGTCTGGGAACATGCATATTATCTAAAATACCAGAACAGACGTCCGGAATATATTGAAGCATTCTGGAATGTAGTCAACTGGGACGAAGTGGATAAAAGGTATAGAGAGGCACTTGGCTGATCGCTGCAGACCAGGAATCAGGTATAAAGAAATCTTTTAATTTTCAGAGTTGCAGTTTTCTGAAAGGGTAAAGGGTGTAGTATAATCTTATGTATCTGGCTGAACTTACTGACATTAGCATTTACATAAATCTGCAGTTCACGAAGTATCTCTTCTTTTTTGACTTCTACCTGCCTGGTCACATCCTCTTTAAGAGTGTGATATTTCTTTTCAAGCTCTTCCATGTTGATGTGAACCAGTGCAACCAGCTTACCTTTCTGTTGAACCACAAGTGATTCTACAACGAAACGGAAGTTGTTAATGACCGATTCAATTTCTTCGGGATAAATATTTTCCCCGCTTGCACCTACAATCATGTTCTTCAGACGCCCCTTTATGAAGAGGTTATTGTTGTTATCGATAGAACCAAGGTCTCCAGTTTTGAACCAGCCATCACCGGTCAATACTTCTTTGGTCATTTCAGGGTCCCTGTAATACCCTTTCATTACATTTGGTCCTTTGGCCCATATCTCACCTTCTCCTGTTCTGGGATCAGGATTGTTTATTATTAGCTCAATACCCTCTATGGCCGGTCCTGTTGATTCGAAAACTGATTTTTGGGGATCCGAGCCTGCCAATAATGGAGCAGTTTCGGTAAGCCCATAGCCAATGGCATAAGGAAATTTTGCCTCAATAAGAAATCGTTCAACGGTTTTGTTAAGTTTTGCACCTCCAATACCAAAAAATTTCAACTCACCACCGAAAGTCATGAGAAGCTTTTTCCCCGCTGCAGCATTAAGCATCTTCCTTAAAAGAGGCAACTTGTATATTTGCCTGAGGATTAGTGAATTTCTGAAGGTGGGCAATATCTTATTAAAATATATTTTTTCGATGATCAGCGGAACGGTAAGCATCATGGTAGGTTTTACCTCAGCCAGCGCCGGCAGCAGAACAGCCGGGGTAGGAGGTTTGCGAATGTAATATACACAGGAACCACATAGCATAGGCAAAATAAGTCCCAGTGTGTTTTCATATGTGTGTGAGAGAGGCAATACTGAAAGGAAACGGTCATTTTCGTCTATCCACTGGATTCTTCTTCCTTTCATTGCATCAAAGGAAATATTCCCGTGAGTCAACATAACCCCTTTCGACCTGCCTGTTGTACCGGAAGTGTAGATAATAGATGCAAGATCATCTTCTTCAACCTTATAACTCTTTACAGGCATAGCCATTTCATCGTAGCTGACGGATTGAGAGACAGAGCGGATAATCTTAAAATCGTCCATCTGAATGACCGATTTAAGGGTAACTGAACTATAACCCTCAAGTCTTGATTGAAGGGAGGATGAGACGAAAATAGCTTTTGTCCCGGAATGTTCCAGAACATTGCCTGCCTCCTTGTTTGAGAAATCCGGAAGTATAGGTACTGTTACGGCTCCCATGAAGGTAATTGCAAAAAATGCTTTACCCCAGTTTGGCATATTATGTCCAAGCAAAGCAACTTTGTCGCCCGGTTTAATACCAAGTTTCTCAAGTAATGAGATCAAAGCTTTAATCTCACGATCCATCTGCTCATAACTTACAGGTTTTTCCCCAACAAATGCAAATGCATTGTTCTTCCCGAATTTCCTTACCGTTTCACTGAACAGAAAAGGAAAAGTCAACCTTGTCCCGTTTTCTTCCATCATCCCCTAGTATTAAGACTATTATCTGCTGCAAAGTTATGTATTTATTGATTAAAACAGGTTAATTAACTATTAAATTAAGTTAAATCAATAAATGAGGGAAAAGGTTAAACCTTTATCAACCTTATTGGTTAATTTTACATAGGATACATATAACAAAAAATATGGCTTCAATAATCAGGGTAACTAAAGAATTTCATTTTGAAATGGCACATGCCTTGCTGGATTATGATGGGCCGTGCAGGAATGTTCATGGCCACTCCTATCGTCTGTTCGTGACAATTTCAGGTACTCCTGTCGATGATCCTGGTAACCCGAAGAACGGGATGGTAATAGACTTTACTGATCTCAAGGACCTGGTTAAGAAAGAGATAATAAATAAATTTGATCATTCCGTTGTTGTAAGCAGGAGCTTTTATAAGGAAAAAATTGAGATATTCTCCCAGGTATTTGGCAATTCGGTTGTGGTTGATTACCAGCCTACATGTGAGAACCTCGTTTCTGATTTTGCCGGCAGGATATTACCTCTTCTTCCAGCTGAGGTACATCTGCATAGTATCAGGCTCTATGAAACTGCAAATTCCTTTGCGGAGTGGTTTGCTGATGATAACACAAGTAGTATAGAGTGAGCTAAAATTCTGAGTATTTAAAGTTATTTCTATGTTAGTTAATGGAATAATAACAGTCACTCTAATCACTCCAGTAACTTAAAACTAGAAGATATTTTATAACAAAATGACACCTGTACAATGAATGATAGTCAACAAAAGAAGCTCTTTCTACTTGATGCTTATGCACTTATTTTCAGAGCATATTATGCATTTATAAAGAATCCCAGAATATCTTCTAAAGGGTTGAATACCTCAGCCATTTTTGGATTTCTTCTTACCCTTGAAGAGGTTTTACAGAAGCAGAAGCCCACACATATTGCAGTTGTCTTTGATACACCTGTTCCAACCTTCAGGCATGAGATGTTCAGTGATTATAAGGCTCATCGTGACGCAACTCCAGAGGATATAAAAAAGGCGGTACCCTATATAAAAAGACTTATTGGGGCCTATAACATACCGGTTATTGATTACCCGGGTTTTGAAGCTGATGATGTAATCGGAACACTCGCCAGGCAGGCATCAAAAGAAGGATTCACAACATATATGATGACCCCTGACAAAGATTACGCCCAGCTGGTTTCAGAGAATGTTTATATGTTCAAACCCTCGAGGAGCGGAAGTGATTCAATACTATGGGGTGTGGACGATATTAAGAAAGAATTTTGTGTACATGACCCTGAGCAGGTAATTGATGTCCTTGCATTGATGGGTGATTCTGCAGATAATATTCCGGGAGCTCCCGGTGTCGGCCCCAAAACTGCCATGAAGCTGATATCTGAATATGGAAGCATTGAGGAACTATTTAAAAACACAGATAAACTTAAAGGAAAGCTTAAAGAAATAATTGAAGCCAACAGGGAACAGATTGAATTTTCAAAAAAGCTTGTCACTATTGAGCAGTATGTTCCCGTTAAATTGGATGAATCTGCCCTTGTAAGGGAAGTGCCGGATATAGATAAACTTAAGGAATTGTTTAATGAACTGGAATTTAAGACAATAGCTGCGAAAATTTTCTCAGGTCTTAATAATACCGATCAAAAGGAGGAACAGAAGCAAAAGGAACTCTTCAAGGATAATAGCAGTCAGGGTTCTCTTTTTGGGGTTGAAGAATCTGCCGAAGTAAGCAAAATGGCAACAATTGAGGATGTCCCGCATGAATATGTCCTTATTGATAATGAGTCTGATCTGGAAGATTTCGTAAAACTATTATCTGAACAAAATGAGTTTTGCTTTGATTCCGAGACAAACAGCCTTAATTCTCTTGATGCTGAACTGGTTGCTCTTTCTTTTTCCTGGAACAAGGGATCGGGCTACCTGATTCATTTTCCTGAATCGCAACAGGACACAAAAACCATACTGGAATTATTAAGGCCTGTATTTGAAAATCCTGCAACTGCCAAGATAGGCCAGAACATGAAATATGATATCCAGGTCCTTGCCAATTATGGAATAGAAGTAAGAGGTTCTTTCTTTGATACAATGATTGCTCATTATCTTCTTGAACCGGATTTGAGGCATAATATGAATTTTCTTTCCGAAACATACCTGTCTTATGATCCGGTGCACATCGAATCATTAATTGGTGAAAAGGGAAACTACCAGAAAACTATGCGAACGGTGCCTGTTGATAAACTCAGGGAATATGCTGTTGAGGATGCTGATGTAACATACCAGCTCAAGGAGATCTTTGAACCCCGCATCAGGGAAGAAGGTCTGGGTCCGCTTGCCGGGAATATCGAGATGCCTCTTATCAGGGTTCTGGCCGCAATGGAGAGATATGGAGTTAAGCTTGACCTGGATGATCTTAAATCAACTACCGTGAGCCTGCGCGATGATATTTTAAGACTCGAACAGGAGATATACTCTCTGGCTGGCATGGAGTTTAATATTTCCTCTCCGAAACAGCTGGGTGATATATTATTTTTAAGGCTTAAGCTTGATGATAATGCAAGGGTGACAAAAACAAAGCAGTTTGTTACAAATGAAGAAATATTACAACGCCTGACCAGCAAACATCCTATTATTAACAAGGTGCTGGAATACAGGGGATTAAAGAAGTTATTATCGACTTATGTAGAGGCATTGCCCTTACTGGTCGATAAAAAAACAGGAAGGATTCATACTTCCTACAACCAGGCTGTTGCTTCAACCGGTCGTCTCAGCTCAAATAATCCAAACCTTCAAAATATACCGGTAAGGGATGAGAGAGGCAGAGAGATAAGAAAAGCCTTTGTTCCCGAAAAAGGATATATCTTTTTTTCAGCAGATTATTCCCAGATTGAATTAAGACTGATGGCGCATCTTAGTAAGGATGAGAGTATGATTTCCGACTTTTTGTCCGGAAATGATATTCATGCTGCCACCGCGTCAAAGATATTTGGAGTTGAAATAGAAAATGTAACTCGGGAGATGCGTAGCAAGGCCAAAACTGCAAATTTTGGTATAATATATGGTATATCAGCTTTCGGCCTTGCGGAAAGACTTACTATAGGGCGAAAGGAAGCGAAAGAACTTATTGATGGTTATTTCACTTCTTATCCCGGAGTTAAGGCATATATGGATGAAAGTATAAGGAAAGCCCGGGATAACGGTTACGTCACAACAATGTTCGGTAGAAGAAGGTACCTTCGCGATATCCATTCCCGAAACCAGGTTGTCAGGGGGAACGCTGAAAGAAATGCCATAAACGCCCCCATACAGGGGACGGCAGCTGATATCATCAAGATTGCAATGATCAGGATCTATGATAAGATGCTTTCAGAAAGGTATAAGTCAAAAATGATCCTGCAGGTGCATGATGAGCTAATTTTTGAAGTTGAGATTTCAGAACTTGAAAAACTTAAAACCATGGTTCTGTATGAAATGTCAAATGCTGCGAAACTGGATATCCCACTGAAAGTAGACTGGGGGACTGGCAATAACTGGCTGGAAGCGCATTAACCTGCGCAATGGCACAATGGCACAATGGCACAACGTTGATAATAGGTGAAAACTTAGATAAAAAGTGGAGACATTATTATGAAAGTAAAGGTTTTATTCTTCGGAGTTCTGGCTGAAATTTCAGGTACTGAGTGCAAACATTACACTGATGTGAGGTCTCTGGGTGATTTGAAACTGCGGTTAATTGATGATTTCCCGGAGATTGCACACTATAGTTACCGTATTTCCCTTAATAATGAATTGACAGATAATGATCCTTCTCTGAAGGATGGAGATGAACTGGCTCTCATGCCTCCATTTGCCGGAGGATAGGAAAATAAATTTTTAAATTTGGAATTCCATGGAAACAGGATATATTACAGATGGACCTATAAAGCAGGATATAATATCACACTTCATTGAAAAGATGGGAGTCAGAACCGATTCAGGAGGACATTCTATATTCCTGGGACAGGTCAGGGCTGATACAATTGACAACAAATCAGTAGCTGCAATTGAATATTCAGCCTATGAAGCAATGGTAAAAACTGAGGCAGACAAGATCAAAGAAGCTGTAATGGATAGGTACAATGATGTTAAATCACTTGATATAGTCCATTCTACGGGTGTTGTACAAGCAGGCGAGATCTCTCTCCTGGTACTTGTTACGGCCGGGCACAGACAACAGGCTATAGAAGCATGTGCCTGGACTGTTGAACTGGTCAAGGAAAAACTTCCTGTCTGGAAAAAAGAGGTCTTTGATGACCATTCCCATAAATGGAAATAGGTTAAATTAAAGACTCCTGCTTATTCTTTTATCGCCGGTAACGCATTTTTCGGGAGATTGGGATCATCTTTCCTGGTAACAACCACAGCCCCGTCATCTCCTTCCAGGATGGAATTGTATTTATCCTTATTGTTCAGAATTTCAAGTGCTTTTGATATTTGTTCATCTTTTTTGAGCGACCATTCAATTTCCCCCGATTCATAAAAATACCTTCCTATTATCTCATCTTCGATAAGTTCGGTAATCTCTTTCCTGAAGAGATTAAGATCCTTATCCAGGCTATGTGATACATCCTTCTCAAGTGTGTTGAAGACATCTTTGTTAATCTCGTAATACTTCTCTTTTTTAGCATTGGCTATGAGCTCATTAAGCGACTCCTCGGTACTTGTTTTATAGCTGAATTTACGGCTAATAAGATAATTTCTGAAGTCAGTGTAATCATTATCAGTAAAAGAGAACTGATCTGGTGTTTTGATATCAGGGTGTGCCCAGAAATATTTAGTGGCATAGTCAAAGATATAGTATCTGAGGTAAAGCTCACCTGAGATCTGGCTAAGGGGTTCCGGTTTAACTTCGATATCGGGGGTAATACCTCCACCGTCCTTTACTATCCTTCCGTGTTTTGTTTTAAATTCAGAAATTAAAGAGTCAGGTATTACACCAACACTGCCATCCTCGTTGCGGTGAGAGAAATCAACAGCCTGGATACATCTGCCGCTTGGGATATAATACTTTGCCGTTGTTACTTTCAACTGTGTATTATAGCTTAAAGGGCGCGTAATCTGAACGAGACCTTTACCATATGATCTCTGACCTACAATGACACCTCTGTCCAGATCCTGGATTGCTCCTGCTACTATCTCCGATGCGGAAGCTGAACCCCTGTTGATAAGAACTGCCAGATGTATTTTATCGTCAACCGGTTGTTTTGTTGTTTTAAAATCTTCATCAAACTGTTGTACTTTCCCTTTTGTGGAAACCACTTCATTTCCCGGATCCATAAAAAGGTTAACTATCGCAACAGCTTCTGTCAGTAATCCTCCCGGATTCCCTCTCAGATCAAGGATTACATTATCCGGCTTTTTCTCCTCAAGGGCATTAAGTGCAGCTTTTACATCTGTGTTACAGCCTTGCGTGAAACTTGTCAGCCTTATATATCCGGTTTTAGAATCCAGCATGCCGTAATATGGAACGGGGGGGATCACAATTCGCTCTCTCTTAATAGAGTAATCGGTTTCAGTGCCGTTTCTGCCAATTGTGAGTGTTAACGGTGTCCCCGGGGCACCCTTGAGTCTTTCACTAACACTGTCTGTAGCTAATCCCTTGAGCGAGACTCCGTTTACTTTTTTCAGAATATCACCGGCCCTGATGCCTGCTTTATCTGCCGGGAATCCCTTATAAACCTCGCTTATTACAACAAAATCACCGCTCTTCCTTACAAGAGAACCTATGCCCCCATATTTCCCGGTTGTCATAAAGCTGAATTCATCAGCCTCCGATTCAGGATAATAAACAGTATAGGGATCGAGAGATTTAAGCATATCATCAATACCTGTTTTTATAAGTTGATCGGGATTGATTTCATCAACATAAAAAGTATTTAGTTCCCTGAAAAGTGAGAAGAAAATATCAAGATTCTTGGCTATTCTGAAATCTCTTGTTTCCTGAGTGATAAGGAATCCGGTACTTATACCTGTGACTAGCAGCAGGGACAGAACAATTATAATTTTGCCGGTACGTATCTTTTTCATAATTATTTAACCTTATAAATTTTGGAATGACGAAAATAATAAGAAATTTTATGGAAGAGGGTTGATTAAGAAACAATTATAATTTATTTAACATTCTTTGCCGGATTCACCAATCTGGAAAATCAGTTTTTCAATAATATCGATCATTGATTTATCAACCATAGTGTAATCGGGAATCAAAGTACCTTTGATAATAATAACAAAAGCAATCTTAATATGTTCTGCGTTCAGATATTCATAAAGAATGGTTTTATTTCTCCTGTAAGCCTCTCTCATTCTCCTCTTTATCAGGTTTCTGGTAACGGCAAGGCGAAATGTCCTCTTTGGAACGCTGAAAGCAACCTGAGCCGGACCAGGTATTGCAACAGGACTTAAGGCCCAGACCACTTTAAAAGATGAATTATGAAATATTCTGCCGTTTTCAAACAGGTATGATATTGTTTTATTGCTGCACAACTTTTCAGCCTTTCCAAACGTCGCCCTAAGGGTTTTCATATCATAAGTGCAGATTAAGCAATCCCGTATGGATCACTTTTGGGAAGTTCTCTGGTAAGGAAATTATCCGGAAGACTATCTCACATTTTTGTTATATTCTTTCAGATATTCATCAATGGCCATTGTCATTGATGGTGCTTTCGGATTTGGAGCATCAATATCGAGTCGCAGTCCCTCGTTGGCAACAGCGCAAGCCGTAGTGGGGCCAAATGCTGCAATCTTTGTATCACCCTGTACAAATCCCGGAAAGTTCTCTTTAAGCGACTTTATTCCTGACGGACTGTAAAATACAAGGATATCATAATCGAAATCATTTTGGCCGGAGAAATTAGTACTTATTGTCCTGTAAAGAGTCCCGATGGCATATTTAATCCCATTCTTATCAAGTAGTTCAGGGATCTCTGCATTATGTGGGTTGGAAAGGGGAACAAAGAAGGAGTCTTCACGATGCTTTGCAATAACATCTATAAGATCCTGGAACTTTGCTTTGCCATGGAATATTTTTCTCTTCCTGTAGACAATATATTTCTGTAGATAGAAAGCAACATTTTCTGTGATACAGAAATACTTCATTGAATCAGGCACAATTATCCTCAGGTCGTTGCATATTCTGAAAAAATGATCTATCCCTGTTTTGCTTGTGAAAATGACAGCTGAAAAATCAAGTATATTGATTTTTTGCTGACGAAAATCTTTCACGGAGACGCCTTCCACCTCAACAAAAGGCTTAAAATCTACTTTCAGGTTGTACTTTCTTGCCAGTTCGAAATATGGGGATTTCGGATTGAGAGGCTCTGGCTGCGATACTAAAATCTTTCTTATTTTCAACGCCTTACAGTTTTAATTTAACCCTCAAAATTATTCCCGCCATTTTAAATAAGACCTGTAAAGTATTTAGCCAATATCAATACAGGCAGGATTTCTAGCGCACAAAGGTATAAAATCAAATAGAAAATTGAAATATTACGGTTTATAAAAATTATCAGTAGTCTGATTACACGAAGCAGATATAAGAGCACAAGTATAACTATTCCGGCACTTAAAAGGAAATCGAGTGGCAGAAATGTAGTATATGAAATCAGGATTATCACGAAGAAAATAAGCAGGGCACTAAAACGGTAACCCTGGTAAATATTGACAAGATATTCTCCGAATACCTCCTTCTGCCCGCTCAGTGCACCGGTAATAATACAGATGAAATGCCGTATGGTTACTGCTGAGATAATTACTCCTACCGAGATCAGCCAAAGAAGAATGCTACTTATATTTCCTGTTGAAAGACCATAGAACCTGGTGTACATATAACCAAAGAGGCCCAGAACAAGAAAGGAGATCAGGTTAAAAATGGTTGATTGCCAAAGGAAAAGTCCTCCGATGTCACGGGAAGCAGGGTCATTTATACCTCTGAAAAGAAAAAACTTAACAAAACTGGAAAAGATCCCTTTTGAAGAGGATCTAACAACGGAATAAAGAAATGCAGCAGCGAGAATGATGAGTATGATCCAGTCATCATGGAATGAAGGAACAGGCAATTTACTACCCTGTTTCAGGTGTTTTACAATAACCGCTTTTTCTTCTGCCTGTCTTGCCCTGTTCTTTTCGATGAAAATAAAAGGGAACCTGTCATAAGGCCCCTTGCCAATCTGTGAAATAAGGTTAGTACTGTCATAAAAGGTGAAGTCAAAAATGTTGTTTCTTTTACAAACAGAAGTAGTATCAGTTATATGCAAAACCGGAAGCGGACGGTATAAAATGATTTTTGGTTTTATTGTATCTTTCTTCACCTGGAGGCTGTCGACAGCATGCAGTGAGTCTGATTTAAAAACAACAGTATCCCGGGGAACTTTGCTTTTAATCTTTAAAGTATCCTGTTGTATGGCTAACATGGGGATAGTCATCATTCCTGTGTGATCAAAACACAAAAGTAATGATTATTACCGGAGAAAATTAATTATATAAAAAAGACTAAGGATCAGAAATAATCGCACTCACAACCGGATATTTCAGAAAGAATGTTATTTGCCAGTCTGCTTGCTCCAATACGGAAAAGAGAGTTGTTAAGCCATTCCTGGCCAAGCCCTGAGGATATTATCTGATAATATGTGATAGCTTCAGCAGGCTTTACTATACCACCGGAAGCCTTGAATCCAACTTTGATTCCGGTTTCCTCATAGAAATCAGATATCGCCCGGCACATGACATAGGCTGCTTCAGGTGTTGCTGAGACTGACGTTTTCCCGCTTGATGTTTTGATAAAATCGGCACCGGCATCCATTGCAATCATAGATGCCCTGTATATATGTTCATAATCACCAAGAAGGCCTGACTCAACAATAACCTTTAAGGGCCTGTCGCCTATAGCTTGTTTTATCTCTCTTATTTCATCCGCAACCGCAGCAAAATCACCTCCTAATAATGTCCCTATTGGTATCACTATATCAATTTCATCAGCCCCGGCTTCAATAGCCATTTTACACTCACTGACTTTAATACTCCTGAAGGTCTGCGATGTAGGGAAAGCACCTGCAACTGAAGCTATTTTAACATTTTTGGCCTTCAATTTTTCCTTTACCACCGACACAAAATTTGGATATACGCATATTGCGGCAACATTCGGAATATTGGAAAATCTTCCGGAAAAACTGTTAACCTTACCAGTTAAATGCAGGATATGACTTTTATTGTCGGTAGTATTCAGGCTTGTAAGGTCAATCATATTCAAAAGACTCATCAACATATGCTTGTCGGGAGATGTTGCCGGTGAAGCAAAGGCTTTTTTAAGCCCCTTCTTTATTTCTGTTTCTGAAGGACGCTTTTTGATCAGTTTTTGATACAGTTTTGTCATAAAATTAAATCTATGTTAAACTTAAAATTGGCGAAATGGAAAAAAAGAACGGGTTCAATATAATGCTTTTTGTTATTATAATAATTTTTATTCCTCTTTTAAGTTGTTCAAAAACGGGGAAAAATGATAATGAGGGTCAATTAATGCAGGATGATCGTGATTTTACACTTACTTGTTTCTGGCCAGTGAAGCGAAAATCCCTGACACAGATAATACTGAGAATATAATAAATCCTGTCTTCATAGCTGACATAAGTTGAGGATATGTGCCAGCGCTTATCGGTTCTTTCCCTATATACAATGAAATAAGCATCATAGCAATCCCCATGCTCATCATCTGTCCGATCATTCTCATCGTTCCCACAATTCCGGAAGCCACTCCAAGATGACGTTTTTCAACGGAGCTCATAATCGCGTTTGTGTTGGGGGAGGAAAACAAACCAAAGCCAATTCCCATCAGGAGCAGCAACAGTACGATAATATAGTCAGGTGTTTCATTGCCAATGAAGCAGAAGAGAATCAGTCCCAGTGCAGTAATTGCCATTCCTGCTGAAGCAATAATGCCGGGATCTTTTCTATCAGATAACTTCCCTGCTATTGGAGAAAGGATAGTCATCGCCAGAGGTTGAGATATCATAATCAGCCCTGCTGTCCTGGCATCAAGACCTTTGAGATACTGCAGGTAAAGGCTGATAAAAAAGCCGATCGCACTTGTGGCTGAGTAATTTATCAGGGCAGCCAGGCCTGAGAATGCAAAAACCCTGTTGTGAAGAAAAAGACGAATATCAAAAACAGGATTTTTCAGATTCTTTTCAAACAGAATGAAGAGAAATGTCAGAATTATTCCTGTCCCGATAAAGATCCAGCCGGTCAAGGATGGAAGTACTGAGAAACCGTACATAAGCCCTGCCAGGGCCAGGCCATAAATAATTGACCCGCGCCAGTCGAATCGTTCACCCTCAGCTTCTGACCATTCTGTCTTTATCTTTATTCTGATGAGAATAATGGATATAATGCCAAAAGGGACCAGGAAGGCAAAGATACTTCGCCAGCCCATGTATTGGGTTAGTAATCCCCCGATAACAGGGCCCAATGAAAGACCAAGATAGGTGGCGGTAATGTTGATTCCCATGGCTCTGCCTCTTTCCCCGGGCTGAAATACTGAAGTGATGATGGCCATGCTGGTTCCAAAGATCATAGCACTTGAAATACCCTGAAGTATACGCAGAAGAATAAGTGTATTTATACTCTTTATAGTGACAATCAATGCTGTTGTAATAGTAAACAGCAGGATTCCTGCTGAAAAGATCCTTTTCCTTCCGGTTATGTCAGAGAGACGCCCAAAGGGAAGAAGTAATATGGCTGCTGCAAGTATAAAACTGCTGATGACCCATCCCAGTTCAATTGCATTGGCATGCAGCTCCTTTTCAATGGAAGGAAGAGCCAGGTTTACAGCAGAACTTAGAAATGGGGTGAGAAAGGCGGCGAAAGCCGTTACGAGCAGAACAGATCTTTTAAGGGCGCTATCTTCAGTCATTCTCTGATCTTTGAATCGAGTATTATTGTTACCGGACCATCATTGATAAGCTCCACCTGCATCATTGCACCGAATTCACCCGTTTTTACTTTTTTCCCCAGCAGTGTTGAAAGGGTATCCGTGAATGTGTTGTATAAAGGGATTGCCACCTCGGGTCGGGCCGCACTTACATAAGAGGGCCTGTTCCCTTTTTTTGTTTTAGCATGAAGGGTAAACTGGCTCACAACCAGAATATCCCCACCAGTATCAAGGACAGATAAATTCATTACTCCATTGCTGTCATCGAATATTCTTAACCTGGTGATCTTACTGCAAAGCCATTCAACATCAGTAGCATTATCTGATTCTTCTATTCCGGCAAGAATAAGTAATCCGGAGCCAATCTCTGAACGAATTTTGCTCTTAATTGTTACTGAAGCATGTGTTACCCTTTGAATTACTACACGCATGGTAAACCTGTTTAGTAATTTTCAAATATATACAATCATGTTCAGAATTTTTTGGGTAGTCAATTATATTATATTTGTGAAATTATCTTAACCGATGGATTCTTATACTTTACTGGCCATTGCCCTTGGATTGTCTTTCGACACTTTTGCTGTTTCATTATCATACGGTGTTATCAGGAGTCATATTGTATTCAGGGAAGCTACCTGGGTGGCTTTCATCCTTGCAATCTTTCAGGGAGGACTTACTGTTGTCGGGTTTTTTCTGGGTGAGATATTATCAAACCAGTTAAAGGCTTTTGATCACTGGATCGCCCTGGTATTACTTGCTTTCCTGGGCATTAAAATGATTATGGAAGGGATCAGAAGTGAAAAGGAAGACAAGAGAAAGGACTATAAAAGTTTCATGATTCTTGCAACAATCGCCCTGGGAACCAGTATAGACGCTTTTGCAGTCGGGATAAGCTTCGCGCTTCTGAATGTCAAGATATTGAAAGCCGGAACTCTGATCGGCATTGTTACTTTCCTGGCCTCAATGACTGCGATCAGGATTGGTAAATCAGCCGGTAAAAGACTGGGGAACAAGGTTGAAATAATAGGTGGGATCATTCTTATTGGAATAGGCATAAAGATCTTTCTAGAACATATGTTATAGAGATCATTATCAACCCGTCCGTTATTTTAAATGAATACAACCGCTTACTAAAAAGATTTTGGTGATTTTCTATTGCTTAATAGTTCGTATTCCAAATACCGGACCGGCTGTATTTCCTTTGTGAGCCTGAAACCTTACATTTACTTTTATCCTGCCTTTTGTAATTTCAGTTGGTATATCATATTGTCCGTATATGAACTCACCATCCTGTTTGTTTGATATATTTTCTGTTGCAATAAGCTTATTGTCTACCAGTATATCAAAACTTTTAGCTCCCGGAAATCCACCCCAGTAATCCACGACCAGAGCGTTTGGACTATCAGGACTGACTTTCAGGTCGAACGAGAACCAGCCTCCTCTTGCCTCACGGTAAGCTTTTTCCCTGAAGGTACCCGGCCCTGTTTTCTCTCCTTTAAAGTTATGATTGCGCTCAGGCTGCATCTCACCTGGCTGGATAAAATCAACTTCTGCTTCTTTCATCTTTTTAATACGCTCTTTTTCAGCATTATATCCAACCTGTTTGGCTTTCCATGCTTCCTCAGTAAACAGATCCCAGTAAACTGAATAACGCCGGTTATAAATTGAATAAAACGGTTTAAGGATAAAATCCCGTGGTCTTCCTGTATTTACTGTCTCAAAGGTATTTGGTGTGTCTCTGACAGGTCTGGTCCATGATGAAGGATCCCTCTTTTCTGTCATGAGCACAGGAACATAAAGGGCATCTCTGGATGCCGGATTATCAACTGGTCCTAGTTCCCCGGCCATGACAAGAGGTCCATACATCACTGCCACACGGTTACTGTCGTCAGGCATTGATTCGAGACGAAGGGAGAAAGGCATTAAGATATCCACATGGTCACCTGTTTTCCATTCTCTCCGGAGAGCAATATAGCTACCCGGGGTGTCGGTAAAATGGTGAGTTTTTCCATTTATTTTTATTTCAATGCCTTTTTTTGCCCAGTAAGGATACCTGACCTGAATAGTAAGTTGTACAGGTTTGTCGCATTTTAATTCCAGGTGAGAAGCTTGTTCTTCAGGATAAGAGGTCCTTTGAATGACAGTCAGCCCTTTTTGTTTCCAGGTTAGCTCAGAAGCAATATACTGGAATATATAGAGCTCGTCATTATTGTGATAATAAATATTCCTGCCATACCCGGCATGATTCTCCATTCCTGTTCCAATGCAACAGGTAAACTCCATCGGATCCTGAAAATACTTGTAACCTCCCATGTCGAGGGACAGATTATAAGTAACATTTCCGGTCTCAGGATTTTGGGTTGCAAGGATATGATTAAAGAGAGCTCTCTCATAGAAATCGGCAACCTTTGCCGAGGCATCCCACTCAAACAGATGTTCGGAGAGCTTAAGCATGTTATATACATTACACGATTCTGTTGTTCCTTCATCGAGCCGGTTCCTTAGCTTATCCTCCGGTCCGAAATATTCATTATCACCATTCCCTCCGGTTACATAGGAATGGTGATTAACAACTGTCTGCCAGAAAAACTCGGCAGCTTTCCTGTCAGAAGTGTCATCAGTAAGTTCGTATATGCGCGACAGGGCGATCAGTTTCGGTATATTTGTATTACAGTGTTTTCCCGGAAGTACGTCCACCCCTGCTTTTAAAGAATCAAGAATGGCTTTGTGATAAAATATTCCGGATAATTTTAGATATTTTGGATCTCCGGTATCTGCGAAGAGGTCCGCAAAAGTTTCACTTATCCCACCATGTTCGCAGTTCAACATCTTCTGAACCTGCTCATCATTAAGGGGGGTAACGACACTTCCAATCCAATCGGCAAAACGTTTTTCAACTTCCAGGGCAGTATTGTTTGCACAAAGACGATAAGCATCTCTCAGCCCGGCAAGTATTTTATGCTGGGTATAAAAAGGCGACCAGATACCATTAAGGTCAAAGCCCTGGGATCTTATGTTACCACGGGCAACTTCTTCTTCCAGTATCTTTTTCCCATCCGGAAAAGCACCAATATACCCATCACCATCAATATCCTGGATTTTTTTAAGTTCATCAACAATGTAATTTACCCTCTTAAGGAAAGATGTATCACCCGTTGACTGGTACATCATTGAACAAGCACTGAGATAGTGCCCCAGAGTGTGCCCTGCAAGTGATTCATTTTCCCAGCCCATATAATGATCCGCCTTTGGTTTGAGTCCTGCTTCACTATAAAATCTTGAGAGCAGACGGTCCGGCTCATAGTTAAGAAGTGTCCTCATGTCAAGCTCCGTTGCATGCAAAAAAGGGCCATCAAGTAGTTTCACATCTGTAAGTGGAAACTGAATCGTTCTGAATGCCACAACCTCAGGTCCCCCGGTTTTTATGATAGCTTTTTCAGGATTTGAACAACCTGAAAATCCCAGTATCAAAGCAGATAACATTAACAGATTTAAAACAGGATTTTTCATATTAAGAATTTGAAAATTAAAACTACTGAATATTTCATTGTTACACAATAATGCTCCCGGGGAATTATTACTACAAAGTGAGCTGCGCCATTTTATTGAGGATTATATTCTGAAGACAATATAATGAGTTTTTAATTTATATATAAAATAATCAAATCCAGCCTGTTTCTTTTATTCAGCTTAACACTTTATCAGGAAATTCTCTGTGGCACTCTGTGTCATCTCTGTGTAACTCTGTGTAAGTTCTTATTTAAGGGTTCTAAAAAGGAACCATCTTTCTGACCCTGTTTTCAAAAACAGCCATTTCACTAAAACCTGTGAATCGCAGAAGGTCATATGCTTCTTCAAAATATTGTCCAACCCGTAAAGGCATGTGGGCATCGGAGTTTACACATACGGGGACCTTTTCTTCATGAAAAATATGAAGGTACCTCCTGTCGGGATAAAAATCAGCAATTGGCCTGTTTCGTCCGTTGGTATTGACTTCAAATACAACATCATGTCTTTTCATTGCCCTGGCAAGTTCCCTGTAGAGGTGTTCAGGAGAAGACTCAGGTCTGTAACCATAGATCCTTATAAGGTCGCAATGTCCTATTATATCAAAAAGACCTGAAGACACAGCTTCAATTACAGTTTTAAAGTAGTCCTCAAACAAGTTGTCAATATTCTTTCCCTCGTAATATTCCGGACCCATATCAACAGTCGAATCTCCCTGAAAATGAACGGATCCGATAATATAGTCAAGAGATAGTTTATCCAGGAATTCATGGGTATCCTTTTCTCTGCCCGGGAAAAAATCAACTTCAAGACCAATCCTGACTTTCAGATCCGCTGTATTGGTCCGCAGGTTTTCGAGGTGTCTTAAATATGACATCACATTGGCGGGATCCATATTCCAATGTTCGAGTTCCCTGAAAAGGGTAAGGTGATCAGAAAAACCCAGTTCTTCTATTCCTTCCTCCAAAGCTGCTGAGACATAATCTTCCGGATCTGAACGACCGTCACTGTATGTGGAATGGATATGATAATCGGTTTTATATACCATTTTTATTTGAAAGAGGGTAAAAAATCATAGCTTACTTTCAAAATAGGATCAAATTTGGGAATAAAAAATCTGAAATTTGACAAAGTGAATTGGAAAATGGTAATTTTGTGAAAATTTTTTGTCGTGAACGAAAAAAAGAAACCCTGCATATGTGCAGAATGTGAGTTCAGAGATGTTGTGTTTTCTTATCTGGATGATGATCTGGTTGATGATTTGTGTAATCACAAGGAGGAACAGTTTTATCGAAAGGGTGAAGTTATTAATCATGAAGGGGAGAAGATAAACACATTCAAGTATCTGAAGAGTGGTTTGGTCAAGCTTTACAGGAGGGCTACAACAGGAGAGGAACAGGTCATTACCATTACGCGCCCCTTCGAATTTGTAAGTAACATGAGTATCTTTTCTGAGGAGCGTTATCAGTACTCCGTTGCCGCTCTCGAGGATTCTGTGGTGTGCATTGTAAGCCTTGAATTCATTAAGGATCTATTTCTGAAAAACGGTGGATTTGCCATGGGGCTTCTGACAAAGATCTCAATGATCAATGATAAAATTATAGCACAGACTCTCGACATCAGGCAGAAGAACCTAGTGGGGAGAGTAGCTTATGTTTTATTATATTTCACAAAAGACATCTACAAATCAAGAGTATTTGATCTTCCTGTTTCAAGGAAGGAGATTGCAGATTATATTGGAATGAGCACGGCAAATGTCATCAGGACCTTATCTGATTTTAAGAAAGAGGGAATAATCAGGGTATTCGGCAAGACTATTGAAGTGGTGGATCTTGATAAGCTGGAAGTGATCTCAAAACGAGGCTGAAAAGCCGGTATTAATGCTGCGATCTTTCTACTTGTGGATATTACCCGGGGAAATTAACTTTATATTTTTTTTTGAATGATTGAATTACTTGAGAATATCTTTCAGGGCTTCTTCCAGGTGGGGATACACGAAATTAAATCCTGTATTTACAATTTTATCAGGTGAAATCCTGCTACCCTTTAGAATAACATCAGACATCTCACCATACATAGTCTTTAGGATTATTGCGGGTACCGGAGGATGAATAAAAGGTTTATGTATTACCCGGGCAAGTGTTTTCATGAACTCAAACTGGGTAACATGACCAGGCGATACTGCATTATATACTCCATTCATTTGCTTATCAGCAAGAGCTTTCAGGTAAATATTACTTAAGTCCTTTATATGGATCCATGGCATATATTGTTTGCCGCTTCCCAGTTTCGGAAATAGCCCCAGTTTTGCAATTTTAAGCATCCTGGCAATAGCACTGTCGTCCTTTTCAAGTACAACAGCGTTTCTGATTTTAACAGTACGGATGCCTGAGTGCTCAAATAATCCGGCAGCTTCTTCCCATTGCTGACATACAATGCCAAGGAAATCTGTTGCCGGCTCATCATCTTCTTTAAATATCTTTTCAGAGGTTATTGATCCATAATATCCTATGGCAGAGGCTGATATCAAGGCCTTTATTGGTATTTTGTTATTAGTAATAACCTTATGCAGGAATTTCAGCGATGCTGATCTGCTACTGATGATTTCTGCCCTTCTGTCCCTGGTCCAGGGTCTCTCACCTATATTTGCACCTGCAAGGTGAATAATATAATCAACACCTTCAAGCACTAAAGGATCGATTATTTCTTTTACGGGATTCCACCTATAAACCCTCACCCTGCCAAATTGATTTGATTGCCTGGAAAGATGAGATACTGTATAACCCTCTGAAAGGAATAATGATGTCAGATATCTTCCAATAAGTCCGCTGCCGCCGGTAATAAGTACTGATGAACTGTCTTGCAATTATTTACCTGTTTGATTATCAATAACCCGGACTGATACATAATAGTTCTGAAGGTATTATTTTCAGTCTGTGTTATTATATTCAAAGATAACAATAAGGAATTGAAAAAGATCAACAATTTCCTGAGTTATATACTGCTTACATCGGAATACATCTGCTGTAAACAAAATGAATAAATAGTTTATTAAGGCAAACAGGAAGATTTAAAACTTCATGTCAGTATAATTTTGAAAAGATATTATCATATTTGTGACCGAAAAAAAAGTCCCAAAGACCAATTAGCTTTGAAGTTTTTATTAATTGTATAATTTATAATGAAGGAAAAAAAAATGAAAGATGCAGTTGCTATTTTATGCGCAGGGGGCCCGGCACCCGGAATAAACACAGTAGTAAGTTCAGTTACAAAAATATTTTTGCAGAACGGGTATACCGTACTGGGAATAAATGGCGGTTATAAGTCACTTTTTGCCGAGGAACCTTCATATGATTACCTGGATTTCGAATTTGCCGATCAGATTTACAGTCGGGGAGGTTCTGCTCTTAAGATGAGCAGGCATAAGCCAAAGGATGATGAATTCAAAGATGATTTTTTCAAAAAGAATAATGTAAAACTACTGGTAACAATAGGAGGTGATGATACCGCTTCCTCTGCAAACCGCCTGACGAAGTTTCTGAAGGAAAAGAAGATGAACGTTAAGAATATACATGTTCCTAAAACTATTGATAATGATCTTCCTTTATCTGAGGGTACTCCTACGTTTGGTTACCATTCAGCAAAGGAAGAAGGGGTTCGTCTTGCAACAACAATTTATGAAGATGCACGTACGAGTGGTAGTTGGTTTGTTGTATCTGCCATGGGTCGTGAAGCCGGACATCTGGCATTCGGAATAGGCACAGCCTGTCATTATCCTATGATAATTATTCCTGAAATATTCAATAAAACCAAGATTACGTTCGATAAGATTACCAGACTGGTCATTTCATCTATGGTTAAGAGAAGGTTGCTGGGAATATATTATGGTGTGGCAATAATATCCGAAGGGGTTTTTCATTTCATGAGTGAAAAGGAGATCATTGATACCGGGATAAATTTTACATATGATGATCATGGTCATCCCGAGCTGGGGAATGTAAGTAAATCACATATTTTCAACATGCTCACTCAGCAAGCTCTAAAAGAGTTGAGGATAACTGTAAAATCGCGTCCGAATGAAATGGGGTATGAACTGAGATGCTGCAGGCCCATTGCATACGATCTTGCTTATGCAACAAGACTGGGGCTGGGTGTTTTTAAACTGTTCAAACAGGGATTAACGGGTTGTATGGTTACCGTCGACAGGACAGGTGGAATAGTACCTCTTTTCCTAAAAGATGTGGAAGATGAACAGGGCAAAGTAAAACCCAGGCTTGTCAATGTCGAATCGGAAAAGGTGCAGCTGATATACAGGAATAATCTTCACTATATAACCAAAGCCGATTATAACGGGGCAAGAAAATATGTGAAGAATCCTGAGGATTATGATTTCTTCAAAATACTGGAATGGGAAGAGTCAATCCCTGAATTTGCATCCTGACAGAAATTTGCCATAACTTGTGATTCGTTGTATTTCTCACCGGTTTTCTTTAATTTTAAAGTCAACTTATTTTCAACTAATTCCAAAAGGTAAATATTATGGCAACTCAGAAAACAACCAAGGGTGTAATCGCAATCCTTACCGGAGGAGGTGATGTTCCCGGCCTGAATCCGGCTATTCGTGCGGTGACAATCCGGGCAAACAGGGAGGGCTATAAGGTAATCGGACTTCGCAGAGGATGGGCTGGTATAACTGAGCTTATCAGGGATACCAAGGCTGACAACAGTAATAATTTCCAGGTACTTACGGATGACATCGTAAATAAGGCAGGTCGTACCGGCGGAACATTCCTGCATACATCCAGAACCAGGCCGAGTCATATGCCCAAGGGCAATGTTCCTGAGCATCTGCAGGGCACATATAATGCTGAAATGAACGACCTGACTCCGGAGATAATAAATAATCTCGCATGGCTTGGTGTTGATTATCTTATTCCGATAGGTGGTGATGATACTCTGAGTTATGGGGTTCATCTCTATAAAAAAGGGGTTAATGTTGTTGCCATTCCAAAGACCATGGATAACGACGTACCGGGTACGGACTATTGTATTGGTTTCAGTACTTGTGTTACCCGTACCATACAGATGACTAACAGCCTGAGGACATCAGCCGGTTCTCATGAAAGGCTTCTGGTCCTGGAAGTATTTGGAAGATATGCTGGATTTACAGCTATGCTTCCAACGATGGCCGGAGCAGCAAACAGGTGTGTTATCCCTGAATATGAGTTTGATATTGACCAGCTTACCAAGCTCCTCGTGGAAGACAGAAATCATAATCCAAGCAAGTATTCTGTTGTACTGGTATCGGAAGGAGCAATGTTCAAGGGTGGTAATATGATATTTGCTGATAGTGAGAAAGATGCTTATGGGCATTCAAAACTGGGAGGTATTGGAGATCTTGTATCAAACAAACTGAAGGAAATCTCATCTAAATATAATAAGGGTAAAGTGATCAATGTTATAAACCAGAAGCTCGGGTACATGGTACGGGGCGGTGATCCTGATGCCCTTGATTCGATTGTTCCGATGGCCTATGGTAACCTTGCCCTCGACCTTATCCTGAAAAATGTGCACGGTAGAATAGTAGTGCTCAAAAACGGGAGGTATGATAACCTCCCGATAGATGTTGTAACAGCTACCAAGAAGGTTGTAAATATATCTGACTATTACAATACTGAAAGGTTAAGACCTTATTATCACAGCTTTGAAATGAAGCCTTTCCTGCTTATGGCTTCAGAAACCTGATTTTTGGAGATTATAAAAGCATTATTGTGTGACAGAGGATGTTTAAAAAGATGAAATCCAATAATCGCTGAGTTCGCTAAGACTATACGCGAAGATCGCAAAGTGGTTATTCTCAAAGTATTGCCTTTGTGTCCTTTGCGCCTGTGTTACCCACCGTAGCTTTGCGGAGGTGGGCTTTGCGACCTTTATGGTTAAAAATATCTTTTAAGACAGCCTCTACTGCTTTTATTATTAGCTGAAATACATACCTGAAACAAAATTCTCTATTTTTGCTGCAAATGAATTTCATTTGGAAAGAGGAATTGTATTAAAATCAACAGGTAGCAGTTATAAAGTCCTTTCGACGGGAGGCTCTACCATTAATTGCTCTGTTAAGGGAAAGCTGAGGATGAAGGGCTTGCAAACTACAAATCCTATAGCTGTTGGGGATAATGTTCTTTTTTCCATTGATATTAAGAATTTTACCGGGATAATCACTGAAGTATTAAGCCGGAGAAATTATATCCTCAGAAAACCTTCAAATCTTTCCAGGCAATATCAGATAATTGCAGCAAATATTGACCAGGCATTTCTCATGGTCACTATCATTCTTCCGGAAACGCCTCTGGAGTTTATCGACAGGTTTCTTGTTACTGCTGAGGCTTACAGGATACCTGTAATTATTGTTATTAACAAGACTGACCTTTATGATTCATCTTCCATGGAGAAATTGGAAAGTCTTGAATCTACATATGGTAAGATAGGATACAAGTGTATAAGACTATCATTGAAGGATAATAAAAATCCAGACGATATAATTTCCCTGATGAAAGATAAAGTCAGTCTTGTATCCGGTAATTCGGGTGTTGGGAAAACAACTTTGCTTAATACTATAAATCCTTTATTGCATCTTAAGACAGCTGAGATTTCCAGGTATCATAAACAGGGTAAGCATATTACTACATTCCCTGAAATGCATCAGATGCCGTTTGGCGGTTTTGTGATAGATACACCCGGTATAAGGGGATTTGGTGTTGTGGACATGGATCGAAACGAAATTTACCATTTTTTTCCGGAGATTTTCAGGATTTCAAGAAAATGCCGGTTTAATAATTGCCTGCACCTTGACGAACCGGGGTGTGCGGTGAGAGAGGCTGTAGAAAAAGGAGAAATAGATATTATGCGTTTCAGGAGTTATCTTAATATTCTCTGGGGGGATGACCGCAAGTACAGGTAAATTGAAATATAATATTTTAAAGAGTATCTTTATATGCTGAGTAGCAAAAATATATAGTGAAATGAGAAGGATCCTTGTTCTTGTATATTCAGCATTTCTAATAATAATGCTGGCAAATTATTTTTATTACAGGAGTCTGTATGATAAGCAGATCAGTTATATAACTGAGTTACTTGACAGGCAGGTCCAGATAATCGGCATATCGGTCGACAATACAAATAACTCATTCTTCAGCGATCTCAACCAGGCTATTTTTTCAACAGATCCTTCCCAGTTTTTTAACGATCAAAAGGTAAGATACACGATCACTGAGAATATGAAACTGTTCTTTTCCAAGTACCAGGACTTCATTACAGGAATAAAGTATTACGACAAAAATAAAAATGAATTCACACTGAAAAAGGATACCGAACCACCTGGTGAATGGCTTGAAAATTCTTATACTCTTCATTCTCAGTCTGAAATTTTAACAATGGAAAAACTGGTGATGGAAAATAATAACTTCTACTATTTTCTGCCGGTATTGAATGATGAAACGCACGAGACTGTAGGAAATTTAGTCGTAACCGTTGATTATCAAAAATACTTCGCTGAATTATTTGCGGAATTTAATCTTAAGGATTACCAGTGGCAATGGGTGATAAGTGATTCCGGGAATATCATTTATGATAATATTGAAAAGCCAATAAAGTATCAGCATCTTAACAGATTAACTGAACACCTGGGAAGTGGTTCTACCGGAGATACTCCCCTGGCAGCTATTGTTGACGGGAATGAGGCTGACCTTATTTCAGCATACTATTCAACACAATTACTTGGCAGGGAACTGGTTCTTGTATTTTCTGCTAAAACAGATCTCTTCCAAAAATATTTAGTAAGAAACTCGCTGTTAATTGTGATAGGGACCCTGTTGCTTATACAGATCATTATTTATCTCTTTTGGAGATTCTTCAAATCACAGAGATCTGAGATGACCCGCCTGAAATCTTCCGAAGCGATGCTCTTCAAACTCATTGAGGAGATGCCGGTTGGTATCATAATTCATAATAAAGCCAGGGAAATATTAAAAGCAAACAAAGTTGCTGCCAAACTATATTCATATACCGATGATGAGGAGATGAAGGGGAAAATATTTCCCGAAACCTCGTTGCCTGAAGAAAGCGATTATTTCTCCAAGAACCTGGGAAGCACTTTTAACCCCGATCAGTTCTTAATAATCAAGAAGGAAATTGGTGAAATTGTGCTGTACAGAAACAGTATCCAGGTAAATTTCATGGGTGATGAGGCAACTATGGAAATACTAATTGACGTTACAATGCTTGAGTCGGCCCGTCAGCAGGAAGCAAAGGCCAATGTGGCAAAAACGGAATTCCTTGCCAGGATGAGTTATGAGATAAGGACTCCGCTGAATGGCATTATTGGCATGACCGATGTCCTCTATAAGTTCAGTCTGTCACCTGAAGTGTTGGAAATCGTTAACCTTTTGCGTCGTTCTACTGAAGTCCTCCTGAATATCATTAACGATATTCTCGATTTCTCCAAAATAGAATCGGGCAAAATGATCCTTGATGAAGTTCCCTTTAACCTTAGGGAAGAGATAACTTATTGTTATGATCTTGCCAGGGCTAACATGTTACACAGTAAGATCAAAATGAACATAAATGTAGATGAAAATGTTCCGGAGAGTATTATCGGTGACCCTTTCAGGCTGAGGCAGGTTATCTCGAACCTTCTGAACAATTCAATCAGGAATACAGAGAAAGGAGAAATACAACTGAGATGTATCCTTAAGAGCAATGATAACGGGATTATTACTCTTGGATTTGAACTGTTGGATACAGGGAAGAGCTTTGATAAGGTTAGTCTTAAAAAGATGTTCGGTGATTTTGTAAATATTGAATCACAGCCTCTAAGGGCAAGTGAAGAGCTTAATTTCAGCACTATTTTGTCAAAACAACTCGTTGAGCTTATGGGTGGTGAGTTTTTTGCTGAAAGCCCTTCAGGGATCTCGGGTGATTCAGGTTTGCATTTATCGTTTACAATAGTCACCTATTCCAACGACAGACAAATCAAGGACCTGTCGCTTGAAAAGATCACCAGGTTTGAAAATATCCGGACACTTGTAATTACAGGATCTCAGAACCGTGATGAGGAAGTACTTAGCGCCATTCATAAAATGGGACTTGTTGTCAGGGTAACCACCTTCATGAAATCCACTGTGAACCAAATAAGGGAAAACATGAATTTCCCAGCTGAGAAGTATAGCCTTGTAATAATTTTTGATGATGAGACATTTAACGGGTTTGATGCTGCAAAAGCAATCTGGGACAATAAACTATCCGGTAATTTCATTATGCTGATGATTACCAGCAATGACAAGAAGGGTAATTTCATGAAATGCATTATGAACGGGATTGATCAATACCTGATTAAACCGATAGATACCACCGACCTTTTTAATGCAATTAAAGACAGTTTCCCTTTTATAGAAGATACCACAGCATCGCTTGAGATTGGTATTATGCAGAGCAATATCAATATCCTGATCGTGGAAGACAATAAAATGAATCAGAAGGTTATAGGCACGATGCTAAAGGCCCTTGGCTATTCGTTTGATATAGCGGATGATGGTTATGCAGGCTACATTATGGCCAAGTCGAAAAATTATGACCTTATATTTATGGACCTGATAATGCCTGAGATGGATGGTTATGAATCGGCACAGAAAATCCTCAGTTATGATAAATCTATACTTATAGTAGCCTTTACAGCTGATAATATGCCTGAGACAAAAAGAAAAGCAGAGATGTCGGGGATTAAGGATTTTATATCCAAACCGGTAAGAATAGATGAACTCAGGAAGCTGTTCGCCAGGTATTTTAAGTAAAGTATAACAGTCTCTCCAAATTTTTTTCAGGAATCGTGTAAGAAAATGGCTTTGAAAAAGATTGATGTTGTGAACTTCCTGGAAATGGCGAAAAGCATTCCTGTCGTTGATGTAAGATCACCCTCTGAATTTGTTAGCGGACACATACCGGGAGCGGTCAATATTCCTCTTTTTGATGATAAAGAAAGAGCTATTGTTGGAACTAAATACAGGAATGAAGGTAGGGTACCTGCCATACTGGAAGGGCTAAAAAATGCAGGACCGGCAATGACTTCCAAGCTGGAAATGGCTTTGGATTATGCACATCATTCCAGGCTTCTGGTTCATTGCTGGAGAGGGGGGATGAGATCAGAAGCTATGGCATGGCTATTCTCTCTCGGTGATATACAAACGGAAATACTTGAGGGAGGATATAAGTCTTACCGTAACTATATTCTAAAAAGGCTCTCTGAAAAACGAAGGATGATAGTTCTTGGCGGAATGACCGGCAGTGGTAAAACACATATTCTTCAACGACTGGGTGACAGTGGTCAACAGGTAATTGACCTTGAGAGACTTGCAAATCATAAAGGTTCTGCTTTTGGTTCATTGGGTCAGCCACCTCAGCCTTCCACTGAATATTTTGCAAATATTCTGTATGACAGGTGGAAGAACCTGGATGTAGCTCTGCCTTTATGGATTGAAGACGAAAGCAGAAATATAGGTTCAGTTTTCATGCCGGATGAGTTTTACCTTAATATGCAAAAGTCTCCTGCAATTATTCTTTTATTGGATGTAAAAACCCGTCTCCCCAGGCTGATGGAAGAATATTCGGTATTTCCACCTGACGAACTGAAATACTCAATCATGAAGATCAGCAAAAGACTGGGGGGAGATAATACAAGGGATGCGCTGGCTGCTGTTGATGAAGGAGATATAGAAAAGGCTATTGAGATAACCCTTAATTATTACGATAAGACCTACATGTACGGGCTTAGTAAAAAAGAGCAAAAGAACCTCATCATTATAAAAAGTGATACTGACGACCTTGAATACAATGCTAAGATGGTGGCAGAAACTGCCAAAAACATAAAATGGTGACTAAAAGAATGAAGCATCACTCCAGGTTCGAATGTGATCCCAATCAGTAAATTTAAGTTATATTTTAAACCGGATCTTTAGGACGAGCGCTTAATATCCTTATAATCAACCCATTTATATACTTTGTCTGACCTCCTGAGAAAGTCGGGTGTCTTTATTGAACAGAATTCTCCTTTATGTGCTATTTCAGTGATCTTTAGATCTACTCTTATCTCGTCAACAGAATACTCAACCACACCCGTAGTGGGCCCCGTTATCAGTATAGTATCTCCTTTAACCAGGTCCCCGTTTTCAACCTTTATTTCAGCAACATCAAGTTTCCTGAAATAGTTGCTTATCTTCCCGAGATATATCTTTCTTTTTGTAGCACTTGATCCATAATTTGTATTCCATTCTCCCAGCTTCCTGCCAAGGTAATAACCATCCCAGAAACCTCTGTTGAAGACAGTCGAAAGCCTTTCTGTCCAGGCATCGGTTTTCTCTTTTCCAAAGGTGCCGTCAATTACTGAATTTACAGCCTCATTGTAACATTCTGAAACCACCTTCACATATTCCGGTGATCTGGCCCTTCCCTCTATCTTCATTACCTTAACCCCTGCTTTGATCATTTTATCGAGAAAGCCGATGGTGCAAAGATCTTTTGGTGACATGATAAACTCGTTGTCAATCTCGAGTTCATAACCGGAATCTTTATCAGTCACAATGTATGACTTGCGGCAAGTCTGGTAACATTCGCCCCTGTTAGCCGATTTATTATTCTCATGAAGGCTCAGGTAACATTTGCCGGAAATAGCCATACATAATGCACCATGCACAAACATCTCAATCTTAATAAGCTCCCCTTTAGGACCTCTGATATTCTCTTCCCTTATTCTGTCATGAATATGGTTTACCTGGTCAAGGTTTAACTCTCTTGCGAGCACAACAACATCGGCCCATCTTGAGTAAAACTTCAAAGCTTCAACATTTGCTATATTGAGTTGTGTGGACAGATGAACTTCAATCCCCTTTGAGAAGGCATAACTGATTGCCGAAAGATCTGACGCAATAACCGCAGATATGCCGCTTTCCACTGCTGCGTCAATAATCCTTTTCATTTGTTCTGTCTCATGGTCATAAACAACCACGTTGACAGTGAGGTAGCTTTTAAGCCCGTTTTTTTTACATATGGAAACGATCTTTCTAAGGTCGTCAATAGAAAAATTGTTTGAAGAAGCAGCCCTCATATTGAGTTGTTCCACACCGAAATAGATGGAATCAGCACCTCCCTGAACCGCTGCCATGAGCGACTCATATGATCCTGCAGGAGCCATTATCTCAATATCTTTCCTTTTCATAATAAAAGGCTGCAAATATAATAATTAGATTTTGTTCTTTTTAAGGATGATCCTGATAGTTGAACCCTTGCCAACTTCGGAATGTCTTACGAAAATTCGTCCGTTATGATACTCCACGATGATACGTTTTGCGAGTGAAAGACCTACTCCCCAGCCTCTTTGCTTTGTTGTAAAACCAGGATTGAATATCTTTTTGAAGGCTGATTTGGGGATGCCTTTTCCTGTATCAGAAATATCGATAATGGCGGTCCTTTCAGTTTCTGTAATACGAATTGTTATAATCCCATTACCCTCCATGGCATCAATCGCGTTTTTTGAGACATTTTCTATGACCCATTCAAAAAGTGCGGGGTTAACAGGGATAAGTACTTTTTTTTCAGCATCATAGTCGTTAATGAATTTTACTTTTGAAGACGACCTCGACCTGAGATAATCCAATGTTCTTGTAACTATATCAACAATATTTTCATTGTTCATTGAAGGTTTTGAACCTATCCTTGAGAATCTTTCTGTGACTTTCTCCAGTCGGTTTACATCCAGTGCTAATTCCCTGGTAACCGAAATATCAGGATATTTATTCTGAAGGACCTCTATCCAGCCACTAAGCGATGAAGTAGGAGTTCCCAGCTGATGAGCTGTCTCTTTGGACATGGCAACCCATACTTCATTCTGATCAGCCTTACGTGAAGTACTAAAAGCCAGGTAGGAGACAAGTATGAAAAGTAAAATTATTCCCAGCTGTATATATGGATAGTAGATCAGCATGGTTAATATTATACTGTCCTTATAATAAATTGAGTTGAAATGACCATTCCCAAGATTAATGATTATAGGCTTGTTCTTCTCCTTTATTTTTTTCAGGATTTTTTGCATGAATTTTGGATCATCCATCCTTGCGGCATCAAAATTTATTGATGAAATAATATTATCATTTTCATCGGTGAGGATTACAGGAACTGTGGTATTGTTATCAATAATTGAGGAGAGGAAATCAACATCCTCATCAGTATTGGAAACGGATATAAGTTTGACAGCCTGGGCCCAAAGTTCAACATTTTTTCTCTCTTCTACTTTAAGCTTGGCTACAAGGTGATCAGTATAAAAGAGAGACACCGTACCTATTACAATTGCAAATAAGAGCAGGAGAAGTTTCCAGATTGATTTATGAGGTAATATATTCAAGGACAGAAATATTTCTTTTTCTTATTAACGGTATCAGGGACAGTATATGTTGTGTCAGTGTCATCCCATTTTATCCGGAACTTTGTTTTTTTCTCAACAGGTTTGGCTTTTACAGTGGTATCAGTTTTGTACCAGCCATATTCCTGATTCAGGATCGACTTAAGGTTCTGTCTTTCAGTCTTTATATTTTTCTTGATTTCATTTCCTGCAGCCTTCAGATCATATCCCACTTTTATATCTTCACCCTTGTTCTCGACCTTTAACAAGAGGGATGTCCGCCCAAGTCCATCATCCTCAACAAGTCCAAACTCGGTCGCAAGACTCTTCTTCTTCTTTCTCTTCTTGCTGAGTATTTCAGATAATAATACCTTCACGTGGTATTCATAATTATTGTCAAAGTCGTGATTTCCGTTTATTGAAAGATCAGCAGCAGAAGACTTGACATCCATTTGGGGCATGTAGAGAGAATAATTTTTTATAAAGAAGTCATTTTGGAGCTGTTCGAAATGAATATTTTCCAGTTCAGATAATTCAATAAATGAAGATAGTTTTTTTATAGGATCGAAATTAAGGAGAGCTCCTTTAACAATTGTATATTTCCCTTCGGCAGTAAGCAAATGTATCTGGGGAGTCAGCAGAGAATCGAGCGGTAACATCAGAGATAATGAACCCGACAGAGTGCCGGCAAGATTTTCCGCCTTAATAAAATTCTGTCCAAAATTGTGGAAAGTGGTGAAGGCCTTGTTAATATCAATATCATGTATAATAAAATTTCCCCTTGTTATAAGTGATTTGCTGATATCCTGTACAATAAATCCTGATCCGGATACAGATCCGTTCAAAGCTTTGAGATTAACAGATTTAAATGTAAAAAGCCGTGGTTTGTAAGTTAAAACACCTGATATGTCTGAAGACGAAAAAGTCTTGTAGTCAAGACTACCGATGTGAAAATTTATATCGAGAATAATATCTCCCGGAAGCTTTACGGGTTTTTTACGTATTTGGGCCGTTTCTGTGGTTGATGATCCCCAAAATGTCTCCGGGATAAGCCTGTCTGCTGATACGTTCGCAATGGCAGTCATCTTAACCGGCATTCCTGAAAGCCACTCGGGAAGGTTTTCGAATTGTCCGTTTATTTTTATTTTTTGGCCCCTGAAAACCAGGTCCAGGTTATTGGCTCTGATCCTGTCTGAGAATATCACTTCCCCATTGATGTTATTAAAGAGCAATTTATCGTCCCTGAAACCGATATTTAATGAATTAAAAACTATATCGGCCTGGGGCTTAAGCGTAACAATATCTGCTGTTTTAATGGTCTCTTTTGGCCAGAAACCTGTGGTCAGGCTAAGGTCTATATCCGCAGAACCCTCAGCACTTGAAAGATTTTTGATGTTGAAAAACTCCTTAAGCTCACCCGGGAAAACCCTCCCTTTGATACTCAGGCTGGTAACGGGATGTGTAAATCCGGAAAGCGAAAAAGACCCTGTATATTCGGATGATCCTAACTTCAGCCTGACCTTATTTAACTGGAAAGAACTTGTTTCGTAATTATTTTTTGATCCATTTGACAGGGATCCCTCAAAGGAAAGGTCCTTAATTGCAACAGGGGAATCTTTATAATGAATACGGCCCCTTTTGAGAGTATAATTCATTTCAACATGTGGATTTGATGTCCTGTTCATCGGACCTTTAATCTGACAAGCGGCGATCAGTATCCCTGACGGATCATAGTCTTTTATTTTCAGAAGCAGCTTTTCAGGCAGGAAATTCCTGATCTTTGAAATATCTATATTATTTCCTGTAATGTTAAGGTCAAGAATATTTCCGTCCATTACGGATCCGCTTATTCCAAAGTCGTAACCATCAGAGGAAAGAGTCCCTTCTTTAAAAACGACTCCATCCTTATTGCTTTGCAGCTTAAGGTCAAGATCGGCATTCAATGTTCCTGAAATATAGGTGTCATCAAGACTGAATATATTAATATCTATATCAGCCAGTGAAGTGAAATCAATATTGTCACCATGTATCCTGCTTTTTAGTCTGCCGTTATTAATATTTCCGGAAATCAATAGTTTTATTCCACAGTTATTATAGGATGCTTTTATATTATGTACAATTATTTTCTGAAGGTCAATTGTCACGACATTTTTGCCTGTTTCCCGGCTTTTTTCAGAAATATCCCAGTTCACACCTCCGGTACTGTCGGCATAAAGGTTCAGTCTTCCATTTCTTGAAGATATGCTTTCAATATTGTAGTCTCCTCCGATAATATCTGTAAGACGGAATTCCACGGAAACATTACTTGCCTGAAAAAGTGTGTCGGTGTTTATTCCCGTAAAGGAAGTCTTGTTAAAGTTTTCTGATGAGTGTACATATACATCTCTGAGTTCAAGTGATGCTTTAGGGAACCTTCGTAAAAATGACAGTTTTAATGATCTATAAGAAAATTTTGTTGAGATACTGTTATTGAGTGATTTTAAAATTATATCAGCAACCTTATCCTGCATAAGAAGAGAAGCGGAGAATAGAAGAATCGTGGTTGCTATAACCAGTATCAGGGCAAGTCTAAATATTTTACGGACAAGCTTCATAAGAAAAAGTAAACCTATCAACCAGTTAATATACGGCTGACAAAGGTATTTATTATTCCGTAAGGAGAAAAGATAAATCTTCTGATGGATCTGCTTCAGTAGGGCTCAACCCGTATTTGAAGATTCTTAATTTTCGCTGTCCTTTCAATTTTAACAGATTCCCTTCGCGAATCAGCATGGAGCCTTCTCTTAACCCGGTTACGTAAACACCATGATTTGCCTCAAGGAATTCTTCAATTCTTTGCTCTCTGGTTTCCCCGGCATGACCTTCGGGATTTGCGTCGAGATAATGGGGATTTATCTGAAACGGGACCAGGTTAAAAGAAACAAATGAATCCGGTTCAACAATAGGCATATCATTCGTGGTTTTGATTGTGGGACATGCCATATTTGATCCTGCGCTCCAGCCTATATATGGTGTGCCGTTGATAACCTTCTGTCTTACCGCATCAATGAGATCATTCTCCCTAATCGTTTTGAGGAGTTTAAAAGAGTTCCCTCCTCCAACAATAATGGCTGAAGACTCCGAAACAGCTGAAACAGGGTCACTGAACCTGTGGATCGATATTATATCATGACCTATCTCTTTAAACCGTTCTCTTACCTTCTCTTCGTAAGCATCATATGAAAAGGTAACGGCAGCATAAGGAATGAAGAGTGCTCTTACCGGTTTCTCACCCAGGAAATCCCTGATATTATTCTTTGGATAATCCAGGTAGGGTTCTCCCGGATTTGTTGAGTTGCTTATCAATAAAAGTCTCATATTTAACTGATTATAAATTTATAAATAATTGTATGTCTGAACTGACAAAGGCATTATGTTACATGTTTTGAAAAATACTTGATTGGTGTAATAGAAAAGAATGCACCTATACTCCAGGACTTCCTGCGCTGACTCACTCCAGGGATCTGATAGTATGATTTTCAGGTTTATTCTTTATTGTAAATGTATTGAATGTATTGTTAAAGATGTTAATCAGCAGGATCTTGCCTGACAGGACAGTTCCTGACCCGGTAATAATTTTAATAACTTCATTAGCCATATAGGTACCGGTTATGCCTGGAAGAACACCAAACAGACCAACTCCGGCAGGTAATGGATTCTTAAATTCTTTGCCTTTGTTTACGGGATTAAAGCATCTGTATGTTGGACCGCCTTTATAGTTAAAGACTGACACCATTCCTTCGAATTTATAAATTGATCCATGGACCATTGGTCTATCCAGAATGATACATGAATCATTTATAATATAACGTGTATCAAGGTTATCAGTTGCATCTACGATAATATCATAATCCTTTAAGATATTCAGAGCATTTGATTTGTCGAGCCTGAGATTTTTTATCTCAAAATCAACAAATGAATTAAGATGTTCCAGCCTGTTTTTTGCGATAATTGATTTCAGCTTCCCCACGTCAGATGAGCCATAGAGTACCTGTCTCTGTAGATTTGGTTCTTCAACCATGTCAAATTCAACTACCGATATCTTTCCTATCCCTGCAACTGTTAGATATTGCAGAACAGGACATCCGAGTCCTCCTGCTCCTACAATTAGTACCTTTGCCTTTTTCAGCATCTCCTGGCCTTCGATACCTATCTCAGGTATCATAATCTGTTTGCCGTATCGTCGAAGTTCTCTTTTGGATAATATACCTGACTCCATTTTCATTCCATCTCACTTTGTTGCAAATATACATTACAGGCAGCCTGTCACAAAATAAAAATGCGGGATACAAGCATTAGAAACAGAAGCGGGCCGTTGCATGCAACGACCCGCTAAATCAACACTATTTCTGTTCAGGAATGAAAATATTTAATCGTTGAATGTAAAAGCAACACCTATTTCAAATGGATACAGATCGTAATTTCCAGGTCCCTTGCCATCCTGAAACAGGGGAGAAATATAGTAAGTGCCGTATATCTGGAAGTTCCCATATCCTATTCGGGCTGTACCGCCATATCGAATCATGTTAAGACTGAAATCCTTAAATGATTTGATTTTAGGACCATCTTCAAATACCATTTTGGAATGGGATCCTATTTTTACGGCACCGATAGGACCTGCGGCAAAATTCAGCCTGTGATTATCAGCAGGTATCTGAATCTCAAGAAGAAAAGGCAGGTTGAGATACAGTGTGGTAAGCTTGGATTTTTTAAGGGTTCCTGAAGGAATGAGCTCCTCGATAACTCCATCAGGACCTTTCTGTATATTATTCTGACCGTCGAATTTGTAATTATTCCAGTTTAATCCCAGTCCGGTAACAAAGCCGATATGTCTTGTCAGCCCAATGCTCAGCTGGGTGAAGTTGATATTAAAGTTTGATGATTTTCCGGAATTGAGCGACATGTAATTTATATCCGAAGGAACTGAAAAGTCTTTATCTGAAGTAACATAATTATTAAATCCAAATTCTACTCCTGTCCAGTGGCCCCTGAACCTTCTTGCCCTTCTGTAATGAGTATTGTCATTATCATCATACCAGTCATCCTCAGGGGAGTATTTATTAAAACTTATCCTGGGGCCCTCAAGTGATTCAAGTATTCTAAGGCCCCTGTTTCCTAATCTCAGATCATAGGTAGAATCGCTCTCCTCATAGCTGATCTTATCGTTACCGAGAGTGACTTTCGCGTTTTCATTTCCAGATGACACATTCTCATTGCCTTTTTCGACCTGGCTTTTTGCAGTGGCTGTCACAGTGAATCCACTTACAATTAATGTTATTAACAGTATTATTATTCCAAATTTTTTCATGGCTGATAAAATATTAATGGTTTAATGTTACAAAGATGGGACGGAGAGACCCCTGAAAAAGTTACTGAATGGGTTCAGTTTTTTTAACCGGCGCATTAAACTTAAGGATTCTAGAACTGAAATAAACCGATTTAATATTTCCGTTATTATCCATTTTCTCATTTAAAGCCATCTGCCAGCCTAATAATTTATTCAGCCCGCTTACCCCGGCTTCAGCTATCTCGTATGCCCTGAGGGGAGTATCTGAAGTTGTTTTTTCCTTCAATATTTTTTCCCTGAATGTCCTGGCTAAAAACCGCCCCACATTACTTCTTCCTTCTTCAAAATCATAGCTGATGGGTGGAAGGGAAGAGGCAATAAGAGTATTTGACTGATTAATCATGGCAAGGTCTGATTTAACTCTGACAGGTATCTTCTTTAATGACATCGCCGTGACGGCTTCTCTTCCGGAGAAAATATCCTGTTCTTTTTCCGGTTCCGTCTCCTCGTTTATTGCGACAGCGGGCAACTCTTTTTTTGTTGTAACCCGTTTTCTGGCTTGTCCTTTTGGTATTTCTTTTGAAACTTCCGGTTTCTCGATTGTCACAGGCGTTGAGTCTTTTTCAGTGACGATGTTCCGGGATGTCATTTCAGGCCCGGTAACCAGTACGGACGGTGCTGTGATATAGGTGGTTACAATAAATGCTATCAGTGCTGCAGCACTTAATCCGATAGCTGAGAACCTGATGACCTTTTGTGTAAGTGTGAGCCTGGTCAGTCGTTTTTTATACCTGTACACAATTCTTTGGGGAACCAGTCTTGTTTTCTGAATAGTATCGAAGATCCTTCTCCTCTCCGGGTCGTTCTCAATGATCTTTGCTAGCTCATCCTTCTGGTCTGAAGAAAGATCACCCTCCAGGTATGCTGTACTTATGTATTCAAACTGTGAAGGGGAGATGTCGTCGGGAGTTCTTTTGAGATTATCTTTATGCTGATAGTGACTTGATGATGGTTCGAGAGTAAGTGAAGGAAGCTCCTCAAGTTCTTCCCTGATGTCAGGATTGTCTTCCAGAAACAGTTTAACCTGACTAATCTGGAAGTCATTAAGATTTCCGTCGAGCCAGTCGATTATCCATATTTCATAATTTGACCTGTTAATCCCCATGATTAAAGTACTGTTTCAATTTTTCCTATCCAGTTTTTAAGGGCCAGGCGCCCTCTGTATATATTAACCTTGACCTGGGCTTCGCTTAATCCCGTTATATCGCCTATCTCCCTGTAGCTATATCCTTCATAGTCTCTGAGAAGCACAGGTGTTTTCTGATTTTCAGGCAACCTTTCCAGTGCTTTGTGGAGAATTTCATTCAGGTCGCTGTATTGGGAGTCTGCAGTCAATTCCCTTTCGAAGGATTCATCAAGACCTGTGATTCTTTTTTCTTTTCTTATTATGTCAATCATAGTATGGTAGGCCGTGGAAAAAAGCCACGATTTAACAACAGGGTACTCAATCTCAGCAACATGTCTCCAAAGTTTCTCATAGCTGTCCTGGACAATATCATTTGCCCGGTCCTCATCCCTGAGACTTCCCCGGATAAATCGGTACACCGAGTCGGAATACTCCTCAACAGATCTGTTATACTCTTTAACTGTCATAATCAAATAGCAATGCAAAGACGGATTAGAATCCAAAAAGTTACAGCTAAGTTATAATTATTATGGGAAACAGGATGCAGGACACAGGACACAAGACGCACGGCTCAGGATGCAGGGCACAAGGCACAGGACGCACGGCTAAGGTAATTGATTCAACTTATGGGAGAGCCTGCCACACTGGAAGGACCCTTAACTTGCCACCCGGGGGAAATTGAAAGGGGTAAAAGCCTCATAAAATGTCAATGAAGCTGATTAATTGTATAAAAAGTTGCACAATTGCCTGATAGCCTGACTTTTAATTATTATTTAAAATATAGTTTCCAGGCTAATTTCTGGGGAACATCAATTCCATTAGTGTGACCAATAATGTGATAAAGTAGTGGCTGCATCTTTTAATGAGTAACTAACTCCTGATACCCTGATCAAAACCTTCCCTCTCAGGTCAGAATTATAAAATGACACCTGTGCTGTTCCGCTTGAATCCGTTTTTACTTCAGGATTCCAGTAAATTGTAGTCCTGTTGTCAGGTGTCAGGATTTCTTTATTATTATAATCAGGCTGATAGAACTCCCTCGATTTATAAAGTCCCTGATACGTGAACATGATTGCTCCCCGGGGATTTCCCCTGTATGAATTGGAATAGGTTTTAAATGAAACAACAGATAAATAGATCTTTGGAAACGTGATATCCTTTGAGTCCAGATGGGGCGGTGGTATTTTAAGAAAGTCTGCACCTCCTGCCCCTGGTATCGGTGGTGGAGGTGTTATCCATTGACTGAATTTACTTTCCGCTTCATAGAATTTAACATCGGAAACTTCATTTACCGGTATGCTTAAAGCCCATGGATAATATATCGGGTCATAACAGGGAGGACAGCTTCCTGCAGTCAGAATATCGCCATTTACCACTAGTATCGGCATGTGCATTGTACCCTTGGTTCCAAATCCTGTGGCAGTAAATGCCTTCTCACCAAATTCTGAATATATCATTTGAAAGATACTGCTGTATTTTTTGCCTGTTGGATCTATCTTTTCCAAATTGATTGTAATATCCGGGTTGGAATACATTGGGTGCGATTTCGCCTTTACTGTAACTTCCCCCAGTTTTATATATTTAATGTCCTCTCTTATTGCCGAATCAGCTTCAGAAAATCTCTTTTCAAGTGACTTCAGATAGCCAGTTTTATATTTATTATAAGGTAGCTCATTGTTCCTGTAAGCTATCCCGGGAAGAGGAAGAGTATCCAGAACATAACCCAGCTTATCAACCCTGTCTCTCTTATTCCTGTTCTGGATGAAGATAACATGCGAATCATAGAAAAGAGGAATATCAATGCTGAAACTATTGTCCTGATCAATCCCGGCAAAGCCATTGAAGCCTGTTTTCAGGTCAAAGTAATTAAGCGTATGATCGCTGCAGGACTTTTGATTATAATAATTAAAAACAGTTCCATTGATGCTGAATCCTTTTTCGATGGGATAAAGCATTTCCAGTACACGCGCATAGCGGATTGAATTCCATAAATAATTGCGCCAGCCCTGTGTCATCATTACAAGATCTATGTTTCTTTTGCCGGACAAGGTTGTATCAGAAAGGTTTAATAACCTGTAATCAACCCTGCCTTTTAGTTCGGAAGTAAGATAGAGGTATGATTCAATATCAGGTGAATTCCTGGTAGAGTCGGTTTCTGAAGCATCGATCACCGAGAGGGCAAACGAGGACTCTACCGGATCACCGGCAGCATCAGTAACATTGATTTTCATCCTTACTCTTTCCCTATACCGGTACTCATCCTTATCAGTCTCAACATGAATCAGCATCTTCTGATCGGCCCGGTTATTAAAGATAAGTCGTTCGGCCAGGGGACGAAACAGGCTGTCATATAAAGTTACCTGCATAATGCCTTTGGGATACTTTTCAAGTGGAAGATTTATATGCAATGTATTGGTGTCTAGTATCAGGTTCATTGAAGCGTAGACTGCTCCCCGCAGGGTTAACAGCAGATAATACCTGCTTTTGAAATAGCTTTGATTATTTTTAATCACTATTTCATCAGAATCAACTGCGAAATTCAGAACATAACCTTTAGGCTCAACAACAGGCAGATCAAAAACATATTTGCTACCCAATGAACCGACCCGGGCCTTATAAAAGTGATTAAGTTCCGGTGTAAATTCAAACTTTCCAAGCCCCGATTCATTACCATTGATATGTATAACCCTGTGTTGATCCTGGTCCACAATATCAGCACTGAATTCCGTAGGGTTACCCTTATTATCAAGCGCCTTATATGCAATTACAGTTGGGATCCCGGCGACCATCTTCCCGCTCTCCGGGAAGAACTGAAGATCAATCCCTGATTTCAATTGAAGTGATAATCTTTGTTCCGAAATAATTGTCCTGTCAGAAAGTGTAAGTTTTATGTCGGCGGATGAGCAGTTAAGCGACGAAGGTACAAAAAACCCCATCGATCCCTTAAAGTCCCTGTTAAAATTGAAAGTTCTTTTTACACTCACAGTGTCATTCAGCCGTACAAATACTTCGAGCTTCTTTTCCGTTGCCTGGTATTCATCTGGAAGAATAGAATGAAGGTATAAGTCGATTGAATCACCGAAAGAGCTTTTATTTATTACCGGATCCACCACTACAAGGTCCTTGAAATTCGACCGGTGAACAGGGATATCCTTCTCAAACAGATATTCACCCTGGAAATTCCTCATATACTGGGTGTATGCCCTTAACCGGTATAATCCATTTTTCAGGTCCTTGTTAAGTGCAATATCTCCTTTTGTCCTGCCACTGCTGATAAATAGCTTAAGGTGCTTCTCCGGCTTATTGTCTGCATTGATCAGATCAACATACAAAATTTTACTCAGTGAAGTCGAATCCATATGCAGGTTGTCAAGCACAAAAGCGCTGAACCATATGGTGTCTCCTGCAAGGTAATCTGTCCGGTCAGTTTCCAGGTAGACATTTTCTATGGCAACAAGATTATTATTCATTTCCTTTACCAGTGAGTCCGGTCCTATCGATTCCGCTGCATTTCCATTTGTATGATGATCTTCAGAATAAAACATATTATTATTATCCCAGTCCCGGATCTGTCTTTGCTGTCTTGAATCCTGAGCCATATATGAATTATGGATCCAGAAATCACCCCGGTAAGGCTTCATAAGTAGTTTTTCTGTTTCTGAGCGGAATGGAGTGTATTTGCCTGTCAGAAAAACCTTTTCATTAAAGTTGATCTGCCGTTTAACTCCTGTTAATGCCTCATGTGCAACCTGGCTGCTGACAGCATTATATATCCTGGATGAATCAGGTACAACAGCAAAAAACGTCTTCCTGGTAACAGTCTGATCAGGCATATTTCGCTGAATCAACCTGTATTGCTCATTAGTGGCGGCATAATCAATAAAATAATCTCCCGGGTTTTCAGGACTATTGGCAAAGGATATTTCTGTTGAGACAGTTTTATCATCCTGCCATACTGGCAAACCTCCAGGTATCTTATTTCTCTTTCCCGGTTTTAAGTTGCTGGTGATAAATACAATTGAGGTATCGGCAATATTGATATAGTAGACATTCCTTGTTTTCCCCATATCAAACCTCACCATGGCTATCTGTTTGCCATCCTGTATAAGGTATCTCTTCAGTGTAATATATTTTTCTGGGAAAATTGGCAGGTTGATATAAGGGTCAATGTTAAAATAAAGTTTTCCTTCCGAAAGTCCGGGGACATATTCATCCGAGGTTACATAACGGGAGATATCGGGGTGAGTGATCTGCAAAGTATACCTGTTAATATTCATATGAGCATAGCTTTCAAAGAGGCTTCTGGCAGTCGAATCAACCGAAGAAGTGATGCTGCAGTAAACAAGCTTCCTCTGTGACTTATCAGGAGATCCTGAATTGCCGCCAATCCTGATTTTCTCAAGCGCTCTTTTAAATATAATTGAGTACTGGAGGGTGTTTTTAATACTTAATCTGTTCCCGTGAATCTCCAGCGCCTGAAGTGGGATCAATACGGGATCAGCAGGATCACTAAGAATGACAGTTTTATCTTTGAAGCCAAATTTCCTGATTTTTAAGGTAGCAGGATATTCAATTTGATCAAGAATAAATTCTCCCCTGGAATTTGATTTTGTATAGAAGGCCTGATTGCTACATGTTATATCTGCAAAACAAACTGGAGTGTTTGATTCATTTTGAGTCACCCGGCCCTTTGTATAGTCGTATCGTGATGAATTCTGTCCGGATAATTCAGAAGTTACGATTGACAGAAAGCAAATCAAATATCCGGTTACAACTGATTTATACATGTAACAGTCTGATTACTTATTCAGAAGATAGCTGATGTCACAGAATACGCTTTACAAGATTCTTTGACTTTGATCAGTTGTATCAAACAATCAAATTTTATGCCAATGATTATTTAGGGTTGTTCGATTGTTAGATCCTTTGAGAGTTTAAATGTCCGAACCTTACCTTTCCACCCGCGGGGAAAATTGAAAGTAGATGCCTCCGGTGTCCATAGCCCGGTGACGTGCGTCCTGTGCCTAGTGCCCTGCGTCTTATTTTGGCTGATATACTCTGACCCAGTCAATTTCCATGGAAGAAATCCCGTTCAAAGGCTTATCAAGACCCCCGGCCAGAAGAATATACATCGGTTCCTGAGGAATATCAGTAGTCTGGGTATAAACCACTGTATTGTTTATTTTCCAGACAAGCCTGTCTTTACTCCACTCAAGGGTGAATATGTAGAAATTGTTTGAATACCTCGACCCAAGTGATTTTACTGTTTTGGTTCCATTGGTATGGAAATAATCAAACCAAACTTTCCCTTTTGATGTTCTGCAAATATCAATATGCGGGGTAATCTTGATCGGCAAGCATCCAGAAAGCGCTTTTCCCTGTCGGATTCCCAAGTTTGATCTTCGCTGAGAAAGTACCGAATTTCTGTCTGAAGCTGTTCCCTGTATTTATCAGACCTGAGGTATAGTTAAATTCCTTTGTAGTGAAACCATTAGCTACGGACCAGGCTTTTCCGGTAACTTTCTGAGGTTTTGTATTGATTTTGAGGAGACTGCTCCTGATTTCAAAATTATCTTTCTCGGTATATGCCTGGAGATCTGATTCTACCGAATACCTGTCTTTGAGAAGTTTCTCTCCCCAATAATAATTGGTAAGCCATTTGCCTGTATCAAGCTTGTCACCATCGAACTCATCATTGAAAGTCATTTCTCTATTCCTGATGATATCGAATTTGTTGGAATCCTTTACTTTGAAATACCAGATAATATCCGGATCCTTCTTCAGCCTGTCAAATTCCTGAACATCCTTGTACATCTCAGTCTTTTCAAACCTTTTCTTGTCCATCAGGTAAGTTTTTTTCTCTTTAAACTTTTCTGATGCCACATATTCCTTTAGCTCACCGTATCGCGCAAGACGCGAGGATCCTTCGGTATTTAAATAATTAGCATATTCCTTTGAAGCTTTGAATTTGTAAAACTCCTTTATATCAGGTGATCCTTTAAGTCTTTTATACTCGAGAAGTTTTTTATATTCCTCGGTGTTCTTGAAAGTAAATGGCTTCATATTCTTCTTTTCGAGGAACTCAGGCGATTTCACCAATTCATCAAGCTCCTCGAACCGGAGTACAGTCTTTGACTTCTTTTCCCCCTCTTTTATCCCTGCTTTCAGAAAAGCCTTTATTTCAGGGTCCTTCTTAAGACTTTTGTATTCGAGGTATTTCCGGTATTCTTCACTGTCTTTAAATGTAACAGGCTTCATCTTTTGTTTAGTCCTGAATTCGGAAGAATTGATGAAATTTTCAAGTTCTTCAAATTCGGTGAGTTTAGGAGAACCGTCCATATCTTTAAACCGTTGAAGATAAGCATTGGATATCGTCTTGAAATAAAGGGTGATATCTCGTGCTTTACGCAGGGACGAGAATTCTTTTTCTTTCTGGTATTCTTCAGAATTCTTGTACTTAAGCGATTCTATCTCTTTCCTTTTTGTTGAGAAATCTGAAGAATTAACCAGGTCATTCAACTCATTGTATCTTGTCAACTTATCAGATTCAGAAAAGGTGGTGAGTTTCTCAAATTCAGCAATAAGCGCTTTTTCAGCCTGCTCAATTTTAGAGGTGGATGGGATCATTCCCAGTAAAAGCTTGAGACTTGCCATTGTAAAATGGGTTTATGTACAACTGATAAAGATAAAAAATCTTTCCTGAATATTTAATCTTCGTGTTTCAAATATTTGTTTTCCGGGTATTTAATGAGATGAGGCTGTCTCAAAAGATATTTTTAACCGCAAAGCCTGTTTTACCCTCCGTAGCTTTGCGGAGGTGGGTAAAACAGGCGCAAAGTAAACAAAGGCAATATTTTGACATTTAACACTTTGCGATCTTCGCGTATATTCTTAGCGAACTCAGCGGTTACTGGTTTTCATCTTTTGAGAGAACCTCACTAAAATATATAATTGATAAATTACAATCCGGATCAGCCGGTATAACAAACAGCCTGTTATTATCTTAATTATTTTAAATCTAATAGCCTGATTAATTGTCTTATATGCGTTATAATTAAAATATCTACAGGGAAAAATCAAAAAAAACATAAAAAAAATTTGCAAATTTATTTTTCAAGTTTTAATTTTGACCGACCGTTCAATCAAAAACAAGTTATTTTTTAATAATGTCACCCAGGACCCAGAAGCAATATGAAGAGATACGTGAGGAGAAGAAGAAGCTCATTATGGATATAGCACTTCGGCAATTTGCCAGCGACGGATATCATAATTCCACAATCAGCAGGATAGCCAGGCAAGCAGGAATATCAAAAGGACTCATATACAACTATTTTAAGAGTAAGGAGGAGCTTCTGGCAGAGATCATAAGTAAATCAATGGATGAGGTGGCAAAGTATTTTGATCCTGATCACGACGGTTATCTTTCGCAGGAGGAATTTGAGCTGTTCATAAGGAAGCTCTTTTTAATAATCAGGGAGAAACTCTCTTTCTGGAGGCTTTTTTATCAGCTCTTGATGCAGAAGGAGGTCCGGGGGCTGCTTCTTAAATTCAGTGAAAGTCCCGTAAAATCCCCTCAGCAGATATACTCAAGCAGCGGACTGAAATTCATGGATGACCTCGGCGACCAGATCATGGCTTATTTTATGAGGAAGAAAGAAAGAAAACCGGATGATTATGATCCGATCCTGGACATGAATATGTTTATATATACTATTGAAGGCTTTGCAATGGTAACTGTTTATATGGATGAAGTTGACAAAGTTTACTATGACAAAACGATAAATAAAATTATTGAGATGTATAAATAAATTAATTATGAAAAAAAATCTTTTCATACTTGTTTCTCTTTTGATTCTCGTTGGCAGCAGCCCTGTCCTGGGTCAGCAACTGACAGCAAAAGATATTATAAAAAAGGCTGACGAGAAATTCAACGGTGAAAAATCGAGCCTGATGGTAATGGGCATGACCATTATCCGGCCTACCTGGCAGCGAACGATTGAATGTAAGAACTGGACTATGGGCAGGGATTATGCTCTTACTCTTATCACGGCACCCGCCAAGGACATTGGTCAGACCTTTCTTAAAAGGGGCAATGAGATGTGGAACTGGAATCCATCCATCAGCAGGCTTATCAAATTGCCCCCGTCGATGATGTCACAGGGTTGGATGGGTTCAGATTATACGAATGATGATATTATGAAAGAATCTTCTGTCGTGAATGATTATAATCATGAGCTGATAGGAGAAGATACAATTGAGGGTCGTGAATGTTATAAAATAAAAATGGTAGCCAAGGATAATGCTGCTGTGGTTTGGGGACATCAGATAAGATGGGTTGATAAAAAAGAATTCCTGGTACTGAAAGCTGAGTATTACGATGAAGATGGTGTACTTGTCAGGACTGAGACAGGAAGTGACATTAAGAATATGGATGGCAGGATGATCCAGACCAAAATAGTTTTAACCCCTGTTGATGAACCGGGGAAAAGCACTGTCATCATCATTAAGGATATGAAATTCAATATTCCAATAAATGATAGCTTTTTCTCACAGCAGAATATGAAAAGCATTCGTTAACCGCTATTACTATGAAAAGTTACTTACTAGCCTGGCGCAACCTGTGGAGAAACAAGAGAAGAACACTGATAACGATCGCTTCAGTCTTCTTTGCAGTATTTTTTGCGCTGCTGATGCGTTCCCTTCAACTGGGATCGTATGATCATATGTTCCGGAATGTAATTGAGGCTTATACAGGATATATACAGGTTCAGAATGAGGATTTCAAAGATAATTCCGTTGTTGACAATTCATTCGACTTCACTCCTGAAATACAAAAGATATTGCTGAGTGACAAAAATGTAACAGATCTTATACCACGTTTTGAATCATTTGCTCTTGCTTCCACAGGTCCTCTGACCAAGGGTGTACTTGTTATGGGTATTGATCCTGAAAAGGAATCCTTACTTTCTAATGTAAAGAACAGACTTGTGCGATACAGGCTCACTGCCAAAGCGATAGATTCAATAAAAAAAATGAATATCCCTGACAGGATTAAATCAAAACTTGATCTTTTCAGTGGGGAAAGTTATTCTGCTGAATCTATTCTCCAGCTTGATCTTGGAATAAAAGACAAGGAAGCGGGATCAATCATGCCACTTATAGAAAAGGTTACCGCTTTCTCAAACGGGTACCTGGTTCCGGGTAAAAAGGATGCATTGCTGGGCGATAACCTGGCCAAGTATCTTAATCTCAGTATAGGTGATACCCTGGTCATGATAGGGCAGGGTTATCATGGTACAACCGCAGCAGCAAAATTCAGGATTGCAGGTATTGTAAAACTGCCTACACCTGACATTGATAATAAAATTGTCTATTTGTCGGTGAATGTATGCCAGGATTTCTATAATGCTCCAGGAATGCTGACATCCATGGTCCTTAATGTTAGGGATAACAGCGATAAGGCTATTAACAGGACTCTCATGTCGCTTGGCAAAAAAATCCCTTCCCCGTTAAGACTGCTGGGATGGAGAGAGATGAATGAGCTTCTTATTAACCAGATGGATGCGGATAATAAAAGTGGTGCTATCATGATCGGAATCCTTTACCTGGTAATTGCCTTCGGTATTTTTGGGACAGTTCTGATGATGGCAACAGAGCGGAGGCGTGAATTCGGAGTTCTTATTGCAATAGGGATGCAGAAGTCAAAACTTGCAGCAATTGTGTCCTTTGAAATGATATATATAGGGTTACTTGGAATACTCAGTGGCGTGGCAGTTGCACTACCCGTGATAATCATTGGTCAGTATCATCCGATCAGATTCTCAGGTGAGTATGCCAAAATGTATGAAAGTTATGGAATGGAGCCGATTATGCCATTTATGCACATAAATTATTACTTTCTCTGGCAGTCGGTTATCGTGGCACTTATTGTCTTAATTGCCATCTCCTATCCTATCAGGAAAATATATAAAATGAAGCTGGTCAACTCTTTAAAAGCTTAAAATAAACTATTATGATCTGGAAAACAGCCTGGAAGAATGTTTGGCGAAATAAGGTCAGAAGCCTTGTTGTCATTTCTTCTGTTACTATCGGAATATTTGCGGGAGTATTTTCAGTGGCCCTGATGAATGGTATGATAGCTCAGCGTGTCGATGATGCATTAAATGAGGAGATCTCGGATATCCAGATTACAAGGAAGGACTTCCGCGTGAATGATGATCCTCAACTCTATATTAAAGATCCTTCTGAAGTGGAAACTATTGTCAGATCTGTTAAAGGGACAGACGGTATTGTTGAAAGAACTGTCATAACAGGCATGGCGAACACAGCCTTGAAAAGTACAGGAGTGCAAATAACCGGTATTGACCCGGAAAAAGAAAAACAGGTCTTTACTCTTTATAAAAAGATCATTCCCGGAACAGGGGATTTTTTCGATACGGATTCAAAGTATAACCAGGCACTGATCGGGGAGGATCTGGCAAAGGATCTGGGAATATTACGTTATTATATTGATTCCCTGACCCTTTCACGATTAAAGGACAAAGATGTGCCACAATCTGTGGTTGACAAACTAATACCCTTTGAAGGTGAGCGGTTTACCGGGGAGAATCAGTTTGTAAAAAAAATGAATACTGTCTTTACAGCTAAAGAGGCAAAAAAATACGGCACAATAATTAAAAAGGAAGCCATGACTTTCAGGAAAGGCAGCAGAATGACACTTACTTTCCTCGATAAAGATAATAATCAGGTTGGTGCAATGTTCCGACTTACAGGATTGTACGATATTGCTAACAGTGTTTTTGAAAAGAGCATGGTGTTCGTTAGAAACAGCGATCTTAAAAAACTTACCGGCTTGCCGGACAGTTCATGCCACAAGATCATTGTTAAAATTAATAATATTGACCAGACGACCTTAATAACCAACAGTCTTGCTGAAAAACTTCCTGACATGGAAGTCCTGAGCTGGAAGAAGCTGCAGCCAGACCTTGCCATGATGACCGATATGGTTCAGCAGTTCTACCTTATCTTTGGTATCATCATCCTTGCAGCCCTGGCCTTTGGAATAGTAAACACCATGCTTATGGTAGTGCTTGAAAGGACAAAGGAGATTGGCATGCTTACAGCAATTGGGATGAATAAAAGAAAAGTCTTTTCAATGATTATGCTTGAATCGGTCTTTCTGTCTCTTATTGGTGGTATTTCCGGAATGATAATCAGCTCTCTTGTTGTGATGTTAACTGCTAACACAGGCATTAACTTATCGAGATATGCTGAAGGTTTTGCAGCACTGGGATATTCAGCCGATATATACCCGCAGATAAGTCCGGGTTTTTTTGGAATCGTTACGGTCCTTATAATTGTTACAGGAATTTTATCATCAGTTTACCCGGCAATGAAAGCACTGAAGCTTAACCCGGTTGAAGCTATCAGAACAGAATAAACTATCACAAATAAAACCTCTATGTTATGAAAGTGCTTGATATTAAAAACGTCCATAAGATATATAACGAATCGGAGATCCAGGTCCACGCTGTAAATGGCGTAAGCCTTGAATTTCAGGAAGCTGAATTTGCAGCTATTGTCGGTCCCTCAGGTTCGGGTAAGACTACACTGCTCAACCTTATCGGTGGTCTGGATATGCCTACTTCCGGTGAAATTATAATAGATGGTACCAACCTGGCAAAACTGAAATCGTCGGAACTGATTGATTTCAGGATGAGGAACATAGGATTCGTGTTTCAGGCATATAACCTGATCCCTGTTCTGACGGCAAAGGAAAATGTGGAGTTCATTATGTCACTTCAGAAATGGTCGAAAGAGGACAGGGATGAGAGGACATTTGAATTGCTAAAAGCTGTAGGGTTGGGTGACAGGATTAACAGCAGGCCATCCAAGCTTTCCGGGGGACAGCAGCAAAGGGTTGCAGTGGCACGGGCACTTGCCTCGCGACCCAAATTTGTTCTGGCTGATGAACCAACTGCCAATCTCGATTCCAAATCATCCACCACACTCCTGGAGATAATGGAGAAGCTTAATATTGAGGAAAAGATAACATTCATCTTTTCAACTCACGATGCAAGGGTTGTAAAGATGGCAAGGAGGATTATAACCATTGAAGACGGGAAAGTGGTTTCTGATGAATTAAGAAAGTGAAGAAGTCAATTCCTGAAAATGTTGCGAAAAATAGCTATATCAGTAATTCTTTTCCTTGCAATAACATGTCAGTTCTTTGCCCAGGGAAAGCAGAAATTTCTTACTCTCAACGGTTATCTGACAACAATGCAGAGCGCCATTTTCGATTCGCTTTCGGGCCCTTTCCTGAATGACAACCTGTTACATAACAGGCTAAATTTCAAGGGTTATGTAAATGAACATCTTGCTTTTACAGCGGAATTCAGGAACCGTCTTTTTACAGGAGATATGGTCAGGACAGGTCCGACATATGCGGAATCAACAGCTGCGGATCCCGGCTGGGTAGATATGTCATGGAATATACTAAATGAACCATCATTTTTCCTGAATACCACTATTGACAGGTTATATACTGACCTTACCTGGGGAAAGTTCCAGGCCCGTATTGGAAGGCAGAGGATCAACTGGGGCCAGACACTGGTATGGAACCCGAATGATATATTTAACGCATATTCCTATTTCGATTTTGATTATGTTGAAAGACCTGGAAGTGATGCAGTAAGATTACAATATTATCCTGGTTTTTCATCAACACTGGAACTTGCTGTTAAAGCCGACAAGAACAATAATATTACAGCTGCTGCTCTTTACAGGTTTAATAAATGGGGGTATGACATTCAGTTCCTTGGCGGATATTTCAACAGCGAAGACCTGGTTGTTGGAACAGGTTGGTCGGGGGCATTCGGCTCAATCTCTTTCAGGGGTGAGGCTACCTGGTTTCAGCCTTCAAATAATCCTGGCAATACAACAGGTACGGGAATCTTTACAGCTGGGATAGACAGGTCCTTCAAAAATAATTCAATGGCCCAGTTGCAGCTTATGTACTGTAACAGGCCTGTAGGTCTGAGCAATCTGACTGCGCTCTATTACACTAATATAACCACCAAGCAACTGGCTTTTTCAGAATTTACTGCTTTCGGTTCCTTTCCTATCCCATAACACCACTTTTCACTCTGACTCTTTCATCCATGTGGTTTCCCGATCTGAAGGGTTATTTCATTGGACCTACAATCGATTATTCACTGGCTGAAAATGTTGATTTTTCCCTTTTCTGGCAAAGTTTGACAGTAAGACTTCCTCTAATAGTCAAATTATTAATCCTTGGATTTCTCAGGGTTAAGTACAGTTTCTAGATTTTTCATACTTTTGCCACATCAATAATATAATACTACAGAAGATGGCTCTGGTACATGAATTTGAAAGAAGTGGGAACTGGTTATTCAAAAGAAGTAGCTGGCTTCCGGTGTTCCTGGTTGCAGCAGGAATATTCGTCATGTATCTGGGTAACAGGCAGGCACTTATTTTTGATATGAGGGATGAACTTATATTTCTTGGTGTCAGTCTTTTCGGACAGATGATAAGGATCTTCACAGTTGGCTTTGCACCAAAAAACACCTCTGGAAGAAATACCTTAAGCGGACAGATAGCTGATGAACTGAATACTACAGGAATATACTCTGTGGTGCGGCATCCTCTTTATGTCGGTAATTTCTTCATGTGGCTCGGACCAGTACTGTTTATCATTCAACATGGTTCATAATTGTTTTCGGGCTTATTTACTGGCTTTATTACGAACGTATCATGTTTGCGGAAGAGCAGTATCTCAGGAAAAAGTTTGGTGAAATATACGATAAATGGTCTGAGACTGTCGGTTCGTTTCTACCTTATTCATTGAAATATATTCCTTCAAATCTCTCTTTTTCTTTCAGGAATGTTTTAAAAAGAGAATATAACAGTTTCTTAAACATCTTCCTGATATTTACAGTGCTTGATCTTGTGAGGAACTACTTCCTTTCAGGCAGGATCTATCTGACGGAGATGTGGATCTACCTGGCAGTTCCGGCTGGTGTAATATGGCTTTTAATACGTACTATCCATAAATCGACAAGGTGGCTGGAGGTAGAGGGCAGATAAAAAACCGCGAATCCATTTCGGGAATTCGCGGCTGAAAATATATTTAATTATAATCGGATCATCTTCTTGATCCCATGAAAATCATAATATAGTATAAGAGTGTTGCGAGAGAACCCAACGCTGCAATCACATATGTATATGCAGCCCACCTTAAAGCATCTTCTGCCTTGGGATGATTCTGGTACGATGTAATACCTGAGCTCGATAGCCAGGCAAGGGCTCTTTTACTTGCGTTTATTTCCACCGGTAATGTAATGAAACTGAAAAGTGTAGTAAGTGCGAACATTATAATCCCGGCCAGCATGATGCCTGGAAATCGCTGAATAAGCAATATACCTGCCAGTAATAACCAGGTAACATATTTTGATGATACACTGACTGCCGGAACCAGTTTTGACCTGAATCCAAGCCATGCATAGGCTTTGGCATGCTGAACAGCGTGTCCGCATTCATGAGCTGCAACTGCAGCAGCAGATATGCTTCTGCCATTATACACATCCTGGCTGAGATTAACTGTCTTATCTGCAGGATTATAATGATCAGTCAACCGTCCCTGAACACTTTCAACCTTAACATCGTAGATCCCATTGTCATGAAGCATCTTTAATGCCACTTCGCGTCCCGACATTCCATTGTCGAGAGGTATTTTAGAATACTTTTTAAATTTTGACTTTAATGTCATACTAACGATCATACTTATGACCATTATGCCTATTATTAATATCCAAACACTCATAATGTTCTTTCCTCCTTAATTTTTTTTCTATACTGCAAAACATCTGCCAATTGGTTTGTGACAGGAAGAAATGGTCATTTTGTCATAATAACAGGTGATTTGTTGTCATTGTTCTGCTCAAAAACATTAATGCAGGTGCAATTATTATCTTTGTCTTATGATTAAGTTTATTAACAGGGTACTGTCATTCATATTTTCCCTGCCTGTTTTTCTATACAGGTATGCTATTTCACCTTTCCTTCGCCCTTCTTGCCGGCATGTTCCGACATGTTCGCAATATATGCTCGATGCACTTAAGGTCTATGGTCCGTTTACCGGTCTTATTATGGGAACAGGAAGGATACTGCGGTGCAGACCCGGGGGTACCCACGGCTATGACCCTGTCCCTGTCTTCAGATTCAGAAGATACCGGCCTTTTCAGACACTCTTTGGTAAATGGAAAACTGAAAACAGGTTGAAACACTGATATGGTTGGGACGCAAGGAAGGCTCAAGGCACACTAAGGAAAGATGTTAATATTTATATCTTTGATGTCTTTGCGTAAATTCTTAGCGTACTTAGAGGCACATGGATTTCATCTTTTGATACAGCCTCTTATGATATTATCAGAAATTCAGTTCTTCTTTAAGCTGTTTATAACCCGACCTGCTTACAGGCAGCTTATCGCCTGTCTTCAGAATAGCAATATGGTTGTCTTTCCCATAAGGTTCGATCTTATCAATCTCCTCAATTCTGACTATATATGAACGATGTACTCTGACAAAGTCAGTTCTTGGAAGATTATCCTCGTAGAATTTCATTGTCTGTTGTTTCAAAGCCTTACCCTCGGCATGATGTATCATAACATAATCATCCTGGGCTTCCACAAACCTTATCTGGTTAACCGGTATAAGATTTATGGCATTTCCTTTTCGAACAACGATTCTGTTAACAGGGCTTACAGGTTCCGGCCTCTTTTCAAGCACCTGGTATCCGGGCTTTTTATTACCTGCACCGGATCTTATCTTATCGACGGCTTTCCTGCTGGCTTCGAGGAATCTTCTCTTTGGGAAGGGTTTCATCAGGTAGTCAACGGCATTTAGTTCAAATGCTTTAAGTGCAAACTGGTCATATGCTGTGGTGAAAATGATCTCAGGCTTTTCTGTCATAACCTCAACCAGTTCAATACCTGTCAGCCGTGGCATCTGAATATCGAGATATATCAGATCGGGTTTCAGTGAAGTAATGGTTTTCAATCCTGTAAAACCATCAGAGCATTCAGCAACCACCTCAATATCCTCCATTTCCAGTAGATAGTGTTTTATTATCTCTCTTGCAGGAGTCTCGTCATCAATTATAAGTGTTCTGATTTTTTCCATCTCTCATCTCTTTCCTTGAGTACAATGAATATCTTAATTAAGTCCTTAAAATTAAATAATAATTTCATATGATATTCATTTCAGTACCTCCGGAATATAGAGTCTGGTAGTGAAGATCCCGTTCTCTTTCGTAGTTGCAATTGAAGCTTTATTTCCATAAAATAATTCCAGTCTTCTTGTCACATTGAGTAATCCTGTTCCTGTTCCGATACTTTGTCGGGGTGAGGAATCATAATTATTCTTAATTATTATTTCTATATAGCCGTCAATGATCCTGGCTTCAGTGATTATTTTTACAGGTTCAGTGCTCTCGTATACACCGTATTTAACTGCATTCTCATATAGTGGCTGAAGAAGCAGTACCGGGATTTTAAAGTTAAGGCATTTCTGCTCGATCGTCTCTTCAGTTATCAGTTTTTCACCAAACCTCACTTTTTCGATGTCCAGGTAGAGCCTGAGGTTCTCCATTTCATTCTGGAGGGTTACAGGTTGTTCATCCTTTCTTGACAGGGCGTATCTCATGAACTCAGAAAGTTTTACCACCATTTCCCTGGCTTTCTCCGGGTCAGTGATGGTAAGGGAGCTGATTGAATTCAGGCTGTTAAAGAGAAAGTGCGGATTTATCTGTGATCTCAGCATCTTAAGTTCGGTTTCCTTTACCAGGCTCTCAAGTTTTGCAGCTTTGGCATTCTTTTCCGACAGGTTGGTCAGGCTGACGAAGAGATAATAAGTGAGTATCACAAGTCCGTAGATAAACACTCCAGCACCTACCCTGTAGGGCAGGGTAGTAGTCCAGTATTCAGTGTAATTGTTTCCTTCAGGCAGGATGGATGTCATAATAAGCTTGGTTATTAATATCCACAGGCTGATAGTTATTGCACCGCTGATAATTATATTGGAGATCTGGACAGAGACCTGTTTTTCAGCTGAGTTAAAGAATTGGAATGGGTACCAGAGCGACAAAGCTATGCCTGAATATATCAACAGGGAGATAATGCTGTCAACCAGGCTTACAGTTATAAAGCTTCCATATACATAGTAGAATAAGACAGACTGGCCCAGCGCTAGTAAGAGCCAGACCAGCCACCAAATAAGTTGTCGCACTCTGTTTTCAAGTACAGGGTGTTTCATTCGCCAGGGTATTAATAACTTTTAACCTCTCCTCCCCCAAATATAACAGCACCTTTTACTACCAGGTGTTTGGAAGGATCTATTGTCCTGCCGGGATTAAGTTTACGTGAATCATTAAATCCTCCAAGAATCGGTGTAACCTCAATGGTAACTGACCAGTCATCTGGTACAATAATTGTTGCTCCACCGAAGATACATGCAATCTCGAGGTCATTTCTTCCGGGTGCGAGACCTGCTTTTGTCAGGTCAATCTCCATACCTCCGAAGATAGCGGTGAGTTTGCCACCTTTAAAATTCTGGGACACTATCTGGCGTTCTCCTCCGCTGAATATATTTACATAATCGATATAATCATCTCCGGCAACTCCCCTGGATATCACCGGACTGCCACCCCGTCTTCGCGAAACAATAAATATTACACCAACAATAATAAATATAGATGGCCAGAACATATTGTAAGCATGGAATGTCTCCCTGAAAATCATAGGGATGAGAAAGAATCCACCCACTGCCATTACAATGACACCTGCAGTCTTATCAGAAGAGCCCAGAGTCATAACCAGACCAATACCAACAAGCAGCATTGGCCAGCTGAACACAATATTATCGATGAAGTCGGGAAAAAAACCAGTATTCCTAAGGACAAGGAATAATCCGACTAGTACAAGCACGAAGCCTATAATGGCACGATTATTTGTTAAATGGTGATGTTCGTGCCCCTCAGGCATCTTATCTCCATGGTAGTTTCCATTAGTTTCCATAGTTGTAAATTTATTTGATTCTTGGTTAATACTGTTATTTTTTCCGCATAAATATTGAGGATATTATAAATGACAAGCCTATCAGTCCGATAACTGCCGGCCAGTAGAATATTTTGAAAATATCGGGTGTAAAAAGAAAAAAGCGGTCCTGTAAAAACCAGACACCTCCGGCAATAAGTAAAAAGCCACCAACAAAACGAAGATTAAGGAGAAGAAGCATTCCAACAAATATCATTGCTGTTTGCCAGGTAAAATATGAGCCTAAACTACCCAGATGAAGAAGGTCGTTAGTGGCAATGAGAAGAGCTACACCCAGAAGTATGAAGAACAGGCCGATGCTGAGCCCGGGTCTTAGTTCTCTTCTTTTAATCCGATAATAATCTTTGTGTCTCATGGTATGATTTATTTAATATGTCAAAAATAATTAATAATATATAATAATAATAGAGAAAATCGGTGAGTAGCGTTTTAATACCGGCAATTGGTGTTTTACTTCAATAAATGTTACTTTTTTGTTGATAATTTTTTTAATTGGATAAGGATTTATATTTTTGCAATCCAAAATTTGAAGAGATGTCCGATACATATACTATTCCGTTAAGCGGGTTAAAGGAAGGACGCCACCTGTTTGATTTTGAGATTAATAATAAGTTTTTTGAACAATTTGAGGAATCGGAAATAAAGGAGGGAAGCCTTAATGCAAACATCATACTCGATAAAAGGCCTACCCATCTGGATCTGTTGATCAGTATCTCTGGAAGTGTCAGGATATGCTGTGACAGATGCCTGGAGATGTTTTCACACCCTGTTGAGTGTAACAACAGGCTTTTGGTGAAATATGGCAGAAATGAGCAGGGAAATGATCCTGATTTGCTTATTCTGCAGTTTGAACAATACGAGCTGGACATGAGTCAGTATATTTATGAATATATTTATCTGGCTCTTCCGATTAAAAGAGTACATCCGAATGACAAGTATGGAAACAGTACCTGTGATCCGGAGATGTTGGAAAAACTTAAAGAACATATGGTGGATGAGGAGACGGAAACGGATCCACGTTGGGAAGAGTTAAGGAAATTAATGAACGATAATTAAACTGATTAAAAATGGCACATCCGAAACACAAACATTCTAAGACCAGAAGAGATAAGCGCAGGACCCATTACAAAGCCACTGCGCCTACTGTGGCCAGTTGTTCTAACTGTGGATCTTCAGTTCTGTACCACAGGGTATGCCCTGAGTGCGGATATTACAGAGGGAAACTTGCTATTGAGAAAAAAGCTACCGCTTGACCGATTTTAACTTAACGGAATGGAAATGAGAATTGGCCTTGATGTCATGGGTGGTGATTATGCACCAGATGCTGTCATTGAAGGCGCAGTAGATTCCCTTCAGCATTTGTCTGAAAATGAGAAACTTGTTTTAATAGGTGACGAAGGATCCATTTTGAGCAGGTTGAGTGCATTGAAGGTTGAACCATCTCTGTTTGAAATAGTTCATACGACACAGGTAATTGAGATGGCTGACCACCCTGCAAAAGCTTTTTCGCAAAAGAAAAACTCAAGTATTGCTGTGGGTTATGGGATGCTCAAAAGCGGTGTTCTTCAGGGATTTTGCAGCGCTGGCAATACCGGTGCCATGCTTGTGGGGGCAAGTTATACTGTAAATGTAATACCTGGAGTATTGCGCCCGGCACTTGCTACGTTGCTTCCATGTATCGATAACAGGAATTCTGTAATACTCGATGTTGGTCTTAATCCTGATTGCAAACCGGATGTTCTGCTGCAATATGCCATTCTTGGCAGTATTTTCGCACAATATGTACTGGGAAAAGAAAATCCGTCTGTCGGTTTAATCAACATAGGAGAAGAGGAAACAAAAGGTACCCCTACAATAAAAGCGGCTTACGAACTGATGAAAGAACACCCTTCATTGAATTTTGCAGGTAATATAGAAGGTAATTCACTGTTTCGTGAAACTATGACCGATGTTATTGTATGTGATGGCTTTGTCGGAAATGTTATTCTGAAACAGGGAGAAGCATTTCATCATATATATAAAAGCAGAAATCTCAGTGATGCATTTTTTGACCGTCTCGATTTTGAGACAATTGGAGGAACGCCAATCATAGGGATTAATGCCAATGTTGTTATTGGTCATGGTATATCTAGGCGTAAAGCTATAATGAATATGATTCTGCAGACCAGGGCTGTTGTACATGCAAACCTGGCACAGAAGATAAAAGAAGCAATATAAAATGGAAAAATTACGTGCAGCCATTACGGGTATAAACGCCTGGGTGCCGGAATACAGACTGACAAATCAGGAAATCTCAAAAATGGTTGATACCTCCGACGAATGGATAATGCAGAGAGTCGGAATTAAAGAAAGAAGAATTCTCAAGGGCGAGGGGCTGGGCAGCTCTGATATGGGAGAACAGGCCGTCAGGGGATTGCTGGAAAAGACAAACACTGCGCCGGAGGATGTGGAACTTCTAATTTGCTCGACTGTTACCCCGGATATGCTCTTCCCTGCCACTGCTAATATAATTTCAGATAAATGCGGAATTAAGAATGCTTTCAGTTTTGACCTTAATGCGGCCTGCTCCGGGTTCCTTTTTGCCTTACAGACAGGTGCCTCTTATATTGAGTCAGGTCAGTACAAAAAGGTCATTGTTGTGGGTACTGATAAGATGTCATCGATAGTGGATTATACGGACCGGACAACCTGTCCCCTGTTCGGTGATGCTGCAGGGGCGGTACTTCTTGAACCCACTTATGAGGAAATCGGGATTATGGATCATATATTTCATACTGACGGCTCGGGGAGGAAATTTCTTCACCTTAAAGCAGGGGGCTCTGTAAAACCGGCTTCTTATGAAACAGTTGATGCAAAAGAACATTATATTTACCAGGAAGGCCAGAGTGTTTTCAAATTTGCAGTCTCAAATATGGCCGATGTGGCCGTGGAAATAATGGAGCGCAATAATCTTAAATCTGAAGACATAGCATGGCTGGTTCCTCACCAGGCAAATCTTCGTATTATTGACGCTACCGGAAGAAGGATGGGACTCCCTCCGGAGAAGGTAATGATCAATATTCAGAATTATGGTAATACCACAACAGCAACTATACCCCTTTGCATGTGGGAATATGAACAGAGACTCAAAAAAGGTGATATTCTCATATTGGCAGCCTTTGGTGGTGGTTTTACCTGGGGTTCTGTGTACATTAAATGGGCCTACGATCCGAAATAAAGGCTATCAGATGCTTTTTATTACAATAGTTTTTATATTTGTGTGTTATTAGGTATTTATCTTTGATAAACTTCAATATATTATGGCAATTATGGCAAAAAGCAATGAAGCAGAGAACCCTACAATAAATCTGATAAGCAATGGTACTGAGATAATTGGTGATGTTATTTCCAGTGGTGATATCAGAATTGATGGCTCTCTTAAAGGCAATCTCAATACAAAAGGAAAGGTTGTTATTGGAACCACGGGAAAAGTCAGCGGGGAAGTTAATTGTAAAAACTCGGAAGTATCCGGTACTGTTGAGGGTAAAATATCTGTAAGCCAACTACTTAACCTGAAAGCGTCATCAAAATATTTGGCGATATAGCTACTTCAAAGCTCTCCATTGAACCCGGAGCAAAATTTACAGGAAGTTGCAAAATGAGTGATACTGATGAAAATGGAGGATCTTCATTCATCAAAGAAAAAGAACCCGAAAAATCATCAAAGTAAGGGGATTAAAGGACTTTGCCAGGTACTCAGGGCTTGCTTTTCAGATGGGAGGTATTATACTTGTGACTGTCTGGGGTGGCATTAAACTTGATAAAGTATTTGGATTCGAAACACCTGTTTTTACAATTATACTATCGCTTCTCGGGGTATTTGCTGCTATTTATACTGCAGTGAAAGATTTTATTAAGTGATTTTCTATTGAAACTGTTCCTTAAATATCTATCCGGATTATTTTTTCTTAACCTGCTTATAATAACTGTCGGATATCTCCTTGTTAAAACCATAAGTCCTGAGCTGATCTTAGATAATATAGTAATACTTTCCCTGCTGTTTTCCTTTATATCGGGTTAATATCGTTTGGCATCTTTCTGAGAGGCCAGGCAAGGGAGCCTCAAAGTCAGACTTTTCATAGCCTGGTGGCAATCAGTCTCAAGTTCCTGCTCGAGATTGGATTAGCCATTATTTGGTTCATTGTTGCTAAAAAAAACTCTTTGCAGTCGCTTTTAATATTTTTTGTTATATATTTAACACTCACTTTGTATTCGATATTGTCAATATCGAAGATACTGAAAAACAGATCTTTACAAAACAAATAATGGTTTGAAAACAAATACTTTTATAAGGTTACTTATCTTTTTTCTATTTGCCGGAAATGCATTTACGCTCTTCGGCCAGGAGAGCAAAGAGAATGAAGAAGGCTCCGGAAAATTTAATGCCGACACTTTTATTTTCGATCATATTGCTGATTCTCACGAGTGGCATCTTTACACCAGGAAAGATGGTGAGAGCGTTGCTGTTTACCTTCCTGTGATAGTTTATTCAAAGGATAAGGGCCTTAATATCTTTTCCTCCGAGAAGGTTTGCTCACGGTCATGATTATAAGGGCTTCAGGCTTGAGGAGGAGGGTGATCTTAAAGGGAAGATACTTACAGTAAATGAAGACGGAGTGGCTGATGAAGAAAATCTGCCACTGGATCTGTCACTTACAAAGACTGTTGTGGGATGTTGGCTGCCGCATTGTTATGCCTGCTACTATTTATGTCACCCTGGCCAGGTCGTACAGGAAAACAGGTATAAGTGAACCACAGGGACTCCAAAGTTTTCTGGAACCTGTTATTCTCTTTATTCGGGATGATATTGCAATACCTAACCTTGGCGATCATAAATATGAAAAGTATATGCCATATCTGTCTCACTGTCTTTTTTTATATCCTCATCAATAACCTGATGGGTCTTGTTCCGTTTCCTCCGCCTTTCGGAGCAAATGTAACAGGAAATATTGCAGTTACTTTCACTCTTGCAGCATTCACCTTTGTTATCATTCAGTTCAGTGGTAACAGGGCTTACTGGCGACATATTTTTGCAACACCTGGCGTTCCGATTTGGTTGCTATGGATTATGATACCGGTTGAGATAATAGGATTATTTGCCAAGCCATTTCGCTCTTATGATCCGACTATTTGCAAACATGCTTGCCGGGCATATTATTGCTCTCAGCCTTATTGCACTGATTTTTATCTTCGGAACACTGGCACTTGCTCCGGTTTCAATTTTTTTGTTGTTTTTATGGATTTTATGGAGCTTCTTGTAGCATTTTTACAGGCGTATATATTTACTCTTCTTTCGGCACTCTTTATTGGAATGGCGATACAGGAGAATCATTAGAATTTTTGTTTAACTAAATATTTTTATTATGACAGGTACATTAGCAGCAGTAGGAGCAGGTCTGGCAGCCATTGGCGCAGGACTTGGCATAGGCAGGATCGGAGGTTCAGCAATGGATGCCATTGCACAGACAGCCGGAAGCTTATTCCAGGATTCAGCTTGCCATGATCATTTCAGCCGCTCTTATTGAAGGAGTTGCTTTGTTCGCAGTGGTTGTTTCATTGCTGAAGTAACCAGGATATTGAAGCCTGCAACGGTTGGTTGCAGGGCTTCTTTTAAGTAAATTGTTAAAAGACATATTATGATATTATTAGCAAACAGTCTTACAACCCCTGCAGTAGGAACACTCTTCTGGTCAGTGGTCATTTTCAGCATCTTCTTTTTTCTTCTTGCAAAATTTGCATGGAAACCAATTCTTAACGCTGTGAAAGCGCGTGATGAGATGATAAGAGGTTCACTTGAATCTGCTGAAAAGGCTAAAGAAGAGATGCTTAAACTTGCAAAGCGACAATGAGACTATTCTACGTAAAGCCAGGGAAGAAAGAGAAAGCATTCTTAAGGAAGCCAGGGAAGTACAGGGAAAAACTGATTCGGAAGCAAAAGGAAAAGCAACTGAAGAAGCCGACAAACTTATTGAGAAAGCCAGGGCAGGAATTGAAAGTGAGAAACTTAAAGCTCTTTCAGAGATTCATGAACAGGTGGCTTCTCTTTCTGTTGAGATTGCCTCAAAATTACTGGAAGAGAAACTCAAAGAAAGTGGTGAGCAGGAGAAACTTATCAACAAGTACCTGAAAGATATTGATTTCAAGAAGAATTAAGGGGCATATCTGCTATGAATGACAGCAAAATATCAGTGAGATACTCAAAAGCACTATTTCAATCTGCTCTTGAAAAGAATATCCTTGATAAGGTTAATCAGGATATGGTATTTATTTCAGAGATATGCAAGAACCCTGAAGCAAAGGAATTACTTCAGAGCCCAATTATTATCCCTCAAAGAAGACGCTCGTATTTCATGCTCTGCTTGAAGGGAATGTTGAAGAGATCACCCTGTCGCTTATTGACCTGGTAATAAAAAACGGACGTGAAAGCTTTTTACCCGGTATTGCCAGGAACTTCATTCATACAACAATGAAATATAAAGGTATTACGGAATCGGTTCTGACAACTGCCATAAAGGTGATCCTAAGATTAAGAAAGCAAATAACGGATCTCATATCCGAAGTATTTAAGACCAGAGTTCAGCTTGAAGAGATAGTTGATACGGATATAATAGGTGGTTTTATTTTAAGGGTGGATGATAATTATATTGATGCAAGTGTGAGGAACAAACTCAGGAAGATCAGGAAAGAGCTCACTCTCGGCTGCAATGGTCAGATAATAAAGAGGAAATAATTTAGGAATTATTAAGATAATAAAACATGGCAAATATTAAACCAGCAGAAGTTTCAAAAATTCTCAGACAACAACTGGAAGGAATACAGACAGGTGTTGAACTTGAGGAAGTAGGAACTGTGCTTCAGGTTGGTGACGGGATAGCCCGTATTTATGGACTTTCAAATGTTGAATCGAACGAACTCATTGAGTTTGAGAATGGGATGGAAGCGATTGTTCTGAACCTCGAGGAAGATAATGTCGGTGCAGTATTACTTGGTCCTACAGAAGAAATTAATGAAGGTGATATTGTAAAAAGAACAGGAAGTATTGCCTCCATAGGTGTGGGAGAAGGATTGCTCGGACGAGTTATCAACACTACCGGCCAGCCGCTTGACGGCAAAGGCCCTGTTACCGGCGAACTTATAACTTGCCTTTTGAGAGAAAAGCCCCCGGGGTTATTTTCCGTCAGCCGGTTAAACAACCTCTGCAGACCGGGTATCAAGGCTATTGATGCCATGATACCAATTGGACGGGGACAGAGGGAACTTATTATCGGTGACAGGCAGACAGGAAAGACAGCTATTGCTATTGATACTATAATTAACCAGAAGAGTAACTTTGAAAAGGGAAAGCCGGTTTACTGCATTTATGTAGCCATTGGACAGAAAGGTTCAACTGTGGCAAATATTGCAGCAACCCTTGAGGAATATGGAGCACTTGAATATACTGTTATAGTGCTGGCTACAGCTTCCGATCCTGCAGCTTCACAGTTCTATGCTCCTTTTGCCGGTGCTGCTATCGGGGAATTCTTCCGCGACACGGGTCGTGATGCACTGATTATTTATGATGACCTCTCAAAACAGGCAGTATCATACCGTGAAGTGTCTCTCCTGCTTCGTCGTCCACCGGGAAGTGAAGCTTATCCAGGTGATGTATTCTACCTTCACTCACGACTTCTGGAGAGAGCAGCTAAAATTATTGAATCTGATGAAGTTGCAAAGAACATGAATGACCTTCCTGAGGTTTGAAACCGATGGTTAAAGGGGGGGGATCACTTACAGCACTTCCTATTATTGAAACTCAGGCAGGCGACGTTTCGGCTTATATTCCGACAAATGTTATTTCAATTACCGATGGTCAGATATTTCTTGAATCAAGCCTTTTCAACTCCGGTGTCCGACCCGCTATTAACGTGGGTATATCAGTATCAAGGGTTGGAGGTAATGCCCAGATCAAATCAATGAAGAAAATTGCCGGAACACTAAAGGTAGATCAGGCACAATACCGCGAACTTGAAGCATTTTCCAAATTCGGTTCCGATCTTGATGCTTCAACCATGGCTATACTTAATAAAGGTGCCAAGAACGTTGAGATACTCAAACAGGGTCAATATGCACCTGTGCCGGTTGAAAAACAGGTTGCAATAATTTATTGCGGAACCATGGGACTTCTTAAAGATGTTCCGATAGATAAAGGTGGGAAGCTTTGAAAATGAGTTTATTGAATTCCTGGAACTGCAGTCACAGAGATGTTCTGGATAACCTGCGTGACGGTATTCTTAATGACGATATAACAGGTACACTCGAAAAAGTGGCAGCGGAATTAGTATTAAAATATAAGCCACAGTAAACAGGAAAGCTGATAAATGAATTTTAGATGGCGAATTTAAAAGCAATAAGAATACGAATAGCCTCTGTAAAATCAACACGGCAGATCACTTCCGCTATGAAGATGGTATCTGCTGCAAAGCTGAGGAAAGCACAGGATAAAATCGTCAGCCTGAGGCCTTATGCCAATAAACTGCAGGAGATACAGGTTGGACTTTCACATAGTCTGGTTGATTCCGAGATTGAAAATATTTATGGCAGGACGTTCCGTTCAGAAAATCCTTATTGTTATATACATCAAACAGGGGTCTCTGCGGAGCATTTAATTCAAATGTTATAAAAGAAACAAGAACAATAATTTCTGAAAAATACGCTGAACAATACAAAAAGGGTAATCTGTGGATCCTTCCGATAGGTAAAAAAGGGTATGATTTCTTCAGGAAGACAAAGGTAAACATGCTCCCTGATAAAAATAACCTTCTTAACGACCTTACTTTCGAAATGCGGCTCGGTGTAGCCGAAGAGGTTATGGAAAGCTTTGTTTCAGGAGAGTTTGACAGGGTTGAACTTATCTATAACAAGTTTAAAAATGCAGCAGTGCAAAATCTTACTGATGAAAATTTCTTCCTGTTGAAGCTGTACAGCCACTGATAGCTAAAACAGGTCCTGTCGACTATATTTATGAACCCGACAGGGTGAATATTATTAAAGAACTTATTCCTAAATCCTTAAAATACAATTTTACAAAGCCGTTCTTAATTCATTTGTTGCCGAACATGGTGCCAGGATGACAGCAATGCATAAGGCAACAGATAATGCAACAAGCATGATCCGCGATCTGACACTTCTGTATAATAAAGCACGTCAGGCCGCTATTACAAACCAGATTCTCGAAGTTGTGAGCGGTGCTGAAGCTCTTAAAGGTTAAAGATTTTAACGGTCAGGATTAAAAGATAGATTGGTTTAAAAAATCATGTACAATCAAACTGAACTTAAGGATTTAGTTGAGAAGGCTATTATCAATCTTTCGTATAATACGGAAGCAGAGAAACTAATTGATCCTGTTAAATATATCCTTTCAATTGGAGGGAAAAGGCTAAGACCTGTCATTGCCTTATGGCATGTAATCTCTTCAATGATAAAATAGATGAGGCGGTAGTACCTGCTATTGGACTGGAAGTCTTTCATAATTTCACCCTGGTGCATGATGATATCATGGACCAGGCACCCATGCAGAAGAAATTTTCCTACTGTGCACAGTAAATGGAATATAAACCAGGCAGTACTTTCAGGCGATGTTATGGCTTTTATTGCAAATGAGTGTTTCCTGCAGACGCCTCAACGCTGTTTGTTAAAAGTATTCAGAGAGTTTAATAAGGCAGCTATCCAGGTTTGTGTTGGTCAGCAGCTTGATATCGATTTTGAAAAAGCTACAATCATAGCACATGAAGAATACTTAAGGATGATTGAGCTTAAAACCGCAGTATTTGTAGCAGCTGCAGTCAAAATAGGTGCTATAATAGGAGGAGCAAAAGACAGAGACGCAGAACTTATTTATGAATTTGGCAGAAACCTGGGACTCTCTTTTCAGATACAGGATGATCTGCTTGATACCTATGGTGATTCAAAAGTATTTGGAAAAATTCCGGGTGGTGACATTATCTCGAATAAAAAGACCTTTCTGCTGGTAAAAGCCTTTGAACTGGCTTCAAGAGAACAGATTAATGTCCTCCATGTAACAGACTCTCGGGTAAAACTCAGGATCCGGAGGAAAAAGTCAGAAAAGTTATTGATATCTATGATCAGCTCAATATAAGATCTGTAACGGAAAACCTGGCAAATGAATATATAAAAACCTCTTTTTCCCTTCTTGATAGGATTGACGTGCCAAAAGAAAGAAAAAGTGAACTTAAGTCAGTGGTCATTTCATTAATAGGCAGAAATAAATAGATTCAGGGATACGCGAATTATTGTTACAGTTCTTAAACTTAGAGCCTTATGTACTTAGCCGGCGACAAATCAATTAATAAAGAGTTTGATCAGGATAAAAACCAAAAATTATTAAATTTGTATCTTCTGTTTTTGAAGATTAAAAAAATATTATAGTTATCCTCCATTTTTGGAACCAAACCTGTAAATAAATCGCAGAAGAAAAAGATCATTTTTACTCATTTTATAAACAAATAAAATATATGTCACAGAACACAGGGAAAATCAGCCAGATCATTGGTCCGGTGGTTGATGTCACATTTGAAAAACAGGGCTTTGATATGCCTGAAATTTACGATGCACTTGAAGTAAAAAGGGATGATGGCTCAATGTTAGTAGTGGAATGTCAGCAGCATATCGGTGAAAGAACTGTAAGGACCATTGCAATGGACTCAACAGATGGTCTTAGAAGGGGAATGGACGTTATAGCTACAGGACAACCTATTACAATGCCTATTGGCGAACAGATCAAGGGGCGACTGATGAATGTTACAGGGGAAGCAATTGACGGTCTGGGAACACTCGATAAAACAGGAGGTTACCCTATCCACAGAACTCCTCCAAAATATGATGATCTTTCAACTGATAAAGAGATATTATATACAGGTATAAAGGTTATTGACCTTATTGAACCATATTCCAAAGGTGGTAAGATCGGACTTTTTGGTGGTGCCGGTGTCGGTAAAACAGTGGTTATCCTTGAGCTTATCAATAATATTGCCAAGGCCTATTCAGGGCTCTCCGTATTTGCCGGTGTAGGTGAAAGAACCAGGGAGGGTAACGATCTTCTGCGTGAGATGCTTGAAGCAGGTGTCATTACCTATGGCGAGGACTTTCTCAAGAATATGGAGGGTGGCGGATGGGACCTCTCAACTGTGGATAAGGAATCACTTAAGGAATCAAAACTGGCTCTCGTCTTCGGTCAGATGAATGAACCTCCGGGAGCAAGGGCGCGTGTTGCTCTTTCAGGACTTTCAGTTGCAGAACACTTCAGGGATGGTGATGGCAAGAGTGGTGGCCGTGATATTCTGTTCTTTATGGATAACGTGTTCAGGTTCACACAGGCAGGTTCGGAAGTGTCAGCCCTTCTTGGTAGGATGCCTTCGGCTGTGGGATACCAGCCAACACTGGCTACAGAGATGGGAGTTATGCAGGAGAGGATCACCTCAACAAAGAATGGATCTATAACCTCTGTTCAGGCAGTATATGTACCTGCAGATGACCTTACTGACCCTGCTCCCGCAACAACTTTTGCGCATCTTGATGCAACAACCGTTCTTAGCAGAAAAATATCCGAGCTTGGTATATACCCGGCTGTTGATCCTCTCGATTCAACATCCAGGATTCTGTCTGCTGATATCGTTGGGAATGAACACTACGACTGTGCACAGAGGGTAAAAGAGCTGCTTCAGAGATATAATGAACTGCAGGATATCATTGCTATCCTCGGTATGGATGAGCTCTCAGAAGAGGATAAACTGGTGGTTCACCGTGCCCGACGAGTTCAGAGATTTCTTTCCCAGCCATTCCATGTTGCAGAACAGTTCACCGGAATAAAAGGAGCACTCGTATCTATAGAAGATACGATCAAGGGCTTTAACATGATCATGGATGGAAAGGTTGACCAGTATCCTGAATCAGCATTTATGTTAGTGGGAACAATTGAGGATGCCATTGAGAAAGGAGAAAAGATTCTTGCCCAGTCAAAATAGTCTTTAGAATGAAAATAGAAATTATCACACCCGATAAAAAGGTTTTTGAAGGAGATATTAAATCTGTCAGGGTTCCGGGGAAAAAGGGATCTTTCCAGGTTCTGAAAGATCATGCCCCAATAGTGTCGACACTCGACAGCGGTAATGTAATAATAGTTGATCAGGCCGGAGTTGAAAAAATAATTGAGATTGACGGAGGAGTAATTGAAGTAAAGGCAAACAGGATAATTCTTCTTGCTGACGGAGCAAAATCATAACATTATGAAACCGGATGAATTTAGAAAACAGGCTCATAAGCTTGTTGACTGGATGGCAGACTACATGGAGAATGTTGAAGAATATCCTGTAAAATCACAGGTACAGCCAGGTGAAATATTTTCCAGGTTACCCGATGTTCCTCCTCTTCATCCGGAACCCTTCAGCGCTCTGATGAAGGACTTCAACGAAATAATAATGCCAGGTATTACTCACTGGCAGAATCCTAATTTCTTTGCTTACTTTCCTGCAAACACCAGTCCTCCGTCAGTACTTGCTGAAATGATGATCTCTACTCTTGGTACCCAGTGTATGATTTGGGAAACTTCACCTGCAGCTGCCGAACTGGAGGAAAAGATGATGATATGGCTCAGGGAAATGATAAAGCTGCCAGGGGAGTTTGAAGGAGTGATACAGGATTCAGCGTCCACAGCTACCCTCGCTGCCATTCTTACAGCGCGTGAAAAGAAATCAGGATTCTCTGTTAACCGTGACGGGGCGGAAAACTCAGGTACTCTGAGAATTTATTGTTCAGAACAAACCCATTCATCTGTTGAAAAGGCTGTAAAGATAGCCGGTATTGGGAAACGAAATCTTGTCAAAGTCCCTGTCAGGGATGATTTTTCAATGAATCCTGAAAAGCTCGAATCTGCTATTTTGCAGGATATTGAAAATGACAGGATTCCTTGTTGTGTTGTGGCAACAATTGGAACTACAGGCACAACAGCTATTGATCCTCTGGAGGCTATAGGAAAGATTTGTCATAAATATGATGTCTGGCTTCATGTTGATGCTGCAATGGCTGGAACAGCTCTTATTTTGCCTGAATTTCAATGGATGCTTGATGGCAGGCAGTATATTGATAGTTTTGTTTTCAACCCTCATAAATGGATGTTCACTAACTTTGATTGTACCGCTTACTTTGTCAAAGATGCTGCCTCCCTGATAAGGACATTTGAAATATTACCTGAATACCTCAAGACACGGACAAGAGGTAAGGTAAATGATTACAGGGACTGGGGAATTCCGCTCGGAAGAAGATTCAGAGCTCTCAAGCTGTGGAGTGTTATCAGGACTTATGGTACAGTAGGTCTGCAGGAAAAAGTCAGGTATCACATCCAACTGGCTGCCGAGCTTAAGAAAATGATATCAGATGATCCGGATTTTGAATTGCTCGCACCTGTGATAATCAGTGTTGTTTGTTTCCGTTACAGACCGGATGGCTATACGGAAGAGCAGTTAAACATATTAAATGAGAAGCTGAACCATCAGCTCAATGATTCGGGGAAGCTATATCTGACCCATACCGTTTTAAACGGAAGGTATACACTCAGAATGGCTACTGCCCAGACAAATGTTACGGCGGCACATGTGGAAAAGGCATGGGCCCTTATTAAAGATCTTGCGGGTAAAATTAAGCTCTGAAGGATCATATTCCACCTCTTCCTATACTAAAACCAAACAGATCCATATTGAAAAGGAAACCCACAAAAGGTTTTTGACTTATATCTTTCCAGGCGGTCCGGATTCCTCCTGATATCGTGAAAGGTATCCTGAAAAGATGGAAATCTGACATCAGCTCGAGACCAAATGAGCTGAATGTTTCATTTCCAGCGTGGAATTCATTTGTATAATCCCCATTAACCAACACATTTAAATAATAGTTATCGGTTCCCGAGGCATGATCATAGAAGATGTCGGCGCGTATCCGCTTTATATAAAGCAGTCCCGACAGATTTAAATCAGGGTAAATCAGAGGACAAACATAGTCGGCTGAAAGGAAATTAATTTTAGTAGAAAGTATGTTGCTATAGCCTCTGGGAAATGACACTGCACTGCTGAAGAAATATCGTGAAGGCTGCTGTTTTTCGGCTTCAAACCTCAACCTTATGCTATTATTTTTTAGAAATCCCGGTAAGTAGAAAGCAGTTCTTATTGAGGTAATATTTCCGTAAATATTCCTGTCAAATGGAGCATATGAGTAATTAATATCAATATATTGTGCCCATCGGGGAAAGATATCACGGTATGCTGATATGCTTGAATTCGAAAAATAAAGTCTGCCACTTAAAATTGTCTGTCCATAGTCATAGATGCCATCTTCCTTGATATAGATATATTTATTTATATAATCTGTTGATAAAGACCCCTGCAGGTATTGTTGAAAACGACCTGAGGAAAAGCGGAAAGGGAACCTTACAGAGTTTGAAAATCTGGTCAGTGGCTGAACGGAAGGAGGATCGTTGACTGATTCACCAAGTTTATATACCTGGGGAGCTTCACCATAATCAATCCTGGATTCAATAACAGGATACCAGCCTGTCCAGGTCAGGTGAGTATGAAAAACATGCTTTCCTGTACTGGAGTATTCATAACCAACTATTGATGTAAGAGTGCTAAGACTGTTCTGGGACATAAGTGAGATACCGGGCCTTATAGATGCAGGATCGGTCCTGACGGTCTCTAAATCAGCATAGAAGGGCATCCAGCTGTGAAACCTGAAAAGGTGCTGCCATTTCCTGTATGGAACAGGTGTATACTCCCTCATGGCAGCCTGACTTCCTGTCACAGGTTTCTGATCTAACCTGTCAAGCAAAGGCGAAGAAGAGACATGGCTGACTGTAACTGAGTCTCTAATACCTGTTGCCGGGACAATGCAAATATTATTACCATCTGCGGTGTAATCACTGAAAATTATTTCATTTCCGTACATTGACAAATCAGAAGCTCCGAACCTGGAGCTGGTAAGTTTCAGTATCTTATTGCCAGGTGATTTTGCCAGAATATTGTCAGTACCTGTCTCAGAACTTATAAAAAAGAGTGTGTCATTCCTGAGATAAGAGGATTGCAGGTCAGCCCTGCCTTCATCAATAAGTTTATCCCAGGTATTATTGTGAACAGAATATGCCAATATACCCTCACCTTGTTCTGTGAGACTGATAAAAGTGATCTCGTTTCCTCCGGGAGCCCACTGTGGATGCTGAAGATAAGCATTGCCCGGTACAGGAGCCGACTCCTGCACTGCGCCTGTTTCAGGATCAATAAAGACGAGGGAATTTTTATTTTCAATGCTGTTCTCGATTGCAGCTATTCTGGTACCATCGGGGGATATTGCCGCTGCCATATATCTTGTTTTCTTTGATAGCCTTCTTACTTGATTCTTTTTAATATCAAGTATCCTGATGATGGAATATTCCCTGTTTTCCCATCTTTTATCCGGCTGATTTTCAACCCATACAAGTCTTCCTTTGCCATAGGAAATGAAGTAAGGATAGATGTAACCTGGAATAAATAATTTCTTTTCAATTCCTTTAGATGGTGTTATCAGAACAAAGGCAGGGGGATCAGATAATGAGGTTTTTATCGATATGATGCTATCCTTACCCGCTTGAAGGGGGGTATAGTAATTAATGAATTTATTATTTTTTTCAGGATTGACAGGATTATAGGCAATGGATTTATTTTCCTGAATTTCCCTGGTCCATATTTGTTTAAGCGTATCAAGGGTCTCATTATACAATTTCTTTTTTGTAAGATGTGCATTTCTTTGAAGGCTTATATTAACGGGATTTATTGTAAAAGGTTCTCTGGCAGTAAAATCAAGTACCCTGTTCCATATCTGGGATCCGTATTGGCTGGTAGCCATCGTCACCATCTGGAAGCCTGTTTCATAGTAGGAAGGGACAAAATCACGATAGGAGTCGTTAATTATCTTATCATATTTATATGAGATTCCCTTCTCAACAGTGAGGGCTTTTAGCTGTTTAAGAAACGAGGGAGTCCTTCCTCTACCCGATTCTGTGAGATATGATTCGGCGAATACTGCATCTCCTTCAAGAAGCCATAATGGTAGCAAAGAGGAGGTTATTCCAATTACTTGTTCCCCAAGAATAAACGACAATGCTTTCGAAAATCCCTGATCAAGAGATGACATCTGGTATACGTGAGCCATCTCATGAACAGACAGTTGCATATCAGGATCGAGTGGAATAGTGTTCTGTTCGGGTGTAGGATAAATCTCCATTCTTTTTGGAGCCCAGGCAACGTAACCATTTGACCGGGTGGTGTAATTATGAATAATGACCGGGATTTTAATCCTCCTTTCAGGGAAGATATTTGTAAGACTTGAGTATGCTTTATCGAGAGACCTTGCAAAAGTAAGACCTTCCGATCCATATTTTCCGGGATATATCACAGTAAAATGATTGGTTTTGATCTGCATCCATTTGATTGAGGATGGGTCCTGACCCGTATTATAATACTGAGCGGAAACATTGATTGCCCTGCTGATGAGAAGTAGAAAAAGGATGGCTTTGAATGACCTCATTAGCTTAAGTGTTGCTCAAAAGTAATAAATTTAAGGTGCTTTGGGTATTAGGTGATCTTATTAAAAAAATAAGTAATTTCGTGCCTTAACCGTAATGTAATATTCTGATTTAATATATCAACGGATGAAGAAGTATAAGCTTATTAACAATATAACTGGCTGGATTGTTTTTGCCATAGCGGCAGTTACCTATCTGATGACAATTGAGCCTACGGCCAGTCTCTGGGATTGTGGGGAGTTCATTGCTTCAGGGTTTAAACTTGAAGTCGGACATCCTCCCGGAAATCCGGTATTTATGGTTATGGCCCGTTTTTTTACTCTTTTTGCAGGAGGCAATGTGTCAAAAGTAGCTGCAATGGTAAATTCAATGTCTGCGCTGGCAAGTGCCTTTACCATCCTCTTTCTTTTCTGGACGATTACCCATCTGGCAAAGAAATTATTGCTCAGGGAGGAATCCCGGTTTATCACGGCAAGGATAATTGCTGTCATGGCTGCAGGTGCAGTGGGAGCAATAGCCTATTCTTTCTCCGATTCCTTCTGGTTTTCTGCCGAGGAGGGCGAAGTATATGCCACATCTGCCTTCTTCACTGCAATAGTATTCTGGGCAATATTAAAATGGGAGAATGTTTCTGAAGAAAAACATGCAGATAAGTGGTTGATACTCATAGCATTTCTAATGGGGTTATCAATAGGTGTACACCTGCTGAACCTCTTGACTCTTCCTGGCATAGTTCTGGTTTATTATTTTAAGAAATTTGAATTTTCATGGAAAGGTTTCCTGGTTTCCCTTGGAACCTCTATGGCACTCCTGGCATTGCTGATGTGGGGTATTATGCCAGGTATTGTGACTATCTCCTCGAAGTTTGACCTCTTTTTTGTAAACACTTTGCATTTGCCTTCCAACAGCGGGATGGTTGTTCATGTTGTTATACTTGCAATATTTTTTATCCTTGCTGTCAGGTCATCATTCAGATCAGGAAATTCCTCCAAAAATGCAGTACTGGCAATAGCAGCTCTCTTCTTTACAGGGATATGGGTAGTTTCCGGATCATCTGTTTTCAATATTCTTATGCTTATAATAATAGGAGGAATAACATGGTACCTTGCCAACAGGAACCGGGTTGCACTTAATACTATGCTGACTGCTGTAATGGTAATACTAATAGGTTATTCCGCGACAGCCATCATAGTAATACGATCTTCTGCCGACACTCCTCTAAATGAAAACAATCCCTCAAATCCCTTCAATCTCCTTTATTTTCTTAACAGGGAACAATACGGGCAAAGGCCCTTATTCAAGGGACCATATTACAATGCCCCTGTAATTGATTATACTAACGGCAAACCAAAGTATGCTCTTGAAAACGGGAGATATAAGATCACAGGTTATAACCTTGAGCGTGTTTATGATCCACGATTTATAACGCTCTTTCCAAGAATGTGGAGTGTTCAGAGCGATCACCAGGAGATTTATAAGGAATGGGGCAAGGTGAAAGGTGTGCCCATACAGGTCACCGAACAGTCGGGTGAAAAGAAGATCATCCGGAAACCAACTTTCATTGAGAACCTTAGATTCATGTTCTCCTACCAGTTCGGGTATATGTATTTCAGATATTTCATGTGGAACTTTTCCGGTAAACAAAATGACACCCAGGGAACAGGGGGGGTGGCTAACGGAAACTGGATCACAGGCATTAAGTTTATCGATGAACCCCGCCTGGGAACAATGTCTGATATGCCTCCTGATATGAAGAATGATCCTTCGAGGAACAAGTATTATCTACTACCATTCCTGCTTGGTTTCCTGGGTCTGTTCTATCACTTTAATCGTGATAACAAGAATTGGTTTATTGTTCTGCTCCTGTTTATAATGACGGGAATAGCCATTGTTTTTTATCTGAACCAATCCCCGAATCAGCCCAGGGAACGTGATTATGCCTACGCCGGATCCTTTTACTTTTTCTCTGTCTGGATAGGAATCGGGGTAATTGCCCTCTTTGAGTTCCTTTCTAAACTAACAGGAGAGAAGATTGCTGCTCCTGTTGTCGGAATTTTATGTTTTCTGGCCGTTCCGGTCCTTATGGGAGCTGAAGACTGGACCGATCATGACAGATCGGGACGTTATCTCACTCGCGATGTAGCATTTGACTATCTTAATTCATGTGCTCCTGATGCCATCCTGTTTACCAATGGCGATAATGATACCTTCCCTTTATGGTATGCGCAGGAGGTTGAAGCAAAAAGAACCGATGTCAGGGTGTGTAACTTAATGCTTTTAAATACTGACTGGTACATAAACCAGATGAAAAGAAGGGTTAATGAGTCGGCTCCGCTTCCAATCAGCCTGCCTGTTCAGAAATACTATGATGGTATTAATAACCAGGTTTTCATTGTAGAAAAGACTAAGGACCCTGTTGATATATCAACTATTATTGATTGGGTAAACAGTGATAACAAAGCAACCAAGGTTCAGGTTTCATCTTCTGAATTACTCGATATTATTCCCTCCCGGACAATCAGGATACCGGTTGATGCTAAAAAAGTAATCGCCTCGGGTACAGTTGCCCCCCGGGATTCGGATAAGATAGTTCCATTTATAGATATCAAGCTGAAGGGTAGCTCCATCCTTAAGAGCCAGCTTATGGTGCTGGATATACTGGCACATAATAACTGGGACAGGCCAATATACTTTGTCACAGGATATCATGATGATGCAATGGGGCTGGAGGATTATTTCCAGCTTGAAGGTCTTGCTTACAGGCTGGTTCCGATAAAATCAGAGAATAAGGACTGGCTTACATACGGCAGGATTAATACAGATATCGCATACGATAACATGATTAACAAATTTGTCTGGGGCGGGGCCAATTCAAAGAATGTTAACCTCGACTATAACCACAAGCGCACCATCATAGTTATCAGGGCCCGGCTTAATTATGCCAGGCTGGCAAAAGCTCTGGTTGCTGAAGGTAAAAATGAAAAAGCTCTTAAGGTTCTTGATTTCTGTATGAATGCATTACCGATAGAAAAGACATCTTACGACCCATATGTTCCGGATATTATTGAAGCCTATTTTGCAGCGGGAGCCACTGATAAAGCAGTGGAAATGACAAAGAAGTTGTGTGACTTCTATTATGGTCATCTCGACTACTACCTGAAGCAAGAACCATATATTATAAGGTCAGCTGAATATGAAATCCAGACTGCTATCCAATATCCTTCACGTCTGGCAAATGCATGCGAAACTTATGGCAAAAAGGAACTGGGAGAAGAGATAAACGGTAAACTTGAAAATTACTACAGGGAATATGTGAAGGTAATACAACCTGCCGGCAGATAAGGCTTATTCATTATTTTCCTGATATACCGGCGAGGGAGTATTGAAGTATTTGGCAATCAGGAAATAGATTTTTTCGGGGTATATTGGTTTTAGTAAGTATTCATTGCATCCTGCAATATATGCTTCTGTCTTTGCCTGTTCGGAGGAATATGCGGTAATCATAATAACTGGAACGCTCTTCCTTTCTTTTCGGAAAATCCGGGTGCATTCAATGCCATTCACCAGGGGAATCAGAAAATCCATTATGACCAGATCCACTTTGTTTTCTTTTCCGTAAACATAGTCAACAAAATCCTTTCCTGTCCGGAAGATTACTAAATCAGCGCCTGAGTTTTTAAGAAGTGTCTCATAGTATCGAATAGAAGGAAGATCATCCTCTACAATTATAATTGTTTTTCCTTCAAATTCTAAGCTATTGAAATTCAGGGTCATTTGACTTTGTGGTTAGACTCGTATAAAATTACTACAAGTAAAAGAACCTGACCCTATGATTTGCCTCAGTTATTAACATTTTATCAACACGGACGACTGGTCGGGCCATTTTATCATTTGTTTTCCTGAATAATATTTTGCAAATTCGTATAAACAAATCCTGAGAATCATGTTTAAAAGGGTTCGAATTATCAGAGTTTTAATCCTCTCCCTGGGATTTTTTATTCTGATGAACAGATCGTATGGACAGGGAAGCATCGATAATGGGACCAGGGCTGTTTTTATATTTGATATTGCGCGATATGTTGATTATGGTCCCGGGTTTGCTGATTCATCAGTTTTTAAAATTGGGGTTCTTGACAGAGATGAATTTCTCTTTTTTGAATTAGGGAATCTGAGGAAGACACGTCCGACTATACAAAACAAGCCTGTGGAGCTTATAAAATTCAATTCAGAGAGTCAGATAGTCTATACACAGCTTTTATACGTGAATAAAGCCAGCGGGTTCAACCTTGACAAGGTCAAGGCAGCTATTGAAAATCACCAGACGCTGTTATTAACTGAAGGGTATGAATTTCGCGAGTCGATGATCAATTTTATGGGCGTTGAGGGTGAGATGCCGAAATACAGTGTTAATGAGGATCTCATAAACAAGGCAGGGATGAAAGTTAATTCAAACATGTTGAACCAGGCTATAAAAACCAAGGAAGACTGGGAAAACCTTTTTGGTAAAGCCAGCGAAGAAATAGTACTGCAGCGCGATACAATCAAAAAACAGCTTGACAGGATACGAATTCAGAAAGAAGAGATAAAGCACCAGAAAGCGCTTCTTGACAGTCTTGATACTGAGATAGTGTTAAAGGAAAAGACATTAAATGAAAAACAAAAAACTCTTGACAGGCAGTTTATTCAAATAAGCAAACAGCAGGGAGAGATATCAGCACAGAAGAAGACTATAATGGCCCAACAGCAGGATGTACAGACTCAGAGAGATACTCTTTCGAACCAGAAAGCTAAAATATATCAACAGGTTAGCAGGATAAATGACCAACTGAAGAAAATATCAGAACAGGAAAGCAGGATTAAGCTGCAACTGGCTACACTGGAGAAACAAAAACTAATTCTCTATTTCGTCATTCTTGCCTTTTTGCTGGTTAGCATACTTGGTTATTACATATACAGGGGATATAAAATAAAAAAAGAGGCAAATATACGTCTTGAAGAAAAGAACCGCACTATTTCTATACAGAAGGATGAGATTGAGAAACAGAGAGATATTGCGGCTGCACAGAGAGATCAGATCGCTTATCAGAAGAAGCATATTACTGACAGTATTATGTATGCCAAGAGAATTCAGACTGCTCTTATCCCATCACTCGAGCTATTCAGTGATAAGCTTGAACATTTTGTCCTCTATAAACCGCTTGCAATAGTAAGTGGCGACTTTTATTGGGTATCCTCCCCTGACAGGATGCAGATAATAATTGCAGCTGACTGCACCGGTCATGGAGTGCCAGGTGCATTTATGAGTATGCTGGGTGTTACCTTACTGAACGAAATTGTAATAGGCAAACACATTTCAATGCCTGACCAGATCATCGAAAACCTCAGGCAGGGCGTAATAAAATCTTTAAATCAGGTTGCCGAGGAGGATAGTATTAAGGATGGCATGGACATTGCCATATGTGTTGTCGATTTTGAGAACAATACATTATGGTATGCCGGTGCAAACAGTCCGTTATACCTTGTAAGGGACGGCGAGCTCATCCATTACCGGGCAGACAAGATGCCGGTTGCCATTCACTACAGGATGGACCCATTCACTCTTCATAAGATTGATCTTCATAAGGGTGATGCTTTTTATATCTTCTCTGACGGTTATGCAGATCAGTTTGGTGGTCCCAGAGAGAAGAAATTTATGTCGAAGCAACTTAAGGGAACACTGGTTTCAATGTCAGGGAAATCAATGCTTGAGCAGGGAGAGAGACTGAATGAAATTTTTGAGGAATGGAAAGGTGACAATCCCCAGGTGGATGATGTAACATTAATAGGTGTCAGATACTGATTACCTGCATACCCATTTGGTAGTCACACCCAGAACTGTGACATCGGGAGTGGCTTCTATCCTTACTAATGAAGCATCACAATATTCAGTGTCGGAACCTTCAGTAATAAGGTTGCCGGATGAATCATAAGTATTCTGCGAGCATACCTTGCAGTTTTTAATACTATCACAGGAATTAAATGCACCTACTAAGAATAAGAATCCCAGAGCTAAAAAGAATTTCCTTTTCATAAATGGATTTTTATAGATCAAATATACTAATTCTCTCTTTTTAATGATCAGAATAAACTGAAAAAGATTGCTTTAATATTTAATTGTAATTCGGTATGCAGCAATTCACAAATTGCCAAGTCTTTTTATCAGGAATGAAAATATTTATAACTTGCATAAAAAATTATCATCATGGAAGACTCTAAAATGAAAAAGCATGTAACAGTAGTCGGGGCTATCCATATAGGATTTGGCTTTCTTGGCCTTATTGCTGCTGTTGCCGTTTTCTTTGTTCTGAATTTTGCCAGGGGACAGGTTATGGGTGATGAGACCGGGGAAATGGTCCTCAGTTTTTTATCAATAAGCCTTCCCCTGCTTATTGGATTTTTGTCAACACTGGGACTAATAGGAGGAATTGGCTTATTTACATACTCTCCCTGGGCCAGGTACCTGGTAATAGTTGTTGCAGCTCTCGGTTGCCTTAATATTCCGATAGGGACCCTGAAAGGAGTTTATTCTTTATGGGTTTTGATGCAGGATGAAACAGTACAGCTATTCAGGAAAAAATAAAATCTTATTAAAAATATTATTTTTTATTAATGGCAGGGACGTTACACATTAACGTCCCTACCATTTTTTTGGCGTATTTTTGTCTGGTAATAAATTTCCGGTATTATGGCAGACGACAATAAAATAATTTTTTCAATGAACAGGGTAGGAAAAACATTTCCTCCTCACCGGCAAGTACTTAAAGATATATCTCTTTCTTTTTTCCTGGGAGCCAAAATAGGTATAATAGGTTTGAACGGATCCGGTAAATCCACATTGCTTAAAATTATAGCAGGAATTGAAAAGGAATACCTGGGAGATGTTACTTTCCTTCCGGGATACTCTGTTGGCCATCTGTCACAGGACCCGCTCCTTGATGAGAGCAGGAGTGTCCTGGAGATCGTCGAAGAAGGGATGAAGGAGACAATTGACATTCTCAGGGAGTATGAGAAGATAAGTAACCGTTTTGCCGAGCCGGAAGTATATGAAGATCATCATAAGATGGAGCAGCTTATGGATCGGCAGGCTGAACTACAGGAAAAGATAGATCTTGTTGATGGCTGGAATATAGAATATAAGCTCGAGCGTGCAATGGATGCCCTTAGATGCCCTTCAGGTGACACAAAGGTCGATGTCCTTTCCGGAGGCGAACGCAGACGTGTAGCCCTTTGCCGTCTTCTCCTTCAACAACCGGATATACTTCTTCTTGATGAACCAACCAACCACCTTGATGCTGAATCGGTCCAATGGCTTGAAACTACATTGAAACAATATCATGGAACAGTAATTTGTATCACTCATGACCGTTATTTCCTGGATAATGTAGCCGGTTGGATCCTTGAGCTGGACAGAGGTGAAGGAATACCCTGGAAAGGCAACTACTCCTCATGGCTGGAACAGAAAGCAAGAAGGCTCGAAGTGGAAGAAAAGGGGAATATTAAAAGAAGAAAAATACTTGAACGGGAACTCGAATGGGTAAGAATGTCACCAAAAGCACGACATGCAAAATCAAAAGCCCGATTAGGTGCATACGAGAACCTTCTTAACCAGGATGTAAAACAGAAAGAGGAAAAGCTTGAGATCTTTATTCCAAACGGACCAAGACTGGGTGATAAAGTTATTGAAGCAAAATCGGTGTCAAAGGTTTTTGATGACAGGATCCTTTTTGAGGATCTGAGTTTCAATCTTCCACCTAATGGTATTGTAGGCGTTATTGGTCCAAATGGCGCAGGAAAAACCACTCTTTTCAGGATGATAATGAAGCAGGAAGATGCAACATCTGGCAACTTTTCTGTAGGCGAGACTGTTTCCCTGGGTTATGTTGACCAGGCTCATGCCGATATCGATCCGGCCAGAACTGTTTATGAAGTTATTTCAGGGGGACAGCCCGATATAATGGTAGGCAACAGGCTTGTAAATGCCAGGGCTTATGTAGCCCGGTTTAATTTCACAGGAGCTGATCAGGAAAAGAAGTGCGGAGTTCTGTCAGGAGGCGAGAGGAACAGGCTTCATCTGGCTCTTACTCTTAAATCGGGAGCAAACGTCCTTCTCCTGGATGAGCCGACTAATGATATTGATGTTAATACGCTGAGAGCATTGGAAGAAGGGCTTGAATACTTTGCAGGCTGTGCAGTTATCATATCGCATGACAGATGGTTTCTCGACAGGGTTACAACACATATGCTGGCTTATGAAGGTGATTCAAAGGTTGTATGGTTTGAAGGCAACTACTCGGAATATGAAGAGAACTACAGGAAGAGAGTTACTGATACAACACCTGCAAGGATTAAATATAAAAAACTTATTTAGTATGAAAAGGATTCTATTTCTTCTGGCCGGGATACTGTTTGCAAACCTGGTAATAGCTCAAAACCCGGGAACGGGAACTTTTCTTTTTGATTCGGACTGGCTTTTTCATCGGGGTGGGGCCCAGGGTGCTGAGGGTCTTGCATTTGACGACTCGTCATGGCAACCTGTCGATCTTCCCCACGACTGGAGTATTGAAAACCTGCCGGGAACAAACTCTCCATTTAACAGAAATGCTATCAGTCAGGTAAGTGGTGGATTTACTACAGGGGGAACAGGCTGGTACAGGAAATCATTCACAGTTCCTTCAGTATTATCCGGGGGAAGGGTGATCCTTGTATTTGAAGGGGTTTATATGAATCCTGAGATTTGGATCAATGGCTTTTCACTTGGGAGTCATCCATATGGTTATACCTCCTTCTGGTTCGATATTACTGATCATGTCCGGTACGGAACGTCAAACATAATTGCTGTTAAGGTCAGAAATGAAGGGGAGAACAGCAGGTGGTATTCAGGTTCAGGAATTTACAGGCATGTGTGGTTAAAGATTCTTAATCCTGTACATGTGGCACAATGGGGAATTAGGATTGCTACGTCTGACGTGAGTGAGAAATCTGCCACAGTAAACACAGAAATAAAATTGAACAATCAGTCAGATAAAGCAGTCACTGTAAAACTTGGCATTACCCTCATTGATACAAAAGGCGGAAAGACAGGAAGTTATCTGTATGGACCGGTGATATTAAAGGAGGGACAGTCGACGCTTAATTATGAATTGAAAATTAAGGATCCTGACCTCTGGTCACCGGAAACGCCTTCCCTCTATACCGCTGTAACTGAAGTATATTTAACTGATAGTATAACAGACAGGGTAGAGTCCCGTTTCGGTATTCGTACGATTAGCTTTGATGTTAATAGCGGATTTAAGCTGAACGGTGAAACAATAAAACTGAAAGGAGGTTGTTTTCATGATGACAACGGACCTCTTGGGTCAAAATCGTTTGACCGGGCAGAGGAGCGCCGGGTTGAATTAATGAAAGCCAGTGGATTCAATGCAGTAAGGTGCTCACATAACCCGCCTGCTCCGGCTTTCCTGGATGCCTGTGACAGGCTGGGGATGCTGGTTATTGATGAGACTTTCGATATGTGGAATGATGGCAAGAATGAATATGATTATCATCTTTATTTCCGTGACTGGTGGAAAAAGGATGTTGCCAGTATGATAAACAGGGATTATAATCATCCTTCCATAATATTATGGAGCATAGGGAATGAGATACCGGGAATGAACAAACCTGAAGTAGTAAAGACAGCCAGGACCATGGTTGATTTTGTACATTCAGCAGATCCGACCCGACCTGTGACAGCTGCTGTTAACGGGTTGAACCCTGATAAGGATCCTTTTTTTGCCGTGCTGGACATTGCAGGCTATAATTACGGTTCAGGAGGCGATCATAAGAGAAGCAATATTTTTGATGAAGATCATGAAAGGATTCCTTCAAGAATTATGGTTCAGACTGAATCATATCCTTTTGAAGCATTTCAAAGCTGGATGGATGTACTGGATCACACATGGCTGACCGGAGATTTTGTTTGGACAGGCTTTGATTATATAGGAGAAGCAAGCATTGGCTGGAAAGGATACATGCAAAAGCAGGATTTTTATCCCTGGAACCTCGCTTTCTGCGGAGATATTGATATATGCGGGTGGAAACGCCCGCAATCGTTTTATCGTGATGCTCTCTGGAAAGAGGATCAGCTATCACTCTTTGTTAAGCCACCTTTGCCTTCATTCCCTGAAAATCCGGAGAAGATGTTCTGGAGTAAATGGAACTGGTATGATCATGTTGCAGACTGGAACTGGAAAGGCTATGAAGGAAATCCCATTGAGGTTACAGCGTACTCTTCATGCGATGAGGCTGAATTGTTTCTTAACGGAGTTTCACTTGGCAAAAAGAAAACTGATCGATCAACTGAATTCAAAAACTCCTGGGATGTTCCGTACCAGGCCGGTGAACTGAAAGTAATAGGCTATTCCCGGGGTAAAAAGGTGAATACAGCAACTTTAAATACTGCTGCTGAACCCACACATATTATTTTATCGGCTGACCAGGATATATTAAAAGCCAATGGCCAGGATCTGAGTTATGTGACTATTGAATTAAAGGATAATATGGGATACAGGAACCCAAAGTCAGAGAACATGATTCAGTTTGAAATTGATGGTCCGGGTACTATCATAGCAACCGGTAATGCAAATCCTGTAAGCCTGGAGAGTTTCACGGGACATCAACGAAAAGCATGGCAGGGCCGTTGTCTGGCTGTGATAAGGTCGGGCAAAACACCGGGTAAATTAACTCTTAAAGCTTCTTCTCCCGGACTGAAACCAGCAAGCGTGGAAATATTAATCAAATGACATTAAAGGCCGGTCTCCTGATAATACTCTTTACTCTATTGTACTCTTCATCCGGGCTTTCGGGAGCAGGGATAAGCAAACAAGTAACAATAAGCGGCTTTGTAACAGATGCTTCTAATGGAGAATCGCTGGCAGGAGCAGTCATTTATCCGGAGGAAAAACCAAATGCGGGGATTGTAACCAATTCATACGGGTATTTTTCACTTACCCTACCTGAGGGCAGGTATACACTTATTGTGCGTTATGTTGGATACAAAATCAGGTATATTCCTGTTAATCTTGATGAAAACAGGAAGCTGAATATCGAAATGGACGAAGAGTCAATAACATTAAATGAGATCACAATTACAGGTGAGAAGAATAACAATAATGTTGTGTCGGGACAACTGATATCCAAAGTAAATGTAAAGGAGATTCAGTCTATACCCGTAATACTTGGTGAAAAGGATATTCTTAAGACCATACAGCTTTTGCCTGGCATTTCTCCGGCAGGTGAAGGGAACTCAGGTTTTTATGTCAGGGGTGGGGGTGTTGATGAGAATCTTATACTGCTCGATGAGGCACCTGTATACAATCCCTCCCACCTGTTGGGCTTTTTTTCAACATTCAACTCTGACGCGATAAGAGATGTGACGCTTTACAAGGGAGGGTTTCCGGCGGAGTACGGAGGTCGCTTATCGTCAGTGGTGGATATCAAGATGAATGAAGGGAACAATAAGGATTTCAGTGTGTCAGGAGGCATAGGACTCATAGCTTCAAGACTATCAGTAGAAGGCCCTGTTCTGAAGAGCAGGGGCTCATTTATGATTGCAGCCAGACGCACTTATGCCGACCTCTTCCTTAAACTGCTTCCCGGTACAGGTGCTGATTCGACAGCGAGCAAAACGACCCTCTACTTTTATGATCTTAACCTCAAAGCCAATATGAGGATCACTGATAAAGATCGTGTCTACCTCTCATGTTACCTGGGAAGGGATAATTTCAACCTTGGAGGATCTCTCGGACTTAACTGGGGCAATATTACCACAACTGCACGATGGAATCATATTATGAGTGATAAAATGTTTTCAAATACCTCCCTGATATTTAACCGGTACAGTTATAACTTCAATGTGGCAGTGGGCACTAATTCTTTGAAGGTCCTGTCTGAAATAAAGGACTGGAACATGAAGGAGGATGTTAACTACTATCTTAATTCTAATAATTCATTGAAATTTGGTATAAATGTCATTTATCACACCTTCGTGCCCAGCAAGGTTGACAGTACTGCCTTCTTTCATGTCAAATCGATGGATAACAGGCATGCTCTTGAAAATGCAATTTATATATCCAATGAGCAGACTATCTCAAAGCATCTCAAAGCAATATATGGTTTACGTTATTCCCTGTTCAGTTCTATAGGACCGGGTACTGTCTATACTTATGACAATGTTGCTGATGTTATCGATTCAGTATCGTATCCTGCCGGCAAGTTCTATAGTACATTTGGGGGGCTTGAACCAAGGATCCTTATGAATTTTATTATTAATGATTCCTCTTCAATAAAAATATCTTATGCCCGTACGAGGCAGTATCTGCATCTCTTATCAAATACCACATCGACAACACCATTTGATCTCTGGGTGCCAAGTAATACAAATGTTTTACCTGAAATTGCCGATCAGTATACTCTTGGCTATTTCAGAAATTTCGCAAATAACAGGTACGAGACATCTGTGGAAGTTTATTACAAAAATACGCAAAACCAGGTAGATTACAGGAATGGAGCAAACCTTATACTGAACAATAAAGTGGAGTCGCAATTGGTTTTTGGAAGGGGATGGGGTTATGGGGCTGAATTTCTTTTTAAGAAAAAATACGGAAAAATAACAGGCTGGATAAGTTATACCCTTTCGAAAAGCAAACGGGAATTTCCTTCCATAAATGGCGGAACACCTTTCCTTGCGAAGCAGGACAGGCCAAATAACATTTCTGTTGTTGCAATGTATAATATCAGTAAACACCTGACCCTGTCTGCAACATGGATATATCTGAGTGGAAATGTTGTGACTTTCCCGAGTGGCCGCTATTATATAGACGGTAATTCAGTTCCCTACTACACTGAACGAAATGGTTACCGTATGCCTGATTACCACAGGCTTGATCTTGGCCTTACCTGGCAAAGAAGAAAAAGTACAAAGTTTGAGAGTAGCTGGAATTTCTCAGTATATAATGTATATGCAAGAGAAAATGCTTATGCTATTAATTTTCAACCGGACCCTGACAATCCTGCTAAAATGCAGGCCGTTCAACTGTCACTCTTCAGGATTGTCCCTGCATTTACGTATAATTTCAGGTTTTGACAATGAGAGGCATGAAGACAATTATAAGCGCAAAATATTTATTTCTTAAGTACACCACTGTATTACTGCTTGTGGTTATGGTAACCACAAGTTGTGAAAAGGTAATAAATGTTGATCTGAACGAAGCTGCACCACGTATAGTTATTGAAGGATTGATAGATGATGGTCCGGGCCCTTATACTGTCAGGTTAAGCAGATCAGGCAGCTATTTTGATCAACCGGTACTACCCATGGTGTCAGGAGCTGATGTTATTATAACAGATAACACCGGTATTAAGGATACTCTTATTGAAAGATCCCCGGGTGTTTATCTTACCTCGAAGATACACGGAACTCCCGGCAAAACATATAACCTGAGCGTGACTTCAGAAAATATCCAATATTCAGGTTCTTCAACCATGCATACACATGTTAATATTGACTCCTTGAGACTGGTGAGAACGGAGGTATATCATTTTAATCTTGGTGGCGGCTCAAGTGATGAAACAACCATTTCAGTCTACTGTTATTTTAAAGATCCCCAGGGAAAGAATTTTTACAGGGTAAAAGTCCATTCACGTGGTTCTTCAAATAATGAAGATTACCGTCTCTTTGACGATCAGTATACTGATGGCGAAAATACGGAACTAAGGATAGCCCATGCTGAAGCAGGAGATACTATCAGGGTGGACCTTCTTTCTCTTGATCAGTCTACTTATGGATATTACAGGACTCTCAGGGATTTGCTTCACACTAATCCTGTATTCGGTTCCACTCCGGCAAATCCCGAAACAAACCTGAGTAACGGTGCCCTGGGATATTTCGGGGCATGTGCCATGTCCACCAGGATCATTGTCGTCACCAGTGAGATGATCAACAGGGTAAAATAGCCGTAATGATAATTTTGCATCGGATATTATTTGCTAATCCTTTCTTATATGAGTTAACCCGGCTTTCAGAATTAATTCATTAACTTTAAGTACTAAAACCAATTAACAGTGGAAAAACTTGCCCTTAAAGAAAAAATCGGTTATGCACTGGGTGATGGTGCAGCGAACATAGCCTGGAGAGGTGTCTCAACCTTCCTGCTAATCTTTTATACTGACGTGTTCGGGATAAATCCTGCGGCAGTTGGATTACTTCTTTTATTAGCCCGTTTCAGTGACGGTGTAAGTGATATCGCAATGGGTGTGATAGGCGACAGGACAAATACAAAATATGGTAAATTCCGTCCATGGGTATTATGGTCTGCCATCCCGCTGGGGATAATATTGTCGTTGCTTTTTACGAGCCCTGACCTCGGCTCTACAGGTAAAATTATATATGCATATACAACTTATATACTGTTCACTTTGATATACACAGCCAACAACATTCCCTACGGGGCACTCATGGCTGTAATGACTGGCGACGATAAAGAACGGACAAGCCTGGGTTCCTATCGTATGGTTGGAGCCTTTGCCGGTGGTATGCTGGTTCAGGGAGCTCTCCTGTTCCTTGTGGCTCATTTCGGAAATATTAATCCGACAATCAACCTGGATAAACTTGGTGACCAGAAATATGAAGTAACTGTATCATCACCAAGGGATGTGAAAAACGTTAATATCAAGACTAAGAATGGTTTTGCATTGTTTACCTGGGCTGATAGTTCAGATAGTGAAAACGATAGTATACCAACCCGGGGGAAGAGCTTTTCAATGCAGGCAGGGAAAGATTACTCATTTATTGTAAAAGGTGAGGAGAACATGGCCAAGAGCAGTATTTCTATAATTGACCAGAAAAAAGGTTACAGTAATTCAATATATCTTTTGTCTGTTTTCCTATCCCTGTTTCTGATTATTACATTCTACTCAACAAAAGAAAGGGTGACCCCGCCAAAAGCACAGGTTAGCAATCTGGGTAAGGACCTTAGGGATCTGGTCAGGAACAAACCATGGATAATTCTATTACTTATAGGCCTGATATTTCAGATATACAACTCCATAAAGCAGGGAATTGTCGTTATTTATTTTTCTCATTACCTGCATCATCAGCTTCTTGCAGCTTCCTTTATGGTGGGTTTGATGATCGCCTCAATAGCAGGGGCCATGATTACTTCACCTCTGGCAAGACGGCTTGGCAAGAGAAATCTTTTTATTTATGCATTGATCTTCTCAGGTCTTGTAAATGCATTACTTGTTTTTTGCGGCCCCGGTGATATCAAGACCATTTTTGCGCTGGGAGTGATATCAGAGTCCGCTGCTGCCATATTTCCTACCCTGTTCTTCGCCATGCTTGGTGATGCAGCGGATTATTCCGAATTTAAAAATGGCAGAAGAGCTACCGGTCTGATATATTCTGCAGGATCATTTTCAACAAAACTTGGAGGAGGTGTTGCCGGAGCAATTATCGGTTTCGTGCTTGCTGCATACCACTATAACGGCCAGGATGCAGTTGCAATTGAAGGTGCTATTCCAGGTATAATTATGCTTATGAGCTGGATTCCGGCGATCATTGCACTTTTTGGTGCCGCATTGATGACTATTTACCCCCTCAATCAGAAGAAAATGGATGAGATAACAATAGAACTATCCGGCAGGAGGGCTAAAGAGGTGGCGTGACAAATTTGCTTTCAATCAATATCAATTAATTAGTTATATATCAAAAAGATGAAATTTGGACATTTTGATGACAGGAACCGTGAATATGTAATTACCAATCCGGCAACCCCATGGCCATGGATCAATTATCTTGGCAATGAGGATTTTTTCTCACTGATATCCAATACAGCAGGGGGATACTCATTTTATAAAGATGCCAGGTTTCGCAGGATAACAAGGTATCGGTATAATAATGTACCGATGGACAGTGGTGGCCGATATTTCTATATCAGGGATGGAGAGACGATATGGTCACCGGGCTGGAAGCCATGCAAGACAGAACTCGATAGTTATGAATGCCGGCACGGTATGAATTATACTATAATTAAAGGATTAAAAGATGGCATAGAAGCAAAGGTGCTCTTTTTTGTTCCTTTGAAAACTTGGGCAGAAGTCCAGAGGCTGACCCTGACTAATAATACAAAGGAGACAAAAAAGCTCAAGATATTTTCTTTAATGGAGTGGTGTCTGTGGAATGCAGCCTCTGATATGGAAAACTTCCAACGAAATTTCTCCACAGGTGAAGTGGAGGTACAGGATTCGGTTATTTATCATAAGACTGAATACAAAGAACGTCGTAATCATTATGCTTATTATTCGGTTAATACGCGCATAGATGGATATGATACTGACAGGGAGTCTTTCTTTGGTCTCTACAATGGTTTTGATGAGCCACAGGCAGTTTCTGAAGGGAGATCACGGAACAGTGAGGCTCACGGATGGTCCCCGGTAGCTTCCCATTATATTGAGATAGAACTTGGACCAGGTGAATCAAAGGATCTCATATTTGTTCTGGGATATGTTGAGAATGCTGATGCTGATAAGTGGGAATCAAAAAACGTCATCAACAAGAAGATGGCACTTGAGACTATCGCCCGCTTTGATACAGCCGACAAGGTAGAAAATGCTCTGGCTGATCTGAGAAAATACTGGGACAATCTCTTGAGTATCTTTAATCTCCGGTCGGGTGAAGAAAAGCTTGACAGGATGGTGAATATATGGAACCAGTATCAGTGTATGATTACTTTTTGTTTCTCACGTTCCACCTCTTTTTTTGAATCCGGTATAGGCAGGGGCATGGGTTTCAGAGACTCAAACCAGGATCTTATCGGGTTTGTCCATCAGATACCGGAACGTGCCAGGGAGAGAATTATTGATATTGCTTCAACACAATTTCCCGATGGGAGTTGCTATCATCAGTATCAACCTCTGAATAAGAGAGGCAACAATGATATAGGAGGAGGCTTCAATGATGATCCCATGTGGCTGATCCTGGGTACTACGAGTTACATCAAGGAGACTGGAGATTTTGGAATCCTTGAGGAAATGGTCCCATTTGATAATGATATGTCTGTGGCCGGGACGCTGTTTGACCATCTGACTGTTTCATTCGATCATGTGGTAAACAATTGCGGACCACACGGACTGCCTCTTATCGGACGCGCCGACTGGAATGATTGCCTTAATCTTAACTGTTTCTCAAATGATCCGGATGAATCATTCCAGACAACTGAAAACAAAACAGAGGGCTCTAAAGCAGAGTCGGTAATGATTGCCGGTTTGTTCGTTGTTTATGGAAGGGACTATGCGGAACTCTGCATTAAGTCAGGTAAGCATGATGAGGCTGCACGAGCATTAAAGCATGTTGAGGCTATGGTTGAGGCGGTAAAAAAATTCGGATGGGATGGTGAGTGGTTCCTCAGGGCATATGATTATTATGGCAGGAAGGTAGGGAGCAATGAAAATGAAGAAGGTAAGATATTCATTGAGTCGAACGGATGGTGTACTATGGCAGCAATAGGCAAGGAACAAGGATTATGTACAAAAGCACTTGATGCTGTTAAGGAAAGACTGGATTGCCGGCATGGAATTGTCCTGAATAATCCGGCATTCACAAAATACTATATTGAATATGGTGAAATATCTTCCTATCCCCCGGGTTATAAGGAAAACGCAGGCGTATTCTGTCACAACAACCCCTGGATAATGATCGGGGAAACAGTAGCCGGTAACGGAGACAGGGCATGGGATTACTACAGGAAGATCTGTCCGTCATATCTTGAAGAAATCAGTGAATTGCACAGGACTGAACCATATGTCTATGCCCAGATGATAGCTGGCAAGGATGCCTACAAACCAGGAGAAGCCAAGAATTCATGGCTGACTGGTACCGCATCATGGAATTTTTATGCAATTACACAGTATATCCTGGGTATAAAGCCCGGATATGACGGACTGATAATTGATCCGTGTTTACCCAGGGAATGGAAAGGTTACAGCGTAACAAGGAAATTCAGGGGAGCAACATATCATATTGAAGTGGAGAACCCAGATTCCGTATCCAGGGGAGTTAAGTATATCAGAGTCGACGGGAAACAAATGAATCACAAATATTGTTCCGCTTTTTAATGACAACGGCAGACCACTCGTGTAAAAGTTATTATGGGTTAAATCCAATGGACTCCCGTGTATCATTTCTTACAAAATATATTCTAATTTTGCCAGCTTTATTTATTGTTAAATTTATTAATAACGGGATGAATAAGATTTTAATTGGAATTATGGCCTTTGCTTTGTTGGAAGGGTGTGCATCAAATGTTAAAAATAATATGGATACCGAAATGAAGTACCCGGCTCTCAATGTTCAGAACATGGACACAACTATTAAGCCCGGGGATGATTTCTTCGATTATGTTAACGGGACATGGCTCAAAACCCACCCTGTTCCGGCTGACAAAAATTCAATCTCAGCTTTTGATGAGCTGATGGAACGAAACAGGACAGAAATAAGAGAGATCATAGCTGATGCGGCAGCTGATAAAAATGCAGAACAGGGTAGTATTACCCAGAAGATAGGTACATTCTATAATACTGGAATGGATACTGTTTCAATTGAAGAACAGGGTATTAAGCCCATTAAAAAATTCTTTGAGAAGATTGATTCAATAACAAATACCGATGATCTGCTTTCAGCGGCCGCCATATTTTCAGACTTACCAGGCAGGACCATTCTTTTATCTTTTCTCAAATCAGGATTCCAAGAACAGCACCAGTGTGATTGCCGGATGTTATCAGGCAGGACATAGGACTACCGGACCGTGATTATTATTTCAATAATGATGGTCCTACAAAGAAGATCAGGGAAGAATATGTTGAATCATGTGACCAAAATGTTTGAACTGTTAAATGATGAACCCGGAGTAGCCGCAAAAAATGCAGCAACCGTCATGAAAATTGAAACAGCAGCTTGCCGGAGCCTCCTTTACCAATGTGGAAAACCAGGATCCTCAGAAAACATATAATAAGGTTACTATAGACGGGTTGAATAAGCTTGCTCCCAATATTGACTGGAAGCTTATTTTACAAGTATCGGATATCCCTGCAATTTCGGAAATAAATATTTATCAGCCTTCTTTTATTAGGGAGCTCAGCAAGATGATGAAAACTGTTCCTGTTGATGACTGGAAAACATTTCATGCGCTGGCATCTTATTAATGCTACTGCACCATACCTGAGCCAGGATTTTGTAAAGGAAAATTTTGATTTTTATAGCAGGAAATTGTCGGGTCAGGAACAGATGAAGCCGCGTTGGAAGAGTGTGCTTGATGAGACAAGTGCGACCTTGGTGAATGTATCGGTCAGTTGTATGTAAAAAAATATTTTCCTCCTGAGGCAAAGCAGAGAATGACACGAACTAGTGATGAACCTGAAGAAATCGCTGAAACCAAGAATTGAAAACCTTAGCTGGATGGGTCCTGAAACCAAACAGGAAGCTATTGCCAAACTGGACAAAATGGGAGTTAAAGTGGGTTATCCTGATAAGTGGAGAGATTATTCAGGCCTGGAAATAACATCACAGCCATATATCATGAATGTACTGAATGCCCAGAACTTTGATTTCATGTACAGCATGAATAAGATTGGCAAACCTGTTGATCCGACTGAATGGGGGATGACACCACAGACTGTAAATGCTTATTATAATCCTAACAGGAATGAGATTGTTTTCCCGGCAGGTATTCTTCAGCCGCCCTTCTTTAATATGGATGCTGATGATGCTGTTAATTATGGTGCAATCGGCATGGTTATAGGGCATGAGATGACTCATGGGTTTGATAATATGGGCCGGCAGTTTGATAAAGATGGTAACCTTCGCGACTGGTGGACCAAAGAGGATTCAAAAGCATTTAATGAACACACAAAGATGCTTGTTGACCAGTATAATAAATATGAGGTTCTCGATTCAACTTTCGTTAACGGACAACTGACTCTGGGTGAAAACATAGCTGATCTTGGTGGTATAACAGTGGCCTTAAATGCTTATAAACTTTCACTTCAGGGGAAAGAAGAACCAAAACCAATTGACGGTTTCACTGATATGCAGCGCTTCTTTATGTCATATGCCCAGATATGGAGGACCAATATGCGTGATAAGGAACTGAGAAGAAGAGTCAAAACAGATGAACATTCACCTGCCAAAGTAAGAATAAATGGCGTTGTTTATAATGTACCTGAATTTTATAAAGCATTTCCACAGGTCAAACCCGGAGACAAATTATACAGGCCTGTCGATGAACGACCGGTAATCTGGTAACAGAAAGGGTTACTTTTTAATTTATGAAAATGGTTCAGGATACTTTCTGAGCCATTTTTTTATTCAAATTCAATGTTGCCCTTAATTGATTGTACTTACGAATTATTTCCTATATATTTGTGATAATGTCTTATAATGAGGAAATTCCTCTGCGATTTATCTAATCTGTCAAGTAGAATGAATTCAAGATGGTCTCTCATCATTATTTTGATACTGAATCTGATTATTCAAGGCTTAAAAATTAATGTTCAGGCTCAGGTTGTCGAAGATAGTATTGCATTTAAGCAATTCGACAGCGGATCAAATTTCAATAAAGTACAGGGTAACGACAGCGTCATTTATTATTTCAAACATGCCAGCAATGTTTATCTTCAATCTGGTGATACGGTTCGTGCCCTGAGATGTGATTATGATCTAGTATCGAAACTGGAGGCAAGGAAAGAAGATATCAGTGCACTCAACTTATTACACAAGGCAGGTACCAAGTATAAAAACTGGTTTAAAAACCATCCTCTTCAAGGAGCCGAGTACCAATATAAAATTGGTGAAAAATACACCGATAACCTGAAATTCGACTCGGCAGTAATGAGTTACAACAGCTCCTTGTCTCTATGGCTCAGGATTGGGAAAGATTCGGTTAAGCAAATCAAAGATGTATACAAGGCTATTGCCTATGTTTATTCATATACAGGCCAATACGACAGTGCTATTCTTTACCTTCAGAAATCAATTGTTGTCTATTCCTCAAAATACGGCATTCAGAACAAGGTTGGAGTGAACACATACTTAAGTATGGGAAATGCTTATTTCTACAAGGGAGAGATCAGTAAGGGTATTGATTTATTCCGTAAGGCATTGAAAATTAACTTAAATATCTCTGATTTCCTGGAGTCTGACCTGGCCTGGATATATAATAGTCTGGGAATAAGTTATTATGTAAAGAAGGATTTCAAGCTTGCTTTATTGTATATACAAAAAGCATCGGATTTGTTTATAAAAATTTATGGCGAGAAAAGCACAGAGGTTGCCTGGTGTTATAATAACATTGGCATCTGTTACCAGGAAATGAAAGATGATGACCAGGCATATTTTTTTCAGGACAAAGCGCTGAAGATACGTTTGGCCATAAATGGGGAAAACCATCCTGATGTGGCTTCGAGTTACAACAACCTTGGTGTGATTTGTGAAGATAAAAAAGACTATATTAATGAACTGGGTTTTTTTAAGAAGGCACTCGATATAAGAAAACACTTTTTCAGTGAGATAAATCAGGACATAGCTGTTACCTACTCGAACATCGGCAGTACTTTTATGCTTATGCACCAATATGATAGTGCTTTCTGTTATTACGACAAGGCCTTGCCTATTTTATTAAATTATTATAAAGAATCTACAAGCTATCTTTCGGAGATATATGTCCATCTAAGTCAGATAAACATTGCCCGGGCCAACTATACAACGGCTTTCGAAAATATAAGAAAGTCAATTGCAATGCTGGTACCAACATTTACAAGCCCAAACATAGCCGATAACCCCAAAATTGATGATATATATAATTATCCGGCTATGATAAGGGCTTTGGAAAACAAAGCAAATGCATTGCAAGTCTTTTATGAAAGACAGTCCAATGATCCGGCTGATTTGGAGAAATGTCTTTCAGTTTACAGACTCATATCGGATATTAGTGACAGGTTTTCTCACCAGTTGCGTGAAGAAGGTGCAAAGCTCCTGGCAGAAGGCAATGCAAGGGAGATATTTGGTGAAGCTGTGAAAGTGTCATATCGTTTATCGATAATAAAAAGAGACATGGCTTACAAAGAAAAGGCTTTTTATTATGCCGAAAAAGCCAGAGCCAGTGTACTGTCTGAAGCAATGAATGAAACAAATATGCGGCACTTTGCAGGTATCTCCGATAGTCTGCTTTCTTTAGAAAAGAAAATTCGTGTTGACAAAGCAGACTGTGAAATAAAGTTAATGGGGCTTAAGCAGCAGAAAGGACTAGCTGACAGTTCATATGTAAAAACTCTGGAAAATAAATACTTTGAATTAACAAGTCAATACCAGCAATTGATTGATTCGTTCGAGATTAAATTTCCTGTGTATCAATACTTACGGAATGTTCCCACGACAATGTCCTCTAAAGATATCATCGATGGTTTGGATAGTAAAACTGCCCTGTTCGAGTACCTTCTCACTGGCGACAGCCTCTTTGTCTTTGCCTTCAATCACAAAGACTTTCGAGTTGCAACTGTACCAGTCGACTCTGTTTTAAAACAAAAATTTCACGATTATCCACGTGATATAAGGAAATTAAAAACTGAAGCTTTTATTAAAACCAGCAGGTTGCTTTACAAATACCTGATTATGCCTGTAATAGAAATGTCTGAGGGTTGTGACAGACTTATTATAATTCCCGATGGTCAATTGTTTTACATCCCGTTCGAAACATTAGTTGCAAGCGAAAGTAAGGCGTCTCAGAGCTATTCGGACCTGGATTATCTAATTAAACATTATGATGTTTCTTATCATTATTCGGCAAACCTTTGGCTGCACAATAAGAACCTAATACCCGAAAAATCTAAACCACTGGATGGGTTCATTGGTTTTGCCCCAGTGTTTAAAAAAGACTGGCAGAAAGGAAATATCATTTCAGCTGATCTGACTTTGATTGGTCCTTTAAAAGGTGAAACAGCAATACGCTCAGCAAGCTCGGGAGGCAAGAAATTTAACGAATTAATTTACACAGAAAAAGAAATCTCATCGATAGTAGAACTGTTTGCCAGAAAAAACCTTCAGGCAAAAGGATACCTGTTTGCCGAGGCTAATGAAGAGAACTTTAAAAATATGGCTGGTAATTATAAATACGTCCATATAGCCAGCCACGGTTTCTGCGATGATAAAGAACCCAATCTTTCTGGCATTGCTTTTTATCAAACAAAACAAGATTCAACAGAGTTGCAGGATTTACCGGATGAAATCAATGAAAAAAACGAAGGTATTCTCTACTCGGGTGAAACTTACAATCTGAAGCTGAATGCAGATTTAATAGTTCTAAGCGCTTGCGAAAGCGGAGCGGGCACACTTATGAAAGGAGAAGGAATGATGGGCCTTTCACGTGGTTTCCTGTTTTCCGGCGTACCAAACATTATTTATTCACTCTGGAAAATCGGCGACTTAAACACTTCCCAATTAATGGCCGATTTCTATAAGTATATGTTACAGAAGAATAATTATGCACATGCACTCCGGTTGGCAAAGCTGAATTTGATAAGTTCTGAGGCAACTGCTTTTCCAAAATTCTGGAGCAGTTTCGAATTAGTAGGCCAGTGATTACCTGATAAGAAATTTGCTGACAAATACAACTTCATCGTTCTCAGTTATTTCCCAGTAATACAATCCTCTCGCCAATTTTAACTGTAAGGTATAAGGAATTTTTACCGTATTTTCAAAAATAGCTTTTCCGGCATTGTTTAACACAGTGAGCATAATTTCCTCTTTTTTATCTTTCAGCGAGAAAACCACTTTTTCACCGAATGCTATATTAGAAGATTTTTTTGGTGATATTACCTCAATGTTTTCACCTCTCAGGTTATTTTTAATTGCGTTCTCGTACAAGGCAAGTTCTTTATAATTAACAGATAATGACCTAGTTTCCCTGGTTAATTCAGTCGGGCTCAAAGATTTTATAGGTGGAGGAACTTCATTTTGAGCAGAATCCGGGACATTTTTAATTTGACCGGGCTTGCTTTCGTTCCGGACAAGAGACTCATGTGGTTTCTGAAGCAGGTTCCAAATTATGCCGGCCGTGCAAACCATAACAAGTAGTACTGCCGCGGCTTTTATCCAGGCTCGGGAGAAAGTGACACTTTTTTGTGTGGCAACCTCTTCAGGTTCTCTTTTGGAAGTATGAATGGCCATGTATTGGGTCAGGGTCATTATTTCTTTTGTTTCTATCAAAAGGCTGCGGCACTCTTTACAATAAAGCAAATGCTCCTCAAAATCATCAGTTTCCCTTTCATTGAGCCGGTGTAGCAGATAATTTTCGATTATTCCTTTTTCAATAACATAGTTATGCTCCATATTCCTGCATCAATTATCTTATTTGATCTATCAGGTTCATATCTTTAATCATTGTCCTCATTTTCTTCAGCGCCCTGAATTTGATTACACCACAATTTTCTTCGGTTATCCTAAGCCTGCTGGCAATCACTTTCAGATTTTCATTGTGAAAATAATTGCTTAACAGGATTTCGCGTTCCTGGATTTCCAGTCTTAGCAAAAGACTTTCAATTTTAAGATCTAATTCTTCGTCATAAAATTCCTCTATGAAGGAGATATCTTTATGCATTTCAATATTTGAATTTTTTTCTTGTCTATACTTCTCGCGCGCTATTTCCAGCATTTTTAATTCGGCTATCCTGAATATATAGGATTTCAGGTTTTTAGATGCCGGGAAGTCAAGCTTCTTTTGATGAATAGCCTGGGTAAATACAACAAGAGCATCGTAATACACCTGTTCGGCTTCTGATAAATTGCTTCTTTTATTTGAAACAAGCCAATATACCATCTTCGATTTAAGGTCCTTGTCTAAGCGCCACCAGGCCCTGTCATCATTTTTGGGTAACAGTAACATGAATTTTCTGAAACCATTGTTAATATAAGAGGTGCTCAAAGTCAAAATGAAACTCTTCAATTCTTTAAAATCTTGTAACCGGGTTAATGAATCATTGAATTTCTCCCTGATCAGCCTGAAGATTTCGTCAATGAGCTGGGTTTTATCTTTAGGTATACCGTTCCCGTTTGAAACCCAGAGCATTTCAATGAGTTCTTCCTTACAATGATGTTCAATTATCTGTTCCACTTCAAAACGCATTATATCCCAGGCTTCCTGATTTCCTGAATACAGAAGGTTGATGAAGTCTTTAAAATCCGTGGACATAGTCTACGTATGAAATGACATAATGCATGTTAGCATTACAAATCTAATTAATTATTTTTTCTGTAACGAATTTGTCTTTCCTGACATATCATGAAAAAGTGCCTGTTATTAACAATTAATTGAGCCTTACATTTAGAGTAATAAGTGATTTTTTTTTGTTGCACGAAATATATAGCTATCCGAAATAGTATCAACCTGATAAGTTTGAAATCCTTTATATTTTTTACACGAACCATTGATAATTTTAATTGATTCTTAACACTATAACATTCAAATAAAAATATATACAAATGAAACCTAAAAATCATTTTTCTTCCATTGTTGTCATATTAGCATTAATGCTATCTATTCAGGGATGCAGTACACGACAATTTGCCGTTCGTTCAGTGCCGGAAGGCTCACTGGTAATTATGGGAAGTGTCACAGATCAGCTTGGTTATTCCAGAGTGGTATGTGGTACAAGCCCTGTTACTAAAAAAGTGAATTTTATCGGGAAAAATGCTGGTTATTATATAAAAACGATGGCCAGAGGTTATGAAACGGATTCCATTATTGTAACTAAAAACTCGGAACCTGAAGTAATGGTGAAGATGAAAAGAATTGAATCTTATAAAGCAGAACCTGAGCCTTCAGAGTACTTGAAAAATGCTGATTTCTATCTTATGCCTGTGAATACAAATATAATCCTTCATAAAGGGGTTGGTAATCTTGACAGATATGAGCGGTCAGATGAATTAAGCCGGGAAGCAGCAGACAGTATTAACAAAAAACTAAAAACAATTGGGTTGACTGATCACCAGCAATATATATCATATGAATATTTTCCTGATTTATCAGAATGGAACAAGTCAAGTAATATATTAAGTGAATATCTGCTGAAACTAAAAGCAGAATTACTTATGTATTACCCGTTACCTCCTGCCATTCCAGAAAATGATCTTCGCTTAATGACCTCGTTACTTGATGCTTACCATTTATCCCCTTTGATAGACACAACAGGTAAATTACTTGTTTATATATGGTGTAAAAGCATTAAACCAACCACGGGCAGAATTGCCGGAAATATTGCAGCTAATTTAGCTTCTGGTGTTGTTCAGGGAATTGGGATGACATCATATAGTTATGATCCGAATGCCTTCAACATTGACTCTTCCACATTATGGATTATATTTGTAATTGAACCTGAGAAAGGCAGAATTATACACATCAGTCAACATACCATGCCTTTTGATATTACGAAACCGGCAAACCGGGATAAACTGGTTACTATATTGGCAAATCTCCCTCAACTTATTAATAATCAAAACGATGAAAAATAGCAACCTGATGATATTATTCATTTTCGCTATTTCTTTCAGCGCTCATGCACAGAATAATGATATAAGCGATAAAAAGAATAACATCTTCCTTCAATCGAACTGGCATTTAGAAAAGAGAGGTACTGAAAAATATTGCTGCAGTAATCCGGATTTCGCTCTGGGATATGAAAGGAAAATTGTCAAATTAGGAGATTTTGTGGTTCTGTCAGGCATTAGAACTGGTGGTTATCGTGAATATGTTCTGACTGGTTACGGATGGGAACATCCTATTAGAAACAGGTTTTTTCTTGGAGGATCCGCATCATGCATGTACGATTCCAAATCATGGTTTATTATCCAGGTGACACTTCTCACAGATGTATTGCTACCCAATGATTATAAGGAAACATGGTCGTATTTTGCTATTGAACCGTCAATATATTTTTTGGTTAGGGGAAATCTCTATACCTGTCTGACTGCTACAATGGGTTCGTTCCTCTTTTTTGATCCAAAGGCTTACATGGATAAAGCTGGAATCAGGGTCGGGTTTTTCTTCTGACTTTTCAGAAAATGGAGTGATTAAGAAATGATATCTCCAATAATTATTAAAGCTGATAAACTATATCATTATGAAATTTTAAAAAGAAATCTATCCTGAAATCCGGTCAGGATTTTAATTTGATATTAATTGTTAATCCCCTAATAAATAATGCTATGAAATATTTAGTCACTATCCTGATATGGATCGCGATATTCATTTTTATCAGTGCTAATGGATACTCCCAGGCTGTTTTAGGCATTTCTGCAGGAGCAGGAGCAGGAAAACTTTCACAAAGCTTTACTGAATCAGGAAATCCGGTCACTTTTTCTTATTTTGGACCCGGAGCTTACATCTCGGGCGAACTTTCATGGAAACGCATCTATATTGATATGTCGCTCGCTTTGCTTTTTTCTTCAAATAATGTAAAGCTTGGAGATAAAAAAGTTGATTTATCTGATTATTCAACTAAACTTGCTCTTGACTTCACTGCATTTAGCATAGGTTATTTGTATCCGATAAGCGATAAATTAGAAGCGGGAAGCGCTTTTGGTTTTCATGTGGCGGCACCGACCCTTACTCCTGAGGATTTGAATGATGTTTCAAAACTTAGATTTGGCGGCTACTATGGGCTTATTGGTCTTTGTGTTGTCCCACGTATCCGCTATTCGGTTAGCTCTTCAGTCAAACTAACTTTGAACATTCCAATTGGTATTGATTTCGGCCCAATGAGCGAAGATATTGTTGTTGGGAATGTCCATGTTGGTAAATCTCCTGCAATTGTTCAACCTGAATCCTTAAAGCCTGAATTCAGAGGGGTCACTTATGGTATATATGCTTCAGTGGGATACTTTTTCAAATTGAACAGATGAGAATGATATTGTATTATAAGCAAGAATTATTAGTACCCATCAGGATAATATTAATAAGACCATTGGCCATAAATCAGCTGCTTTCACCTGACACAGAACAAATCTGATCATACCATAAGCTTATATGGGGAAAGCAGGAATAAAAGTTGCATGCTTTTTCTGATCATCATATATGTTCTTATTAGACAATAGCTTTTACATCCTTCCGTTTTATATAACTGATATTTGTGTAAATTTGAAGCCTCAAATAAGTTATTAAGTAAGACAATTCACTTTTATGATGGAGAAAAATTATAAGTCATTGCCAGGAGTACTGCTAGGACTTGGTTTCATGATATTCTTATTGGGTTCATGTAAAAAGACAAAGGAAGAAACTCCTGTTATAATCTCAAATCCTGTAGCAACATCTTCCGCTGCAAGCTGGATAAGTCAGACATTTGCAACCTTAAACGGGATCATCCTTGCCAATAGTAATACGGTTATTGTCTCATTTGAATATGGAGCAACCACTGAATACGGGCTTAGTTTAAAAGCCAAACCCGATACTGTAACCGGGATAAAGAACGTATCAGTTTATGTAAATCTGACCCGGCTTTTGCCAGGTACAACCTACCATTTTCGGGTGAAGGCAGAAGGTTCATTTGAGACTGTATATGGTGAAGACATGTCATTCACCACTTCAGAACCCAAAGAATCAAATATTGTATTTAATCCCGATATAACTTATGGTTCGGTAAGCGATAATTGACGGCAATGTTTATAAGACAGTACAGATAGGAACACAGACATGGATGGCAGAAAATCTGAAGACGACACTTTATAATGATGATACAGCTATTCCACTGGTCAATCAGGGTCCAGAGTGGGGCGCTTTATCAACTCCGGGCTATTGCTGGTATAGCAATGACACTGTTAGTTATGGCATACTATATAACTGGTATACAGTTAACACAGGTAAATTATGTCCGGCTGGGTGGCATGTCCCGGCCGATAACGAATGGGATATCCTGGCTACATCAATTGGCGGAGATACTGAGGGGTATAAACTAAAGGAGGCTGGGGAGATTCATTGGCTGACACCTAATACTGACGCTACAAATGAATCGGGATTTACCGCACTACCAGGGGGCTACCGTAGTAATCTGTTAGGATCTTTTAATAATCTGAGGAGAACATCATATTTCTGGTCATCAGATGAATTAAATACTGTTGATGCAAATTACAGGATGTTATTCTACAATTACAGCCAGTTGGATAAAAGCAGCAGCAGTAAGTCAAGTGGATTCTCAGTCCGTTGCGTGAAGGATAATTAACAATTGTTTATTGTCACAAGACATATATATTGAAAATTATTACACTTGTTGTATCAATTATTCAAAGATAAAGGTGCCAAACTTATCATATTCATGAAATGACCTGCCGGTTTTTTGCCATGCAAATGATCTCGTAACGTTATCATGATCAATCCGGTACATATTGGCTCTCCATCGTGTACCGGAACGCGGAGGTACATTATTAAGCGGAGCCAGTAACTTAAAAGGGATATAGATTTCTGCAATCCAGCCGCTTACCTCTCCTCCTGAAATTTTCTTCCCACCTGTTACCGTTGTTGCATGTTGAGTTTTCCTGTCGCCTTCATAATGCCATGGAAGCCAGCCAAGAAATGTACCCTTATGGTTAGGTACAATTATTGGTAACTCAAAATTCATAGGTGAAAGTTCATATTCAAAATAGACAGGGAAAGAGTCATCTGGCCACAAAAAAACCTCCACTACATCTTCTTCCCACAGGTTGAGGTTGTCAGCCTTCATGGTGGAGGTCAGCTTCTTGTCGCGGCAATTGAAAAGAAAATAGATGCCGGTATCGGAGTAGAGTATTTTCACTTTTGTACTGTAACCTATCGTATCCTGTCCTCTTTGATCAAGTGCTATCCAGCTGGCATCTTTCCAGGGTTCCGAATTACCTGAACCGGTCACTTTAAAGTCGCTGCATTTATTAATAATGATTGAATCAGGTACTGCGGCAGCCATCTTAAGTCCACTGAATAAAAAGGTAACGATGAATATCAGACATTTTAAGAAATTGGTTTTTGTAAAGGATCTCATGGTTTGAAAATATTAAAAAGCTCAATAAACGTATGTCATAACAATTTGAAAGCAGTACTATAAGTTACAGGAAAATTATAAGAAAAGTAGTACAAATTTTCAACAGGGGCAATTATTATCAGATTATTCCGGGAGCAGTATAAAAAGGATAACAGAACAAAAGGACCATTATTTTGTTTGATATTAATTAAAGGGTATATGATTTACATGTGGAATACGCTGCCGGTTTGGTTTATGAATTACAATGAGAGAAGAGATATCTGCCGAAAATTAAGGAATGTATAATGATTTTAATATTAATCCATTAATATTGTGCAAAACAAAGTATAACTGAATGTAAAACATGAAATGCGTTCGGGAAAAGTATTATTAATTAAATCTAGCCATTATGAAAACAAATGTTCTGAAACTCAAAAATCTAGCACTGGTTATAGTTATCGGATTGGTATTATCAGGTTGCAGTAAAAAGGATTCCGCTTCCACAGACAGTCTTGTCGGGACCTGGACAGCCGGGACAGTTACCTTTGACGCTACGGTCGGTGACATGACAATCGCACAATATTTTACCGATGTAGCAGGTTATACTGCCACTGAGGCAGCACAGTTTACAGCCTTGTTTAATGCTTTTCTCCAGCAATCTTTTGTAGGGACCATACAGATCAATTCAGATGGGACTTATACATCAACACTTGGAGGTTCTGGCGATTCCGGAACATGGAGTCTGAGCGCCGACGGTAAAACTCTGACAATTAACTCAAGTTCTGATGTACCAATGGATGTGGAAATTGTAGAAATGACATCTAATACCCTGAAAATTCACATGACAGGTACCGAAAGCCAGGACCTTAATAATGATCAGGTGAATGAAACGATTAACATTTCAGCAGATATCACCTTTACCAAATCTTAATAGGTAAATAGTGGTTTCATAGATAATTCCAGGTTCTGACTTTCAGGAAAGTCAGAACCTGGTTCTAAATAATTTACAATGCTCCGGCAACACTGACTCTCCGTATATTCCAGCAAAAGAGTTAATTGTTATTTATCTGACCTGTAAACTCATGGGGAGAAGTAGAAGCTTGTCCCTAAGGACCATAGGAAAATATTCCCGGAGTAAAACCCGATTTATATATTAAAAATCATTAGTTTTTTATCAGGAACTTTTTATATTTATGTTCTTCAGACAAGCCTGATTCCTGATTAAGATAATGTTTCTATTTAGTGGAAACCAGGACAAAAAAGAGGGGCAGATCTGGTAAAATGGAGACGAAGTTTTTCGCAACAAGGCTACATTTTTTTTCTGCCCCGGTAATTTTATTCAAACAGTTCAAGAACACTTTTGGGACTATCCCGAAAATTGATATCTTATATAAAACAATCTATTTAAACTATTGTTTAACAGACAAATATTTTAATCCTCAATATCCTGTTACCGATATCTGATATATATACCCAAACACAAGTTTATACTTGTCGTTTAAATATTCAATTACTTAATAGGTAATGGGCCGGATTTGTTACCCTAAAAATTAAATTATTTTAATCCGGATTTTAATTAGCCGGTAATATCGTTCTCAACGGTACTGATACTGTTAATGTCATTTGTAAATAATATATTTAAATGATATTGTTTATATTGTAGATTATTGTCATTTAACAGTTAACAATTATCACGAATATGTTGGCTCCTGATATTTTGTGTATTCAGCCAGCAAAAGTGAAGCATAAATCCAACAATATGGAAGAATCCGACAGAATTAAAATCGATCAGATTGTTAAGACCAGGAAACGGGCACATGGCTTTTATTCAAAAAGTTCGGAGGTGTATCAGGCTTTCATTGAAATGGAACAGAAAACTTATAAAGATGGTAAGCTTTCAAAAAAGCAGAAAGAACTTATTGCAGTTGGTATATCTGTTGTGGATAACTGCGAATCTTGCATGGAATGGCATATAAAGCAGGCTCTGGATGATGGAGCCACTGAAGGAGAGATCATTGAAGCAATTGAGGTAGGAATAGAAATGAGTGGAGGCCCTGGAACAGTTTCAGCCAGGTTCGCAATGAAAGTACTGGAATATTACAAATCCACTCCGTAAACTCCGTGATTTACTCAGTGGTCATTCGATTGTTATTAATTGTAACTTTCCCTTATGCCTTTATGCCCTACGCCTCCAAGCTTTTAAACCCCTGCGTCTTCGTGCATTTATAGCAATTATTTCTTCATTTGTTGCTTTTTTTCCCCGGCTTAATTAACTTGTATTGTTTTACCACAGTTTTGGGTTGATCTTAATTTTACGAAGATGGATACTCAAAAACTCACCAACTGTTTAATATTACTTATCTTTCACTGGATGCCCAGGGTACTCAGTATCCTGTTCATAATCTTCCTTTCGATCTTCTCCTTTGATGTTTTTGGTCAGGGATCCGGTTTCTGGAAGGCGCTGGCAGCACTCCTGGTGAATAATGTCTCCTCTCTGGCACTTATAGTTATCCTTGTGTTTTAGTGGAATTGGTCGTGGGTAGGAGAGGCCAGCTATATTCTGCTGGGATTGCTCTATATTTTACTTTATACGACTCGGAGTAAAGTGATGTTCATCGATATGACACTGTTTGTCACGGGTTTCCTATTCCTGCTCGACTGGTTATTCCGCGGGATATTATAAATGCACAGAAAATCTGCTCTTAAGCATAACCTCCCATATCGCGCAGGTTGAAATTTTATTTATCTTTCGGTACAGAGATTCTGTTCTGTCTGATATGTGAATATTTTAAAAATTTAAACCAAAACCTGCAAGAGATGAAAAGGCAATCTTTATTTCTGGTATTTATTCTTCTATTTTTATTATTACTGTTTATCCCTGCGTGTAAGAAAGATAATACAAGTGAAAACACACCTGTTCCGGTACTTACAACCAATGATGTAACCCGTGTATCTCTTTCCTACGGCCTTTCGGGAGGATGGGTTTCCGACGCAGGGGGAGGACTGGTTATCGCTTCAGGAGTATGCTGGAGCACTTCTCCCGGACCAACGGTCAATGATTCTAAAACACAGGACCGCATTAGCAATTTAGGTTATTTTGTCAGTTATTTTTCCGGGCTGACACCCAATACGACCTATTATTTACGGGCTTATGCAACAACGGATGCCGGCACAGGGTATGGGAAGGAGATAAAGTTCAAGACTCTTCCCGATTATGATGGACAAAAAGGTACAGTGACAGATGTTGATGGTAATGGTTACACCACTGTTGGAATAGGGGGACAAATGTGGATGGCTGAAAATCTTAAAACAACAGCTTTTAATGATGGTACATCAATACCTCTGACAACTGACGATGCTGCCTGGTCGGCTCTCACTTCTCCAGGGTATTGTTACTGGGGAAATGATCCAGCAAAAATTACAACTTACGGCAACCTGTATAATTGGTACACAATTGATTCATCCAGTAATGGTAACAGGAATGTCTGCCCTGATGGTTGGCACGTTCCGACTGACAATGATTATGTGATACTGAATGATTTCCTTGAGGAAACAAGTGCGGGTAAGTGGTCAATGGATATAGAAACAACATATGGTGATATACCAGGTAACATGCTTAAGGAAGTAGGTACAATTCATTGGAATTCACCAAATGCGGCAACAAATTCAACAGGATTCACAGCCCTTCCGGGAGCCACTCGATATGAGAATGGATTTTATGATCTGTTGGGAACTTACGGCTCATGGTGGTCATCAACAAAAGACCCGTACAACGATGGATATTCCGGTCAGATGTCCCTCCATAATAATAATGGGATGATGAATCTTAATGGTGGATGGACATGGACTACCGGTCTATCAGTCAGGTGTATAAAAAATTAAGAAGAAAATGCATAATAACATTGTTATGCCTGGTTTTGACCTGTACTAACTTCCACCTCAGCATCCTGTATTATTGTATCGTTATATTTAACCTGGGGTTTGATGATGCGTGTGATGATCCTTTCGTCCGGTTTAAGATTATTATCTTTTATAAATTTGGCAGTTACGAACATCCCATCATTATACGGCTTATTAAGCAAATCAACGATTTCATATCCGCTGTCCCGGAAATTATCCCTTATGCGTTCAACTGCAAATTCCATCTGCTTCAATCCTTTGGTTTCGGGATCCATACCATTGATATTCTTCTGGATACGGATGATCTCATCAGCCACTTTTAGTGCCAGGGAATGGTCGGTTTTTTCCGTTTCCTGTTTTTCATCTGAATCCTGTCCCTTAAGAAGGTCGAGTGACCAGAATACCTGGTTGTCCAGTTTTTTGATTTCTTCCCTTATTTCTCCGGAGTTGTCTCTCATTTGATCCGACAACCCTGCCTGTACAGATGCCAGCCTTCTTGTGAACCATAATATAAGAAAAACAGGAATCATAATGATGGCAACAATAGCGATGATGATGAAAATGAGTGTATTATGTTTGATCCGGATGTCTAATAGTGAAAAACCGGAATCTGTTTTATTGCTAAGTTGGCTGATCTGTAATTCCAGTTTGTCAGCCATAGCCTGCAGGTTAATGTTATTACGGATCAGTTCCTGTTTCAGGGCATCAATACTATCAGCAGTGGAAGAGACTTTCACCTCAAGTTTCCTGATATTTGAATTAGCTGTGTTTACCTGTTTTGACAGCCTTGAATTTAGGTTTTCAAGATTTTCTATATGTTGTTGAAGTTGCAGTATAGTGTCATTTTTAGTTTGGGCAAATGAAACAGAACTAAAAATTGCAATTACTCCAATGATTAAGATTGTCTTTCTCATTTTATCAGACTTTTATATGTAAAAAATGAAAGAATCATATCTGGTAGTTGCTCCAAATTTATACTATTTGGTTTGATTTACCTTAAAACCCGAATAGAAAAGCAATGACGAGGGCTGGAGCTTATGAGGCTATAAGGAGACCAAACAAGCGCTTCCCGGTTTAATCTATGCCGAATACTCTTATAAGACATGGTATAAACTTGTAGCTTATATCTGGTTATATTAAAAACAATTTATTACCTTCATTGACGTTTTTCGATGATTAACCCATTAATTATTAGTCGAATGTATACCTTAAAATAACATGATGAAGATAGCAGTGGCCCAGTTTGAACCTAAAGACGGAGACAAGAATTATAACCTGTCTGTTATTGAAAAACTGACCGGGAAAGCAAAAGACAAAGGAGCCGGGTTAATCAGTTTTCACGAGATGTCTGTTACGGCTTATACCCATACCAAAGATCTGAGCTTTGATGAACTAACTGAATTGGCAGAAGAGGTACCAAACGGGAAAAGCACGCACCAACTTATCCGGATATCAGAGAATTATGGGATACCCATCCTGGCGGGATTAGTTGAAAAAGAGAACGGTAAGATTTATAATACATATATCTGTGTACATGAAGGCAGGCTGGTTGCTAAATTCAGGAAACTGCACCCCTTCATCAGCAAATACCTGTCTGAGGGGAACGAATATGTAGTTTTTGACCTTCTCGGATGGAAATGTGGCATTCTCATCTGTTATGATAATAATGTCATTGAGAATGTCAGGGCAACTGCTTTATTGGGAGCCGAACTGATTTTTGCACCCCATGTTACAGGATGCACTCCTTCTGCAATGCCCGGAAGGGGCTTTGTCGATGACAAATACTGGAGCAACAGGGATAAGGATCCGGTTTCATTGAGGCAGGAGTTTGACGGACCCAAAGGCAGGGGGTGGCTTATGCGATGGTTGCCGGCAAGAGCCTATGATAACGGGGTATATTATGCATTTACCAATCCCATTGGATATGACGGGGAACATCTGAAAAACGGGAATTCAATGATTATTGATCCCTATGGCGAGGTGTTATCAGAAATAAAATCTTTTGAGGATGATATTACAATTGCGACAATCACTAAAGAAAAGATACCGCTTGCAGGTGGATCCAGGTATAAAAATGCCAGGCGACCCGAGCTGTACAGGGATATAATTGGGAAAGAACATATCCCGAAGATTAAACCATTCTGGATGAAATCGAACGAAACATGAAAATAAAATAGCTGATATGAAAAACGTTCGATTCACTCACTTATTTTTAGCTGTAATTTTTACTATTACAGAATTATTTTGCAATACCGGTTGTGAGAAAGATAAAGTACCTGAGGCTGCTGATTTGCTGGGAACCTGGGAAAGTGTTGATCCGGGATACAAACTGGAATTTACCACTGAAAAAGATTTCTTAAAGAATGGAGACCATTATAATTACTGGCTGGCCGGGGATAGTATAACGATACAATATAGCGGTGTCCTGTACATCTTTGTAAAACCTACAACCCATTCATTCAGCTTAAAGGGCAATATTCTGACGATTGATTTCAGGCCGCTTTGTTACGGATTTGAAGCGAAAAAGATTGCATTTAGCAGGAAGGTGGACTAATTGGTAAATAAGTTAGCGCATCAGACCTTCATTGCAAGGATGTTTATGCCAGGTTTAATATAAATATCTCATGTCCCTCAGAAGTCGAGCTATAGAATCGAATCACTCTTTGACATGAGGACTTCGAACAAATTGAATCTGAAAATCCCCTACAACAGAAAGTAGTAAAGTAATTAGCGCTCTCAATTCTTTTTTTGGAAGAGGTAACCTTTTTGAAGTTGAGAAGATTTTGATGTTCATTTGGCTGCGCCGAGCTCGCGGATATTAAAATCCCACTAGAATTGACTGTTTTGTCGCTCGGTTCAAACCATTTGGCTTCGCCGAGCTCGTGGTAAATAGCCTTACATTTAATTCTTGCTTTCTGTCCACTCGGTTCCGGGTTTCCAACGTGCCTTCAAAATCAACAGTGATATTAAAATTCGCCAGGTTCCCAGCGAGGGGACTTGAATGGGTGGATTAAAATATTATTGCTTTGTATTATATTATTGTATAATTTGTATTCCACAAAGAGGATCTTCATTCTTTTTAATCATGTATCTGTAATATACTTACAATACGACAACTTAACTAAACAAAAAACTCCATAAAGATTTTTTAATAGTAAGTCCGGAAAATCAACTAAAGAATACGGAGCGAATGGCGAAAAGCTTTACGAGTAGCCTAACTAATAAATTATTAAAATGAAAAATCCTTTGAAATTTGTAGCATTATTTTGTCTAATGTTTTTATTTTCTAATGTACAAGCTCAGATAAAAGTTGGTCCAAAAGTGGGCTTGAATTTGTCTACGGCGAAACTAAGTGGGATGGGTATTAGTATGAATGAAAAAACACTCATTGGTTTTAATGTTGGTATTTTATTTGAATTACCAATATCTGGTAATCTCTTTTTGCAACCGGCCATATCATATTCTACTAAGGGTTCAAAGTATTCAGTTCTATCGCAAGAATATAAGGTTTCCCCAAGCTACATTGACATTCCTGTTAATGTAGTGTATAAATTTGATTTAGGTGTCGCGAAATTACTTCTTAATGCTGGTCCCTACGCTGCTTATGGTATAGCAGGAACGTTTGATTTTGGCGGTGATCCAGTTGACATAGTTTTCGGTAACAAAGAAACTGATGATTTGAAACCATTGGATTTTGGCTTAAATATTGGAGCTGGTGTAGAAATTTCAAACATCATTGTCTCTGTCAATTATGGATTAGGGCTGGCAAACTTGTCTCCAGTAACTACCGATGGTGAGGAAATTAAGAGCAAGGTGGTAGGATTCTCTTTAGCCTATTTATTTGGAGGGAAGTGATTCTCATTCGGATATTTGCACTAAATGCAATATATTGAAGTAAAAGTATCCTTAAACATCTATGGTGTTTGGGTTGGTATCTTTATTTTAAAGCATATTCCATCCATCCGGGTTAATTCCTGGGTGGGTGGATTTTTATTTGCTTCATGGTTAAGACTTTCATAACTTTATCACAATGAACTACTAACATGGCCAGTATAATCCCGGGATACAACTATGACATCTTCATAAGCTACCGCCAGAAAGACAACAAGGGTGACAGGTGGGTTAGTGAGTTTGTTGATGCTCTTAAAGACGAACTCGAATCAACCTTCAAAGAGGAAATAACCGTCTATTTTGATATCAACCCACATGATGGGCTGTTGGAGACACATGATGTAGTTGAATCCCTTAAGGAGAAGTTGAAATGCCTTGTCTTTATCCCTATTATTTCACGTACATACTGCGATCCAAAGTCATTCGCGTGGGAACATGAGTTTAAAGCCTTTATAGAGCAGGCCTCTCAGGATCAGTTCGGACTGAAAGTAAGGCTGCCTAATGGTAATGTTGCTAACAGGGTACTTCCTGTTCAGATTCATGATCTGGATGAAGAAGATAACAAGCTGTGTGAATCAATCTTTGGGGGAGTGCTCCGTGGAGTAGAGTTTATTTTTAAATCCCCGGGGATCAACCGGCCTCTTCGATCGATAGAGGATAAACCGAAAGAAAATCTGAATAATACTATTTATCGTGACCAGATAAACAAAGTCGCTCTTGCAATAAAAGAGATAATCTCTTCTATCAATACAATTGATAAAAAGGATGGCGAAACCTCAGGGGAAGCTATTGTTGAGAAGACTGAAACAACATCACATAAAAGAGCTCGGTCAGCTGGTTTCAAGGAAGGATACCGTAAACCAAAGAGAAGGGCTATCCTGGTTTCAGCTCTTTTATTGGCTATCGTAATTATTGTTGTTACTCTCAATGTTTTTAACATTATAGGTGGAGGAAAGCAGTCAAAGGCCGGGTCAATTGAATCAGTTGTTGTGCTGCCGTTTGGAAATTATACTGGTTCAGATGAGCTGGAGTCTTTAGTATCAGGAATGCATACCTGCCTGATATCGGATATGGGCCGGCTTAGCGGATTGAGAGTTATTAATACAACAACTTCCAATGTATATAAAAACGCCAACAAGTCTGCACATGATATTGCAGTTGAGTGCGATGTTGATGCAGTAATTGAAGTCTCTGTACTAAGTATTCGTGACAGTATAATTCTCAAGGTGAGTTTGATCAGAGCATTTCCGGAGGAAGAAACAGTCTGGATTGGTGACTTTAAGGAGGAGAAGAGTCAGATAATGAACCTCTATAACCGGATAACAAAGCAGATAGCTGATGAGGTGAAGATCGAATTAACGACTGATGAAGAACGCTTGCTTGCAGAAAACCGGAAAGTAGATCCCGAAGCTTATGATGCCTATCTGATGGGAAAGTTTTTCTGGGAAAAGCTTGACCCGGAGTCAATGCATAAGTCCCTGGAATATTTCCAGCTGGCCATTGAAAAAGAACCGGAATGGGCCGATCCTTATGCAGGTCTTGCAAATTCGTGGAGCATGTTTGGAACATTATTCAGAACTCTACCAAAATCCGTGACCCTTCCCAAGACATATGAATATCTGAACAAAGCCCTCGAATTGGATCCCAATTCAGCCGAGGCACATTATGTAAAAGCTCTAACGGCAGTATGGACTGAATTTGATTGGGAGAAGGGAGAAAAGGCATTTTTAAAGTCACTTGAGTTGAATCCGAACGATGCACTGTGCCACCTTTACTATGCCCATTTATTGATGATACTGCGCAGGTCAGCGGAAGCAGTACACCAGGCGAATCTGGGTTTGAAACTGGATCCCCTGAAACCTCTGGTTCTTGGACTGTATGCAGTAGTGATGCGTAATGAGGGTGATAATCAGTCTGCCATTCTGAATTTCGAAAAAGCCCTCTCAATTGATCCGAATTTTGGTTTTGCTGCTCATAATTTATCTGATATCCAAATGCAAACCGCCTATAATAACGGAGAATATGAAAAGTGGTTTGAATTATGGGAGAAAAAAACCCGGGCCCTCGGGCATTGGAATGATGAAGGCAGGAAAGCTGTACTAAATGTTTTTCATGAAAAAGGACTTTTATCTGCCTTTGAGGAGATGTTTAAGATGAATGAAAAGTATGGGAATGGCTGTTATATGAGTGGCGCTATCAAGGCGGAAAGATATTTAATATTGGGGAAATATGACAAAGCTTTAGAATGCCTTGAAAAGGATTTTGAAATGCGCGATATGAGTATGACTTATATATCAACTGATGTTTATATTTTTAATCAGTTGAAAGACAACCCGAGGTATATTGCATTGCTCCGCAAAATGAACCTGCCTTTACCAGAATAGTTGATTTTGCATTATAATAGGTGTAATTTTAATAACAGAAATGAAAATCAGAAATAGATTCATATTACCTAAATCCGCTAATTAACCGTCATCATGTTTACTGATTTCGCCAGGTACATCTCCTTTTTAAAAGGAGTAACAAAATATGCACTTCTTTTCTTGGATTTTGCTTTTTATTCATCAGTGCTCTTGGCCAGTCATCCAATCTTTTTGATTCCGATGAAATATTGCAGTTGACTTTAAGTGGCGACCTGAAGACGGTATTCAAGGATCGGGGAGATGATCCCCAATACCATCCTGCAACACTACTCTATCAGGCTGATCAGATTGCGATTAAAATCCCCATTAAAATAAAAACCCGGGGACACTTTCGGAAGATCGCTTCCAATTGCACTTACCCTCCTATATTATTGAATTTTGCAAAATCGGCTACCCTTAAAAGTTCTGTCTTTAGGGGCCAGGATAAAGTGAAGTTGGTGACACCTTGCCGGGGTGATCAGTACGTTATACATGAATACTTAGTTTATAAATTGTATAATCTTATCACAGCAAAGAGTTTTAAGGCCAGGTTGGTGAAGGTCATCTATCAGGACACAGTAAAAAATAAGAGCTCAGATCCTTATTACGGAATTCTGCTTGAAGAAGAAGAGCAGATGGCCAGGCGAAATCTATGTCGCTCTTTGGAGAAAATTGGCCTGCGTCCTGAGGAAACTCAAAAAGAGGACTTTTTGAAAATGGCCGTTTTCGAATACATGATCGGGAATACTGACTGGTCAGTACAGTACCAGCAAAATATTAAGCTGATCACTGTTGATTCCACGAGTTTGCCTATTACAATACCTTATGATTTTGATCATGCCGGAATTGTGAGGGCACCATATGCCAAGCCGGCAGAGGAACTTAAAATGAGCTCTACCTTACAAAGAAGATACAGGGGATATTGTATACCGGAGATGAATCAATTCACAGAGGTATTTGAAACCTTCAACCAACTTAAAGATGATTTTTATTCACTCTACGAAGGCAACCCATTATTAAGCAGTAGCTATCAAAATCAAACGCTTAAGTTTCTTGACCAGTTCTATGAGACTATTAACGATCCGAAAAAAGCGCAGAAGGAATTTAGTTATCCTTGTGACAGATCAGGGACCGGGAATATTGTGATCCAGGGATTGAAAAAGAATGAATAGGCATATTTTCCTTATGATTCTTCATTTATTGCAAACGCCGTAGGGATTGACCATATTTGGCCGGGTAATTTGTAATTAAAATAAATTTAAAAATTGATATGAAGAAAATATTTAAAAACTTCTTATACCCTACTATTTCCTTTGTAGTGGTTATTTTTATTCCCGGGTTGATATTGGCCTCTCTTCCAACTAAATCAAAGACAAATCATGTTGAGATTTATCCTGAAGAAGCTGCCGGTTTGGGAAAGAGTTCTATGTCGCTGTCCCCGGCAATAAAAAAAGACTTCATCAGCCTCTTCAATGGTAAGGATTTAACCGGGTGGGGTTATCGTAATAAGACACAGGAAGGAGTCATTTTTGAATCATTTAAAGGTAAAACTGAATCAGATGATAAACGATTTATTGTGAAAGGAGGGATCCTCACAGTCAATCCTTATAAAGAAGGGGACACGGAACGTTACCTTAACCTTTGGACAGCAGAAGAGTTTCCTGCGGACTTCATGCTCATGCTGGAGTTCCGGGCATCAAGGAATGCTGACAGTGGAATTTTTCTCCGGGGAACGCAATTGCAATGTCGCGATTACCTTCTGGCAGGTCCTTATAAGAATCTAAAGAACTATAAAGCACAGGATTGGAATAAAATTGAAGTTGTAGTAAAAAAGAATATTGCTCATTGCACCTGTAACGGGGAGTTGCTTGAAGAAGCACTAAAGATCCCCTCAACAGGTCCAATTGGTTTGGAATCCGATCAGGGGGAAATGGAGTACAGGAACATCCTGATTAAAGAGCTGAAATAATTTTCTAGGGATTTCCTCCCTTCGGTCGTTAACTTCTCGCACTGAACTCTAAGGATCCAGAATCAGTAAAAAAATAAGATTAATTGTAAAAGCCTTACGTATTGGCATCATTTAGCCGGCTGATTATGGTCACGGGCACGGGCTTTTCCAACTAAAGATTAAATCATCCTTATCGTAATTCGTTACGATGAATTTATCTTCCATGATATTAGTTTTAAGATGTTTATAGATAGAATAAATATATGCAATGTGAGAAAGCTATCTTTTTTTATTAATCATTTACAGGTATCAAGGAAATCAGTTACAGGGTACAATGATATGTTTAATTGACATCAGAGTATTCCCAGATATTAGGTGTTCGGGTATGCTCTCTTTATGTTGCATTATGAAATACATAGGTCTAAAGTATGCAACATAAATCTCAACCATCAATATTGACAGATGCTCACCTGCGGCATCCAATTTTAATCGGCAAACGTGGGTTTGTCGAAAATCTGTCCGTTTTTTGGTGGATTGTTTGCAACTCGCGACGGCTCGAGCCAGACTGAATTTGAGTGAGGGTATTTAGGGACATTTGTTAGACAAATGATGTAATATCTATTAGGTAAGTTATTGGTTCTTTGGTAAATGACTGTTTAAAGAATGAAATAAAGTTGTATGTCATCGCTTTAAGTTTTAAATTTGGTAACAGATTCATAAAAGGCTACAACTTTTGCAAATACACTCAGTCCGGCAGGCACATTATTAGACGATAAATAGCAGGTATACAAATAATTACAGCATATATGATATAAAACCAATTATTATCTACACATACCTTATTCAACATTGTAATATTTTTCACTATGAGTAAGATAATTATCCTTGCAACACCAGTTGAAGGACATTTTAACCCATTCATTCCTATAGTATCAATGTTTGTAAAACGAGGACATGATATTGTGTTTATTACTGGAAGAAAATTTAAGGAACGTGTCATAAATACCGGTGCTAAATTTATACCTCTTCCGGAAAGATGGGATCCTTGTGAAAAAGAGGTATATGACATGTTTCCTGAATTGAAAAAGCTCAAGGGTTTAGCTCAAATGAAGTTTTATTTAAAACACATCTTGCTTGATCAGGCGCAAGATGTTTTAAATGAGTTGAAAAAAATATTAGAAAAATTTCATGCAAATATTGTAATGTGTGATACTTTCCAGATCGCTGGAAGCTGGATAAGTGAGATTGGAGGTCCACCTAATGTTCTTTTATCTGTTTTGCCTCTGCATTTATCGGGGAAAAATATTGCACCATATGGCTTGGGATTATTGCCAGGGAAAGAGTTTTTCTCAAAATTGAGAAATAATCTATTAAATAATATTTTTGAAAACTTGCTTTTCAAGGATACCCTGATCTATGCAAATAAAATAAGGAAACAGTTAGGATTGCTTAACTATGAAAGAAATTTCCTTAATGAAGCATATAGAAAAAACGATTTCATTCTTCATTTATCAACTCCGGCATTTGAATATTCCCGAAGCAATCTTCCCGCCAATTTTCGTTTTATCGGACCTGTTATAACACCTCTTGATAGTGACTATATTAAGCCTGATTGGTGGCCTGAAATTGAGAACGACTATCCGGTTATTCTTATTAATCAAGGTACTATAGCAAAAACCTATGATGATCTCATTCTTCCTGCTATTGAGGCATTGAAAAATGAGAAAATGACACTAATTACTGTACCCGTAAGGAAGGGTGATATCAGCAACTTGCCAATAAACACCCATGCTGAGCCATTTATCCCATTTGGAAATCTTCTACCACATACTGATATAATGATTACAAATGGAGGTTTTGGAGGTACTCAGAATGCGTTGGCTTGTGGAATACCGGTCGTTATAGCAGGTGCTACTGAGGATAAAATGGAAGTGGCCGCCAGAGTAGAAAATTCAGGTGCCGGTATTAATCTCAGGAAACAAAAACCTAAACCAAAAGATCTTAAAGAAGCGATAATGACAATTATGTCAAATTCATCATACAAACAAAATGCCAAGATATTACAATCAGAATTTGCTAAATATGACGCGCCGAAAAGTGCAGTTGAGATTGTTGAGGAATTAATTTTAAAAAGAAACAAAGAAAACGTTGCATAGCTAGAATCTATTTAGGAGTGTATTATAGTTATTACTTATTGAAAAACTCTCTGTGGTTCCAATATATTTCCGATTTTAATTCAAAAAAGCCTGTATGTGGCTGATATACAGGCTTTAGTTTATTGTTACTGTAGCCCTACCAGGAATCCCTGCCTGATTGTACATAAATACCAGAATTCAAATGGTTTACAAATGGTATTTCTATTTTGGTGGGGTATTTCTTTAATTTGTGTAGATGAGATAAGTATTATATTAGAAGTAGGTACATTTCTGGTTCCTGAAAAACGAGATCACCAAAGCCCGGGAGGCTTGACGAGGCAGGTAACTTACTGAGATTTAAGTATTCAACTTATTATCCTGCATGGGGGTGGAGGGACTCAGTTTCTGGCCAGCATAATTGAGCATAGGACAATTACCTGTTCAGGGTGATAATTTTTCTATTCTTCAGAGAAAATCTAAAAAACTTTTTAAAAAGCATTGGCTTTCATATAAATAAAGTATAATTTGCTATATACTATGAATTGATAGAGAATAATCATTATCTTTAATCATTATAAATTATTTATATTGAGAGTCGGCCCCTCTGATATCTAAAAACTTTGTTAAAGCAATACAAAAAGCTATATTCTATACTATTTTGTCTAATTAAATTTTTAAATTATGAAAACAACAAGCAGCAAATTAATGTATGTCTTATTTTTAATCATTTTTGCGGGGCTCATTGGCTGTAAGGGAGAAAAGGGAGATATGGGACCTGCCGGTGCTAACGGGACTGATGGCACCGATGGTACAAATGGCACAAATGGAAATGCTAATGTAACGACTCTAAGTTTATTGAGTACTGATATTACATGGACTGCAGGGTCATACCTCGGTCGGACATCGAATGTATATGTTATGACTGAAAATGCTGTAAATTCTGATATTATCGATCATGGAACTGTACTGGCTTATTGTCGGTTGGGTGAAGATTGGTATGCTTTACCTTTTACCTGGGAAAATAGTACAGGAACAAGCCGGCAATATGTGTTTCATAGCTATGCCTTAAATACAATTACTTTATATGCTTATCAAACAACAGGAGTTCTGAATCCTTTGGCAATAGAAGAATACAGATTTTTACTGATAACTGATAATACTGTTGTTACCAAGGGTGCATCAGCACAACAAGACATCTTAAACAGCTTAAGCAAAGCTAATGTGAATGTCAATAATTACTATGAGGTTATGGATTATTTTGGTTTGCCGTATTAAAAGAAATTTAATTTAAGGAGAACGCGAATCAACTCTTTTATTATGTGCTGATCTTAGTATCAAATTTTACCAGACATTCTCAGGTTTGCAAAATAAAAAAGCGCATTCAACTATTACCAGTTGTTTGCGCTTATTTTCTTGTAGTAATTGAATAGAGAGTTAGAGCTAAACATACAAAAAAATATCCGGTGGAAATTTTTACGTAAAAAGACAGCCTGCCAAGCTGGAAAAAAGTGTGAGTGTGAGAGTGTGTCCTGAGAAAAGAGAGTGAGTATGCATGTTCATGATCTCACTCACGCTCTCACTCTTTTTTAGTAGCCCCACCAGGAATCGAACCTGAATCTAAGGTTTAGGAAACCTCCATTCTATCCATTGAACTATGGGGCCAATTTCAGTCGCAAAAGTATATTATTTTTTCCGTTAATCAAACCACAGGATTAATAATTGGTTAACGAATAATAAGGAGAAACCCACCCCTGCCCCTCCGGGGAGGGGATTCTTAAAACTTAGGCTAAAGTTCCTTAAAGGATTGTCCTGAGTCGTGCGTCGAGAGTCGTGTGTCCATTTTATTTCATTCTGAAAATTAACTTATCTTTGAATTGTTTAAAAACGAAACAAATGAACTGGATTGACGCTACTATTGTAATTATCCTGATATTATCAGTTGTAAACGGATTTATCAATGGCTTTGTAAAGGAGGTGGCTTCCCTGGCTGCACTGATTCTGGGAATATGGGGCGCTATCAAATTTTCTTTTTTTACTGCGGAGAAACTTTACGATTTTTTCGATATGACAGGGCAATATGTAGGCATAATTGCCTTTATAATCACTTTCGGAGCTATAGTAGTGGTTATCCATTTTATTGGTATAGTTGCCGATAAAATAGTTAGCGCTATAGCACTGGGTTTTGTAAACAGGCTGCTGGGTATTGCTTTTGCTTTGTTGAAGACTGTCATGATTTTGAGTGTGATATTTGCTGTATTGAATGCCATTGACGCTAAAAAGCCCTTCCTGCCTAAAACTACTATAGAAAGGTCAAAATTTTACAGCCCGATATCCGATATTGCTCCGGTTATTTTTCCTGTTATAGGGGAGGGCAACTTCAGTCACAGCTTCGACAGATTTAAAAAGAAGCCTGACGATATTGTCATATAAGCCTCTTTACTATATTTGCACTTCTGAAAACTATGTTATGAATTTTATTGATGAACTGAAATGGCGTGGCATGATCCATGATATCATGCCTGGAACCGAAGAATTACTTGGTAAAGAGAAGATAAGCGGATATATCGGGTTTGATCCGACAGCCGATTCGTTACATATAGGTCATATGGTACAGGTTATGTTACTGGTGCATTTTCAGCGCGCAGGACATACACCTATAGCTCTGGTAGGAGGTGCTACCGGTATGATAGGCGATCCTTCAGGAAAATCGGAAGAGAGAAACCTGCTGGATGAAAGCTCATTAAGAAGAAACCAGGAGGCAATAAAGAAACAACTTTCCAAATTCCTGGACTTCCAGTCGGAGAATGATAACAGGGCCATCATGGTCAATAACTACGACTGGATGAAGGAATATACCTTCCTGGAGTTTATAAGGGACATAGGCAAGCATATTACTGTGAATTACATGATGGCAAAAGATTCTGTTAAAAAGAGAATAGGATCAGATTCAAACGAAGGGATGTCTTTCACCGAGTTTTCATACCAGCTCGTGCAGGGAACTGATTTCCTTCAGCTTTATAATAACAATAACTGTAAGCTCCAGATGGGAGGATCGGATCAGTGGGGAAATATTGTTACCGGAACTGAACTTATCAGGAGGAAAACAGGGGGAGAGGCTTTTGCCCTTACTTGCCCTCTGATCACTAAATCGGATGGCTCCAAATTTGGCAAGACAGAGTCGGGTAATGTATGGCTCGACCCTGAAAAAACAACTCCTTACCAATTTTACCAGTTCTGGCTAAATGTTTCCGATGAGGATGCCGCCAGATATATAAAGATTTTTACCATCCTGGGTAAAGAGGAAATAGAAGATCTGATTTCTGAACACAATAAATTACCTCATGAGAGGTTGCTCCAGAAGAAGCTGGCGGAGGAAATAACAGTTACTGTCCATTCAAGGCTTGATTATGAGGGCGCAGTTGAAGCCTCACAAATACTATTTGGAAAAGGAACAACGGAATCGCTAAGGAAGATGAATGAAAGCACCTTTCTCTCTGTATTTGAGGGAGTTTCGGTATCAGATGTTCCAGCTGCATTGTTTGCGAAGGGAGTAACAGTAACTGAGCTATGTACCGAGCATTCGCAGATATTTCCTTCAAAAGGAGAATTGAGACGTCTTGTTCAGGGAGGAGGCCTGAGCCTGAATAAAACTAAAGTTGATGATCCCGATTTCGTTGTTAAGAGTGATCAGCTACTCAATAAGAAATACCTGCTCATCCAGAAAGGTAAGAAGAATTATTTCCTTATCAGGGTCGGGTAATATTTTGTCCAAATCTTAAACACCACCAGGTAAATATATAACCTGTTCATTGATATTCAACAATTTCTTATCTCCCTTAGTGAAGATCTTTTGATTTACTGCCAGGGATTGAAGCTTATAGAATATCGGCCGCAAGAATAGAGACATCATCAAATGTGGAAGGATTATTATCGGGTAAGCCAAGATGCTTTATCATATCCTTAATATTCTTTCTTACAGGGTTATTGTTGCTGATATGTTTAATGATCTCAGTTGTTCCTATTTCTTTACCATCAGAATCCTTTAGTTCTGACAGTCCGTCGGTATAACAAACAATTTTTGAATAATCCTTCACTTTGATCTCTGATTTTTTCACCGGTGGCATTTCATCAAGCATCCCAATACCGACGCACGAGGTCCTTAGATGGATTATACTACCGTCAACAGTATCATATAGTACCGGGGGATTATGAGCAGCATTGATATATTCAAGAATTCTTGTCTTGTGATCATATCGCGCAACAAACAGAGTTATGAACTTTTCCCCGTAGGCATTAATGACCACGATACTGTTAAGCTTCTGAACAAGGGTAACAAGGTCAATATCTTCGGTAAAAAGCGCTCTCAGACTTGCCTGAAAGTTAGACATCAGTATGGCCGCAGAGATTCCTTTCCCTGATACATCTGCAATACAGAAACCTGTCTTGTTTTCAGAAAGCCTGATGCAATCATAATAGTCCCCACCCACCTCAAAATGCGGGAAATAAAAGCCAGTCACCCTTAGTTTTGGATTCTTGGGCATATGGATATTATCGGGAATGAGCATTTTTTGCATACGGGCTGCCAATTCAAGCTCTTTCTTAAGCGATTCCCGGCGAAGACTTTCATTGAATAACCTTATATTTTCAATAGCTACAATTATAATACTCGATATTGTCTGGATGAAATGCAGATGTTTCAGGACCGGGCTCATCCCTTCCCCTTCTTCTTCAATATCACCAATGAATATAAATGCAAGATGCATATTGTTATTAAAAACGGGGATGACTATATCAACGCCTTCAAAACCAATATCGGCGGCACCAAAGAAGATCTCATTAATATTAAGCAATGTTGTTTCAACATCAATTTCCTCAAAATGGCTTGGAAAACCACCATTAAGCAGGCATTCCCAGGTATCAGAATGTTTAAAGATGAGTATTTTCCCGATGCCGAGATCATTCCTGAGAATCGACTCATATTTGGCTAGAAGTTCCTCCGTAGGCAGATTAGCATTGATCGATAGTGTAATATCGAGCAGTGAGTCCAATTTAAATTTTGAGATTTTTAATCTTTCGCCAGGAGCTTTTTTATTTGTCATACTTAATTTTTATCCCTTAACTCTTTCAACATAAGCTCTTTCTTTTATGTCGATCTTTATTTTATCACCTGTATTAACAAACAGGGGTACCATTATTGTTTCTCCATTTTCTACTTTAGCCTGTTTAAGGGTATTTGTTGCAGTATCCCCTTTAAGCCCAGGTTCAGAATAGGTGATTTCCATAATTACAAACTGCGGAAGGTCAACTGACAGGATTGTTTCAGTATCGGCATGAACAACTATTTCAACCCCTTCTCCCTCCACGAGAAAAATACTGTTCTCAATCAGGTCCTCCTGTACATGTATCTGTTCAAATGTTTCAAGATGCATAAAATAGTAACCCATATCGTCTTTATACAGGTACTGATATGGTCGTCTCTCGACCCTTGCCAGGTTCACTTTTGTTCCTGAAGTAAAGGTATTGTCAATTACCCTGCCTGTTTTAAGACTCTTGAGTTTCGTGCGGACAAAGGCTGGTCCTTTTCCTGGTTTAACATGTTGAAACTGTACTATTGTATAGAGGTCGTTGTTATATTCAATGACCAATCCATTTCTAAAATCTGCGGTACTTGCCATAAATGTCTGAATTATTCTTTTTTTATCTTTTTCTTACTTCCAGCGGATATTTTAGTCCTTCGTAACTGGTTATTTCTGCTGTAAAAGCCCCTACAAATATATCAAATCGTATTTTAACAGGTAAATAATTTTTATCAGTCGAGAACCAGAAAGTAACATCTTCTTCCGTTTTAAATAATCTTCCAGTCTCTGTAACAGGATTGAATTTATAACACCTTATTCTTCCGACCTTTGTTTTCACCTCATCAATGCCAATATATTTCAATTTTATGGGAAACAGTTCATCTGTAAACCATGTCATCATAGTGATTATTTCGCCCTTCTTCAGATCTGAATCAACAGGAAGTATATGGTTACGAAAATAATAAAAACAGGAAAGGATATCATGAATCTTTGGCTGGGTTATATGAACACCTGTAAGCTGGCTTGTCAGAATGGAAGAATCGGACCTTGTTGTCTGATCAAATAAGACTTCATTATATTTCCTGTATCTGCCTTCATGTATATTACGGATTGCTTTAACAGGCAGTTCCGTGGCAGGGTCAATAAAGCTCTCATATGAATCAATTACCTTGTAAACTGCATCAACCAGGCCCGTTGTTTTTGCTGATAGCCTGGAGTGCCAGACTTCCTTTCCGTTCAGAAAATCACTGTTTAGTTCAAGTGAAGCCGTCCCTCCTGGTATAATTCCATAATGAATAGTATAAGTGATTTTTTCTCCAACGTCATAGGAGACTATCTGACCCGAAGCCCGGAAGCTTATCATTGTCAGCATAGCCACTATATAAATAATTCTTTTCATGTCTTAATAAAAGGAAATGCATTAATCATACCAGAATTATATTCCAAGGATGTTCTTTCGTGGTTTTGTAGTTATAAAGTCTTTCAGGTAAAATGGTTCAAAGTAAGCCACATCTTCGTATCTGTTTTCTTTAAGCGCCTGTATGACAGGCATATGCATATATGCTGCCGAAATTCTAAAATCAGTTTGAAAAACAACATTATCCCGTTTTATAAGTTCTTTGCATTTTTCGGCACCGTCTCCAAAAATAATAATCTTAGTGGATACAGGAATATCAGAGAAGGTGTCGGAATTAATGATCTCAGCTCTTACGGGTCTGACTGCTGATCCATTACTATCATATAAGGCATAATAGACTTCCTGCCTGCGAGCGTCTATCATTGGACAGAATAGTGTTGTATTCTCCGATGGTAAATCAGTCACATTATCCCAGTTTGCCAGTATGCCCCACAACATTGAAAGGGTAGTATCTATCAGCAATAAGTGGAATGGATAAGGCATATGCAATTCCTTTGGCAACAGAGACTCCTATTCTCAAACCTGTGTAAGATCCTGGTCCCCTGCTCACTGCTATGGCCTCCAGGTCCCTTATCCTGATGCCTGCCTCTCCTAGGACTTCTTCAATATAAACAGTGAGAAGAGATGAATGTGATTTAGTATCGGAGCTCTCTTTCAGATACCTGACCCCGGCACTGTCACAAAGTGCAACTGAACATATATTTGTTGCTGTCTCAAGACATATTACCATATCAGGAAAGGTAAACCTGGTACCTTTTATTTAACCTTGAAGAGTTCATCTTTACTTACTATTTGTATCAGGGTGCTGTCAGACAGTTTCTTGCTTATTGCGGAGAAAGGTGCTGAGATAACCTGGTCATTTAGAGAAACCCCTGATAAAATCTCGATATAGGAATTGTCCTGGATACCTGTTTTTACGTCTTTTGCCAAAGCATATGTGCCATCAGTGGTAAATACAATTGTACGTATGTCATCGTTGGCTATTGAGCTGGCATTCTTTGTGGTATCAGTCCTTGTGGTAACAGATTGAATTGGTACGGCGATCACACCAGATTTTGTTTCGGTCATGATATCAACAGTAGCTGACATACCCGGACGGAAAGGATATTTATCACCGGCATCAACAAGGGCCTGATAGGATCCGGGAAGAACGAGTATTTTCACATCGAAATTTGTCACCTGATCGGCAGATACTCCAGTAGTCTTTGCGGAATTGGCTATTTCAGTTACAATACCTTTGAATTTCTTATCGAGATAAGCATCTACTTCAACTGTTGCAGTATCACCGAGTTTAACCCTCACAATATCATTTTCATTTACTTCTACCTGTGCTTCCATTCGCGAAAGTCAGCTACCCTCATAATATCCGTACCGGCCATCAGGTTTGTTCCTGCAACTCTTTCTCCCAGTTCAACCAGAAGCATGGATACTGTACCGGTCATAGGGGAATAGATTGATGTCTTAGTAAGGTTTTCACTGGCTTCTTTAAGCGAAGCCTCAGCACTGGTAACTGCAAACCGGGCAGCATCAACATCTGCTTTTGCAACTGAATAGGTGGCTTGAGCCTGTTCAAAATCAGATTTTGAGATTGTCTGCTCATCATAAAGTTGTTTGTTCCGGTTAAATGACAGCTCAGCCTGTTTAAATTGAGCTTCCGACTGGGCCAGTCGTGCACGTGCTGAACTTATTGCGGCAAGTGACCTGTCTCTCTGTGAAATATAAACATCGGGTTTGATCCTGAGGAGCAATTGACCTTTTACCACCGGATCGCCTTCTTTTACAGTGAGTTCAACAATTTCACCAGACACATCAGGAGTTATTTTAACCTCTTTCTCAGGCTGTATCTTTCCGTTAGCTGTAATTGTTTCAACAATAGTCCTCTTTTCTACATTTTCAACAGCGACTTTAACAGTCAGCGCTTTGCCAAACCAGCCGGCTTTCTTACCGATTATTGCAAATAGAATAAGAACAACGACAACTGCGAGTAATATCTTTAATATCTTATTGTTTTTCATGGGTTTTAGCCTTAAAATGATTCGAATTATGATTACTTATTAAGATTCAGGGGCATTCCTTTATAGAAGTCGAGAACTTTGGTTTTAAAGATGAATTCATACTTTGCCTGCGACATGTCTGACTGGGCATTCAGTAACTGGGTCTTAGCTGCATTATAATCAACAGGCGCAACCAGTCCTACATTGAACTTCTGTTCAGTATACCTGAATGATTCTTCAGCTGAGGCAACGGCTTTCAGGCTGGCATTGTATTTCTTTAATGATGCAACAGCATCGGTGTATGCCTGCTGGATATTTTTATATAGTTGTTTCTTGGTTCCGTCAAGTGCATACTGATAGTTTTCCATACTCAGTTTTGAGTTTGCTATGTTCTTACTGACCTGCCATCCGTTAAGTATAGGTATACTCATAGACAGGTTTATCCCGGAACTCTGGTTGTTCTTTAACTGCTCTTTAAAGGATTGTAATGCCGGCTGGTTGGCAACATATGTATAACGTGTATTAAAGTTATGATTCAGTGTGAATTGCGGACTTCTTCCTCCTTTTGCAATTTTGAGATCGTACTGGCTCGCTGTCAGCTTCATCTCAGAACTCTTGATCTCAGGACGGTTGTTTATTGCAATATTATAAATATCATTAATATTTCCGGAAATGATAGTGTTGGGATCCACATTTATTTCAGGCACATTAATCTCGAAGTTCTCTGGAGTACTGAGTTCAAGAAGCTGAGTAAGTGTGAGATAAGATGTTTCAAGTTGATTTGTTGTATTAATCAAAGCAAGTTCTTCCTGGGCAGCCTGTGATTCAATCTGAAGGAGATTTCCTTTAGCAACACTACCTGCATCAACCAGTTTTTGAGTTTTTTCGATCTGTTGCCTCGAGATATCTACCTGGTTTTCATTTGCGGCAACTAGTTCTTTATTCAGGAGTATCTGCAGGTAGGCAAGAGCTACGTTCAGAGCAACATTGTCACTTATATTCTGAAGATCCTGCTGGCTGGCAAGAACCAGGTATTTATTCTTCTGAATAGTATTGTAGTTCTGTAATCCACTGAAGACGGGAGTTGATCCTCCCAGGTAAAAATAGTCCGATTGAAGCGTCTGATTAAAAAACTGGTAAGAATTCTGATCGAGTGCCCGACCAAAAGAATATCCTGCAGAAGCCTGGCCATTCAGTGTTGGAAGGAGGTGGAGCTTTGCAAGGTCAAGAGAATTCTGTTGTACTTTTGTCTGGATGACCTGTTGCTTGATCTGGATATTATTATCAATTGCGTATTTGATACATTCTTGAAGAGTCCATATTTTTTGCTGAGAAAAAGCAATTCCCTGTGAAATAAATAACGCGGAAAATATAAATATCAGGAGTTTTTTCATGCGTGGATGTTTTGTGAGGTGAAAATGTTCGGTAGATAAATCATTGGTTTTTTGTCTTATTAGCACTTTAAATCAGCATCTACATCTCATTTTAAATTAAGGTCAAATATTAAAAATTTAAGATTACGAAGATAAATAATATATCAAACAGTTGAAAGAATTATTTTATTGTCGCATTGCAATAACATAAATTGTTATCAGAGGGGTATTATTTTCTTTATCTTTGTAATGCAAAACGCTGGTTTTTCAGCGATTTATTAAATATTCTTTTGGCTTACATTGGTAAAATAACTAATTTGGGCGACTTACTTAAAATCTTTGAATTATGCTACATTATAAAGAATTAGGATTAGTTAATTCGAGAGAATTGTTCAAAAGTGCCATGCAGGGCAAGTACGCCATTCCTGCATTTAACTTCAATAATCTTGAGCAGCTTCAGGCAATCATAAGTGCCTGTGTGGAAACGAAATCACCTGTTATTCTGCAGGTATCAAAAGGTGCACGTAAATATGCCAACCAGACCTTACTACAATACCTTGCAAAGGGAGCTGTGGAATATGCAAAGGAACTCGGTTATGCTATTCCTATAGTGTTACACCTTGATCATGGAGACTCTTTTGAGACATGTAAATCATGTATTGAAACAGGTTTTTCTTCAGTGATGATCGACGGATCACATTTCCCTTACGATGAAAACGTGAGACTTACCAAACAGGTTGTTGAATTTGCACATCAATATGATGTAACTGTTGAAGGAGAACTTGGAGTACTGGCAGGTATTGAAGACGAAGTCTCATCTGACCACACTTCCTATACAAGACCCGAAGAAGTTGAGGATTTTGTAAAAAAGACCGGGGTCGACTCCCTTGCTATTTCAATTGGAACCTCACACGGTGCTTTCAAGTTTAAGGTAGAGCCGGGACAGCTTCCTCCACCCCTGCGCTTTGATATACTCGAAGAATGCGAAAAACGTATCCCGGGATTTCCTATTGTTCTGCACGGCGCCTCATCTGTCCCTCAGGATATTGTTGCAGAGATCAATAAATATGGTGGTAAAATGGAAAACACTGCCGGAGTGTCAGAAGACCAGTTGCGAAGAGCAGCCACTTCTGCTGTTTGTAAGATTAATATTGACAGTGATGGCCGTCTGGCGATGACTGCTGCTATTAGGAAGGTCTTTGTTGAAACACCCGAGGAGTTTGATCCGCGTAAATACCTGGGACCTGCCCGTGATAAACTGAAAGAACTTTATAAGCATAAAGTGGTAAATGTACTTGGAAGTGCCGATAAGGCATGATATATGGCATTTCCGCTCCCTTTTTATAATATATTTTATGACAGGGTATGTTGTAACTAAAAGTTGTGAATAATTTAATATACAGACAGCCAGCCATATATGTGCCGGCTGTTTTTTTTATGTTAAAAACTATTTATTTACATCAATATGTTGAAAATCTGTTTGTTTAAATTAGATGTCTGTTTTGATATCAAAGAAAGTGAGACGTGTATTTAAAGAAGACCGCTTAAGACGAACCAACCGTCTGTCTCTTATGCTTAACAACAGGGAGATGAGAGCCCTGGGAGTCTATTGTAGCCGTTACCGCATTAAGAATAAATCTGAATTCCTCAGGGAAACTGTTATGAAAGCCATAATAAAAAGATTTGAGGAAGAACATCCTACTCTCTGGGAAGAAAGTGAACCCACTCTTTTTAATACTAATGTAACGGAATAACATTTGTATTATACCCGTCTTTTTCTAATTTTACCCTTTCCTGATTAACCGATTTAGGGAATTGATTATAAATTTGTATTTAATGATCAACAAGATCGTATTAAAATGATACAGAGTGCCGGTATGATAAAAGAGCCTACAAGGAGAACTCCATGGATAGTTATGGAGCCAGGCAAAATATTCATAATGGGCAGATCAATACCTGAAAATCCTGGTGATTTTTACAGGCCGGTTCTTAAATGGATATCAGATTATGCCATGAACTATTCCGGGAAAACGAAGATTAACCTTGGATTTGAATATATAAATACCAGCTCCACCAAATGGATCTTCACCATGTTAAAAGAGTTATCGGACATGAAAGATGTAAAGGAAAATGCAAGTGTTAACTGGTATTATGAAAATGGTGATGATGACATGTGCGAGCTTGGCTTTATACTCAGATCACTTATCGATTGTCCTTTCGTAGTGGTTGAAGTTGCCCAGATGAACCGTGACAGGTATAATAAGATTTTTTCTGGATTAAAATGACAACTTACCCGGATGATGATCAAAATTATCCGTTGATGATCACATTAAATATTTTTTTCTAATTTTGCAGCTCATTTGGTGTATAGTGACCCATGGTGTAATTGGCAACACGTCAGATTTTGGTTCTGAAGAGTCCAGGTTCGAGCCCTGGTGGGTCAACAAAAAGAGTGAGTCGCTCACTCTCCCTCTCACTCTCACACTTTTTTCCCTGCTGGGAAAGAAGCCTGCCCCGTTAACCCAAATGTAATTAGAGTGTAGCAAGGATACCTGCTTTGTCCTTCGAAGCTTAGCGAAGAAGGGACGGGACAATGGGAGAAGTACTCTCAGTTACTCTACAGAAGGACTGCAAGACTCCAGAACATCAAACTTTCCAATTGTTATGAGAAAAGGATCAGCTCAACTTTAAAATCTCAAGAAACCCTGTAAATCAACAGTATTTTGACCATTCACCAGGTTCCCTTAAAAGGGGACTTGGTAGGATGGATTATCAATTATTTTGTAAAAATCTCTTTAAAAAATCTTTATAGTTAAGGTTTATTACGATACAATTTACAATAATCTCCAATTCTTTTTCATAGGGCTTTGATTGGCCATCGAAGAATAATGTAGCTTTTGCTTTTATTTTTTCAGACTTTTTAAGTTGCAAATACAATTTCCCATTAAGAGCTAAGGTTCTTTTTGCGTGTAACCTGTCAAGTGTATTGTAAATGATACATTTACCTTCAATTTTATCATATCGATAAGAACTAGGTACAAAATGAATAGGTCTTATCTTTGAAAAGTATGATTTATTGGGTTGTGATGGCTGATCTCCATCCAATTTTAATCGGCAAACGTGGGTTTGCATGAAGCAATATTTAATCAGAATTCAATTTATTTAAATGGTTCGATTGACCCTTTAACAAAAAGCAGGCGAGCGATTTTATCGCATGCCTGCAAGTTACGGATTTGAATCTAAGCTGTTAGGATAAAGTTAAATTTATCATCCCCACTTTTTAAAAGCAGCTTCGATTGATGGACCTGCTTTCCCAAGATCCTCAGGTGTCATAACCGGAAGAAAATCAATATCTGCTTTTAGCCAGATGAAAAAAGGTTCAGCTATTGCCGGTATTTGTGATGCATTGTCCATATTAACGATAACATAAGCACCACGGCTGCCACAAATAGTTGTGAAATAGGCTGCTTCGGCCTTCACTTCCGTTAGAAGATCGTGCATTTTCTTGCCAAACTGTGGATCACTTAACACATCGTTGCCATCCTTACCTGATGGAAACCTGACTTTCATAATGTACTTCATAATTACCCCTTTCTTTATTATATAAATTAAAAACCGATCTAATTAACCCAGATTAGAATATTTTACATTTACCAAAAAGAATGTTGATGGCGTTATTTAGAAGTATTATTATTGAACAATCTGTGTATCTAAAAGTTCACTTTAATGTTTTCACCAAGCGGTATTTGACACTTTGGTTCACTTGAAAAAAATAGCGCAAATCTCTAAAATTTTAGACTAAGAAGGACGGATATAATAATATTAAACTATTTATAAAAATACATCTGGTAAAATAGTTGGATAGTGACCTGAGATACTGATTATAATTATCATTCAAAATATTTTTAAGTTTCTGAAGCAATGCATGAAAAGGTTGAAATCATCTGTAATTTCAGATAATTTTGATCAAGAATTTTCCAGTTTTTATTTACCTTGTATCGAATTGTGAAAGTTGGGCATAAACAGACTAGCAGGGTTTAAATCATGAAGTTGAAACACAATGTTTATGTGACTGTCCGGGCTGTGCATTCATAACACATGTGTACCAGGGACCTTGGGAAGAGTGATCAATATTATTAAGGTATTTATTTCTGATAATATATTGGTATTAATAGAAATTTTCCTAACACAATAAATGAGTTAGCTGCAATATATCACTGACCCACAGCTTATTACAAATATACAAAATTCTCATGACCAGATCTCTCCTTGCTCTCCTAATAACAATTCTAATCACAAGCTGCAACAACGACCGAACATCAAGATTGCAATCCCTGAATAAAGACATCAATGGGATAAGTATAATAAAATACACTATAAAAAATACATACCCTCATAGCATAGAATCTTATACTGAAGGCCTAATATTCCATGACAATAAACTTTTTGAAAGTACTGGATCTCCTGAAAATTATCCTAAGACTAGGTCAGTAATTGGCATTGTAAATTTAAAGACAGGCAACATTGATGTTAAAGTAGAAATTGATCGAGACAAGTATTTCGGCGAGGGTATTCTCTTTTTTAAAAATAAACTATACCAACTGACATATAAAAACCAATTGGGATTTATCTATGACTCAGACAATTTTAAACAGATTGGGACATTCAGTTATACAAATAAAGAAGGTTGGGGTATGACCACGGATGGCAATTCTATTATTATGAGTGATGGCACCAATTTTATAACATATTGGGATCCTGATAGTCTTAAGGAGATTAAAAAAATAAATATAACTTATAATGGATCTTCGGCATTATATGCAAATGAGTTAGAGTTTATTAATGGTTACATCTATGCCAATATTTGGACAACTAATTATATCGCCAAGATTGATCCTACGAGTGGTAAAATTGTTGGGCTTATTGACTTGACTACTCTATTTCTTAAATCAAGACAAGAAAATCCCCAATCAGAAGCGACCAACGGTATAGCCTATGACTCAAAAAGGGATAGAGTTTATGTAACCGGGAAATTTTGGCCTTATATTTTCGAGATCAAATTCCAAGATTAAAATAAAAATACAGCAGCTAACACGGACAAAAAAGCTAAGTTGTTTGTCCTCCCTTTATTGCTGGGTCCTAATAAGGCATTTACCCCAAGATTGCTCAGTTAAATTCATATGCATACAGTACAATAATTTGTTCGAAAAGGATAGACATATTTTTAACATGTGGTACATTATTTGCACTGTAAGTAACATTATAAGAGAACTCTACTAATAAGATATTTTCAGGATAAAACCTTAAACCTTAAAATATAATAAAAATGAAAAAACCATTCTATTTGGTTATAATGTTTCCATTGTTCCTGGGGCTGATTATGAGTTCCTGTAATAAAGAAAAAGAGCAACCTATATCAGGATTCGATATGAATAGAATATTTTTCATCGAATATGTTAGCGTTGATGGAACAAACATTCTGCAAAATGACTCTCCAATTGAGGTATATTATGAGAATAATGGAATTGCTGAAAAAATCAATCGGTCATATCTTGATTATCCAAATGGGTATAAAATTACAACTCAGCGAGAGGCTGCCCCTAACGGTTCTGACGAATTATGTGTTAAAGTTTTTCCCAGTGATTATCTGAATGATGAGAGTATTTCTACGTCGTATATCAAGTTTGGTGATCATCAAACGGACACAATTCAATGCCAATTTCAAATAACAACGAATACAATTTATCTAACAAAGACTTGGCTTAATGGCACACTTGTTTGGGATATAGATACAAAGCCATCGTCACGACTTATTCAAATTATAAAATAAACAAAACGCCTTATAACCAGGATGGTATGTGATACTGACTTCACCAGACCTGACTGATTCATAACATTAATGTTATAAAGAGATACGGTTTTTTGTTAAAGCAACTAAATTTCAAATAAATACATCCTGTTAAAAAACAATGACCATGAAAAAGTATGCTATTTTGTTTTTGACATTAGTTGGACTTATCAGCTGTTCAAAAGATAATGTTGATGAAATAATCAATAATCCTCAGAACCAATCAGATAATTTCAACTTTATTTATACAGTATTGCTAGAAAGTAACAGAATTGATTCAGTTTATAAACAAGAATATGTGATTGAAAACGGGAAAGTTATTACTGAAAAGTACACGAACTATAACAATCCAGAATATAACCATTTAAGTACATTCGAATATAACAACGACAACCGGGTAATAAGAGAAATCCAGAATAATCAAACTTTTACAGAAATCACCTGGGATAATAACACCGCCAGAGTTTTTAATAAAAATAAAAGCTTAATTGGAGAATTTCAATTCAATAAATCTAATCAGTTGACAAGTTATAATGATGGCAGAATATTAAGATTTATGAATTACGACTCAAACGGGAATGTCATTTCAGTTGAAACAGAAGCTGGAATAGGTGTGGAATATATTGACTATGACACCACTAAAACATATCCACTCAGCCTAATAAACTCCATTTCCGTTTTAAGAGTAGACTATAAACCATATTTGAAAAATGTATTTAAAACAGAAAAAGATTATCCATTTGCAGGAGACGATTTCTCAGTGCCTTTAACCTATTATGAATATGCCTGGACGTTGAATTCAGATGGACTAATTGATGAAATGACTGACAAAAAGACCTTGATTTACGTAAGTAAATTTGACTATAAATAACGACTTTATATAATAACGCTTGTAATCACGGACAATAAAGGTAAGTTGTCATTAGCGCTTCGCGCGTAATTTAATGTAATTTGGCCTTCGGCCGTAATTCGCTTCGCTGTAATGCATTGTAATTCGGCTTGCACCTCCGCTAAAGCTATGGTGCACAAAGTCGCCGTAATTGATAGTAACTAATATAATAACAAAGAATTACTACTGAATTACCACCGAATTACCAACCGAATTACCACCGAATTACTACTGAATTACCACTGAATTACCACCGAATTACAACCGAATTACAATTGAATAAGCCTCCTTCGCCTCCTCCTTTGGCAAGCCTGCGGAGGACGAAGAAAGCTCCGGATGGTAAAATCTGAGCACTAAGCTTCTTCCTTCCTCAACCTTAACGCTCGGCCTTCTTTATTGCCGGGCCGTTGGGAGTTATAGTTTTGGAAACCAGCGGCTTGTGCCGACACTCACTTGCATATGATAATTCACGGTTTAGTTTATGAACACAAAACCGGATCATGAGCATCATCGGCAAGTTTTCCAACGCGTGCAAGCCTATTTCTTCTCGTTTAACTTGATTTTAAATCACTACAACTCCTAACAGCTAAAAAGAGTATTCAATCTAAGATTAACAAGTCTGTTGCACCCACAATAATAATTAATCATTTAGTTGCACAACTAATATATTCGTTATAAATTTGGTTTCAATTGAAATCTGCAGAAAACTATTTACACCAACTTAAATTAATATAATTAATCATATGAAAAAGACGTCTTTGGTTGTAAATTCCATTTTAGTTTTATTCATATCAGTAATTCTAACTAATGGTTGTAAAGTTGAGAACAAAAAAAGAGACTATCTTCTAAAGGTTTTAGGGAAACTTGAAGATATCAAATCTGCTACCTACAATTCCACACTTATTGCCAGCGCACCCGGGGATACAATGGAGTTTAGAACCTTATACAGTCAGACAGAGGAGTATATTAATCCAATAGATACATTTATTGGTTCTAGTTTTGGAGTATCCCAGCAATCTGGTACTTCTAAAGTGAGTTGGTTTTATGATGGAAAATCTGAAGCTTTTTTGGACTTAAATGAAAAGACAATAATGATTGATAGTTTTAAAACTAACACATTACCATTTAGACCAATTGCTCCTCCATTCTTTAATTACACTAAGAGTATAATCAAATATGCGTTGGAAACAACGGATAGTATATCAATAGAATTAAAATATTTTGGGGATTCTGTTAAATTTAGCATGTATGTTCCTTTCAAGGTTATTGAATTTTTTGGTAAGGCTTTTGTTATGGATGATCCATATTTGGCAAGAAAAGATGCATTTTCCAGATATGATATTTGGATAAAAAAATCCGATAATCTTCCATATCGAGTTAGAAGAAACATGCCACATCAAACAACTTGGCAAACCGCTGAAAATCTCGAATTTAATAAAACTAATATTGAGGAATTTATAATATCAAAAAAACTCCCTCCAGACTTTACTATTAACTTTCGGGGAAAACCAAAACCAGTTAATAATGACTTATTGGGAAAAGTAGCCCCGGACTGGGTTTTAAAAGACTTTAACAACACCACAATTGCATTGGATAAGTTAAAAAGTAAGGTATTAATGATTCAATTTACTGGCATTGGTTGTGGACCATGCCATGCATCAATCCCCTTTTTGAAACAGTTAGTCAATGACTTTACGAATAAAGAATTTGAATTGGTAAGTATTGAAACATGGAGTAATAATATTACTGGCATTAAAAGGTATTATGATATTAATAATTTGAATTACAAGTTTTTATTGTCATCAGAAGAGACTACAAAAAAATATCAAGTTACTTCGGTACCCGTATTTTTCATACTTGATAAGGATAGAATAATCCGTAAGATAATTAGGGGATATGGTGAAGGAACAACAGAGAAAGAGATTAAAGATGCTATAAATGAAATGATCTAAAAAGTCCCATGAGGATATAAAAATTGCTACAACACCTAACTCGGACAACAAAGGTAAGTTGTCATTAGCGCTTCGCGAGTAATTCGGCGGAGTTTACCCCGCTTTGCGGGGGCGTAATTCATTGTAATTTGTCCCGAGTACTCGGGACGTAATTCATAGTAATTAATTCAAAAACAACCGAATTACAATTGAATTACAACTGAATTACTATTGAATTACCACTGAATTACCACCGAATTACCACCGAATTACCACTGAATTACAACCGAATTACTACTGAATTACCACTGAATTACCACTGAATTACCACTGAATTACCACTGAATTACCACTGAATTACCACCGAATTACTACTGAATTACTATTGAATTACCACTGAATTACAACCGAATTACAATTGAATAAGCCTCATTCGCTTCCTCCTTTGGCAAGCCTGCGGAGGACGAAGAAAGCTCCGAATGGTAAAATCTGAGCACTAAGCTTCTTCCTTCCTCAACCTTAACACTCGGTCCTATTTATTGTCAGGCAGTTATGTTTAATTCGCATGTTACCTGAGCATTATAAACCTTTAAAGAACTATACAGAAAAGGCTGGGTTCTTTTAATGTGATGTATGTGATAAAGAATCAGTAAAATCAGCAATAAATCTTTTTGCTGCACCTATGGGATGAATTCCGGTAAAAAATGACCAGGAAGGCCCAAATCGGTTCAAAGTGGATTCATCGATAAAATAAGGGTTTTCGTTTATATACAATCTCAATACATAGAAAATATTTGCTAATAATGCAGGTTAACCATATATTGGACTTTATTTACTTAATTCTATTAGCCTGCCTTGCAGAAAGGATAAAAGATTGGATGAGACAATAAACCAAGTTTATTCCGGAAAGTAGCAATAATATCAGTAAACATAGTTCAACTCCAATAATTTCAAAGAGTATAATATGTTCCACACCGAAGCGGTTTTATTTATTTAACATTAAAGATTAAAAAGATGGTTAAGTTTCAGAGAATTATAGCATGTTTGATTTTTATCATTTTAGTAATTATGACTGTCAGTTGTAAAAAAGATGATGATTCGGCTTATGCATTAAAAGACGAAGCAGGAAACGCTTACATCTATTCCGCACAATATACAGTTACCTGGACTATGGCCGCTCCCGGATATTACTGTACTGTTGAGGATGCAAATATTACAAAGGAAATCGTTGACAATGGGTATGTAGAAGTTTACATGAGTAATGGTTCTGATGGCTGGATAGCTCTGCCGATAACTATGCCGATATCTGCCGATTATTCGACAACTTTCACTCCGGTTCATTATTTGGGAGGAGTTACAATCTGGGAATACGATACCGACGCAAACCAATCAGCTGATCCGGGATCGACCACAATTAAAATAGTTTGTGTAAGTCTTATTGCAAAGCTAGCTCATCCTGATCTGGATTGGAATGATTATGGCTCAGTAAAAATGGCATTTAATCTTTAGCACAAACAATTAAATGAGTATTGGCATTCAATAATGAACTGTTGTAAATGATTAAATACCTATATTTTAATCACATGCATTCTCCTTAACCCCTACTTGCTCAGCTAATAGGGGCAAAGAAGAATCCCCCCTTCTTTTGTTTGTAATAGATGGGGGATAGAGGGAGGAGTACATACATAGTAAAAACATTTCTAAGATTATTATTCATTTCTGATTGTCATATAAATTAATAATCAATCATCAAAATGAGATAACATCTGAAAACATATCAGGACCGATTACCTCGACAAATTTGGTATTACGAGACTATTGCGATTTCAAAAGAATATTTTAATATTTAAACTAAACATACCACAAACAATAAAGGTAAGTTGTTCAGCCTTCGCTAAAGCTTCGGCTGACACTGTTGTCACGGTTATAGCATCTAAATTATGTAAAACGCCCTCGTGGCAGGAAGGCTCCCCGCTGATGCGGGGCAGGCTCTTCGCTAAAACAGCCCAACGGGCTGTTTATTAATGCCCGGCACTCTTTATTTCCGGGTCTTTAACGTTCATTTCTTAATACACAGATTTATACCTAAACGCAACAAACTATGAAACGATTAATCATTATCCCATTCATTTTATGTTCATTTTTCTCAGCATTTGCTCAAGTCTCAAATTATGGTAAAATAAATGAAGATGAATGGAAGATTAGTCATTGTAGCTTTGATTCAACTGCTAATGCAGTTGTTCTATTTGATGTTGGTAATGTTATAATCGAAGCAAATAGAAATGCAAATCAAAATGATCCAGATTGCAAATTGCATATCGAATACTTTTTGCTTACCTATGAAAGACATTTGCGAATCAAAATACTTGGTTCTGGATCAAATAATTCAATTTCTCATTCTTTTAGTTTAACTTCTCCAGATAAGATATCGGTTAGACTTATTTATTTTAAAAGTATCTCCATCTATAAGAATGATGGACATGTAAATGAGAAAAAATTCAACACCAAAAATTTAAGAAAATCCACTACAAATGGCGGAATTAATCAAATGACATTTGAACTTAAGGGATTAAAAAATGGAACTATAATCGAAATAAATTATAAAATTGAATCAGGGATTCAAAATACACTTCCAGTATGGTACTTTTCAAATCAATACCCAACTTTATATAGTGAATTAAACTTCACTACCCCAAATTTCTTCAAGTTTGAAATTTTATCTGACATCCTTAATAGACTTGATTATAAATCCTATAGCCGGGACAAACAATATTCAGTTTCATATGCCATACAGAATGGGTGGAGAGATATAAATTACAGGTTTAATGAAAATCATGAGACATATTCGTTGAGAAATATACCTCCTATAAGTGAAATAGAGCTTAAGCATCTGCTTCAATACAATTTAAAATCAATTGATTTTAACTCTGTCTATTATAAAAAAGGGGTTTGGACAAAACAATAGGAACTAATTTTAATACTGACAATAAAAGGAAGTTGTTTCCCGCTGAAGCGGGACAAGTTGTCATGCCTGCCCGAACGATGTTATGTCGGGGGGCTTTCACGGTTTAGGTTATGAAATTTACAAAACCGGATCATGAGCATCATCTGCAAGCTTGCCAACGCTGCATAAGCTTGGTTCTCTAACTTTTATCGAGACTTAAAGAACTCCGAAACCTTGATATTTTTTTTATCAGAAGAATTACTTTTCTGTTACCTAAAAGAGATCAAAACAAAAACTATGGATCGGTCCATTAACAACATAATTCAGGAAAATACTTCTTGCCTGTATTCTAAAATATCACCAGGTTGACAATCGAGTATGTCACAAATTGTATTTAGTGTTGATATTTTTATTGCTTTTGCTTTGCCTTGCTTTAAGATAGACAGATTTGATTGAGTAATGCCTACTCGTTCAGATAGTTCATTAAGTCGCATTTTTCTTTTTGCCAGCATTACATCAAGATTAATTATTATAGCCATCTTTTAAAATTTAAATAGTTAATGATGATTCTTCTTTTAGGCTATGCCCGTAACTAAACGCAATTGACAACATATAAATAATTACAGAAACCAGTAACAATTTTATATTTAATCCCTCTAAACCAATCAGAATCCCAGCACTGAATGTATTAACACCAAGCGTACAATGAATGGTATAATTAGGTATTATCATTTTGGGTATGAATCTTATTCCATAATCAACCAACACCCAGATAAAAATAAAAATTGCGATTTTCCTAATTCTTAAAACGTTTAAAGAATTAAAATAATCCTCCTTACTAAAAGATCTGAATATAAATTCCAGTTGTAAAGTGATTAAGATAAGAGCTATAACATTTATTAAACCCAATCCTCCAGTAAATATAAAAAAGTTTTTTTCAATTGACGGGAGATACTTTCCAAGTTCTGGGTTTGAAAATGATATCATTATGTTATTGGGGGGTGATGACATAGATGCTATTGTTGTGTCATGAATTACATCATCTGCCGGATTTTTTAAAGAAAGTGTGATTATGTTAATGATAACATAAATTAGTCCAATAAATTGAAGGATCAATGCCAAGTCTAAGGTATATCTGAGACCTTTGATGACTGATTCTTTCCTAATTGTTTTCATAATGCTAATTTTTTAATTAATAACATGGATCAAATATAATATATATTTATTATATTACAAATAATAATTATCGTGTTACAATATATATATTATTTGCCACGACAAAACCAGTAAATGCAAACGGACAAAAAAATGCTACGAAAAAATAACTCGGACAACAAAGGTAAGTTGTCATTAGCGCTTCGCGAGTAATTCGGTGGAGTTTACCCTTCGCCTTTTGCGGGGGCGTAATTCATTGTAATTTGTCTCGAGTACTCGGGACGTAATTCATAGTGATTAATTCACAGAATAACCGATATTAACAATTGAATTACCACTGAATTACTACTGAATTACCACTGAATTACTACTGAATTACCACCGAATTACCACTGAATTACTATTGAATTACCACTGAATTACCACTGAATTACCACCGAATTACCACTGAATTACCACCGAATTACTACTGAATTACTACTGAATTACCACTGAATTACAACCGAATTACAATTGAATAAGCCTCCTTCGCCTCCTCCTTTGGCAAGCCTGCGGAGGACGAAGAAAGCTCCGGATGGTAAAATCTGAGCACTAAGCTTCTTCCTTCCTCAACCTTAACAATCGGCCCTATTGCCGGGTCATTATGTTTTTAAGCTCTTGGCGTCGTGATAAGCCCAGCCCATATATCGGGACTATGTCATCCGGACAACTTCATAATGACGTGATAACTTCTGTTAACCTACCGGGACTGACAAAAACCGAAGAAGATCCATTTTAAAAAGAGAAAAACAATAAATAAAAATATTTATCACAAATATTTGCATAATTATAAAATGCATTCTATATTTGTAGAGCATAATTAATATTTATAGAGCATGCAATTAACAAAAGCAGAAGAACAGGTAATGAGGTATCTCTGGAATCTCGAAAAGGCATACCTGAAAAATATTCTTGATGAATTTCCCGATCCAAAACCAGCAACAACAACTATTGCGACTTTATTAAAACGAGTGATCGACAAAGGATTTGTTGGATATAATCAGCATGGTAGTAACAGAGAATATTTTCCAAAAATCAAGAAAACAGAATACTTTTCAAAGCAGGTGAATACTATCATTAAGGATTATTTTAATGATTCAGCTTCTCAATTTGCTTCATTCTTCACTAACGAGACTAATTTGAACTTAACAGACTTGGAAGAGATTAAGCAATTAGTTGAACAAAAGATTAGGACTAAGAAAAAATCAAAATAAAATGATGACTTATTTCATCAAATCGACTATATGCCTGGTTGTCCTGTATGGTTTTTACCATTTAATCCTACGGCATCAAAAGATCTTACTCTTTAACCGGTTCTATTTGATTATCTCATTGCTTTTCTCCCTGATAATTCCTCTTATAGTCATCCCAATTAAATCAAATATCACAATATATGGCCAATTAGAAAAATTTACTTTATCAACAACACAACTTGTTCAAGGGAAAACAATAACTGAAAGCATCGTTCCCTCAATTACATATTTGAATGTTTTGATGGCTCTCTTCCTTGTAATCTCAATCATTCTGATGACTCGGTTTGTTTTAAATATTGTTAATATCATGCAAAAGATTCAAAAAGGGAAGAAAGTTAATAACCAAAAAACATCATTTATTTTGATCCAGGAGAAGACTTTACCATACTCATTTTTTAAGTACATTTTTGTAAATCAATCTGATTTTGAGAAAGGTGAAATTGAGAAAGAACTACTCCTACATGAAGAAGCTCATTGTTTACAATACCATTCCATTGATATGGTATTTATTGAATTAATAAATATATTCCTTTGGTTCAATCCAGTTATCTGGCTATACAGAAAATCAATACAACTAAATCATGAGTTTTATGCAGATAGTAGGGTTCTGATGGAACGAGATCCTTTTTGTTATCAGCAAGTTCTATTAAACGTCATATTAAGGAACAATTCAAATTTTCTTGTAAGTAATTTTAAATATTCATTTATAAAAAACAGAATAATTATGATGACAAAAAGTAATCCTGGACATAGTGCGTTCCTAAGAAAGCTATCATCTTTCCTTCTCTTTTTTATTATGGCATTAACATTGACTTTCAGCCAAGAAATTACAAAAGTGGACCTTTCCAAAAAATATGATAATGAGTGGTGGTTTCCACTTCTTCAAAAGCACAATATAGATCTTAAAAAATACACTTTTATGGGCAATTATAAACCGATATCAGGTGACTCGATAGGATATACTGCTTTAGAACTTGGGTACAATGCAATTATTGATAAAAAAACACTAACTCTTAAAGATCCTATATTCATAATTAAAGAGAATGAGGATGTTTATAATTTTATTGTGGCGAAATTTGCAAGCCATAATTTAGTGACTAATGAATATAAGTGGGGAGATGGAAAACTGGATGAATATAAATTTAAATCAATAGATCTTAAACCAACTCAGAGTTTTTCATTTGATACATTACTAATAGATTCTAAGACTCACAAGGCACTGATTAAGAATGTAAAAGGCGTTGTTGATTTAAAAAACAACCACAAATAAAACATCCCTTACAATTTTAATAGCAGATTTAGTAAGAGAGAAGTATTTCTTGGAGGGAATTGAACTGTTAAGCTCTTTTTGACAGAATCCAAAAATGAAATGGATTTTCATTTGTTTTATCATGGTAACTTATTGAGTATGTTAAAAAAAATCCTATTTTTGATATGATGTAAAGCAACAGATCAATGACATTTTTGTATAGGAGAAAACTAAAAGCCCTGTTTCAGAGTCCCTATTTTATACCATTGGTCTTTACACTGGCACTGGCTGCATTTATTCCCACAAATTTCCACCGTTATAAGCTTCATATCGAAAGAGTTACTTCAGAGGCACATATGATCCGTTATGAAGATCTCGATCTTGATGGCGAATCTGAGAGACTGGTATTCATGGATAATACCAATGCCTCAGGACTGATGATTACAAACAACAGCGGATTTATAGATCAATGGAATGTCAGAGGCACCTTCGCATTTCATTATAAAACAACACTTTATCTGTCAGGCGATTATGATTCTGACGGTATTAAAGAAGTCTATTTCTTCTCTTTATCAGGTGATTCAATACTTCTATATTCAATACCTGATATCAGAAAACCCTCCTTCGGGATCAGGGATCGTTTAATTGCCATCACCGGACCCGGTATAAAGCGTCCGGATCCCTGGATTGTTGATGCGTTTATGGATGACCTTGATCATGATGGCAAGAAAGAAGTGATATTTGGAATAGCATCAGGTTTTTCACTATTTCCCCGCAGGGTATATGCTTATTTCCCGGGACCTGATTCCCTTGTGACTTCTCCTGAATCATGTGCCGCTTTAAACAGCTTATTGCAGGCTGATATCGACGGGGATGGCAATAAGGAAATCATTCCGATAGCAGGAGCCCCAGCGAATTGTGATACCACAATGATTGGGTACAATGATAATTCATGCTGGCTGATGATAATCGATAACAATTTGAAATTTAAGTATAAGCCAAGGGAATATCCCGGTCGATATTCCGTATTGACGCCATTATTTTATAATGACGGACAGAACTCATTCTTTGGAGCTTATCATTTTGTAAGGGAACCGGGGAAAAAATCAAGATTATTCATTTTAGACAAAGAAGGAAATGAGGTCAAAACCATAGATATTGAAGACGGCACATCAGATGCCTTTGTAACGAATGACCACTTTGGAGGTTTCGAGATCATGATTGGTCAGAAAGATAAAGGGTTCGAAGTGTTTGACAGGGACCTGAATATTAAGAAGCGGGTAGACAGACAACAATCTGTCAGGTACCTGAAAAAAATGGATACTGATCTTGACGGTAAGGAGGAAATAATAACAGCATCTTTCCACCGGAATCTGTTCTCAGTAACAAGGGCAGGATTAAAATATACCGCATCCGTTGCCATGGACCTGAGTCAGGGAATGCCTGATTATATTTCTATGGTATTGCGTAACGAAGGGATGCCGTATATTTATGTTCATGCCGGTTTTAATGATTATTATCTTACATATAGCAAGAATCCTTTTTACCTTGTCGATTTCTCAATATTTCCGGCCATCTACCTGGGATTATTGCTGTTTGCATTCATTATCCGGAAAAATCAGAAGACTAAATTGCAGGAGAGATACAATAGTGAAAAGCAGATTACTGAATTACAGATGAACCTGATAAGAAATCAGCTTGATCCACATTTTACCCTGAACGCAATGAATTCAATAATCTATTCATTAAATAATAATTCCCCGGAGGCAACTACAGAAAACCTTCGCGCCTTTGCAAATCTGTACAGAAACCTTCTCTTATCGGCTACCGATATCAGAACAACAATAGATGAAGAGGTTGAGTTCTGTAATAATTATCTTTCGCTGGAAAAGTTAAGAATGTCAGAAAAACTGGATTATACGATTTCCGTATCACCAGAGGTCAATGGCAAAGCTTTTGTGCCCAAAATGATGCTCCAGGTTTTTGCTGAAAATGCAGTAAAACATGGGATATTTAATCTTAATGGCGGAGGGCTTCTCTCAATAAAGCTTTTTATCGACAGTCTTAATCTAAGGATTGAGATAAAAGATAACGGAATTGGACGAAAAGCAGCCGGTGAACATACAAGCAGCTCAACAGGTAAAGGTCTTCAGCTGATGGAGGAATTCTTCTACCTGTACAGGAAATATTATAATGAAGACATCTCGTATCAAATCATTGATCTGCTGGATAAAAATGGCAATCCATCAGGAACACTGGTGAGCATAGTACTGAAAGACTATGAATCAAAGAAGAGATCCTGATGGAATAACGGTCAATATGTTCTCTGTCCTTTATAGACATTTGAATTATAGACCGCGCTTATACGACCATCGTAAACCAATTTTCCTCTTGTCAGTCCTGTAATTGTCGCAGTGGCATTGTTATTGGCCCCGATCTGCATAAAAACATCATACGATCCGATATTTGTAGTTACACTGAAACGGACATTATAACTCAAGTGCTTAACATCTTTGTTTATCTTCCATGAATTAAGACTTCCTTCAGCTGTTACACCCCCCAGACCATTATAACCCTGGCCATTGTTGTTCCCTGTTTGTAATACAACATCATCAGGTTCGATTCTGATGAAATTCAGCGCTGAGGTGACCGGTATCCTGTCGCCATATTGGTTACTTAAAAAATCGGCTTCAAGCACAATACTCTTTCGTTGAAGCAATGTGTCAATGGCCTGGAAGTTGGCATACAACTGTGCTTTCCTGGCCTCTTTTTGTTCCTGCCTTGTGGGTTTGTCGCCCTGGGCATTGATCTTCCCGGGAATACAGGAAAACATAAAACCCAGAAACAATACTAACGTATATAACTTTACTCTTTTCATGACTTTAAAATTTTTAATCAATAAGATTAATGCAAAATGTATGCCATCCCGGTAATCATATTCACTTTTCTCTGTACTTTGCCTCTGATTTAACATTTTATTAACTTATTGATTATCATCCATTACTAATTAAAAAGCTTGCCCGTACTGCCTGTCAACAAGCAGGTCCTACTTTTATCCAAGAAAATGTCATGATTTGAATCGGCTAGAGATCAGTCCATTATACAACGTACACTAAAGCCATAGGTTTTTCTCCTGTGGTCCAGCGTGACAGTGGTATTGCCGTAATAAAGTCCCATAAACCATTGATCACCACTATTCGTTTCTGTGACTGACCAAATGGCAGAATAATCAAGCATAGATGAAAATGTACCCTCAAAATAGCGGATACCTGCTCCTGTGGCTCCGAAACCACTGCTATTATCAGCTCCCTTGTTTGGCTGGCTCCAGTGATCTGTCCCGGCTTCCTTAAGCATACTACCCACAACCATAGTATCTCCAAGGAATGTAATCAACTGCTGCCATTCTTCTTTAGAAGGGACATGCCATCCGGCAGGACAGAGTTTTCCACTGTCAATTGAATAAGCATTATAAAGCGCTCCGTAAATTTCCTTATTTGATCCATCATTGTCGTACCAGCAATATCCGGCAGATGAAAGATCCATCCAACTCTCTGGATCTGTAACAAGGGGGATAGCCATTCCATCATTTAAATGTGTTGTTCTAAGGTTCTCCCCCATCCAAAACTGGTCACCTGTTTTAATTACTGAATATATATTTCCATCAAAATCAGTGATTTTAGACGGAGTTTTATCAGAGTCCTGGCAACTAAAGGCAGAAATGAGGAACGTGAACAATAAGACCCGGTATGCCAATTTGTTGCTTTTCATATAAATATTTATAAATATTTAATGATCAATTTACAGAAATGGGATGTATTTCCTGAAGCCCGACAATGTTTTTCAGGAATTCGTCTGTCTTTATTTCAACTTTCTTCCAGTCTTTTGTTCTTATCTCCGACACTATCACGTGCACTCCGGCTTCAGGAAAAGGTTCTTTTTCCTTTAATGATGCAGGGGTTCCCAGTTCATCAAACATTTTTAACATAGCCGGCACTGAAACAGTGTGGTCCTGCTCATTTTCATTTTTATAGTAATACCCCAGGAAAACGGGACATTTTATTTTTGAGAATACCTTCGGATTCATAGTATTATCAATCAGATTCTGCAGGGCAACCAGTGCTTCGACCCTGTAATTAAGCTGCCAGTAGCGGGCATGAGCTTCACTTTCAGCTTTAAATCTCATTATAGGGCCTCCGTTTGCTAATCTGGCAATCTGAAGACCCCAGGGCTTATCGAGTATCACAGAAGTTTTGTCATATAGTTTTATGCATGGTGAATATAAAATTAGTGCTTTTATTTCAGGATGTTGAGAAGCCAGAAACAGTGCCAGGGCTCCTCCTGCAGATGTCCCTATAACTACTATCTCATCACCCAGTCTTTCTGCAATAGCAAGAGCTTTTTCTGCTGAGGCGACATAATTATCAGCAGTCAGGTTAATCATTGTACTGTCACCATTATCTGTTCCATGTTCGGAGAGACGAGAAAGATAAAGGTTAGCACTGAATTCATGTGCCAGGTCGATGTGAACCGGATAACCTTCTTCCTGACTTGCAGAAAAGCCATGAAGGTAAAGGAAGGCAACTTTCGTTTTTTCTTTTTTTGCTGAATCGGCCCATATGATCCTTGCCTGGTTATCCGGCTTTAGTCCTTTCACCGATTTTTCTGCTTCATTTATCTGATATTCCAGATCCGAAAGCGAATCCGGAAGCATTACAACAGTATTCCGGAACTGAGGTTTTGGTGGTTTGGGGCCCGCAATATATGCAATTAACAACAATAGGATGATTGCTGCTAACCATTTAAGAACTTTTTTCATACTATCAGCTTAAGTAATCATAAAAGTATGAAAACAAGCCAAATAAAACAAATCAAAAAGTTGATTATATACTGCCTGATGTTCAGTGAATCGCAACTGTGCAAGATTAAAAAACAAAGGATTTTATTATCTGGTTCCAATGTTAAATAACCGAAAATTACTTTGCAGGTTTATCAGGCATGTTTTTAAGTGCCTCAATCCGGTCCTTTATTTTTTGGATGTAATCCTCATCGTAAAGAGTCCTGATTTTTTTATCATTAAGTCCCTGCTGGTAATACCGGATGGCCCTGGCATTATTATGTAATTTTTCGTCGTAAAGGTTAGCAATTATCAAAGAAATGCTGGGATCTGACCGGGTCGCCTGACTCTTAATATATGCTGATATGGCTTCCTGATAATGACCTCCTGATTTGAGAGCCTCCCCAAGCAATATATAGGTACGACTTAGGTGCTGGTTTTCCTTAAGAAGAATATCTATTATCTTTTTGTAATAATCTGCACTCTTGTTGAAATTTTTAACAGCCGCATAATTTATGGCCAGGAAACTCATAGTTTCCATATCTGTCGTGTCTTTCTTATGCGCTAATAAAAGATATTTATTGGATAAAACGGGTTCGAGGTTATAGGCATATCCTATCCCGGCTCGTTTTATGTAAAGAAGAGATGAATCACCAGAGGCCATTATTATGAGGTAATCGTCGAGGGCTCTTTTCGTGTAGCTAAGTGAAAAGTTAAGCGCTGCACGTCTTGCATACAGGTCCATATCTGTTGAGTCTTTTAGAATAGCCCCTGAAAGTAACTGAATCGCTGTGTCAATTCTGTTTGTCATGGCATAGAGGTAGGAAATATTCTTTATTGCATTAATGTTGTCAGGATTGATAGCCAAAGATTTACTAAAATAACTTATGGCTTTTTCATTGTTACCCTTCCTAAGGTTAACAAATCCCAGTTTATCCAGATAAATGTAATTTGTTGAATCCTGTTTGTAAAATTTTTTATATATACCGGTGGCTTTATCATACTCTTTCTTCTGAAGATAAATTGATGTCAGGTAATAGGCATATGTCCAGTTAGTGGAATCAGCTGTGCTGAGGTTTAAGAAAAGCGGTTCTGCCTGGGTATATTTATTTTTGTTAAAATAGGCTTTTGCTACCATGAAAGTATAGAGGCTGTTGCCGGGTGCCAATTTCATGGCCTTTTCAAAACAGGCAAACGATTTATCGTCTGGAAGTTTATTCTGGTAGGCCAGTCCCAGTTTATAATATATTTCCGGATTGAGACTGTCATTCTTCAGGATAAGCATGCAAGTGTCAATCGCCCTGTCAGTTTCACCCCGGATAAGCATCAGATCTATTGCACTATAGTCATCCTTTTCCTGCGAGAACAGGTTAAACGGGAAGGAGAGACAAATAACCAGTGCTGCAATTAGGATTTTTTTCATTTTTTTTGTATTAAACAGTATTTTACCTTTATTCAGATAATATGTTCAGTATTATCATGATTGCAATTATAAATATATAACGAATATTTTAGTTATGCAACTTTCCAGCCAATGAGATTTTTTACAATTTGCCTGGTCTGGATACAGGTCTAAGTCAGAACAGGGCAGGAGGGGAAAGTTATATTGGTTAATATCTCAGGATCTGGCCATCTGATTCAAGTATCTTTCTTATTTCATCATAGGAGAGATCATAAATATTTCTCCCGAGGTCGATCGACATTACAGCAACCGTGGCTGCACTCTGTCCAAGGATCATAAAGACAGGTTCCATCCGTATTGATCCGAAGGCGATATGCGAAGCAGATACACAGACGGGAACAAGGAGATTCTTACATTCTCCGGGTTTTGGCAGGATTGCCCCCAGTGATATCTCGTAAGGCCTGCTGGCTTCAACTCCTATATCTCCTTCATTTTGAACATATCCTTCAGGTGTAACATATCTCTGTATATTATGTGAGTCCATTGTGTAGGAACCCATACCTATTGGTTCGGGCACTTCTCTTTTGCTAAGCACATCATTTTCTGTCATAACATATTTCCCGACCATGCGTCGCGATTCCCTTACATAAATATTATAGGGCCAGCCACCATTGTCTTTAAATTCATCCCTGGCATAACCCCATTCATTAATCTCTCTTCTTACATCAGCAGGTATTCTTTTATCTGTGGATAAGAAATACAGGAAACCTTTCTGGTAACTGGTATGTTCTCTTATTATTTCGGCCCTTCTCTCGTAGGATGCATCCGGATAATCCCAGTTCATCCCGATATTATCAAAGCCGAACGGCCCGTGATTGTTGACATCAGTTTTAAAATTAGGAATAGGGTCATACTTATTGAAATATTCATTCCAGCCTGATAAGGCTACTCTTGCCATCAGTTCATATTGTGTGCTGTCATATCCATCAGGTTTTGTTATTGGAATTTTGTTTCCATTAACTTTTGTCAGGCAAAGCCTGAAGCAATATGCCTGTATCTTACTGTCGCCGGTACCATTTTCACCGGGTTTCTCATCCGATATACGGGGAAGAAGTCCAGTTGACGGATCCCCCGGAACTATGTACGGATCGATATTTACGCTGAAATGATGACCATGATGGAAAACTCCTTTCTGAACACCGTTCCAGGTCTCGTTATAAACACTGTTTGCTTCCCTGCCAACATTGTAGCTTACTCCTGCAGCAGCCATAAGGTCACCCTCATAAGTAGCATCAATAAACACTTTTCCCCTGAAAATCTTTCCACTTAATGTCTTTATGGAGATTATCTTTCCCTCTTTTTTTATTACTCCTGATTCCCGGTCGAGTAACTCCTGACGGGCAACTGGTATTTTACTTTCTTTTATCATTGTCTCAAACGCCTCTTCTGCTGCATGAGGTTCAAATATCCATTGGGTCCTTTTCTCACCGTCAATAGCCGGATTCCCCTGACCGGTATTCCCATATTCCGATTTCTTCTGCCATTTCCAGGCTGCAGTATCCTGATAATGCCGGTAGATCAGTTGATAGAACTCCCTTGCAATTCCACCTATTACCTCTTTGTTGCCGGTATCTGTAAATCCCAGACCTGACGATGACATCCCCCCGAGATGCTTATCGGGGGACACAATTATAACTGTTCTGCCCATCCGGACAACCTGTACAGCTGCAGCTACTGCGGAGGATGTGCCTCCATAAATTATAACATCGGCTTTATAAGTATCTGAACCAGGTTTTGTTTTACAGCCCGGAAGAATTATAAGAACCAGCAGTAAAATCCAGGAAATAAATTTCATTTTATCTACAAATAATTGGAAAATTATTGAATCATAATTTCAGGTAATATATTCAATGACTTATTACCGCACTTAATTATACAAAAATAATTGATATTTCCTACTGCGAAGTGGGCTTAAAATTTTGTCTTGTAGGCGGATCTTCGTATACGGCCTCCCCTGATATCTGCAAAGAAGCTAATATGATGGGGTTAAATGGTTATTTCAGTTTTATAAATTTTGATTTATAGTGGAAATTGTTTCCGGAAATTGTAATCAGATATGTGCCAGCTGGCAAATAATCTGTTTGAAGGACAAACTTCTGATTCGTATCATTTACTGTGACAGGTTTTTCCTGAACCTTCTTCCCTGAAATTGAAGTAATTGTTATGAAGTAATTATTGCCTGGCATAACGTTGTTTAATTGCAGCGTAATATTATCTGATGCTGGATTCGGGTAAATAATTATGCTTCCGGACTCAGTTAAAGAGTTTACCCCGGTAGTGACGGATAAAACAGGTCCGCCGGGCTCTTTGACTGACCCATTAACAGTTATGTCTTCATCACCACGAAGGCCATCAACGAAATTCAGGGTGATTACATTCCCGTTTATTTCTGCACCGGTCTGACCATCATATGTGAATTCATACCAGTGTGGAGTAAGTATATCAGGTGTAAGTCCATATTTGTAATATTTGCTAATGGTGGACGCATTATGCAAAATGAGAGTAACACTTACGGATTCTCCCGGAATAAGACCATCAAGTGAGAAATCGAAAAAACCAAACGGGAAATCAGCATCTTCAGGAGTATCTGCAGGAGAAGGATTATCAGTTACTGTCATTTGCGAAAGCTCTATTCCCGGAGGTACGACAAGTGTTACATAATTTTGCCCGTCGAAAGTAAGAAAAGAAGATACATTTGATTGTTCATAGTCTGGTGTACCATCTGCGTTGCCATCGTAGGTGCTGTTAGTTCCGTCAGCTCCTTTTTCCATTGCATCGCTGATGCCGTCTTTATCTGTATCGAGGTTTTTGCCATCGGGTGTAACAGGTTCAAGGACAGCACCTGCGGTTAGAGATGTGAGATCGTAAGTAACACTGTTGCCATTATTCTTTATCAGACTTCTGAAAGCGTCAGTTCTTGTATTATCTATGCTGCTGAACAAGAGCGTTGGTCTTGTACCGTTCCAACCTTCCTCCCCTGAAATATCACCGGGATTGGTATGTTTTACTGTATTATTGAAAGCCACTTCAACGATTATGGTATCGCCTACGGCAACGGTCGCAGTAATATCATCATCGCTGTTCAGGTCAATTACAAGATAGCCCAGCATGGCGTTTAACATATACGGAGTTCCCAGAATATCCTCCACATCGCTCCAGCGAAGGTATTCCCGGTCCAATGTTCCTGCAAGCCAAAAAGTTTCCGACATCTTATTCAGGAAAAGGACCCCTTGGCTTAAAGCATCCCAGCCAGCTCCTTCATAAGTGCCCTGCACTGTAAGGCTCGCATTAATATCAACCGGGTCACCTGTTTGAAGTGTTCCTGTCGATTGAACAACGACGACCTTACGCAAATAGCCATAAGAAATTCCTTCTCCCCAGGTTGAAGGGGCAGGATAACATATCTCACCTGAACCAAAGGGGTTTGGAACGCAATAGGGAGCCACAGGGCCATTTCGGGTCATAGCACCGGTGAGACACCATATCTGATTGCTGGCAGTTTCTGCAACTACACTTCCAATGGAAGCCATGTAACTATCTGAAGGATTTGAACATCCCATTGCAGTATTATTCCAAACACCGTGAAATCCCGGAATATTAAAGAGAGGGAAATCGCCACAAATAAGCAATGGAGCGGAAGGATATCCCCACCACCTGTATCCATGGACAAAAAAGACGCCATACGACCTTTCCTCTTCAGTCAGCGAATACTTGCCATATGGACCAGGATCTGCGACTCCTTCCAATGTTGATCCGGAAGCCGCAGTTACTGATCCGTAAGAATAATCAGGTACTGTCATTTTCTGAGCAAGAAGACAGTTGTTTTCCAGTATAAAAAATAGCAATACACTGATAAATATTGAAGTTAGCATCGTTTTTTTCATTTTTACCTCCTTCTGTATTTTTTCTTCACCTGTTTTTGATGTTCATGCCTTTGTTAACATATTCTTCAATTTTCTAAAACATTGGCATCTCTGAAAATTTGATATTTTTAGGTATGACAAAGTATTTTGTATCAACAGGGATATTGATTTCTATTAAAGTAGCTTCCTGATGCGAGCCATATCCCATCATCTTCATGTCGAGAAGCATAAGGATGCCATTCCACACAAGCGCCTTACCCATTTTACCTTTCATGACCTTACACTCTTTTCCCAGCCATGTTTCTGATCCGCTTCTTTCCATTCCCATCTTTGCATACATCGATTCAGAAAATGATTCCATGTCTTCCTCAGAGGCTGGTTTGATCCAGTCAATGATTGGATTTTTAAGTTTCATTCCATCGGAGCTTTTTTCAGGGTCCCACATATACTGGAAATCGCCTGATGTAAGCACCCAGCTCTTTCTTTTTTCACCACGTTCCACAGCATCAGTATACATTGCACTCTTTAGTCCATAATCATCAAAATAGAGTGTCCCTTTTCCAACTTTATCACCGGAATATGAGTATTCAATGATCCCTGATTTGATTCCGTAGGGTTTAAGGGTTACTTCTTGGCTTTTTACTGGAGTATTATCCAGAAGCAGAAGTGCTGCCAGGATTAATAGAATATTCTTCATAGGTTATAAAATTTTGGTTGCTAATGATTCTTAAGTACAGGCACCTTTGAATATGCCTTTCATCTTTCTTTCTTAATAATTTCTAAGGGTTAAGCATCTTCAACTTAACTTTTATATCTGAGCTGCTCTCTCAGCAGCATGTCTCTTACCCTTCACACCCTGGTATATTGCCAGTAGTCCAGCGAAAAAAAAGATCCCGGCAATTCCTGCCAATAAATAGTCTCCGGTTTTAGTGCCAGGCTTCAGGGCTGCCGATCCAGGTAATTCGGGATCATAATAAACAACGACCTCTTTCCCGACAGGATATTCTGCCTGGAGACGTTTGGCCGGAGTGACATTGTTGTCAAGGGGAGGGTCGCCCACAGTTATCTTTGACGAGGTGTACTTTTTGCCATCAACACTGTAAGCATATACTATATCAGGCTGATAATGGGTTTTACTGTCACTTCTCCAAATATCGATCTCAGATTTAGTAATAGTCCCCGGCACTGTAGGCCAGCTCTTAGATGTATTTGAATATTGCAGTGGAGGCAGAGCAAAAAGGAAAAAGACTGCTCCGCCGGCAAGAGCGAATATTATCCCCAGGGTAATTGGATTGGCATTACCGGGTTTTTTGTTTCGGGTATGACCGATTCTCATGGTATATTTTTTAGTTATTTTTATTGTTTATGTTTAAAATCTACAAGTCTTTTATGCAACGCACAGAAAGCCCAAAATTCTTATTGTTATCATATCTGCTTATATTGCCTGAATTTAATTGCAAAGTACGTCTCCAGACGTACACATTGTCTTTCATGGTTGAAGTCCACCAGTCGCCTCTAAAACCAATACTATAGAAATTTCCACCATTATTTAGGTAACCGCCAGGCAATGCTGTAAAACCAGATTCATTTGTGGCCTCAGTGTTGGGACTACCCCAGTGTTCGGTGCCTGCTTCCTTAAGCTTGCCACCGGCTATCTCTTCACCTCCCAGGAAATCAGTCAGGCTTGTCCATTCCGCGTCGGTTGGTACATGCCAGCCACCGGGACAAAGTTTCCCGGTGTTAACTGTGTACCAGTTGTACATAGCCCCATATATTCCTCCATAGGTGGCTTCATCGTTATTATACCATGTGTATCCGGGATCGTTGGTTTGGAACCAGGTATTATTGTCTGTCACATATGGTATATCAGCTCCATCATTATATTTAGTGGCTTTCAGGTTCTCTTTCATCCATACCTGGGTGCCTATAGTAACAGTATTGTAAACATTTCCGTTAATATCTGTAAGTTGCCCTGTAGTGAATGAGACCTCATCTCCATAATTTGTTCCTTCACTATTGGTTGCATAGGCACGTACATAATAGGAAGTTTCAGGAGTCAAATCCGTCAGGGTACTTGAGAAGGTTCCGGTGCCTGATCCGTCTTCTGTTTTACTGTCAGAAGTTGTAGGGCCCTGGGATATGCTCCAGCAGACCCCCCTTGAAGTTATCGCCGACCCTCCGTCACTTGTAATATTCCCACCCGAAATCGCTGTTGAATAGGTGATTGCAGATGCACTGACTGTAGTCAAAGCGAGAGGATCTGGTTCCTTTTTACAACTATAGAAATTAGATGATACGATTATGGCAAAAAGGAAAAATATCTTTACTATTTGTTTGTTTATCATGGATTAAAGGTTTTATTTGATTATTTAATATCGTGTTAGTTCACTTTTGTATAGGTCCATGGAACTCTCCAGTTCAATGATAAAGTCAGAGAGATTCCATTAATATAGTAATCAGTTATATAATCCGCTTCACCTGTTTTTGTTAATGTAAGTGTTGTAGCTGTATAGCTATATGTGTAATTATTTGTATCGGTGATTTCTGTATGTCCATCATCAGTTACAACAGTGGTAATGGCTTTCATGTCTTTGCTGAAAACCAGTGTTGAAGTAATTTGATTGTCATTGTATTCCCAGGTTCCTACGAACGGGTTATCTGCCATCCATTCACAGACTGTTGTTGAAGGGATTAATCTCAGAGTCCAGATTATAGAACCTCCAGCATCGCTTACTCCTTCTATTGATCCTCCGGAGTTAGTTGTTGCTTCATTGTAGCTGAAGGTCACAGGTGAATCATCTATTGCTCCCGAGAAGGGTGCTTCCAAAAATAGTGCTCCATTAATATATAGCCGTATTATATCATAATCTACTGAAATTTCAGGATTAATAACAACATAAGTCTCATTCACGTCATTTTCTACAACTCCCACTGGAAAGAGTTGCCACATTCCACTTCGGGTATATTTGCTTTCATCTGTTTCTACTTCCCCGGAGTATTGGAGGGTTCCGGTACCTATTTGGATGTTTCCATCCGGATTAACATCAACATTCATTACGCTTTGTACAGACCATACCGGATATGTGCATGAAAATTCAACTTTAAGATACCCGGAAGATGCTTCAACTGTTTTCGCTGTCTCTTTTGTACAAGCTGTTTCTATTATACAGCATAGAAGCAGAATTATTTTAATAAGAGGTTTGTAGTTCATATCCATAGATTTAATTAGTCAAAATGTTCACAAGATTATTTAGCACCGGCGGCTTTCAGTATTTCGATGATTTCCGGATGCTTTGACCCGACAAGTGAAAGGGGCGTCTTACCGTCAGCTGTTTTTGCTTTTAGGTCTGCACCGTTTTTTATAAGAAACTTGATCAGTTTCTCATTACCGTTACTGGCGGCATAATGAATTGCTGTCCAGCCCTCTACATCTCCGGAGGTGGCTGCTTCATTAACATCCGCACCCTTTGAGAGCATGAATTCTGCCAGTTCAATGTCAGTAACTCCCATAAGGATGCCAAAAATGCAGCTTGTGAATATCCCTCTGCCATCATCTCTACGGGTAGTGATATCCGCACCCTTCTTCACGAGCATAAGGGTTATTTCTTTAGAATTTTCAGCTGCATCAAGAATTGCTGTAGTGCCATCATTGGCACGGATGTTCACATCGGCACCTGCATTGATCAGGAATTTTGCCACTTCAGCATAGGGAGCCCTGTTACTGTATGTAGACGCCCACATCAGCGCTGTATATCCGTTATCGCTCTGCCTGTTGATATCGGCGCCTTCAGCCAGGGCCTTTTTCGCGGCTTCGATGTCTGCACGTATTGTTGCATTGTAGAGAGGATCACTCTCCGGGGCTACCTGTGCATGAAGATTTGCTGTCAGTAACAGTCCGGTCAGTATAGCTACGACTTTCACGAGTCTTCTGGTGCTTCCTTGATTTGTCATTGGATTAAGTTTTATTGTTTACTTATTTTGATCATATCGATGCGTTTTTTGCCTCAGCGGCATGTCTCTTGGCCTTCAGACCCTGGTAGAGGGAAATGAGTCCTGCTAAAAAAAAGATACCTCCCCTGACAACTGCGAATATGATCCCCAGAGTTATCGGATTGGCGTTGCCGGTTGTTCATGTGCTCATTCTTATTTCAGTTTATTTTGTAAGTATCACTATCCCGGTCATCGGAGTGCCGTCATCCCACTGGTTAACGGTGGTGCCCTCGGTAATATCCATGCTTCTCAGTCCCATGTCATCCTCAACTCTGATTGTTCCCCTGAGGGCAGTCAGATCTCGTACTATGCCATCCTGAAAATCTAAATTGAAAGCTGTCTGATTGCCAGGCAGTGACTGGCAACCTTCAATCAGTTCAGCTTTTTCCGGATCATCCTGCTGAACTTTAAAAATCCCAAAGGTTAGTTCGTTTTGTGAAACAGTGTAAAGCACAAAATCGGGATCGGCGGACACGTAGAAAATGGGAATGTATTATTTAACTGCCCTCTGACTCCCCCTGGCGTTGGAACTGCAGCCATCCGGTTTAACCAAATCTTCATAGCTATAATCCTACTTAAGTCGATATTGTGTATCAGGACTTTCCCTTAACTTTTACCAGCTGCCCTTTGCTTGGAGATTTTACTGTTGCCGGATTGCATGGATTGGATAAAACCAGCCTCGTTTTGGAACCCAGGCTAAAAGTCTCATTCCCTGGAAGATGAATCTGTATTCTGGATCCAATTTTGCTTGTCTCTATCACATCTCCGGCTCCAACCTTAGTTGTTCCTTCTTTTGCCGGCACCCCGTTTATCTTAACATCACCTTTTAAATATGAGATAGTCCCGTTGCATTCCTCTGTTCTCTTAACAAGTGTCCACGAGGTTGTGATCTTTGTAATGTAGGAGCAGTTCATATCGCCATGTACCATGCGTGCCAGGTTTCCAAGGCACGACCTGCAGTCGTCGCCCGACTCATCTTTCTGGACAAATGTTCCTTCCAGGGCATCAGGATTGTCAAACAGTTTTTCGCCATGAATCACAACAGGAAAATCCAGTGTAGTGGTTTTGGATATAGATGTGGGAGGTATCAGGGTGTCAAGACATGGGAATGTTAATGATGAATAGGTTTCTGAGGTCATATTGATTTTCATTTTTCCCATTAACATCAGGATGTATTTATTGTCGCGGAACATTATATTTCCTCCCTCAATTACAGTTTTGTCCGGATCGGTGCGGGCCGATTTAACGCTAAATCTTTCAGTACGTGAATCCCCTGGAGTTGCATTATGTCTGAAAACGAGACGGTCATCATAACAAGGCTGAGATATTTTCTGCTCGTTTCCTTCGTTATTAATCGAATTGACATACCGAATGTCTTCCGTAATATCTGTCAGCTTTAGCCCTGACAGGCCATAAATTTCTCTGCCATTAAATGACTGTTTATCACCTGTATTACCACTATGGTATAATCCAACTTTGGCATTGCCCGTGAATGTCACATAAAAGTTGGCTTCAATAATTTGTTTCTCGTTAACACTGACGTTCCAGTTAAAGCCTTTGTCAGTACCGCCGCCATTGGCAGTTTTAGTTATCTCAAGATGGTATTCCACAGGGCCGCTGAAAGTGACCATCTGGCCTTTTAACCCGGCTAGTGGAATTAAGCTGATTATAACATTCCAAAGAAATATTTTCAAATAGGATCTTCTCCCTGGTGTTTTTAAATTCATTTCAGTTGGTTTTAGACAATTAATTGCCAGCCCCCATTCCTGGCATATCCATTACCTGGTAGCCTTCGGGGATAGAGTAACTATTTGCATCGGGGGTCCATGGCTCGATATCTTTTAACTCCATAACTGATCCACTTGAACCATCGATATGGTTAATTATCTTAATTGGAAATTTGTACTTATCAGATGTCCATACTGTAAACATTTTCTGTTTTACCTGACCATATTCGTCTCCTGTTATATTCCACAGTTCAGATTTTGTGCATTTTATTCCATTGATAGTCTCGGATCCTATCTCTTTAACAGTTCCGTTTTTTTCATAGTGTTTATATGCATTGACGGGATCATTCCCCATACTCAGCAGGGTTGTCAGCCGATCCTTTCATTGCCATCTTCTGCTGAGGAATAAGTATTACAATATCGGGCGAGCCATTTTTAACAATTATTACACCTTCCTGTCCATTCTCATTAAATTCGTACCGGTAACCATTGTCAGACGAATAGACTGTGAATGAGTGGGCTTTACCCATTGAATTAAAGTTCATTATGCCTTTGAACTGGCCTGACAATGGAAGGAAAAGCAGGCTTGCTGCGATTAAAAAAGTTATTTTTTTCATTCTGGAATTGTTTTATGATTATTATTTATCTGCCATAATTTCTACCATTAATTTCCCTTCATGAACCTGTATGATCTTATCGTCTCCCTCCTTCCAGCTATAGGTGCTTGAATTTGATTCACCTTTAAAAAGACGTTGAGTGCGGTACTTTATAGGACCCTGTTCATTATCGGGTAGTTCCTTGCCGTCTCTCATCGATATCCTTATAACTTTCGCAGGTTCATCAGTCTCATTATGAAGGATCACTTTGTAATTTTTGCTTTCCGGTATTTTGAATGAGATAATATCTCCCCTTTTAAATTCTTGTTTTACAGGGATTGATACCTGAATTGTATTCCACGATCCAGGGGGAGGAGGCTCGGGTATCACCGGCCTCATTTTTTCATCAACTTCGATATAATCATCAGGAACCTTAAAAATATCAGCATCTAAATTTCCCTTTTTAATATTGGTGAGTTCCATATACGTATTTTCGACCTGGTCATTTACCATCCTGAGCAGAAAATGCAGATCATTGGAATACCATGCAGTACATAATTTCTGATTTTCGGCATATAGTTCAGTCTTTTCAGCATCAAAACCTGACATTTTTTCTTTCCCTGCCTTTTTCTCAGTATAATTCTTTTGCATATACCTGAATGACTGATAAGGATCGTTCATCAGGCTTACGGGAGACATCATTTCTGTGTAAAAAACAAATTTCTTTTCAGGCATCAGAACGGCTGTTTTATTTTCAGAAGGGTCTGCAATCACAATTCCTTTTGTGCCATCCTCCTCAAAATCGTATCGGTATTTATTGCCATCTGATTGAACATGGTAGATTTTTTTGGTTCCCTTCCGGACATTTATCATTTCAGCTTTGAATGACTCTTGTCCCCACAATTCCATGGGCAGTACTGCTATCATAAAAATAACTGTGAATTGTATCTTGTTTTTCATTTTAAGGTGGTGTTTATTTCTTCTTTTTAACTGTCATATTTCAATCGTAATTAATTACCGCTTTAAAGGAGCTGTATTTTCATCTACTATTTCCCATTTAATACTTTCCAGAGGCGGGCCAATTCTGGGTTGGTAGTTTTTTATATAAGATTTGGGTGGTGTTTCATAATTGTCTTGTTCGTTTTTTGGATTTGCTGTAACCTTGGGATCATTTTCCGTTGTAATAAGATGAGAACTTCTTTCAAGTGGATTTTTTGGATCTACAGGATCCTCTACCGGAACATCTTTATTTGTTTTAACAGAATTGTATTTTAAGGTGTATTGCCAGGTAAATGTTCCCATGCCGGGCATATTCGTGGTTTGCTCAAACGTTTGGTCTTCATATAGATATTCAGCTATATATTCAAGTGTTTTGTCGGTGGGTGGCGAATCGGGGAAAGTAGTAGGTGCAAACATTTTAAACACTTTTAACCGAATAGGATCTCCATCAGGGTCATCGGTTTTTATATCCCACACTATATCGCCCTCCCAGTTTTCGGTCAGTTTTAAATTCATTAGCTTGATCGAACCACCGGCTTCAGGCACTTTTACGAAGCGGGTTTTGCCTTCAATATCAATTTTCACTTTCGAATAGTAATTCAGTTTTTCAATCTTTAAATCAGGCAAGTCCATATTACCTTCGGCTTTTAAAGTTGCTGTTCCTCCACCTGAAAGAGATGAAACTACGTCTAATACTTCACCATCGGGATACCATTTGTACGTTGCAAAATTTTGAGTGTAAGAAAATGGTATTTCGCCGGTTATGGTAATCTTAAATTTGGTTGGAGGAACATTATATGAAAAAGAATGATTTAGAATAAGAGAACATTTAATATTGTCGCTTTGGGCTAATCCGGAAACAGATATTGCCAGAATAATGATGGTAATAGTAATGAATTTCATGGTAGTAATGTTTCAATGTTTTTATTAAATTTTAGAAAACTTATGCAAGACTGGACCAACTTTCATATTTCACAAATTCCACACTCCGGTTATTGGCTTTTCCTTCGAGTGTGTCGTTGGTATCTGTTTTTCTTCTTATAGTTCTTCATCAGCATAAATTAAATATTTCATCGTTTTAAACTCTGCTATAACTTCTCCTTCTCCGCTGCTTTTGTTATTGGTTGCCATAGGTGATGGTTTTCTTTTTTGTTGATCGAAAATATCCTGCATCATTTTTTTCTGCTCATGTTCCAGTTCCATGTAGAGCCCGGCATCAGGCCAGCCTGAGGGAGGACCAACAACCTGGGTGGTGCGGGTTTGGACCAGTTGCCATTGACAGTGTTGCCATCTGTTTTGCCTTCAAATTCCAAGCCTGCATTGATTGCCCACCCTTCAGCTTCGGTTGTCATGTTTACTCCCCCATCGCTGGTTATGACTGTATTTCCCTCAACAGGAGGAAAGTGAAATTCAATCTGAAGTCTGTAGCTCTTATTTTGTGGCATTATTGTCAGAAAAATATTGGAGCCGCTTTTAGGATCTAACATTTTGTTACCCTGCCAGGTATCCTCTTTTTTTTGCCAATGACCGTTCTCATCGGTCACAGTAACAACTTTTTTCATTGTCACGGAATAGTTGCCGGATAAGGGTGATGCCACGAAGAGCTCTTCCGGACCATCATCTCCAGTTGTTGTTTTCAGGTATTTTGCAGCAACCTGGAATGTAGCCGACTCATTCAGGTTTACTGATGTCATTGTTGACATCATTGGTTGTGTCGATTCATCCTTCCAGTGAACCTCACGCCTGTAAGTTATGGTTCCATTAAAATCACCTTCCGGTTTTTTTATCATTACTGAACCTTTGCCTTCTGCTTTATCCGGGTAATCTTCAGGTTGAAAACTGGCGTTTACCGTAACTTTTTTGTCATTGCTGCCTGCTTTATAATCAAGTACAACCTTTCCGTCACTTGTTGTAGTGTACCCGTTTTCTGGTTTAATTGTACCATTTTCAAGCCCGGATATCTTAACTTTGATTTCCTTACCTTCTACTGGATATCTGGAACCGTCAGGATCCGTCTCATTAAATGTTATAACAATTTCAGTATGTTCATCCTGGTATATCTCTTTCCTTATCGACTTAACATCGATTTCAAGTCCGCGGATAATTATGTCCTTTACTTCGGTTCTGTTAGCCCTGTTACTTATTCCACAAGTTTTTAAAGTAACTTTTTCAATACCCGGATCAATTCCTCTTTTTAAATGATATTCACCGACTGTCTGGAAATCTTTATTAATCAAGACAGTTGCATAGTCACCAAAGTCAAGATAGCCCCAGCATTTCTTTGAACTTTTAAAATCACACCTGCCTGTTTTTTTCTGATAATAGACGGGTTGAGTATTATTACTGGGATAATAGACATACCTGCCATGACAGTCTTTTACTTTGACATATAGTTCCATTTGTCTCGTCTCTTTATCCAAAGGTGAGAGATAATCTTTTTCCAGATCAATTTCCATCTCAGGTTCCCTTGCAGGAGCAGATTTTTTAGCTTCATGTTCTTCAATAATATTAATCATACGATAATAACTAATAAGATTTTCATGAATGGTCTGTTCAAGCTCCAGACTTTTATTGAATTCGGCGGCCAGAATCCACCGTAAAACAGGATGACATGGAGAATTTACCACAAGACGGGAAATCATCAAAATACCTGGTTCTGAATCATAAACAGGGTCTGTGTATTCTGTTGTATGCGAACCTGTTGTAGGATCATCATAACATATGGAATCAGATGGGATTAATATTTTTGTATCAATTGCTATTGCCCAAAGACTATAGTTAAATATGTAATCGGGATCACTGGATTTATCTTTAACTCGAGAAAAAAACTGGATTTCCGGACAACTGCTTTGAAGAATGTTAAGCACCTTTGCGTCAATTTCATCAATCCATTCCATTCTTGATTTGGAGCCATATTTTTTATTTAGTATGCTGATTAAATTATCTTCAAGATCTGTAAGGTAGATTCCGACAATTAGCTTTTGACAATTATTATTCTGACCTTGTGTGAGTACAGGCGTAGTCAACAGCAAGCTGATAAATAAATAAACCAACTTTTTCATTGTCAATGGAGTTTTTTCAGTACTTGTTGATATCTTTTGTCAGTGCCCAGGGTAATCTCTGATCAGCGTTCTTCAGGCACAATGTCAATCAGTATTCTTCCTTCATGCACCTGTATGATCTTATCGTCTCCTGCTTTCCAGCTATAAGTATTTGTAGAGGATTCCCCTCCGTAAAGACGGCTGGTCCTGTATCTTAGAGGTCCTTGCTCATTATCGGGAAGCTCCTTTCCTTCTCTCATACTTATTCGTATGATTTTGGCAGGATCAGTAGCTGCATTTTTAAGGATTATTTTGTAATTTTTACTCTCGGGTACTTTAAAGGAGATAAGGTCTCCTCTTTTAAATTCACCCTTAACTGGTAATGTGGCTTTTATAGTATTCCAGGAATCCGGAGGAGAGGGTTCCGGTATCACCGGGCGCATACGTTGATCAACCTCTGTATAGTCTTCAGGGACTTTAAAAACCGCAGGATCAATTTTTCCCTGTTTAATGTCTGACAATTCCATATAAGTATCAGCCTCATTGTTATTAATCATCTTAAGCAGAAAGTTGAGTTTTTCAGAATACCAGGCAGTAAATAATTTCTGATCTCCTGCATAAAGCTCCGATTTCTCACTTTCATAACTATTAATTTTCTCCGGACCTATTATTTTTTCTGAAAATCTTTTGCGCATACTCAGAAAAGACTGAAATGGGTCGTTGGCCATGCTGATCCCTGATGTAAGTTCTGTATAGTGTACAAATTTCTTATCAGGCATCAGGATCGCTGTTTTTCCCTTTTCCGGATCAACTATCACAATACCTTTCATTCCACTCTCCTCAAAGTCATATCTGTATTTTGTGCCATCAGATTGCAACTGATAAAAGGTTTTATTACCGTTTTTTACATTAACCATTTTAGCAGTGAACTGGGCCTGACAGTGGGAAAATAGAAAAAGCAGCCACAGAATGAGCAGGATATGTTTTTTAATTTTATACATGGTTTTAACTGGTTTTCACAAATTCCACCCTACGATTATTAGCCATGTCTTCAGGTGAAGCATTATTTGAAATAGGTTTGCTTTCTCCCCAGCCTTTTGCGGTAAGACGATCGGCTGCAATGCCCAGTTTTATTAATGTATTCATGACAGTTTCTGCCCGTTCCTGCGAAAGTTTCATATTGAATGCATCATCCCCCTGGCTGTCCGTGTGACCTTCCACGCTGAATTTGAGATCGGGATTATCTTTCATGAGGTTGTATATCTCATTGATGGCACCCATTGATTCAGGTTTTATTGTTGCTTTGCCAACATCGAACCTGATACCGTTCACGATAATTTTACCATCCTGCATAACGCGGTCATAATATTTTACTCCTCCCATTGCAATGCGAACATTCTTCACATAATACCGGTTATCATTTCTGGCATGGTAGGTATACAGGGTTAATCCTGAGGGATTAAAATCGAGATGAGGTATATTGATTAGCCGGGTATCATCCATGTAGGCTTTTAAATTTCCATTGGTGCTGGCAATGGCAATATGCATCCATCTTTCCTTTTTCAGGTTTGGTTCAGGATTTTTAATCCATCCTCTGCCCATATTCATCTGGTCATCCTGTACTTCAACAGAAGTATACCCGGTATGACTACCGGATTTCTGATTTTTTCGATCATATAAATAGATATCAAAAGTGCCGTCCCCCGGATAGTAAAGGTCTAATTCAACAGTGAACACATCGGGCAGATAATCCTTCTGGGGGTCTTTTATATATGGAACAATGGAGGGCTCTCCCGCCCTCAGCATCATAACATTTTCCCCATCCAGCTTAGCTATCTCGACCGTTCCACGAACGAGATCCCACCGCGAAGGAAATTCGCCGTTTTCCTCCCCCTCGAGATTATCCTCGAAGATAACCTTGTCGCCCGGCACAAAATCATATTTTGCCCATGAAAGGACAGGAGAATTGTTCTTTGCTTCATTTACGCTCCCTTGTGCCGCTGTGTCCTTATTATCCTGTGATTTTCCAGCTTCTGCATTTTTCTGATCCTTATCAGATTCCACTGACTTATCATCATTCTTAATGGCCCCCTTAATGCCCTCTTCCATTTTGTCAAAGCTCTTACTGACTGCCTTATTTGTTTTATCATTGGCCCGTCTGTTGGCTTCCCTGTTGATCTTGTTTTTTAAGTTGATTTTTATTTGACCTGAAGCAGCTGTGGACAAAGATGCAAAAGCCAGAATCAATGCTGTAATAATTAATAGTTTTTTCATGGTCCTTATGGTTTTTCTCTTAAAGTTAACCATAGGCACAGTACGAGTCAATGGAAAGTTAGCAAACGGGGTTTATGAATTAGTATTGGCTATTCCTCTGAACAGAATACAAAAGAAAAACACTGCCTTCTGGTACAAGCCCTTCGCATTTCCTGCACGTTAGCGAGGATTTGCAATCTGTGCCCCCTGCTCTATGGGCATCGATTACATCCCTATAACTATCGGGACGGCGCCAGCATAAGAGTATGTAGTTGGTCTATTCGTACTGGGTGTCTTTTATAGCCTGAAGTACTTTTTTCTTGAGAATGGGAGAGACTGGAACCGCTGTGCCATCTTTTAGCTGAAGAAATCCTCCGTCCCTTTTCACAAATCTGTCGATAAATTGAACATTAACTAAATGAGACTGATGAACTCGTATCATTCCCGATCCGGAGAGCATATTGTCATACTCTTTTATTGTTCGTGAAACCATTATCTTCCTGCCTTCTGTCAGCCAGAAGATAGTGTAATTACTATCGGCTTCGGCCCGGACTATATCTCCAACTGATATTAAATACAGATTGTCAGCTGTGGGAAGGATGATTCGTTTGAGAATTCTTTTACTCTCGAGATTTTCGCTCAGAGCCTGAAGTTTGATATTTTGTTCATCATGATTAATTATTTCCCTTGCTTTTTCCACAGCAATACTGAGCTCATCCTGATCAAACGGCTTTAAGATATAATCGAGGGCACTAACCTTTATTGCGTCAAGAGCATACTCCTGATGGCCAGTAATAAAGATGACCTTAAAATTAACAGTTGGGATCATTTTTAAAAGTCCAAAACCATTTCCGTCCGGAAGCTCAACATCGAGAAAAAGAAGATCAGGTGCACGCTTCATAATTGCTTCATAAGCCGATCTTAAGGTTCCTGCAGTGGCTATTACCTCTATATCAGGGAACTGTTCTGTGAGGAGTTTTGTTATTGCATTCCTGACACTTATTTCATCATCGACAATTATTACATTCATCCTTGTTCGGTTTAGAAATGTTTTTTGTCATGTAAAGATCTTTCTGTAGGGAAGCATCATAATGACTTTGGTCCCTGATGCTTTACCCCCTTCATGAAGATCAATTGTATCGTAAATGATATTTTTCTTCCTGAGTGTTTTTCTGAAATATGCCAGTCTCTGTGAGGTGAGCCTGGTGGAGACAGATTGCTTTTTCTGTTTCCTGCCGACAAACTTTTCTGCCTCTTTCCTTCCCACTCCATTGTCAGTAACCTCAAGTTTCATCAGGCCATTATTCAGGCTGTATTCGATATTCAGTTTGCCTCCCTTTTTGCCAGGCATAAGGCCATGTTCGATGGAGTTTTCAACACAAGGCTGAGTAAACATAGGGGGTATGGAAAAATTCCCCGGATCAATTGATGAATCAAGAGTAATGTTGTATTCAAATTCTTTTTCAAACCTCAGTTGCTGTACATCAAGGTAAAGCCTGATGGTTTCAATCTCCTTCTCAAGAGGGATAAATTCCTCACCTGAATTTTCAAGTATATTGCGCATTAATCGTGCTATTTTGGTAAGATAGGTATTTGCTTTTTGAGGCTTATCGGCCAATATGAAATCCTGTACTGCACAGAGTGAATTAAAAATAAAATGGGGATTCATCTGGGCCCGTAAAAGTCTCTGTTCAAGTTCAATCCTTGCATATTGTGAACGAAGCCGGTTGTGACGTATATAAAAATATGAGATCAATGCAACAAGTACCAGTAGTATAAGCAGTCCCTTTACATATTGCCTCTGTTGTTTAATTTTATTGTCCCTTATAATTTGTTCTTCAAGCCTGGCATATTCTGCAGCCCTTTGTTTTTTATCATATTCATACTGGATTTCCAGCCTAGTGACCTGACTATTAAGATCACTATTACTTATGCTGTCCTGAAGCCGCTGATGTTCACTGAGAAAACGGTAGGCAAGGTCATTCTGATTCAGCTTATGATAAATATTGCTGAGAATGCCCGAACATTCCGATAGGAGTATAGCCTGATTATGTTTCCTTGCCAGCTCATATGCCGACAATGAGTATTTAAGGGCCAGAGGATATTCTTTTCTTGCTTCCAGCACTTTCCCAAGTGTTGTATAATAATTCGCCAGGGCCGGGTCATTTATGTTTTTAGCAATCTTGACGGCCATGTTTATATAGACGTTTGCTGAATCTGTTTCCCCGAAATATATAAATGTATTTGCGAAGTTATAATATGCGGATGCAATTCCTGAGGAATATTTCATCTTCTTATTTAATCCGAGGCTTTTCCTGAGATAGATAAGAGCACTGTCATATTCATTTTTAGAATTATATATCTGGGCAATGTTATTACAGGCCTTACTCACTTCCCAAAGATCACCTGCTGCTTCAGACAGAGGTATTTTCTTTAGATTGAATTCCAGGGCTTTCTGCCAGTTCTTCTGATAATAGTACATTAGTCCTATGCTGCCATACGCTACAGCTATTCCATTTGTGTCTTTTTTAAGTTCCCAGAGCTTCAGAGCTTCGAAATAGGTGTCGATAGCCTGGCTGAAGAGGGCCATATCTTTATAAATATTGCCCAGACTGTTCATAGCATCTGCAAGAGGAAGAGTATCCTTTACGGAACGAGCCGTCTCTATTGCCTGTTCAATAAGACCCCTGGCCATTAGAAAATCTTTTTGTTGCTTTGCCAGGTACGAGAGTGCACTGTAGGCGTTTATCATTCCACGCTTGTCGCCGGCTTTTTCGAAAAAATTAAGACTTAGAGCACTATATCTTCCAGATTCTTCAAGATCACCCTTAAAACTATAAACATATGCCAGGCCATAACAGGCCCTGCCTTTTCCTCGATTGTCATCTAGATCTATATAGAGTTCATAAGCTTTTTTAATATAGTATGTGGCGCTGTCGTAAATGTTATATTTGGCAAGATATGCTGTGCCCAGCGCATAGGAGGCATCTGCTATGCCTTTGCTGTATTGTATCCTGACGGATTCTGTCAATGACTTATGGGCGAGGTATATGGATAAATCCGGAGTTCTTCTTGCACCGAGAATGGCATCCCTGTTAAGATTATTTATAGAGCTTGTATCAATTTTTTGCTGAGAATATACCAGGCATCCTGAATTAAAGATAAAAATGACCAGTAACGTCACACTTGTTTTAGACAGGTTCAACATTTCCCTGATTTTTTTACTAATCTTTTATAATCTTAAAGTTATAAAAAAACATGGTTAATCCACAGTTTACAGGGGAATTCTTAACAAGATTAATATCTTCAGGATAAATAGGAAAGGATGTTATCTTTTAGGGAACCATGGAATGAAAGAACTGGTTTTTTCAATATATTCCCTGTATTGAGGTTTATGTTGAGCAAGGCTTTTCTCCAGAAGAGCTACCCCGGATACTTTTATAATTAGGAGAGTCATTACCAGGGAACCAATTATAGGCCAGTAACTTCCGGCAGCCATACAGATAAATCCATAGCCCCACCAAACGGCTGAATCACCGAAATAATTCGGATGACGGGTATAATGCCAGAATCCCTTATCCAGGACTTTGCCCCTGTTTGACGGATCAGCCTTAAATACTGCCAGCTGATAATCCCCTCCTGCTTCGAAGATGAACCCAAAGAGCCATATGGCCATACCAATAAAATCGAATGTATTTAATGTATTGCCCTGACCATAATACTGTGCTCCGAGAAGAGGTGCCGATATTATCCACATCAATACTCCCTGCAAAATGAATGTCTGGAAGTAGCTTATCCACCAGTAGTTCTTAACTCCATATTTCTTTCGGAATTCTTTATAGCGAAAATCCTCTCCCTTGCCTATATTCCGCCATACCAGGTATCCTGCCAGACGAAAACCCCACACGGTTACCAGTGACAGGATAACTATCTTCCTGGGAAGATAACTACCGGTTCTGACAAAATAGAATAATGCGGCAGCTACAAATCCCGGCCCCCAGAAAAGATCAACAATACTTACATTTTTTGTTAAGACGCTCACAACCCAGATCACTGACATAAGGATAACTATCAGTAACAGTCCCTGAAGCCAGATTTGAATAAAACTCATGATCCGATCACTCTGTTAAGAGAGCAACTGCTGCTGCTCCGATTCCTACATTAGCTCCGATTACCGGTGAAATATTTACCACTGAGGCGGGTTTTTTGCCACATAGTGTTTCCATCTTCTGTTTGAACCATGTTGCTGCATCATCATTATTTGCATGCAGGACCATATAATTCCATATTTTCTTTTTATCGTGGATGTCAGTAATATACTTCATCACCTTCTCCATATTGGCTTTCTGATTGAATGCTTTGTCGAAGACAATGGCTTTTCCTGAAGGGTCAATTGATACAATAGGATTAATATTAAGCATTCTTGCTATTAATCCTTTTACCGCTGAAAGACGTCCTCCCCGTATCAGGTACTTCAGATCCCTTACACTGACAAAAATATGTACATCATCAGCCCATTTTTTTGTCATGGTTACAACCTGTTCATGAGAGTAGCCCTCTTCTATAGCCCGGGCGGCCCTCAGAACCAATAAGCCAAGCGCCCCGGAAAGATTACGGGAATTGATAACTGTAATGGGTTTATTGAATTCTTTGCTGATAGCCAATGCTGCCTTCTGACTGCTGTTGAAAGTACCGCTGAGCTTGTCACTAAGGTGTATGGAAATTATTGAATCATAATGAGATGCCAGGTGTGAATAGAGATTGACAAATGATTTCTCATTAACCTGTGATGATTTGGGATAGTCTGTATTCTCTTTCAGCAGGGTATAAAACTGATCCGGTTTGATAGTCACTTTATCGAGATAATGATTCTCCCCAAAATGTATATTGATAGGAAGGTAATTTATCTGGTATTTATCTATCAGGTCCTGGGAAAGATCACATGTTGAATCAGTTACCAGGGCAATCTTCCATTTCCTGTTATATACAACGTCGCTTTGACGGACCATGTCATCTGCTTTCTGGAAAGCCAGGGTGCCGGTTAACCTGAGTTCGTTAAATAATTCAGCAGGTGTATTGGTATGTACATGTAAACGCCTCATCCTTTCTGAACCGGCAATGACAATTGAATTACCATATCTCTCAAGCATAGATAAAAGTGAATCATGTTCAATATTGCTTCCCTTGATTAGTGCTTCAGTACAGTACCTGAATTCAACCTTTTCAGGTATTGCTTCTTCAATTTTTTCAAACACCCCTGTCTCTGCTTTTGCCTGAATAAGTTCCTTGAGGTTGCGGTTTGTTATGAAATCTATAATGCCTTCCACGAACAGGACAAAACCCTTGGCTCCTGCATCCACAACATTCGCTTTTGCCAGGACTTTCAGCTTCGATTTAGTTTCTGTCAGTGATCTGTTTAGAACATCTATGGAGCTTGTAAAGAGTTTATTAAAGTCCTTAATTATCTCCTTGTTCTCATATATATAATTTGCCCAGTCTTTTATTACAGTAAGCATTGTTCCTTCAACCGGATTGGCAACTGCTTCATAGATATAACGGATTGAATTTTTTATGCTTTCAGCAAACTGGCTGATTGTAATTGTCTTGAAATTACCTGTTTCAGAACTCATGCCATAAAGGAACTGTGCAAATATGATACCCGAATTGCCCCTGGCGTTTACCAGGGTGGTCTCGGCGATTCTGTCAGCAGTTATTTTATATGATCTGTGAGGATGAAGCGAATCCACTACCGCTCTAATTGTAGAGGCCAAATTGGTTCCTGTATCTCCATCATTAACCGGAAAAACATTTATCTTGTTAAGTTCAACCTGGTGTTCTATCACTTTCCTGGCACCTGCAATAAAGGTATAATATAACCTTCTTCCATCCATTTCATCCAAAGGTGCCTGAGCTATTAATGCCATGTTATTTATATAAATAGGTTCTGCAAAGATACTAATATTAAACTTACTGAGATACAAGCCTCACTAGTGGCTTTAACAGTTGAAAGGCCAAAATGTTCCTGAAAATGGATTTATGAAAAAGGAGACTTAATGTTATTGATTTTGGTATATTCTTATATAATCTACCTCATATTTCAACGGGAATTTTGTTTTGGAGGGATCACCTCCATTTGCTCCAAGTGCCAGGTTAAGGAGTATAAAATGAGCTTGCAGAAAAGGATTAAATCCATCAGGATTTTTAGTTTTATCAAGTGAAGTTGAATTGAGAAGCTGATCATCAAGATAGAGGCATATAGAGTCTTTTGTCCAATCCATTCTCCAGATATGGAATTTGCCGGTCCATTCAGGATCAGTAGCTGTAAAGTCACTTAGTGGCTTTTTAAGATCATCCCACTCAGCAGTGCCTGGCCTTTCAGAGCCCCATGCGAAATTGGCAAGTATTGTAGGAACATTTCTGATCCTGTAAAACTCCATAACATCAATTTCTCCATTATAAGGCCACCTCTTTGTTATTCCCAGCGTCCAGATGGCCGGCCATGATCCCAGGGAGGTATCGATTCTAGCCCGAATCTCAAACCTGCCGAATTTCCATTGTCTGTGTCCTCTTGTCTGGATACTGGCTGAGGTATATTCCGCATATTGTCTCTCTCTTCTCCAATCCTTGCTTCCACTGACGAAATCCGGATTTTCAACTCTTTCCCTCCGGCCTTCAATAACCAGTACTCCATCACTACAGCTGGCATTATCCGGCTGGTACCACTGTAATTCCCTGTTTCTTACAAAACCATTTTCATAAATCCATGTAGAAGAATCAGGTTTGCCAGGATTGTTGAACTCTTCATTCCACACCAGTTTCATCCCCATTACTGACTGTGGTTCTGAGAAGTCAGGTTTGAAAGGATCAACTTTCTGACTGTAAACGACATATGATACACTTATTAGAATGAACATGCATAAATATGCTTTCTTTTTCATTATAGTTTTCATATTGGTTCCTTAGTACAAAACTACGAATTACTTAGCATAAAAATATTTTGTCACAGGTATCAAAGATTCCATGAAAGGTTATAAAATCAAATTCTTTAAATTTATTTTACTGCATCTTTGTATACGGTAATGGCTCTTTTTTCTTGCAAAATAATGTTCCACAAGCACCCCAGGATAACCTGGGTTTCCATAATCTGGAACCCACCTCCTGATATACTCATTATGAGGATCATATCTCTTTTGTTGAGTTACTGGATTAAAGATCCTGAAATAAGGGGCTGCATCGCAGCCTGTCCCGGCTGCCCATTGCCAGTTACCATTGTTTGAAGAAAGCTCATAGTCAAGAAGTTTGCCAGCAAACCAGGCTTCACCCCAGCGCCAGTCGATTAAAAGATGCTTGCACAGAAAACCCGCAGTTATCATTCGAATCCTGTTATGCATATAACCGGTTTCATTTAACTGTCTCATCCCAGCGTCGACTATAGGATAACCTGTTTCCCCCCTGCACCATTTTTCAAATTCATCGCTACTGTTTCTCCACCTGATATCATCATATTTCTTTTTGAAGTTTGCTGTGATAACATGAGGAAAATGGAAGAGTATTTGTATGAAGAATTCACGCCAGATCAACTCATTCAGGAAGACAGCATTTTTTTCACTGGCAATACTTACAATACTTCGTATACTGACAGTGCCAAACCTGAGGTGTGGCCCCAGATAACTTGTCCTGTCAGCGAATGGAATATCACGGTACTGATCATAATTTTCTATTACTGAGAGATCATATGGCTTCACAGTAAGATTGCTTTTTCTGAAGCCAAGATCATCCAGGGATGGGAGAGCACAGCTGATGTTAAAATAAGCGGATAATCTATCCTTTTTCAATATATGGCTTGTTGTTCCCTGCACCTGGAATTTTTTTAACCAGCTTTTCCTATATGGAGTAAAAACGGAATATGGGTTACTATCCGGCTTCATAACCTCGTTCTCTTCAAAAATCACCTGGTCCTTGTACCTGTGGAAATTAATATGGTTTGTTCCGAATAATTTCCCAATTTTATCGTCTCTCTGAATTGCATAGGGTTCATATTCTTTGTTTATATAAACGGATTCAATATCATACGAACCAATCAGGTTTTGCCAAATATACATGGGATCTCCCTTAAGGATCAGAACTGAACTCTGCGATTTACTAAGTTCTCTGTTGATTGAATTAAGGGTTTCATAAATGAAAGAGATCCCTGGATCATCACGCTTCAGTTCATCTATTATGTTCGTATCAAAGATGAACAGTGGCAGAACCGGAAAACCAGAGAGTAATGCCCTGTTAAGTGCAATATTGTCCTCCAGCCGAAGGTCTCTGCGAAACCAATAAATACTGATTTTCATCGCATCCCTCTTCTATATATGAAAAAATTTCCTTTCATCCATTGGGTAACGGCCTGATGTACGAAATAAGACCTTCATTCATTTGGGGGCTAAATAAATTCAACCCTGTAAACTGCAAGGAAAGATACTACAGTTTCTTCAATCCGTTTCGAAGTTCATTATTGTTTTATACACCCTGTCTTTTGTTTCTTCAGAGGATGGGTTCAGCTCTTCAGTAGTAAAAGTGCCATTATTAATATTTATTTTTTCAAAGACCAGGAGGTACAGCTGAAATATTATCTCCAGACTCAATTGATATGGTGGTTCCAGACCGGGTCTTATCTCTTGTATGATGCTATATGTTTTTTTACTGTATTGGTCTGCAAGTTTATAATAGTGCCCGATCAGGTTACGAAAATCATTATTAACGGGTCTTCCTTCTGCAAATTCCCTGAGATCTTTTCTACTGAGGTTATTCTTTTCAATAAGATCGTCAGCAAAATAACTGAGATTATTAAGCTGGTCTTTCTGAAAGTCTCTTATGATATGGACAAGGTAGCTGAATATTGCACAGGGTGTGGCAGCCCATTTAACATCGAATAATGGTGCTTCAAAAGTTCCATGAATCTTACGGATGCTGTTCAGATGAACGAAAATGGAGGCAGGCGCCACGGATGCTCCCTGGGAATATTCAAGGAAAGCTTCAAGTGTAGGGAATCCGTCATTATTGATGTCATAAATCATAGACCTGGCGAAAGCTTCAAGTGGCCAGTGCGGTATCCTGAATCTTTCAATTGTCTCAGTAAGTTCTTTCTGAAGTGGATTACATTCCTCACTGATAATGATCATCTTAAGCCATTCATCAACATTCACCAGGAACTCCTTCCTTTCAGAAGGGTTTATCATTTTGTTTTTTGCTTTATAATTGTCAATAAGATCATCAATTGCCCGCATGAACTTATAACATGTTTTGGCGGCACAGAATCTTTCATCTTCCCAAAAATTAGCGGCAATAAGGATATTCGGATGATCCTTTATCCGGGCAAAATCTATGGTACTGAGTATTTCTAAAAAACTATCCCTGTGTGAATTCATTTATTAAACAAGATCATTGATAAAGATATTAATTGTTAAGTATTCTTTCTGAAGTAAGTTTCGCAGACAACAATACATTAGGTATCCCATTACCCGGATGTGTGCTGCCTCCGACAAAGTACAGGTTTTTATAACGGCTATGCTGATTATGTGGTCGAAAGTATCCCATCTGCATTATGTTATGAGCCAGGCTTCCGAACACCGATCCACGGGATATGTTGCATGTTTTTTCCCAATTTTCCGGAGTATAGCAAATTTCAAACTTGATATGTTCTTCAATATCCTCAAGACCTGCCTGTTTCAGCCTCCGGATAAGTGCTCCACGTGTTCTTTCTTTCAGTTTATCCCAGTCCTGTTTCTTCATACTGTCAACATGTCCGGCTCCGACAATAAATGATAATGTATCCTGGTTTTCCGGTGCAGCGGTCTTATCAGTACGGGAAGGTGCATGTACATAGAAGCTTGGAGTGGTACTAACAGACTTATCAATAAATATACTGTCAAGACCCTCTTTAAAACCATCTGAAAGGAAAACACTATGGTGACCTAACTGAGGATATACCTTATCCAGTCCCCAGTGATAACATATAGCAGAACATGAGAATTTCATATCGTCAATTCTCCTGGCCTTTTTTATGTCAGGCAATAATTTGCGATATACATAAGGAAGATCTGCATTTGCAATAACAATTCCGGCTTTTAATTCAGTACCGTCTTCCAGGATAACTCTTTCAGCCCTCTTCCCGTTTACTCCTATCTCTTTGACAGGTTTATCATAATGAAAATGTACTCCGGCGGATTCCGCAGCGGAAACCAGTTTAGTTACAATACTGTACATGCCTCCCAAAGGGAAAAAGGATCCTTCGGTAAGCTCTGCAGCAGGGACCATTGAGAAAAGTGCCGGGGAATTAAACGGACTCTGACCCACATAGATATTCTGGAATGTATAGGCCATTCTTAAATGAGGATCACGAAAGAATTTTTTTACATACCTGTAATTGGATATATAGGTTTTAAGTTTTATCAGCATTCCAATATTTCTGAAATTGGCAAACTGAAAAATATTATCGAAATTTCTGCCTATAAGTTTATTCATTCCGATCTGGAAGATCTCATATCCGTCAGTTATGTATTTTTCCGACTTTGAATAACTTCCCGGTTCGATCTTTTCATGCTGCAGTCTCATTTTATTTTTGTCCGTAGTGAATGATATGACATCATTATTGTCAAAATATATCTTATACAGATTATCAAGTTTTTTGATGTCATTATTTTCAAAGAGTGGAATGTCGAGCGAGCTGAATATATCCTTGTATATGCCTGGCATCATAAGCATTGTGGCACCGAGGTCAAATCTGTGACCCTCCCGAGTCAGTTGGCTGGACCTACCCCCGGGTGAGGAATTCTTTTCGTAAACATCAACCTTGTAACCTTCTTTTGCCAGGTAAACTGCTGTTGTTATACCTCCTATACCTGCCCCAATTATAATTGCAGATCTTTCTCCTGTCATCCTGTTGTCTATTTTTTTTACATTAATTTTCGCTTTAAAGACGTACCTTATTTCGTTTTGTCCCAAATCGGAGAATAAATATTAATAGGTTGGTTTCAGTATTATCTCCATGTCTCGGTTAATTTTGAAAAGCCATTTTTCGAAAGGAGGGGGGCCTAATTTTCCAATAACATTATTTGAAAATCCGTAGCCTTCTGTTGGTTTTCCAACAAGATTTGTCTCCATCTTTCCATTCATATTCTCATCGTGGTAATATCTCACTGCGTACAGTCCCTGTTTTAAATCGTGTATCTCAAATGAACATTTCCCGGCTATTATCGGGCCAATCTCCTGCCGCATAACTTTTTCAGTGCTGTCAAAAAGTTGAAGCATTATATTGCCTTTGTCATTTCTGGTTTCTTCTATTAAAATATTAAGTTTGTATTGCGGGAATACTGATCCGATACTCAGGATGATACCCAGCAGGCATAGATTGATCTTTTTCACAGGTGGAATCAATATTGTTTTATTTGTTCTTTTGTTTGTTCTTTTGTTTGTTCTTTTGTTTGTTCTTTTGTTTAATCTAATAACTTAAGATCCCCATTAAAGAGGTATGATTTACCCTTGTCGGTCTTAATTATCTCAACTACTTTCCCGGCATATCTTAATTTTATCGGATTCCCATTTTCCGACGTTATGGTTGTCTGCTGAAGATAACCGTTATCCCACTTCATATCTACCAGGAATCCTCCACGAGCCATCAAACCATGTATGAAACCTGTCTTCCAGGCCGTTGGCAGAGCGGGTAACAGTTCCACCTCCCCGGTGTGGCTTTGCAGCAACATTTCTGTAATGCCGGCTGTCCCTCCAAAGTTGCCATCTATTTGAAAAGGGGGATGATTATCGAAAAGATTACTCAGGGTTGATTTTGTGAGAAGTGCCAGTACATTTTCATATGCTTTCTCCCCATCACCAAGGCGGGCAAAGAAATTTATAATCCATGCACGGCTCCATCCTGTATGACCTCCACCATGGGCCAGTCGATAGTCGATAGTTTTTCTGGCGGCTTTAAGAAGTTCGGGTGTATTCCTTGTTATCTGGTTTCCGGGATGGAGACCATAGAGATGTGATATATGTCGATGACCTGGTTCTGGCTCTTCAAATTCCTCCGGCCATTCCATTAATCGTCCATCAGTTCCAATTCTTGTGGGCGACAGATTATCCAGTGTCTCCTGCATTTTATTTCGGAACATTCTATCAGTATCCAGTACAAGGCTGGCCTTAATCGTATTCTGTAACAGATCACGGATTATCATGTGGTCCATGGTAGGGCCCATCACCAGGCAGGCAGTCTCCTTTCTGCCAGGTATTTTGAACTTGTTTTCTGGAGATATTGAAGGTCCGGAAACAAGGTAACCGGTAACAGGGTCTTTAACCAGCCAGTCAATACAAAATTCAGCAGCTTGCTTCATTATTGGATATGACTTTTTTCTAAGATAGACTTTGTCACCTCCAAACTGGTAATGATCCCATATATTCTGGCAACTCCATGCTATACCCATCGGCCACATTCCATATCCTATGTCTCCTGTTGGCTCAGTGAAATGCCATGGGTCCGTAGTATAATGTGCAACAATGCCATGCATTCCGTATACCTCTTTCGCAGTTCTCTGAGCATTGGGTCTGAGCGCATCTATGAAATCAATAAAGGGTTCCTGTAATTCCCCAAGATTAGTGATTTCTGATGGCCAGTAATTCATCTCAATATTAATGTTAATATGGTAGTCAGCACTCCAGGGGGGATTAAGACCATCTGCCCATATACCTTGAAGATTAGCCGGCAAACCACCAGGTCTGGAACTGCTTATAAGCAGGTATCGGCCAAACTGATAATACAGCTCAATGAGGTCAGTGTCGATATACCCGTTTTGCATTGCAATAATACGTGCATCAGTAGGAAAAAAAACACCCTCACTTGAACCGAGGTCGAGATCCACACGTTTAAAGAGAGACTGATAATCATTGATATGTCTGTCTCTGATCTGTGAATATGGTTTATCAATGATTGTTTCTGTTTCCATCCTGGTTGTACTTTCCGGATCGCCTCCAAAATAATCAGTAGCCGCTGTCAGGAATATAGTGGCGCTGTTTGCTTTCTCTACTCTGATGCTATCTCCCCCGGAAATGAACCTTCCTCCAACAGTAACAATTTTCATGCGTGCAAACATCTTTACCCCAACCCCGTTGCCTATATGTTCTGCCATATCTGTTTCATTGCCGGTTGTGACTATTTTTGCTTTATTGCCCTGGCGTGAAAGGGTAGAAGTGAAAGTAACTGATCCGGGTTTATCGGCATAGATATGGATGACGATGGCCTTATCCGGATAGCTGGAAAATATTTCCCGGGTGAAGTTTATATGATCAGCGGTATAGGTAACGCTGGCAATGGCATTTTCAATATCGAGTTCCCGGCGATATGATGATATATTATGTGACGGACCAAAATCAAGGCTGATATTGCCCAGTGCCTGGTAAGTTGCAGCCGGGTTCCAGGGTTTTGTTCCCATAATTCCCTTCTGTGCAAGCTGATCAGCCTCCAGGTATTTCCCTTCAAAAAGCAGCTTTCTTACAAGTGGCAGTGTCTTCAGGGCATCCGGGTTAGCATCCCAACGAGTTTCCCCTGTCCATACTGATTCTTCATTAAGTTCGAGGTGTTCTTTTTCAATTCCTCCGAATATCATTGCACCCAGACTACCATTTCCAACTGGTAGCGCTTCATTCCAGTTTGCTGCGGGCCGGGTGAACCAAATCTTCATCCCTGAGGGTATATCCTGTCCGGATAAAAGATAAAATGGGCAGTAGATCAGAAAGACAATGAAGAATGCAGTGAAATGAATTTTCGGTTTCATCAGGTATTTTATTAATGAAAAGATAAATTTATCTGATAAAAATTAAAACTTCTGAAAATTCGAAAAAAACATTATTAAATTAATGTTGCCATGAATAGGGCATAATATGCATAGGGGTTGTCGAAAAAGTCGTTTGTGCGACTTAGTGATTACCTTAGTGTCCTTTGTGGTAAAACATAAATCATTGAACCACAAAGTATCACAAAGTACAACACGAAGGAACACAAAGGTTAAGAACTAATTCTAAATGCTTTTTCGACAGCCCCTATTCAAATATGGCCCAGAGTCAGGCTATAATTATTTTTTCAGCAAATCCCTTATTTCCGTAAGAAGTATCTCTTCTTTAGTTGGAGCTGGTGGCGGAGGCGGAGTTGCCGGCGCGACTTCTTCCTTTCTTTTAGCAGCATTCATGGCTTTGATAAGCATGAAAACGGAAAATGCAACTATAAAGAAATCAAAACTAACCTGCAAAAAATTGCCATAGTTCCAGGTAACAGCCGGAGCTGCTTCAGTAGCTGCCTTAAGAATCACTTTAAGGTCGGTGAATTTAACACCACCTACAAGCAGCCCTATGGGCGGCATAATAATGTCGTTTACTACAGAGGAAACGATTTTCCCAAAGGCAGCACCGATAATGATACCAACAGCCATATCGGTAACATTACCTTTCATTGCAAAAGCCTTGAATTCATCAACTAGTTTCATAATGTCAGGTTTAGTTTATTATTAGAAATTATATGAAAATCCCACGCCTAATATCTCTTTGAACTGCACCCGTGGACCAAGTGATTCTCCCGGATCAGCTGTTCCGTTACCATTTTTGTCATCCAGGATCTTGATCTTGTCATCATAAATGAGTTGAGTATTGATGTTTGCAGAGATAAATTTGTTAACCTTGAAGGCAATCAGGGTTTCCCAGTTTACGACAATATTCTGGGGTTTCTTTGAGTAGTTTGAGAAGAGATCGATTTTAGAAGTGAACGATACATTTTTCAGAAATTCAGATTTAAAATCATTCTTTGAATAGATAGCCCTTAAGTAGCCTCCAAATTCGTTTAATGATTTCTTACCCGGGGTAACTCCAAATGCACCCGCGTCTGATAAAATCTTATTATTTACAAATGTGGTCCTTGATGTAACCGGTGCAATGAAAGCACTAAAATATGGAGTGGGCTTATAATCCATACCAAGAGCTAATATCATGTATCCGGGTGAAAGAAAATCTGATATTTTATCTGCGACATCAGGATAATTATAGCCCGGGGCCATTTGTGTCCTGAAATTGAACAGAGCAGCATAATAGAAGTTCTTAAAAGCCTCCTGTCCGTATTTGGACAAAAAGTCAAACTTATCATCTGTTTTACGTGGCCTGTCCTCACTTCCCTGTTTCAGAAGACCATAACCTATATCGAGCGAGTTGACCCAAACAGACTTATTATGCTTATAATTTGCAAATGCACTGAAGATACCATTTGCAGCAACAGAGTTCTGACCTCCTGCTGCCCAGTTGGTCAGAGAAGTCTGTGCTAGGTTTAGGGCAACTACTCCGCCTGTTCTCCATCCCTCAAGGGAATCAGCCTCCTGTGTTCGAAGTTTTTTTTCAGGATCGGTGACCTGGGCCAGAGAAGATCTGGTAATGATTAATAAGCACAAAGCTATTCCCGGGATAATGAGGTTCTTTTTCATTTTAGTAAAAATTTAGGGAAGGATTATTGAGTGTGTTTTTGCTTCAGATTCAAGTTAATCAATTCTGCAAATATATTATAATTTTATCTGAGGAATTGGTTAATAGAAAGTTCAGTAATTTTAAAAATTTGTTTTTTACATTTCTAAAGGTTTAATTATAAACGCGTAAATTGTGCCATTGTTCACATTAGATAACTATTAAATATTATGGATAGGAAAGACTCTTTTTCAGCATATATCCGTGAAGGATATACATTCAAGGGAGATTACCTGATACTGGGAGGTGCTATGCTTGATGGTGAGACTATACCTGATGCACATATAAAAGTACCCTTAAGAACTATGAACCGACATGGACTTATTGCTGGTGCAACAGGTACAGGGAAAACAAAAACCCTGCAGGTCATTTCAGAGCAGTTATCAGAAAAAGGAGTTCCTGTTCTTTTAATGGACGTTAAGGGCGATCTCAGCGGGATAGCAATGCCGGGTGAAGAAAAGCCCTTTATTACAGAAAGACATTCAAAGATAAACCTGCCCTTTGCTGTCAAAGGGTATCCTGTGGAACTGATGTCTCTCTCACAGCAGGATGGTGTAAGGTTGCGGGCAACAGTTTCAGAGTTCGGACCTGTACTTCTTTCCCGTATACTCGATCTTAACGATACCCAGGAAGGTGTACTTGCTGTGATTTTTAAGTATTGCGATGATAATCAGCTTGCCCTCCTTGATCTGAAAGACCTGAAAAAGGTACTTCAATTTGTAACCGAAGAGGGTAAGGTGGAGATTGAAAAGGAGTACGGTAGAATTTCTACTGCAACCACAGGAATTATTATGCGGAAAATTCTTGAACTGGAGCAGCAGGGAGCTGAAAGGTTTTTCGGGGAATTATCATTCGACATACATGATCTGTTGAGAGTTGACAAGAATGGGAATGGATATTTAAGCATAATTCGCCTGACCGATATACAGGATAAACCAAAACTCTTTTCAACTTTTATGCTTTCCCTGCTTGGAGAGATTTATAGTCAGATGCCCGAAAAAGGCGATGTTGAAAAACCTGAACTCGTAATTTTTATTGATGAAGCCCATCTTATTTTTAATCAGGCCAGTAAAGCTCTTCTGGAACAGATTGAAAACATTGTAAAGCTAATAAGGTCGAAAGGAGTAGGAGTATTTTTTGTGACCCAGAATCCAACAGATGTGCCCAATGGTGTTTTAGCACAATTGGGTCTTAAAGTACAGCATGCACTGCGGGCTTTTACGGCAGTCGACAGGAAAGCCATTAAGCTGACAGCTGAAAACTATCCTCTTTCAGACTATTATAAAACAGATGAGACAATTACTGCATTGGGTATTGGAGAGGCATTGATTACTGCACTTAATGAAAAGGGTATTCCAACACCGCTCGCTGCAACTATGCTGAGGGCTCCGGCCAGCCGTATGGATATACTTAGTCCTGATGAGATTTCACTGATAAACCGTTCATCGGTATTGGTGCAGAAATACGGTCAAACCATAGACCGGGAAAGTGCTTATGAGATACTTAGTAAAAAGGTATCTGAAATAGAAAAAGAAAATGAAAGGGAAGTTGAGAAAAAGGAATGGGAGAAGGCAAGAAGAGCGGAAGAGAAGATGTCACGCTCTCGTACCACTTATAAGCCAGGCTACAGCAGAAGTGGAAGGAAGCCCCAGGATCAGATGGTAAAAGTACTTACCAGTGCCACCTTCATCAGAGGAGTTTTCGGCATACTCAAAAAAGTAATGAAGTAACAAGATTATGATCACAATGAAGAATAAAATTCTGATTACTATCACTTCCCTTTTATTACTGATAGCTTGTCAGAATGCATTTTCCCAGGGGAGAAAATTACCTCCTTTTAAGATTTTACAAGGAGATGGCAAACTGTTCAGAGCACAGGATCTGCCTGTAGGGAAACCCATTATCATAATTTATTTTTCGCCAGAATGTGAAGATTGCCAGGAATTTACAGAGGCAATGCTTTCGCGAATGGATGATTTCTGGAATGCATCCATTGCCATGATTACATATTTACCCGTCCAGAGTGTTGCTCAATTTGTTAAAAAATATAAGTTGAACATTTACCCTAATATATTTGTGGGTACGGAAGGGAATGCATTTATTGTCAGGTATTATTTTAATATAAAGCGGTTTCCTTTTGTTGCCTTGTTCAATAAAGACGGCACGCTGATTAAGATCTGGGATAAGAAAGAAGATATCAATGACCTGGCTGAGAAATTAAAAGGCCTTTAACCAGATCACTCATAACCTGGATAATTCAATAATATCCGGTACTTCAAGAATACGTTTTCCACATCAGGATGTTCAAGAGCCTCTTTGAGTACTCCTTCTCCAACCATCCCTGTTACCCCTTTTATAATTGCTTTGATTTTCATTTCATTGGTTTGCAGATTTAAAATCACCTGTTTATCTGTATGCCGGAGGATTTATAAACAAATACCGGATCCTTCGGTTTTCCTGGTTCATCGATTTTAAGTGAACTGAAAGTTGCTCCGCTTACATCATCAAGAACTATTGGCGCCCGGTAATCTTTCTTTTCACAGATAAGGTTGACATTTTTAAAAGTCAGGTTTTTTACATGACGGATATAGAATCCCCAAGCAGGTAATTCCTTAAACATTGAAAACTCAGGGTAGTTTGAAGGTAGTTCCGGCACATTATCAAGTTCATCGAGGCCAACTTTAGCAAATGCAGGGGATCCACCTCCCGGGTAGTGGATTTCTATATTCTTAAGAGTGACATTTTCTATCAGTGCATCGGGCATCCCGACTATAGAAGAGGGCGAGATATTCCTTGGCATGTCTTCAACAGGCCCCTCATAATTATATCCTGCATCTGGTTTGGTTGACGGGATTTCTCCATACACATTCGAAATACTTATGTTTCTCATTAATCCTTTCCTTCCGGCTCTTCGTTCTCCAATTCTGAGAAAAATAACATTTCCGGTATTTATTGCCCTCAGACTGTCAACGATTATATCTTCCACTATACCTCCATCAACGGCAGCAAAAGTTATTGCAGACCGGTAGGTATCAAAAACCAGGTTCCTAATGATTTTAATATTTCGGAAACCTCCTAACGAAGCAGTACCGAATTTAATGCCATTGGCACTTGTGCGTATCGTGTTGTTATATATAAAGACATTCTGACAGATAAAGTCAGGACTGTGCGATTTCAAACATATACCGTCGTCGGCTGCATCAAAATAGGAATTTGTAACACTTACACTATCGCAATCAACAATATCGATTCCATCATTATTCCAGTATGATTTACTGTCAACTATAATCTTGTCTATTTTAACATTATTGCATTGATCATATTCCTGATTCCAGCTTGAGGGATCTTTCAGTGTAATTCCCTGAATGGTAACATTTCTGCAGCCTCTGAAGTAGACATTTAAGGGGCGGATAGTCTCATTAGGCCTATCATACCTTAGAGGATCTTTGACGACTCCGTTATGAATCAGACCGACCAGGTTAGTGGCGACGAGGAACCCCTGTCCGTCAATTACCCCTTTACCCGTAATGCCAATGTTCTGTTGATCATGTGCAAATATCATAGCTGTCCAACCTGTCATACGTTCGTAATCAAAAGGATTCGTTGAGCCAACAAGTATAGCACCTTCTTCGAGCTGAATGATGACGTTGGATTTTAAATGGATTGTGCCGGTAAGGTATCTTCCGACATAGAAGACCAATCTGCCACCACCATTATCATGAATATAGTCTATTGCCCTTTGTATCGAATTCGTATTTAAAGTTGTCCCGTTCGACTTTATTCCGAAAAGAGATGCTTTATAGTCTTTTGCTATTGCCGTGCCGACTGGAAATAGAAATCCGGAAATTAGAAACAGCAAAAGGAGATTTTTAATAAATTTCTTTAGGATTAATTGAATAAACTTGTAAACCGAACATAGAGAGAGGATTCTTCTGGACATAATTTTGTGGATAAAATTTATTATTAGCCTGTAAGTTCAACGAATCTAGGCAACTCTGAGTATTTAACTGATATACGTCATTATGATCTCGATAAATAACTTAATGCCGTATTCAGGTTGTCAACGAAGAAAATCATGTTCCCTTTGTTGGATTCGTGTATGAAGTCCTGCAGGTTCTTGCTTTTGTATTTTGAGAAATCACCAATAATAGCAAGCTTACATTTGTAATTTGAAAATTTTTGCAGGATTTCCCCAGCCAGGCCGGTATATAACCTGAAAAAATCAGTGTGGAGGTTTTCCTCCCTTATTATCAGCCTTGAGCAGCCCTGGTAAGTCATATCTCCCAGCAGATCGAGGATATCCTGTGCTTCAGTGATGAGAACTATCTCATCAGTAAGCTCAGCAATTTTAACTTCACCGGTTTTATGATATTCCAGCATAAATAGAACAGTAACAATTTCTATTTAAAGTTAATTAGATTTTGTTTCAAAATCATTGTTTAAAAAAAATCCTGTAGAACCTCGACTCAAAAGGTCCTATCCTGTCAACCGGATTATCAACCCTTTTTCCTGTTACGTCAACTTCCATCATGGCCAGGTGTTTGCCTGTAATTCCATTTATCAGATCTATAGAAGCTTCCATTCCGCTTACTTCACGAAGATGAACAACGCATGAGGCTCCTGCGGAATCAGGCACGGAGTTTACCAGGATAACATTTTCCGGCCATCCTGTGATATATGAACCTTCCCGGTTACTGTCTCCTTTTCCTGATCCTGGCAGCACTCTTGTAAGAAATGGAATACGGTTACCCCACCCGAATCGGGAGGCAAAGCTGATTGAATTATTGAGTGATGTAGTAAGATAATATGACCACGAGTGCCCCCCCCTCTGATCGGCATTGAAATTTGTCACCCAATAATTATTCATTGGCCAGGAAAACAGCTTTGTACTCTGAGGCAATGCTCCTGCTGTATAACGACCGGTATTTATTGAACCAAACTGCATCAGTGGCATCTCAGAAGACCCCAGCACAACCTGCATATCAGTATTCTTAACTGAAGTGAAATCCTGAACTGTATACCAGTCATTTGAGGAACCTTTAATCTGGTCCCTTCCTGTTTCAATAACACCTCCTGCTACTTCGGTAAAGTGCCTGCCATCTTTAACATCAAAAGGGAAGGAAATATAAAAACTTTCAGGATCTGTAATGTCCTTTTTGATTATTGAATATGCCAGGTCAAGACGTTTTTCTGTGTTGTATAATCTTATCTCAAACATAATTCCCCCTGGTTTTTCAGTTGTAAAAGATTCACCGTAAAATCTAATACTCTTCCAAATTTCTCCCTGATACATTGAGTCAAACCACATTGTGTCAGGTGATGAACGCTTAAAATCGTCCAGTTTCCTGCTTTCCATCTGTGACCTGTTACCCAGTTGTTCAAGAATAATTTCCCCCATCTTATATTTATATTTTTGGTCGAGAAGCTCAAGTGAGAGATCTTTGTCATACCATGAGACTATCGTGCCGCTGTCAGGATCGATAACAACCCTATACCAAAGATTTTCAAGAACTTTAGATGATTCTTTTACAGTGGCTTTGGATACTTCATCTATAGCTTTGATAGTGTATTTTTTATAACCAAAAGCCGGAACATTTTTAAGCCAAATTGCCCATTCCGTTACATCTGACCGACTTTGAAGCGGCTGAACTGCCAGACGGTTTCCATGCTCATCGTATATGCCTGCTGTTTTTCCCTGAGGTACTATCTGGTGATCAATATATACCTTTGCCAGTCCTGACCGCTTCCAGTTAAGGGTATTAAACACCAACAGGGAGGGTAATGAATCCCTGTAGAATTTACTTTGGAGCAAGCCCATTGTTACTTCTCCAATGGAAGCTGTCCTGCGGTTTGCTTCCCAGGCATAGGATTCCTTTAGTGCCCTTTGTTCCATTGTAGCTTGACTGAGGGGTTCCCTGACACTTTCAGAATATCCCATTGTATGTTCTCCATAGAATAATAAAGCGTTATCAGCAAGTGATATAGATGATGTTATATCATCAGGCAGTTTAACTCCAGCCAATGCTGCCATTGACAGACCTGCTTCGTATGCAGAGAGGGAAGAGGAGGCGATACGGGTTACAGCTGTCTCTCTTGCCGAGGCTCCAAACCCGTCTGTCCACCAATCGGGCCAGGCACCTTTTATAACAGGTAACTCAGAAGAATGGTCCCTTTCCATGTCTTTGAAGAAAGTCTCAGCTGTTGAAGTAGAAAGCCTGGGCCATTCAAATTCATCATCCCATTTTTTGATCAGGTCACTTGCTATAATTGATGGAGGGGAGTTATCAGTCAGATAACCTGAGTGCTGTATTGCCATCTCATTGAACGGATATTTTTTTGCATCAAGATCTATGAGGTAGTTCAGCAGGTTATTTCTGAACCTGTCTATGTCCCCTGTTTGCATTTCGAGTAGAGTATTTCCCGTCATGTAATGCTCGGCACGGAAGGTGAGAAGTCTTTTCCCGGATGGAGATTCCCACCAGAACATTGTTGGGATATCAAAACATATAAGTGCCCTGTGCCCATGTGTTCCCATATTAAGATATCTGATCCCAAGCTGATTGAAGTAATCGTCAAAGCACCAGCCGATGCCGTTAACATCATCCTGCATAGCAAGAGTCACGGGTATTCCCTGTTCTTTTATCCTTCCAAGAGCTGACAGGGAAGCAGCGAGGGTCCTTTCATCGGGTATCTCATCGAAATTAAAATACATACCGGTAACTTCAATTCTGCCCTCCTTTATACGTGTCAGCAAACGAGAAACCTGATCAGCAGGCCGGCATTTTAGGTACTCATCCACAGGCCACGATGCTTCGCATGTCCATCGGAATTTTGCGTTATCGGGATAATTATCAGTAGCATCACAATAGTCGAGAGCATAATCTATATACCTGAGGTGTTCAGCCAGGATATCTGTCTGGGACCTTGTATATCCAATGTCGGTATGTGTATGCTGAATAAATTTTATTGTCCACTTTTTTACAGGGTCAAGCCTGACGGTCTTACTCACAGAGAAATCACCAGCTACGACTCTCAATGTAATGTCCTTTGACCTGTCGACAGGAGTAAGACCCAGGGTAACGTTATTATATCCAAACTTAAGGTTAGTATTTTTTACGAGTTTATCGTCAGCATATATCTTAGCTCCGGCATCTTTACCGAAATAGAATATCCCTGCATCAACTAACTGGAGCCTTAAATCACCTTTCTTTATTATCGCAGGAAATGCATTCATTGTCACACCCGTCTTTACCTCCTTCCGGAATGTCATATACCAGGATGTTAAATTTGACTTGCCTCCTGTTACCTTAATTGTAAGCGGCTTCCCGGGCTTCAGGTTTTCCGAAGGTATTCTGAAAATCATATAGCCATGATGGTCCCCAAACTGGTCAACCATAATTGAATTGAAACTAAGGGAAGATCCTTCATCCCCGGCAATAGTCCATGAAGACCGGCCATCTGTGAAAAAGGTAAAATTGTATTTGCCATTTACGGTCAGATCCATCTGTGCACGTCCCGGACTGGATCCGATGGCCGCAATCCAGACAAATGCTGCCTGTTTGTTTTCATTTATCAGGGGCGTTTTACCAGTCTCCCATTCAATGAAATCCTTCCCGCTTGTTGCCCTCAGAATAAGGCTCTTACGAAGTCCAGGTATACAGGAATGATATTCATAGTCGAGACCTGAAATTTTTTTTGAATAACCATTTACAAGAAAATCATCCGGGGTTATGAATGCCTGGGGATATGACCTGTTGTATAATAGAAGTAAAGCCGCTAGAAAAACTATAGTTGTTTTCTTCATAGGACTGCATTTTTTGTTGAGAGAACTATTTAGCAAATTAAAAATTTATGTGGAAATGGCTATTTCATTTTACCGGAACTTTTTCTGCCCGTCTCATTAAAAACATGAATCGCAAAGGCTGTTACTTTACAAAGGCTTTAACAAGAATAGCCTCTTCCTCTGAGTCATTTTTTATAGTGTAACTTCCGGCAGCAGCCGGAATCACAAATGTTTCAGCATAACTGAAATGCTGCTTTAAACCGTATCTGGTCTCTACTGTAATACTGCTGCCTTCCACGAGACTGAGAACATGAAATTTATTTTCAGTACTGATTGATATAATATTCCTAAAGTGGTATCTGTGAATGTCATAAAGATGAGTCTCGTGAGTAGGCAGATGGTAGAGTCTCCAGTCATCACCCTCTCCAAGAAGTACAGGTCTTGAAATAAGATGGTCCCTGATATACCCACCTTTTCTGTCAAAGTAGAGGTTTTCCATTCCTCGTCTGATATTCAGTGGTCTTGGTTTACCATCGAGATCGGGACGAAGCCAGTCATACATTTTAAAGGTAAAGATATATGGTGTCGAACTTATCTCGAGCACAAGGTTGTCTTTTCCTGAGCCGTGAATTGTACCATATGGAATAAGGAGAAGATCATGTTTTGTTACCGGATGTTTCTGCACATATTTTTCAATATCTATAGCTTGTGATCTCATGAGGCTTTTTTCAAGGACATCTTCAAACTTTTCCGGATCAATATCCTCCGTGAAACCAAGGAATACCCCTGCATTCTTTTTAGTGTCGAGTATATAGTATGTCTCTTCCTGGGTGAAGTTTTCTCCGAAATGTTCCTTTATATATTCAGGTCGCGGATGACATTGGACCGACAGATTGCCGCCATCGAATGTGTCAAGAAAATCAAAACGAATAGGAAATTCATCTCCAAATCGTTCATAACAATCTCCGAGTACTGCTTTGCCTGCAGTGAACATCAGGGTATCAAAGGACACTTCGAGTAGATTACCGGAGCTTTCAAATAAAAGCCCGTTTTCAGGAACAATAAGCTCAAAGGACCAGGCATAATTAGGTACATCCTTGTTTAGACCATCAATATGTTCTTTAATCCAGGACCCTCCCCATGGGCCAGGCTCGAACCATGGTCTTACCCGGAAATGAGATTGGCTCATATCTTTCAGAGATCTCATAAGCTGTTCACCATTCATCCAGGCAGGATTCTCAGGATTTTGACCATCAACCATAATTGCCACATCGCTTATTATTAGCTTCTTATGGCGATTCAGAACAATCCGGTCGACAAAATAGGATTGCTTATACATATCCCTGGGACCGGAAGGTTCTGACATTCCCAGGTTTGTTGTGCTCCCGTTTCCTGATCTGAACTGAATTTCATTCTTCGGCATATCGATGTATATCAATAATCCGTCCCAATCCGAAAGAGCTGCTCCGGTCCCTATTATAACGCTTATATCCGAATCAGGATCAGGAATTACAGCCTTTAATGCTGGAAGGTTAATGAAATCTTCAAGAAGGAGAGTGGTCCGTTTTCCGAAAACAGGATCATCACCTCCAAGAAAAGGTGATATCATTCGATTTATAAGGTGGGGATCCTTAAAATACCAGTGCATTTCATTCCATGATATTTTAAGTCTATGGTTTGACAGGGCTTCACTTAACTTTTGCTGGAAGTAATCAAATGAAACTCCTGTATATCCATCAATTATGATACTTTTATATTTGATAATTTCATTCGCCAGTGTTTCATATCCTCTGAAAATGCTTTGATCCGGAAGTTTAAATGAAGGATATATATCATACCTCCCCTGTCTGACAGGTGGCTTTACCTCCGGCAAAAGGAACTGGGAAGAATTTCTCCACGTTTTATTCTTAAGGGTCATTTCTTTTTTATCACTGCAACAAATCCTCCGTTATCAGCCATCGTAACCTTAAGAGTTTCCCTACTTTTTATTGTCCTTTCGGATATTTTAATATCCATGGGATATTTGTCGGATTTCCTCGTGTCGGACCATGTTTGTACATTATAGGTACCCTCCGGCAGAAAGTTGAGTTTTAACTCTACATTTTTGCCTTTACTGTTATTCATGACTCCCAAAAACCATGTGTCTCCTGATCTTTTAGCAATGGCAACATAATCACCCGGGTAACCACCAACAAATCTGGTATCATCCCAGACTGTTGGCACAATTTTCAGGAAATCAGAGCCAGGTTGATTAAGTATGTTATCAGGGTGATCACATACAACAGTTAAGGGACTTTCATAGATAACAAATTTTGAAAGTTCTGCGGCTCTTGTATTCCATACCACTGCCGGCGTCTGGTTTTTAAACTGATCTCTTGTAACGTTGAGGAAGGCTCCGGGAGTATAATCCATTTGTCCGGCAAGCATTCGGGTAAAAGCAAGTTTTACATTGTGTTCCGGGCTCATTTTATCGGAGAACTTATAATACTCATTTCCCATTACCCCTTCACGGGTAATCATATTGGGCCATGTCCGTATTATTCCGTCCGGTTTATAAGCACCGTGAAAATCAACAAGCAAGTGGTTTTCGGCTGCACTACTGATGATATCATGGTACCAGTTTACCATCTCCTGATCATCCCGGTCCATGAAGTCAATCTTAACTCCGGCCACGCCCCAGCTCTCATAAATGGGGAATGCTTTTCTGTAGGCTGAATTCCTGTTTACATCACTTGAATACAACCATACAATGATCTTTACATTTTTTGACCGGGCATATCTGATTATTTCAGGCATATCTATCTGAGGTGCCCATTTTGTGATTTCGGCCCCCGGATCATTAAATTTACCGTACCATTGCCAGTCGACTAGCATATAAGGCCAGCCCATCTCTGATGCCAGATCGATATACTGCCTTATGACAGGCATCTCCATTTTAACCTCTCCGCTCCACCAGTGATCCCATGCACTCATACCTGGTTTGATCCAGGATGGATCTTTAATAGCACATGGATCATTTAAATTTTGAATTATTTCAGACTGTATTAGAGTACCGGGACTATCACCTATCATAAGTACTCTCCAGGGAGTGTACACTTCATCCGCAAAACGTACTTTGACCCCGGATTCAGGCTCTCCGGGAAGAGGTACAAGTTTTGTGGTAAGATTATTGGTTATTCCGTCTGTGCCGATATAGAAGGCGGCATAGTTGTTAATTTTAGCTTCTGTGATTGCTACCCAACAGGTGTCATTATACTGCATCAGCAAGGGCATCCCAGCCACTGATTTTTCGGTGAGATAACTGAGAGGGTGTTCGAAAAACTCGGCTTCATTTGATGAAGAATATCCATTATATTCTACTATCCAGGCTTTTGGATCACCAGGGATATTGAATGTTGTAAGCTCTCTGGTAATCTGGCGGTCTCCAATTCTGGCACTGCCCGGTAACCTGAAACGGAAGGCTGTACCATCATTAAAGACTCTGACATCTAACTCCGTCTGGCGCATGGCACCTGATTTTTCCCTGAGAATCATCTTCGCCTCGTTGTAGTTATCTACTATTGCGGAATGCTTGGATTTGACTACAGGATGCCATGTCTCATTATAATTTCCAAGTGATTGATTTGTAATTTCAAAGTCCCCGCTCATCGGTTCCTCATCCCTGAATTCAAATCCAAGAGTTGAAGGGCTGACTATTTCCCGGCCCTGGTAGCTGACCGAATAGCTTAAATTCTTTTCATTATTGATTATCAAAACGATATTATTGTCAGGTGATTTTACCGTAATTATCTGGGCATAGGATAAAACCCCTCTTATTGGTGCAAAAAGCATCAGGCATAGAATGATCTTCCTCATATCATTAATTATTTATATAATCCAGTACAATAGACTTTATGATGTTTGCAAATTTTATGTCAGGTAATTCGTCCCGTTTGAAATATTGAGCTCTCTGTCCCTCGAGAAGGGTGATCTCCTCTATTGGTATATTAATCTTAGCTGTATAGATATATTTGATATTATCATAGGCATCTCCTTTGAAGACCTCATATTTTCTAAAAAATGAGAATTCCTCAAGTTCAATATCCAATTCTTCTTTTATTTCTCTCACAAGACCTTCCTCTGGTGTTTCTCCTTCCTCAACGTGTCCGCCAATAAGATCCCAGTGATTAGGAAAAGGGATATCCGGTTTATTATCACGCAAGGCAAAAAGGAATTCACCTTTTTCATTTTCAAGGATTATTGCGGCAATTATTTTCATATTTCAAATTTCTGAAATTTCACTATCCGTATATAACGCAGATACTTCAATACGGTTATTATCAGGATCTAATGTTTCAAATTCAAAATATCCGTCACCGGTTTTCCTGGGTCCCTGTAATATTTTAAAGCCAGCTCTCTCCAGTTCTTTACATTTTAGAGAAACCTCCTCCATATTATTCATGCCAAAAGATATATGTATTATTCCCAGGTGCTGGGTCCCGATGGTGTCATTTATGTTTGGAGGCATTTGAGGTTTTTGCATTAATTCAAGCCTTGCCCCGGACTCAAAAGAAATGAAATAGCTCTCAAATTGTTTTACAGGATTAATATATTTCCTGTTTGCCCTTCCATCAAAATATTTCACATAGAAGTTCTTAAGTCTTTCCAGATCAGCAGTCCATATTGCTATATGATCGATGTTCATGGCAACCCTGTTATTCAATGTTTAATCTCAATTATATCTCTGAATACTGCTGTTGTTGTGGTTTCCGTATCATGTGATGTCACAGCTGGTCCCAGGTAAATTTTTGTGGGCAGGTCCAGAGAAAATGTTGTATAAATTTTCCAGATTTTACCGTCAGTACTGTAGTAACCGGTAAAACTGTTTCTGATACGTTGAAGCCGGATCCATGTATTTGGATAATCTACCGGAAATTCAGGATCTCCTTTGTCACTATGGGGGTATATGGCTTTCATCTCTCCTGTTTTTACCTGTCGGTATTGAAACTCAAAGCCCCCGTTATTGTGGTTTCTGGGATCGTTGTTGGGAAACACCTGGAAATAAATGTGCCGGCAACCTGCAGTCAGGTCTTCCCTGGCCATCAATCCGGCTTTTGTGTAAAGGTTTGTCGCTCCAAGACTTTCAATTCGTGCAGCGATATCAAAATCACCTGTATGTTCAAGATAGACAAAGGTGAATTCATCTTTAACTCCCCAGATATCAGCACCTCCTGCTGTTATGTCAAATCCGTTTCCGGCAATTTTGACGGTTCCTTTAATTGCCGGATTACCTATATCAGTATAGCTGAAATCCTTTGTTGATATAGCTTTTCCCATACCCCGTTTTAGAGTTGACTGTGCATAAGTAATGCTTCCGGTTAACATAATCAGAGCACTTATAATAAGAGGTTTAAAATCTTTTTTAATCATAGTCTTGTTTATTGGCTTAGGTTGATTTATTCAAAAAATATGCATATTGCATGTAAAATAAAAATTATCCATTAGCCAGGATGTTCTTAACGAACAATCCAAGCTTATCCCTGTCAAGTTTCCCATTTGTTCTTATTCCACTACAGATATCAACAGCAAATGGTTCCACCTCCTCAATAGCTTTCCTGACATTAGCCGGGTTGAGTCCTCCTGCTAGAAAAACCGGACATGAAGATCTTTCACGGATCTGGCGGCTAAGCTTCCAATTGTGGACCCTGCCGGTACCTCCGAGTTCTTTTACTTTTAATTTTGGATTACCACTGTCGAGAAGTAAAGCATCAACTTTATCAGAAATCATAATTGCTTCATCAACGGAGCTTTCATTAATGACATGTATTACCTGGACAATTTTAATGTCAGGCAGCGAAGTTTTTAGTTGAGCATAGGTCCCATCCGATAATGAATCAACTATTTGAATTGTATTAGTATTGGTTCGAAGATGGTGTTTTATTATTTCATTCACAGATGTTTCAGATGTGAGTAGAAAGGTGGCAACAGGAGGAGGTACGGTACCGGCTATTTTTCGTATAAGATCATCGGTGATTGGACCGGGGCCACTGGGCATCTGTGCAACCAGGCCAACGGCCGAAGCTCCGTATTCAACAGCCAATCTGGCTTCTTCGGCACTGCCGATACAACAAATCTTAAACCGCGTCATGACTTGTTCTTAATTTCATTCATCAGGTCTTCGAGATAATCTGTTTGCAATTCCTGTATCTCAAGTAATTTTTTGTTCTGATGTACAATAAGGTGATCTATTTTTTCACTTAATAGTTTGATCTCCAGTTCAGCTTTCAGGTTCACCTTGTAATCCTGTTCACTTCTTTGTCTGTCTTTCTGTTCCTTTCTGTTCTGACTCATCATGATTATTGGGGCCTGGATAGCTGCGATACAGGATAGGATCAGGTTTAACAGAATAAAAGGATAGGGATCGAATGGTTTTGCAGCAAGGATATAAATATTGATGGACATCCAGATAATAATAAAGCCAAAGAAAATGGCGATAAATGTCCAGCTCCCGCCAAACGAAGCAATAGCATCTGCCATCTTCTGGCCTGTCGAGAGTTTTCCTTCTATTTGAGGTTCTATATTTTCCGATAACAGGGAATTATTCTTAATGGCTGTCAGGACATCCTTATCCAGATCTTCCGTTTCACCTCTTTCCTGGGATATGAGTGATGCCATGTATATTCTCCTGTAGCGATTAAGTTCTCCAAGTGAAACATAGCAATCCTCATTAAGATCGGGATAATCTGATTTGATGATATTGAATATAGGTTCCCTGAGGTAGGCAGCTTTTACTTCCTCACCCTTTTTGATCTCTGTTTTAGAAATACAGCTTTTCATTTTCTTTGTCATTTAGTGCCATTAAATACGTATTGTTAGAACAAGTCTTGAATATTTTTGCTACCATGAATGCCGCAGTGGCAGCGGCTATCCCTATCAGGGTAACCTTTAATGCTCCTCTGACAGTGGTTGGCCTGTCACTTTGCTTTTGAAATATCCAAACAGGAACAGACAGACAACAGTAAGTATGGCTGAAATGGTAAGGCCCTGGTACGGTGTTTGAGTAAAGAAATACCCCGATAATGGGATCAGGCCTCCTACTATATAGGATATACCAATTGTGGCGGCACTGTTCCTGGCGCGGTTGACATCAGGTTCTTCCAGTCCGAGCTCGTACTTCATCATGAAATCCACCCACTTTTCCTTATCTTTTGCCAGCTCATCAGCTATCATGGTCTGGAATGTGCTCATTCAGTCCATATTCAGCAAAAACCATTTTAACCTCTCGTTTTTCTTCCTCAGGGATGGTTTCAATTTCTTCATACTCGCGTTTTAATTCAGCCTGATAATGCTCCTGTTCTGTTTTTCCAGCCAGATATCCACCGAGCCCCATGGCTATGCTACCGGCCACAATCTCTGCAATTCCGGCAGTTATGATAACAACATTACTGTGTACAGCACCGCTCAATCCGGCGGCAAGAGCAAATGGGACAGTAAGCCCGTCTGACATACCGATCACAACATCAGTTATGAAAGCTGAACTTTTAAGATGTTTCTCAATATGTTGATTATTCTTTTTATTCATGTCTTTTTATAAAATAGCTTACCTGTTACCAGTAATCCGGTAAAGACAAAGACTGCAAATAAAAGACTGCTGGCAGCCAGCTGCATTCCTCCCGAAAGAATATGTCCACTTGTACATCCTCCAGCCATCCTTGCTCCCAGGAGTAAAATAAATCCGCCAGTAAAAGCCCAGACAATTCTCCTGAGAGGGGATGGTCCCTTATATCTCTCCCAGTTGGAATGAATAAGTGTAATTTTGAAGTCTTTTTTGATAAGAGAGTTCAGAAGACCTGCAATCAAAGCACCAGCCAGAAAGATCAACTCCCAGTGCCCGGGCTTTTGTATTGAAGTGAAATAATCATTATTGGTAGTGCCCGTGATCAGATCGGCCAGATAAGGATATGAAGTAGAAGCGCCGACAGGCCTGCTGAATGCAAATTTTGAAAAGACATAACCATTGAGCAAAGCCAGACCTATTCCCGTTACGAGCCATTTGTAATCTGTGGCTTTCTCTTTCTTATGCATATAGAATGCCGCCCATATAAAAAGGCCGCCCAGAACAACAGTCAGTATATAAAAAAGAGTATTATCCCCGGTTAATGACATCAGCGAAATATTACCCAGATCAGGTCCAAGGAGACCCTTAATAGATGGGGAAATTACAGTATAAAATAAACCACCGGCCAGGCCACCAAAAATTCCGGTTAGAGCATCCAGGGAGCCTTCTCCGAGCGATATTGCCATAGTGCCGGGACAGTAACCCAGGATAGCCATACCAGTTCCGAAAATTAATCCTCCCAGAGTAATTCCAATCAGGATCATTGGTTTAATATGGTAAGTAGCGAAACCAAGCCCTGTCTCAATGCTCAATATTATAGCACCTATGCCTATTGCAACAGCTATAGCCTTTGCTACAGCAAGATTTTCAAGGGTGGCCAGTCCGCTTATCACGTCAAACTTATTCAGCCTGGCATGCTGTAAAAGGCTGCCAAAAATAATTCCGAGTAAAATGATTTTAAATGTCATGAGCAGGTCTTTTTAGAGGTTAGAAAATATACTATACTTAAGATTAATACAGTAAGATGTTTTTCATTTTTTTAGTAACTTAAATATGAGATAGATGGTGGTAAAAATATATTTTTATTTGAGAAATTATTTTTACATGTAAGATAATAAAATATTCCCTAAGATAATTTGGATCAAAAATTACAATTTAAAATTAACTTTACTGTGTGACTGCGATCAAAAAGCTAGCCGGCCAGACTGCTATTTATGGTATTCCAACCATTGTAGGCAGGATTTTGGGATACCTGTTGGTGCCTTTATACACACGTGTCTTTCTGCCTGATCAATATGGTACTGTAAGTGTCTTTTATTCCTATGCCGCTTTTCTCAAAGTGATGCTTACTTATGGCATGGAGACAGCTTTCTTCAGGTTCACCGAACAGGAGAAAGATAAGGATAAAGTGTATAGTACCGGTATGATATCATTGCTTATCTCATCTATTATTTTCCTGCTTTTTGTACTGCTATTTTCCGGCTCAATATCAAACTGGATAGGTTATCCCGATTCAAAAAATTACGTTCTCTGGTTCGGATGGATACTTGTTCTTGATGCTGTAGCATCCGTTCCCTTTGCAAGACTGAGAGCTCAAAACAAAGCAAAGCGGTTTGCCACAATCAACATGGTCAATATAATTGTAAACATTGGACTAAACCTCTTCTTTATACTTTTGTGCCCTTTTATATTGAAAGAATATCCGGCATCACTTATGGCAAAGGCAATATTGGTGGTTTACCGGCCGGACTGGGGAATAGAGTATATATTCATTTCAAACCTGGTTGCAAGCAGTTTAACCTTACTGCTTTTATCTCCAGGGATGATAACTGTAAAATGGAAGCTCAATCCCAACCTGTGGAAGAAGATGTTTTTCTATGCGTTTCCTTTGCTTTTTGCAGGAATGGCCGGTATCATTAATGAAACTTTTGACAGGTTGATGCTCAGGTATCTTTTACCCGGAACAGCAGAAATGGCCACTTACCAGGTTGGGATTTATGCAGCATGTTACAAGATCTCAATTCTGATGACAATCTTCATCCAGGCTTACAGGTATGCTGCTGAACCTTTCTTCTTCGCCCAGGCAAAGGAGAAGGATGCCAGGGAGACATATGCTCAGATTATGAATTATTTTATCATTGTGGTGTCCCTGATATTTTTGGTAACAATGTTATATCTCGATGATTTTATCCTGCCGGTACTCGTTGGCAGAAACTATTGGGAAGGTAGGGGTGTTATACCTGTGTTGATGCTTGCAAATCTTTTTCTTGGAGTATACTACAACTTATCTATCTGGTATAAATTAACCGGCAAGACTTACTGGGGAGCATGGTTGTCAATAATAGGAGCCGTAATAACCCTGGGATTGAACTTCTGGTGGATACCTCTCTCGCAGGACCATCTAATACACGGATATTACGGATCAGCATGGGCTACCTTTATTTGTTACGGGACCATGATGGTATTGTCCTACCTGACAGGTCAGAAACATTTTCCCATAAAATATAACCTGCTTAAGTTTAGCGGTTATCTGGGATTAGCGATTATAATTTATCTTATAAGCACAATAGTCAAACCCGACACGGTCCTTCTTCGTGTTTCATTTCATACCTTCCTGCTCGCAGTATTTGCTGTGGTTGCCCTGTTTACGGAAAAACCCGGGCTGTTTCGTAAAGCTTAATTTCCCCTTGTAACATATTTTGATACAAGCAGTATCTCTGATGCTGACATATTAGTTTTTGGTGCCATATTGTTCAATATGCTCCCCCACTGTGTGGGGGTATAGGAATCAGGTGAGAAAAGAGAATGGCATGCACCACAGTTACTTATATACAATGTCCGGCCCTGTTCAAGATCCTGCAGGGTTGCATTGGCGGTTGCATCTGCACTTGTAGGAACATAAAGTCCCCCTGTGTCACTTGATTTTTTTGTACAGCTCTCAGTCATTACTAACATTGCAATTATCACCACTGTCAGATATAAATACTTTAATGATTTCATAAGGAACATTTTTGTTAATACTCGACATCACATTCAGAGCATATAACACTAATTTACAAAGAATGTTGTTTGAGACAGATGATTTCTATCCCCGGATTTATCTTATCGCGAACGGATTTCCCTTTTCATGAAAGGTATATAAGAGAACACAAAACAGATAACAGTAGCTGCGATGAGACTGGTTACCTGTGGCCATACCAGCAATAAGCTCTGACCCAAAGGAAGGGGCCCGGGCAGAGAACCATGCATTTGTTCCATAGTCAGAGGTCCAAGGCTTCTTATTGAAGGCATAAGCAATGTTGTGGTAGCCTCAGAGAATAATTGATTTGGCATAACCCGCAGGAGGTTAAGCTTAAAATGCTGAAAACTCAGGACTTCTTGTTGTGAAGCCAGGGCAGACGGAGTCATTGATTTAGTAATTAAATTGACAATCAGTCCGTAAAATATGGTAAAGAATAACCAGACAGCAATGCCTGCCAGTGCCGATGTTGCAGGTTGACGGAATTTCACTGAGAAGAGTATTGACAGGTTTAGCCAGAATGAAACATATACTATGCTTAGCAGTAAAAAGAACACTATCCGTACGAATTCCTGGGGAGTAGGTGGGATCCCGATTGATATTAGTCCAAAACCAATAACCAGGAAACCAAGAGCAAAGAACATAATGCTGATCACAATCAGAGCCCCAAGGAACTTAGCATTAAGGATATAATCGCGATGGACCGGATGTGCCAGTATGCGACTAAGTGTACCATTGTTGTGCTCTGAATTTATGGCGTCAAAGCCCAGACTGATGCCAAGCAAGGGACCCAGAAATCCAATAAAAACTACGAAGGAAGGAAGAGTGCCGTCTGAAATTGTAAAGATCCTGAGAAAGAAAAATGCATTTTCAGGATCATCCGGTTTTACAGCCGTACTCATATTTGTCAGTGCCGTATACATTGATCCGAAACATGTCAGGGATATTATTGCAAGCAGGATGAGAAAACGCCAACTCCTTACATGATCAGAAATTTCTTTGTTAAGTATCACGGTGAAAGGACTCAGAACCTTATTACCTCTTTTTAATAAGGCAGATCCTGAGAAAAAGGGGATATGAACTCCTCTTTCCAAACCAGCTGATCCGGTTAAATGGTTAGTATTTTCATCTGATCTCTTCATGATCTTCACCTCTTTCGAAATATTGGTAGTAAATATCATCCAGCCCGTATTCCTTTTTGTTAAGGTATATTAAACCAGTTCCCGATTCCACAATAACCCTGGCAATATCAGCTGTTAAATCTACGGAACATTCTATCTTAAAAGTATCATTTGTGCTTGTGATCCCTGTTACTCCCTCAAGATTCTTCAGAGAGTTTATTAATATGTTTTTCAGCTTTTTTTCTCTCCGGGTTCAATCTTTGTTTTTGACTTGTAATTGACTTCAGCCTCAATTATAAAAGGACTCTTTTTAAAAAGTTCCCTGGACAACGATTCTACATTTCCCTCTGCCAGCAACCTTCCATTAACAAATAACCCGACCCTGTCACAGACTTTCTGTACCTGGTGCAGATCGTGAGATGAAAAAAGTACTGTAAGTCCTTCTTCTTTACTGAGCCCTGCAATGAGTTCGAGAAATTCTTTAATCCCGGATGGATCAAGTCCCAGTGTGGGTTCGTCAAGTATAATAATTTCAGGATCTTTGATGAGGACATCAGCCAGACCTAGTCGCTGGAGCATGCCTCTTGAGTATTTTCCCGTTCTTTTCCCTGCTGCTCCACTTAAACCAACTCTGTCCAAAGTCTGCAAGACTTTTTCCCTCGCCTGATTTTCGGAGAGATTGTTTAACATAGCTGTGAAAACAAGGTTTTCCATGCCGGTTCGATTAGGATAAAAACCCACATCTTCAGGCAGGTAACCGACTCTTCTTTTTACTTCAATTGGTTTTTTTGAGGGATCAATATTGCAAACCCTGGCAGAGCCTGAAGTTGGTTCTGTAAGGCCCAGCATCATAAGAATTGTTGTCGATTTTCCTGCTCCGTTAGGACCAAGCAATCCAAAAATTTCTCCGCTCCGTATCGCCAGGTTCAGGTTATCAACTGCTGTGAACGAATCATACTTTTTAGTAAGGTTTATAAGTTCAATGATGTTTGTGCCCACAATCTACCTCCTCCCGTACCTCCGGAACAGATAAAAAACGCTTCCCAGTGCAATAATTATGACAAGAACACCTATCCATCCCCATAACATTGGGGTTTTAACTGAGATTCTTAATGCAACTTTTGATGAAACCTCCGGTGTGCGTGCCTCAATGCTGGTTACATAATCACCGGGGATTGCTTTTTTGCTGGCTTTGATTGTAGCAAATACTTGTGCTGTTTTACCAGGCAAAAGGCTAATGACGGTTTTTGGATCAAATGCGAGATTCCAGTTATCCGGAATCGTGGCTTTGAGCTTTATATCTGATAACAGGGATGTTCCAGTATTATTGACAATCAACTCTATTTTTTTAGATTCTCCTGCAGTTATTGTTGAACTAACCAGGCCCATAGGTGTGCTAACGACCAGATTATATGTTCCGAGTACAACGGCCTCGAGATCCAACTCCCCTGATGTAGTACTGGTAATAGCTCTAATGGGTATCTTATAGGTTCCTGTTTCGACTTCCTCCGGGGGTTTGATTTCAACAACAACATTATCGGCTGCATTTGGCTCAACACTAATTGAAGTAACAGCCTGGTACTTATTTTTAAATGTAACTGTCCATCCTCGTGGGGCATCAGCCATCAGTGCATAATTTTGCACGTCGGCTGTCATGTTTTTGAGGATCGTGGCGTAGGTGTATGTTGAATTGGAGTGCCCCTGCATGTTTGTTTGCTGTGAAGTAAATTCAGTTTTAAAAGTTCCCTGTTTAGATATTATGACAGACAGCGGCAATCTTGTTGTTCCGCCTGCCACAAGGTTGAAATGGTAGGTTCCTTTGTTTACCTTCAACGGAACTTCCACTGTTAGAGAAAAACTCTTTTTGTCATGAGGGAGTACAGAGAGCTGCCCGATACTAAGACTCTCCGATTTCATTTTGAAGGTCCAGGATCGTGGATACCCTGACATTGTAAGGTCCACGGTTTCGATCTCATCTGTATTGTTGATTACATCAACCGTATAATTAATAGTCTCGCCGGGGGGAACCGTTACTTTGGTGTAAGGTGTATACAGGGTCACACTGTCGGTTGCTAAACCTGCATTGCCTGAGATACAAATTATTCCTAAATTAACAGTTAAGAAAAGCCTGAACAATCTGGTCTTTATTGACATATGAAGATCCTCCATAAATTATAGTGACTTTAGGTATGGACAGCAAAAATAAAGAATCAAAAAAAAAGTAATGAGATGATACTGTTAAATATTTCCTAAAATTTTAAGGTCATTAAGAATATTAAGCAATGAAAATAATCTGGAGAAGTGTTTTGAAGCACATGAAACACCTTGCGAACAAAAAGATTTAATGTTATGGGGATAATCGTTTAATTTGTTTCCTTTAGAGGAATTGGGTTTCATTTAATCCTTAACGCATCTGACAGAGAAGCCGTTAGCCTTACTATAAGCACTAAAGTATACATTACAGTAAAGATAGTTCAGCAACCTTATCCAGGCAGCTTCTTTATTTAATTCGGTTGATGACCACCAGTAAGCATAGCTGCCTTCGCCTTCAAATTTTCCGCCATCAGTACGATAACCTCCTGCAAGTCCTGCGAATCCGACTTCTTTTACTGATTGGACTGTTTCCCCTGTCGGATTGGTTCTCATCTTCAAAGCTGCCAGAACATTTCCACCAAGGTAGTTGATCAATTGTGTCCATTCGTCATCAGTCGGTATATGAAAACCATTTGGTGCTAAACCGCGAGGATCATTCACAGCATACCAGTTATATAGTTTTCCATAAGTACTTTCATTTTCCGGGTTATTATCCTGAATACACCAGGCTGGTTTGCCCTGTATACCCATTATGATCCACTCCTTGTTTGATTTAGCTTCAGGTATGGGATCCCCGTTCCTGAAATGACTCACATTCAGGTTCATTTTCATCCATTCCTGTTTACCTAATTTTACAGTCTCACATAAATTGCCATCCTGGTCCCTAACTTCCCGCTTACACGCGGAGTTGAAAACAAAAAGACTTAATAACAGAATTGAGACAGCTGGTTTTATATAATTCATCCTGGTTTGCGTATATCGTTTTAATAAAATAAAGAGCTAAAGGTATAATTTTAAAATTAATTGTTCCAGGGGAGATATGTAAGTTAAAAAACAGACAGACATTGATAAATATCTATCATCATTGTGACAAATGAGACAGCAACTTTCTATATTTCTTTCAAACTGCGGTTTACATGCTCTGGTATGATCCCTGTTCAACCTTCATTTGAAATAATAGAAATTCTCTTTATTGCATTCCTCAAAATCAAATTTCAATATTCTGGAATAGCAAGCAGACATAGCCCTGGGGGAGAATGGGCTAATCCTGAAGGACTCTTTTTCCATAGAAGCTATGATATTGAAATCTAATTTGTTCAGGGAGGCTTTGGAATACTTTTTAAGCTTATACAGTATAACAGTATAAAGAGCATAGAAATTAAATATTATCTCATATCTTCCACTAAATGAGAAAGCGACAGATTTTAGCAGGTTAAATGTAATACTCCGTTGTTTCTCGAGTTTTTCGACAATACCGGAATAACTCTTTTCAAAGTGCACAAATGTCCTGATACCTTCAATAGTATCCTTGTATATATCCTGGGTATCATTCATCATTTGAATAAATACACCAAGCTCAAACATCGCTTTATTTGTTGCCTCCGAAGGAGGAAATATCAATGCAGAACATAGAAGGAGGGAGGCCCCGCCCTTTCCCCTCGTTATCCTGATTACATCCTCTTCAGAAATGGACTCTTTCATTTGTTCATCACTTCTCATTTGAAATTTGATGAGGTGAAAGTGTTTGTACATTGTGGACCACTTTCCCTTTTCTGTTGAGGCAATAAGACGGTCGAAATAAAGATAGAATAACTTTTCAATAGCTGGTTCAGACTTGCTGCGGACTCTCTTCTCGGGCGACATAATATTATCAAGTAACCTCAAAACCAGATCTTTATCGGCCTTCAAATCATCTATGATTGTATCGAATAGAGTCATTACGGCTCCAAGAAACATCAGGCTTAACTTGTCTTTTTTACTGATTTTCAGATCTGCAAGGTTGGCAAGAAACTCACCCATTACTATCATCTCCACCATATACCAACGGATTTTTTTAAAAACCTTTTCGTTGATGCTACCATCATTCATTATCCTTGATTGCCGGATAATTTCCCCTGCTTCGCGCCTTACATACCAGTGGTAGAGTCCAAATACCTTATTAGACTGAAACATTTTATATGTCAGTCTTATAAGTAAAAAGAGGTTTTTAAGATAGTGCTTCCCGGTTATCAATTTCTTCTTTTGAAAAATTCTGTACCTGTAAATAGGAAATGAATGTCATAAAGATAATAAATCCCGGCAATTCATTTTCTGATTTCAGATCACTATGCAATCAGAGACCCCATGCCTTATATCATGCATGTTACTGTTTCTGATAAAGAGGCGGGTTGAACTGTCCCCTGAAGAAATGTCTTCGGACTGAATCCATTCTCTGGAAGATCTTCTCCATATTTTTATCATTCAACATGAAATCGTTGGAAAAGAAATCCTTCCCGAAAAAATCATTCTTTAATAATGAATCCCTTGCAAACATATCGTTAAGGAAAGGTTCATCAGAAAAGAGATTTTTATTACTGAAATGTTTACTGTAATTACCTGTGATACTATCGCTCACAGAATTACTGTTCTCAGGAGTTGAGTAAACATAGGTATATGTCGAATCATATCTTACCAAATTACCATGATCGTCATACTCCTTTTTTACTTTAATGTTTGTCTTTGGCTCATTTGTTTTAGCCGTATTAATGTTTCCATTTTTTCCTGTCTGTCCATTACAACTTATCAAAGCCAGAAAAGATGCAATGGTTATAAATACCATACGTTTCATAGCTTATTATTTTAATTGTCCAACAATAATATTCTGAAAAAAGGCAACAAAAAAGATACCACTCAAAAATAATGACAGTATGACATTAAAAGTGTTAATTTGTCTGTTAATTTGTTAATATACTGTTAAATATATCAATTAACAATGTTAACAAAACTAACAGTGAAAGCAAATTCTCTGCATAAATTATCCAGGTTGTCAGGGTTTCCCCGAGGCTGCTTTTTTATTTATATTCTCTTCTTTCCTGAACCTGACGATCTTAGTTATCAGGTCCAGTGGTAATGGCTTACCCAGGGGAAATTGTACGGATCCTTTGGCGCTCTTATAAGGTGATAGTTCCTTTTTAAATTCCATAATAGCTGAAGAAGTTGGGTAGAAGCCTATGTGGTTCTTAAAAGCGGCGAAGTAAATCAGGATTCCATTCAATTTATAGGCTGGCATGGAATAACTTATTGTTTCCTCTGCCTCCGGAACAGTTTTTTTTATAGCTGACCTCATTTCTGCAAGGTATTTCTGAACATCCTCGGGGAATCCAGAAATATATTCGTCAACACTGGCTGCTTTTTTCATGGCTTATCTTATAAAAAGTTAATTCTTCCAGATAGACTGCAGATCATAGATGATACAGTTGTTAACTTTAACTTTTCCTTTCCTGTTATATAAAACAACATTGTGGAAATTTTCATTTGGGAAAAATGTTTCTGTCATAACTACTGAGCCATCATCAGCAAATAATTCCACCGATGAATAGTCGAGGTATAAAGTAATATTTAAAGTATTGTCGGATGAATAACGTGGGGAAAAGTGCCTTTTAGCAAATGCAGCAGAAAAATCCGTAATGCCCGATTCAGACCGGTCGATATAAAACTGGTTAAGGTAGCTGTCAAAACCAATAGTCAGCTTTTCGTTAAGACTGTTTGAGAAGGCAAGGCCAAAGTCAGCTGCAGGGGAGTTCTTTAGGTCAAAGCTAAGACTGATTTCATTCAAACCTGTTATGTTAATGGCAGAATCAGGCCAAAGTTCTGTCTTGTGTTCACCTGTTCGAAGTTTTGTGAGTTCTTCCACCGGTGTTGAACAGACTCTTGTTACACCACTAATATTTTTCAGTTTCAATTGTCTTGGAAGTGTCATGGCACTTCTCCATCCTACAGTTGGGACTGTCTGTGCATAAGTCCAGTTGTTCATCCATCCGATAAATAATCTTCTTCCATCGGCTGCAGGAATGTCTGAATAGGTTACACCTGCATAATCATCAGGACCGAAATCGAGCCATTTGATACTATCATCGGAGTTTTCGTTTATAAATTTCGTGCCATCAAAGTCACCAATAAAATACTGTGTTGCAGATCCTCCGTTAGGTCCACCCGGATTGATACTAACAAGCAAAACCCATTTAGTTAGATTATTTATTTTAAGAGGGAATAGATCAGGACACTCCCAAACTCCACCATGAGCACCCAGGCCTGTACCGAAATCACTCATATATTCCCAGTGTAAAAGGTCCATGGAGCTGAAGAATTCAACTTTTTGACCGGCAGCCAGTACTAAAATCCATTTATTGAGATTATCATCCCGGATAACTTTTGGATCTCTGAAATCTCTTTCTCCGGGGTTTGATATCACAGGATTGTGGATATACTTTCTAAAAGTCATTCCTTTATCATTGCTGTAAGCTATACTTTGATTCTGAAAATCTATTCTTCCTTCCCGGAGTCTTTCTTCTGAATGTTGTGTGAAAATTGCAACTATGGGAGGATTATCACCGGTCTGCAGACCTGACTGATTATTCCAATCGACGACGGCGCTTCCTGAAAAAATATATCCCAGTGTATCAGGGTATAATGCTATGGGCAGGTTTTTCCAGTGAACAAGATCAGTGCTTAATGCATGCCCCCAGTGCATAGGACCCCAGATTGTACTATCGGGATAGTATTGATAAAAGAGATGATAATCACCATCATAAAATACCAGTCCGTTAGGATCATTCATCCACTTTTCCGGGGGCGAAAAATGATACTGTGGCCTGTTTTTTTCCTGGTAAGTATTCTCACTGTTGCATGATACCAGGGTAAGTATTAAAATCAAAAACAGGAAGGCTGGGGTCAGAATATTTTTCATATTTTACAATTTACAGTCAAGCAATGATTCCTTTAAGTATTCGTAAAATTATAATTTTTTTAAGTAAGGCCTGGTCTTTTTAATTAACATCCATGCACGTATTATTGTTTTTGATAATAGACAGGTATCGGCCGGACAGCATTTATATTATATCTTATTTTGTATTATTTTTCTTGCCCTGTTGTACTGGGACCTTGAAGTACTCTGAGATATTGACAGTATATCCCCGATCTCATCATGATCAAAACCTTCAAAATGATACATGGAAAATACCTTCCTGCAACCCCTGGGAAGAAGGCCAAGAACTTCCTTGATCTTCCTGATCAGGCTATCCTTGATTTCCTCTTCATCTTTGTCATCAGAATTTTCGATCTGCAGGTCATGTAATGAATTATTATTCTCAAATACAAGCATTTTCTTTTTCCGTAGATGATCAAGAGACCTGTTTTCGACTATCTTCTTTAACCAGGAGCCGAAACTTACTTTCCCGGAGTAGGTGTTTATTTTATCAAAAGCCGAGAGGAATGCCTCCTGCATTATGTCCTCTGCGTCCATGGTATCATGCACAATCCTCAGACTTGTATTATACATGGCTTTGTAATACAATTTATAAATCTGAAACTGAGCTTTCTGGTCTCCGGCCTTGCAGCTGTCAATAATTGACTGGTGCATGTTGTTGAATAATTCTTCTGAAACGATACCTTCTGTTTTCATAGTCTTAGTATTGATTTGTTGGGATCAAAACTAAACCAGGTATGTTACATCTGAAGAACGCGCCTATGAGGATGGTGTACATCCCTATCGGGATGTATCATGCATTATTGTATGTTGCACATTATCAGGAGCATATGTCTTTGCGAAATTCTGAAGGCGTTTTACCTGTCAGTTTCTTAAAAGCATTATTGAAAGCAGTTTTTGAGTTGTAACCAACCATCTCCGAAACTTCCTCAATAGTCAGTTTTTCTCTTTTCTTATCTGAAAATATCTTTTTAGCCTCTTCAACCCGATAGACTGCAAGAAGCTCGAAAAACCCCTGATTGAGTTTTTCATTTATGACCTGAGAAACATGATGAGAGCTTTCACCAATCTTTTTTGCCAGTACAGAAAGTGATGCCAGGTTATCTGAAAAATATCTGTTATTATTTAGTTCATTTGTAATACTGTTCAGGATCTCATTCTTTCTTTCCTCTGTAAGTGATGATTTACGATATTTTTCGATAGAAAGGTCCATAAATGAGCTTGAACTTTCAAAATAAGTTGAGTCGGACATCACCCTGAAAGATGTCAATATTGCCAGAAAAGATACATAGAGGCCAATGAAGTAGTCACCTGTATCTCCGCGGAAATTTAATTTAACGACAATGAAAATCAGGATTATTATCAAAACATGAAGGATCATATTCCTTAAGGATTTGAACATGTCATCCTCTGTTTTGAAGATGGACCCTTTTGCTTTCCCGGCCTTTTTTAACAGGATATTGAAAGAAAGAGCGACATATATAACAATTTGTATTCCTGTCACCAGGTTCAGGTATTTTTTCACATCCAGGGGATCATTCAACCCTCTTATTGAGGCCTTCAACAGAGGCCAGTCGGGATGTAAACTGTTAATATAAGAGTTGTATTTAAACTCATTAGACTGCCTGTATTCAAATAACATATAGCCAAAATATAGAAATGCAAGGATGAAATGAATCCAGTCCTTTTTTGAACGGGAAGGGTCGATACTCTTTTTAACATAGAGATACAGAAAGGGACCGATGACAAGGTTTAGGGGTTCTGTTGAGTTTGTAACCGGAAGTACCCTGACTATTAGTCCGGTGAAATTTAAGAACTGTTCCAGGATACATAATGACAGTGAAAGCAACAGCAGGCCCTGGAACATATTTGCCTTAGTATTGGATGATGACTTAAAGATAAAGAAGAAAGAAAGGATTATTCCCTGGACCACTCCGATGAAAAGAAAAAGGATAAAAACATTCAGGGTTATAGTTGTATTCATAAATCAAAAATAATCATATTTTGATCACCCTCAATTAGAGTTTACCTGATAAATGGACTTATTCTTAGTCAGAACTAATGCAGAAAAAATAGTGTTAATTGAGATTGGGATCGCCCACTTTACCCATAAAAAGGATAGTCCCGGTTGCGGACTCCCTTATAAAAAACAGGAATGGATGGTCCAGGGTTACATTGAAAACTTCCTGTCCCGGTCCTGCACTGGTAAATACAATTTCCACCACTGTGGCGGCTGCAGCTTCCGTTCCTTCCTCATTATTTTCAATGAATGCCTGGTGAAGAACCCTGGTGATCTTAAGCCCCTGATTGCTAATGTTATTGAAGTCAGCATCATTGGAGAAGGCAATTCCCATTCCGAGGCTTATCAGATCATCATTCATAAGTCTCTTATATTTATACTGAAAGCGTGGCATACTCAGGTTAATATTGTGAGAGTTATTGGTTAAAAGAGCCATCCACTGCTGCCATAGAGTAGGAGAAAGCTTATCAGCAAGCTCTTCAATCGAAGTACCTTCATCCGGAAGAACAACTACCATATTAAAGTTGCCCTGACCATAAGGAATTTCCGCAATTGTAAGATTATCTGACCTTATAGCCGGCATGGCAGCTGTCAGGTGCATCATTGATACAGATTCGGGGGAAGATGGGCTAACATAAAAAGGCTCCTCTTTTGTATCGGCTTTGTCAAATGCATATTTCCATTTTCCGTTGAAATATATTGCATTAATAAGAAGCATCGCCAAATCAGGATCCAGTTGATCCAGCATGTCCTTTATCCTGTCGTGTGTCTTTTCTGCTATCCAATTGTTCACAGTTGTGACTGCACCGGGATCTGTTACATCAATTTCCTTTGCATCAGCCTTATACCAGGTTGCCAGGTCCGAAATGAACTGCTGTTTGACCTCCAGACGTTTTTCAACCCATACGGAATTAGCTATTTCCAGGATAACACGATTATCGACATTGACCATTTCCGTCATGAGCTTAAGATAAGTGCTATTGATCTGTTCAATTGTTTTGCTATCAAGACCAAGTGACATTCTCATTGCTTCATATGTATCCCCGGAGGCCCCGTTAAGAGTCATTGAGAGAGCACTGGTAACACTGAAAGGTGAAATAAGAATATTCCCTGATCCTTTGCTTTCATGCAAACAGGGTTTAAACAGTTCAAAAGCAAATCTGTTCGCTGAATCTATTACTTCTCTCTGGTAGGTTTCAATAGGTATGTCTACCGGGTCCCCAGGTAAAACAGGTTCTTCAGTTTTCTTACAGGAAATCAGTATAACTGCTGTCACTGAATAAGCTACAAACAGCGGGAAGAAGACATGTTTTTTCATCATTGAGCCAGGTTAGTATACCTGTACAATACAAAAATTATACCATAGGCGCTTTTTAAATCAGCAAAATAAGGCAATAATACATGGCTCTTCGATGTATCATTTCTTATAATCTGAATGATTGTTTACTTCATGTTTGCATATAGTCTTCCCGAAGCATGTTACTATTTCACAACGATCTGCTTTTTTAATGAATAAGCTGCCGGTTCAACAATTAAGAGGTTATAGATGCCGGGAATTTTGAGAGTCATACTTAGTTTTTGCCCATCAAGTAATACCAGGGCTTCAGGACATGCCTCAGCGCTGTTATCGAATGTGCCCCAGGTTTGAATTGATATGTTGTTACCATTGACAGACTGGTTAAATACTTTAAAACTATGGCACATATCGAAGCCTATTGTTCCGTAAAATTCAATATCGAATGGTTCTCCGGCAGTTACCGTATCGGATACATGTATACTATCAACCTGTACCAGGTAGTCCTGAAGTGGGGCTGGTTCTTTTGTACACGAGCCGATAGAAATAAGCAGTATTAGAATTGCTGCTGATAATAATAAAGTTGCAATCTTTTTCATGATCATTATAATTTAAATATTTCCGGTATTATTCAACTGAAAATACAATACAAAAATTAAGCCAATCCCTAAAGTAATATGCCATGTACTCTATTTACTATTTAGTTTTGGAAAGGTCCAAATATCATAGTTATAACACTCAACCAGATAAAAGAGTTTCGTTGTAGTTGTAATATTTATATTATGATCCTGTGTTGTTAACTTATGAAATTACAAACCTTGCCACACTTAAAGACTGGCAATTGCTTGTGACAATAGGTGACCTTGCATGGGGATCTGTATTATCAGCTTTAATATCTGTAATTACATTTTTTCTTGATGAGAAGGTCATCTGAATAATTTGAAATGGAGCTTATTTTAATCTTATTATTTTCCCGGTTCCTTTGTTTTCTGCAATCTCAACTGCCGGATCACCATAATAATAGATATTTCCGGGTCCCCAGATAAAGACTCGTATATTTTCCGAAGCATTAATATACACATCACCTACAGACTCGTTTGTTATTACTGCTTCTTTTGTGAACAGGCTGTCAGCAAATATGGTGCAACCATACCTGTTAAAATAGCTTGTATACCCTGCTCTTCCGCTGAAGTGGAAAAATCCAAGTGTATTGGCCGAATTAGCAACAAGGAATGTATTGCAAATCACTGTAAGCCTTACTTCCGCTATCTCACCTATTGCTTCATAACTGAACCTGTCTGCTTTCAGGGTGTCTTTATTTATTACATTTACCGGATCATGGGTTACCATATATTTAAGATCAGTAAAATGAAGGGTTATTGTGTTTTTATATGGATTGAAAGACAATACTTTATGATCGCTTATATGAAGCGTATCATTAATTACCAGTGCATCAATTGAACCAATATTATTCTTACCTGAAATTTCCAGCATGTTGGCAGAATCCTGAACCAGTACCAGGTTATAGATACCCACAATATTGACTGCACTGAAATTGTCCAGAATAATTTCCCTTGATCTTACTTCATCGGTAAAGAATATCTTCCGGCAGGAGATAGTCAGAACAGCTATAATCAGAAATATTGTCAGGATCCTATTCATGCTTTATTGCTTTTCATCCTTTACCAGTATACTCCTAACCCATATTCAAAACAATCGGCCTTTCCCCAATGAGACTTCACAGCAATGCTTCCAAGTATATTTGGAGTAAAGAGGTATTGGAGATATATCTTATTATAAATCGAAGTAAGAACAATATATTTTGAATAGAGATAATACCCTGCCTGAATACCAGCTGAAAAATGTTTATATTGGGCAGAATATGAGGCATGTATACCTAAGCGTATCAGTTTGGTAAGACCATTATCTTCTGTGCCTTTCTCCACTGAAAGGGCCTCATTTATGGAACCATCATAAAAAAGATCAGCGCCCAGTCCGAGCTTCCTCCTGTGATCAATGAAATGTTCTATATTATACGAAAATGAAGAGGTAAGGTATTTCTTGTTCAGAAGATTATCATATACTTTGACTCCTGCCAGCCATATAAATGACTGAATAATAGTTTTATTTATTTCGGGGACTTCAGGCTCATATACAGCAAGGTAATCATTGTTTATCCGGTAATTTATCCCGAGAGCAAAGGAACCGGCATTAATTCCATAATTTGGTGATCTGGTCTTTCCATTTGAAAAGTGTGTGGTCCCGGCTTCAATTACAAGTTCAGTTTGAGGTGAAAAATGAATCTTGCCATCAATCGACAACCTGACATAAATATTTACAGGTGACCCCATTGCCCGGTTTAAATGATTGTCAGCTTTATCGAATGATCGGGTAATGTATGCGCCTCCGAGCGAAATCTGGTAATTGAATGAAAATCTCCCTGGTCTTCTGAATATGGGTATATTAATAAAACTATAAAGAGAGTATGCTTTCCCCAGAACCTTATTATTACCAAGATTCCAGAACGAAAGTCCTGCCCCTGTCCTGGGATAATGATAAAGCTTTTCCCAGTAGTCCCTGCCATATGCGGGGATGCTAACAGACAGGTCCAGGGCATAAATATCATCCTCGACAAGATAATCCAGGGCTTCATAAATTGGCAAGATCATTCCGGAATGGGCCTTCATCTCAATGATGTAAGGACCTGAAACATTCTGTGACAAGGATGTAATACCTGTCAGACCAAATAAAAGGATTATCAGGCCTCTTTTCACAGTCTAAAGGGCATGATCGGTTTTTAAATCAAGGCCACTCCATGCTTTCCTGGATGTCCATTCTCCGGACGGAGATTTCCAGAATTCGTCTCCGGGAGGAAGTCCCAGTGTCAGCATTCCTGTGGTACATAAATACAGACTTCCGGTGGAAATATATGTTTCGCCTATTTCCGGTTGATGTCCGCAGAAGCCTATTGTAAGCCATCCACCCTTGTCAAAGGTCCCTGGGGCTTCAATCATCTTTGATATCACAGCAGAGAGACCGCTTCTTACTGCCCCGGGATTAAGCTCACCGGGTAGTTGTTTCATTAAGGCTATTTGTGAAAGAAGCTGGAATGCTCCAAACCTGTAAGCCAGTGATCGTCCGATACAAGGGAAAGTACCTTCAGGAGAAATCATCCTCTCCTGGATCACTGCATATCTCCGTGCCCTGGAAAGAACAAGGTCATATGTCTCCTGCTTTTCATAACCATGGCTGACCAGTAATCCTACAATATCGAGTAACATTGGCTGAATAACATAGCTGTTATAATAATCCCAGTGAAAATCCGGGCCATCACCATATACCCCGTCTCCTTTATACCATTCCATGTGTTTTTTAAGGGCAAAGTCAACTCTCATCTGATCCCACGAATTGCCTGTTTTAAGCAGGAAGATCTCGATCATCGCACTGAACAGCAACCAGTTGCTGTAACCTGGGTTTATAATACGGGTCGATATCAGGGCATTAACAATGTTTTTCTTTGTCTGGTCATCAAGAGGTTCCCATAACTGGGAAAACCCTCGTATCAGTCCCTGGGCAAGAAATGCAGCATCTACCAATGGTTGTCCTCCTTCAGTAAAATTCATAAAATCAGGAGAGGCAGGATTAACGGAATAAGTAAGACACTGCCTTGTGAGACCGATATATTTTTTACGCATAATTCCTTCCTCAGAATTTCCTGCTCCAAGGTCCAGCCATGGTGCCATACCAGCGACCAGTCTTCCAAAGGCTTCGAGATATGTTACTTTCCTGCGACTTTCAGAATAGCCAGGCTGGCATTCAACAGGCATCGTAGATTTTAGCTTCTCCCTGCTTAAAGCATTAAGCAGCGGATCAGCAATCGTGGTCATTACCTGCAGCCAGTATTCGCGGGTATCAAAAGCAGGCTCCTGTCCGGAATAAACCTTCATCATATTCAATGAACCTGTATAGCCAGCTAATCCCGTAGCCGGAATGAGTTTAATAAAATTACGGCGTTGCATCAGCTTGGTTATTTTCAGTGCTCAGTGTCTTCTGAATTGGTGTCTGTGGACCTGCTACTGGTCATAAAAGCTATCAGATTATAAAAAGCCCCGATAATCAGGAAATTGAGCATAAAATTGATAATTGTATCGCTGACAGAATGAGATCTGCTGTCGATATCAAAAAAGAGGTATATTGCACAACCCAGCGAAACAACTAAAATAATCCACCCGGCTTTATTACCCGGAACATAAACTAATCCTACACGTCTGAACCAATTTAACTTCATGATATTCAGTTTTAATTGAAATATACCAAAATAACCAGGATAGATATTATAATCAGGAGAATGTTGGTTGTTATAGACCAAAATAATCTTGTATAATTGAGGTGATTGGATAATATATATATTTTCCTTATTGATATTGCATTAATAATGATCAGTATCACAGGTAGTATAAGGAACATAAACAATGTGGCATACCTTTCCCTGTTTATAAGGTCCTGCATATTGTAATAGAATCTGGAATAAGGCAGATACCTGGTTTTCAGGAACTGAACTGCTATAGTATATACAGGAATACTCAACCACCAAAGGCATAATACAGATCTGTCATTTAAAACCGAAATCAATTTTTTTGATTCGGATTCAGATTTAGGGTGTTCAATAGTTAGCTGCGCCATTTAGTGAAGTTTTTATTTATATAATTATTATATATATCTAAAAATAAAATAATTAAATTATTGCAAAGAGCCTGAGCAATTTATAAAATATTCTGAGAGCCAGATGTCATCTCCTCAAAGTTAAAAATTAAATTAAGATTTGATGGTTTATTCTGTTTTTAGGAATTTTCCACTATCAGCTGAACGGCATCGTAGCTGATTGCATCGAACATAGATTCTACATTCCGGGTATATTCAGACCTGTGGCTCATAATAGCATCCCTTACAATGAAAGGCTTGTAATCATGATTGAAAGCACCAGTACGGGTGGCAAGTACACAACCAACAGCACTTAGCCCGCAAAGGAAAAGTGTATTGGTACCATTTTCCCTTAACATCCTGTCAAGTTCAGTCTTATTGAAACTGTCAGAATAGGTTTTAATAATCTGTGTATCCTCCTGCCGGATGAGTATCTCTGACGGATATTCAAAATCTGCGGAATCCTGTGTCTCACCTGTTTCGCTATTCAGATGATAGATCCTGTAGATGGGTAAGCCATGTTCGCGAAAAAGTCCAATCAGAAGATTAATGAATAAGAATGCTATTTCCCTGTCAGCCGGAGGGACATGTCCCAAATACTTATTCTGTACGTCAATAATTAGAAGAGCCGGTTTCATATTCCCTCTGCTTACCTTTTTTTGATTAGAAGATCCTGATTTCTCGGCCATATGGTAGTTGATTTAGATTAAGTATGTTTATAATCAATTTTGTCCGTATAAAAATACAATTTTCATGCTTATTGTGCCATATGGTATTTTATCCTTTCTGACAGCTTACCACAAAGTCCCTTGACTGATTTGTAAGTTTCCCTTCCTTATAGTCTCCACAGATCTTATAGGATTCAAATTTTGAACGTTCAATAAGATGTTCAAGTTCATATCTGAAATAATATCTTAGCGGCACCTTCCAGTCGTCAAGCCCGGACTCCCCGGCTTCATCCCATTCAAGATGGAAATTAACCATTATGATCTGTTTTATAAGATCAGGATTAGTAGAAACGAATCGTCTTAATTTTTGCCCGGGCATATATTCTCCCTCAAAATCCATCTGGTAGCTTATGCCATTGATAAGTTGCTTAAGGTCAGGAATAAAAGCATCAAATATAAACCGTCCCCCGTCGTTCAGATGATCCCAGATATTGTTAAGAGCTTTTATCTGGTCCTCTTTTTCCAGCAGGTGCATAAATACCCTGAAAGGAGCAATGACAAGATCAAATTTAAAATCAAATGAAAAATCAGTGATGTTTTGATGGCTTATTCTGAAATGTTGGTCACTGTCAAGCTTTTCATATAGGATTCTTAGCATGGATTCGCTGATATCCAGACCATAAATGTCCGCATTATTATAAAGAGCATTAATAAACATTCTTCCAGTACCTGTTCCTGCTTCAAGAGTCTTTCCATTAGTTTCTGATATCATATTCAGAAAATATTCGGAATCCACAGTATCTCTTATTTGATGATAGATAGTGTCATAAAACCTGGCAAAATTCTCAGGGTATTTACTTGTCATGGCATTTATAATTAACTGGTTAATTCAGAAATATGCTATCAGGAATCAAAGTTATGAATTTCTCAGGTGAGTCATGCCAGACATGCATAGCTTCTTTCCGTCCAATAGTCCAAACCATAGTAGAATTTTCCTTTTTATTTGGTGTATTTACATTTGATTAGGTTAAATTTGCGGACTGAAACGGCCCGTAGCTCAGCTGGCAGAGCACGTGACTCTTAATCATGGGGTCGAGGGTTCGATTCCCTCCGGGCCGACAAAAAAGCTCTCTTTCATCCAGGTTCAGGTTTAGGGCCATAAGGAAAGTATGCATAGCATTGATCCCGGATTATATATTTGACCAGGATAGGCATTTTATAATATTCAGGTTGTTAGTTTTCTTTAGGAAACCCATCAAGTTGCGAATAAAACTTTACAATCAATCTTCCTGTTCAATAAATTCGAGAGTTTTTGCATTTCTTATTGATTATTGATTTTTAATCATTGACCGCCGGTATTATGGTTCAATTTCTATATCATATCTGGTGAGTAATCCGCTTAGACCAGGAATTGAAAATTTAGCTTTTCTGATACGATTCTGCTCCGGGTCAACTATATAATTTCTCGCATTCCTGAAATCAACACTTTCCAGGTTAGTATTAAAAAACTGGGTTTTCAAAAGATCGCAATTCTCAAATGATGAATGATGCAGGTCAGCCTCTGAAAAATCAGATTCTATGATCTTTGAGCTATTAAAAAGTGTTCTTTTTAGTTTAAGCCTGTAAAAAGAACAGATGTCCAGTGAGCAATTATCAAATTCAAAGGATAGCATTACATCATTGCAATCATCAAAATGTAAACCCAATAACTTGCAGCTCACGAATTTAACATCTGAAAAAATAGTATTTACAAGTTTAACCAGGCTCAGGTTGCATTGCTGAAATTCACATTCTATGAAATTAATTCCTGAAAGGTCCGAATTTGAAAAATCACAGTTTATGAATATGCATTCCTCATATTCACCATGCTCAAGAGGCGAAAGGTTCAAATTGAGATTCGCAAATTCTCTTCCTTCATAATAAACTCTGGTCATAGTTAATGTATTCCAGGTTAATTTATAAAAAGGATGAATTTACTTGTATTTTTCTTGTACAGATCCATAGTAAAAATCTGGTTGATGGTCATACAGGGTAAAAGTTATTCTGAGGATAAATTTATAGAAATTTATTTGCTACGTACTCAAAATGACCATCGTTCAGACATTTAAAATCCTCTAATCAAAGACTAAGCCTACATTCATAACAAAGAAGGTCAATAAATGCTGATTAAATTGATGGCTGTAATATCACTTATTACAGCCATCAGAAAAGATGAAAAATTACCGGGGATTTCAGATTTTTTTTATGCAGGAATGCAAAATTATTTTGATTTAAAAAAATACACTATACCTATGGAGTTGATTAACAAAAAGTTATTAAACTTTTTAATTTCGTAACGTTTACTCTCTTTAGACCGTATATCTGTTCCGGTGTAAAATTCAGGAAGAATCTTAAGATCAATAGCTAGATTATTAATCAGGCTGAATTGAGAACCCACACCGACACCAAAAATGATACCTCCATAATTGGCTGATCTCACCTCATTTATATTACTTCTCGAGTACGATATGTTTTCAAAATGTGAAAATGCAATGGACAGATCAATGTCCAGGTAGGGTCTCATTTTTTTCCCCGTAAAGGATTTGAAATATCCTTTGTAACCAAGGTATCTTATAAGATGTGTTGTACTCTTTCCTGAGAAACCTTCTTCCAAACTTGTATAATTCATCCTTGAAATATGGTAAGCAAAATCAATTGCTCCATTACCCATTGCAATTCCAAACATTATACCAAGACCTGCCGCGGGGGATAGTCTGGGTACCAGAATGATTTCGTTATCTGTCGTGAAGTATGACTTTCCATCGAAACTACCAGCAAGCAGCAGATAATCTGCGGAAATACCTGTATACGGACGAATGGTCAGATTCTGTGAATGCAGTAGCAGAGCGGGAAAGGCCATGATAATAAAGCAGAAAGTACTTATAAGTTTCATAGCAAGAAGTTGATATATAACAAATAGATTAACAGGATTATGAAATTCTTAAAACCTTAACTGTATCCGCGCTCCAGAAGGTGTTATACCAAAAAATAATGTAGCTTTATTGAGATTTCCTGTTTTATGGGATCTGTTATATAGGTCCAATGATTTCGTCATGTGAGAGTTTGACATGAGATAAAAAGGAACGCTCAATACATAAAATGCTGCTCCGATTAAAAGATTTCCCGTACTCTTGTTGTTATAATCTATTGTTCCGGCAAGATCATTGTTGCTTGTTGCTTGTGCAGCTTTTACTGAATTATAAAATCCTATCCCGATAAAAACTGTTCCACATGCCATCGAGGTAAGACCAATAATACTACTTGTCTTTGCAGCCTGGAACTCCTTTGCTGAACTATTATCTGATTTAAGGATAGATTCCAAATCCTTTGGAGAGAGTTTCTTATTATCCTGGATATAGATTTTCTTAAGACCCTTTTTTTCAATTGTTATAGTACCCGGTTTTTGAGCTGAGAGATTCAGAGAGATCATGATCATGACTAATCCGACAATACTTTTAAATTTCATGACTATTTTTTTAGTTTATAATAGCTTCTTAATTTGTAACTTTCATATTGTTGTAAAGAGACATAAAATACCTATCTGAGAAATTTTAAAACTTTAAAACACATCAGGATACCCTGAATTAATCAGAGATATAAGAACGCAATCTTTTCACTGGAATTTTCTCGTTTCACATTCGTCCTGACACTCTTTTCAAATAAAAATATACAGTTATAGTGAAATGATGAAATATTAGGGATATTTGACAATATTAGGGATAAATGACAATGCTATTTATTTAGTAAAGAAAGAACTTTATTTCTGTATTTTCTTGATAGGGGGATATCCCTTTTAATATACTTCATTATTACTTTGTAGCCACTGGGATTACTTTTTACTGAAAGCACATTATTTATGTTGATAATAAAGCTCCTGTGACATCTAACAAGATCAGGATGTAACTTACTCTTCTCAATCCAGGATAAAGTATTTCTTACAAACCTATGATTCACCTTATTATTTTCCAGGTAATAAATATCCAGGTAATTATCTGAGGATTGTATATAGAGAAGATTTGCGGATTCAATATTAAGACTATTCCTCTTATATTCTGATTGAATAAGCAGAATTTTATTGGTATAATCATCCTTGTTATATAACTCTGATTCTTTGCCCGTCTGAATAATTTCACCTATCCTTCTTCTTAGGCTATATGAATAGTAAACCAGCATTATAGAAGGTGCAATTATCAGAGCCAGAAACAATGTGAAGGATTGATTCTTTAGAAAAACATTTAACGAAAATGATTCCCATTTAAATACCCCGGCAGTTAGTAGGAAATTGGAGGATCCAATACAGAATATGAACCATAATCCCCATAATAGTGATTTTAGAAGAGTATATTTCCTAACCAAAAAATCCTGGAGAATATAAAAATTTATAAATAATGTTATGAAGCATGATATGCTATATATTCCTGTGTAGTATAACCTCTCAGGTAACGAAAAAAAATCGAAATCGAAAACGCCGAATGTAAATAAGAAAAACCAAACAAAGAGGGCTATTCCCACTGAAAGTCTTAACCTGTTTTTCTTTGATTCAAAAAGTCTATAAGGCCTGTTCAATGAACCGATAAGTAATTTATATTTTTCAGGTATTAACATAGAGCGGTTTTTAGTCTACTCCTTTTTATTTAACAGAAATTTAGGATATATCTTCTACTGTGACTTTCCTATACTATTAGCTTTGCTAAATAATTTCTACTGTTTCAGTACTTTTTAAAATTATTTAATTACTCGATATAAATAGTTTATTTCTTGAGCTTTACCTTGATAAGGCTTCCTTTTTTTTGAGCACTTTCTATTGTTACTGATCCATTATTCAATTCAATCATCTCAAGTGCAAATGCAAAGCCAAGACCATTTCCCTGTTCCCTCAATGTACCCGGTTTGGAAAATCCAAGCTCATGATCAAGAAGCCTGTTAATTTCGTCTCTTGTCATGCCAATTCCATAATCCCGTATATGGACAATAACATTGTTGCCATTATCTTTTAATGAGATATCAATTTGCCCATCTTTAAATGAAAACTTACATGCATTTGAGATGAAATTTCTGAATGAGACAGCGAGCATATTATAATCTGCATTTATTATAATTCCAGACGGGATTGAATTATTTACTTTAAGATGTTTTTCTAAAATCTGGAGTTTAAATAGTCCTATCGTATTGTCAAGTAGTTGAGCCAGGTCGAAAAAGACAGGTTTAATATTACCTTCATTTTCAAATTCATGACTCCATTCAAGCAGAGAATATAAAAGGTTATTGATTTTAAGGGATGATTCATAAGCAAATTTCAGATACGTTTCACGTGTGGATTCTGACAGGCTTTTATCAGTAAGCAGAAGGTCGAGCATGCCAATAATGCCCGAGAAAGGGGAGCTAAGATCGTGTCCGATTAGTGAGTACATTTTATTTTTTACATCTATTGTTTCCTGAATTTTTGCTTCCATGTTTTTCCTGTCACTGATATCCCTTACAACCAGAAGAATTGATTGTAATGTGTTCTTCTCATCCAGTTCAGGGTAAAGACGCCATTCATTGAAGCAGGGAGAATCATTTTTGTTTATGACAGTATCGCATGTTTGAGGCTGATTTGATTTAATTGTCCGGTTAATAGTGGAGATGATCAAGTCAGATATCTTGCCTGGTAATCCAAGGTTGTGAAAATCATTATTCTGACAGAATTCAGGCTTCAGGTTAAAAGTATCATGGAAAGCTTTATTGGCATAGATAAATTTTAGGTCAGTATCCACTCTTAAAATCATATTCTTTGTGTTTTCAGAGAGCGATTTATAAAGTGCTTCACTGGCAATAAGCCGTTCATTGGTCCTGATTTTTACCAGCGTCTGGGTTGCCTGTTTGAAATAGGTTTCAATGAGTTCGGGATTATCAATCTTTGAGCCATCTTTCAAGAAAAACACACAACTACCCATAATCCTGTTTTCAAGACCTATAGATATTTCAAGTATTTCACTCAGATGGATAATCTTTTCGATCCGTCTGCATATAATTTCTGGGACTGTATGGAAAGTCATATCATAAAGGTTTTCATGGACTTTTATTATCTTTCCATATCGGGCAAAACTGAATGTATCCTTATTTATGCTGACCAGACGTCCAATAATTATATTGTCAAGGAGCTTAAGAATTTCCTTATATATGCGACCTTTCAGCCCTGTAAGGGATTCTACTCTTAGTTGTGTAAGATCATCATTTATAGAATTAATATTAATTATAGTATCAGGCAACATTTTTTCAAGGTCATCACGGAGGACACTGAAAAATTCTGCTTCAGAATTAACTTTGAGAAATTTTACAGCAGAATTGAAAAGAAATTTAATATTCTCCTGTTTCTCTTTTTCAAATTCTTCGTGATGTATCCTGTATGTGGAATCCATAAATATGCCCTGGAATCCTTTAATTTTACCATCTTTCCGGATCGCACTGAGATATGCATCTCCCCATCTTCTTTCCCCATTTTTATGTATCCACTCAAATATAATCTTCTCTTCAGGCAGTTTGTTCATTAACCCATCAATAAACAGTTTCTGGTTGAATCTGTGATTGTTCTTTGGGAAAAGTTGAACTTCCCTGAAGTGTTTTCCAATAAGTTCCTCCTCTTTATATCCTGTTACGTCATAGATTGAAGGACTCACAAACGTAATTATACCTTTTTTTGACATGGATGCAATGCCAACGCTGGTAAACTCATAAAGGTCTTTCAGCCTCTCAGCCTGTTCCCTTAACTGCTCCTTCATATTAACTTCTTCAGTTACATCCCAGCTTATACCGTCCCATATAGTCTCTGACTTGTTTATTATTTTGGGGATGACTTTAAATCTGAACCACCTCTTTATGTCTGCACTTACAGATAATTTGTATTCAATAGAGGTATCTTTCTTTTCTTTAAATGCACACAGAAGTTCTTCCTTGATCTTGTTCTTGTCTTCAGGGGTGATGATCTTTAATATATGACCTAGAAATGAGAGAGGGTTAGTATTTTTTATTCCGAATATACCTGATACATTTGGCGAAACATATAACAAACTGACCTTATTTCTGACCTGTGCCAACTGAAAGAAGAAAACAGGAAGAGAACCTGTGATTTCTGTCAGTCTTGTATTATACTCTTCAAGAGCTGACTGAAGTTTCAACCTTTCAGAAATATCCCTGGAAATAGCAAGTACAGTCTCAATCTTTTTATTGTCGCCAAATTCGGGAACTAATATCCATTCAAAGCTGAAAATTTTGTTTTTATTACTCAGATTAAAATCGAAGTATTGCTTTTTTCCTGTAGCGAAAACTTTTTCAAGGGCATTTTCCCAGAAATCGCATTTTTCTGCCGGGAAACCTAATTCGCGATGAGTTTTGCCAATGAAATCTTTGGGATCAATATCCACATAGTTTTTTACACTGGAGCTGACAAAAAGATGACGCAAAGACATGTCAAACCTCATAATAACTTCAGGAGAATTTTCAGCCAGTGTTTTATAAAGAATCTCACTTTCTCTTAATTTCTTTTCATCTTCTTTCCTTTTTGAAATATCTCGCAGTAATCCTTCTACTCCGGACATTTCATTTTTATCATTCAGTATTATTTGTGCACTGAGTGATGCGTCTGCAACAATATTCCCTTTCTTAAATAGTTTCAGATCATAATCATTCACATGACCCTTTTCATATAATAACTCCGTGAATTTGTTGCGTTCTGTATCAATAGCAAAAAAATCCTTTGCCGGTCTGCCTATCAGTTCACTGGGATCATAGCCAGCAGTTATCTTCACAGAAGGGCTAACCCTGGTGATAATATGGTTATTATCTATTTGGTAGTATATATCACTTATAGAATTAAAAAGACGGACATAATTGTCCTCACTTATCCTTAATGCTTCTTCAGCCTTTCTGAGTCTTGTAATATTCTGAAAAACACCATATATGCCCAATAGGTTGCCATATTTATCATGTTTCAGGAAGCAGGAATAGCTTACATTAATCTCAGAACTATCACGGCACTTCAGTGACAATTCAAAATCTCCTGTAAATTTTCCTGATAAAATGGTTTTTTTTGTTTTTTCAAATATTTCTTTGGAATCTTCAGTAAGGAAATTAATAAAAGATTTGTTAAGAGTCTCTTCTCTGGTATAGCCAAGAGTGTTTAGCCAAGACTCATTTACATAACGGATAATAAAATTATTATCAAGAACCTGGTAATTTATCTGCGTGTTCTCGAATAGTTCAACCATTCGGTTTAATTCCGTTGTAAGAGAAGAAAATGAAGCGTTGTCCTTATTATCAATCATAACCAGATGTGTTGTTGCTTAATTCAAATTATTCCTGATTCGCCATTTTGAGTTAAAAGGGCCACAATCGGGCCCGGCAGGATCAAGGAGGGTATATCTCTGGTTGAGTTTTGGTTCAATATTGTGAAGAAACTCCGAATACTTGATGGGGTTATCACTGTCAAAAAGATATGCCAGTCTTTTAAGAAGTGAAAAATTTTGCATCCGGAATCCATATTCAAGGAGCTTTTGCTGGTCCAAATGTAAACTGGTAACACAATTTAGGAACTTTTTATATGACCTGACATATCTTGGAAGATCAAGACAATCCAATATAGTCTTTTCAATATCGGTTACCCTGATATCAAGATTAAATCTGTTAATCTTCATCGACCCAAAATCTTTATGGGGTCTGATTCTTATAAAATTAATTCGGGTGCCGGATAATACTTTATTTGTTTTTTGGTGGCATGATGACACATAAACTTCACCAGGGATATCTAAATCCACATTATGAAGTGCCAATGCCGATTGATGCGATATGACTCCCCCATCTATTATTTTACTTCCTAAAATATATTTGTCCTTTATATAAATCCTGCAATACTTTCCTTTCTCGATCCTGGTAATGAGCTCATTATTCGCAAGTGTCTCAAGATAATTCTGTATGTCAGCAGGGGAGAAGTTTACCAATTGTGCAATTTCTGAAGTTGAAAACACGTCTAACTGCATTTCCTCAATTACTTTTAGTAATCTGATAAAATCAAAAGTCATTATTACCTCCTAAAGTGGTTTATGGTAACAAAACTAATATTTAATAACACATTTGGTAATATATTCGAGATTTTTTCTTATAAATTTAGTAAAGCTGTATTTTGGATTTGGAATAATCAGTTTGATATAATTATGGGTGGATTTTGTTTATGTGTGTTCAATTATCTCTTTCTGGTTTATCACTGATGTTTCATGTACCAGTAAAGAGAAACATCGGCATAAGAATAATTTTCAGTTGCGAAGAGTTTGATATTGAAAAACTTTTTATCGACCATTGAATCTATTTCTGCTTCACTTTTATCTGGTCCAAAATTATATGCCGTGGCAAGGAATTTTAACCTGGCCATTTCATCCATGTGTTGGATATTAAAGCTGTTTTCACATATTCTGATAAAAGCCACAAGATAGTTGAATTCAGTTTTGGTATTCTCAAGATCCGCTACTATGGATTTTCGGAAATCCTTAATATCATCATAATATTTGGGACCATTGAAGGAGACAGATGACCTGCTGTGATAAAGGGAAACGGATTTACTTCTTATAAATTCAGCAAATGAAGGCTTCATCTGGAACCGGCCAATCGAAAAATTGGCATATTCCTCGCCCAGGTTCACATAAAGGGTTTTCAGAAGCGAGGTCTCCATCCTGTCACGTAAAGCAGAATAACGTACCAGTTCAGGGAAAATAACTGCTATGGCAATTGGATAATCAATATGGTTCATGCTAAGTATTGAGTCCATCCAGCTTTTATTCTCTTTTTCGAACTTCTCTGCTTTTTCCCAATTATCTCCAAATAATTTTCTGTAATCAACTGTCTGGGAAAATGAAGAAAGACAAATGATTGACACAAGTATAGTTACCAGAAATATTCTGCCGGGCATTGTTATCCAGTAATGATCATTAAGAGAATTGGTCACGCTTCATTATGTCAAAACTCTAGAAAGGTATTTTATTCTGCATGATTGCATTCCTTTTAGGTGAGTAATACAAATAGGCCAGATAGACCTGTCCGTTCACCCTGGTGAGATAAGGATTAAACATTCCCGATGAACTGGTTTTATCAGCAAACGTCAGAGTACCGTACTTGAATGAAGCCAATTTTGTGTTATCCGAATTTATGAAAATGTCAGTTGCGCTACTTGTTTCAGGTTCTAGATTAAATAAAGTTTTTCCATGCAGGTCAATTATCTTGTAAGATGATCTTATCAGGATGTCATCATATTTAATATCAGGAGAAAGTGTTCCTCCCTGTGCCTGTATTAAATCATAATGTGCATCCGAAATATTGGTAACCAGTTGTGGGCCTCCTGTTGTTTCAACTGTTCCACCGGCTATTGTCCTGTCCTGCATTTGTTGTGCAAGCTTCTTTGTAATTTCTATCTGTTCTTCCTGAGTTTTGGCATTTTTCAGTTCTTCCTCAAATTTTTTCGATTCATCCTCAGTCATAAGAACATTTTGAGTTACCATTGCAGCAAACTTTGTTTTTAATTTGGAAACGACAAAACTGTTGATAATTGCATAAGGGCCATAGCTCTTGCCATTGAAGGTTATAAGATATTTGTCTCCTGATTTGGTAATATATTGTTTATACCTGGTTATGGGATCTTCTTCTCCCTGATTATTATCCTCAGGATGTCTGAAAGTTGCAATTTGAGGGTCGTTTTCTTTGTAAGGCCCCCTGGTAACACCATCTTTTGCAATGAAGTAATCACCACTGACCTGACTTCTTAAAAGGAGTGAGCCATCCTCACTAACATAAATATTAACCTCCGAATACATCAACTGAAGTTTACCCCCGAGATCAAAAACAAGTTCAGCCTGATCACTTGCACAATCAGGTTCAGGTTCATTTTTATTGCCATCAGATTGCCCGAGGAGATCGTTGGCCACTGACTTTGCAACTCTGTTTAATAAGCGAGATTGGGAATATCCTCTATTTCCGATCACCACACATAATACTAGCAATACTAAAAACGACTTTTTCATAAGACAGTTTTATAAGTTTTTAATTGTGATTATAATTTTAATTAAGCCGGCCTAAAGGAGAGTTAGATAATTTTATGATACATTAACAACCGGATGGATGTTTTGTTCTGAACAGGGGCTTTTGAATAAATATCAAAATATAGATAAACCTATACATACCACAGTAAGCAATCCCATTGATATTTTAAGTTGCATCATTATTGTAATCAGGGGCGTAAATATGGCTGCCGATTCAATTCATAGTAATAGTCATTCCGCCACCTCCGCTGTTCCCAAATCTTGGGTTAACCACATTGTTGTAAATTGATCCAAAGGTATAGGTAAAACCAAAACTGGTAAAATAGTCAAACTGGGTTTCAAGCTCTTTCCTTTGTAAAAGAATCTCTTCTGTTGTTGCTCCTCCTTTTACAAGTCCCAGCTGATCGTGTATAATTGAGGCGCCTCCTCCAAAGTTGACACGTAATCCTTTGGCAATCCTTAAACTGAGGAAGGCATAAAGAGACAGATTATTCTTTGACCAGTCATGCAAATAATTTTTGTAAGTCATATTTACATCGATGGATCCCCATTTCTGGATAACCTCATAAGCTGCGGAAATTGAATGTTGCATATGCCCCTCTTTTGTCTGATTATAGATTGTAGTATCGGTGTAACTAACATAATTATACCCGATCAAATAAAGCAATCTCAGTTGCCTCCTGGTTGATTCTGAATATGGGAAGAGATCGTATTCAATTCCGGGCATAATTATGGAGGAGAAATTATAATTACTGTAGCTTGAGGCACCTATGTATAAAGAACCTCCATAAGACCAGTGGTCGGAAATGCTTTTGACAATAAGAGTGTTAAAGCTTTTTGATGTATAGTCGCTCTTTAGAATTTCACCATCAATATCATATTTACTGATACTGTAATTATACCGGGCCCTGATGTCAATTTTCCACTCCTTGGTAACCCTGCTGGCTGAAAGGCTCCCATTCAGGTATGAATAATTGTACAATTTCTGACCATTCAGGTATCCGCTGAACGAGGTGCTGAAAACCCAATTATTCCATTTATCAGTAGATACAGTTTCAGATAGGGGTTCACTGAAACTTATGTTCATATATTTTGAAAGCGGTGTTTTTGCAACATAGCGCATAAGTCCCATTTTCAGAGTACGTACCTCTTTTATCCTTTCTTCATCCTGGGTTTCATCAGGTGAAGTAACAAATGTGAGTGTATCATTCATACCTGCATTTTCATTCTGTCCCACAAAAAAATATGAGAATTCGCCGCCTCCTGAACCGGTTCTTTGATAGGTGTGAATTATATATACACCGGCATCCTTAATATCTCTGACATAATTCACATAAGGAATCTCCTTACGAATATAATCGCTGGCGTCCATAAAGACATTCAGTGCATCTTTTCTCAATGTATCGGTTGGAGAATTGTTCTCCTGTGAAAAGGCATAAAAGCAGGTAAGAACAAAACAAACTAAGGAAAATAATTTCTTCATTACTGGTTGAAAGCTTGGATTTATATTGCATTAACGCAAGTTAAACAAAGTATTTTCATTAAACAACTATGAAATTAGGTAATATTCTCTTTTAGCTGAAAAAAATATACTTTTTTACAGCTTGCCTTTCTTTTGAACTTCACAACTTTCACTATGGGGATACCTGACTCAAGTCTTGCTTTTAATATTAGTGCCAGGCAATTCACAGAGATTTTTAAAATACGGGTAATGGAATTACTAATAGCCAAATAAAAACATCCGGTACCGAAGACCTGGTACCGGATGTCATGAAGAAATCAGGAATGAAAAATCAGGAAGTGTGTTTATTTTAATTTCTTGTTCAACGTATTATTCAGCATATCTCAGTCCGTCATCTGTCATGACCCAGATCCGCTGTCCTGGTTCTGCCCAGTCCGAGTGATAGTAATGACCATAATGATAGCGGGAATGATAGATAATACTGGAATTTCTGTCCATCTTGACTATTGTCCCGACGGGTATATAAAGGTTGATTCCGATATTGTCAGCCGACCATTTTCTCCCGTTCGGAATTGTAAAATACTCATCGAGATGCAGGGTATCATGACTGATACTGTAGTTATACTGTAAGTCATCAAGTCTTTTCATAGCTTCAATTTGAGTTCTGGCGGCACAACGCTTCCTAATCTCAACTATTGGAATTTTATCGTCAGAATTTCTCACTGATATATTAGGCTTTATATAAAGTTCTCTTTTCTCATCATTTATATAAATATTGTATTCATCGTGAGGGAAGTCAACTTCTTTTTCGATGTTAAGGTCACTTATCTTACTAGCCGTTACAATATAAAGGGTATCAACAGGCTTTGAGAAATACGATTCAGATGTGGTTCTAGCAGTATTTGCGAAACTGGTTCCTTCATTGAAAAGAATTAAGGAAAGAGATGAAAGGGCCATTACCCATATTACAAATGCCCCCAGGCTGAAAATCCCATCATGTGCCTTGAACCAGAAGATCATTTTAACACCCCAGTAAATCAGAGCCAGCATTGGTAAGATAAATACAACTGATGACAGTATCATTATCCATGGCACTGTGGATGGGCTTACAATATAATTCAGCAAATCAGGAAGGTAATTCATGTTCATCCCGATCCCATTAATGGAAAATACTTCCGGGTATTTAAATACAAAGATGAAAAGGTATGATAGTATTGAAAGGAATCCTGTAATAACAAATGCGACACCAAAAATTATCAGGAATACCCGCAAAATTATAAAACAAACCCGGCCTATTGCCGTGAATATCTCGTTAAACGCGTTTCCAACATGAGAATATTGATTGTATCCGGAAGAATTTGATGATACCCCTGCCTGCATTGTTCCATCGTATGTTTTTCCGCCGTTGTGGCTATGAAAATTGTTTCCGAACAATTCTCTCATTTGTGTTTCGCTACGTGCAGGTGGCAAGGCAATCCATAGTACTATATATATAAGAAATCCTGACCCGAACACAAGAACCGAAATAGCGAAAAGAATTCTGAATATTACGGGATCAGTATTAAGATAGGCTCCCAATCCGCCGCAGACCCCACTGATGATTGAGTCTTGAGGATTCCTGTAAAGCCTTCTGCGCGAATCAGTATGATACTCTTTTTGCCCGGCAGATTCTGATTCATCCTGATCGAAATCTTCAGGCTTACCGATAATAGAGATCATTGCTTCAACATTCTCCCTGGTTATGACACCGGCAATCCCCTTTTGGGAATTGAATATTTCGGCAACACGAAGCTCAATATCTTCAATAGTCTCAAGACCTCCCTGTACATTTCTGAAACGGTTGTTTATTTCCTGCAGCCAGTTCCGCAGGATCTGAAAAGCTTTATCATCGATATGGAACAGGGAACCGCCAACGTTTATATTAATTGTCTTATCCATCATTGTCAGTATTTATTGTTATCTAATTGATTTCGTGGTTCTTATCCTGCTTACTGATGCAACCAGTTCCTGCCATGACTGATCAAGGTCGGTTAAATATGTCTGACCCATTTCTGTGAGCTCGTAATATTTGCGGGGTGGTCCCTGTTGTGACTCTTCCCATCTGTAGCTGAGCAGTCCTGCATTTTTTTGTCTGGTTAAAAGAGGGTAGAGTGTTCCTTCAACCACAATTACTTCGGCTTCCTTAAGTTCTTTAATTATGTCACTTGCATAACAGGAATTCCTCGAAAGCACCGAGAGGATGCAGTATTCCAGAATCCCTTTGCGCATTTGAGCTTTTGTATTTTCAAGATCCATGATATTTGATTTAAATGTTATATAATTCAATAGATTTTTGATATGGATGTATTACATCTTCATATTCTTTCTCACACGGTCAAATTCATTTTTAACAGAATCCTTTATATTGTGAATGTTTACAGGATCGCCGTGCATTTCTATCTTCTGAGCTGTTGTTTTGGCTTCAGGCAGTGCAATGTAGAGTATCAGGTAGATCAATACACCTATCCCTGCCAGGGCAAGGATCACAAAAATAACCCTTACAATTACGGGGTCAATATTCCAGTATGCTGCCATACCTGAACATACTCCTCCTATGACCCTATGGTCAGGATCACGATACATCCGGTGATAACCAGGCGATGAAAATTTATCACGGGCAGAGGGGCCATCATTATCAGAGATATCTTCCGGTGTACCTAAAACAGATATGACCTGCCGAACATCTTCTATATTAATCACCAGTTTGTATGAGGTAATCTTTGTTCGAAAAAGTTCTGCCATCCTTGTTTCTATGTCAGATAGTATTTCTGAAGAGCTCTCCTCTTTAGCAAAGTGCAGTTCAAGATTCTTAAGGTAAATCCTGAGTTCGGCGTAGGCATCCTCATCAATATTAAAAGAATATCCGCCGAGATTGATACTTACTGTGATTTTCATAGTACTATTTGTTTATTACTACTGTTAAATTCAAATAACATTCCAATGCAAAGATATATATAAAAATATATACTATGCAATACCTAGTACTAAAATTATTGCAATTAATTTTGAAATATTTTTTAATAACCATAAAATCAGGAAGATAGAAATTATCTTTTTTTTGTCAAAAATCCTGGAATTTTGATTACAAGTGAAAATTGTGCATATTTATTCTTGCTTTCCTGTATTAATTACCTCTTTTTCCGGACCTGCTCTTATTGAGAAAAATGGCAACTTACAATGAAATGGTGTTGAACAGGTAATTTTTATACAGAAGGCCCGGGCTTAGAGTTATAGCCTGCAGGAATTAATGGAATAAAAATAAAATCTGAAGAAATAAATTTGAATACACCTCGAACTATTGGTGTCAGGCAACAATTTTCTATATTTATGAAAATATTACATAATCATGAAAAAGAAATATAAATGGGGTATTCTTGCTGCGGGAAAAATGTCGGCTAAATTCACAAAAGCTCTGCAACTACTCGGAAATGTTGAGCTATATTCTGTTGGATCACGCGATTTGCAGAGAGCAGAGAACTTTGCAAAGGAATACGGTTTTAAGAAGTATTTTGGAAGCTATGAAGAGATGGTATCAGACCCGGATCTGGATATAGTATATATTGGTTCACCTCATTCACATCACAGGGAGCATACTCTTCTCTGCCTCAGGAACGGTAAAGCTGTCTTGTGCGAGAAGGCCTTTGCCCTGAATAGTCATGAAGTAGAAGATATGATTAACGAGGCTAAATCCCAAAATGTTTTCCTTATGGAAGCACTGTGGCCCCCTTTTCAGCCTATTTATCAAAAAACGAAAGAGATACTTGATGGAGGCCGGCCAGGCAGAATCCTGCATCTTAATGCAAGGTTCGGTTTTCAACCTCCTTATGATCCGAATGACAGAAAATTTAATCTCAAACTGGGAGGGGGTTCACTGTTAGATATTGGTATATATCCGGTTATTGATTCACTTTTTTTTATGGGTGTCCCTGATGAGGTTACTGCAAAAGCTTTGTTTGCCGGGACAGGTTCAGAAGACTCAATAAGTATCATCCTTGGATATAAAGACGGACGCATGGCTACAATATACAGTTCTTTCAGGACAAGAGCCGGTATAGGCTGTGATCTGCTCTGTGAGAACGGCAATCTTCACTTCTCAAGAGAACGTGATATGTCACAACGTTTGGTTGTTGATCTTAACGATAGCGAAAGCGAAGTGTACTCATTGCTTCCGGACGCTATGGGATATCAGTTCGAGGCTGCTGAGGTGATGAAATGTTTAGATCAGGGCAAGGTTGAGAGTGATATTGTTCCTCATTCCTTCAGTCGCGACCTTATAAATACTCTTGACAGGATCAGGGACGCTGCAGGTATCGTTTACCCTGGAAGAGACTAATGTGTAAGGAAGAGGAGAGTGGGAAGTGGGAGAAAGCAGACTAAGAGATTTAGAGATGTTACAAAACATTTGAAAACTACAAAACCTTAATATTCTAAACCTTAACCTAAACCTTAACCTAAACCTTAACCTAAACCCTGAACAAATTATCCAGCAACTCAGCAACCAGTTACCTGAATGAAAAGAATAAACCCGGATCTGTCTCGTGAAGGTGCCTTTTACCGGAAGAAGTTGCTTCTCAGTATGATCATACCAGGCATCTTTGTGTTCATTATGTGGATGGTTAAGATTGTAGAGGTGCTATTTAATATCGACTTTTCGCAGTATGGCATTTATCCTTTGACTATCCGAGGGCTCGAAGGGATAATATTCTCCCCTTTTATTCATGCAAGTTTCGGTCATCTTTTCAGCAATACACTGCCTCTTTTTTTCCTGTCAGTAGCTCTTTTCTACTTTTACTCAGAAGTAGCACTTAAAGTCTTTATATGGACATATTTGCTAACAGGTGTGCTGGTTTGGGTAGCAGGAAGGGAAGCCTGGCATATTGGTGCAAGTGGATTAGTTTACGGTTTGGCATCGTTCCTGTTTTTCAGTGGGATCATACGAAGATACTTTCGTCTTATTGCATTGTCACTTCTTATTGTATTTTTGTATGGATCAATGATATGGGGATTGTTCCCTGGTATATATAAAAATGTATCCTGGGAGTCACACATGCTTGGTTTTTTTTCAGGAATCATCCTTGCTGTTGCATACCGTAAGCAAGGTCCGCAAAAGCCTGTTTATGAATGGCTGGATGAAGATGAATGGGAGAATGATGGAAATGAATTAGAGATTGGAACTGAGGAAGAAGAGGAGAAAAAGACAGATTGAATTTTGTAGTAAATAAAGAATGATTGCTTCGTCGAAATGCGCCTCGCAATGACATATTACATACGATGGATCACCTCAAATAAAGATTTAGGAGGTGGTTTCCCGGAGTTAAGATAAAAGTCAAATGACAAGAAAAAAGTAGAATTAAAAACCTAAAGAGCATTAAAAGAGATTATTATGACTGACCTTTCAATTATAATTGTATGTTATAAAGGATGGACCCGTCTCACTCAATGTCTCAATTCTCTTGACTCGTTCTTAGGCAACAATTTCAACTATGAGGTAATTGTTGTCGACAATAAATCCGACGATGCTACAATTTATGAAATTGAAAAAAAATATTCCCGTTTTAAGTTTATTCATAACCCAGTAAACGGAGGTTTTGCCAATGGCTGTAATCTTGGTGCAAAAAAATCCTCCGGCAACTTCTTTCTTTTTCTTAATCCTGATACCATTGCATCTGAGGAGGAATTGGGAAAGCTATTAAACGCTGCCCGGGGAAATCCTGAATATTCGATTTTATCATGCAGACAGCTTAATGAGAATGGCAATGAAAACATTGTCACCGGTTCTTTTCCTGAATTTTATAACCTGACGGGCCTGCAAAGGGCTATCTACAAGAACAGGAAATCAAACTATTCCCAAAATACTCCTGATCCCGGAAACCAGTCGACCAGGATTGTTTTTCCGGGGTGGGTTTCGGGTTCCGTGATATTAATAAGTAAAACATTATTTACAGATATTAATGGGTTTGACGAGGATTTTTGGATGTATTTTGAGGATGTCGACCTGTGTAAAAGGGTGACCGACAATGGAGGCATGGTGGCATTGCTCAGAGATGTTGTAATCGAGCATAATCACGGAGGAAGCTCGCGAATTAACATTAAGACAGCTTCCATTACAAAAACAGAAGTTTACATATCCCAACACATGTATATTAATAAGCACAAAAAAGGGATAGAAAAAGTGATGATCGAGGTTTTCCTGGTCATCAATAACATTGTTACGGTTGGAGTAGTAGGAATAGCCGGACTACTATTGTTTTTTATTCCTAAAGTCTTTTTGAGGACATTGATCCTTGCAAGGCTAATCGCTTATTATTGCAGAGCACTCTTCAGGTCTTCCTGGATAAGTCCCCGTTCTGTTAATTGTCTCTTTGCCTCAGGAACAATTGTTAAAAAAGCTTAATTTCCTCGTCATATAACTTATCAATTTGTCTTTTCATCAGAAAACCGGCATCTTTGTCCGGATTTAAAAAATTACAAAGAGAAAAGATAACTGGGGGATTCAGTTTTGATAAAAATTATTAAGGAAAGAAATCTAATTTTACATATACTGACTTCATTCCCTGTCCTGATGGTACTGGGATTTTTTTTGCCGGTAACAGCAATAGGTCAGACAAAAACAGATAGTGTTGATAATGAGGGGAATGATGCTATAACTTTTTTCCTCGATTGCAGGTCATGTGATATGAACTACATAAGGAGAGAGATACCTTATGTGAATTTTGTCAGAGACACTCATGAGGCTGAGGTTTATCTTCTTATTACCAGGCAGAATGCCGGAAGTGGAGGCAAACAGTATACATTTACCTTTCAGGGAGCCGGAAGATTCAGTGGCATGAATGACACCCTTCTTTATTCCAGCAGTCCGGATGAGACAAGGACCATTGTCAGACGTAAGAAGACAGATCTGATTAAAATGGGGCTGATGCGGTATGTGGCGCATACAACATTATTTGACGAGATTAATATCAGTAATGATTCTGTTGAGTTGGAAAATAATGTTGTAAAGGACCACTGGAATAACTGGGTATTCGAGCTTGAGACAAGTCCGCGGTATAATGCAGAAGCCACATATAACAGATTCTCCTTTAATAATTCAATAAACATTGCAAGAATAACCCCTGGTCTAAAGTTGGAAATGAATATGTATCATAGTATTAACCATCAGCAGTTTATTGAAGACAGTGTAAAAACCAACTACAACAGGAGCAGACAGTCAATGCATAATTTATTTGTTTTGAGTCTGGGGCCACACTGGTCTGCCGGGTTACGCTGGAACCTTGGTGCTTCAACCAGTGAAAACTATGATTTTGATACAGAGATTTTACCTTCGGTTGAATATGATATATATCCATATTCCGAATCCTCTCATAAACAATTAAGGATTCTGTATTCTGCAGGTTATCAGTTCAGTAACTATATTGATACTACTATTCTTAATAAAACAAAAGAGAACCTTTTTAAACAGGAGCTGGGAATGGCCTATCAGGTTCAGGAGAAATGGGGTTCTATCAATGTTTCACTCACCGGGTCCAGTTATCTGCACGATCTCAGTAAGAGTAGAATAGAGATGGAAGGTTATATGAGGATTAGAATCGTGAAAGGATTGTCCCTCTCAGTCAATGGGGGTGTAGCATATATTAATGATCAGCTTAACCTGATTAAAGGAGATCTTTCTGATGCGGAACGACTTTTAAGACTAAAGGAACAGGCAACTAATTTCAGTATCAGCGGAGGTGTCAGCCTGACATATACTTTCGGATCGATTTATAATAATGTTGTAAATCCCCGTTTCGGAAACAGGTAGTTCAATAACATGAGTTGGGTTCTTACAGATGTATGTTTGTCGTATAGGACACCAACCATTAGAGTTGTTCTGGTATTCTGTGATATTAATTTTTTTTTATCGTAACAGATATTAAGATTATTTTGCTGACTGTTGAAGAAATCATGCAAATTATTATCTTTAGTGCCAGATTTCCTGTAAACCTGAGAATATAATTTACCCATGAATAACAAACCTGTAGCCATTATTACAGGTGCAAGTAGAGGGATAGGCAAAGCAGTTGCAATCTCACTTGCCGGTGAAGGATTTGATATTGCCGCTATAGCCAGGTCAGTGGATAGCGAGGGTATGGAGATCCTTGGTCCGGCTGTGGAGAAAAAGGGAGCACAATTTTTCCCTGTTGGCCTTGATATTGCATGTACTGACTGCCACAATGAGGTTGTTAAGATAATCCTGGAAAGATACGGTAGAATTGATATCCTTGTGAATAACGCAGGAGTTTCCCCTTTACAACGTGATGATATCCTGGATATGACCGAAGAGAGTTATGACAGGGTAATGAATATTAATCTGAAGGGTCCTGTCTTTTTTGCCCAAAAGGTTGCAAGGGAGATGCTATGGTTGAAACAGAAGCTTGATAAGTATACTCCTGTAATAATTTTCATTACTTCAGTTTCTTCTGTCAGATCAAGTACCAATCGTGCCGAATACTGTATATCTAAAGCCGGACTGAGTATGACATCGACAGTTTTTGCCGACAGGCTTGCCAATGAAGGTGTCCTGGTCTTTGAAGTGCGTCCGGGGATAATTCAGACAGACATGACTATAAAGCTTGAGGATAAATATGACGCGATGATAAAGGAAGGTTTTGTACCCCAGAAACGATGGGGCATGACTGAAGACATCAGTAAAGCTGTTGCTTCCCTTGCAAGAGGAGATTGGAACTTCTCCACAGGGATGGTATTTGAGATCAGCGGAGGACTGAATATCCAGAAGCTTTAAAGCTGGTTTTTCCTGTTATTCTTTTATTTTATTCTCCACTCTCCTGCTGGCCATGGCATAATATGTAATAACGACAAAACAAATCAGTGGAATTATATAAGAGTAGTTAATGCTTCCGGTCATATCTGAAACCCTGCCCTGAAGAAATGTTACCACTGCACCTCCAAGTATGGCCATTATAAGTCCTGAACCTCCTATTTTAGTATCATCTCCAAGTCCTATAACTGCCTGTCCAAAAATTGTTGGAAACATAAGTGACATAAATCCTGAGATCATTACCAATGAAATAACTCCGGTTATTCCACTGCCGAATATCACCACCATAGTAGTTAAAATTGCCATAGTGGCTGAAAATAGAAGTAAGGATGAGGGGCGGAAAAACTTCATGAGGAAAGTAAAGACAAACCTCGAGGAGGCGAAAAGGATGAGGGAGGCAACATAATACCCGGCAGCAATCTGCTCAGGTGTCTTTCCTGCAGGCAGCTGTATATGCTCCAGGTTTAGAGAAGACATTGCATAGCGTATTGTAAAGGACCACACACCAATTTGTGCACCAACATAAAAAAACTGGGCAATGACTCCTGTCATATAATTTTTGTTCCTGACAAGTCTTGAAAGAGTTGGCCCAAGGTCCACCTTTGAACCTGCATCAGAGGCCTTTGGCATTTTAACAACGAAAATAACGACCCACAAAATCAGAAGTAACAGACCAATTGAAACATAAGTCATTGTAACAGCATTCAATTCTCCACCCTGTATCCTGTGCAGATCTGTGGCAGCCATTGCCGCCCTTTCGGTGGCGGATGCCTTATTGAGTTCGGATAGAATGAATATCTGACTTATTACCACTCCAATTATGGAGCCCAATGGATTAAAGGACTGAGCAAGATTTAATCTTCTTGTAGCAGTACGCTCTGCTCCCATGGCAATGATATAGGGATTTGAAGCGGTTTCGAGTATCGAAAGACCTCCGAAAAGGATCCATAAGGCACCGAGAAAGTGAAAGTAATTGCCGGTAAGTTTAGCCGGATAAAACATCAGGCACCCCAGGACATATAGACCAAGACCAAGCAAAACGCCCGATTTGTACGAGAATCTTTTTATATATATTGCCGCGGGAAGAGCAAAAATAAAGTATCCCAGGCCATAGCACGAAATCTGGATAAGTGAGGTTCTGGCATCTGTCATACTCATTATTCTTTTGAATGCTGCCAGTAGTGTATCAGTCATGTTGTTCGCCAGACCCCAAAGGAGAAATAATGAAGTTATTAGAACGAAAGGAACAAGATTGCCCGGAGCAATCAGTTTTTCTTTTATCCCGGATTGATTCATTTTGTTATGTGGATTAGAATAGCAGTTTACAAAATAAGACTCAGAGATTACCGATTGAATCAAAAATAACTATTATATATGATATTCCAAGAGCTTGTAACTCAGAGTTGGTCAAAAATGTGTGAAACCACAATCAGTATCATTTCCAGTAAGACCAAATATAATTGTCATGACATTATAAACTTGCTTTTAATGACTTCTGAAAAAGTAATTTATTTAATTTTAACTTGGATGTATAACAATTGGCTGGCAATTTCAAAGATTTAAAAATATAAACATGAAAAAGTCACAAAGAAAATTTATCTGGATCATTAGCATAGCTTTTTTATTGCTGGCAGCTGATGCCTGCAATCCGGTTACTATCAGATCTGATCATTCTGTTCCCGAACTGAAATACACTGTTACCATGGATGATCCCGCAAGCCATCTATTTCATATTGAACTCTCATGTAGTGGATGGGTCGATGACACAATCGTATTTCTTATGCCCGAATGGATGCCAGGCTATTACCAGATAATGAATTATGCGGGAGACGTAAGTAACTTTTCAGCAGTAGACGATGACGGTAGTAGAATAACGGTCAGCAAACCAGGAAGGAGCAACTGGCAACTGGCAGTTCAAAAGGGAAAAACTTTCAGAATTGAATATGATGTTTTTGCAAACAAACGTTTTGTGGCAAACAGTTATCTTGATACCACTCATGCCTATATCATTCCTGAAGCTGCTTTTTTATATATAAAAAATCATCTTGATATTCCGGTGCAAGTCAGGATAATTACACCGGCAAAATGGGACAATATAGCGACCGGACTTGAGTCTGTCCCTGGAGATGGTACTGAATTTTTTGCACCCGATTTTGGTGTGTTATATGATTCTCCGTTTCTTATAGGGAAACTTGAGGAATTAAATCCTTTCGAGATTAATGGTATTGTACACAGGTTTATAGGCTATAAAATAGGAAATTTTGATACGGATGAGTTTATGAAGAATCTGTATAAGGTTGTAAAGACTGGAACAGATATTATCGGTGAGATCCCCTACAAAAACTATACATTTATTGCAATAGGCCCTGGCAGGGGAGGAATTGAACACTCAAACAGTGCCACTGTAAGTTTTAATGGGAACGGCCTGGAAAGTCAAAGAAATATGAATGGTGTTATGAGCTTCCTCGCGCATGAATTCTTTCATCTTTATAATGTTAAACGAATAAGGCCCTTTGAGCTTGGTCCTTTTGATTATGGTAAAGAGAATAAAACCAATCTTTTATGGGTGAGTGAAGGTTTGACTGTTTACTATGAGTACCTGATAATTGAAAGAGCCGGACTATCCGACAGCGATGGTTTATTGTCTGATTTTGGGAACAGTATCAATGCAATAGAAAACAATCCGGGACGATTTTATCAATCACTTGTTCAATCAAGCTTCAACACATGGAATGAGGGTCCCTTCGGAAACCAGGGTGCGGATCCCGGGAAATCCATCTCATATTATGATAAAGGACCGTGTGTTGGATTGATTCTCGATTTCGCAATCCGTCATGCTACAGATAACCAAAAATCGCTAGATGATGTAATGAGATTGCTATATAACAAATATTACCTTGAACTTAACCGTGGTTTTACAGATGCGGAATTCCAGGAAGCCTGTGAAACATGTGCAGGGATCTCGCTGGATGACGAGTTTGAATATGTTTATACAACAAAGGAGATAGATTATAACAAGTACCTGGCATATGCAGGATTAAAGCTGACAGAGAAAACCGACAGGAAATCAGGAAAGAAAAAGTTTAACCTGACCAAACTTGACACAATAAATAATGAACAACAAACAATATTTGCGAGTTGGACAGGGGAATAAAGTTAAGGTTAATTGACAATAACTTTCCCTGTCATTGTGGGATGGATTGTACAGTGGTAGGTATAAGTTCCAGCTGTTGTAAACTTAAAGCTGAAAGATGCATTAGCCTGCATGCTTCCACTGCTAAACAGGTCTGAATCACTTGTAACGTCATGCATAACAGGATCTTTGTTGATCCAGGTGATAGTGGTCCCCGCAGTGACAGTTATTGATGAGGGGGCAAATTCTTTGTCCTTCATCCATACTTCGTTAGTTCCAGGTGCTGAATTTCCAGTTGTTTGGGTATCAGTCCCGCCAGTTACATCTGACATCGAGCTTTTTGTGCAGCTGTTCATAACACTGACTAATCCGATAAGCAATAAAATCCCAAGTAAAGATTTGCTCCCAATACCAATAGACTTTTTCATCCGGTTATTAAATTTAATTCAGACTAATTAAACATAATATATGCTAAAATGTTCAATTTCAGTAGGAATATAAGGATTTATAAAGGATTTATTTTCTATTAGGTAAATCTGCTAGCCTCAGGATAGTATCAGATTTTTCAGTATAGTTTCAGTAGAATAAAAATAAAAAAGCGCATCCAACCATTATTTGTTGTATGCGCTTTTTACCAGCTCCCCAGGCTGGACTCGAACCAGCGACCCTCTGATTAACAGTCAGATGCTCTAACCAACTGAGCTACTGAGGAATGTTAAAACAATTTCAGTTTATTAAACAGGTAATCTTCATGATTTGGAAATTACCGTAATCAAACCGGCTAAGTATAGCATTTTCAAGAGAACGCACTAAATTTTAGCAGGCCAAAAGTAAGGGCTTTTACTGAATTAAGCAATATCTTTGCACAAAAATTTTTAAAATGAAAAAAATCCTTGGTATTGGCAATGCGCTCGTCGATGTAGTGACAATGATAAACGATGATATGATACTTGAACGGTTTGGTTTTCCGAAAGGAAGTATGCAACTTGTTGATGAGGCAAAGTCTGGTATGGTTAAGCTGGTCACGGAAGAATTTAACAGGAATCTTGCCTCGGGAGGTTCGGCAGCAAATACCATTCATGGTCTTGCCATGGCAGGTGCATCCACAGGTTTTATTGGTTCAATTGGGAAAGATAAGATGGGAGACTTTTTTGAGAATGATATGAAGGATGCCGGAATAAATACAATGCTTATAAGAAGGGATACTGTAACCGGTACGGCTGTCGCACTCATTTCACCCGATTCCGAAAGAACATTTGCCACACATCTTGGGGCTGCCATTGAGCTTGAAGCTTCAGATCTTTTGCCGGACAATTTCAAAGGATATGATATCCTGTATCTGGAAGGCTATCTCCTGCTAAACAAAGCACTGGTGGAGAAAGCATGCAGGCTGGCTAAGGATAATGATATGATAATTGCACTCGATCTTGCGAGTTATAATGTAGTGGAAGAACAACTTGGTGATTTTAAACAGATAGTTGAAGAATTTGTAGATATTGTTTTTGCCAATGAAGAAGAAGCAAAAGCATTTACAGGGATGAAGCCTGAAGAAGCTTTGAAAGAAATTTCTGGATTATGTGATGTTGCTGTTATTAAAGTAGGGAGTGAAGGTTCCTGGATAAAAAGGGGCGACGAGGTAGTAAAAATTGGTACAGATAAGGTAACTCTAAAAGACACAACCGGAGCCGGGGACCTTTATGCTTCTGGATTTCTATATGGATTTGCTGCGGATCTCAATCTTGAAAAATGCGGACTTTTAGGATCTCATCTTGCAGGTAAAGTAATTGAGAATATAGGAGCCAGAATGAATAAATCATTATTCGAAGAGATCAGGGGAAATATTAAAATAATTGTGAACGATAATCATACTTAACCCTGAAATCCGCCCGACCGATTTTGGCCAGGCAGACTCACAGGTTAAGACAGACTTAGGGTCTGTTGATAGTATTATAACCTTAGTCTTCTCTTTGTCTGGCTACATCTGATTTGTTTCCCAGCATTCCTGAATAAGGCCTTATTGTATAACTGAACTCAGCTTTTTTAGTTTTGAGCAGATAGCGGTCCAGAGGAGGGGGACCGCAACTACCATTCCCTAATCCACAATCCCCAAGGTCAACAGTTACTATTGTCTCTTTTCTCCTGTTTAGTTCATACGGATGGTTTGCAAGATCAAGATCCCTGGGTGTATAGTGCAGGGCACTGAAATTCAAAAGATGGGGCGCAGACACCATGATACCCGTACCCTCATGATTTGTTATTGTGAACCATCGTACATCCGTACGGTTCCCACAGTCCTGGGTTCTTACATATGGTACGAACATATCATTAACAGTTGTTGAATATTTGCCAATATAAGAGGCACTTTTCCTGTCAACATAGTTTTCAAATGGTCCTGCACCAAAGTATTCAACATTTTCAAAACCGTCATTAAGCTTAAATATGAAACCCAGACGTGGTAATGACCATGATGCTTCATCAGGAATGAAAGTTGTATTAACATTGACCGATCCGTCACCATGAATAGTATATATCGAATTGGTAACAACAGAATAGCCACCTGGCTCAGTTGATTTAAGATCCGCTTTAATAATAATTTTTTTATCATTTATTTTCTGGACAGAAAAGGATGTGACTTCTCCTTTTAGATTCCAAAGCTCTACTTTTGAAGAGGCCCTGTTACGAATACGGATATCATTATCAATACGAGCCCTGAAAATATTGACCATCGGACCGCCTATTTCTGAGTACTCCACTTTGCTGTTTTGACTATTTCTGAATCTTCGCATATAGCCAGGTAGTTCTACGGGGGTTGATTTAAAGATGCCCGTGTTAAAGCACTCAAGGCTGGTTATTGTACCGGCTGATTTACTGAAACTCATCTTAAATGCTTTTCCTGTTATGAGGATGTCATCACCATCCTCGGTCATCGCAAGAGAAGGCATTTTCTCTTCATCAACAGCTTCAACTTCAGGCACATCATAAGGGACTTTCAACTGTTCCGATGCAACAACATGTCCTTTTTTCGCCCATAGTTCATCGTTTCTTAAACTTAAATAGATATTTAGGAAATACTCAGACCCGGCAGCAGGGACTAATTTATCAAAAGGTATCTTAACTTCCTGTGAAGCACCCGGAGCAATGTCGAGTTGTGCAAGCATGCCTGATTGTATTGTCTTCCCATCGCATTGAAGTTCCCATGAAGGATCGTATTGCTTTAGATTGATGAAAAGGTTCTTATTTTCAATGTTGATCTTCCCGTTTAGAAGATCTACAGGTGTTATCCATACATTCTGATATACCTTTTTTACTTCTTCCATCTTAGGTGTTATCGACCTGTCAGGTGTAGTAAGTCCGTTAATACAGAAATTGCCGTCATTAGGTTCATCACCATAGTCCCCGCCATACGCAAAGAATGACTCACCGGGTTTTCCCGGGACAGGCTTTGAGAGTCCCTGGTCAACCCAGTCCCATATACATCCCCCTATGAGTCTTTTATATTTGTATATGACATCCCAGTATTCCTGAAGATTACCCACGGCATTACCCATAGCATGTGCGTATTCGCACATGATAAAGGGTTTTGGATTATCCTTCTTCCCTGTCTGTTCCAGCCAGCCAACGGCCGGGTACATCGTTGATTCAATATCAGCAATCTCATTATATATTGAATAATGAACAGGTCGTTCAGTATCACGTTCCTTGATGGCATTGCGGCAGGCTACAAAATTCTCTCCAGGACCTGCTTCATTCCCCAGCGACCAAATGATAACTGCCGGATGATTTTTATCTCTTTCAACCATCCTTACAACCCTGTCCACATGAGCTTTCTGCCAGCTCAATGCATGTCCAAGTGATTCTTTTCCATACCCCATACCATGTGATTCAATATTAGCTTCATCGATCATATATATACCATATATATCACAAAGTTTATAAAAATCGGGATGATCTGGATAGTGACATGTACGTACTGTGTTAATATTGAATTGTTTAAAGAGTTCAACATCACGTTTCATCACTTCATAACTAACTGTTCTTCCTGTTAACGGATCATGCTCATGACGGTTTACTCCTTTTATCTTAACACTTTTGTTATTTACCCACAGCTGTTGATCTTTTATCTCAATTTTCCTGAAGCCAAAAGGGGTGGAAAGAACTTCTGAAATATTCCCTGCATCATCTTTCATAACGAATACGACCTGGTATAGATTTGGGATCTCTGCTGACCACAATAGCGGGTCATGAACATCAACCGATTTTGAAACGGTTAATCCGTTTTTTGCAGAGACCTGTTTCACCGGGATTTCAGCAATCGGGTTTTTCATATCCGGCATCTGACCATATTTTGAAAGGAATATATCACATGATCCGTGTCCCTTTCCTCCGTCGTTATGGAATTTAAGATCTATATTCAGTTTTGCCTCACTAAGATCCTCATTGAATGTTGTTTTCAAACTGAAATCCCACAGGTGTATTTTGGGTACGGCATACAAATAGACATCACGGTAGATGCCACTCAGTCTCCATTTATCCTGGTCTTCGAGATAACTGCCATCAGACCACCTGTAGACTTCTACAGACAGGTTATTGACACCGTCCTTAACATATTTAGAGATATTAAACTCTGCAGGAGTCATACTGCCCTGGCTGTATCCGACTTTTTGTCCGTTTACCCATATATAGAAAGCACTTTTTACCCCATCAAAATGAATTAATACCTCGTCATTATTCCATCCGGACGGAAGTATAAAATCACGCCGGTATGAACCAACAGGATCCGGTTCTTTAGTCTGAGTATAGTATTCTGGGGGATTCCCGAGTATTTTCGGTGGATTTTTTTCAAAAGGATATGTCACATTTGTATAAATGGGGGTACCATATCCTTTAAGTTCCCAGCATGAAGGGACTTCAATATCGTCCCATGAGTGTACGTCAAAGTCATTTTTATAGAAATTAACAGGTCTGAGATTCGGGTGTCTTACCCAGTTAAATTTCCAGGTGCCATTGAGAGTAAGGTATAACGCCGAGTTTAGAGGCACATCAGCAACTGCCTCACTTATTCGCTGGTACGGGACATACTGGCTATGAGGGTCCTCCTTGTTAATGCCAATGACCTGTTCGTTTTCCCAGTCGTTTTGTGCTTTAACCTGACCAAAAAGAAGCAGGCTGACAAAAAGTGTTAATAATGCTTTCATGATAAAATCAGTTAGTTGTTGTAATGTATGGTTTCAATTAAGTATGCCTAATGTAATACCGCATAGTTGAACATAAAAATTATGCGGGTGTTTGTAATTTATAATAGGTAATATCTATTTAGAGGCAATAAGATAGAGGTTTGTATTGAAAAAATGATATATTTTTGTTAGTTATATTTAAGACGAACTGTTAAAAAACTAAAAATCATGAATTATTCTCCTTCAGAAAGCCGGTACGATAACATGATCTATCGAAGATGCGGTAAAAGTGGCATCAAATTGCCTGAAATATCGTTGGGCCTCTGGCATAATTTTGGATCGGTAGACATCTTTGAAAATTTCAGGAAAATTTTGTGGAAGGCATTTGATGCAGGAATTACACACTTTGATCTCGCCAATAATTATGGTCCGCTTCCAGGATCGGCTGAGGAAAATTTCGGTATGATACTTAATAAGGATTTTCGTGGCTTTCGTGATGAGATGATAATATCAACCAAGGCAGGCTGGGAAATGTGGCCTGGCCCATATGGTGATTTTGGATCACGGAAGTACCTGTTGGCAAGTCTCGACCAGAGCCTGAAGAGGATGGGGCTCGATTATGTAGATATCTTCTATTCTCATCGTCCCGATCCGATTACCCCTCTTGAGGAGACTATGGGAGCGTTGGCGCAGGCAGTCCGTCTGGGTAAAGCCCTGTATGTAGGTATATCCAGTTACCCTGCTGAACTTACAAGGAAAGCTGCTTCCATTCTTAAGGAAATGGGAGTAAAGTGTCTTATTCATCAGCCGAGTTATTCAATGTTCAACAGGTGGGTTGAGAATGGACTTCTCGATGTTCTCGAAGAAACCGGAATGGGGTGTATACCGTTTTCACCTCTCGCACAGGGGCTCCTCACGAACAAATATTTAAAGGGGATCCCTGCCGGCTCAAGAGCGGCTAATCCAAATGGGTTTCTACGGGTTGAAGATGTCACGGAAGAAAAGATAGCAAAAGCCATAAAACTCAATGAGGTTGCCAAAGTCCGAAATCAATCTCTGGCTCAGATGGCTGTTGCATGGCTTTTAAAAGATCCCCGTGTTACTTCCGTCCTGGTCGGTGTAAGTAGTGTTGAACAGCTTGATGATAATCTCCTGGCTCTTAAGAATCTGAAATTCAGCGAAGAAGAGCTAAAAAAGATAGAGGCAATCCTAAAATAGTAAGCAGAGTGCTTACAATCAATTGTCCATAACCATCTGCTGTTGTGAAGTTGTGTCGTTATGGCGTTATGTCGTTATGTTGTTATGATGTTATGGCGTTATGTTGTTATGTCGTTATGCTCCTGCGCCGTTGTGCCTTTGCGCCGTTCAATACCCTGGTAGTTTCCACCCATTATGGTATTCAGGAGTAATATAATTATTTGCAGTAGATGAGAGGAACTGTTGTTTCGTATCATCCCATTTAATTTTCTCACCTGAACGAAAGGCAATATTGCCCATTTGTGCAACAAGTGCCACATTTCTTCCTATATCAATACCTGCTCTCAGTTTCTGTGGAGTGTTATCTTTGATACAGGAGAGGAAGTTCTTAACATGTAAATCAAGACCGTTACCCACATTTTTCTGGACAGGCATTCCTTCGATCCTCTTTTTTTCTGGTATTACTTCCCATCCGTTCCTATCGAGAACCAGTGTTCCGTTCTCCCCTATATAGGACATCCCGTGAGGTCTTCTCCAGTTTCCCAATCCAATGCCGATCGTATGTTCCCATATCATTGAAAAATCCCCGAAGTCGTAAACAGCTGTCATGGTATCGGGTGTTTCCATGGCGTCGTCAGGGAATGCATATTTCCCACCGGTAGCCATTACTGATTCAGGTACAGACCGGTTCATACCGTATAGTATGTAATCAATCAGGTGGACTCCCCAGTCTGTCATCACTCCTCCCGCGTAATCCCAGTACCAGCGGAAGGTCAGGTGGAATCGGTTCTTATTGAAAGGTCTTTTGGGAGCGGGACCAAGCCACATGTCATAGTCAACTCCTTCAGGAGCTGGTGAATCCGGTACCTTTGGTACGGCCCCTTTCCAGTCAACATATGACCATGCCTTGCAGGTTCGAATACGACCAAGTTTCCCTGATCTAAGGTAATTGATTGCATCCACAAAATGAGGCTGGCTTCTCTGCCACTGACCTACCTGAACGATCTTTTTGTGTTTTTTGACAGCTTTTTGCATTATATTGATTTCTGCAATGGAGTTGCCAATAGGTTTTTCCACATAGGCATGCTTCCCGGCTTCCAGGGCATCAACCATGATGAGGCAATGCCAGTGGTCTGGTGTTCCAATGATAACTGCATCAATATCTTTGTTATCAAGCATATGACGGTAATCGAGATATAACTTTGGCCTTGGGAAACCCATCTTCACCAGGTCATCTGTACGGCCAGTTCAGAACATTCCGGTCAACATCGCACAATGCAATGCATTCAACTTCGGGATATTTAAGAAATGAAGTAAGGTCAGCGAAGCCCTGGCTATGACCCCCGATAAGACCAACTCTTATCTTGTCATTTGGAGAAACAATTCTTCTGGCACTCCGAAAACGACTCAAGCGGAAGGACACTCCCTGCAGCCAGCACAGACGCGGTCTTTATGAAATCTCTTCTTGTGGAACTCATAAGATTTTATAATTTGAAAGATTATTTATGCAAGGTACTATATATAGTAAGTAAGATCAACCCTGCAATATTAAAAATCATTAAAATACCCGAAACAATTTCTACTATTACTTCATATCAAGATCATTCTGTGGGTTTGAAGATCAGGTCAACCACATCCGCTTTCTTGAACATCATATTTGCAATCTTCTTAATATCCTTTACGGTGTATGCTTTCAGAATATCTTCGTAATTGGCCGGATCGTTTGAGTTGATCCCATAGCTGTAGTACCTGGAAAGGGTACGCAGCCAGTAGGCGTTATGCATTTTCGCCTCTTCCCTGGTTTTAAGAAGGTTATTCACTGATTTGTCAAGATTTTCCTGCGATGGCCCGTTTTTCATTATATTATTAAGTTCACGGTATATTATTGCTTTGAGCTCTTCGGCCCTTGCAGGATCACAATCGAAGGTAATCATTCCTTCTCCCAGTTCTTCAGGTCGCTTCTGTTCGTCAAGCGATACGGAAACACCATAAGTTCCGCCTTCTTCCTCTCTGACCTTATCGGTATAGACAAGATCGAGAATCCCTTTCAATACTTCAAGTCCCAGATAGTTATGCGGGGTATACTTCATCCCTTCGGAAAAGGACAAAAAGACAGTAGCCTTGGGGATTGTAAGTGGCAGGCTGATCTGCTTGATTATTTTCCCTTTCGGTTGTTCTATTTTCCTGTCTACCCAGGTCTCTTTTCTGTCTTTTTCGGGAATTGATCCAATATACTTCTCTGCCATCTGTCTGGCAGTATCGATCCCAATGTTACCAACAATAAAAAAAGTAAATTCGTCAGCTGCATCAAAACGGTCCGTGTAGATCTTCTTAATTTCCTCAAGTGTTATCTTACCTACTGATTCTTTGTTCAGGATAGGAGTTCTCGGGTTATATCCTGTTGTTATCAAAGAAATGCTGTCGCTTTTTATTTTATTAGGATCCTTCTCCATATTGCCAATATAAGCTGTATATCTGCCAATTATAGCATCATGGGCAGTCTGGTCGAAGCGGGGATGAGCAAATCGCAGATAGAGTAGCTGCATCATAGTTTCGAAATCCTTTGGCGTTGATGAACCTGACACTGATTCGGTGGTCTCGCTCAGCCCCATGGAGACATTTGCTTTTTTCCCTGCAAGCATTTTTTGGAGTGTAACGTTGTCGAAATCGCCAGTTCCATACATTGGAACGATTGCGGGCAACAGATAGGCCGGTAATACAAGGTCGTTATCGAGCTTTGAAATGCCGCCGAAACTGAATGCTGAAAGAAGGACATTATCTTTCTCATATGCCGTTCTTTTATAAATCACTCTTGCATTGTTACCCAATGTCCATTCAACAGCATCAAACTGTGGCAAAGGCACTGTTTTTATAACCGGGGAACCCTTGAGTGTACTGGTTATAAGTGATTCTGCCAGTGAGTTATCAGCATAAGGAGTCAGTGATGAGTCTTTTACCTTTTTTATTATGTCAAGTGCCTCCTCTTTAGTAATATGTGTTATGTCATTGCCTTCCAGTCCCTGGACTACTATGGTCCGGTTTTCATCAGTCATCAGTTCTTTATATTTATCCGATACCTCCTTTGCGGAATTATCCGTCAATTACCTTTTTGAGGAATTCATAATCGAAATCCATTGATGTAAGAGGTTCTCCTGTAAGGAAATAACTTCTATCCCAGAGACATATGTGTCGTTGTCTATCTTATCCTTTCTGTTTATAGTTATTCTCATAAGTTGAAAGCATGCTTGCCTTTGCCCTCTTGAGCTCACCTTCAGTGAATCCGAACCTGCGGGCCCTTTCAGCTTCCGTATATATTGCTTCCAGTGCTTTTGCTTCCTCATTTTTTCTGGCAATTGCATTTATAGTAAATGCATCATATCCTCGGCATAATATCCGCCATATGATATTGATCCTGCTATAAATGGCGGATTTTCTTTCTGAAGTAACTCGCTAATCCTTGTATTGATCATCGAATTCATGAGTGAAATGATATGATCTTCACGGATATAATTCAGATTTTTGTCTTTAGCGGGTACTGCTTTTCTGAGTGATATAACGGACACAGATGTCTGTGGTGCCTCCTTATCCTGTGCAAGGACATAATAAGTCTCTTTATGATCAGGGACCACAACCATATTTCTCTTCGCCGGGTCAACTGCCGGAGGTATTTGAGAGAAGAGCTCTTTTATTCTGGCCTCTACCTTATCAACATCTATATCACCCACAATCGCAATAGCCTGAAGGTCGGGACGGTACCATTTGTGATAGTAATTACGAAGCGTATCAGGGGCAAAAGTTTTAATGACATTAATATCGCCAATAATATCTCTTTTCGCATATTGTGACCCCTTCAGTACAACAGGAATAACTTTAAATATCATTCTCCTGCTTGCGTTTTTACTTGTACGCCATTCTTCGGCGATGACTCCTCTTTCAAGGTTTATTTCTTTATCGGAAAGTGTTATATAATGTGACCAGTCATTGAGTATTAACAAACATGAGTCGACCAGTCCGGGAGCATCAACAGGTACATCAGAGAGATTATAAATAGTTTCATCAAACCCAGTGTAGGCATTGATATTAGTTCCGAACGCAACTCCATGTTTCTCGAGGCTGCTTATTATGGCTTTATCAGGGAAGTGCTTGGTTCCGTTGAAAGCCATGTGCTCCAGAAAATGGGCAAGGCCGTTCTGGTTATCATTTTCAAGGATGGCTCCTACATTCTGGATTATGTAAAAACTTGCTCTCTTTTCAGGTTCATTGTTCTTACGGATAAAATATGTAAATCCGTTATCCAGTTTTCCTATTCGGATGGCAGGATCGACGGGTGCAAATCCTGAAAGATCTGTCTGTGCATTAGCAGACGATATGAGAAATAATGCAGTAATAAGTGTAAAAAATGATTTGAACGTTTTCATAACAAAGAAATATGTTGATTAATTAGGATATAACAATCCAAACACCGGAATTGCAGAAAGATGAGGTACAAAATTATGAAAACCTGAAAATAAATTCAAGATTTATATCAAAAAAGACCATGAAGCTCAGCATTGATCTTGTCAATTACTTCGCTCAGATGATCTTTATTGTTAGGGAAGTTATAGTGGTCAGCTTCTATTATAAGCACTTTCCCCAGATCATAGGTCTCCATCCATGCTTCATACCTCTCATTCAGTCTTTTAAGGTAATCAATACGTATGGAACTTTCATACTCACGACCTCTTGTCTGGATCTGATTAACCAGAGTCGGTACGGAAGCTCTCAGGTATAATAACAGGTCAGGAGGCTGCACGAGTGAACTCATCATTTTGAACAGCGTCGAGTAGTTATCAAAGTCACGTGTCGACATGAGTCCCATGGAGTGCAGGTTGGGTGCGAAGATATATGCATCCTCGTATATGGTTCTGTCCTGTATAATAGTTTTATCAGATTTTCGTATTTCCAGTATTTGGCTGAAACGGGAATTAAGAAAATATATCTGCAGGTTAAAAGACCATCTCTGCATATCTTCGTAAAAATCGTTCAGGTAAGGATTATCATCAACATCCTCATAATGAGGTGTCCATCCGAATTGTTTTGCCAAAAGTCCTGCCAGTGTGGTTTTGCCTGATCCGATGTTGCCGGCAATAGCTATATGCATACTAAAATGTTTAATTTTTCTGTTGATAAATTTAGTAAAAATTGTTTCAGGTTTGTAAGAAATAACATCTAAACTGAACCTTGTAATACAAACTCCGTATTATGTCACATTCTTCCGGCTTTTAATGCCGGCAATCTCATAAATATCCTCGACATACTCTCGTGAATTGGAAAGACGAGGAACTTTATTCTGTCCTCCCAGTTTTTCCTTTGCTTTCATCCACTTATTGAACGTTCCTGGTGGAACAGACCTTACAATCGGAATTACAAGATTAAGATCCTTGTGTCGTTTGGCTTCATAATCAGAGTTAACGGATTTAAGTGTATTATCAAGTACCTCGGTGAAAAGCTTCATATCTCCGGGTTCTTTTTCAAATTCAATGATCCATTCATGTGACCCTTTGGATTTAGTGTTCATGAACACAGGTCCAGCAGTATATTCGGCTATTAAAGCTCCTGTCTCCTTGCAAGCAATTTCCAGGGCCTTATCGGCATTTTCCACTATAACCTCTTCACCGAACACATTTATGAAATGTTTTGTTCTTCCGGTTATTCTTATCCTGAAAGGATCCAGGGATGTAAAAATGATTGTATCACCCATCATATATCTCCAGAGGCCGCCATTTGTTGAGATGATGATTGCATAGTTGATGTCTTTTTCCACCTCCCCGATTGTGTATACCGGTGGTGATGGGGTATTTACCTGGTCCGCCGGAATGAACTCGAAGAAAATACCATAATTGAGCATCAGCAACATATCATTTTTAGACAGGTCATCCTGAATACCAAAAAATCCCTCGGAAGCATTATAGGTCTCCATATATTTCATCTGTCCACCAGGTATCAGCTTCCTGTACTGTTCCCGATAAGGAGTGAAACTGATTCCACCGTGAAAAAAAACTTCCAGGTTAGGCCAAACCTCAAGGAGATTTGATTTTCCGGTATAGGTGAGTATCTGCTTGATAAGAACAAGATACCATGAAGGTACCCCGGAAATATTAGTTACATTCTCGTTGACACACGATTTTGTGATAAGATCCAGCTTTTCTTCAAAATCTTCCAGTAATGCGATTTTTTGTTTTGGGGTTCTGATGATCTCAACCCAGAAAGGGGCATTCTCTATTAGAATTGCAGACAGGTCACCGTACAATGAATCACTGTTGAACTGGTTCATCCTGTGACTTCCCCCGAGCGTCAATGATTTGCCTGAGAAGATCTTTGTTTCGGGATTCAGCATTGAATATATGGCAAGGATATCTTTAGCAGCTCTGTAATGGCACTCCTCCAGTGCTTCACGACTCATGGGTATGAACTTACTTTTTGAAGCTGTGGTACCTGATGATTTTGCAAACCACCTGATCTCTCCGGGCCATAGCAGGTTTGTTTCTCCCTTGCGCAGCCTCTCTACATATTGAATGATGTCTTCGTATGTCTGAACAGGAAACCTTGACTGATATTCAGATATTGTTTTTATTGAGGAATATCCATATCTCTTTCCCCATTCTGTGTTAGCGGATTTTGCAAGAAGCCTGTACAATGTCTCCTGTTGTGTCTCAACAGGATATTTCTTAAAAAGCTCAATATTGCTTAATCGCTTTGTATTCAGCCAGTTTACAATAGAGGGGATGATCGGCATGGGTAGTTTGATTTGGATTCTAAAGATAATTAAAAATCTTTTGGAGGATTAGGGAAATATTCAAAGGAAGACTTGTTTAAGCACTTCCAGCGAATTGATCTTTTTTAGTCCGGGCAAATGGAATGAATAATACTTTAGGATCGTCTCCAGCACTTCATTTCTTTGCACCCCGTTAAGAGCTATTTTCCCGGCGCTATCATATGACGATATAAAGAAATTAGCCAGGATGGATGATATTTCCGGTTTTGCATAACTGCCATGAACGGGTGGCATTGCGGTAAATGAACCATTTCTGATATCAAAAAAAACAGGTTCTGATGAAGAGACAGGAGTGGGTTCAAATCCAAGATAACTACTCAGTCCCGCAAGAAAAGCAATATGAAAATTTGCAAATTCCGTTTCGGATCTGTCAAAGTACATTAATTGCATTCTTCTATATATTCGAACATTCATCATGAGGACTCTCTTCCCTGAGAACGGATGTCAGCACCTCACCAAGAAATATCGCAACTGCTGTTTTTCCTGATATCCGAATAATATCCTATATGGAGTATATGACGCCGAAAATTCCTTTACATGATTGCACTTCCCGTGTTTCTTTGTAGTACATTTCGAGGTCAGTATAAATAAGGTTGAAAAAGGATATTATGTCTTCCTGCTTTTTTGTTGTGCATTCCACTGACCAGGAAAGACAGCCTTCCGAATTTCCTTGTATAAAGCTGTGCCACTATACCTGAGTCAGTATATTTAATCTTATGAAGTATGATGCCTCTGGTTTTATCAAGCATGTCAGGTCATGATTTAAACAAATATAAAATTATTATATTTACTGGTCAATCATCTTTATCATGACATTTACAAGTAATGATGAACTGGTAAAAAGAATAGCTCGTCTTGCCAAGCAAAACCAGGAGCTTGAGGAACAACTTAAAAAGCTACCAAGCTGAATGAGAAGCTGAACACTGATAATGAACTATTGAAAGACCAGTCTGCCAAAATATCCGGCAGCGGTCAAAAGGGAAGTGCAACACCAGACAGAAGGACAGGTCTCTTAAATTTGACATGGCAACAGTACTTTTTGCTGATATTCATGGATTTTCAAGACTTACTGAAGGCATGAATTCCTCAGCTATGATGGATGAGCTGGATGAGATCATGTTTGAATTTGACTCAATTGTTACCAGATATAAAATCGAAAAAATCAAGACTATTGGCGACACTTTCATGTGTGCCGGCGGTATACCGGTAAAGAATATTACCAATCCTATCGATGTGGTTATGGCTGCAATAGAGATGCGTTACTTCCTTGAAAAGTTTGAAACAGAAAAGCGTGGTTCCGGGAAACGTATATGGGATCTCAGCATTGGGATACATACGGGTCCTGTGACAGCTTCTGTCTCAGGGAAGAAGAAGATCAGTTATGATATAAAAGGCGACACTGTCAATACAGCCAGCAGGGTGAAGTCATTGTCAGAGAAGGGTTCAATCCTTATTTCTGTCATGACATATGAACTGGTTAAGGAATTTTTTGACTGTGAGTATTCAGGCAAGCTGCCTGTGAAATATAAAAATGATCTGCAAATATATAAGGTAAAAGGACTGAAGCCGGAATTGTCAGCAGGAGGTGAAGGAGTGATTCCTGATCATGCATTCAGGATCAAGTTCGGACTGATACAATTCACAGATATTCAGGAGATTATTCTTGACAAGCTGGAGAAAGAACTGCCGGGATATCTGTACTATCATAATGTGAAGCATACGGTTGATGTTGTTACCGAGGTAGAGCTTATTGGATGGGCTGAGGGTTGTACGGATGAAGAGATTTTATTATTAAAGACCGCAGGACTGTTTCACGATGCCGGTCATATCGTGGCTTATGATAATCATGAATATTTTGGCACAGAACTCGCCAGGGAGATGCTCCCTCTATATAATTATACCAAGGAACAGATCGACAGAATATGTTCGATAATAATGGCGACCAAACTGCCTCCAAAACCAAAGAACCTGCTTGAGAATATTATCTGTGATTCTGATCTTGACTACCTTGGGAGGAGCGATTTTATTCCGGTATCAAATACTCTTTACGAGGAACTCAAGGCACAGAATAAAATGGGTTCGCTTAATGACTGGAACAAGATGCAGGTAAAGTTCATTTCCGGGCATCAATATTTCACAAGAACTGCAAGAAGCCTTCGTGAGGTTAATAAACAACTTCAGATTGAGCGGATACAGAGCCTTATCACTGAATGATCACCTGATTACAAGCATTTTAGTTACACACGACTGTGATCCGTCGCTACTTGCACAAAAGACAAGATAAACTCCTGTGGTAACCCTGCGACCGTTATATGTTTTCAGATCCCATGTTGCCTCACCTCCATTTGATACAGTTTTATAGACCAGGTTGCCGCTTATATCAGTTATCCTGATTTGTGTATCACGAACAAGTCCGGTTATCGTAACATTTCCGCTGTAATCCTCTCTTACGGGATTTGGGAAAGAATAAACCCTTGTAAATGTCTCTAATCCGGAAGTAGCATCACCTCTGACAGACTGTATTCCTTTTGAGGTCCCCAGCCATACATCTCCTGTCTGATTATCAACAGCAAGGCTGACAATTGAATTTGAAAGGATGGGACTGTTCTGTTCATTATAGTTTTTTATTGTTTTTAATCCGTCGGGAGAGACCAGGTAAGCTCCTGAAGCTGATGTCCCCAGCCATTTCCTGTTGGCTCCGTCGACTGCAATGGATGTTATGGCTTCTGTACGCAGGAGATAATCAGCCAGTCCGGTTCCGTCATTCCTGGGTATCTTAATCCGGGATGCCTTCAGGTTTCCATCAAAAATATTATCCTGACCATAATAGACAAGGGGACCCTGATCAGTTCCAATCCACAGATTACCGTCAAGATCTTCTGAGATTGAGTACACGAAGGAGATTGTATTTCCCTCACCGTCCTCCACAAGCATCTTTTTAGATCTGTCATCGGTAAAGTTTTCGGGAGTATTATTATCATCAAGCACAAAAAGACCATAACCCCTTGGCAGTACAATCCACTTAAAACCATTTTTCGTAATTATTATATCGCCTATTGTGGGAGCATCTATAGTGACCGGATTGTCAATCCAGGTTCCATCAGGCTTTAGTATCTTTATGCTTCCAGGTACCCCGGTTTGTGTAATCCACAGGTTTTTCTCCTTATCCATTGCCATTCCACAGATTCTAACATAATGTTGACCTGGTATTATAGTTTCCAATGGAGAGTTAACCTCTGTATACTGATTTATCAGGTTGTTATTTGCATATTCAAGAAGTCCGTATCCCCATGTAGAGATAAACATGTGATTATTATCATCGGGATCGATTAATGATCTAAGCGGATCTTTGATTGATACATTAGTAAGTGGACTCCAGCTGTTATCTATAAAAACAGAGACTCTCAGGGGCAATGCCAGGCTGTTCCATGATGCTGTGGTTCCGCCTCCGCAAACTACTGTCTTCCCATTTACCGAGGTTATATTATATGCATTGTTAGTGGCGGGTCCGGGCATTGTAAGTGCCTTAAAAGTGCTTAAGTTCTCACCCCTTATGAGTCCTGCATTTGTGTCCGCTATCCAGATATCTCCATCAGCGACAATTGACTGTGCAATCTTCGGTGTTCCCCATCCGTAGGATGAGATAGTCTTTATAAGAGTACCATCAATATTGTAGTAGTTTACGTATCGTTCTGATGAGATGGTGAATCCTTCGGGGGATGCATCAAAAGACAGGTTATAGGTGCCGTTTGTATATGAAAAAACAGATGCACTTCCACTGAAGGAATACACTCTGTCTCCGTATGACAGAGATTCTGAAAGATTCACGTAAAGAATGCCACCCGAAAAGACGACAGCTGTATATTTCCCTTCAGGTTGAGGCAGACCATCAATGCGGATCCAGTTTCCAAAGTATGATAATCCCTGTGTTGATAGCCCGGCATAATATACGCCATTAGCAGTGGCAGCATAAATATTGCCATTTCCTAAAGCAATGTCAAAAACCTCATTGTTATCAGAACCGCTACCGGGTTTCCAAGTGTCATAGATCTCATTTCTGGAAAGGTCTAACACAACGATACCGAAACTGCATGCAAGAAAAGCATATTTGTCATAAGTTCTTATCCTGTTAATCACTTTAAGTCCGGGTATGTATTTGTTCTTGATATCAGGTATGTTATATATTGAGCTATTTTTTAACAGATCAATATTTGTACTTGTATAGCCTACTATGAGTGTTTTGTACTCTTCTGACCAGCCTATGGTTCCTATCCCTGTCTCTGTAAGACCTGTGATCCTGGACATTTTCCGGAGTTCATCAAAGGATTTGTTATATATAATCAATGAAGAACCTGTTGATGCGTATATCTCATCTGATCCGGCAGCAACACAGCTTGCAGTATTATATGTTAAATGATCGGACCAGGTGCCTAAGGGCGTTTGTCCGACCAGGCTGGCGACTATCAAAGAAACCATTACTATAGCGTACAGTCTTCTCATCAGATAATAAACAATTAATGCACTACAATATTGTCTGAATCAGTGTATTGATTTAAAAATTCCTTTAGTTTTTCAAAAGCTCTTGCTCTGTGCGATACCCTATTCTTTTCACTGAGCCCCATCTCAGCAAATGTCTTTGTTTTTCCATCCGGGATAAAAATTGGATCATATCCGAATCCCTTTTCTCCTCTCTTCTCTCTAATTATATTTCCATTAACAACACCTTCAAAGACATACTCTTGTTTGTCTAAAATAAGAGCGATTACGGTCCTGAATCGGGCCTTGCTATCCTTTTTGTCCTTAAGCAGATCAAGTACTTTTGTAATGTTGGCTGATGAGTCTTTTTTTTCTCCTGCGAACCTGGCTGAATGAACACCCGGAAGCCCATCCAGGGAATCAATCTCCAGTCCGGTATCATCGGCGAATACATTCATACCTGTCAGATTAAAAACATATCTGGCCTTAGCCAATGCATTCCCTTCCAGATCCGGCTCTTCCTCGGGGATATCTTCTGTTATGTTCATATCATTTAAGCTCAGCAGGCTAAAACTTGTGCCAAGTAAACTGTTTATTTCTTTGACTTTATGCTGATTATTTGAGGCAAAAATAAGTTTCATAATGCAAGTCTTTATAAGGATGCAAAAGTAGTCAAAATTGAGCTTTCCTTTTGTCCTGATTCTTTTAAGTGCTACATTTGGAATAATTAAAAAGCAAGATAATTGTCTATGACTTATTATGTCAGGGTAAAGTATGTTCTGTGGATGTTATTCTTTGCGCTTATCCATCAAGCTTCTTTTTCACAGATGACTAAACCGGCTATTGATCTTCCCTCACTTAAAGCTGTCATAATAAATGGAGACTCAGTGCTTCATCTCCCCACTGATATTATAGAGCGTGATGCTTTTTTTTCACATGCGCTGATACTTAGTCACAGGGACAATAGTATTGTCTTTAAGTTTTCTGATACAGCAGAATTCAAAATGCAATATTACCTTGAAGGATTTGACAGACAATGGACAAGATGGAACCTGACGTCATATAAAGAATATACTAATGTCCCGGCTGGTGACTATATTTTCCGGACAAGGATTATAGGAGCTGATGGTCATATAGCTAATCTTAATGCATTTAAGATCAGAGTACTCCCTTTATGGTATTTATCCAGGCTTGCGCTCATAATATATTTTGTAATTTTCTTATTGCTAATTAGGGCATTATATATTCAGCTCAGGTTGAGATTCGCCAGGACTCAGCACCTGCTTGAACAGATAATAACAAAAAGAACTGAGGATCTGATCATTGAAAAAGAGAAAACAGAAACTCTGCTGGCAAATGTTTTGCCAAAAAACACTGCCAGCGAAATAATGACGAAAGGGAAGGCAACTAAGATCAAATATAACTTTGTCACAGTCCTTTTTTCAGATATTCAGGGTTTTACTCAGATAGCTGAGGAGATGAACCCGGAGATACTGATTGATGAGCTGGACAAATTCTTCTTTCACTTTGATTCTGTGGTTGAAAAATACGGTATAGAAAAGATTAAAACCATTGGTGATGCCTATATGTGTGCCGGGGGCATCCCGGAAAAGAACAGGACAAATCCTGTTGAAGTTATCCTGGCAGCACTTGAGATGCAGAGTTATATGAAGAGACTGAAGGGATCAACGGATGTTGCCGGATTGAAATACTGGGATATCAGGATAGGAATTCATACAGGAACTGTGATTGCCGGTGTTGTCGGCCATAAAAAACTTTCATACGATATATGGGGTGACACAGTAAATACTGCAAGCAGGATGGAGTCATCGGGAGAAGCAGGAAAAATAAATATCTCAGGTACAACATTCGAGTTTGTAAGAGAATTTTTCGAATGTGAGTATCGGGGTAAGATGCCGGTTAAGTATAAAGGAGAGCTGGAAATGTATTTTGTAAAAGGTATAGTTCCTGAGCTCAGGGATGAAAATGGTGAACCAACAAGAAAATTTATTATTAAATTACAAATGATAAAGCTTGAAGATATTGAGGACAGGGTATCAAAGATGTTTGACGATGAAGCTCCGCCCAATCTGTATTTTCATAATTCACAGCTATTAAAGAATATCACAAATCACGTGGAGTTATTGTCAACAGCAGAAAAACTACCGGATGAGGATTATATAAACCTTAAACTCGCTTCGGTCTTTCTGCTAACAGGTTATATTACAGATTATGAAAAGCCTCTGGAGGCATCATTAAGGCTTGTTGACGAGATCTTACCCGAATATGGATTTAACCAGGAGAACCTTAACAGGACTAAGAAGATCATTACAAATTCTTATAATGACTGTTATGACTCACTGTCGGACAATATTTTGCATGATGCAAAGTATGATTACCTCGGACGTGTTGATTATTTAAAACTCTCTGAGAAATTAATGAGGGAGAGGACTGAATACGGGAAACAATCGGATAAAAAGACGTGGATTGAAGCCCAGGTACAATTGTTATCTGACCACGAATTTCTGACCGGGACAGGTCGGCTTTTGCGGAACGTTACAGCAGATGCGCAGATAAAGGCACTTCTTAAGACAGGGGAATAGGGGAACTAAGAACTTACATAAAGGAGATATGAGGGACGGAGAGTGAAATTGGACCTGAAGAAGAGGATGCACATTTCATTGAACTCATAAAATTGGAACATATACTCAGATAAAGTATTTAAAAATAGGTTTTAAAAATGTACTTTTACCGATTATTTTAAGAGTCACAATTATGGAAATGTTTGATTGGAAGAACCTGCCTTTTGGATATATTAAAACAGATTACAACGTAAGGTGTTACTATAAGGACGGAAAATGGGGTGATCTCGAAGTTTCTTCATCGGAATACATAGATATACATATTGCTGCCACAGGATTACACTATGGACAGGAAGCTTTCGAAGGGCTGAAAGCCTATATGGGTAAGGATGGAAAGATCAGACTGTTCAGGTGGGAGGAAAATGCTAAACGTTTTATAGCATCTGCTGATGGAATTAAGATGGCTCCTGTTCCTTTTGGCCTTTTTAAGGAAGCTTTGTTTAAAGTTATCGATCTGAACAGGAAATTTATTCCTCCTTACGGGTCAGGAGCAACCCTCTATATAAGACCGTTACTATATGGGAGCGGAGCTGAGGTGGGTGTAAAACCATCTTCAGAATATACATTTATAATATTTGTAAGTCCTGTTGGTCCTTATTTCAAGGGGGGTGTTAAGCCAGTTAACATGCTTATTTGCAGGGATGTGGATAGGGCGGCGCCTCTTGGCACAGGAACCTTTAAAGTTGGGGGAAACTATGCTGCCAGCATGAGGGCTATTATGAATGCAAAGAATGAAGGCTATTCAAGTACCTTGTTCCTTGATGCCCTGGAGAAAAAATATATTGATGAATGTGGTCCGGCTAACTTCTTTGGTATTAAGGATAATACGTACGTAACTCCTAAATCGGAATCAATATTGAAATCGATAACCAATATGAGCCTGTTGGAAATTGCTGAGAGCATGGGAATGAAAGCCGAAAGAAGAAAGATTCCTGTTGAGGAGCTTTCCTCTTTCAGTGAAACAGGAGCATGCGGAACTGCTGCTGTAATAAGCCCTATTGCAAAAATATTTGACCCTGAGAATAATAAGATCTATGAATATTGTAAGGAAGGAGAACCAGGCACGCTTACAATGAAATTTATAATAAACTTATTGGTATCCAGAATGGTGATGAAACGGATACATTTGGATGGGTCACAGTTCTGGATTAAGACTGGGAGAGGGGGAGAAGGGGTGACTAAGAGACTGAGTGACTAAGAGACTGAGAGTAAGAGACTAAGAGACTGAGAGACTGATAAACAGGATAACTCCGGTGTTTTTAAAAGAAATAATATTAAAGTGTTTTTAAGTTCCCCTCCCTGGAGGACCCGATAGTATCGGGAAGGGGTAGATTAGAGTATATTTGTATAATAAAGTCAGGAGATTGAAAAGAAAGGAAACAGAATATTCCAAGACGAGACTGAAAAGTTCTTATCTGACGCTGGTTATAAGTGTTTCACTGGTTCTTTTTCTTTTGGGGTTTTTAGGACTTGTCCTGATTAATGCAAGGGAATTATCCGACTATTTCCGCGAGAGCCTTACTTTTACTATAATGCTTAACGATGATTCCAAGGAGGCGGATATTCGTATGTTGCAGAAAGATCTTGATGCAAAACCTTATGTCAAGTCAACGGAGTATATATCGAAGGATGAGGCAGCTACCAAGATGAAAGAAGATCTGGGAGAGGACTTTATAAGCTTTCTTGGTGATAATCCGTTGCCATCTTCAATAGATGTTTATTTACATGCAGGATATACCAAACCTGATAGTGTGGCAAAAATTGAAAAATATGTGCTGGAATATCCTTTTGTCAAAGAAGTCTGGTACCAGGAATCATTGCTTTACCTTATAAATGAAAATGTTAGTAAGATAAGCCTTTTCCTTCTGGTGATCAGCAGCTTTCTTTTCCTGATAGCACTTACTATAATCAATAATACAATAAGACTGTCAATATATTCCAAACGGTTTCTTATCCGCACAATGCAACTGGTGGGAGCTACCAGGGCATTTATAAGACGACCTTTTCTTGTTCAGAGTGCGTTTCACGGATTACTTGCAGCTCTTATTGCAATGAGCCTGATGGTAGGAGTCCTTTATATGATTGAAAAAGAATTTTTCCTGATGTTTACTTTTGAAAGCACAAACCTTTTAATTTTGTTGGCATCATCATTATTATTACCGGTGTTCTGATTAATATTATTTCAACATTTTTTTCCGTTAACAAGTATCTTAGTATTTCCGAAGACAAACTTTATTATTGACATATTATGAGTGCAAAAAATGAAAACAAAGAAAAATTGAATTTTGCTCTTGGCCGAGAAAATTACAAACTGCTTGCTATAGGCTTCGCTATTATTGTCGTTGGCTTCCTTCTCATGCTTGGAGGTAAATCGGATGATCCCAATAAATTCAGTACTACGATATTCAGTTTCAGAAGAATTACTCTTGCCCCGATTGTTGTGCTTGCAGGATTCATATTTGAGATATGGGCAATTATGAAAAAACCGAAGGAAGAGGAGAAATAGAGATGACTTCCTGGTTTCTTTTTCATCAGATTTATAACTTTCTTAATCAATAATATATGGATTGGCTTCAGGCATTTATCCTTGGTATCCTTCAGGGTCTGACAGAGTTTTTACCTGTCAGCAGTTCAGGTCATCTTGAAATAGCAAAATCGCTGTTCGGAATTGATCCTGAAAGCAGCTTTTTCTTTATAATCGTTGTCCATGGGGCAACGGTCCTGAGCACCATTGTTGTTTTCAGGAAGGATATACTAAGTCTTATCATCGGCTCACTTAAGTTCAGGATGAATGAAGAGACCATTTATACTCTCAAGATTCTTTTGTCAATGTTACCGGTAATGGTTGTGGGACTGTTATATAAAGATCCGATTGAGAGTCTCTTTAATGGGAATATGGTTTTCATTGGATCTATGCTAATATTGACCGCCTTATTCTTGCTTTTGCACATTTTATGAAAAAAAGAGAAAGACAGATTGGTTACAAGGATGCATTTATTATAGGGATAGCCCAGGCAATGGCTGTTATCCCGGGTATCTCACGTTCAGGCTCTACAATAGCTACCGGTTTACTAATAGGAAATAGTAAAGATGAAATAGCACGATTTTCTTTCCTTATGGTCCTCGGTCCGGTGATTGGGGCAAACCTGATTGAGATTATGTCGGGTGATGCAAGCAGTAGCACAGCAGGATGGGGTGTACTGTTCATCGGATTTCTGGCAGCTTTTATTTCAGGTTATTTCGCATGTAAATGGATGATCAGCCTGGTTAGAAGAAGTAAACTGATCTGGTTCGCAGTGTATTGCGCAGTAATTGGGATTTTATCAATAGCCTTGGGTTAGGATGGATGAAAAAAGGGAAAACATATTTGAAGCTGGCCAGGTTTTATTGTTTAACAAACCTGTTTATTGGACATCATTCGATCTTGTCAATAAGGTAAGGATCATAATAAGGAGTGTTTTTAAGATTAAGAAACTAAAGGTTGGTCATGCTGGAACACTCGACCCATTGGCCAGTGGCCTGATGATAATATGTACAGGTAAATCAACAAAGAAGATAGATGAGTTTCGTGATCTTGATAAGGAATATATCGCCACCATTCATCTTGGAGAGACAACTCCTTCTTTTGACCTGGAGACCGCTACCGATAAAAGCTACCCCACCGGCCATATTACTGAAAAACAAGTCAGGGAAATTCTCGATAGTTTTATTGGGGAAAAGCAACAGCTGCCTCCTGTATACTCAGCCAAACAAATTGATGGCAAGAGAGCCTATGAACTTGCAAGGAAGGGCATTGTGAAGGAAATGTTACCCGTTACCGTTTATTTCAGGGAGATAGAACTTCTGGATTACAGGATACCTGAGATCAAAGTCAGAATATTATGTAGCAAAGGAACCTATATCAGATCCTTTGCCCGCGACCTGGGTGAAGCATTGGGAAGTGGGGCTTATCTGTCCTCATTGGAAAGAACTGCAATCGGTCATTATAAAATAGATACTGCACTTGAAATTGGAAAATTTCAGGATTATGTTGAACAAATACAATCATCCTATGTTGCTGATACATGAATAAACAGGAAGATTGGACAGAGAAATTTATCTGGTTATTTTTTCTGAAATGGAAAGTCATCAGAGCTTTTCTCAATGAAAAAATACTTATCAATTTGTAACAAATAGTAAATTTATACGTATAAAGGGACTCTTTAAATTACCATGATATACATTTAATATGAAATTATCACAATTCAGGTACAATCTACCGCAGGAACTTATCGCTCTTTATCCAACGGAAAACAGGGACGAATCGAGATTATTAGTTTTAAACAAGAAAACAGGGGAGGTTCAACACAAGATTTTTAAAGATATTATAGAATATTTTACTGAAAATGATGTACTGGTATTCAATAATACTAAAGTATTTCCGGCAAGATTATACGGAAACAAGGAAAAAACAGGCGCCGAAATAGAAGTCTTTCTGTTAAGGGAACTAAACCGGGATCAGAGACTTTGGGATGTCCTGGTTGATCCGGCAAGAAAGATAAGAATCGGTAATAAACTCTATTTTGGCGAAGATGATCTTCTTGTTGCTGAAGTGATTGATAATACAACTTCCAGGGGAAGGACTCTCAGGTTTTTGTTTGATGGAACTTATGATGAATTCAAACAAACTCTTTACAGTCTCGGAGAGACACCTCTTCCAAAATTTATAAACAGACCAGTAGAGCCGGAAGATAACGAGAGGTATCAGACTATCTTTGCCAAGCATGAGGGTGCCGTTGCTGCGCCTACTGCAGGGTTACATTTTAGCAGGGAATTACTTAAAAAGCTTGAGATCATTGGAGTTGATTTTGCAGAGATCACCCTTCATGTGGGCCTTGGGAACTTCCGTAGCGTTGATGTTGAAGATCTTACAAAACATAAGGTAGACTCTGAAAGAATAGTCATCACCGATGATGCAGTCAATATAGTCAATAATGCTAAAGATAATAAATACAAAATATGTGCTGTAGGTACAACTGTGGTCAGAACGCTTGAAAGCTCAGTATCTACGGATGGTTACCTGAAACCTTTTGACGGATGGACAAACAAGTTCATTTTCCCTCCATATGAATTCAATGTACCCGATATGATGATCAGCAACTTTCATCTTCCCTATTCAACACTTCTCATGATGGTTTCTGCGTTTGCGGGATATGATCTTCTTTTTGAAGCATATAAGACAGCAGTTAAGGAGAAATACCGGTTTGGCACCTATGGAGATGCAATGTTGATTCTTTAAAAAAGGCGTCAGGCTACAGGTGTCAGGCTACAGGCATAAAGCTGCTGTTATGAACTGTTTTGTTACAGGCTCTCACACTGAATCCTGTTTAATTATGCAAATCTTTCTTTTCTGCCATCCCGGGCAGAGACGTACTTTATTGAGGGTCAGGCTGGTGTGGAGTAATTCAAAACCCAAATGTTATCCTTCAGGATTCAGGTTTTTTATTAAAAAACAAGGATAGTCAACGATTTTAGACCCTTAATCAAAAATTCCTTATTTGATTTCAATTTATTTTTATCTTTAATTTATTATTAATGATCATATTTATGCAACCATCAGTTGTAAAAGATGGTCATGAAATAAGTTAATGTTGATCCCGTTTTATTTGAAAATACGGGAACGAAATAAAGGATATATTATTGACCGGCTTTAAAAAAAAAGAAATTAGAGTTGGCCGGTAACGTTTTTGTTTAACCTGTAGTATAAGATTGAGAGTTGATTCAGCCCATATAATGTCTGTCAGAGGTCCATTTATGTTTCCACCTGGATGGAAATGGCTATACAGGTTATTTCTGGTTGCCTGTTGTTGGCTGATGGTAGGGCAATTACTCTTAGCACAAAGCGTTGGGGATTACAGGTCCGTAGCTAACGGTAACTGGTCATTACTGGCTAATTGGCAACGATGGAACAACCCGGGGGGATGGTTACAACCAACTGGTGGGCAAGGTTACCCCGGTCAGAATAGTACACCGGGCAGGGTGGATATTAATCACGATATTACTTTGGATGTCAGTCCTGCGAATCCTCTTATGGATCTTTATATTAATTCGGGAACATTAGAGTTATCATCTTATAATTTAGCTGTTGATGGGGTAACATCGATCATCAGCACTCTAAGTGATTTGGATCCAGATGGTTTTGTAGAATTCCATGGGACTGTCACAGTTGCAAATAGTGCAACATGGACTTCTTATGGCAGCCCGAGTGCACACCTTCTGTTTTATGGAAATATAGTAAATAACAGTAACAACGTTTCAATAGACAAGGGCAAGGGCGGCTGCAGATATGTTGTTAAGCGGGAGTGGGTCAATGACCCTGGATTATTTCGAATTTAATTATGATTCTTATGTCGTAACAAATCAAACGGAAGTAACTATAAACCTTGGATTAAACAGTAATGGGATTGCTGGGCCCCAGTGGTTAAACCAGGGAGTATTGAACTATGCCAGTATCACAGATTTAGTAATGAACACCAATGGTATTCTGGATGCCTCTTATGCCGGGAATACTGTAAATTATAGCGGCGGCGGAGCTCAGAATATAAAAACCCCGGTATCTTCCTATTTCAATTTAAGCACTTCCACTTCAGGAACCAAAACCGTTCAGAATAGCCTTACCATTGCAGGAGCTGTTTCTATAGGAGCATCCACTACTCTAAATTCCAACGGGAATAATCTTACCATTGCGGGAAACTGGACAGATAATGGATCATTTACGGAGGGGACCAGAACAGTAACTTTCAATGGATCTAATAATCAGATTATTACTGATCCATCAAATGAGACATTTTATAATCTTGTACTTAATAATAGTGGTGCTTCCGGAAATAACAGCCTGATCTTGGCAAATAATGTCACCAGTACCCACAGAATTACAATGACATCCGGTAATATCAACACCGGTTCAAATATATTGATCCTGACCCCGACAACGGCCGGATCGTTAACTTATTCATCCGGCATAATAATTGGGAGGTTTCAACGAGGTGTAAGCGGTGGGGCAGATTTCCTTTTTCCTGTAGGGACTTCATCATATTATCATCCTGCAATTTTTAATTTTTCAAGTCTTTCTTCCTCAACAAATATTATTGCGGAATTCATTAATTCTTCCCCGGGAGCATTTACTCCTTATCTCGATGACGGAGTGAATCAACTCGATTATGCATTTACAGACGGTTATTGGAATTTCAGCAGTTCATTTGCTCCAACTAATACCTATACTATATCACTCGATGGTGCAGGGTTTTCAAGTTATACCATTGACGCAAATTCACGTATATCAGGAAGAACATCCGGGAATTCAACATGGCGGGATATTGGTACTATGGTACTGTTACAGGGACTGTTATTACAAGGACAAATATTATCAATAATCTTAATGCCACTTCTTTCGATTATTGTTTTGCAGGACAGATGCAATTTTATTGCTAATGCAGGATCAGATGTTTCAATCTGCAGCGGATCGTCGACCACTCTTAACGGATCGGGAGTGGTACACTATTCATGGAGCCCTGCTACCGGATTAAGCAATCCGAATATTGCCAATCCTGTTGCCAGTCCCGGTGTAACTACAACCTATACTCTGACTGTCACAAGAGGAGTCTGTGTAAGCACTGACCAGGTAACAGTAACATGTTGACCCTGTCACCGGCTGCAGTTTTGGGTTATGGTTATCAGAAAATGATCACTATCGATCATAACAGGGTAAGTGGAGGCTACTGATCTGACAGATTTTCCGGTTCTTATTAATATTACTTCTCCCCTGACAGGGACAACCTTAAAAGTGCTAAACGGTGGTCATGTAGAAAATTCAAACGGATATGATATTATTTTTACCGATGAGAACTTATAATAAGCTTGATCATCAGATTGAAAGTTATGATTCTGTTACAGGAAACCTGATTGCATGGGTAAGCATTCCTGCTACTTTCTGCCTCTGCAGATACCAGGATAAGGATTTTCTATGGAAATCCACAGGTTGTGCCGATCCTTCCACTAATAGTGTCTGGAACAGTGATTATGCCGGGGTATGGCATCTTACAAAATGCAAACGATGCAACAGTTAACAATAATAATGGAGCTGCAATGGGTAACGCTGCTCCGGTTATTGGTTTTATTGGTAATGCGTATAACTTTGACGGTTCCGGCGATTACATTAGAATTCCTGATAATTCATCTTTGGATTTAAGTACAGGATTGACACTATCAGCATGGATCAAGGCAACAGCCATTATCAGTTATGGAACAGAATTGTAGCCAAATCAAATATTATCGAACGGTCTTCCATATACTATGTATGGGTTATTATTTGATGACACATCACACACTAGACTTGAATTATCACAAAGTAACTCACAGACAGCCTTAGACGGTAACACTAAATCCCGACCAGTCAATGGAGATATGTTGTTGCAACCTATAATGGATCTATCAAGGAACTTTTTGTTAATGGCGTATCTGCTGGAACTAGTAATGCAATAACTGGGAATTTTGATCAGAACAATATTCCCCTCACAATTGGTGCATCAGATTTTAACGGCACACCTGCCGACTTTTTCAATGGGATAATTGATGAAGTGCATGTTCTGAATACAGCTAAAAGTTCAGGCTGGATACAGACAGAATATGCCAACCAGAGTTCACCTTCTACTTTCTACAATATTGGTTCACAATCATCCTGTTCGGAATATACTTTTACTGACCTGTGCGATGGTTCTCCCATAACTTATTCTGTGCCAAATACCGCTGGACACACTTACCTGTGGACTGTTGCAGGCGGAAATCCTTCAGCAACAACAGGTAACAGCATAACGGTAACATGGAATACATCTGCTCCACATACAATTCAGCTACAGGAATCATCCGGAGGTTGTACAGGTACTTCGCTAAACTACAATGTGACAGTAACACCTCAGCCTGTTTCACAGACTATTACAAAGGACCCTGATGTTTCTGATATTTGCGTAGCAACTTCTGTATCAGCAACTTTCAGTGGGGGAAGTGGTGGTATCAATCCTGTGGACGTTTATGAATATTCTGTTGATGGTGGCAACAACTGGCTATCATACACACCCGGCAATCCGCTGAGCAGCCTTGTTGCAGGTTCAAACCAAATTCAGATAAGAACACGAAGAACCTCTTCGGGTGCCGGTTGTACTGATTCAGGTTGGAATACGGTAACCTGGAATACTGTAGCTCAGCCTGTCGGGCCTACTTTAAATATCAGGACACCTGATGCTGATGAGGTTTGCGATGGACAGATGGTATCAGCAACTTTTAACACAGGCAGTGGCGGGGTAGGATGTACAGATGCGTTCCGGTACCGTTTTGATGGTGCCGGAGCCTGGACTGTTTATATTCCGGGGACAAGCCTGAATACCTCCGGGCATACTACGGTAACTATCCAGGGACAGAGATCCGGATGTACTCCTGAAGCAGGGTGCACAGAAACAGCATGGGCTACTCTTGTTACATGGACAGTTAATCCTGAGCCTATAGGAGTAGCCACGCCCTCGAGCCAGACTATCTGTTCCAACGAGGCTATCACCACCATTGTACTGAGTACCAGCAATGGCATGGATGGAGTGACGACGTATGCCTGGAGCAGGGATAATGATATAAATGTAACTGGTATAGCATCCAGTGGCAGCGGAGATATAAGCGGCACACTGCGTAACCTGACAGGCGTTGACCAGACGGTTACCTTCACTATCACACCTACCAGTGGCAACGGCTGTGACGGTGATGCTTTCACGGCGACGGTACTGGTCCATCCTGAGCCTATAGGAGTGGCCACGCCCTCGAGCCAGACTATCTGTTCCAACGAGGCTATCACCACCATTGTACTGAGTACCAGCAATGGCATGGATGGAGTGACGACGTATGCCTGGAGCAGGGATAATGATATAAATGTAACTGGTATAGCATCCAGTGGCAGCGGAGATATAAGCGGCACACTGCGTAACCTGACAGGCGTTGACCAGACGGTTACCTTCACTATCACACCCACCAGTGGCAACGGCTGTGACGGTGATGCTTTCACGGCGACGGTACTGGTCCATCCTGAGCCTATAGGAGTGGCCACGCCCTCGAGCCAGACTATCTGTTCCAACGAGGCTATCACCACCATTGTACTGAGTACCAGCAATGGCATGGATGGAGTGACGACGTATGCCTGGAGCAGGGATAATGATATAAATGTAACTGGAATAGCATCCAGTGGCAGCGGAGATATAAGCGGCACACTGCGTAACCTGACAGGCGTTGACCAGACGGTTACCTTCACTATCACACCCACCAGTGGCAACGGCTGTGACGGTGATGCTTTCACGGCGACGGTACTGGTCCATCCTGAGCCTATAGGAGTGGCCACGCCCTCGAGCCAGACTATCTGTTCCAACGAGGCTATCACCACCATTGTACTGAGTACCAGCAATGGCATGGATGGAGTGACGACGTATGCCTGGAGCAGGGATAATGATATAAATGTAACTGGTATAGCATCCAGTGGCAGCGGAGATATAAGCGGCACACTGCGTAACCTGACAGGCGTTGACCAGACGGTTACCTTCACTATCACACCCACCAGTGGCAACGGCTGTGACGGTGATGCTTTCACGGCGACGGTACTGGTCCATCCTGAGCCTATAGGAGTGGCCACGCCCTCGAGCCAGACTATCTGTTCCAACGAGGCTATCACCACCATTGTACTGAGTACCAGCAATGGCATGGATGGAGTGACGACGTATGCCTGGAGCAGGGATAATGATATAAATGTAACTGGAATAGCATCCAGTGGCAGCGGAGATATAAGCGGCACACTGCGTAACCTGACAGGCGTTGACCAGACGGTTACCTTCACTATCACACCCACCAGTGGCAACGGCTGTGACGGTGATGCTTTCACGGCGACGGTACTGGTCCATCCTGAGCCTATAGGAGTGGCCACGCCCTCGAGCCAGACTATCTGTTCCAACGAGGCTATCACCACCATTGTACTGAGTACCAGCAATGGCATGGATGGAGTGACGACGTATGCCTGGAGCAGGGATAATGATATAAATGTAACTGGAATAGCATCCAGTGGCAGCGGAGATATAAGCGGCACACTGCGTAACCTGACAGGCGTTGACCAGACGGTTACCTTCACTATCACACCCACCAGTGGCAACGGCTGTGACGGTGATGCTTTCACGGCGACGGTACTGGTCCATCCTGAGCCTATAGGAGTGGCCACGCCCTCGAGCCAGACTATCTGTTCCAACGAGGCTATCACCACCATTGTACTGAGTACCAGCAATGGCATGGATGGAGTGACGACGTATGCCTGGAGCAGGGATAATGATATAAATGTAACTGGTATAGCATCCAGTGGCAGCGGAGATATAAGCGGCACACTGCGTAACCTGACAGGCGTTGACCAGACGGTTACCTTCACTATCACACCCACCAGTGGCAACGGCTGTGACGGTGATGCTTTCACGGCGACGGTACTGGTCCATCCTGAGCCTATAGGAGTGGCCACGCCCTCGAGCCAGACTATCTGTTCCAACGAGGCTATCACCACCATTGTACTGAGTACCAGCAATGGCATGGATGGAGTGACGACGTATGCCTGGAGCAGGGATAATGATATAAATGTAACTGGTATAGCATCCAGTGGCAGCGGAGATATAAGCGGCACACTGCGTAACCTGACAGGCGTTGACCAGACGGTTACCTTCACTATCACACCCACCAGTGGCAACGGCTGTGACGGTGATGCTTTCACGGCGACGGTACTGGTCCATCCTGAGCCTATAGGAGTGGCCACGCCCTCGAGCCAGACTATCTGTTCCAACGAGGCTATCACCACCATTGTACTGAGTACCAGCAATGGCATGGATGGAGTGACGACGTATGCCTGGAGCAGGGATAATGATATAAATGTAACTGGTATAGCATCCAGTGGCAGCGGAGATATAAGCGGCACACTGCGTAACCTGACAGGCGTTGACCAGACGGTTACCTTCACTATCACACCCACCAGTGGCAACGGCTGTGACGGTGATGCTTTCACGGCGACGGTACTGGTCCATCCTGAGCCTATAGGAGTGGCCACGCCCTCGAGCCAGACGGTATGTTCGGATGAGACTATCACTCCCGATAGTTCTGACGACAAGTAATGGCATGACAGTAGGCACAACCTATGGCTGGACAAGGGATAACACTACCGATGTCACGGGCTTAGAAACAGGAACAGGAAATATCAGTGGTAGTTTAAATAATGTAAGTGGAATAGATCAGACAGTAATTTTTACCATCACACCCACGAGTGCAGACGGTTGCGCAGGTAACACTTTCACGGCCACCGTAACAGTACACTCAGAGCCGATAGGGGTAGCCACCCCAGCGAGCCAAACGGTATGTTCTGATGAGACTATCACTCCGATAGTTCTGACGACAAGTAATGGCATGACAGTAGGCACAACCTATGCATGGACAAGGGATAACACTACCGATGTCACGGGCTTAGAAAGCGGTAGTGGTGATATAAGCGGTAGTCTTGTTAATATAACTGATACTAATCAATTAGTAACATTTATTATTACACCTACAAGTTTAAATGGCTGTCAGGGGAATGATTTTTTGGTTACAATTACAGTAGAACCGACGCCACAAGTTACAATAAGCACTACAACACCGGTAATATGTGATGGCAGTAATGTAGATGTTACTATAAATAGTCCTACAGTACCTACTCTCCCGGGCAATCTCAGTTATGTAGTTGCTGGTCACGAGTACCGATCCGGTAACCTTGGGAGGCACAGCATCAACAGGCTTTACGGTTGCCAAGGCTGATCTTCCGTATACCATAGGAGGTACACTTACCAACAGCAGTGATATACCGATAGTTGTCACCTACACAGTAACTCCAAAGTATGGTAGCTGTTCAGACGGAACACCTCAGACGGTCCAGGTCACGGTAGAGCCTACACCACAAGCGACAATAGTTACGACAACACCGGTAATATGTGATGGCAGTAATGTAGATGTTACTATAAATAGTCCTACAGTACCTACTCTTCCAGGCAATCTTAGTTATGTAGTTGTGGTCACCAGTACCGATCCCGGCAGCCTTGGAGGCACAGCATCAACAGGCTTTACGGTTGCCAAGGCTGATCTTCCGTATACCATAGGAGGTACACTGACCAACAGCAGTGATGTACCGATAGTTGTCACCTACACAGTAACTCCTAAGTATGGTAGCTGTTCAGATGGAACACCTCAGACGGTCCAGGTCACGGTAGAGCCCACACCACAAGCGACAATAGTTACGACAACACCGGTAATATGTGATGGCAGTAATGTAGATGTCACTATAAATAGTCCTACAGTACCTACTCTTCCAGGTAATCTTAGTTATGTAGTTGTGGTCACCAGTACCGATCCCGGCAGCCTTGGAGGCACAGCATCAACAGGCTTTACGGTTGCCAAGGCTGATCTTCCGTATACCATAGGAGGTACACTGACCAACAGCAGTGATGTACCGATAGTTGTCACCTACACAGTAACTCCTAAGTATGGTAGCTGTTCAGATGGAACACCTCAGACGGTCCAGGTCACGGTAGAGCCCACACCACAAGCGACAATAGTTACGACAACACCGGTAATATGTGATGGCAGTAATGTAGATGTCACTATAAATAGTCCTACAGTACCTACTCTTCCAGGTAATCTTAGTTATGTAGTTGTGGTCACCAGTACCGATCCCGGCAGCCTTGGAGGCACAGCATCAACAGGCTTTACGGTTGCCAAGGCTGATCTTCCGTATACCATAGGAGGTACACTTACCAACAGCAGTGATATACCGATAGTTGTCACCTACACAGTAACTCCAAAGTATGGTAGCTGTTCAGAAGGAACACCTCAGACGGTCCAGGTCACGGTAGAGCCTACACCACAAGCGACAATAGTTACGACAACACCGGTAATATGTGATGGCAGTAATGTAGATGTCACTATAAATAGTCCTACAGTACCTACTCTTCCAGGCAATCTTAGTTATGTAGTTGTGGTCACCAGTACCGATCCTGGCAGCCTTGGAGGCACAGCATCAACAGGCTTTACGGTTGCCAAGGCTGATCTTCCGTATACCATAGGAGGTACACTTACCAACAGCAGTGATGTACCGATAGTTGTCACTTACACAGTAACTCCTAAGTATGGTAGCTGTTCAGATGGAACACCTCAGACGGTCCAGGTCACGGTAGAGCCCACACCACAAGCGACAATAGTTACGACAACACCGGTAATATGTGATGGCAGTAATGTAGATGTCACTATAAATAGTCCTACAGTTACAACAGTCCCGGGCAATCTCAGTTATGTAGTAGCTGTAACGAGCACTGATCCGAGTAATTTGGGAGGCACAGCATCAACAGGCTTTACGGTTGCCAAGGCTGATCTTCCGTATACCATAGGAGGTACACTTACCAACAGCAGTGATATACCGATAGTTGTCACCTACACAGTAACTCCAAAGTATGGTAGCTGTTCAGACGGAACACCTCAGACGGTCCAGGTCACGGTAGAGCCTACACCACAAGCGACAATAGTTACGACAACACCGGTAATATGTGATGGCAGTAATGTAGATGTCACTATAAATAGTCCTACAGTACCTACTCTCCCAGGCAATCTTAGTTATGTAGTTGTGGTCACCAGTACCGATCCTGGCAGCCTTGGAGGCACAGCATCAACAGGCTTTACGGTTGCCAAGGCTGATCTTCCGTATACCATAGGAGGTACACTTACCAACAGCAGTGATATACCGATAGTTGTCACCTACACAGTAACTCCAAAGTATAATGGTTGCAGTGACGGGCCTGTTCAGAGTATTACTGTCACCGTTAACCCTACTCCAAGGGTAATACCAATTAATCCTAACCTCAAACCAGACACATCAATCTGTTTCGGTACTCCCACTCATATTGTTCTTACTTCACCTACAGTTATGACATCTGGCTCCATACAGTTTGATTATACTGTTGCTGTTTCTGGAGGCCCTGGTGTCATCATCGGAAACACAACTCCCGGATCAAATCTCAATCCTGGTTATACAATTAATTTTCCATATCAGAATGACTCAGATACAATCCAGTCAGTATATTATTCCATTATCCCAAAGGTTGATAATGCTCTTTGTGTTCCGGGCAGCATGGCTTTAAGTGAAGTTAAAGTACATGCTCAACCTCTGCAAACGATTGTTGTTACCACACCACTGACATGTACCGGCGGAGCTGGTCTGGCTGCTCTTGAAGCAGTAATTTCAAAAGGAGCTGATCCATATCATATAGTCTGGGATGGGCCTGTAGGATATCATACGGAAGATTTAACAAATATCACAAATCTATCCAGTGGAAAATATGTAGTCAGGGTTACGGATAACCTGTTATGTACACGTAAAGATTCTATCAATGTTGTTCCTGTTACTGCCAGGGCATATATATCTGCAAGCATAATACCTCCGGGCAATTATAATCTGAGTTGTATTGGGTCAGCAGATGGGACAATCCTTGTATCTGTAACAGGCGGTGTCACCCCACCTTATAACTATACAGTACTCAGAAATGATACGGAAGTTCTCTTCACTGGGATGTTTACAAATAATCTTAACCTCCTTGATCCGAATACTTATAAGTATTATTCAGGATTAGACGAAGGTACTTATACTCTGATCATCACAGATATTAATGGTTGTGAGAATATAAATAAGATAACCCTCAAGGTACCTCCACCGGTAGTAGTGGGATTTGGACTATCGTCATACTCAGGTGCTTACAATATATCCTGCAAAGGATATAATGATGGGTCCGCCTGGGTTGAGACAATTTCAGGAGGCAGGGGCGGATATTCTTACAGGTGGTATACTACTGACGGGAATATTCCGGGACCAGTTAATACCAACAGGATTGATAATATTACTGCAGGAACATATTATCTTGAGGTAACAGATGTCCTGGGGTGTGTAACTGTCACAAGTGTTGAGGTTACAGAACCAGAGGGAATGATTCTGACAGATTCACAGATCTCTCTTTCCCCTGATTCCAACTACAATATTTCATGTAATGGGGGAAATGATGGTTCTGTTTCAATGACTATTACAGGTGGATCCGGTGATTATTTATACTCATGGACCGGACCAGCTGGTTTCAGTGCTACTACAGAAGATATATCGGGATTGCGGGCGGGTACTTACACCTGCACTGTTCGGGACTTTAACGGATGTATACTGGTCCCATCACCTGAGTTCACCCTTACTGAACCTGCAGCCCTTGGCCTTACTTTTACAACTTCTACATCAAATGATGGTAATTATAATATCAACTGTTATGAAGGTACCGGGTCTGTTATTGTAAATGTTACCGGAGGCAGTGTTGGTAATTATGAATATGTATGGACGACTTCAGACGGGTCAGGTATAGTAGAAAGCCAGAAAGATCAGGCTGCACTTACTGCCGGAACATACCATCTGGAGGTAAGGGATATGAATGGTTGTGTAATATTCAGGGATATCATGCTTACTCAACCATCAGATATTATTACTCAGATCACAACCAAAGATATTACATGTCAGTCCCCTGCTTTTGATAATGGTTCGATTGATCTGACAGTAAGTGGTGGTGTCGCACCCTATACTTATCTCTGGTCAAACAATGAGACCACCCAGGATATTTCGGGTCTTACCGAAGGAACATACACAGTTATTATTACATATAACGGTATATGTACCCGGCGTGATTCAGCTACCATCAACCTGCCCCCACCTCTGGAATACACAAAAACAGTATCAGATTATAATGGTTATAATATCAGCTGTAACGGGAGATCTGATGGCTCAATAGATATTAATGTTAATAGTGGTTTGCCTCCTTATATTTATTCATGGACAGGGCCGAATGGATTTACATCGACAGCCAAAGATATCTCAGATCTCCCGGCTGGAGAATATAACCTTCTTATAACAGACAGCAATTTATGTACAGGGATGGAGACAATAAACCTGAGTGAACCGGAAATTCTAGGGATGACATTTAATCTCTCTTCCAGCATCGCCGGTGATTATAATATAAATTGTGCAGGTGAGAGCACAGGAAGCATTGAACTGGAACCTGTTAACCAGGTTGAAAATGTTGATTATCTATGGGATGATGGTGTTTTCGGAAGTACGAGGAACAATCTTCCTGCCGGTGAATATAATGTTATTATAATTGATGGTAATAATTGTCATGCAAGTGGTTCTGTGACACTTACGGAACCTGATTCTATGAAACTTAGCTTCGATGTTACACAGCCTTTATGTCCTGATAATCCTGACGGTGAAATACGTTTAACTGTGACCGGTGGTGTAGTGGGAACAGATTACTCCTATTACTGGTCAGATAATTCAACCAGCAAAAATATTTCAAATATACTAAGAGGATTATATCGTGTTACTGTTGAAGATCTGAATGGATGCTATTTAACCGATTCTGTCAGCATTGAACCTATCAATCAGACATGCCTGGTTATTCCTAATGCGATATCTCCTAATGATGACCTTATAAATGATGTCTGGAATATTGGCATGACTGATCTTTACCCTCAGATGGAGGTCAGTATCTTTAACAGGTGGGGAGAACTGGTATGGAAGTCTGAGAAGGGATATCCATATCCATGGGATGGCACAAGTAAAGGAGCAAAGCTACCGATTGACTCATACCATTATGTAATAAATCTTCATAATGGAGAAAGACCAATGGTTGGTACAATAACTATAGTTAAATAACTGTTTATTAAGATATACGTGAAAAGACTGGCCTTTATATTGTTCCTTTTTATGCTTGGCAACCTTGCATTTGGGCAACAATTACCCATATATAGCCAGTACCTGTATAATAAATTTTTAATTAATCCTGCTGTGGCTGGCAGTGACGGGTATACAAGTGTTAACCTTACAGCCAGGGAGCAGTGGGTCGGCTATGCAGGAGCACCAAGAACCTTTTCGGTTAGCTGGCAGACCAGATTACTTAAAAGAAGCTTCATTATTAAGCAGACCAGGGTTAAGCGGGAAGTCTTCAGGCCAAAGACAGACGGCAGGGTAGGCTTAGGAGGATATGTTTTCAGCGACAAGAACGGACTTATTCAGAGAACAGGTTTCCAGGCTTCATATGCTTATCACTTATGGATCGAGAAAAGTACCCAACTCTCTTTCGGTCTTGCTCTAACGGGATACTACTATAAAATTGATGAAAAACAGATAAACTTCGAAGATCCCAATGAGCCCTGGCTTAACAATAACCTTCGCCGTGGGATTTTTGTTCCTGACGTTACCTTCGGCATATACCTTCTTAATCCAGGCTATAGTCTGGGATTTTCTGTTGGTCAATTATCGGAAGCTTCTGCAAAGATTGGAGGGCCAGGGTATAAGAATTTTTCTATGAGCAGGCAATATTATCTCTTTGGATCATATGATATAAGTCAGGGGACATATAACATTTTTCAACCTTCTTTCCTTGTTAAGATGTCTGAACAGCTTAAACCACAGGCTGATATCGGGATGACATATATTTTTAATGAGGCATTCTGGTCGGGACTGGCGTATCGGACAAGCGGTGCTATAATAGCTAATGTTGGTGTAAAATTCCAGAATATCTATTTTGGTTATGCATTTGATTATACGTTACAGGAGATACAGACCGTTACCTATGGGACACATGAGATCACTGTTGCACTAAAATTCGGGGATAATTCAAGAAGATACCGGTGGCTTGACCGATATTAATGAATTGATTTCTTTTGTTTCACAGAGTACTCAGTGCATGCACAGAGATCCACAGAGATCCACAGGATTCCTGACCTCAGAAACTATTTCCTTAATATATAAATTAACGAACTGCTTCTATTCTTCCGGAAGACCACCAGTGCTGCAAATACCAATGCCTTGATCATACCTTTTATAAAAGCCAGTGAAGAACCTTTATATTTTTCGCTTAATTGTGATATATAGAATACATCAAAAGGGAGAGATTTAAATGTTTCCAGTTTAAAACCTGCTTTTTCTGAAAATTTCCGAAAGGAATCGGGATTGAAGTGCCAGAGATGTCGCGGAACATCCCATGCAGCCCAGTAGGATCCGTAATAATTTGCATCAAATGAGCTACTGTTTGGCAATGCAATGACGCAGATTCCACCTGGCTTAAGTAACCTGATTATTTCTGCTGAATAGGCAAAGGGATCGTGAAAATGTTCAAGTACATGCCACAATGTTATACAATCAAAACTACCTTGGTCAAGGTTTATTGTCTGTCCCGGACTCAGAGCCTGAATGCCAAAGTGTGAGCTTGAAAACTCCCTTGCTTTTTCATTTGTCTCAACACCTGTAACATTCCATCCGGCCTTTTTCATCGATGAGGCAAAATATCCGGTACCGCTGCCAATATCCATAATGGTACCACCTGATAAACCAGTAACTCTCCCGATAAGATGTTTCTTGGTTTTAAGCATGATTGACCGGACAAGTTTGTAGAGCTTATTGGCCAGACCCCTGGTAGTATCACTGTGCGATATATAGTCCTCTGATTCATAATATCGCCCTATCTCATTTTCCTCAGGATAGTCCTGGGTAAAGATGAAACCACATTTCTTACAAGCATACAGGTCGAAAACCTGCTTACTCACAAAATGATCAGTACATGAAAATTCAGATGATATATCCTCCGACTGGCATAGAGGGCATACATTGTGATGCACCATAATTTTACTAAGCTTACTGTTTTATCCTGAACCTGTTGACAATATATCCGGCAAATAAAAGAATAAGCAGGACAGAACTTGCCAAAGAAATTTTATTGCCAACTATATATGAAGCAGGTCTGAATACAAACCTGATTTCATGTTGTCCACCGGGTACTACCATTCCCCTGAGGACAAAATCAGTCCTGAAATACTTACTCTCCTTACCATCAATAAAACTCTCCCAACCGGCAGGGTAATAAATTTCAGAAAATACTGTTAGCTTATCACCTGTTGCATTATACCTGTATACTATTTCGTCAGGCTTATATGAAACCAGTTCTATAGTGTCATTATCATTCACGGGATACAAGGTCTTTGTAACCTGATCCTTAAAGATATTATCAATAACAGCCTCTCCGGCCGGATTAAAGCTGTTAATTGCTGAGAGCTCCTGGTTTGCATTCTCTACCATATAAGGCTTTTCTACAAACCATGCATTGCCAAGAGCTTTGGGATTTAAGATGGGAGGAGCATTTTCATTATAAATTACATACCTGGCATTGAGCATATTAAGTGCAAAAGTACTATCAAAAGCTACCTGTAGATCTGATACAGTCTTTGCTGTTATACTATGTCGGCTAATGATGGCAAAGTTCCTGATGAGTACAGAATCAATAAGCTCCTGATACCTTTCCAGTTTTGCACCGTGATAGCCACCTATTGAGTGATGAAAATATGCTGTGGGAGTGTTGTCATTGAATGTTGATACACTCAGGTTCAGGACCCTGTATGTCGATTTGTCCTTAAGGATATAGCTGTCAGCAACACTGGGTTTAAAGGTCTTACGATAGGTTGACTGCATTTCAAACCTGTCAGCGTTGAGATATCTCCTGTCAATGGTCCATAAATCGAATAATATCAAAACTGTCAGGATGAATATTGCCGGTCCCTTTTTAAGCTTTTCAAAAATGAACGCCAGCAAAACACCGGCTGATAAAAGAATAAAAATCAAAGATCTGAAGGAATCGTTTTTGAGAAGAGTTTTACGGTCATCTATGAGTGCGCTTTTAAGCCAATCGGGCAGACCCGCATCAATTGGGCTTAAAAAAGAACCTGCAATCCCCGGCATTATAAGAACAAGGAGGACAAAGCCTCCGGTAATACCCAGAGAAATCTTTAATCCTTTCAGAATTTCACTTTTTGAAAGACTCCCGTTGAAGATATCCCTGAGAGCAAGGAGACCAAGTAAAGGGATACAGAATTCCGAAATTACAAGTATCATCGTTACTGCCCTGAATTTGTTATATCCGGGGAAATAATCGATGAACAGGTCAGAGAGAATCATAAAATTCTTTCCCCATGACAGCATAATGGACAAAAGAGTTGCTGCGAGCAACCACCATTTTTCGGGTCCCTTTACCAGTAACAAGACCGAGAATAAAAAGGAACAGGATAATGGCACCAACATAGTGTGGACCATCCGTTCCGGGCTGTGACCCCCAATATTCATGGAATTGATTAGCCAGTGATGCATTATTGTTTTTAGTAAGTGCCTGAACAGTTTCGGAATTCCGGTCGAAAGGCTGGCTTGAGCCCCCTTTGTAGTTGGGAATAAGAAGGTTAAAAGTCTCACCCACACCATAGCTCCAGTAAGTAATATAGTCTTTGTTCAATCCTGAAGTTACATTATGGTCCTTTGTTTCCAGGTCGGACTTTCCCCTGATGGAGTATTTCCCATACTGATATGTTGTATATAGGCTGCCAAAATTAATACCCACAGCAATAACAAAGGGAATGATAAGTATTGCAGATGTCTTTATAAATTTTACTACAGAATTATTTTTAAAGGAGTAAATAAATTCCACAATACCAAAAACCAGGAGGCAGAGTAAGGCATAATAAGTTATCTGAGGGTGGTTAGCCTGGATCTCAAGTGCCAGGAAGAGTGCCGTCAAAAGAGATCCCTTTATAACATCATGCTTATAGGCATAATATATTCCTGCAATCATTGGTGGCATATATGCCAGTGCAATTGCCTGTGTATTATGCCCCGCCGCAAGGACCTGGAAAAAAAATGAGGAAAGGCCATATGCCAGAGCACCTGTTATGGCAAGCCATGGGTCCAATCCAAAAATAAGAAGCAGAAGATAAAAACCAAGCATTGACAGGAACAGGACAGATACAGGCATCTTGAAAATCCTCAGTCCAGTGTCAACCCATTTGAAAAGGTCTCCGGGGTATCTTGTGGAGATGAGATATGCGGGCATACCACTGAATATGGAATTTGTCCAAAGCGGTTCTTTCCCATTTTTCACCCTGTAATCTCGAATCTCTTTTGAATTGATTCTGGATACCGTGGAATCATTGGCTTTGAGGACCTTCCCTTCAAGGACAGGATAGAAATATGCGAAGGATACAACTATGAACAGCACAACAGCAATGAGATGTGGCAGAAGGGGCTGGATTTTATTCTTTATTTCCATTTTAATCTGTATAATTTTTACAGGAGTACAGGACAAAAATATGTATTTAGCTCCAATTAGTTACTGTAAATCCAATTTTTGTATCCTAAGATTTTAATGGGAAATATATTAAAATATTTAATATTTTTTTTGCTTCTTTACTGATACTTTCTGATAGAAGTATGAATTGAAATTAACTTAATTTTTTATTAAAAATGAAGAATGTATTTTACTTTTCTGCAACAATTCTTTTATTCTATTTCCTTTTAGGTTGTAAAAAGGAAGAAGTTCCTGTGATAACATCTACAATGATAAGCAATATAACAGGAAATACAGCCTTGTCAGGAGGCAACATAACAGACGAAGGTACCTCTACTGTTATTGCAAGAGGTGTATGCTGGAGTACTGGCATTAAGCCAACAATTTCTGACGATAAAACTTCTGATGGTGCCGGTGCCGGTTCATTCACAAGCAATATAACAGGGTTAAATGGGGCCACAACTTACTATCTCCGAGCCTATGCAACCAACAGTGTTGGTACTGGCTATGGAATGGTAATGTCTTTTTCTACATTGGGACAAACCCCTTCATCAAATAATTCTGCTGCAACAAATATAACCACAGTAAGTGCAACAATTAATGGATCCGTAAATCCGAACTATTTATCAACTGATGTGACTTTTGAATATGGGTCAACTACGAGTTATGGTTCTACTATTTCAGCTACTGAAAGCCCGTTAACCGGGAACCTGATTACAGTAGTGAGTGCAAATATTGCAAACCTTTCACCTGGCACGACTTATCATTACAGAGTTAAATCGGTCAATTCACTAGGTACAACCTATTCGGATGATTTAACATTTACAACATTAGGCCAGGCTCCGACTGCCTCAACGATGGCGGCTACAAATCTAAATTCAACTTCCTCTATCTTAAACGGGATTGTCAATGCCAGTTTCTTGTCGACTGTTGTAACATTTGAATATGGTTCTACTACTGATTATGGTTCCGCTGTTGTTGCTGCTCAAAGTCCGTTAACAGGCAGTATAGATATGAGTGTAAATGCACCAATTTCAGGATTATCTGTTGCAACAGAGTATCATTTCAGGATTAAAGCTCAAAATGAACTGGGAATAGTGTATGGTGATGACAGGACATTCACAACATTAGGCCAAATCCCAACTGCCACAAGTCAGCCAGCTACAAATGTGAGCGCAACTAGCTCTACGTTAAACGCAACAGTCAATGCCAATTATTTGTCTACAGTAGTAACATTTGAATATGGTACAACTACTGATTATGGTTCTTCTGTTACTGCTATTCAGAGCCCACTGACAGACGGTTCAAGCAGAAACGTATATGCATCTATTACGGGTTTAACTAGTGGTACTGAATATCATTACAGAGTTATAGCTGAAAATCAACTTGGGATAAGTTACGGAACTGATTTGACCTTTACTACTGTAAGTGACTTTATAACAGATATTGATGGGAATACTTATTCTGTAGTTCAGATGGGGACACAGTATTGGACCGGAGAAAATCTTAAAACAACAAAATTTAATGACAATACCGATATACCCCTGGTAACAGATGCAAGTAGCTGGATAGCTCTGGCAACACCTGGGTTTTGCTGGTACGATAATGATGAAACCACTAATAAAAGCATTTATGGTGGTCTTTATAACTTTTACTCAGTTAGTACCGGGAAATTATGTCCTATGGGCTGGCATGTCCCCACGGATAATGATTTTACTGTTCTTGCAAATTTCCTGGGCGGTACAGAGGTCGCTGGCGGTAAAATGAAAGAGACAGGTACATTTCATTGGTCGGTCCCAAATACTGGAGCAACTAATGAAAGCAACTATACAGGTCTGCCAGGCGGACAAAGAAACGAAACGGGCGATTTTACAGGAATGGGTTTAAATGGGATATGGTGGTCATCAACACCATTCAACAGTATTAAACCCTGGTATCGCAGTCTGGGGTATAGTATTTCTGACCTGTTTATCGGTAATGGGAGTCTTAATATTCGTGGATTTAGTATCAGATGTATTAAAGATTAGTTACAAAATAGCTAACTGCTTTTTATTTGCATAAGTGACTGAAATTCTGTGAATTTAGTAGCCGTCGGGTTCAAAATGTTACAATGAGGCAATTAAGAATTTTATTTTGTCCCTTTGGCTTTCCAGAGCTAATAACAATTTGTATATTAAGATTCCATTATTTATCTAGCCGTATGTTCAAGTTGATGGATATTATTGCATGTATTTAGATTCTTACTCCTTATTATATAAAATCTTTATTTCTTCTGGTGTCAATTCTCTGTCATATATTCTTAATTCATCCAGAATCCCGTTAAAATGATTATTAGTTCCATCGCCACCATCATTGTTATTACCTATATAAACAAGCTCATTATCACTATCAGCATAAGTAAGGTATTCCCGAGTTTTTTTGGTGCATAATTTGCCATTTAACCATATTTCTACTGAGCTTGGCGTTAAATTTACAATACAATGTGTCCATTCATTAATTACCAGTCTTTTAGGGTTTGTGATAGTCCATAGATCAGGATTTGGAAATACCTCCAGATCAATGGGTTCAAGATATGATTTAGTCATATCATGATAAGCAGAAGAATAACCAAATGCATAGAATGCTGCTGATAACTGGTTATCAGATCTGGTATCATTAGCCCCAAATGAATATACCATAAAACACCTTGTATTATAAATCTTGCTGTATTTGCTTACAATGGCTCCATTGTTCTCATTATTTGCAGCACCTCTTGATTTGATCCAGAAAGAGAACGAGAGGCCATTTTCTGAATGAAGTGTGTTGGATAAAGCCACATAATCTGTTGTTCCATTAAAATCAAGAGCTTCTGACTTTATGCCGGTTACAAAATTATCACTGGTATGGTCAATTCCATTGTTGCTATAAGGTCCCGAATCATTAACATTTTTGTCAAAGGGAATATAAAGTAATAAACCTGTAGACGGAGCTATTATATCTTTTAGTATAATATTTATATTGGCAAAGGCATTCTTATCTCCATTGTCTCTTACTTCAATTGTCAGATTAAAGCTTGGATTGGTTTCAAAGTCAAGTGCAGCCTCATTATTAACAGATATTTTTCCGTCCGTTTCTGATATAAGGAATGCATCATTTTTATTTCCACTTTTTATCACATAAGATACTATCTGGCCATCTTCATCAGAAGCTACAACATTACCAACAAAAGTTCCAGAAGTGCTGTTTTCATTAATTGAAAACAATTGATCACTAACGGTAGGAGGAATATCTCGTTTTTGACACGAGAATAATATTCCTATTAGAATAATGGTGCAATACTTTGAGAATATTGAAATTGAATTCATAAACATCAATATTTGAGGTTAGAATTGGATTACATTGTAAATATATGTTTTGACGATTAATTATGACAGTTCTAACTAAGCTTCATTATAGGAAACACCTTCACATCAAAATGGTATTTTTAAAGATAAATATTTTTGAGGATAAAAATGAAGCTTAATAAAAAATATTAATGTTAAAATTCTTTAAATATTCCTTTGTTTTTTATTGAGTGCATCACTCTTCATCAGTAAGCCCCTTTAGTGAATTCAAATTGGATTTAAAGTTCTTAATATTCGACCATTTTACAACAAACCCCTTAATCGATTGTAACTCGATGGGCTCATAAAAATTTAACAGGTACATAATAAAAGGAAAACTTATAAAACATCCGGTTTTTATAAATAGTCTTGGAATTAGGTTCATGCTGTTAACAAACAAGCCGGAAAATGATAAAATAGCACCAACAAGTAGCAGAGATACAATCTTCTTCATTTCATAAGGTACGAAAAATGCTTTTTGTGAGTAGAAATAACATACAAACCAATATGTGAACTGGGAGAGAAGTGTTGCAATAGCAGCTCCTGTAATATCCCAGACAGGAATGAGAAGTAAATTAAAAGCGAAACTGACAATGGTTGAGAAGACAACAATAATCCCTATTATCCTCGTCTTCTTTGCAATATGTAAACCATAAACCGTTATGTCCTTCATATTGACAAAGAAAATTGAAATAGATAAAACAGGGATTATGGTAACTGCACCCCAAAAATCTTTGGCAGTTGCTATGACTTTTATTATTTCAAATGAAAAAAGGGAAACACCTATTATAGCGAACATAAGGATGAATGAAGAGTAAAGAAGAACCTTTGAATAAAATCTGCCATTGTTCGGAGTGTCTATTTTTTTAATCATCATGGGACCTAATGCCAGCTTCACTGAGTCGGATAAGACAAGTTTCAGTACACTGGCTATTTTATAGGCGAGTGTGTACAATGCTACAGATTTCAGAATGGTCAATGAGTTTAGAGAAAACCTGTCCATTACATTAAGAGCAGCTGCTGATATATTTGCAAGGAGTAGAGGGAAACCATATACATTCATGGATTTGAAAATAACTCTATTGAAGAAAAAAATGGAATTTCTCACAGTGTAACCTATAAGCAATAAGACGGTCAGGGAATTACCAATTATCTGAGCAAGATAAATACCTTCAAGCCCCATCCCTTTGGAAAGTATCAGATAGAGTGTCATTGACAGGATAATTATCAGTTTAAAGAGACTTGTTGATGTATACAGAATAGACTTTGACTGCAGTCTCATCAGAGTATTTATGATATTATTAACAGACTGGATTCCCGAAGCAAGAATAACAAATGTCAAAACCTTTGAAAAGTCAGGTTTTGAGAATATCACCTGAGATAAGGTACCAGACAGCGGGATCAGCATCAGGCAGAAAATTGAGGAAATAATCAATTGTGTTGTTATGGACATGAAGAAAATACCTTTCTGTTTGTCTACATGTTCTTTATCCCAGAACCATCGTGTAAGACTCTGGGGTAAACCAGAAGCCAGAAAGGCTGTCAGTACCAGGCCGGAAATTTCAAGTATTCCTAAAATACCGAACTCATTTGTGGTAAAATATTTTGGATCGGTATATATTGGGATAAGAATCAGTCCAACAATTTTAACAGCGATATTCCCCAGACCATAAACAATAGTGTCTTTCAATGATATTTTGATGGTTTTCAACATTTTATCAGAGATTTGAGCTTCTAACTGATTTTGCCCGAGATTATCATTGTTTTAAAATAGTAAAAGGGGAATCTAATACTTATACCAAGAATTTGCCTGAACTTTCTTACTATTAATTCAGGAATATTAAGGGGCTGTAAATTAGCATAGTTAATTCTTTCCGGTTTATAGCCGGCAGATACAAGTACTTTGCTTATAGTATAAGGTGTAAACCAGAACCTGTGGTCTGAATTAATCGTTTCATTATAATTAAACATATTATACAGGCTTATTTTACAGTAAATGTTTGGAACCGTAATAATGAAGTTACTTATATTAATATGATATTTTTCTCTGAACGATCTGAGAAAATCAACCGGATTATCAAGGTGTTCTATTATTTCTCCAAATACAGCAAAATCCCATTCTTTTTCATAAATTTCACCAATAGTATCGGTAATTATATTTCCATATTTAACATTGGTATAGCCTAATTCGTTAATAAGGAAATCAATGCTTTCCTTGTTGATATCAATTCCCAGGCAGCTTTTAGAGTTGTCGGTTAAGAGTTTATGAAGCCATTTGTTTGCTGCTATTTTTTCAACTATTAATGGAACATGGTCTGAACATCCGATATGAATAATATTTCTGTCTTTGATAAGATCCGTTATTACAGATTCTCTGGTTTTTGCTTCATACTTTATGTTTCCCAGCTTAACTGTTAGACTATTTGAAAACTTTTCTCCTTTAAGGTACTGTAATATTTCCTCGTCAAACTTCATCTAATTTGCAGGTTCATTTAATTAATGTTGTGAAGATACGATTTAGCTTTTTAATAAAATCCTGGTAGTTGGAGGGAGCATTAAAATTCTCGTTCCAGTTAATGAAACAATTTTTTCTGTATGCGTTCTCTGTCACAGGGTCCATGGTAAGAAAAGCATTTATTTTCTCTGCAAGATCTCGCGCGCTGAAATCAACCGGTAAAAGGAATCCTGTCTTCTCAGAAATAATTTCATGCACACCTCCAACATTGGTAGCTATTACCGGGATCCCATAACTTTGAGCTTCCATGATGCTTACGGGTACTCCCTCTGTGAAACTCGTATTAATAAATAAATTTACCATATTTCCTCTGTAGAACTCAAGCACTTCATTGTTGGGAATCTGACCTTTGAATTCATAACTTATCTTTAGTTTTTTACCGAGTAGATCAAATGCAGTTTTTTCCAGCTTATTTCTGAGCATGCCATCACCGATATGGATCCATTTAACTTCTTTTTCAGGCTCCATCAGACTTAAGGCTTCAATTATGAGATCAACCCTTTTAAGCCTGATTAGATTTGAACAAGAGACTATGGTAAAAATTCCCTTGTTGATGATCTCCTTATATTTATAAGGTGCAATGACTCCCAGGCGTGATATTAATAAATTTGAGTCAACTGAATTCGTTTTCTTTTTAAAGTAATCTCTTCCATCTTCGGAAATAAAAAAAACTGCGTTCAACCTGTCAGCTGTAAATTTTAAAAGCGGAAGGAAGCAATATTTACTTTTTTCTTCATATAAGTCGCTTCCATGGGCTCTGGATATTTTTATGCTATTATGATAATTGAGTAAACAAAGAGCATGGGCTCCACTTTTTAGCCAATATGAATAAAAAACAATATCAGATGTAATGTTCTCATCAGTTAGCTTATCTGAAATAAAATTTCTGAACTGAATAGCTTTAATTATCTTTTTCAGAAGAAACAATCTTTGCCTGAATGAGACATTGAATCCAATATATTTTCTGTAATTCATTTCTTCCCTGATCATTTCTTTTATATCAGATATGTTCTTCAGAATCAGAAAGGGCATAGATATCCAACCGGTAATTGAAGTAGATGTTCTGTATCTGAATATGCGGACATGCTCCTGAGTCATCCGCGTTTGTTTGTCAGTGGTATTACATGATATGATTAATATTTTTCGGAACTCTTCTGTCAGAAAAGTGAATTCAGTATCAAGAAAAGACTCTCCCGCACCGAAAGGGAAATTTGAAGTTATTAAAACAAGAGTATTCGCCACATTATCAAGCTTTTGTCTATAAGTTTAATTCTATTACAGGTAATCTTTTGTTAAAGATAGCCCTTCCATAAAAAGCAACAAATGATTTGTCAAATTACCCTCTATTCCTTTTTAGATTGTGCATTTGGCAAATCCTCATATACTATACTAAATGTAAGAAAGATTTACAATTATTGGTTAATTTGCATCTTTATTACCATGGAAACTCAAAAAATGAAAAAAGCAGCTATTCACCAACCGAATTTCTTGCCATGGATCGGTTATTTTCATAAGATAAGTCTTGTCAATGATTTTGTTTTTTTTGATGATGTACAGTTTCCCCGGGGGAAGACTTTCGGTAACAGAGTTAAAATCAAAACAAATAACGGCGAATTATGGCTCACGGTTCCCGTCCTTTCAAAAGGAGAATTCCCGGACTTCAATGCTATTCTTATTAATAACACTGTACCCTGGCAACGAAAGATCCTTAAAACCATCGAACTTGCATATTACCGGGCAAAATATTTTGAGAAGTTTCATGAAAGTTTTTCCGAAGTTTTTTTAAGACCATATGAACGGCTTATTGATCTTAATGTTAATTTAATTGAGTATCTCATCACCCAGTTGGGTATCAACGTTACTCTGCATTTATCTTCTGAAATTGTTAAGGGCCAGACAACTAATGCAGAGGATAGGATATTCTCAATATTAAAAAGCCTCAATGTCACCGGATATGTAACAGGAAGCGGAGCAGGTTCTGTAAGGTACATTGATGAAGAAAGATTCCGAAATGAAAATATCGAAATAGAATGGCAGAAATATAAATCTCCGACCTATCCACAGCTTTGGGGACCTTTTATACCCGATCTGTCGATTATTGATCTGCTTTTTAATTGTGGCGAGGAGAGTATGGAGATCCTCAAGATCATCTGAAATATTATTCCTGAATAAACTAATTTCAAAGGCGGTTCAGTAGGTTGATCTTAAAAATTCAATGGTTTTTTTCAGTCCTTTATCTATTCCAGTTAATTCAAAATCCCCAAAATCCCTTCTGAATCTTGAACAATCAAAAACATAGTTTCTTTCATCTTTCTTTTCAGGTTTAAAGTGAATCGGCTTGTCCGTTTTGAACAGATATTTAAGCTTTTCCAGAAGAGCATTAACAGAAATTGCATTTTCAGCAGCTATATTATATGTGGTGTTAGTAAGTCTGGCCAATGACAAAGCGATTGCATTTGCCATATCGTCAACATATGTAAAGGTCCTAAGTTGCCTGCCATCTCCGTTTACAATTATTGGAGTATTTTCTATAAAAGCTTTTATGAAATTATTGATTGCATTCTTACGCAAATCTCTTTCACCAAAAGTGTCAGAAATCCTCAGAATATTAAATTGCAAGCCAAATTGTTGATGAAAGGATCTTGTGTATAACTCCCCCAGATATTTATTCGCCCCATAAAGCAGAACAGGATTAACAGGAGTCTCTTCTGTTATGACAATGTCATGTGTTATTCCGTAGACTGAGATCGAGGAGCCGTAAATGAGCTTATTACAGGTTTGTTTGGTAAATTCCAAGATATTTAGCATCCCCGAGGAAGCAATAAGCTCGAACTGGTTTTTTATATTACGATCACACAGAGAGGTAGGGAATGCGAGATGAATTACCACATCGGGGTTAAAATCAATCTTTTTAAACGAGGAAGGGTCACTTATATCTACAAAAAAAGAAGGGAATTCAGGCAATAAGTTGTCTCGGATTCCTGTAATAAAATTATCAGCACACGCGACAGAATGTCCCCTTAAATGCAACAATCTCATTAAAGCATTGCCAATGAACCCTGCTCCGCCAAATACGATGATTTTCATTTTGTAAGATTCTTTACAAATATCCTGCGTTCGAAAGTGGTGTATTTATCATGTAATTTCAGTTTGCCTTTTGCTTTCAGGTAATTCAGAATATCATCTGTCTGGTCCATGAGTAAATATCCTGATTTTACATAAAAGCTGTCAACATTAAGTTTTTTGTCGAACTCAAGTGAAATATATGCACATTTGCTGGCTTTTGCTACATCTTCAAAGTGCCGGATCAGTTCCTGTCCAACACCTTTATTCCTGAAATCCTGATCTACAGCTATCCTGTTAATATGTGCAGTCAGCCCTTTCTTAGTGGGGTAAGCACTGCCAATTATAAATCCTATGATCTTTTTGCCTGCTGAAGCAATATAACTCAACTCTTTTTTGAGTGGAAGTTCACTGTAAAAATTTAAATCATTCCACTTATTCCCTTCCCCAAATACCTCTGAGTCCAGCTGGCAGACTTTATCATGGACTGAGGGATCAGTCGTATTTTCAAAAAAACGTTTAACTAAAATATCCATCTTACTACTTCAAATGTTTCAGCATAAGTTACACCTATTTGTGCTCCCCTGGTTCTGGCAAGGCTCATAATGAATTCTGTTGAAGCATAACTTTTTGAAGCCTGTGAATGATAACATTCAAGGGCCTGGACTTTTTTCTCCATGTTCAAATCATCTAATTTTATAAACGACTGTGTGGAGAAGTTGAGGTTGTTCCATGGCATTTCATAGGCTAGAATAGATGTCCTCTTAAATGCTCTCAATCCTTCATTTGCAATTGTGCTGTGATCCTGGTGAAGATCATGCAGGCTGGGCATAAATACAAGGTCAGGTTTAAGATCCTGATTCAGCTTCACCAGATCTTCCAGGATGCTCTGTCGGTTGGTTGCAAAGTGACGAACCTGGTAACGGAAAAGAAGAAGATGATCAGGGTTAATTCCCAGAACCCGGGTGGCAGCCTTTACTTCTTTCTCAAGAATGTTTTTAGGAAATGGAGGAGGAACAGATTCTTCGGCAAGCGAAAAGGCCGCATAATAAATTTCTGTTCCGGCTGCTGCAAATTTGGCAATGCTACCACCGCATCCAAATTCTCCATCATCGGTATGCGGTGCCAGTATCAGAATTTTGGAAAATTGTAAGTTCATCGGCTTAAATTTTGATAATATTGAATAAATGGTCTTGAAGTCGCTTCCCACGAATACCTCGCGGCAATTTTCTTTGTATTGGCAGTGAACTCATCAACCAGGGAAGGAGAAGAATGCATCATTAATATCTTTTCGGCCAGATCGTGAGGATCTGAATCATTGATAACCAGACCAATCCTATTCATTTCAACAAAATCCTTCATTAGTTTTGCCTGTCCAACAATCATTGGCTTATTCATAAGAACGTACTGATAGATCTTCGTGGCAATGGAACTGTTGACTTCTGTTGAGATGGCCGGAGGTACATGGAGACAGATATTGCTGGCTGCAATATAATATGGAAGCCTGGACAAAGGAACCCACCCAAGGTAATCCGTCAGATCAGTTACTCCGAGGGTTTCAATATATTTTATTGGGTCATAATATTTTTTTGTAAACTTGCCTGCAAAGACAAATTTCAGCTTTGGAATGGAATCTCTTAACAGCGGCAGACATTCGATAATAGTATTGATCCCTCTGAGAATATCTATGTGTCCGGCATAAAAGATCACATAATTATTCTTGTATTTTTCACTTATACTGAAATCTGTCATTTGCGTATTAAAAACAGAAGATGCAGGAGTATTTGGAAGCGCAACTACTTTCTTCCGGTCTAATCCCACTTTTGATATGTAAATTTCTTTTAAGGGTTCCTCTACTGTTATAACCATGTCTGCCTGAAGCAGATTCTTCTTTTCATAATCAGCCCAGTTACTAAATAATTTAACGATTTTTCCGATAATAGTGTTATAGTGTGAAGTATTGACTATCCAATTACTATAGAACTCGTGCTGGTCACAAACAACTTTCACCGGATATTTTTTACGCAACTTAATAGCAATATCTGATAAAGGCAAATCGTGAATATGAATTACATTAACAGAATACCTTATTAGTGACGACCGAATGGCGTTTTTCCATATTATCCTGTAGAATGGAAGTATCAGATATGTGGCCTGAAGCTTATTTCTCAGAGATTTATTAATGTTGATACGCACAATTTCAATGCCTTTATAATTTTCAGATTCTTCAAGGTTACTCCAATTAAGACATAGAAGAAGAACCTTATTACCTTCTGATAAAAGTGAAAGAGCCTCTTTTTCGACCCTATCATCAGTAGGGAACTCTCCATCGAGGATCATTAAAATGTTCATCAGTAATTAATGGCTTTATATTAATAAAATGGATCTTGTTAAATAGATGATAATAAGATCATTTGACTCACCAATTTATATTATAAATTGGATATGAGAATAAACTCGATCAATAATTTGGATCTTATGTATTTCATCTTCCAAATTTAGATAAGATTTTTAGCATATCATTATACTAGTTAAAATTATAAGATTTGTACTAAAGTAGTGAAGTAAGCTTCCCAGCAAGATATTTTCTGGAATATTCCTCTGGTGGAATTCCTCTTTCTTTATGTATGTTTTGCATACAGTCAAGAATGAACCCTGTCATCCCTTCTGCATTTTCATAAGAAAAGCACTTACCTGTGCTTGAATTTTTAACTATTTGCGAAGCATCACCATCTTCTGGACCTAAGCATAATATAGGCCGGCCTGAAGCTATGTACTCAAAAAGCTTTCCAGTAATGATACACCTGTTACTCTTATGGGAGGGTATTATCAGCAGGAGAGCACCGGATTCAACCATGTATTTTACAGCTTCAGTATGCTCTACAAAAGGGAGAAATTCCAGGTTATTCATTGAAATACCATTGGTAATTATCTCTTTCTGTTTTTGTGAAACAGCACCAATGAATCTTATTCTCAAATTACTACCACCAGCCAATATGTCACGAACAGCATTAACAAAACTTTCTACCGGATATAGATCTGATAGTGTTCCAATATAGGAAATTGTATAAGGCTTCCTTTGGTCAAAATTGGCCATTGCAAAATCATTGGGATCGTATCCGTTTGTGATAACTGTAATCTTGTCCTCAATGCCTTTTATCTTTTTGGAAAAGGATTGCTTCAATGACTCACCAACAGTAATTATAGAATCGGCAGCTTGCAATACTTTTCTTTCATACCTCGAATCAATATAACGAGCAAAAACAGTATGGTAAAACTGCTTATAGTAATAGATGTCTGTCCATGGGTCACGAATATCGGCAATCCATTGCAGGAATTTGTATTTCCTCCTGATCTTCAGTCCGATGAGCTGGGTGGAATGGGGTGGGCTTGTGGTAATAACATGCCGGATATTCTCGGATTCAATCAGTTCACAGGCCTTCTTGAAAGCATAACGGTTCCAGCCTTTTCTTGGATCAGGGATAAAAAAATTGCCCCTGATAAATCTTACTAATCTGTCTTTTATAGAATTTCCGGAATTGTTGGCAAACCCTGCGGCAGGGATCTTTGACCTGTTTTTACCATAGATACTGAAATAGTCAATAGCAGGTGTTTGAAAAACCCTGAGTGACTGAGGGATATCTTCAACAAGTGAGTTGTCGGTCAATGGGTATGCTGCATATTTTTTGTCAACGGTAAGTATAACAGGTTCCCAACCATATTCAGGAAGGTATTTTGCAAATTTAAGCCATCTCTGAACTCCGGCTCCACCACTGGGAGGCCAGTAGTATGTTATTATGAGAACCTTATTCATTTTAAAGCATCTTCAATAAGCTTTGGAATGATACTTTCTCTTTTATGAGGTCCCTTAATTGTTCGATTCTGACCCGTTCCTGTTGCATAGAGTCGCGGTACCTGATGGTGACAGTATTATCTTCAACTGTCTGATGGTCAATGGTTATACAGTATGGAGTGCCTATAGCATCCTGTCTCCTGTAACGTCTTCCTATTGAATCCTTATCGTCATACTGGCAGTTAAAATCAAATCTCAGCTCATCTATTATCGTGCCAGCAATTCCAGGAAGACCGTCTTTTTTTACCAGTGGCATTACAGCAAGCTTAACAGGGGCTAAAAATGAGGGTAACCTGAGGACGACCCGGGTGTCTGTGGACCCATCATCTTTCTTTAGTTCTTCTTCAGTATATGCTGCCGCAATCACTTGCAGGAACATACGGTCGACGCCAATAGAAGTCTCTATTACATATGGTACATATGACTCACCTTTTTCAGGATCAAAATATTGCATTTTCTTACCGCTGTATTCCTGGTGTTGTCTGAGATCATAGTCTGTCCGTGAATGGACCCCCTCTACTTCTTTGAAACCGAAAGGGAATTTATATTCAATATCAGTAGCTGCATTTGCATAATGCGCCAGCTTGATATGATCGTGAAAACGGTAGTTCTCGCTACCAAAGCCAAGAGCCTGATGCCATCTCATTCTGGTCTCTTTCCATTTTGCAAACCACTCCAGTTCAGTCCCGGGCTTAACAAAATATTGCATCTCCATTTGTTCAAATTCTCTCATCCTGAAGATGAATTGCCTTGCAACAATCTCATTTCGAAATGCTTTGCCTATCTGTGCTATCCCGAAAGGAACCTTCATTCTGCCTGTCTTCTGGACATTCAGGAAATTGACAAAGATGCCCTGTGCCGTTTCAGGACGCAGATATATCTTGTTTGCTCCTTCGGCTGTTGAACCCATTTCAGTGGAAAACATAAGGTTGAACTGCCTTACGTCCGTCCAGTTGCGTGAGCCGGATATCGGACATACAATCTCACTGTCCAAAATGATTTGTTTAAGCTCAGTGAGATCCATTTCATTCAGAGCTTTCGAAAACCTTTTGTTCAGTTCATCAATTTTGGCCTGGTTTGCCAGTACCCGCTGATTGGTTTCCCTGAATTTTTGTTCATCAAATGCATCACCAAACCTTTCCCTTGCTTTGCTGACTTCTTTACTGACCTTATCCTCCAGTTTAGCAAGATACTCCTCAATAAGCACATCGGCCCTGTATCTCTTTTTTGAATCCTTGTTATCGATGAGAGGATCATTAAATGCATCAACATGTCCGGATGCTTTCCATATCGTAGGATGCATGAATATAGCAGAATCAATGCCGACAATATTATCATTCAGCAGGACCATGCTGTCCCACCAGTATTTCTTAATATTATTTTTTAATTCAACGCCATACTGCCCATAGTCATAAACTGCACTTAATCCGTCATATATCTCACTCGATGGGAAAACATAGCCATATTCCTTGCAGTGGGCAACTAATTTCTTAAATACATCTTCCTGTGCCATAACTGTTTTAAATTACTTAAGCGGAAGGCAAAAGTAATTCAAAATCTTCTGTTTTACAATTTTAAGAAAGCGCCAGGGAATATCGCTAAAATTTCCTTTTGGCAGCGACAGTGTTATTCTTTACCTGACAAATTCATGGAGATAGTTTTTGTATCTTTAGCGGTATTTTGAATTTAAGATGAAAAAGAGAACAGATTTTCTTGTTATAGGATCAGGAATAGCAGGTCTGACCTTTGCATTGAAAGCCTCAAAATTCGGGAAAGTGACTGTGGTAACAAAGGCCGGTATTGAAGATACCAATACCAGGTATGCTCAGGGAGGGATTGCGGCGGTATTCAGTGAACCTGATGATTTTGAAAAACATATCCATGATACTCTGGTTGCAGGAGGTGGACTTTGTAATGAGGAAGTTGTACGGATGGTCGTTCATGAAGCCCCTGACAGGATTAAGGACCTGATTGAACTGGGTGTCCCTTTCGACAAAAAAGATGACGGGAGCTATGACCTGGCAAAAGAGGGGGGACATACCGAGTTTCGGATTCTGCACCATAAGGACAAAACGGGTGATGCCATACAGAAAACTCTGGTGGACCAGGTCAGAAAAGAAAAAGCCATTGAGATCCTTGAACATCATTTTGCGGTTGATATCCTAACCCAGCATCATCTCGGGGAAGAGGTTAAGAAAAACTATCCCGATATTAAATGTTATGGAGCCTATGTTGCTGACCTTAAAAGCGGAGATATGATCACCTATCTTTCCAGGATTACTGTAATAGCAACAGGAGGTATGGGAAACGTCTATATGACAACTACTAATCCTGAAGTTGCTACCGGGGACGGAATAGCAATGGTTTACAGGGCTAAGGGAACAATAGAAAATATGGAGTTTGTGCAGTTTCATCCAACTTCCCTGTGGGACCCCAACATCAGGCCATCATTCCTTATAACTGAAGCATTAAGAGGGTTTGGGGCTGTATTGAAGAATATAGCCGGTGAACAGTTCATGAACAGATATGATAGCAGGGGATCACTCGCTCCAAGAGATATTGTTGCCAGAGCAATTGATAATGAAATGAAGATATGGGGTGATGATCACGTATGGCTCGATTGTACCCATCTTAATACTGAGAGCTTAAAGGATCATTTCCCTAATGTCTATGAGCATTGCCTGTCACGTGGAATTGATATAACAAAAGATATGATACCCGTTATTCCTGCAGCCCATTATTCGTGTGGTGGAATAAAAGTGGATAATAACGGTCAAAGTAATATAGAAAGATTGTATGCCCTGGGAGAAGTATCTTCCACTGGTCTTCATGGAGCTAACAGGCTGGCATCCAACTCTCTTATCGAGGCAGCGGTTTACTCTCACAGGGCGGCAATGCATGCCGGTTCACATTTCAATGAGTTTACCTTTGAAGAGAAAATACCCGATTGGGATTATAAAGGTACAACCCACCTTGAAGAAATGGTACTTGTAACACAGAACTATCGCGAAGTACAAATGATTATGAGCAATTATGTCGGGATAGTGAGGTCCGATCTTCGTCTTGAAAGAGCACTTACACGTCTTGAGATAATATATAAGGAAAACGAGAGCTTGTACAAACGTTCCCTTATTTCAAAAAAGATCGTTGAACTGAGAAACCTTATCAACGTAGGATATATTATAATCAAAATGGCAGCTAACAGGAATGAAAGTGTCGGTCTGCATTATTCAATAGATCACCCTAAAAGAGGAGTATCAGAATTTTAAAAGAGTCTTTAAGCATGAATCATCTTGAATCATCATTTACAGGTAAAAATAACTTCTGGCGATATGCTGTAATGTTTATTACAGTATTCCTGGTATCAAATAGCATTGGAGCCATTCCTCTGTTTGTAGCTGCTATATTTAAATCCCTTTCTGACCCGGGTATGTTATCCGGGCTTGCTGCCCATCCAAACGATTTAAGCCTTCTGGGACTGAGTTCAAACGTTGTCCTTGCTATGATGCTGTTCCCCTTTATTGCCGGGTTAGTTGCTTTTATCCTGCTGGTTAAACCCCTTAACGGAAGAAGGCTGAGAGTCATAATAAATGGGACCTCCAGGATAAGGTGGAACCATTTCTTTATTTCGGCTCTCATCTGGCTCATCTTATCATTTGGGTACCTCTTTTTTTACCTTAAAGCAGAACCGGAGAATTTCACTCTCAGTAATACCAGTGTCTCATTGATTGGATTGTCAATAGTATCGTTATTATTCATCCCGTTTCAGGCAGCTTTCGAAGAGGTTCTTTTCAGGGGATACCTTATGCAGGGATTCTCAGCCCTGGTCAGGAATCGATGGTTCCCGCTTATTATGACCTCTATATTGTTCGGCTTTATGCATGCGTTGAATCCTGAAGTAAAAGAATATGGATTTATGACAATGATGCCTCAATATATTGTATTCGGACTCATTTTTGGAATTGCAACAATATTCGATGATGGGATAGAAACTGCTATGGGAGCACATGCCGCGAATAACATTTTTTTGTGTATTATGGTCACGAGCCAGTCATCAGCACTGCAGACAGAGGCTCTATATACTCAACTGAAGGTTTATCCATGGACTGAATTTGCGGGCCTTGTGGTAAGCGGTGTTTTATTCATTTTTATATTGTCTAAAATATTCAAATGGAAAGGACTTTCACTTCTTTTTAAAAATATCACTGTCTGATCGCAAGTTTTTGCCCTCCTTGGCTGTCTAATGGATAAGCATATTTAAATATATATTATCTGTTGGTATATTGGAAAAACATAGCGACTATCTGAACGAGTCAGAATTGATTGACGGATTTCTGGCAGGATCCCGGTCCGCATATCAGTACCTGGTTGAAAAGTACCAGGACAGGGTATTCAGAACAATATTGGGATTTGTCCACAACAAAGCTGATGCGGAGGATATTACCCAGGAAGTATTTATTGGGATCTTCCAGTCAGTGCATAAGTTCCGCAGAGAATCAGGATTATCTACATGGATATACAGGATTGCTGTTAATAAAGCGATCAATTATAACAGATCCTTAAAGAGCCAAAAAATAATGTCTTTTTTTGATCTGCAAATCAATGGAGAAAGAGTAATAAATGAAGGGCCGGCTGCGCCGGAAGAATATAACGCTGATGACGATCTGAACAGATCCGAATATGCTGCTGCAATAAAGAAGAGTATTGACAGATTGCCATATGCACAGCGAACTGCTTTCATTCTCAGCAAATATGATGATCTTACATACCAGGAGATCGCAGCTGTGATGAAATGTTCCGTCTCTTCCGTGGAATCTCTGTTATTCAGGGCCAAGAAGAACCTTCAGAAATCTCTATACTCCTTCTATAAAAAAAATCATCGATAACCACAAGTTTGTCTTGAATATATTGTCTAAATATAAAATTCAACATTATGAATTGTAAAATTATCCACGATGATTTATTCCTGTATGCTGAAAGATCTCTTCCATCTGACAGGATGAAGACCGTCGAGTCACACCTGGAGGAATGCGAAGACTGCAGAAGGTTTATTGAATACCTTAAGGAATCATTAATGGTAATTGAAAGAGAGAAGGAGTCTGATTATAATCCATTCCTGGGTACCAGAATACTTGCAGAGCTTGAGTCAGTTAGAGAGCGGTCTTTATTTAAAAGGAAATGGGTAACTGCTTTTGCATTCGTTACTTTACTCATAGTAGCTATAATAGGGGGAATAAACCTGGGGAAACTATATTCGCTTACTATCATCCCGCATAATAATGAACTCCAGGAAGAGATGAGCTACATCGATGATCTTGAACAGGAGCCTATAGAAATATTTTTCATGACAGATAACAATGGAAGCAATGAATAAGACCAAGATTTTAATATGGATAATAGTAATACTGGTTGTTATAAACCTGGTAGCAGTGATTTCCGGATTAATATTTTCTGCTGAAAGGAGAAACATAAATACTATACGTACGGATATACCTTATAATCAGAGGGCTGATTTTTTCAGAGGTGAGCTTGGTCTTACTCCTGATCAACGAAAGAGCTTTATGAACTTTAACAGGGAGTTCAACCAGAAAGCCAGGGGTATAACAGAGAAGATGAATTCGTTAAGGGTACGTATGATCGAAGAGATGGCAGCTCCTGATCCTGACCGGGTGGAGCTTGATTCGATATGCGTTGGAATAGGACACTTACATACTGAACTTAAAAGAGCGACTGTCGATTACTACCTTCAGATGAAGAGTGTATGCGATAACAAACAACAGGGACTCCTGAATCAATTATTTGAAAGAATGATCAATTACGGTGAAGGAGACAGGATGGGGCCCGGACGCAACAGCCCGAACAGGGGACCTCGTATGGGCAGAGGCAGAGCTGATCAGAATAAACCGATTTTTAACTAAAATAGAAAAAGAAAATTATGAAAAGTAAAATTAAATCAATGGGATTATTGCTGGCATTGCTGCTGGTGGGTACTATTGCCACCCGGGCCCAGAGTAATAATATGCAGGATGGCTTCAGGAACAGGTCCTTTTACAGGATCCCTGATCTGACTGAAAAACAAAAAACAGACCTTACTGCTCTTTCACAAAAACATCTGGCCACGATGGATTCTCTCCGGACCATGTTGCAGAAGTCAACCGATATTCAGAAGAGAGGTGATATTGCAAAAGATATGCAGATCGAAAGAGATACTCACAGGCAAAGTGTACTTGGTCTTTTAACTGAGAGTCAGAAGGAGGCTTTTAACTCAGCTTCTCGTCCTGGTACCGCTGGAAGAGGTCCAATGATGGCAAGACGCGATATGAGAGGACCCGGCAGGGGTATGGGACAAATGAACCGTAGTCCACGCATGGGAGCGCAGGGCAGAGGTATGGGCCGGGGTAACCGCGATTGCAACTGTTTTATGAATGGTCCTGGAAGAGGAATGAGAAACTGGTAATAAATTAAAGTAAAGAGGCTGTATCAAAAGTTATATTTAACCGCATTAACCCGCCCGGCTGAAATGTCATTATGGAATTGTTTATACTGGATACCGGTCGGACGGGGACGCAAAAGAGGCATAAAGTAAACAAAGGCAATAAATTTATGTTCAGCCTTTTGCGATCTTCGCGTAAATCCTTAGCGAACTCAGCGGTTAATGTATTTTATCTTTTGATACAGCCTCTTTGCTTAAATATTGAAGATTGAGGTTTGATCCTCACTTCTGAAATTGCCCCATTTTTCTTTTATCTCATTGATAATAATCCTGATATTATCCACATCAGTTTCTGTAAGCAAGTTCAGACGTGTTTCCTTAAAATGGGGCAATCCTTTGAAGTAATTTGAGAAGTGCCGTCTCATTTCAAATATTGCCCTGTTCCCTTCTTTGAATTCCAGGGATTTATCGAGATGTATTAGTGCTATATTCGCTTTCTCACTAACCGATGGTTCAGGTAAGATTTCACCGGTACTCAGAAAATGCCGGATATCACGAAATATCCATGGACGTCCAACAGATGCCCTTCCAATCATTATTCCATCAACACCGTACCTCGTGAACATCTCTTTTGCTTTAAGTGGACTGTCTATATCACCATTACCGATTACCGGGATCGTCATACGCTGGTTATTCTTTACTCTACCAATTAAAGTCCAGTCAGCGGTACCCTTGTATAACTGGTTCCTGGTTCGTCCATGAATTGTGATGGCTTTTATTCCCACATCCTGTAATTGCTCGGCGATATCTACGATATCTTTACTATCTTCATCCCAGCCCAGCCTCGTTTTGACTGTAACCGGAAGCTTGACAGCCCTGACAATTGCCTCTGTCATCTCAATCATAAAAGGAATATTGCGAAGCATACCTGCCCCGGCACCCCTGTTTGCTATCTTCCTCACAGGACAGCCAAAATTAATATCTATCATCTCGGGTTTTGCCTGTTCTGCAATGAGTGCTGCCTCGACCATTGCGGGAATAAGATGGCCGTATAACTGGATACCTATCGGACGCTCATAATTGAATATATCAAGCTTCTTTACACTCTTGAGTCCATCACGAATCAAGCCATCAGATGATATGAACTCAGTGTACATTACATCTGCTCCCAGGTTCTTGCATACCATTCTAAAAGAAGGGTCGGTTATGTCTTCCATTGGTGCAAGAAACAAGGGGTAATCACCCAGTACTATATTTCCTATTTTCAAGAATGTACTATTAAAACCACAAATGAATTAACTTTGATATATTATTGATAATCGGCAACCATTGTCTGCAAAAGTAGTAAAATGAGTGATAACTTTAGAAATCTGCGACTTTACGAATACTCACCCCTGATCCAGCTCATTGTATCTCTGGTGATAATCATAGGATTTGGATTCCTGTTAATGATTATATTATTGATTCCCGGATTTTTTCTATTCAACACAGATATCTCCGTACTGACTGAACCATCATCATCAGGTAGTAATGGTGATCTTTTCTTCCTGAGATATATGGTTATTATACAGGACCTGGCCATATTTATTATTCCGTCCCTCATAATCCTTCTCCTGTTAAAGCCAGCAGGTCAAAAAGGAATTCCGGATCTTAGCGTCCCGCAAGGTACCGATATTGTCCTTGTGATAATACTGGCATTATTCATATTACCTGTAACAGAATTTACCGGAATGCTCAACTCAGGCATTCATTTGCCCCAGTGGTTGTCAGGAGTTGAACAGTGGATGATTAGAAAGGAGGATCAGGCGGACGGACTTATTGACAAATTAATTGTCTCTGACAGCCTGGGCATGATGTGGTTTAATATTCTTATGATAGCAGTGTTACCTGCCATTGGCGAAGAATTGGTTTTTAGAGGAGTAATTCAGAAGATTCTTAGCAGGACATTCAGATCGGAGCATGTTGCAGTATGGATTACAGCAATAGTTTTCAGTGCAATACACTTGCAGTTTCTGGGATTCATTCCCCGATTGATACTTGGCCTGTTATTTGGGTACCTTTTTTTATGGGGTGGAACACTCTGGCTTCCGATCCTTGCACATTTTATAAATAACGCAATACCCGTTATCGGTACTCATGTTCAAGCCTTTGATAAAATTGCAGCATCACCTGAATTACCTCTGTGGAAACCCGCCATAAACCTTGTGCTCCCTTTGGTGGTCTGTATCATCATCCTGCTATATTTCCGGAATAAATACAAAAGGAGGATAAGCGATGAGGCTGTCTTAAAAGATGAAATCCAATAACCGCTGAGTTCGCTAAGAATAGACGCGAAGATCGCAAAGTGTTAAATGTCAAAATATTGCCTTTGTGTCCTTTGCGCCTACTTTGCGTACTTTGCGGTTAAAAATGTCTTTTGAGACAGCCTCTCAATTTTAATTAGTTTGTGCCTACTTTATGAAATTGCCACCCACTGTTTATCTCCATAACAACAGGAAGAGACTTCCCGCGTACCAGCAAAGCAAAGAGTATCGAAAGGGCGAACGTTGAAAATGATTCTAAATTATCAAGAAATAACTGAGTGGTAATAATTAGGCAGGATTAATTTATGAATTCCTGTATCGTGATCTTCTTTAGTTCATTTTTCCTGTAGAAATATACCAGGCCGTACTTTTCATTTTCTGCTTTTCTAACATTTTCAGGAAGTGAACTGTGTTTATTTTCAACTTCATTCCAAAGCTGTAGAATTATCTCGTCAGCTTCTTTGCGATGTTTTGTTATCTTCTCCGCAAAACCCTCTGTCCTCTTTGTAAGGTTATTGTTATTAGTCCAGGCTTCAAGGAAATTTTCGAACCTGACTTTTACTACAGCTATTGTGGGATTTGTTATTGGACTACCTCCCTTTCTAATTCGGAATTCCTCACCCTCGATAATCCTCCTGCCCCAACTCATCAGTTCATTTTCGGTACTCAGGGAAGGAACTGTTGTTTCGTCAGTCGCAAGCCCAAAAAATGCCCTGGTTTCAGCGGGCATATCACCCCGGAAAACTGCCATGTTCATAACCCTGATAAAATGTGTAAGATAAATCCTGGCTTTTTTTTGGGTCTCTACATAACCTTTGCTTTTTTTGTTTTGGGAGGCGAGAGCATGCCTGTATATTTGAATGTTATGCTCAAACTGCGGAAGAAATTTTTGAAGTTTTACAACCGTCCTTGAAGAGAATGATAGTATATGGGGAGGAAGCTCTTTACCTTTTTCCAGGGCTGTCCTAAGCGCCTTTATTCTTGCTGTATCGGTATTGGGTAATCTTCTGTATGGCATAAACGGAAAGCTTTGTTATTAACAATTTTGTTAGCAGATGCGAATATAACAAATATTAGTTAATACTAAACCCTATTCGCCGACAAAATTAATTGACAGTTAAATTGATCTGATTCTTATATGGCACGAAGTCATTATTAATAATATATGCAATGTCATTTGGAATGTCTTTAACGTAAATGATTGGTTGAAGGAGAAAATCCTTCTTAGATTCTGGAACACTTGCCCTTGGAAGATTCATTTTCGGGCTTAAGCCTGGTTGGAGAATAGAAAAGAAGGAATAAACTTTCTCTTCACGTTGCTTTATCCATGCAAGGTTGCTAAATTAGTGGTTTATTAATGACTAAAATTTATCGATATGTTCAATAACGAGGTATATACAAGGAGGAGGAATGCTCTTCATAAAATAATAGGATCAGGCATTGCGATCTTTATTGGAAACGTTGAGTCATCAATGAACTATCCGGACAACACCTATCATTTCAGACAGGACAGTGATTTTCTCTATTTCTTCGGACTGGATTTGCCAGGCTTTGTCGGAATTATGGATTTTGATTCGGGAAAGGACAGACTGTTCGGCAATGATATCGATATGGATGATATTATTTGGATGGGACCTCAGCCTACTGTAAGTGATATGGCTCTTAAATGTGGCATTTCGGAAACAGCCCCGCTTTCAGCTCTTGAAGACTCCATCCATGAGGCTTTAAACAAAAACAGGAAAATACATTTTCTTCCTCCGTATCGGGGTGAGACCAAAATGACACTTGGATCATTGCTCAAAGAGAATCCATGCCAGATGAAAACCAGGGCATCTGTTGAACTTATTAAAGCAGTCATTTCGATGAGGTCGATAAAGGAAGCCGTAGAGATTATTGAAATAGAGAAAGCTGTTGCCATTGCCTATGATATGCATGTCACCGCAATGAAAATGTGTAAGGAAGGAGTGAATGAACAGGAGATATTCGGAAGAATAGAAGGGATAGCGCTATCACAGGGTTGGGGAACATCTTTTCCGATAATATTAAGCATAAACGGGCAGACGCTTCATAATCATAAACATGTTAACCAGCTTAAAACCGGCCGTATGATGGTAACTGATGCAGGTGCAGAAACAAATATGCATTATGCATCTGATATAACCCGGACAACACCTGTAGGTGGTAAATTCAGCCAGTTGCAGAAAGATATCTACGAGATTGTACTCAGGGCCAACACCGACTCAATCGAAGCAACACGCCCAGGGCTTTCTAACCGCGATCTTCATCTGATGGCCTGTAAAATTCTGGCAACCGGACTCAAAGACCTGGGTCTTATGAAGGGTGATGTTGATGAGGCAGTTGCTGCCGGAGCACATGCCCTGTTCATGCCTCACGGTCTTGGCCACATGATGGGACTGGATGTTCATGATATGGAGGGACTCGGTGAAGATTATATCGGGTATAATGACGATGTAAAAAGAAGCGCACAGTTTGGCCTTGCTTTCCTCAGGTTTGCTCTTCCTTATAAGGCTGGCCATGTATTTACCGTTGAACCAGGTTGCTATTTCATACCTGAGCTTATTGGGAAGTGGAAGGCAGAAAGGAAGTTCAGTGAGTTTATCAATTATGATAAAACAGTTGACTATATGTCAATAGGTGGCGTTAGGATCGAGGATAATGTTCTTATTACCAGTGATGGACATAAACTGCTTGGTAAGCCTATTCCGAAAACCGTAACAGAGATCGAAGCAGTCTGCTCATAAATCAACCTCTGTGTAACAAAAAAAGAACTTACACAGAGAACCACAGAGGGTCACAGAGAAAATTAATGTTAAATTAGTATGCTTTGTAATATTCCCTGTTAAGCCGTGCTATATTAACCAGTTTTATCTGTTTGGGACATTCTGCTTCACAGGCTCCGGTATTTGAGCAATTTCCAAAACCCAGTTCGTCCATTTTGGTGACCATTGCACGAACCCTGTCTTTAGCCTCAACACGACCCTGTGGAAGAAGAGCAAACTGGGAGATCTTTGCTGAGACAAAGAGCATGGCGGAAGCATTTTTACAGGCTGAAACACATGCACCGCATCCTATACAAATGGATGAATCAAAAGCGTCATCTGAGTTCTTTTTCAAGATGGGTATTGAATTGGCATCGGGGGCCGAACCTGTGTTGATAGAAATGAATCCACCGGCAATCTGTATCTTATCAAAAGCGTTTCTGTCAACAATAAGATCCTTGATAACCGGAAATGGTTTGGCTCTCCATGGTTCAACCCAGACTGTCTCACCATCCTTAAAAAATCTCATTGAGAGATGGCATGTGGTTATGGCCGGAACAGGTCCGTGGGGATGTCCGTTAATATACATTCCGCATGATCCGCATATGCCTTCCCGGCAGTCATGATCATAAGCAACAGGATCCTTATCCTCCTCAACCAGCCTCTTGTTGAGAGCGTCAAGCATCTCAAGGAACGACATTTCAGGAGACACATTGTCCATCTGGTAGGTAACAAAATCACCTTTTGATTCCGCATTCTTCTGGCGCCATATCTTTAATGTGAGCTTCATTTTTCTTATATTATTTTGTTTTGTCTTTATATTATCTTGCGGTCTTGCAGGTCGTCAATTAATTAATGGACTTGCATGACCTGCATGACAGGCATGACTTATTTATAACTCCTTACCTTCATCTCAACTTCTTCGAACTTAAGTTCTTCCTTGTGAAGAATATGCGGTTTGCCTTCTCCTGCATACTCCCAGGCTGCGACATAGGCAAACTCCCCATCGTTTCTCATGGCTTCACCCTCGGGGGTTTGAAACTCCTCCCTGAAATGGGCCCCGCATGATTCCTTTCTGTTAAGGGCATCGGTAACAAGCAACACTGCCAGCTCGAAATAGTCAGCTACCCGTCCGGCCTTTTCAAGTTCCATGTTTACCTCTTCATCTGTAGCAGGTATGTTGAGATCTCTCCAGAACTCATCTTTGAGTTCCTTAATGAGAACAAGTGCTTCTTTAAGACCTTTTTCATTCCTGATCATGCCGCAATGATCCCACATTATCTTACCCAGCCTCTTATGGAAAGATGATGCTGTCTGTTTTCCCTTTATAGACATCAGCTTATTAAGTCGTTCGACTGCTTCTTTTTCTGCATCAGCAAACTCAGGAGTTTCTGTAGATATTTTAGGTGTTCTTATTTCATCAGCCAGATAGTTGTTTATAGTATTTGGCAGAATGAAATATCCATCGCCTGATGCCTGCATCAAAGAGCTGGCACCTAGCCTGTTGGCCCCATGGTCTGAAAAATTGGATTCCCCTATTGAATAGAGACCTGTTATTGAGGTCATCAGCTCATAATCGACCCATAAACCACCCATTGTATAATGTCCGGCAGGATATATCCTCATAGGGTGTTCATAAGGGTCAATACCTGTTATTGTTCTGTACATCTCAAAGAGGTTACCATACCTGTCTTCGATGACATTTCTCCCCAGTTTTTTTATAGCATCCCTGAAATCGAGGTTAACAGCAAGACCGGTTTCACCAACTCCATAGCCTGCATCACAGCGTTCTTTTGCCGCTCTTGATGCAACATCCCTTGGGACCAGGTTCCCGAATGCAGGATACCGGCGTTCGAGATAATAGTCTCTTTCATCTTCAGGAATAGTATTGGCGGGTCTTTTATCCCCTTTTGTTTTTGGTACCCATATCCTGCCGTCATTTCTTAATGATTCTGACATGAGTGTCAGTTTTGATTGAAACTCATTGAGTTGTGGAATGCATGTTGGATGTATCTGAACGAAGCTTGGATTGGCAAATAATGCACCTTTTTTATGAGCTTTCCAGGCAGCTGATGCATTGGAATTTACTGCCAGTGTCGACAAATAATAGATTGTCCCGTAACCACCGGTTGCCAGTACTACTGCATGAGCTCCATGACGTTCGATCTCCCCGGTGAGGAGGTTACGTGTAATTATGCCGCGTGCTTTCCCGTCAATTACAACCAGGTCGAGCATCTCACGTCGGGGATACATCTTTACTGTACCCTTCTTTATCTGTCTGTTTAGGGAAGAATAGACACCCAGAAGGCATTGTTGTCCTGTCTGTCCTTTAGAATAAAAAGTCCTTGAGACCTGTACTCCTCCAAAGGATCTTGTGTCGAGGGTACCTCCATAGTCGCGTGCGAAAGGTACACCTATAGCCGTATAGTGGTCGATCACTTCATTACTTACCTCTGCTGCCCTGTATACATTTGCTTCACGGGCTCTGAAATCGCCACCTTTTATCATATCATAAAATAAACGGTATATGCTGTCACCGTCGTTACGATAATTTTTTGCTGCATTTATGCCGCCCTGGGCAGCAACAGAGTGAGCTCTCCTGGGAGAGTCCTGGTAACAAAAGTTTTTCACTATATAACCCAGTTCCCCAAGTGCTGAGGCGGCTCCTGCCCCCGATAAACCGGTTCCCACTACTATGATCTCCAGTTTCTTCTTGTTGGCTGGATTAACAAGTTTGACTGTAGCCTTGTAATTTGTCCATTTCTGTGAGAGCGGACCTTCGGGGATCTTTGAATTTAATTTTCCCATGTTAATTTATTCTATTATCGAACTATCAGAAAAGCCATAATGTTATTGGTATGATTGCAAAACCGGCTGGAATAACTATTGCATAAACGAGTGCAATGACTTTAACGACCGGGCTCCATATCCTGTGGTTAAGACCAAGAGTCTGGAATGCCGAAAAGAAGGCATGATAAAGATGAAAGCCTAGAAGGGCGAAACAGGTAAGATAAATATAGTCATAAGCAGGTATACTGAAGAGCTTATGAGCCGTAGAATAGAAATCTTCTGGATTTCCTTCAACTAAACCAAGCTTTATAAAGTAAAAATTAAAGAAATGAATGACAAGAAATGTAAATATTGTAGCACCTGTCCAGATCATGAATTTTGAGAAAAATGAAGTCTCTGCCTTACTTCCGCTAGCATAGCCTACCGGACGAGCTAACCAGTTCTGTATCTGAAGGTATATGCCCCAGATTATATGGATGAGAATTGCACCTATCAGTACCACCTCCATGATTTTGATCACCGGGAAGGTAGCCATAAAATGAGCTGCTTCATTAAATGGCACAGGATCACTCTTCAACAACATCAGGTTTATATACAGATGTAACGGCAAAAATGTAAGCAGGAATAATCCCGCCAGAGCCATAACAAATTTTTTGGAGATGGAGGAAAACAATACTTTGCTCATTGGAATAGAAATGTTAAAAATTTTATTTATTGTCAGGAAAAGGAAGTTGATCAAAATTAATTCATTTATACAACATAAACAATTATGATATAATGCTAATTATCACAAAAGATCCGTTGCAGATACCTGTCACCATTAATTTAATAAATGGTTACCTTTACAAAACTAACGATTTTGACTATGATTTTTCTGTATAATGGGAGAAGAATAAATTATTCTGAATCAGGAAATGGGGACCCGGTCATATTGCTTCATGGTTATCTTGAAACTTCAGCTATTTGGAACGGATTTCTTGAGAAATTGGCGCTTGACCACTGGGTGATAGCTGTTGATCTTCCGGGCCATGGGCTGTCTGAAGCCTTCGATACAACTCATACCATGGAGTTTATGGCTTCGGTGGTAAAAGAATTGATGGATAGTCTGGGACTGGATAAGGCATTTCTTATCGGTCATTCCCTGGGGGGTTATGTTGCCCTGGCCTTCCTGGATCTGTTTCCATCATATCTGTCAGGTTATTCTCTCTTTCACTCACAACCCTTTCCTGATAGTGCAGAGACATTGGAAAAGAGGAAACATGAGATTTCACTGGCACGTAGCAGCAAGAAAGAGTTGATATATCCCGAAAATATCACCAGGATGTTTGCTTCCAGTAACCTCTCAGTTCTCGCTGACAAAGTCCGGAAGTCAAAGGAGATAGCTTCTGAGATATCAGCTGAAGGTATTATTGCTGTACTGAACGGGATGATGATTCGTCCATCGCGTTTATCCTGCATGGAAGAAGGGAAAGTTCCCTGTTTATGGTTACTCGGGGCTGAGGATAATTACATATCACTAAATAATATGAGAGAAAAGGTTCGTCTTCCTGGAAATGCATCACTGGTAGTACTTGAAAACTCCGGGCACTTGGGCTTTGTAGAAGAAGAAGAGAAATCTGTTCGTGTGATAAGCGAATTTATTTCAGAATATTTACATTGACTTTCAAGCTAAAATTACTCGCTTGTTTCTCCCTTCTCTTCTTTAGCAATCTTATTCTCTTTCCCTTTTTCTTTTTCCAGGTAATTAATCGCAAACTGGAGGGTAGTATCAATATTTTGCCAGATCGGATAAAATCCCTTGTTATCCAAAATATTACGGGCGATATACGCCTCGAGTTGTGTATTAATGATCTTTTCTGAAATCTTAAGATCAGAAGTATTTTTTCTGACCCCGTTTTTTGCAGCATACCTGATAAACTGATCGAGTAAAGCCTGTTTATCCAGATATTTTTTCAACTCATCTGCCTCAGTATATTTTTTAAGAGTTTCCCGGTTGGTTTCAGTATACTGAAGGGCGAACCTGTATATGAGCGACCTTACCTTAAGAAAATAGGGCGATATGCCACTTGTATCGGCTGGCACAAATTTATCTGGCATGATACCACCTCCGCCATATACTATTTTACCTCCGGGTGTTGTAAACCTAAGTGAATCAGCAAAGTGTATACTGTCAGCATCTTCAAATTCTCCATGACGGTATCTGTTGCTCAAGTCATTGTAGTATTTTTCAAATCCATCCTTATAAGATTTCTGGATGGATCTGCCGGTAGGAGTATAATATCTTGCAACTGTCAGTCTCATCCCTGATCCGTCAGGAAATGTAACAGGTTCCTGGACAAGTCCCTTGCCAAATGAGCGACGACCTATTATAGTTCCGCGATCATTGTCCTGCAGGGCACCTGCAAGAATCTCACTCGCAGAGGCACTCCATTCATCAATAAGAACAGCGAGGTCGCCTGTTTCAAACTCGCCATCGCCGGTGGCCCGGGCTTCATTTCTTGGCTGGGCACGTCCCTTGGTGTAGACAATCAGCTGCCCTTTCTTTAAGAACTGGTTGGCTATCTGTATGGCTGCTTCCATAATACCTCCTGCATTTCCCCTGAGATCAAGGATGAGACTGGTCATTCCCTGGCTCTTCAGGTCACGCAGACCTTTCATGAATTCATCAAAGGTGGTCATTGCAAAATTGTTGATCTTGATATATCCTATATAGTCATTGATCATATAATCAACATCAACACTGTACATTGGTATCTTGTCACGGGTGATCTCAAAAGGTATTAACCCATGGTGTCCCTGGCGAAGTACTTTTATCCTGACGACAGTACCCCGGGGACCTTTAAGTAATCCCATGATCTTCTCGTCCCCTACATGTCTGCCAGCTACCAGCGAGTCATTCACATAAAGTATCTTATCACCTGGCAGGAGTCCGAGTTTCTCGGAAGGTCCACCGGGAATAGTGCTAATAACCAGAATAGTGTCAGTAACCATACTGAAAGAAATACCTATCCCTTCGAAATTACCCTGTAATGGTTCATTAGCCCGTGCCAGATCTCTGGCAGGAATGTAAATTGAATGAGGATCCAGCTTCTTAAGAATGGACGGTATGGCAGCATCTTCCAACGCACTCCGGCTGACTGAATCAACGTAGTTATCTTCAATTATGTTAATTATACTATTTAATTTATCATTTCTCAGGGAAGCAGTCGAATGAGCAGAAGACCCATCGGTGCCAGGCATAAATTTACCTATTAAAATGCCAATTGCCATGGCTATCCCCAGTGCAATTGGCAGAATGATACTTCTTTTTGAATTATTGTATGTCATAAGTGTCTTTTTCGGGATCAATATAAACTAATTCAATACCTGCACGCTTAAGGAGATCAAGGCCGTCTGTATTATGGTATCGGTTGCAGAACACTACTCTTTTTATTCCGGACTGGATTATAAGCTTTGCACACTCCATGCAGGGTGATGTAGTGACATATAATGTTGAATCTTCGCTTGAATTATTGGATTTTGCAACTTTTGTAATGGCATTTGCTTCCGCGTGCAGGACATAAGGTTTTGTTATATTGTTTTCATCCTCACATACATTTTCAAAACCTGCAGGGGTACCATTGTATCCATCGGATATGATCATTTTGCCTTTAACAATTAAAGCTCCAACCTGTCTTCTGACACAGTATGAATTCTGTGCCCAGATACTTGCCATTTCAAGATAGCGCTTGTCAAAAGCAATCTGTTTTGCGCCGTATGGTTTCAGAGTTGTATTATCTGGCATTTTGCCCTGGCTTAATTATTGTTTAAAAAGGGTTCAAAGTTAATGAATTTATAATTGTTTTTACCAAAGAGATTGTCTAAAGGAGATATACCTTGGATTTATGCAGGTTTAACAATAACCCTTATTGTTAAAGACTAAAAGCAAAATATTCACTCTTAATCCTATCTTAATCTTACATTAATCTCATTTTAACGCATCCTTCTATTTACTGGCATAACTTTGTCAGGTAAATTTAATCCGGTCAAAGGACAGTTTGATAGGCCGGAAATTAAGAAACATTGTTCCTTGAACAACAAATGGAAATATAAAGTATTAAAAAAGAAAAGGTTTAGTAATTAAATTTAAAATTAATAGTCATGAAAAAGTTAGTATTATTAACAGCGGCTCTAATGTTTTCACTTAGTACTATGTTTGCGCAAAAGACTGCAAAACTGGATAAAACTGAGATTAAAGGAAACAAGACTGAAATAAAGACAGAAAGAAAAGCATTGAGAAAGCTTGAAGGGACAGAAGTCAGTTATATGGCAGAAAACAACTTTGCGGCTGATTTCCCCAATGCCAAGGATGCCTCATGGGAGAGGGTTGACGTGTTTGATGTTGTAGCTTTCACGAATAATAATAAAAAAATGAAGGGCTACTATGATTATGATGGCAATCTTGTTGGTACCACAATGAATAAACTATTTGCTGATATTCCTTCATCAGCACAAAAGGAGATCAAAAGAAAGTACAGCGATTATACCATCGGGCCGGTAGTTTATTTTGATGATAATGAAGCTAATCAGACCGATATGGTATTATGGGCTACACAGTTTGATGATGCAGACAATTATTTCGTGGAACTTGATAAGGGAAAGGACCAGATAATTTTGAAAGTTGATCCATTCGGTTTGGTCTCATTCTTTAAAAAGCTTTCATAGTAATTGATATTAATTTGGACAAAGTGCGTCTCTCTTGCGGGGGACGCATTCTTTTTTTCATGGGAACAACATTATATTGATTTATTTTTCCGGGTAAGTATTGAAATAATTATATTTGAATAACTTAAACTTGAAGGTCCCTGAGCTTACATTACTTAATGGCCAAACTTAAATCATCGATCTATGTTCAACACTACCCTGTTTCATCCCATTATAGTGCACTTTCCGATAGCACTTATTATTGTTGGCTTTCTGGCTGATATTGTCTCTTTGTTTATCAAAAGTGAAAAATGTCTTTCAAAAACTGGTTTTTATCTTATGGTGCTGGGAGCTGTCGCCGCGTTGGCTGCCTGGTCCTCCGGTCATTTATTTGCTGATCCGCCCACGGAAGGGGAAATGGTAAAAGTCTTTGCGAAGCATGAGACAGCTGCTACCATTACCCTGATTATTATGATAATTGGAGCCGGAATAAGATCATGGATGGTGATTAAGAAAAAAGAGGATACTAAACTGAGATGGGTCGTTTTCGGCTTGTTCATGGCTGCAGTAGCCACAATTGCTTTTACAGGGTATATGGGAGGGGCAATGGTTTACGGATTCTGATTTAACCTGGTGATTCAAGGGTAATCTTATAAAAGATGAAATTTTCCGAAAAAGTAACTGATTTTTACAGGAAGCTGGACTATTCCGGTACCCTGCCTGAAGGAATATTAATTATGAATCCATACAAGGACAGTCCTTTTATACTCCCGCTAATATCAACTTTTTATAGCAGATTCTATAATGATAACCGGACTCGTCATCTCATCCTTGGAATTAATCCCGGCAGGTTCGGGGCCGGTGTAACCGGACTGCCATTTACCGATACTAAGAGATTGAAACTTTATTGCGGTATATCAGTAGAGGGATTAAATACTCACGAAACATCTTCAGTTTTTGTGTATAACATCATTAATGAATATGGTGGAGTAGACAGATTCTATTCAGAATTCTTCATTAGCGCAGTCAGTCCTCTTGGTTATATCTTTGAAAAACCGGGTGGGAAGGTGGTTAACTATAATTATTATGATAGTAAAGAGCTTACAGAAGCTGTTTATGATTTTATGATTGAAAGCCTGATGAAACAGCTTGATTTCGGAATTGAAAGGGATAAATGTTATTGTCTTGGTGCTGGTAAAAACTATAAATTTCTGTTAAAGATCAATAGTGAATTTAAATTTTTCAATGAGATTGTTCCCCTTGAACACCCAAGATATATTATGCAGTACAGGTCCAGACATAAGGACATGTATATTAAGAAATATTTAGAGGAGTTAAGAAAAATAGCATCATGACAACAGGTTCTTTTTGATTCCCTGCTTATGAAATAAGATGGTTGTTTCATCAACAGTTATGATGTGTCCCTTACCTATTTTTTCAAAGTAAGGTTTAATGGATTCAAAAAAAGTATCAATCTTTTCGGGTTCATCTATAATCTCAACAATCAGAGGCAATTTTTCCGAAATCTCCCATAGTTTATTACTATATACCTCACTGCTGACCCCGAAGCCCATTACCCCTTTTAACACTGTAGCTCCGGCAATGCCGTATCTCCTGGCAGCAAATACTATGACTTCATAGAGTGGTGAATTTTTGAATTTGTCAGTTGAACTGATATAAATCCGTAATCTTTTTGCTTTGTCCTGAGGATTCATGTCTTATAGTGTTTTTGGTATCATTACTCCGATAAAAGTGGCTGTGATGCCCAGGAATATGCTTAATCCGGTATATATGCTAAAGTGAAAAAAGTCGCCGTCACGAAGCATTAGCAGGTTCTCATTTGCAAAAGTTGAAAATGTAGTAAATCCTCCGCAAAAACCTACAGCCAGAAACATTTTCCATCCCGGGTTAAGAAGTGCTCCCTTTTCTGAAACGCCATATATTAAACCGATCAGGAAACATCCCAATATATTGACAAGGAATGTACCGTAAGGGAAGGAAGAAGGGAAGCTGTTCTGCACAAGCCGGGAAGCAAGAAATCTTGAAATGCTTCCCAGAAATCCACCTGTTCCGATCAGTATAAGTGTTTTGATCATAATTACCTGGAATATTTTATTCTAATTTATTCTCTTTCTTTGTAGTAAGGACGATAATCGAGTGTTAATAACTCCGAAAAGTCCGGTACTAAATCTAAAACTAAGAGTACACGGCAAGGTAATACAAAGAAATTAATTGTGTGACCCTCATCGGTCATAAATTAAATTTCACATCTGTACAGTAAAAAATGATTCACCAGACTTTTCAGGCTAGACATTAATCCATGATACTGTAATTTTCAAGATAAAACCGATTTAGGTATTAAATAAAAATTTTGTAAATATCTGCCAGGAAGCAGGTCAGAAGACAGGAGATTTGTAATTTTGTGATTTGGTTCCTGAATACCATGGATAAATACAATATTAACCATGCAGTTGTTTAAAATTCAATATGTACCAGGGAATTTTTTTCATGTTCCAAATTAATGAAAGTTGGCTCATTTTTAACCTGATCAGACAAGGAGGAGGATCGAAATGATATGTAAACTATCTCTACTGGCATTATTCGGTATCGCCATGGCTCATTTTGAGGGTGTTGTAGTTGTTTACCTGCGGAAAGCCCTGGGGATGACCGATTCAGACTCAAATAGTGAAGCTTTAAAAAAATTTCCCCGACGCTTCTTGATTATAGAAATGACAAGGGAGGCAGCTACAATCATTATGCTTTTAATTATTGCCTTTTTAACCGGTTTCTCTTGGATTGAAAAAGGGGTATTCTTTCTTTGGACATTCGCTTTTTGGGATCTTTTTTATTATTTATCACTTTATATAATGATAAAGTGGCCAAGCGGACTGAGTACTATCGATGTTCTCTTTTTAATACCAAAACCATGGATAGCTCCGGTATGGGTACCGATAGGTATCTCTACGATGACTATTATTGTTATAATCGTACTTGCCATAACAGGTGTTTTTTAATGTTCAAGGAATAAAATGGGCATTGGAATTGTCTCTTTTTTATCTTATCCGTTATAACTAAAATCAATGTAAAATGAAAAGATCATTAGTATTTTTAATAGGTCTGATGTTTGTTTTTACAGGACCGGACCTGATCGGACAAAATACAAATTCCGGTTACAGCATTGTCAACAAAATTAATCTCCCTGGCGAGGGTGGATGGGATTATCTTACAGTTGATGAAGGCGGTGGCCGGTTATTTGTTTCTCATGGAACTGTTGTTCAGGTTGTTGATCTGAAAACAGGAAAGCTTGCCGGGACTATTGAGGATACCCCCGGGGTTCATGGAATTGCTCTGGCACCTGATCTGAATAAGGCGTTTATTAGTGTGGGGAGAAATGCAGCAGTGAAAGTTGTAAATTATAAAACACTGGCTACAATAACAGATATTAAGGTTACAGGTGAAAATCCTGATGCTATTATTTATGACAAGTTCTCAAACAAAGTGCTTACATTCAATGGCAGAACGGCCAATGCTACTGTAATTGATGCTGGAACCAACAAGGTAGTCGCTACAATAGCCCTTGCCGGCAAACCTGAATTTCCGGCTTCTAACGAAAAAGGAATAATATACGTGAATATTGAAGATAAGAGTCTCATATCCGTTATTGACATCAATTCGATGAAGGTGGATGCCTCCTGGCCTATTGCCCCTGGAGAAGAAGCAAGCGGACTTGCTCTTGACCAGCAGACCGGCCGGTTGTTTGCAGTATGCAGCAACAAACTGATGGTTGTTGTTGATGTTGCTACCGGGAAGGTTATCGCATCACTTCCAATAGGAGAGGGCTGTGACGGGGTTAAATTTGATCCGTACCTGAAAAGAGCTTATGCATCATGTGGCGAAGGCATCATGACTGTAGTTCAGGAGGTTGATAAAGATCATTTTAAGGTCATGGAGAATATCACGACCACCCCTGGTGCCAGAACTCTTGCAGTGGATACAAGCACACATCATATTTTTACTCCCACAGCCGAATTCAATCCCGCTCCACCTCCAACAGCAGATAATCCGCGTCCAAGACGCAGTGCAAAACCAGGTACATTTCATATTATTGAAATCGCTCCTGCTATGTAATGGTTAATTGGTTTTAATTTGGGAATTCAGGAGCCTGGTTTTTTTGTATGTGTTTTATTTTCATCCAAAAGAGTTTACTTTTGGAAAAAAATTATGAACAGGTCCCGGACCGCTCCAAAGAGGGGTGGCAGATACAAACTTGTATTCAGGTCACTTAAATACAGAAATTACAGGCTATTTTTCGGAGGACAGAGCATTTCCCTCATAGGGACATGGATGCAGCGAATTGCAATGCCATGGCTTGTATATCATATGACCGGGTCAGTGCTTCTGTTGGGGGTAGTCAGTTTTGCAGGTCAGATACCTACCTTTCTTCTATCTCCGCTGGCCGGGGTACTTACTGACAGATGGAGCCGATACCGGGTACTGATTGCCACTCAGGTAATATCTATGATTCAGGCATTTATACTGGCAGGATTGGCACTTACGGGTGTTATCCAGGTATGGCAAATAATTGTTTTAAGTGTTGCTCTTGGATGCATTAATGCATTTGGGGTGCCATCGAGGCAGTCTTTTGTTATTGACATGGTCGAAAAAAAGGAGGACCTGGGTAATGCAATTGCTCTTAATTCAACGATGTTCAACGGGGCAAGGCTTATAGGACCATCAATCGCAGGTATCTTGCTTGCATCAACAAGTGAAGGTGTCTGTTTTCTGGTTAATGCAATCAGTTACCTGTTTGTTATTGCATCGTTATTCATGATGAAGGTTGATATAAAAAGAGCAGGTTCAAAAGAGCATAATATGTTTACGGATCTGAAAGAGGGGATGAATTATGTTACGGGTTTCAAGCCAATAAAGCATCTACTGATGCTTCTATCTGTTGTAAGTCTAACTGGGATGTCATATTCTGTACTTATGCCTGTTTTTGCGAAAGAAGTTTTGCACGGAGGATCCAATACATACGGGTTCCTGATGGGAGCTGCAGGTTTTGGCGCTCTCATTGGTGCACTTTTCCTTGCATCAAGGGAAGAGGTCATCAGGCTGGGAAGGATAGTGCCGGCTGCGGCCCTTGTATTTGGCGTCGCTCTTATAATACTGTCTATGACTGGTATTACGTTGATTGCGCTTCTTCTGATGGTCTTCGTTGGAATGGGTATGATGCTACAAACAGCTTCAAGCAATACTATCCTTCAGACACTTACAGATGATGATAAGAGGGGAAGGGTAATGAGCTTTTATACAATGGCTGTTATGGGAACAGCACCTTTTGGAAGCCTACTTGCCGGCGGCCTGGCAAAGACAATAGGCACTCCTCACACATTACTGGCAGGAGGCCTGATAACGATAGCTGGAGCATTAATGTTTCTGAGAAAACTGCCTCTTCTTAAACAGATAGCACGTCCGGTTTATGTAAAAATGGGCGTTATCCCCGAGGTGGCGAGAGGGATAAGGGCCGCCTCGGAGCCCGCAGCTGAAACGGAATAAAATTTTCTATTCAGAAATCTCGTATACGGTACTTGTTAAAGGTGACTCTGATCCAACATTGAGCCCCTGCTTCATAAGATAATCACCGGTATAACTCTTCCCATTCTCGGACCGACCAAAACGTCTGCCCTCGTAAGAGACATTTATTTCCTTAATCTTATATGTTCTGGCAGGATCAAGTCCCTCCAGCTTAACTTTATTAAATGTTTCACCATATCTGGCATTCAGGGTGTATGAAAATAGTACAGCCTTATCTTTTGAACTGCTTACATACATCAGGACGGCACGGTTCTCTTTGTAAGGAGAGATGAGCCTGTAGAGATCACCGTGCCAGATTACATCACCTAACCTCTTGTAGTTGGCAATCGCCTCCTGGCTGAATTTAAGTTCTTTTTCAGTAAGATCATTTACCCTGAGGTCGTATCCCATCTTTCCCATCATTGCCACATCTGTCCGAAATTTCAGCGATTGTTTTCCCCACGATGTTACATGATTACAAACAGCAAAAGCGGGGAAAAAATAGGAATACCCCCACTGTATGAAAACTCTCTCAAGAGGATCAGTGTCATCACTGGCCCAGAATTCAGTAAAATAGCGAAGGGCTCCATAATCGACTCTTCCCCCACCACCGGAACATAGCATAACAGGAAGATGAGGGTATTTATCACGGAGTTTCTTAAGAACATCATAAAGACCATTTACATAATCAATATAGATATGAGATTGCTCATCCTTCAGGTAAACTGAATAGGCATTTGTCATCATCCTGTTACAGTCCCACTTAATAAATGCAATTCCAGGATTAGCTGACAACATTCCATCTACTACATTATAAACAAATTTTTGCACTTCCGGGTTGGTAAGATCAAGCACAAGCTGGTTCCTGAAGTAGTTTTCAGGCCTGTTCGGGAGTTTAATGATCCAGTCAGGGTGCTTCTCATAAAGCTCGCTTTTTGGATTAACCATCTCCGGTTCTATCCAGATGCCGAACTTAACTCCCTTTTTGTCAGCTTCTTTTACCATGTATTCCAGGCCATCCGGCAGTTTTGACCTGTTCTCCTGCCAGTCTCCCAGTCCTGCACGATCATTATTGCGTGGATATTTGTTTCCGAACCATCCGTCATCCAGAAGAAATAGATCAAGTCCCATTTTTCTGGTATCGTCAAGCAGGCCAACTAAACGGGGTTCATCAAAACTGAAATATGTTGTTTCCCAGTTGTTCAGGAGTGTAAGACGTGATCTGTTACCATCAAGGATACCGTAATTGGTAGCCCAGTGGTGCAGATTCCGGCTTGCCTGGCCCCTCCCTTGAGAAGAATAGGTGAAAATGAAAGGTGGAGTACTGAATACCTTTCCCGGATCAAGTTTATATTCTGATGCATAGGGATTGATTCCTGAAGATACTCTCAGGGCACCCTTTTCATCAACATCAAAAAGAAATTGGAAATTACCGGACCAGGCGAGGGTCCCGGCAATGAGCTCCCCACTATTCTCATCTGATCCGCTGTTTAAGGAAAGGAAAAATACAGGTGTCTGGTACATATGAGCCCGCGTGCCCAGCTTTGAGTCCAGAATTTTAATTCCTGTTGTCAATTCACTTTCCTCCATTTTCATCTCCTCTGCCCAGTCGCCATGAAACTGAGTGAGCCAGTAGTGATCAGCATCAAAATTCAACATTGATGATGTGTAGTTATATATAAGCACCGGCATAGCTTCTTTATGGACAACTTCTGTCCACTGTTCAATGACATCTTCGGAAGAAAAGGTTTTTATAAATAGTGTAACATCAACAGGATACACAGGATCTCGTAACAGGATACTGGTTATTGTGATATCATCATCAGGCTTTTTAGTTGTATGGCTGACATACTCCAGTTCGAGTGATGGATTGCCATCAGTATGAGTTATCCTTATTGCAGGAGTGAAAAGGTTATCGGTGCCGAATGTAGGATAAGCCAGGTGTCCGGCATCGCCGGTCAACAACAACTCATCAGTGTTATTGAGACGGGGACCCAGGTAGGCCTGGTATAACTTTCCATCCCTGGCATGGACCCTGTATATAAGATTGGTATGAGAGGTGCCCGTTGTGATGAGTATATCCGGTTTGCTGTTTTGTTGTTCAGTACTAACTGGTGGTCGCCAGGAAGATATTCCGGCTGACAGGCTAATAAATATTAACAATAAGGCTGATCTCTTCATTGCATTGGCTATTAGTTTATAAATCAGAATTTAAAAATAATCATTAAATATATAGGAAGCCTGATAGAAAGTTCATTTGTTCCCTGTTATTGTATTGTTATTTTTCCTTAATTTCCGGGTTACTACTTTAAAACATATTTGATTTTAAGTTATTATTTTATATTTGAAGTAGATAAAAAAGACTCATCGCACCTATTCAAATGAAAAAAACTTATATTTTAATACGTACATCTCTTATTCTTTTCATTCTGTTGATCTGCAATGGATTTTTATATGCACAAGTGCAGGATGTTTCAAAACAACAGGATACGGTTGTTAGGCACACTTCGCCAAAGGAGCCGGTATATACCACTTCACGTCTTGTTACACCAAGACCTGTAATCGACGGCAAGCTAAATGATGAATGCTGGAAAAAAGGTACCTGGGCAGGTAATTTTACTCAATGGATACCCAAAGAGGGAGCTAAGCCTACCTACCCGACAGAATTTAATATTCAGTATGACGATAAGAATCTCTATGTCGCAATGCGAGCATATGACGGAGAACCCGGGAAAATTCTCAGGCAGGCTGGTGTTAGGGATGAATTTGCCGGAGAAATGATGGGCGTTAACTTCGATAGTTATCACGATTACCGCACAGGTTTTGAGTTTACTATTACTGCATGGGGTCAGAAAATCGACCTTGTGTTGTTTAATCCGAATAACTGGGATTTAAACTGGAATCCTGTCTGGAAAGGAAAAACCGGGCTGGAGGATTCAGCCTGGGTGGCGGAGTATGAAATTCCGCTTAGTCAGTTGAGGTACAGCAATAAAGATGAACAAGTCTGGGGCTTGCATGTCTGGAGATGGATATCACGACTACAGGAAGAAAGCGACTGGGAAATACAGAGTAAAACGGGTCCGGGTATTATATATAATTTTGGAGAGATGAAAGGCATAAAAGGGCTCAAGAAATCAAAGCGCCTGGAAATAATGCCTTATACACTGGGAGAATTGAAGACAATAAAGAAGGAGCCTGATAATCCATTTGCCGACAAAGGGAGAGTGTGGTTAGGCAATGCCGGCCTTGATGCCAAGATAGGTATATCAAGTAATTTCACAGTTGACCTGACTGTCAATCCTGATTTTGGACAGGTTGAATCAGATCCTTCTGTCATGAATCTGACGGCTTTTGAAACCTTCTACGAGGAGAAAAGACCTTTCTTCCTGGAGGGGCTCACTATTTTTGATTATAAGTTTGACAATACGAACCTCTTTTATTCCCGTCGTATTGGTCATGCACCCTCAAGGCCGGTGTCCCCGAATGACAATATGTTCGTTGAAACTCCTGACAAGACAGCTATTATAAGTGCTGCCAAATTCAGCGGAACTACATCTAATGGGCTGTCAGTGGGACTTATACAAAGTGTTACTGCAAATGAATTCGCCCATATAAGTGACCAGTATGGCAACAGAAGCAGTATTAAGGTCGAACCGCTGACAAGTTATACAGTAGGAAGAATTCAGAAGGGATATAATGCCGGGAATACAGTAATCGGCGGTATGGTGACTTCTACGAACAGGGTTATTGAAGATCCAAATCTTGAATCGCTAAGTAACAATGCATATACAGGTGGCTTTGATCTGCTGACTCATTTCAGGGACAAGGAATTTTTTCTGGATGCAAAATTACTTGGGAGCTATATTGATGGAAGTACTCAGGCTATAACCTCCCTTCAGCGGTCATCGGCAAGATATTTCCAGCGACCAGGAGCAGGTTATATAGATTATGATACCTCTGCTACAAGCCTGAGTGGTTACGGAGGCAGGTTCGTCATAGGTAAAGGATCCAAAGGAAACTGGAAATATTCTGCTGGCGCAACTGTGCTTTCTCCCGGACTTGAGCTAAATGATCTGGGATACATGAACTTTTCTGATGATATTACACAGACTAACATAATTGAATATCTTACAACCCAACCCGTTTCCATTTTCAATAGCTATGATGTGACCCTTGAACAGTTCAACTCCTGGAATTTCAGCGGTAGTTATATCGGGTCCGGAGGTCACCTGGCATTTAATTCAACATTTAAAAACCAGTGGAGCTTTGCAGCTAACATAATTTACCATTCCATGAGCCTGGACACAAAGATACTGCAGAGGGGGATATGATATGCTTATGCCAGGTAAAATTCTAACCTTCGGTAGCCTTACAACTGATCCGTCAAAGAAAGTTGTTGCTTTATTTGAATACAGTTATGAGAAGTCTGGAAATAACTCCTCTGCGAATTATGAAATACAACCGCGTATTGTTGTAAGACCTTTGAGTATATTGAAACTGAGTATCGCTGCAAACTATGACGCAAATCGTGATAACCTGCAATATGTAAGTACCAGGACCTTTACTTCTGGCGACAGGTATATTCTGGGAAGAATTGACCAGAAGACACTCGGCCTGACATTCAGGGTGGACCTTAATATTTCTCCCGAGTTTTCTATTCAGTATTACGGAAGTCCATTTATCTCACGTGGTAATTATTCACAGCTTAAATATATTACAGATGCAAGAGCAGAAACTTATAATAACAGGTTTCAGCTTTATAACAGCATGATGCTCCCGGATGGGAATTATCTTCTTAATGATCCTGTTTACGGTTCTTACTCTATTGCCAATCCTGATTTTAATTTTCATGAATTCAGATCCAACCTTGTCGCGAAATGGGAATACAGACTGGGCTCTTTATATATCTCGTTTGGTCATCAGAAAAATCAGGAACAACCGGGGATTCAATGGCGACATTTGGAGAATCATATAAACAGCTCAGAAGTATCTTCCCGAATAATATTTTCCTTATAAAACTTAATTACTGGTTTTCATTATAAATGAAAATTTCCCTTTGCCGTTTTTACTGACTTTTTTTGACTGCAATCATTAATTTATTAAGATAAAGTAATTCTTTTACCATCTCCCAGACCACAATATTCAGACAAAAAAAATATAATCCTTCACTAAAACTTGATTATGATATTGTCAAGGTATTTGGTGTACTGATTGAAGAAATCTTTATTTTTGCGGGCTCAAACGGCAAAGTAATTAAAAATGGATGATCAGAATGTAAGATTCAGGAGAATTGAAAAGAACGACAATAGAGAAATTGCAGAACTTATCAGGACTGTATTCAGGGAATTCAAAATAGATAAACCCGGAACAGTCTATTTCGATCCCACTACTGATCGTTTTTCGAGTTATTTTGTATCAAAGGATCTGAATACTGGATTGCTGAAGCCGGAGGGACGATCATCGGAGGGTGTGGTGTTTATCCAACACCCGGATTACCTGAGGGGTGTGCAGAACTTGTTAAGTTGTACCTTTCGGCACCTTACAGGGGTAAAGGTATCGGGTGGCAGCTTATAAACAACACCCTGGAATCGGCCAGGAGACTGGGATACAAGCAATTGTATCTGGAATCGCTACCCGAGTTGGGGAAAGCAATTAGTCTTTATGAAAAAACAGGATTCAAAAATATTGAAAAACCTCTGGGAAACTCCGGCCATTTTGGATGTAATATCTGGATGACAATGAATTTATTTTAATAATTATACCTGGGAATTAATTTGTGAAATATTTAAAAACTAATTAATAATTAAGTAATGAAAAGCGCTTCGATAATTGGATCAGTTATTGTGATTTTTGCCCTGTTATTTTACACGATAGGCTTTTTAAAGGTGAGAAAGACAAATGTAATAAGCACATTTATTTTGATATTCTATACCATTGGTGTCACTCTTGATATTACTGCAACAACTTTTATGATAATAGGATCGAGCAAAGGGATTATAACAACCCATGGACTTATTGGTTATTCCGCTCTTCTGGGAATGCTCACAGACACATTCATATTCTGGAGGCATCGTACCAGACAGGGAGCTACTGCTGAGGTTAGTAAAGGTCTTCAGCTTTACTCAAGGATAGCTTATTCATGGTGGGTGATAGCATTTATTACAGGTGGATTGCTTGTACTCATAAGTAAAATGCCTAAATAATTTAGCTTTATACGGTTTTGTTTTCTGGTTGTGAAAAAAATGGCTGTCATATCAATAATCCTGACAGTAAAGAATTGTCTATCTTAGATTGTTAAAACAGGGCATGGTGAAATCAACCGGATTCTATATAAGGGAGAGACTAAAGAGTTTTAAGTTTGCTTTCCGGGGCTTATACACATTAATTAAAGAGGAAGCTAATGCCCGGATTCATTTAGCAGCAGCACTTGTTGCTGTATTATTTGGAATAATTCTAAAGATTGGGAAGCTTGAATGGACAGTGATTGTAATAGTTATTGGCATAGTATTTATTGCAGAGCTCTTCAATACTGCCCTGGAAAGATTGTCGGACCTGGTTGAACCTGAATTTAATGAAAAGATTAAAAGAGCAAAGGATCTGGCCGCAGGGGCAGTCATAGTATCAGCAATTATTGCCTTAATTGCCGGCATATTAATTTTCCTCCCCGGAATTGCCGGGTTATTCAGGAATTAGTATAAATGTTTAAATAATTAGTATACAGTTTTTTAACCGGCATGCATATTCCGGTCCGTCAACTATAAACCCTTCAATATCTGTTCTGCTTCATGCCAGTCGTTCTCAGGAGTCCCATGTTCTCCACGAGCAATCCTTTCATAGTATATCTCCCTGGCCTTTTCCCGGATCTGTTCTTCTGAAGGACCAGTCCTGGTGGCAGTTACTTTGGTCCTTTTCGGTGCTGCTGATTTAGTAGCAGTTTTTTTTGTTTTGCTGACAACCTTTTCTTTTGTAGTTTTCATTGTTGACGATTTTATCGTGTAATTAACCATCCTTTTGATTATATCAAAATTACAGTATTTGTATTTTGCAATATTATAAAATGTTACAGTTTTGGTAGGATTCGGTCAAATAATTTAATTAAAACTGGTAAATATATCATTATACCGGACTGATCATTTCTCATCAGTCTGTTCCCTTTTCTCAACTACGATTGTGCAATGCGTTGCCAATGCCGCAAGCGCACCAACAGCAGCAAACACAGGTGCCAGTACTACTCCTATCGCACCGACTGTAAGAGGAAATTCGATGATAGTCACCTCTTTTTCATTTTTAAGGATGATTTTTCGGGCATTGCCATCTTTGATAATCTCTTTTATCTTGTTCAGTAACTCGTCACCTGATACTCTAAAAGACTCCTGGTTGGTTTTTTCTTTATCTGTCATATCCATAATATATTTACAATCAAAGTTAGATTTTGTTTGTATCAAAATCAATTTTTTATGCGATCAGTAATATAAAAATCCGGTCATCACATTATACTGATTATTCAAACCAGTACAAAGTTGCTTTTATGGCAGTAACTAAATGTTATATGAACCAGTGCGGAGGAAATTTAGAGGCGGTGGTAGCTCAATCACCTTCCTCCTCGGCAATCATTACGAAATTAGAGGGGATATCAATAACAGATGATATATATTCCCCTTTTTCGATTATATCTTCATCACCTTCTTCGTAATACCAGTTTATCATGAACTTCTTATTCTTTAGCTTGACAGTTTCAATTTTTTTTAGAAGTTCAATATAAAATTTGAGATTGTTGGTGTTCAGATATTCAAGATGGAAATCGATACAAGTGACTTCAGCCGGATTAACCAGGTATTTACTTACCCAGTCATCGACCAGATTCGAAAATTCAGTCAGATTCCCAATCATGGAACGGCCCTTTATTATGATCATCCCATTTGGATTAAGAGTAACCTCCGGTGTGCTCTTCGTCGGCTGAATCTTTTTTTTAAGCAAATTCATTCCGGATTAAATGCTTTTATTAGTCAGATGTATGTTTATTTCTGTATAACCCTTCCCCGAGGTATATACTATCAGGATTTAGTGAAAATAACGCTTTTTCGGAAACTATTCCTTCAAAAAACATCTATGGTCCAAATATAATGTTTTAAATAATATGACAATAAAAACCATTAAATATGATGACTTAATTTTTCCTGGTGGACTAAATTGAAACTAATATCTAATATTATCCAGGCGAAAATAAATTATATCCTGATTTATTCACTTTTAACAACAAATGTCTTTTTGTGTTTTCCTACACCTTTGATAGTTAATGACTTCCAGTGTCCGGGAAGTATAGGATCAGATTGAATTAACCCTTCATCTGTGAGATGCAATCCTGCAAAACCGAAAAGTATTGTCTGCAACATCCCTCCAGCGCCCGTTACAAAATATGCGTTCTCAAACAGAGGTGATTCTGATAGTACTCCGAAAGGGGGCCGTTTATTAGCTTCATAAGACTTTCTGAATAAACGATAGGCATTAATCGAATCGCCCAGCCTCGCATAAATAAGAGCCAGAACGGATTTTCCCATAGCCGGTCCCTCAGGGGCAAGTCGCGATTCATAATATTTCAGGTCTCTTAAAACAGACTCCCTGTCTGTATTAATATCCAGGGGGAAAGCCAGGAGGTTTACATCTGCTTGTTTCACAACTTCTCCGCTATAATTCCTGTGCTCCATTGTGGTCCCATCGGGAAATTTATGGATAATGATATTATCTGCCACATCATGCCAGTCTGGATTTGAGTCGTAACCGAGGACAGAGGCTGCTTTATCGGCCAGCCGAAGTGCAGTAATGACTGCCCCATTTGTGAAGGCATCATCATCTACATTGTGAGCAAACTCATCGGCCCCCACAACATTCCTGACGGAATAGGATCCGTCCTTATTTTTACTGGCTCTGCTAACCCAGAAATCAGCAATTTCCTTTATCATAGGAAAAGCTTTTGTATTCAGCCATTCTTTGTCTCTCGTGATCCTGTAAAAGTTCCATGCGGCAATTGCTACATCTGCTGTGATATGATGTTCAAAGGTCCCTGTCAGAGCGAAAGGGGGTGTGGTTTCTTCGCCGGAGTTATCACTTTCCCAGGGATACATCGCTCCCGCATAACCATAGTTGGCCGCCTTTTTTTCCGCAGGTGCGAGCCTGTCTGTCCTGTAGTTGATCATAGATTCCGCAATACCCTGGTTAAACAGTAATACAGGCGGAAATATCCAGAGTTCGGCATCCCAGAAAATATGTCCTCCCAGTGTTCTGGCTGTCAGGCCCATGGGAGGGATACTTAAATTGCTGCCGGCTCTTCCTGAAGAATAAATATTATAGAGGGCAAGCCTGACATCAAGCTGGGCCTGGGGATCTCCTTCAATCTCGATATCCCCCTGCCAGAGCTGCGACCATAATTGACTGTGATCTTCGAGGAGAGTGTTCCGTGGTGTAAGCATCAGGTAAATTACCATGCGTTCCGATTCGGAACGGGGATCGGCAAAATCCTGAGTGGTACATTCAGCTCCTGCCCAGGCGAACCTGAGAGCGGAGTTTTTCTTTATTTTTTGTGTGAAGGAGAGCCTGTTCTCATAAAGTGATGGTGCAGAAGATGCCAGTGGCGGCCTTTGGTCCTTTCTTGTAGTATTTATGTCATGCCATATAAAAGCAGCAGTAGTTGATACTGTATGTTTGCCCTGCCTGCTCTTTGCAACTGTTTTTATAAAAGGCATAGTGGTCTCATTGTCAGTAAGCACTTTAAAGGTATCTGAGGGTTCCTGGTATTCGGAAGGAGTAAGTATCTTACCCCTTACCTTGATATCAATTTCCTTTTTTGCAGTAATTGTGAAATCCATATATCCTGTGTACTGCAAATTGCGCAGGGCATAAATATCATATGAGATAACCGCCTTATCGCCAAAGTTGAAGCTGGTATTGAGGCAAGCGCCCTTCATATCAAGAGTCTGCTCCCAGTTTGTAATATTATCAGCAGTTATCTTCTCTCCGTCTATTTCAATTTCAAGGTTACAAAAATTCATGCCGGTCAGTACCCTGCTGTCATCCAGTGGCTTCTCATAGTCAAAGACGTTATTTAGTATAATCTGTTGCGTTTCGAAAGGTTTTGCAGATGAAAGTATGCCAATACGACCATTGGCAAGAGTCACTCCGGTATAGTCTTTTGATTCTGTTGCGGTTATGCTCCATTCTTTGTTCTGGCCAAAGACATTACAGGTCAGGAAGAAGAGGCCCAGGATTATTTTAATGAAAGGATACTGGTTCATGAGTTCAGAGTTCAGGGTTCAGAGTTCAGGGTTCAGAGTTCAGGGTAGTCAAGTAGTTAATAGTCTATTTCCTGAAATTGACTATTTCACTGAAATCCTTTCTTTTTGTTGCTGAAGAAACAGCATCCACAGTTTTATCTATATTGCCAATTCTTAACACAACAACTGCTTTATACCCGGCAGGTATCTGGTACACCTCACGTTTTGAATTTATATTACCTGAAGGACTGCCATATATCCGTGCACCAAGACCAAGGCCATGGGCAGCAATGAACATACTTTCTGCAGCAAGGCCACAGTCGAAATCGGAATTGGCACCTGGCTGTTGAGATTCAATACCTGAAACAATTATAAGAGCATTTCCTGGTATGACATTGCTGATTATTTCCTTCATTGTGTCTTCATCCCGGATAACAGTAAACCTCCAGGGCTGAATATTCCTGGCACTTGGAGCATTTACACCGCATTTAAGGATCAGGTCGAGTTGCTGATCTGTTACAGGTTCTGTAGAATACTCTCTCTCTGAATAGACAGATTGAAGTAAATCAGTTACCCTGGTATCAGGAGCCTGACCCCTTAGAAGGTGTCCTGATATGAATAAGAGAACAAATAAGATAGTCTTGGTTTTCATACTACTGTCAATTTATTGGTGGCAAATTAATACATGTAAGTAATATTTCATTGAAAATGGGTTAAACAATTTTTCGTTGTATCGGATCCCATTCAACACGTCTTTTTTCAACGTATGATTTATGAGCCATTAAAATAGTAATACCTTCTTCGAAAGCACGCTCGATATTGTCGCTCGTTTCTCCGCCAATACGTATACAATTGATCCATTCTTTTAAGTGAAGATGAGTAACATCAACAGCTCTTCCGTTAATATAAGTGGAAGTCAGCCCCCTGGAAGAATAATATCTTGCAGTTGCCGACGAAACGGCGTCAATATTACCGGATCCCGAATTAATTGTAATCATTGGGCTGTTAGGATCTATAATTCCGGAATCAATTTGTTTCTGATATTTGGGTGAATCATAATTAGCAGTAATGCTTAGCGATTCTCCAAGTTCCATTGAGGCATCATGTCCCATGAAAACACGTCCCCGGGAGCGGCTATTCGCCAAAGTTGCACTGAACAACAGGGTTAGATCCATATCCGGGTATTCGAATACCGACTGCAATGTATCGGCCATTTCACGATTGTCTTTCCAATAATATATGCCACCCGAAGATACAGCAGATTTTGGAATGCCAATTCCCATTAATTGGTTCACAGCATCATATTCATGAGAGAAAAGTTGTCCAAGCATACCGGTATCATAGTCGAAAAACTTGGGCCAGTTGTAATAACGGTCTATACTGAAGGGCTTTTTGGGCCTGTCGCCGAGCCACTGATCCCAATCAATTGTTTTCAGGCTGCCCGGTTTTGGATTCCCGTTTTTGTCCAAATCTCTGATCCATGCCCCGCTTGCGGAGTTGCGGTTTACAGTTGTTTCTATGAGGCTTATTTTTCCGAGAACATCTCTTTTGATAATCTCTCTGGCCTGTTGGAAAACCACATTTTGGGTGATTTGGTGACCAAGCTGAAAAATGCGGTCGCTATTTTTTACAGCATCATAAACTTCATGTAATTCATCTTCGTTTAAGGCTATACTCTTTTCACAATAAACGTGTTTGCCTGCCTTCATGGCATCAGTAGTAATGCGTGCGTGATGGTGATCCGGGGTGGCAATAATAACCGCATCAATTGAGTCATCGTCCAGCATTTGCATATAAGAGAGGTAGCGTTTAACTGGTAATCCCGAAGGTTTTGCTCCTCCAGGCATTATTTCACAACGAGAAATGGCAAGTCCGTTTGTAGCATGAAGGTCGAACACATCACAAATGCCTGTGATGGCAACATTTAAATTATCCTGGGCCAGCCAATCATTTAAAGTTCCTTTATCGCGTCTATTTTTAATTTCATTAGGATGCAGGAATCCCAGACCGCTGGCTAACTGTTCGGCCCTGAGTCCAAAGCCGATCATGCCAATACGAATCAGGTCACCTTTTGCTGAGCTTGAAATCTTTGCTGGCGCCTGAATATCCTGAAGGCCTAAATCTTTTATCAGTCCCGATTGATTTTTTTTATAATATGAATTTTTCTTCATCACCTCGTAGCCCAAAATACCTAGTACAGGGATTCCTGCCAATGCCTTAAGCACTGTTCTGCGTGACAGGATTTTTTTTTCTTCGGCTTGCTGTGATTTATCTTTGTCGATATCCATAATGATTTTAGTTTTTATTTTTACTGTTTTTGTACCTTGAAAATAAGACATCAAGTCCCCAAATTGTGCCGGTTGGGAAGACTGCCAGAACACAAAGGGAGACTGCTTCTATCAGTGTTTTATTGACAATCAGATTACTCCCCTCAGCGGGGATTGAATATTCGATGCCAATAATTGGTGCATTGTTGAAATAATAAATTAAAACCAGAAATGCTCCTGAAATTGCCGCTACACGTGTGAATAACCCTAAAATCAATGCTAATCCAATAGCAACCAGTCCCCATATATTCAAAAAATCAACTACTTGTAAAACTGCATCATTGGAGGTGATCCATTTGGCAATTCCTGCCATAATCCATTGTGATTCCCGAAGAAAACTTGTGGATGACCAGCCCGGAACCAATAATTTGGAAATTCCTTCATACAATAAATGCCAACCGATAATGAGTCGCAAAACAACCAGGGTTGTTGCCTGCAGGTTGGTGAATGGTTTTGTTTTCAGCATAATTTAATATTTAAATAAATAATCAGCACTGTTCAAATTACACTACGAAATTATTGATTGACAATCTGAATATTTTGACAATTTTTGTTGGTAACCAATTCAACTTTTGAGGTAGAATGAATTTGTGGATACCTTATTGAAATGTCCTGCACATCATCCAAAACAAAGGCAGGAAGTACATTAAGGTTTTCAAGAATCAGGCGGACATTCTCAAAAGTTATATTTTTCACATGCCGTACAAAGAATCCTGATGCAGGTAACACATTTCCGAACATTTCTGAAGTTGGATAACCTTCATCATTTTCAGGTAAAACCATAGCGACATCTTCTGCTGTTCCCTCGCTTTTGTTGGTGATCTGTATGTTTCCTAAATAAATATTTTCCACATAAGCCCCCGGAATTCCGGTGATATTGGAGGTGGTTTTAAAAGAAGTTGTGGCAATAACATTGGTAATAGAAACATTCCGGAGTGATCCTATCAAAGGGGGAGGAGCTTCCTGTGTATATTTCCGTGCCCTGTTGCCCAGGCGAATAAAGATAGGGCATCCTGTCTCCAAAATGGAAATGTGGTCAAAACTGACCTGGTCAAGAATACCACCATCGACCATTTCCACAGAAATAGCAGATTGTCCTTCAGGTTTGCCGTAAATAACGGTTTCTTTTTCGGATGGGCTTACCAGACAATTTGAAATCTGAATATTCTGAAATCCTCCTGTTGTCTCGGTCCCTAGTTTCAGAGAATTGCAATGAGAATGTACCACACAGTTACTGACGGTGACATTCCGGCACAAGCGCGGGCTGGTGCTTTTCAGGCATATGCCATCATCATCGCTGTCTATGATGCAATCCGAAATAATAACATCATGACATCCGTCAATATCAATCCCGTCATTGTTACAGTTACAATGATTATAGACACTGATTCCCTTGATATAAAGGTTATCACAAGCCAGGTAGTGTTGCATCCACGCAGCGGAATTCGTCATGAAAACACCTTCTATTTTTACATTCTTACAATTGATGAACTGAATAACATGTGGACGGAGTATCCCCTCATCATTTCCTTGACGCACAAATGCTTTTCCCTGGCCATCAATGGTCCCACTCCCGATGATGCCGATGTTGTCCTGCTCCTCGGCAAAGATGAGCTGAATGGTTTTCTGACCGGTCCTCAGAGCCAAATAGTCTGGTTTAACCCTGTGGTAATCTTCAATATTGGTGCTTCCAATCAATGTAGCCCCTTTTTGCAGGTTTAGGCAGACCTCGCTTTTCAGAATGATGGAACCAGTCAGGTACTTCCCGGGGGGAAAAATAACTTCGCCGCCACCAGTTTGGGAACAAAGGTCAATGGCTTTTTGAATAATGGTAGTATTTAAAGTTTTTCCATCAGGATTTGCACCCAGGTCCAAAACATTCAGATTTTCACCCTGGCTTGTCAATCCTGATAATAAACAAAACATTAAAAAAGCCAGGTTACGCATGATGGGCGAATAATTATTTTTAAGTTTTTTCATGCTTATTTATTTTGAATTAATTGAGTTAAACGATTTTTTGGGAATTATTTTCTTTCAATACTTTCGATTACCAATTCCAGGGTTCTGGTAATGGTGTTCTCATCCCGCGCAACTCTATTCCATCCATCCCTGTTGTCCTGGTTCTTTAAAGCTTCCGGATCTACAGGAATCCCTGTGTCCTTCGGATCGTATTCATCATCTCGTCCCCCTAACTTCCAGACCACCAGGTTAAGCGATGGGACTATGTAAAGGCAATGGTCACCGGAACCTATCTTCCAGAAGGCATCGCTGGGAAGTCCTGAATAAAAACCTCCTGAGTTAACATTGAACTGAAAGCTATACGGGTAATGTGGATTATAGGACGTTTCGCGTGAGCACTGGTGTACATAATCGGCTGGGATTATTTGCTTGTCGTTCCATTTTCCTTCATGCAACAACAAATAACCGAAACGAAGCATGTCTGTAGGGCGGAGTACAATACCACCACCTCCCGGAGTATGAGTTATCAGTGCTTGGTTCTTGTATGCAAAGCCCCAACGCCCCCATCCAATTTCATTAGCAATATATTTATCAATAAAATCCTGCAGTTCCATACCGGATATCTTGCGGAGCATAATGGAGGCAATATGCATAGATGCTGTTGAATAAGAATACCCTCCTCCTGGCTTGCACCAAAGTTTTCTGGCAGAAAAGAAACTTCTTCCGTACATAATTCCCTCTTCTTTTCCCAGTGCGTATTTATCTACCATTGCATACCATCCATCCGGTCCAACCGTATCAAGCGTTACCGGCTTGCCATACACATAGCCAGGATTGTTTCCTCTTATTCCGGCAGTGAATGACAACAGTTGCCCCAGTTTGATTTCTGACATCAAGGGGTCTTCCAGCGGAAAAGCCTCTGCTGGCAAGTACTTTGGTGTAAAGATTTTCTGGTCAAGGCCATCCGGAAATAACTCCGGATGTTGGGCTATCAGGATTCCGATTGACACACTTGTAACCGATTTTCCGCACGATGCCAGGTTGGCAGTAGCTTCATGGTCGCCTTTGCCAAAATATTTTTCGTAAACCAGCCATCCGTCCTTCAAAACCAGTAACCCTCCATTTTTAGTATCGCCCTGAATGTATTCAAAGACTTCATCAAGTTTGGCTGTATTAATACCTGTTTTGCTTCTTATTTCAGCTTTGTCTTTCAACTGCCTCCAGCCTCCAAGCGAATCGGGAGGTGGATAGTATTGCGTCTTGACGCCGGGGATAGTCATGTTCCTGAACATACTATACACAATTGTGTCATCCCCTGTCCCTAAAAATTCAAAGGGAGCTTCCTGATTTATTTTGACATTCATATATCCCCAGCCACAACCGTTCAGCACCGATAGAGAGAGCGCTATGGCCCCTTCCTGCATTAATTTATCGTCCTCATTACATAGTATTGGTTTGTTGTATCTTTTTAAATCTTCTATCCTGTTCCGGTAATCTTCGAGCGAAGTATCGTTAAAATGAATAGTGATATAATCTGCTTCATGAGCCAGGACTTCATCGAACATTCCATTCCCCATGCCGCTTGTGCTGACCAGCAGGTCCGGATTCAGGCTTTTTGCAAGCCTGATCAGTTCAACCTGTCCGGCTTCGCTCATCAGCCATTCGCCATCGGGCCAGTTTATGTACCCGCCATGACGGTATTCGTTGGAGACTTCGAGGATGACATTCGTAAATTTCTTCCTTGTTATCCAATTCACCACATTTTTGAGAGCGTTTTTAATACTTTCCTTACCATTAAGCGAAAGGCGATTCGAGTGCTGACGCTGATAAAAACAGGATAAAATAACAGCCGCGTGGGCTTTGTCGCATGCTTTAATCACCTTCTCAACCCGCTGCAAATACTCTTCCCGGACTGAACCATCAGAATTAAAGGCAGAATTGACCGCCCCCTCGTAACCAGGGATTCCGCCCTGTAACGAAATGGTAAAAGCGTTAACGCCACTTTCAACATATTCGGGAATTTTGCTGATAAATGATTCGGTATTCTTTTCCGGATCAAATCCTGGCATATATTTCGAAATGCTGTCCCCAATATCTTCAAATACGGAATTCACCATGCGAACATTTAAAAGTAAACCTTCAGCAGGTGAGTCCTGATTGATAATTGTATCATTTATATACCAATTATGATTCTTAATGGAAACTTTTGTGCCAGATTTAACCGATGCAGTGCACATACACATTATTCCAGCCAAACCTAACAGGATAATAAAATCCGACCCTGAAAATCTCTTCATGATATAATCGCATTTATTTTATATGAATACAATGTAACTGGCTTATTGCCAGTTATATATCTATTCTAACGGCAAATGATTTTTATTTTTTCAATTGAATTGTTGTAACCTTAAATCTTTCGTTATCTTATTTTATTTGTATTTTGGCTGAATAAATTCTAATTTGAAGTTTTTTTAACTTTCATTTGTAAGCCATAAGTAATCAAATATATAAAAAAGCAGTCATTTATGTAAATATTAATTGTCTGCTTCAAAACAAATTCTTGATATTGGTCATTCCTTGTCTGTACTAAAGGTTATTATAATTTGGCGATTCGTTTGAAATCTTACAGTTATGGTTAAATTCTCATGGCAGGTGCCACCCGGGGAAAGATTATTTTTGTGGTGTAAATTCAAGGATTTCTTAATCGTATAGTGGTGATTTAAATGATCCTTCGTATTGCTCGATGGAAATAGAAGGAGTCACATTCTGGGATGCGAGATGCTTTTATACGAATGAATTTGTAACGAAAATATAAAAAACCAAATAATGAATTTACCTACTGCTATATACTCTATGTCAAGAACTTTTATCAAACTTGTCTTTTTGTCTTTACTGATGCTTAATTCATGTAAGCCTGCAGGGAATCGAGAAAGGTCAGAAGTGATTCCTTGCCCCGTTTTTAATTGGGAATATGCCACTCCCGAAAGTCAGGGTATGTCATCACAAATGTTAGATGTGATGAAAGAGGTTTTGGCAACAAAAGGCACAAAAAAACTTTTGATCATTAAGAATGATAAAATTGTTTACGAATGGTTTGCCTCCGGATGGGAGGATTCTCTAAAGCCTCATTATACGGCTTCACTGGCCAAGGCGATTGTGAGTGGAATGTCGCTGCTTTGTGCAATTGACGAAGGTTATATCCATTTAGATGATGCTGTCTGCAATTATATTCCTTCGTGGAAATCAGATGATAATAAATCAAAAATTACGATCCGGCAACTGGCTACCCATACTTCAGGAATGATTGATGCTGAACCTAACCCTGCAGAATTAAAGCTGATGGAGAAGAGAGGGCTCGACCTGCATTTCGGCCTTCCAGGTTGGAGAGGGCAATTCTGGAGGAAAGATCCCGATCCGTTTACAATTTCCAGAGACAGCACTCCTGTGATTTACCCTCCCGGAACAGTTTACCAGTATAGCAATCCTGGAATCGCTATGTTGACTTATGCAGTAACAGCTTCTTTACACGGATCAAAATACAACGATATTCGAACTTTCCTGGAAGATAAAGTTTATGGTCCCATTGGGATTCCGGAAAAAGATTACAGTATAGGCTACGGAAAAACATATAATATTGACGGACTGGGATTAGTGCCAAGTTGGGGAGGTGGTAGTTTTACTGCGAAAAGCGTCGCGAGAATTGGTTTGCTGATGCTTCACAAAGGGAATTGGCAGGGGAAACAGATCATTGATTCTTCTTCGGTTGAAAAAGTGACCAGGCATTGGAAAACGGCTCTTCCAAAGAAGGATGATGAGAACCGGATTACGAATGAAAATTTCAGGAATGAAAGCTATCCGACTCCTGCAACTACGTCCGGTTGGTACAGCAACTACGATGGGGTCTGGAATAACGTTCCACGCGATGCTTTTGCCGGCGGAGGAGCCGGCAATCAGCTTCTGCTTGTTATTCCAAGCCTGGATATGGTCATTGTGCGTATGGGTGAAAACCTTTTCGATGCCTCAGCCGGCGAAACCTTTTGGCTTGGTGCCGAAAAATACCTTTTTAACCCGATTATGGATGCTATTGAAGAATGTCCTTATCCGCAAAGCGATTTGTCCGCTGAATTTGCTCCCAAAGAATCAGTGATTCGCAAAGCACACGGTGGAGACAACTGGCCGGTGACATGGGGAGATGATGATACTCTGTATACAGCTTACGGTGACGGGAACGGTTTTTTGCCTTACACGGATATTAAACTAAGTCTGGGGCTTGCAAAAGTGGCCGGAAACCCTCCCGCCGTCCAGGGAATTAACCTTCGCTCCAAAACAGGTGAAAAGGTTGGTCAGGGTAAATATGGAGAGAAAGCGAGCGGCATGCTTATGGTTGAAGGTGTGCTATACATGTTGACCCGCAATGCACAAAATGCCAATTTGATGTGGTCGGCTGATCATGGGAAGACCTGGGAGGAAGCCGATTGGAAATTTGATGTGAGCTTTGGTTGTCCAACCTTCCTGAATTATGGAAAAAATTATGAAGGTGCAACTGATAATTATGTATATATCTATTCAAATGACGAAGCTAATGCCTATAAAAACAGTGATCATTTTGTTCTGGCCAGGGTACCCAAAGATCAGATTAAAGACTGGCGAAAATATGAATATTTCGCGGGTTATAAGTTGGATAATAAGCCACGATGGTCGAATGACATCAGAAAAAGGGAATCAGTATTTACTAATCCAGCGAAATGTTACAGGTCTGGAATTACATATGACAGTGGTGTGAAGAGATAC
>CAWJLF010000007.1:0-276777 GCA_963843635.1 uncultured Bacteroidales bacterium | reverse complement strand
TATCTGCAGGTTAGGGATCTCAAGAAATACCAGGTTAAAGATTGTTCCATAAATAAAGAACGGGACGGTGATTACAAGGCTTATTAATCCTGCCACCAGCCACATGGCCGGGTGTTTTTTCTTTTCCAGAAGCCTGTAATCGGTATTCATCTCCCTGGCTTTTTGTCTGACTATCATACTCAGTGAGCAAATTTTCTTATAAAGAGAAGGTCGGATGATTTGAGAAGGTTTATTTTATCTATGAGGATCCTGTCGCGGAATAATTTGGGAAATTTAATAGCATCGCTGTATCTACCGTTAATCATGTTTCTCAATTCATCAATTGCCTCATAGTCCTCTTCGGATTCAATATGGACCATGTTCTTTTTCATCTGTTCCGAGAGCTTGGTTCTGAGTTCATTAAGTGCTTTTTCCGGACTTTTTATAGAGTTCATGAAACTCAGATACCTCAACAGGTTTGCCATAGACAACTGTAAGGACCTGTCTGAAACGGCTATAATTCGAAAATTCCAGTCCAACAGGAATCAGTTTAATATTAAGATTAAATCCTGTGGCTTCATCAGACTGGAAAGCAACCCGGCATATTCCTTTCTTAAGCTGTCTTAAACGCCTGAAACCGGCGTGGTCTCCTTCCGGGAGGATCACAAGTCCATTCCTGTTACGTAGTACATCAATTGTCTTTGTGAAGATCTCATCATTCCCTTTCAGGCTGCTGAAACCATCTCTTATCCTGTAAACAGGTAATATCTTTAGAAAATATAATATAGAAGCAATGGTTTTCTTTCGGAAGATATCCGACCTGGCAAGAAAAATAGGTTGTCCCTTATGCGTAAAAAGGACGGCCAGGGCATCCATGAGGGCATTCTGATGATTGGGAGCAAATATAAGATGATCATCCGGGTTTATGTTCTCCCGGCCTAAGACTATTACTCTCCTGTAAAAAACATTATTGTGCCAAAACCCTGCGATAGTCTTTAATAAACGCATATCCGGCAGAATACTTTTCAATATTTTCCTTGCCCATTTATAAATCAAATCATCACCCCCGTCTATCAATCAATTCAGATAGCTAGATACTTTGTGTGCAAGTTAAAAAAAAAGCAATTTAAGTGTAAAATCCCGGATTGTTTTTACTACTCTTTTATTGAATATTAAGTCTTTATACCACCTATTTATCAGAAATCATGGTCGCCCTTGAGTCTATCGATCAGCCTTCTCTCCTTTTTAGTAGGTCTCCCTGTTCCTCTGTCACGGATTCCCATTTGTGAGGAATGCCTGAATTCGAGTTTTGCTTTCTCCTTATCTTGCAGTCAGATCCTCAACGAATTGATGCCACAATTTTTGCAGAAACCCTGTTTTCGATAGGTTCCATCACCCTGTATTTATAGGTGACAGGTGGTTTTCTTAACAGTGATTATCTCTTCTTTGCTTATTGTTCTTGAAGGTTTTACCGGATATCATCTAATATGACTCTTCCTTTCCTGCATTCTTCAGATGCAATGCTCCTTGTCTTATATATTCTTACTGCCCAGAGAAACTTGTCAATCCTGATATTTTTGTTTTCAGGCATTAAGTGGATTACTATGATAATTTTTCAGTCTCTATCCTGTGTATCATCCGGTAGAGATATTTTGCCTTCTTTATTGAAAGTTGTCATGGTTATCTCCAGTCCTGCGAAAGCGAATGATTTTATCATCTCAATAACAATTGCTATTCTGGCTTCCATTATCTTTTTCTCTTCAGGACTCCATGTGCCAAGTACATAATTAACCTGGGTTCCCCTGCTGAAATTATTTCCAATACCTATTCTTATCCTTGGATATTCATTTGTTGCGAGTACTTACTGATATGAGCAAGTCCGTTATGTCCCCCGTCACTGCCTTTTGGCCTCATCCTGATACTGCCCGGGGGAAGTGCCATGTCATCCACAATGACAAGCATATTCTCAATGGATATCTTTTCTTTCTTCAGCCAGTAGTTGACAGCGTTTCCACTGAGGTTCATATAGGTTGATGGTTTGATCAGGATCAGTTCCCGACCCTTGTATCTTGATACGGCATAGAGAGCCGTACCGCTGGTCAGTAAAAAAAGTATTGGATGCTTTGCCATGGCATCCAATACTGTAAATCCTATATTATGACGGGTATCCCTGTACTCATCACCAATGTTCCCAAGTCCAACTATCAGATATTTCATTAATCCTGATTGTTGTTATAAAAAGGCTTTATTCAGTTGCCGTGGCTTCAGCCTCAGATGTTGATTCTGCTGCTTCCTCTTCAGCAGCAGCTTCCAGAGCTAGTTCCTCATCTGTCTTCTGGGCAACTCTCGAAGTTGCAATAGTAAGAACCATTAGTCTTCTGGGATCGAGAAATTGTATTTTATCGACTGACAGGTCACCAACTTTAACTGATTCATGGATTTTCAGGTTTGTGATATCGATAGTTATAAATTCAGGAAGATCGTCGGGCAATGCTTTAACAGCCAGATTTCTCTTTTTTAATGCTTAGTTTTCCACCGGCATATGACACCAACAGAATCACCAATTACCTTTACAGGGATATTCATTACAACAGGCTTGTCTTTAAATACCTCAATAAAATCAGCATGTATTATCCTGTCACTTACAGGGTGAAACTGAATATCCTTTAAGAACCGCTCTTATCTCTTCATTCATCAATATTGAACTTTACAAGGTGAGCTTCATGTGTATAAACAAGGTTCTTAAAACTGAGTTCCGTAGCATGAAAATGGAGGTTTCCGTCTTTCCTGTAAATGACACATGGAACATTACCTTCTTTCCTGATCTGCTTTGAACTCTTTTTTCCCAGCTCCGTTCTGAGTGAACCTTTAATCTCAATGGTTTTCATTTGTCCTGTTTGTTATTGTGCTACTAAAAGTTACTCATATGGTAACTCCCCATCACACGTTTGACATTAATAAAAATTTTTGGCGTGCAAATATAGAATAAAGGAATCAGAATACAAAATTAGTACTTATTGACTGATTTAGGTTAACAGCTTGAATTGTTGTTGCAAATATTTCGGCTATTGAAAGAATCTTTATTTTGGGTGAACTGTTCACGAAAGGGACAGAATCACTTACAACAAGTTCCTCTATTGCAGAGTTATTTATCCTTTCAACTGCATTTCCGGACAATATAGGATGAGTAGCGAAGGCCCTTATGCTTGTTGCGCCTCTCTCCTTCATCATATCTGCAGCAAGCACCAGTGTTCCCGCAGTATCAACCATATCATCAATAATAACTACATTCCTTCCTTCAACTTCACCTATTATAGACATCTCCTCAATCACGTTTGGTTTCTTGCGGAGTTTGTAACAGAGTACCATTTCTGACTGAAGATGCCGGGAATAGGCATTGGCTCTTTTCGAACCACCCATGTCGGGGGCAGAAACAGTCAGGTTTTTAAGATGTAGTTTTTCAATGTATGGAGCAAATATCGCAGAACCGAATAGATGGTCAACAGGAACATTGAAGAAACCCTGTATCTGGTCAGCATGAAGGTCCATTGTGATTATCCTGTCAACTCCGGCTGTACTCAGAAGATCGGCCGAAAGTTTTGAGCCTATTGATACTCTTGGCCTGTCTTTCCTGTCCTGCCTGGCAAATCCGTAATAAGGAATAACTGCAATGACCTTATAAGCTGATGCTCTTTTAGCTGCATCTATCATAAGCAGAAGTTCGAGGAGATTTTCAGCCGGAGGATTGGTCGACTGGACTATAAATACCATACAACCTCTTACTGATTCATCGAAACAGGGCTGGAATTCCCCATCGCTGAATTTAGTAACAGAACTTTTTCCAAGTTCAATACCAAGCTTTTCTGCAATCCTTTGAGCCAGGTGTTCTGATGCTCTGCAGGAAAAAAGTTTCATTGGCGCTTTCCCGTACATTCTCCTTATAATTTAGCTGATTCGACAAAGTGTTAATTATGATTACAAAAATATAAATTCCGGTGCTATTTCAACTGCCTTTGAAAACTTGTTAACAGATTCTTCTATATAGCCCAAGTATCTCATCCCTGCCCCTCGCCGTTAATAGCGGATGAGATGAATGATGCAGGTAAATGATTCCCATCTGTCGAGCATTACATTATCATAATTACTGATTGATCTCTCAAGTGCTGATGAGTTGAAAGTTTATCACTTTTTGTAAAAACCCTTGCAAAAGGTATCTCGTTTATTACCCAGGAACTCCATGAATTCAATATCGGAGTCTCTGGGGTTTGTGCCTGGATCTATCAGTACAAGTAAGGATACAAGTGTTTCCCTCTCGAGAATATATTCCCTCGTTGCTCTCATCCATTTATCTCGCTGTTTTACTGGGACCTTGCATAGCCATAACCAGGAAGATCGACCAGATACCAGTTTTCATTTATAAGGAAATGATTTATTGTTCTTGTCTTACCCGGCTGCACTGAAATTTTTGCTAGTTTTTTCCAGCCTGTCAGCATATTTATCAATGACGATTTGCCCACATTTGACCGCCTATAAAACCAAATTCGGGCTTTGCCTGGTGACGGGCATTCACTGATTGTCGGACTACTCTTTATAAAGCTGGCTGAATGTATTATCATGTAATCTATCTACTTAAGATCTTGATGGGAAGGTCGATACGTTTATATATGAGCAGTATTATTTCCGAAATCAGTAAGTATTTCAGCAATCACACCGATATATGATGACTGAGGGCCCGATGTTTTACGCATATTTATACTACCGATTCCTTTTTTTGTCTTGATGTGCTGGCAATGAGCTGTATCGAATACCCCGCCGGTAAACTCTCCCCTGTAAAATCTTACTTTCTGCGATTTGTCGGACAGCGAAAGTTTATCTTGTAAGTACCGCTTGACTTATAGTTATCTTAGTGGTAGTAACAACAAGTTTCGGATATCCTGGTTATCAGTCTTGCCATCGCTTGCGTAAATTCTTCAAGGAACGGTTCTCCATTCCTTTTTGTATTTTAGCTTTGCCTTTACCTCCCCGGTTCTGTAATACTGTATCTGGGTTCCGTCTATAGTGTCATGTAGGTATGGGGTGGAACGAAACACCTGTCCCTCTTCATAATACCATCTTGCGATGAATCTTCCCTGAGGTTGTTTTCGTACCAGAATGTCTGCCTGACTTTTCCTGATGTGTAAAAAGTCTTTTTAAGTCCTTCCTTAACTCCGTTTTTAAAAGTTACTTCACTTACAAGATATTTGCCACTCATAAATTGTTTTATTCCTGTATACCCGGTATCGGGAACAGCTGCAACAGTATCGCTGGCCTGCTGTCCCTGTATCTGCAGGTCCCTCCTTCCATGTACAGGTGATAAATACAACAGTTAATATTAAAAAATGATGCAATACTGTTAAAATGATTCTTCATGGTTATGAGGTATTATATTCTAAGCAAAACAGATAATAAAAACAAGCCGTGTTAAACACACTTTGATTGAGAATTATATTTTCAGTCCGGACTTTTACCAGGCCGGACTGATCATCCATCATACCTGAGGGTCTTCAGACTCAATATATACTTCCAGGACCCTGGCCATGCCTGCAGGTACCAGGGTAATCTCTTTTATCATTGCCGGGAGCAGGCATGTCTCTCCTTTTTTCATATTTTCAGATGATTCATCCCACAGTATATTAAACTCACCCTCTATACAGATGAAAATTACAAAGGAATCATTAAGAAAGTACTCTTTTTTTATTCGGTCTTATTAAACCGTATAATATTTGTATTGAAAAACTCACAGCTTACAAGATTTTCTGATTATTGAGTTCCTGGTTCTTTCCTGATCTTATTGGGTCCGATTGCAGTAAAATCGATTGCATCAAGGGCCAGATCAGTATGAAGTTCTCTTTTCTCATTTCCCGTGGTTTTTCTGTTCCAGTCGAAGATGCGGTAAGTGATATCGGATGTTTGCTGTATCTCTGCAAGGACTGTTCCTGCACCAATTGCATGTACTCGTCCTGCAGGAGTAAAAAACACATCCCCCGGTTACGTGATGCCTCCACATTCAGTAAGCTTTGACATGTTACCGTTTTTCAAGGGCCTCCTCATATATTTCCTTTGTAACACCCTCTCTGAAACCTGTATATATTTTTGCACCCTCATCACTTTCCAGAATATACCACATCTCGGTTTTTCCGTATGCTTTATGTCTTTCTCTGGCCATTTCATTACCCGGATGAACCTGTATTGACAGGTCCTCCCTGGCTTCAATCAGTTTAATAAGGAGGGGGAATTCATTACCAAATTTTTCATATACACGTTCACCTGTAATATCGCCCATATAGACTTCAATAAGCTCTTCAATATTATTCCCAGCCAGAAAGCCATTGCTCACAACTGACTGGTTATCAGAAACTGCTGATATTTCCCAGCTCTCGCCATCTTAGCGACCGGAGAATTTCTTATTATACCTCGTTACGAGAGCATCACCTCCCCATACTTTCTCTTTAAGCGCTGTTTCAAATTTAAAGGGATAAAGATCTGACATTATTCAGGTTAATATATTGGTTACTGAAGTGCCACAGTATTATATTGAGACGGCAGCAGACTTATTCCACTTTTGTTTAATTACCATCCTTGAAAACTTTAATCCTCTTTTAGCACTTCATGAATGCAAATTGTTATTTTTGAAAATTGATACTGCAAAAATATACAAATATGTTGATAGTTGGAATAGCGGGTGGGACGGGTTCAGGCAAGACCACTGTTGTTAAGAAAATTAAAGGAGGTGTTTCCAAATGATGAAGTAGTGGTTATACCACAGGATTCTTATTACAGGGATAATCATGGAAATTACTCTTGAAGAAAGACAGAAAATAAATTTTGACCATCCTGATTCTGTTGAATTTGACCTACTGATCGATCATCTTAAGACTGCTTAAGAAAGGTAATTCAATAGAGATGCCTATTTATTCCTATCTGACCTGCCTGAGGTCAAAGGAGACAATCAATATTAAACCATCACAGGGTTGTTCTGGTGGAGGGAATCCTTATTCTTACTGATTTTGGACTTGCGGAATATGCTTGATATCAAGGTTTTTGTTGATGCTGATGCCGATGATCGGCTTGGAAGGGTTATTCAGAGAGATATATTGAACGTGGACGGTCTGTATTAACAGTACTTGAGAGGTATCATGATACTGTTAAGCCCTCTCATCTCCAGTTTATTGAACCTTCAAAGCGTTATGCCGATATTATTATACCTGGGGGAGGGGAAAACCAGGTAGGCATTGAAGTATTGATTTCTATTATTGAAAAACATCTTGTATAATAACCATCTGTTATGCTGGAGAATATTAAAGTTGAAGAGTATTATGTTCATTGATATTGAGACAGTTCCCGGTTCAGCATCTTTTGATACGCTGGAGCCTTCACTGCAGGAGTTGTGGGAAAAAAGTCAAAACAACTCCGGACACCCGAACAGAACGCCGGTGATGTGTATGGCAGAGCCGGCATATATTCCGAATTCGGGAAAGATAATATGCATTTCGGTTGGGATGATTAAGGGAGGGATCAAAGTCCGGGCTTCAGGTTGAAATCTTTCTATGGTGACGATGAGAAAGAAGCTTCTGTCAGAATTCAGTACCACCCTTACCAGATTTACCAGGTACCAACAGGGATGCCCTGCTCTGTGCTCATAATGGGAAAGAATTTGATTACCCTTATATTGCAAGGAGGATGATAATAAACAAGCTGATAATTCCGGGTATCCTGGATAATGCAGGGAAAAAGCCCTGGGAGGTCAACCTTCTCGATACCATGGATCTCTGGAAATTCGGTGAGTATAAAAATTTCACTTCTCTCAACCTTCTGACATCTGTTCTAGGAATACCGACACCAAAAGATGATATTGATGGCAGTATGGTCGCAGATGTTTATTATGTTGAGAAAGATCTTCCCAGGATCGCTTTGTATTGCGAGAAAGGATGTTCTTGCCACTGCCCAGGTCCTTTTACGCTTTATGAACCTTCCTCCATTGGATTTGAGCAGAGTCGAATCAGTGACCTTCGACTAAAGACATTTGTCACCGTATTGTATCATTTGAGTCAGAAATTACTGAGGCTCAGTCGAGTAATCTGCCAGAAATTCTTATAACTTCCTCCGGCTGGTCAGCATGGATCCAGTGACCCGGCATTTCTGATTTCCATTATCTCAGCTGCCGGGAATAGCTTTTTAATGTCGTTATAATCAGCAGGGGGTATATAGTCAGAATCCATACCTTTCAGAAAGATGACCGGAAACCCCTTTGTCTGTTTCTGCAGTATATGTTTTCCTGTCAATACCTTCCATTATATTGTCCATATTATCAAGAAGTGCAGATGGATTTAGTTTCCATGTAAATTGATTGTCAGAAGTCCTCTGTCAGGTTTTTCATGATAAAGGACTCTGGTCTTTTCCTGAGGTATCTTCTCCTCTGAGATATTCATCAACTTCTGATCGCGATCCAAGATGCCGGATAGGTCAGTTGATACCATTGCCTTAGTATTGAAAGATGTCTTTCATATGCGGTGCTGATGTTTTTTCATCAGTAAAGGGAGAAATATCTGCCACAATAAGACCGTAAAGCATTTCCGGCCACTTCAGGGCGAAAGGATACGCTGTTTTTCCACCCATACTATGACCTGCAAGGAAAAATCTGCCAAGATTCAGATCCATTACCAGTTCAAAAAGATCATCACTCATGGATTCGTAATCATGTATATCCGAATGAGGTGATTGTCCATGATTCCTCTGATCTGGCAAATATACTGTAAAACTGTCGGCCAGTTCTTTGGCTATCGTTACCCAGTTATCCGATGATCCGTAGAGACCATGAAGGATAATCAATGGGGGGCCGGACCATATTTCCTGTAGAAAAGCTTCATCAGATGAGTGTCATGACAAGCTGGCGCTTATACATCTGAATAGTATTCTCGAGACCCAGATAAAGAGCATCGGAGATAAGGGCATGGCCAATTGATACTTCTTCTAGCCATGGTATGTTCTGATGGAAATAGTGGAGATTATCGAGGTTTAGGTCATGTCCGGCATTTAAATCCCAGATCCGCCTTCCGGGCTGTTTCAGCCGCCCGGATGAATGGTGCCACTGCTTCAATGGCATTCTGATTGAAACCTATAGCATAAGGTTCAGTATATAGTTCTACCCTGTCAGTACCCGTAAGGGCCGCATTTTCAATATTTACGATTATCGGTATCAACAAAAGTGATGTTCTGATACCCTCTTTCCTGAAAATTGACACTATGTCTTTCAGATAAGGCTTTGTTCTTTAACAGTGTCCCATCCTGCATTTGAAGTTATTGCATCATGTGCATCCGGGACAAGGGTCACCTGGTCAGGTTTAGCAGACAGGACAAGAGCAATAAATTTGTCGGAAGGATATCCTTCAATGTTGAATTCGGTAGTGATAATGGGTTTGATTTCCAGAACGTCGGAGTATCTTACGTGCCTTTCATCCGGTCGCGGATGCACAGTTATCCCATCGGCTCCAAAAAGCTGGCAGTTAACGGCTGCAGCCAGCACATTCGGGACATTTCCTCCCCGGGCATTTCTCAGAGTTGCTATTTTATTGATATTAACACTTAACTTTGTCATATATAATATGTAAGAATTATCACTATCTCAATTGTGGTGCTAAATTACAACAACTGACTTTTTTTTTACTACTTTAGTTGAAAATAAAACAGTAATGGTTGCTAAAGACTTAATATCACAAGTGATACCATCTCTTAAGACATCCGATCTTGGTCAGACTGCTTTAAACTGGATGGAGATATTCAGGATATCGCATTTGCCGATTGTGAATAACCAGGATTTCCTGGGTCTGATATCCGATGCAGATATATATGACATGAACCGACCCGATGAACCTATCGGTAACCATGACGCTTACGCTTTTTAAACCATATGTCACAACTCAGAGCAGCATATTTTTGAGGTCATTGGCCTGGCTTCCAGACTGAAGCTTACTGTTGTTCCTGTACTTGACGATAACAACCATTTTAAAGGAGTGATAACAACATCTGACCTCATTAGGAATATGGCAGGATGTCATCACTTGACCAGCCAGGCGGGATTATTGTACTGGGACTTATCGAGAGTGATTATTCTCTAACACAGATAGCCCAGATCATTGAGGGGAATAATGTAAAAGTGCTTAGTTTGTATATCACTTCGCCCAAAGACTCAACAAAGATGGAACTTACAATAAAAGTTAATACTGAGGACCTTGCCTCTGTGATCAGAACTTTTGAGCGATATAATTATGAAGTAAAGACATGGGTTACTACAAATGATTCGATGGATAGCTTCTATTCGGAAAGACTTGATCTGTTGATGAAATATCTAAACATCTGAATGCTATGCTGAAACGTGTTGCAATCTACAGCAAGGATACCAATCTAAAGACAAAAGAGGGTGTCAACAGGTTAATTGATGAATTTTGCAACAGGGGTATCAGAACCCAGGTCTTTCAGAAAAAGTATGATAAAGGTATTAAACAGTTGCGGAGATCTCATTGAATATATTACTGAACCCGGTGCGAACGCTGATATTCCTGATCTTGTATTGAGTGTGGGTGGTGATGGCACTTCCTGGAAACAGTATTTAAGGTTAAGGATCTGGGGATACCCGGTTGCAGGTGTTAATACACGGGAGCATGGGCTTCCTTGCCAATATTCCTTCTGATGAAATCGGCCATTCCATTGATATGTTCATGAACGGGGAATTTGATATTATTGAACGGTGTTTTCTGGAAATAGTGCAGCCCTCAGGACTTTTTGAGGATAACGGAGCTCTTGGCTCTAAATGAAATAACTGTTCAGAAAGCTGATCCCAGCATGATCACCATTCAATGTCTATGTAGATGACACATATCTGAATACTTATTGGTCAGATGGCCTGATTGTATCAACTGCCACAGGATCCACTGCATATAATCTGAGTGTTGGGGGGCCAATATTATCCCCTGAAGATGAGAGTATTATAATCTCTCCTATATCACCTCATAATCTCACTATCAGGCCAATAATTGTATCGGGAACAGCAGGCTAAGGATGGTTGTTGAAGGAAGATGTAATGAGTTCATTACCACCAGCGACTTCAGGTCAAAACGGGTTCAATTCAGTGAGGAAATCAGCTATTGTAAGGGCTGCGGTTAAGCTTAAAACAGTCATGCTTAAGGCATGGACTTTTACAGTACCCTGAGGAATAAGCTGATGTGGGGAGCCGACCGGAGAAATTGAATTAATAATTGTTATATTTGCGCTGACCTTAAAATTAGAATAACTATGAAGAGATCCGTATTGATCGGATTTATTTTTTCTCTCATAATTAATGCTGCTGAAGCTCAACAGAACCAGCTTTGGAAATTGAGGCGATACGAATTAACTGCCGGAATAGGACCATCATTTTTCTTTGGAGATGTAGGAGGCTTTACAAAGTCTCAGAACGTACTTGGTTTCAAAGACATTACTATTCAACAGATAAGGTTTGATCTTAATGCAAATATGAAATACAGGATAACGGATAACATTAATGCAAGATTAAGTCTGACTTACGGGTTATTTCATGCCACGGATGGGAGAGGTTCTAATGAGTTGAGAGGATTTGAAGCTACCATGTCAGTATTTGAACCATCTTTAATTGCTGAATATTACTTCATCAAAAATCAAAATGAATCCAGTTACCTTTTTGCTAAAGGGAAAGAAGCTGGTTTTACCGGGTTTTTAAAATCCCTTGATTTCTATGTTTTTACAGGATTAGGCGGATTGTTTTATACAATAAATGGTAATGACCAACTTGTCAATACCGGGATAGATTCAAAAGGAATAACCACTGTTATACCGGTCGGAGTTGGAACAACTCTGGTTTACTCCACTGATTTTAATTTTGGTTTGGAATTAAGCAGGCGATATTCATTCTCTGATAACATCGATGGTTATACATCGCAATATTCCAGCTCAAATGACGTTTATTATTTTTTGAATTTCACTTTTACCTATAAGCTGAAGACCGGACCCAGGGGACTGCCGTTATTCAGATGAAAATGAGTTGGAACAGTATTAATGAAAAGAATACCATGGAATTTTACTTCTTTTATACATCACGCTGACTACATATGGCCAGCGGAGTTCTGATTTTGGTCTATTTGTGGGTACTTCATCCTATTTCGGAGATATTAATCCAGGCAGATTACTTTATGCATCCCCTGCCGGCTGTTGGTGTTTTCTACAGGTATAATCTTCATCCCAGGCAGGCTCTGAGGACAAGCTTCATTTTATGGAGGCCTCAGGGGGAATGATCTTGATTTTAATAATTCATTTCAAAGGGCCAGAGGAGCATCATTCTCGGGTTCTGTTGGCGAATTTGCGGTTCAGTTTGAATTTAACTTTTTCCCGTACAGTACAGAAGGGAAACGATGGGACTATACACCCTATATTGCTGCCGGTGGAGCACTTGCCTTTGTAAATACTTCAACATATACATATGTGCCTGCCATACCATTCTCTGTTGGTTTTAAAATTAATGTATATAAAAATATAGGATTGGAAGCGGAATATGGTTTTCGTAAAACATTTTATGATAACTTTGACGGCTTAAAAGATTTAGTTGCTCCGTCAGACTATGCATGGTTACACAATAATGACTGGTATACTTTTGCGGGAATATCAGTTACATGGAAAATCTACAGCAAGCTGGCCGGATGTCCTGCTTACGGCGATGATGGTTCCCGGAGAAAACGCTAGATTATGCAGTTAAGGAATATAGATAAATGCCACTAAATTGCCTTTGCATGTGGCAATAATTATGGATGGTAATGGGAGATGGGCTAAACAGAGAGGCCTTGAGAGGGTTTTTGGACACCAGCAGGGAGTTAATGCGGTAAAGGAGGTTGTTGAAACCGCTGCTGAAATTGGGCATAGCTTATCTTACTCTTTATGCTTTTTCAACAGAAAACTGGGGCAGGCCCGATGAAGAAGTTACTGCTCTCATGGGAATTATGATACAGTCTCTTAACAATGAAACTGATACGTTATTAAAGAATAATATTAGTCTGAAAGCCATAGGTGATGTCGGCAGATTGCCACTGACGTTAGAGCCAGGTTATTTGAGACTATCGACCTTACATCAGGAAGCACAGGACTGAATCTGGTTATTGCTATCAGTTACAGTTCGCAGTTGGGAGATTACCGAAGCTGCCAGGAGATTAGCAGCTGATGTGGCTGATTGGAAAAATAAAGCTTGAATCAGTTACTGAACATGATTTTGAAAAACACCTTACCACAAAGGGGATCCCTGATCCTGAACTGATGATAAGGACAAGTGGTGAGTTAAGGATAAGTAATTTTCTTCTGTGGCAGCTTGCATATACAGAATTATACTTTACAGAAAAACTTTGGCCTGATTTTGGTAAGGATGATTTCTATAATGCTATAATTGACTTTCAGAAGAGAGAGAGAAGATTTGGAAAAACGAGTGAACAAGGTTAGGAAAAATAATGATGAAATAATGGTGAGCAGTAAAATAAAAAGGACATTTATAGCACTATTTTTGGCTCTGACGAGTCTTTCACTTTTTGCACAGGAGAAGCAGGAAATTGTTAATTATTCAACACCGGAACAATATGTAATCGGGGGAGTGTCAGTAACAGGAGTCAGATTTCTGGATACAAATGCTCTTATCGGGATTTCTGGATTGAGAAAAGGTGCAGAGATAACCATTCCGGGCGATGCTGTTACCACAGCTGTTCAAAAGTTGTGGCAGCAGGGGCTCTTTTCGGATGTGAGAGATCTCAATAGACAGGACGGTATCTGATACTGTGTATCTCGATCTTTACCTGCAGGAAAGACCACGGATATCGGCAGTCAGTGTATAATGGAATGAAAAATGCTGAGACTCAGGATCTTGTTAAGAAGATTAACCTTCCAATAGGCTCTCAGGTCACATGCCTACCTTCTTAATACTGCCAATAAGATCATTAAGGATCATTTTGTTGAAAAAGGTTATTTTAATACCACTGTCGATTTTATACAGAAAGATGATCCTGATCAGCCGAATAATGTGATTCTGACAATTAATGTGGATAAAAAGGATAAAGTAAAGATAGGCGATATCAATTTATTGGCAATGAATATTTTGATGCCTCAAAGCTTAAAAGACAGATGAAGAAGACAAAGAAGAAAAACCTTAATTTTTTCAGGGCTTCCAAGTTGATACAGGAACAAATATGATGAGGATAAACTGAAGCTCTACACATTTTATAATGATAATGGATTCAAGGATTTTACAATCCTTTCCGATTCCCTTTACAATATTTCTGATGACCGTGTGGATTTACTGATAAAGGTGGATGAAGGCAAACAGTATTTCCTCAGGAATGTAAACTGGGTGGGGAACAGTGTTTACAGAAAAGGAAGATCTGGCGAAAGTATTCAATATTAAAAAAGGGATCCGTATATAATCAGTCTCTGATTGATGACAGGTTAAACGGTACGCCGGAGCACAGGATGCTGTCAGCAATCTTTACCAGGATTATGGCTACCTCTTTTCACGTCTTACCCCGGTTGAAGCAAAGGTGGATCATGATTCAGTCGATCTTGAAATAAGGATATATGAAGGTGATCAGGCTTATCTTAACAATGTTATTATTGCCGGAAATACAGGACAAACGAACATGTTGCCCGTCGTGAATTTATACTCTTCCCGGCGATCTTTTCAGCAAGGAAAAATTATCAGGTCTATTCGTCAGTTAGGTGTTCTTGGGCATTTTGATCCGGAGAAGATCAATCCTGACACCGCTGCCTGATATTACAAACGGAACGGTTGACCTGCTTTATAAGCTTGAGGAAAAAGCTGATGATCAGTTTGAGATATCAGGTGGATGGGGAGCAGGAATGCTTGTGGGAACTGTAGGAGTAAGATTCAACAATGTTTCTATAAGGCATTTCCTCGATCCTAAAGGCCTGGAGACCATATCCTTCGGGCGACGGCCAGTCAATAAGTATAAGGGCACAATCGAACGGCCGTATTTACCAGTCATATAACCTCTCCTTTGTTGAACCCTGGCTCGGGAGGTGTAAATCATAATTCATTCTCTGTTCTCCATGTACAGGTCAGTGATGACAAACGGAAAGAAGAAGGGAGAGGACGGACGCCAGTCGATGCTTAATCGATGGAGCCAGTATCGGCTTGGGGAAACAGCTTTCATGGCCTGATGACTTTTTCTCTCTATACGGCGAGCTGAGCTACCAGCGCTATAACCTGAATAATTATAATGTATACAGGTTCCTCTTTGAGAATGGAACATCCAACCTGTTAAGCCTGACCGCACGATTAACCAGGTTTTCAACCAGCCCAAACCTTATCTATCCCAGGAGCGGGTCTTCCTTTACCCTGTCAGTACAGGCAACACCTCCCTATTCTGCAATCTGAGTGGGAAGGACATGACGAATGCTATCGGATCAGGAAAAATACAAATGGATCGAATTCCATAAATGGACTTTCAAAGCAGATTATTATTATCCACTTTCAAAAAATGACAAACTGGTTCTTAATACCCGCTTCTCTTTCGGATATCTTGGATTTTACAATAAAAAGATCGGACCCTCTCCATTTGAGAATTATTATATAGGGGGTGATGGTATGACAGGATATAGCTTTTATGGTAGAGAGGTTATTGCACTGAGGGGCTATACAAACGGCTCCCTGACGCCGACCGATCCTTCTACAGGAGTAGCATCCAGGAAATGTCTATTCGAAAATAACTTTGAACTAAGATACCCTGTAACTCTTAACCCATCGGCAACCATTTATGTTCTTTCATTTCTTGAATCAGGTAAGGCCTGGTATAAGCTGAGTGAATATAATCCCTTTAAGATGAACCGTTCTGCCGGTATAGGAGTGAGGGCTAACCTGCCGATGTTCGGCTTGCTGGGTGTCGACTGGGGCTATGGATTTCGATCCGGTGGCTGACCCTTCTGCATACCCAAATGCTAACCATTCACAATTTCATTTTGTTATAGGACAACAATTTTAGTAATATATTTTAAAGCAATGATCATGAGGAAAATAGGTGTATTTATAGGATTATTTATTCTGACATCGGTGACTGCCATGGCTCAGAAATATGCATTTGTTGATTCTGAATATATAAGGAAAAATATCCCGGCTTTCAATGCAGCACAGGAACAACTCGACAAACTCTCCCAGCAGTGGGAAAAAGAGGTTTCTGATGGTTATGCTGTTGTGGAACAGATGTATAAATCATATCAGAATGATGCGGTACTCCTCACTCAGGATATGAAAACAAAAAGGGAAGAGGCTATTAGTGGCAAAGGAAAAGGAGATGAAGGATCTTCAGAATAAATATTTCGGCATGGACGGGGACCTTTTCAAGAAGAGGGAAGAACTGGTCAAACCAATCCAGGATGAGATTCTGAAAGCAATAAAAGAGATAGCTCTCGATGGCAGTTATGCAGTGATTTTTGATACGGCAGGAGGAGGTAACATCCTCTTTGCCAATCCCAAATATGACCTCAGTGATGAGGTTCTCGAAAAATTAGGTTATAAAAATTAATTAATTACATTTGCAATTATTTTTAATAAATATTACTAGAAATGAAAAGAATTATTGGAATAGCGGCATTGGCAATTATAGTTGCCATGTCAGGACAGGTTGCCTCGGACAAAACCTGAAGTTCGGTCATATTAACAGTGACGAACTAATACAGGCAATGCCTGAATTTGATACTGCCCAGGTGAAACTTGAACAATTTCGTAAAGAGCTTGTTAATGCACTTGAACTGATGACTGTTGAACTGAATAATAAGAGTGATACATACCAGAAAGAAAATAAGAACTATACCGACATTGTAAGACAGACAAAACAACAGGAACTGCAGGATATGAATAACAGGATTCAGACTTTCCAGAATAATGCTCAACAGCAGTTACAGGATAAGCAGGTTGAACTCTTTCAGCCGGTATATACAAAGGTTGATAAAGCAATTAAAGATGTTGGAAAAGAGAATGGCTTCACATATATTTTTGATGTTGCCAAAGGCTCTTCTCTATTTTGATACAGCAAAAAGCATTGATGTTATGCCAATGGCGAAAGCTAAACTTGGCCTGAAATAATTATATCATAATATAGTTATGACCATTCTCCTTTAGAATGGTCATTTTTTTAAATTTTATTTAATGTGAAAGATCAACCGATTGGGATCTTCGATTCGGGGGTTGGAGGACTTACTGTGGCGCATGCAATTAAGCAGATTCTGCCGGGTGAAAGTCTGATCTATTTTGGTGATACGGCTCATCTTCCCTATGGCGATAAATCGGCTGAAGCTATAAACTACTATTCCCACGGATTACAGAATTTCTTCTTGACATGATGCCAAGGTTGTACTTGTGGCATGTAATTCGGCATCAGCCTCAGCATTTGATTCTCTTAAGAATGATTTAAGGACAGGACTATTCTTATTGATGTTATAGATCCTGTTGTCGATTATCTCGGTAAAACGGAACTTCAGCAAGGTGGGTGTTATCGGAACAAAAAGAACTATAAGTTCCGGCACCTACGAGAAAAAAATAAAGTGAGAAATCGCCTTCCACGTATGTTGTTTCATTGCAACACCTCTGCTTGTTCCAATGATAGAGGAAGGCTTTATTTTTGATGATATCAGTAATGCAATCATACGTTCCTATCTTTCCAATGAGTCACTGAAAGGCATTGAGCCCCTGTACTGGGATGTACACATTATCCAATAATAAAAACCAAATAAGTAAAATCTTTAATTTCAACGTGGAAGTAATCGATTCAGCACGGTCAGTTTCCATGATTCTTAGAGATACGCTTGAGAAAGACAAATTTCTTAAACGATAGCGGAAAGTGAAGGACCGATTCTTTGTTTCTGATTATACGCCATATTTTGAGAAGATTGCCAGGATGTTTTTCGAGGGAGAGATAAATCTTAAAAAGGCAGATATATGGAGCTGAGATGAAGCTTCATGATTAATCATATCGTGATCGCATTAGCTATCAAAACAGGAACTGATATCAAAATTAATTGTTAATCATTTTCCTGGAAACAAACTTATTGATGAAATAAGTGTAATGCAGAAAAGACTGTTATTTCAAAACATGATCAATATCATAGTATAAAACCTTATTTTATTATGATTTATCATCTTTATAAGATATAATTTTGTTTCTCATAAACAGTTAGTGTATAAGAATTGTTAATACTTGACTGGAAATAAACTAAAAGGTATTATGAGTAAAAAATCCCAGATTGTTGAAAGAGAAGAAGTGGTGATCCGTTTTTCGGGTGACTCAGGTGATGGAATGCAGCTAACAGGAACGCTCTTTTCAGATACTGCAGCTCTTTTTGGCAATGATTTATTGACTTTTCCTGATTATCCGGCTGAGATCCGGGCACCATCAGGGCACTGTTGGTGGTGTTTCAGGCTTCCAGGTTCATCTGGGCCATTCGGAGATTAATACTCCCGGAGATTTTTCTGATGTACTTGTAGCTATGAACCCTGCAGCTATAAAAGCTAATGCCAAATGGATTAAACCAGGCGGGACAATTATTTATGACAGTGATAATTTCACTGAAAAAAATCTTGACAAAGCTGGTTATGCAAGTGATCCTATCAAGGAGGAAAAACTTGAAAGTTTTAATGTTATTGCCGCACCTATCTCCTCAATGGTGAAAGAGGCTCTTAAGGATTTGGATCTTGATCCAAAATCAATTCTGAGAACTAAGAATATGTTTGCGCTGGGAATGGTTTACTGGCTTTTTGACCGCGAATTAAAATATACAGAGGATTATTTTGATAAGAAATTTCAGATAAGCTCCCGAATGTTGCTGAAGCAAATAAAATTGCCCTGCGGACCGGCTATTACTATGGCTGAGACTATTGAAGCTCTGTCATCCTGTCTATAAGATACTTCCTGCAAAAATAGCAAAAGGGACCTACAGGAATATAAACGGAAATACTGCAACAGCCTGGGGTTTTCTGGCTGCCGCTGAAAAATCAGGACTTGACATTTTTATCGGATCTTATCCCATTACACCGGCTACAGGTATATCTTGAAGAGCTTGCTGCCAGAAAAGACCTTGGGGTAAAAAGCTTCCAGGCAGAGGATGAAATTGCAGGTATATGCACCTCCCTTGGTGCCAGTTTTGCCGGCAACCTGGCTATTACATCGACCTCAGGTCCGGGACTTGCACTTAAATCAGAAGCTATCGGACTTGCTGTTATGACTGAACTTCCTATAGTTATTGTTGATGTTCAGCGGGGAGGCCCTTCAACAGGACTACCAACCAAAACAGAACAGGCCGATCTTATGCAGGCTCTTTATGGACGCAACGGGGAATGCCCTGTTGTTGTTATTGCCTCCAGCACTCCATCCTGATTGCTTCCATTTTGCTTTTGAAGCAGCCAGGATTGCTCTGGAACATATGACACCTGTCCTACTTCTTTCCGACAGTTATCTGGCAAATGGTACTGAACCATGGAAAATACCTGATATGAATGATCTTCCTAAAATAAAACCTCGCTTTTGCCGATAAAGAACGAAACTCCATTTCTTCCATATAAAAGCGATGAGGATACCCTTGCAAGAACATGGGCTGTACCGGGTACCCCAGGACTGGAACACAGGATAGGTGGACTTGAAAAAACAGAAAAGGGAACTGTTTCATATGTTCCTGAAAATCATGAATATATGGTTAAGATGAGGGCAGAGAAAGTTGCCAGGGTCGCTAGATGAGATACCTGATATTGTTCCGCTATGGGACCAGAATCAGGAGATATTCTTCGTTGTAGGATGGGGTGGATCATATGGTTATCTGATAACTGCAGTACGGGAACTTCAGGAAGAAGGGCATAAGGTAAGCCTTGTTAATTTCAATTATATCAATCCTCTGCCGAAAAATGTAAATGATGTTTTCAGAAGATTTAGGAAGATAGTAGTATGTGAATTAAACCTTGGACAGTTTGCCGATTACCTGCAGGATAAAACATCAGGAATTCACTTATTATCAGATTAATAAGGTACAGGGATTGCCCTTTACATAAGTGATATAAAGGATAAATGTATTAAAATGCTGGAGGATAAGTAAAATGGAAGAAGTAGTTATACAATCAATATACTGCAAAAGACTTTAAAAGCGATCAGGAAGTAAGATGGTGCCCCGGTTGCGGTGATCATGCAATTCTGAGTGCGGTTCAGAAAGCACTTGCGGAACTGGGTATTCCCAAGGAAAAATTTGCATTTATTTCCGGAATTGGATGTTCATCAAGATTTCCCTACTATATGGATACCTATGGATTTCATGGTATCCATGGACGTGCAGCTGCAATTGCCTCAGGTGTGAAAACTAGCCAATCCTGAACTATCTGTGTGGCAGATGACCGGTGATGGTGATGCCCTTGCCATTGGCGGAAACCACTTCATTCATGTAATAAGGAGGAATATAGATATTAATATTATCTTGTTCAATAATGAGATATATGGACTTACAAAAGGACAGTATTCACCTACATCAGCAAAGGGAATTGTTACAAAAACCTCCCCTTTCGGTACCGTTGAAGAACCATTTTCAGTTGGTGAACTGGTTATAGGAGCAAAAGGTAAATTCTTTGCCCGTACTATCGATACAAATGTTGCCCTGTCAACACAGATATATATTGAAGCCGCAAGACATAAAGGAACATCTGTTATTGAAGTTCTTCAGAACTGCGTCATTTTCAATGATGGTATTCATGATACTATTGCAGCTAAAGAAGTCAGGGATGACAGGACGATTATCCTTAAACACGGGGAACCTATGATTTTCGGTAAAGATAATGAGAAGGGACTGATCCTGGATGGACTGAAACTTAAAGTTGTGAAACTTGGAGAAAACGGCATAACTGAAAAGGATCTCCTTGTTCATGATGCTCTTGAATCAAATCCCGGTATCCAATATATGCTTGCTAACATGAAATATCCGGAATATCCGGTGGCTCTTGGAGTGATAAGGGCTGTTTCCGGACCAACATATGAGAAAGCTATTGAAGAACAGATAGAGAACTGTTAAGGAAAGTTCGAGAATAAAGTGTGCTAGATGATCTTCTTAACAGCGGATCCACATGGAAAGTTGATTAGATGTGATTCTCATTATTCACTTATTATCAATCTTCGCTGATTCACTAATCATCTGTCTTCATCTATTTTATTAATTTTAAAAATTCATTTGATGGAGATATTCAGATGGATGAACTGAAAAATAATAATCCTGAATACAGTCGCTTGCTTCACGATCAGCAGGAAAGGCTTAAAGGAGCTTGCATGTATTAACCAGACCACCTCAATTCTCAAGGAAGGCAAACCTGTTGAAGAATCTCTTCAGCAGATTGTGCTGGATTCTGCCTGCAGCATGGCAATACCCTGAATATACCGTTGCCCGGATCCGTCTACATGGAAGAGATGTTTGAATCAGCCGATTTCCATGGAGACAGCCTGGAAAATGATGCAGGAATTTGATACAATTGATGGTGAAAAAGGCTCCATTGAGATTTTCTATACAACCGAATTCAACACAGGAAGATGAAGGACCCTTTCTTAAAGGAGGAGAGAGACCTGATTCAGAATATTGCCAGTATTATTACAGGTTACATTAATAGTTATAAGAGCAAGTGATATAATCCGGATGTCACAGGTCATCCATAAAGATGAAGAAGACATTAAGGAGGCTATCGAGCAGGAAGCTGCTTCAGAAATTTCTTGACCGGCATAATGCCGAAAGAGATGTTTTTCACGATCTGCATGCCATTTAAGGTAAAGGAGATACTTCTTGTTGCAAACCTTTATGATGCATATTCAATTGAAGGCGAAGGCAGGTTTTCCGACCATATGCTGGGAGAATATTACCAGATGAGTCTGACCTCAATCCCCAGGGTTACAGGTGTGTCAGGTGAGGAAGAAGCTTTTCACAGGCTTAAAGGCACGGCATTATGATCTGATTATAATCATGATAGGTGTTGATAAGGAGAGTCCGATGGTACTCTGCAAAAAGATAAAGGAGAAATATCCTTATATTCCCACCTTTCTTCTGCTTAATAACCCTGCTGATGTTCATTTTGTAAAAAAACAAGAATCACTAGGAATTCCTTTTGATAATTATTTTGTATGGACAGGTGAATCGAAAGTATTCTTTGCAATGGTCAAGCTGCTTGAAGACAAGGTAAATGTGGAAAATGATACCAAAAAAGGACTCACAAGGGTAATACTGATTGTTGAGGATTCGGCAGAATATTATTCAAGTTATCTGCCGATGCTCTATACACTTGTGATGGAACAGACCAAAAACCTTATTGAGGATGTTTCAACTGATGAGTTATATAAAGTTCTTAAGCTCAGGGCCAGACCGAAAATACTTGCTTGCCTCCAACTATGAAGATTCCATTGCGATATTATGAAAAGTATAAGGACAGCCTGCTTTGTGTCATTTCTGATATGCGGTTTCCAAAAAACGGGGATCTTAACGATACGGCAGGATTTGATCTTATTCAGCATATCAAGAATGATCTTCCTAATCTTCCATCAGTACTCCAGTCATCTGATCCTGAGAATGCAAGGTATGCTCATTCAGCTGAAATCAAATTTCATAAATAAGAACTCTGAGAGCCTTTTACAGGATCTTAAATCATTTATTAATTATTACCTGGGATTTGGTCATTTTGTTTACAGGGATACCAAGGGTCGTCAGATTGCTGTGCAAAATCGATGAAGGAATTTGAGGCATATCTTCAGACAGTTCCCGAAGATTCTCTTGTCTATCATCAATGAAAAACCATTTTTCTCTCTGGCTGATGGCAAGAGGAGAGGTGAAGATTGCCAAAATGATAAATCCGATCAGGGTTTCTGATTTCAATAGCCTTAAAGAACTTCGGGAATTCCTTATCGATATTATCCGGAAACGGAGGCGGGAGATGAACAAGGGGAAGGTTATCAATTTTGATGAGATCTGCTGTTATTGATGAGACCAATGTTGTCAGCCTGTCAGGGGGATCGCTCGGAGGAAAAGGACGGGGCCTGGCTTTTATCAATACCCTGATATACAGTTTTGAACTTGGCAGACTTACTTCCGGGTATAAATATCAAAACCCCCATCACTGCAATAATAGGTACCGATGAATTTGATATGTTCATGGAGCGTAATCATCTGTGGGACAAAGTAAAAGAGGAAAGAGACTATTGATATCCTTCAAAAAATATTTCTTGAAGGCAGCCTGAGTTATACGCTTGAAAAAGAACTGAGGATCTTTATTAGGCATGATAACCAAGCCACTGGCAGTACGGTCATCAAGTCTGTTTGAAGACTCGATGAGCCAGCCTTTTTCAGGAATATTTCGGAACTTATCTTCTTCCCAATAATAATCACGATCCTGACATCAGGCTTAAACATCTATCTGAGGCTATTAAACTGGTATTCGCTTCAATCTATTCCAAGAATGCCCGGACATACTTTGAAGCTATTAACTATAAGGTTGAACAGGAGAAGATGGCTGTCGTCATCCAGCAGTGGTGGGAAACAGGTTCGAAGATGCCTTTTATCCTCATATCAGCGGTACAGCCCAGTCTTTTAATTTTTATCCTGTTGCACATATGACGCCTCCGGATGGTTTTGCTGTGATCGCTGTTGGCCTTGGACAGTATGTGGTGGAGGGAGAAAGAGCATTCAGATTTTCTCCGGCATATCCTGCACTGGATATTATATCTCATAAAGATCTTTATAAAAACTCCCAGGTCAACTTTCTATGCTGTTGATATGGCAAAGAAAGAGCTTAACCTGCTTGAAGGTGAGAAACGGCAGGACTGGTAACACTTGATATTAGCCATGCTGAAAAACATGGCACCCTTAAGCATCTCTGCATCAGTTATGAATACCGATAATGATACAATTATCCCCGGACTTGACAGTCCGGGTCCCAGGGTAATCAATTTTGCCGATATTCTGAAATACGATTATTTCCCCTGGCATCAACTCTCAGGACTGTTCTGGAAGTTGTGACTGAAGCATTTGGTACTCCTGTTGAGATTGAATTTGCTGTTGATCTTACCAGGGATGAAAATGGGAATGCTACATTTTACCTGCTTCAGATAAAACCGCTTGTTGGAAGTTGGGCAGGTTACAATATTGATCCCGACACTATCTGTACGGATGATATGATATTAACTACCAATAAAAGTATGGGTAACGGTGTGATATCATGATATTACTGATGTCATCTATATTGATCCGGAAAAGTTCAATAACATGCTTACTAACGAGATGGCGGATGAGATTGACCAGATGAATGAGAAGATGCTAAGCGAAAACCGAAAGTATGTTCTTATTGGTCCGGGAAGATGGGGTACAAAAGACAGATTTCTTGGGTATCCCTGTAGCATGGCCACAGATATCAAATGCCAAAGTCATTGTTGAAGTAAGCCTTCCAAATTTCCATCTCGATGCTTCGCTGGGATCTCATTTCTTTCATAATGTGACTTCCATGAATGTCGGCTATTTCTCAATTAACAGGGCTAGTCGCGATGGGCTTATTTACTGGAATAAACTGAAAGAACAATCTGTTATAGAGGAAGGCAAATTTTTCAGGCATATCCGCTTCGACAATCCACTTCTGATAAGAATGGACGGGAAAAAAGGTATGGCCGTTATTTCAATGAATAATCAATTGGATGGCAAATGAGTATAATAGAAGGTATACATGATCTGCAGAAGTACGATTTTACTGATACCTCTTTCGATCTTTTAATGCAGAAGAGAATTCATCGTGTGCTTATAATATGCAGTAACTATGACAACTATATGCTTGAAGAGGACGGGAGGATAGACGAGCAGATCTTTAATGAGTATGCCTCACTCAATCTCAGGTATCCACCGACTTTTATACAGACCGATAATGATGAAGATGCATTCAGGATACTTGAAGAGGATAAGATTGACCTTGTAATATCTATGCTCAGTATAAAGGGAGCAGATGTATTTGCCCTGGCAAAAAAGATTAAATCACGCTATGAACATATTCCGATTGTTGTACTGACATATTTTACCAGGGAAGTCTCTCTTCGTCTTGAAGGAGAGGACCTGAGCGCTATTGATTGGGTTTTTTGCTGGCTGGGCGATACATCACTTATCCTGGCAATTATTAAGCTTATTGAGGACAAGATGAATGCTGATCACGACATTGAGAATGTTGGTGTTCAGGCAATCATTCTGGTTGAGAATTCTATAAGGTATATATCTTCCTACCTCCCCAATATCTACAGAATAATCCTTCATCAGTCGCTTGATTTTCAGATGGAGGCATTGAATGAACATCAGAGAATGCTTAAGATGAGGGGGCGTCCTAAAATATTGCTGGCCAATAATTTTAATGATGCTCTGGCTCTATACAGGAAGTATAAGCATAATGTACTAGGGGTTATATCCGATATCAGTTACAAGAGTGATAACGTGCCTGACGAAAACGCAGGAATAGAATTATGTAAGGCGGTTATGGCTGATGATGATAAAGTTCCCTTCCTGATTCAGTCATCCAGCACCGAACACATAAAAAGCTGCCGAAGCAGCTTGGGGCAGGCTTTATAAAAAAGTATTCCAAAATCCTGTCCATTGAGCTCAGGAATTTCATAATCCAGTATCTGGCTTTTGGTCCATTTGTATTCAGAAATCCTGATACACTCGAATCGATAGCTATTGCCACTGATCTTCAAAGCCTCCAGCAGAAGATTACTGACTGTACCGGACAATACACTTGAATATCATGCTACCACGAAACCATTTTTCAAAATGGCTGAATGCAAGAGCTCTTTTCCCTGTTGCCCAGATGTTTAAGTATATCAGGAAGGAGGATTTTGAGACAATGGATGAAATGCGAAGGTTCCTTTATGTTGCAATATCCAGCTTCCGGCTTGGAAAGGGCAGGGGCATCATTGCCAAATTTGATAAAACAAGTTTTGATGAATACCAGGCTTTTTCAAGGATCGGAGAAGGCTCAATTGGTGGAAAAGCCCGGGGCCTGGCTTTTATTAACAGGATCATCAAAACACACAAGCTCTTTAACAGGTTTCCTGATGTGCTGATTACAATTCCAAGGACAGTGGTCTTAAGTACTGATATCTTTGACGAGTTCATGGATCAGAATAACCTGTACTCTGTTGCTCTTTCTGACCTGTCAGATGATGAAATACTGAACAGGTTCGTTAATGCTGAACTACCCGGACATGTGTATCAGGATTTTTATGCATTTCTTGCAGTTTCAAGAAATTCCCTATTGCTGTCCGTTCTTCAAGCAAACTTGAAGACTCACATTATCAACCATTTGCAGGAATATATTCAACCTATATGATCCCAGGCTTCCGATAATAAGCTAATGGTTAAAATGTTGTCTGACGCCATAAAGGAGGTTTATGCATCAGTTTATTATAAGGCAAGTAAAGCCTATATGACAGCCACATCCAATGTCATTGATGAGGAAAAGATGGGGATTATACTACAGGAAGTTTGCGGAAACAGGCATGGGGATATATATTATCCTACTTTGTCGGGTGTGGCACGATCAATAAATTATTATCCGATAGGCTCTGAAAAAGCCGAAGATGGAATTGTAAATATAGCCTTCGGCTTGGGAAAGCTTATTGTGGAAGGAGGATTATCGCTCAGGTTTTCTCCCAAGTATCCAAAAAAAATACTCCAGCTATCTTCACCTGAAACTGCACTACGTGACACTCAGAAGGAGTTCTTTGCGCTCGATCTGAACACTGACAGTTTTGTGCCATCGACAGATGACGGGATTAATATCTTAAAACTGGATATTAAGGATGCGAACAATGAAATTGCCATGAAGCTATGTGGCTTCAACTTATGACAGGAATAATAATATTCTGCGCGATGGGATATCTTATCCCGGGAAACGGGTAATTACATTTTCTAATATACTTACAGCACAAGATATTCCCGCTTGCTGATATATTAAGTACTCTTCTGGAGATTAGGTCAGAGGGAAATGAATAATCCTATTGAAATCGAATTTGCCGTGAACCTGGAAACACCCCCGGGAGCACCGAAGATTTTTAACTTTCTTGCAGATCAGGCCGATCGTTCATACCGAAGAGACACAGAATATCAATCTTGATCATGATTAAAAAAGAAGATACTATAATTTATTTCAGAATCTGCTCTTGGAAATGGTCTGTTTAAAGGTATTCACGATCTGGTTTATGTCAAACCTGAAGTCATTTAATGCAGCTAATAATAAGAGCGTGGCGACAGAGATTGAAAAGATAAACGCAGTATTTCATAAACAGGGCAACGGGTTATGTCCTGATTGGCCCCGGGAGATGGGGGTCGACTGATCCCTGGCTGGGTATACCGGTTAAATGGCCACAGATCTCGGCTGCCAGGATCATCATTGAATCAGGACTTAAGTAACTACAGGATAGATCCTAGCCAGGGTACGCATTTCTTTCAGAATCTTACCTCATTCAGGGTCGGATATTTCACTATAAATCCATTTATTAATGAGGGTTTTTATGATGTTGAGTTTCTTAATAACAGGGAAATGGTCTATGAGGATGAGTTTATAAGGCATGTGCAGTTTCACGATCCACTGGAGATAATGGTCGATGGCCGGACACACAAGGGAGTCATACTAAAACCCGGCCAGGGGTACCTGAGGAACTATTAAATTATAAAACAGATATTATTCCGGAATTGTTACCTCTATTAAAGGTACGTATCTCAGATACCTGCCCCTTGAGTTAAAATATCCCTGTTTACTTTTCTGATCAGTCCCTGGAGAACAGACCCAGGGCCCACTTCGGTAAATGATGTTGCCCCGTCTGCAATCATGTTAATCACACTTTGTGTCCATCTTACGGGTGAAGTGAGCTGGGTTACAAGATTTGATTTTATCACTTCCGGATCGCATTGATGGTTTGGCGTTAACATTCTGATATACAGGGCATAATGGCACTTTGAATCTGTGTACTGCTTATGGCTTCTTCAAGTTCAAGGCGTGGCCGGTTCCATCAGAGGTGAATGAAATGCTCCGCCGACAGCCAGCTTAAGAGCTCTTTTGGCACCCTTTTCCTTAAGTATTTCTATTGCCTTATCTATACCTTCTTCTGATCCCGAGATGACAATTTGTCCCGGACTGTTATAATTGGCCGGGACCACTGTTTCATCAATCGAAGCACATACCTCCTCAACAATTTTGTCATCAAGGCCGAGTATTGCAGCCATCGTGGACGGAGTCTTTTCACAGGCTTTCTGCATAGCAACAGCTCTCTTGGAGACAAGCACAAGCCCGTCTTCAAATGAAATAGTTTTGTTTGCGACAAGAGCCGAAAATTCTCCGAGGGAATGACCTGCAACCATGTCGGGCTGAAAAGAGTCACCCATCACTGATGCCAGTATGGCTGAATGAAGGAAGATTGCCGGTTGGGTGACCATTGTCTGTCTTCAGATCCTCATCAGTCCCCTGAAACATAAGGTCAGTTATCCGGAAGCCAAGAACCGAGTTGGCCTTGCTGAATAATTCCTTTGCCAGAGCTGATGTTTCATAAAGATCTTTTCCCATCCCCGGAAACTGTGCTCCCTGTCCGGGAAAAACAAATGCTTTCATAATCAGAGTATTAAAGTATGAATGTGCTCAACAGAGGATGCAAAAATAAAAAAATTAATGTAATTTTGATCCAATTAGATGAACAAATTCTTCCCTGGTATTAAGTTCCTTCAGGAATATGCCTGTAAAAGCAGACGTTGTTGTAACAGAATTCTGTTTCTGTACTCCTCTTATCTGCATACACATATGCTGTGCCTCAATAACAACTGCCACGCCAATCGGATTGAGGCATTCCTGTATGCAATTCCTTATCTGGGTGGTAAGTCTCTCCTGCACCTGGAGTCTTCTTGAATAGGCTTCTACCACCCTCGCAATCTTACTTAATCCTGTTATATATCCATTGGGAATATATGCAACGTGGGCCTTCCCAAAGAAAGGAAGCATATGATGTTCGCACATTGAATAAAGGTCAATATCCTTAACAATCACCATCTGTTTATATTCCTCTTTAAATTTGGCCGAGTTTATTATATCGCAGGGATTTTGAGAGTACCCGCTGGTCAGAAAGGTTATCGCCTTTGCTACTCTTTCGGGTGTCTTTAACAGACCTTCACGTTCGGGATCCTCGCCGATTAGCTTCAATACCTTGTAATATATCGAGGAAAGTTCTTCTATTTTAGCTGGATCCCAGGTTTCTTTTCTTGTATATCCATTGTTGTATTAGCGCCAGTGCATTCAATCTATTTTGTCTGTTTTTATCCATAATATTCTATTGTGTTGTTTTCCGTTTCCTGTATTTTTACACAATGGAGAAAGATCCCTCCCTTCTCAATCTCGAGGTTTCAGCTCATTCCAGATTGCAACTGCCAGATTTTCAGTTGTGGCTATCTTCCCTTTCATAAAATCCACTTCAAGGTTGATATTTTTATGATCGAGTTTACGAATCACCTTTTCAAGGATAATTTGTTTAAGGGTGTTGATATTGATTACATAACCTTAGCTCATCTGATAATTCACCCTTTACTGTTACCCACAGGATATAATTGTGCCCGTGCCAGTTGGGATTTGAGCATTTACCGAAAACCTGTCTGTTCTTCTCATCTGACCAGTCTTCTCTGAACATCCGGTGTGCGGCACTGAATCTTTCTCTGCGGGTAATATATAACATACAGATAGTATTTATAATACAATATTAACCATTAATTTTGATCTTATGAATTCATAAAAGCAATATCTTTAAGAGGTTATGATAATTATAACGTTTCACTTAAGCGATATATATGTCATTCAGAATTTTATATCTTGACTGCGACCGATAATGAGGCTGAAGTCTCAGGAAGTTGAAAAAGTATGATGAGGATGCCTGAATACCTGAGGTTTCATGAAATTTTGAGATCAGACTTGCTTGTATCAGGAATTGGGTCTGATTTCAACAGCCTGGTCATTAAAACAATGGTTTTCAGTTAATGATATGCCCGATCTTGCCATTAATGCCGGTATTGCCGGAAGCTATAACACCGGTATTATTAAGCAGGTGATGTGGTCATGCCTGTGACCGATTGTTTTGCTGATTCAGGTATTGAAGACGGGGATAAATTCTTACGCTGTACGAAGCCGGACTTGCAGGCAAGGACGATTTTCCTTTTCAGGGAAGGCCTTTTATCATTCCGACCCAAAGTATAATAAGCTGCTGGAGAGCATTATCAGAGCCTGTCACGGCTATCACTGTTAATACTGCCACTGGTTCAGATAGAAACAATGGATAAGTTGATATGAAAAATTCAATCCTGACATTGAGACGATGGAAGGTGCTACTTTTTTTTATCTTTGCCTTCGGGAAAATATACCGTTTTTTGCTCTCGAGGGCTATCTCCAACATGGTGGAACCGCGGAACAGGAACAACTGGAATATTCAGACTGGCACTTGATAATCTTGGAAATAAGCTAAATGAAGTATTAACAATGCTTGAGTGATAATATGAAATTAACACTGGGATTCTCACCCTGCCCGAATGATACATTCATTTTTGATGCAATGGTGCATGGGAGAATAGATACGGAGGGACTTGAGTTTGATTATTTTCTCGCGGATGTTGAGGAGCTAAACAGGAAAGCACTCGAACTCGAAGTTGATATTACTAAAGATAAGTTATCATGCTTTTGCCTATGTGGCTGATAATTACCTGATACTTGATGCGGGGAGTGCACTTGGGCACAGGAATGGCCCACTTCTTATAAGCAAACGTGAGATTGATCCTTATGAGTTACCGGCGAAAAAAATAGCCATCCCGGGTAAACTGACTACTGCTAACCTGCTCTTCAGTATAGCCTGGCCGGATGCCGTCAGTAAAAAAGAATATCTCTTCTCTGATATTGAAAAAGCTTTGTTAAATGAAGAGGTGGATGCCGGATTGATTATCCATGAGACACGGTTCACATATTTTAAGAGAGGATTGAGGAAAATAGCGGATATGGGTGAGTATTGGGATAAACTGACAGGATTGCCTATTCCGCTTGGAGCAATTGTTGTAAACAGGAATATTCCGGAAGAGATTTCACTTAAAGTAACCGAATATTATCGCAGGAGTCTTGAGTATGCTTATAAAGACTCCTTTGCATCATATGATTTTGTGTCGTCTAATGCAAAAGAGATGGACAGTCTTGTGATGAACAACCATATAAAACTATACGTAAATGATTTTACCCTTGACCTTGGGGAACAAGGTAAAGAGGCTATTATGGAACTTTTCAGGATAGCCGGGGAGAAAGGGGTCATCCCTGAATTGCCTTCACGGATATTTCTTACCAGCTTATTAGGCAGATATGGGATAAAAATGCTAAATTTGAATTCAGGAACAGATTCCCTGTTTTAACTATCGTAAGTATTAACTCCAAATATCTGAATTATGGCATTTGAATTACCAAAACTTCCTTACAAGCTGGATGCACTTGTTCCTTATATAAGTGAAGAGACGCTTGAATATCATTATGGCAAACATCATCAGGCTTATGTCAATAATCTGAATGGACTGATCCCCGGAACTGAATTTGAGGCTTCTGACCTGGAGTCTATCATAATTAAGGCTGAAGGTGGTATTTATAACAATGCCGCCCAGGTATGGAACCATACATTCTATTTTGAATCACTTTCAAAAGATGGAAGGAAAGCCCCCACAGGTGTTCTTGCTGATGCAATCAACGCGTCTTTCGGTTCTTTTGACTCTTTTAAAGAACAGTTTAACAATGCAGCAACTACTCTTTTTGGTTCAGGATGGGCGTGGCTGGCAAAAGATACTGACGGAAGCCTGAGGGTAGTGCAGGGTTCTAACGCAGGAAACCCTTTGCGTAAGGGACTCAAACCGGTTATTACCTGTGATGTGTGGGAACATGCCTACTATATTGATTACAGGAATAAACGTCCTGACTATATTAAATCCTTCTGGGAGATCCTCGACTGGGATGTAATAGCTGGCCGTTTTTAGAAAATGCCTGGATAACAAGTAATTGTCATTTTGATTTTTATAAATGAACAGGCTATACAGCTATTCCCATACCGTTAATTGCCCTGATATATGTCATTGTTGATCTGACGAATACATTGAGTCAGGGGATAATTCTGATCAGATTTCAGGAAACAAAAAAACTTCCTTTGGTTCCCTGTTTAATATAATTGATACAATCATGTGATTGTGTGGCTTCTGGTTTTATTGTGAACTATTGGCTTCTTGCTTTGTTCAAAAAGAGGAAGGAGATAAAATTTCAATTTGATCAATTTTTATTAAATTGCCCGGGTATCATTAACCTTTAAAAATATTTGATCGATGAAGAGAATCCTGATATTTATAATCGGTTTTGTAGTTTTTATTAGTACTGGTCTGTCACAGGAAAGCAGGGTGGTGGATCGTATAATTGAACTGGGCAAAACGGATAACCAAACCATGCATTTCCTTGATGTAATTACAAATCGTTTCGGAGGACGACTGGTCGGATCTGACGCATATGCCAATGCTTCGTCCTGGTGTGCTTCCGAATTCCGAAAAATGGGTATGGAGGTAATTATGGATGAAGCCGGTACAGTCCCTGTCGGCTTTGACCGTGGGCCCTGGTTCGGAAGAATGTTGTCAGATAAGGGGATGATACTTCATTTTGCAACTCCCTCATATACCTCAGGAACCATGGGTGTCGAAAGAGGACCTGTTCTTATTGAACCAAAGACCAGGGCAGAATTTGAATCAATGAAGGGTGCCCTTAAAGGAGCATGGGTGCTTATATCCGGAACAAATACAGGATGGCCCGTTGATTTTTCAACAAAAGCCGATTCACTTAGAGCTGTAATAATTGATCAGAATGATTCTATATCCAAGCTCAACAGGGAGATAATGAGGGAGAACAGGCAAAACAGGAATGGTGTCCAAAAACCTCTCATTGACATGAAAGATGAGCCTGCCCTTTTTTATAAGGAGATGTGTGAGGCAGGTATTCTTGGTGTAATACAATCTGCCCCTGTACCCATCCGTGCTCTCTATGACCGGAAGAATCTTGATAAAATGACATTTGAAACACTACCGACAGTCTGCGATATAAAACTGGATGAACACCAGTATGCAATCATTGAGCAGATGGCAAAGGAACGCCAGTATTTCCTTCTTGAATTTGACATACGTAATCATTTCAAACCCGGACCGATTGCCTATCACAATGTTATAGGAGTGATACGTGGATCAAAATACCCTGATGAATATGTCATGATGGGCGGGCATCTCGATGCTTTTGATGTGGCAACCGGAGGTGTTGATGATGGTTCAGGTGTAGCTCCGGTTATGGAGGCTGCCCGCCTGATAAAGGCTGCCGGGGGTAAACCCAGGCGTTCGATATTGGTTTGTCTCTGGGCAGGTGAAGAATTTGGCCTGTATGGATCCAAACACTGGGTGGAAGCAAATAAGGATAAACTTCCCGCAATATCCAATTACTTTAATCGCGACGGGGGACCAACTGTCGCTTCAGGACTTACAGTTCCGGAGGCTATGTACAGTGATTTTGAAAAAGTATGTAAACCACTTAACAGTATTAATCCTGAATTTCCTTTTACACTGAAAAAACGTACAGGTCCTCCACGTCCCAGACCTACAAGGGCAGGAGGATCTGATCATGCTTACTTTGCAATGAACGGAGTGCCTACATTGAGTTTTGACATTCCTGATGCTAAAGGATTGAATTTTAATTATGGCGAGATCTGGCATACAGAGAGAGATACTTATACCAAAAGTATTCCTGAATATGAGGAACATACAGCTGTGGTTACTGCTGTGGTCGTTTATGGATTAGCAAACCTTGACCATCTTTTATCAAGGGATGGACTATATTCAGACCCGGAAAAGTAAACAGTATAACAGATTAATAATAACTTTTAAAAATTTGGAATGATGAACCTCAAAGACATTGTAACACGGACCCGCTCATATCGTCGTTTTGATGAATCTTATCAGGTTGATTATAAGACTCTTGAGTCTTTTGTTGAACTGGCCAGGTTATCATCAACAGGGGCAAACAGGCAACCTCTTAAATTCATTCTGTATAACACTCCAGAAGAATGTGATAGAATTTTCCCATCCCTTGTCTGGGCAGCATATCTGCCCGATTGGGCTGGTCCGGATAGAGGGGAAAGACCATCAGCTTATATTGTGATACTTGGTGATACTTCTGTTACTGATAACTTTGGTATAGATCATGGTATTGCAGCACAGACTATTATGCTGGGCGCTACAGAAGCTGGAATGGGAGGATGCATGATCGCATCAATAAAAAGGGAAGAATTGCGTGAGGCAATCGAATTGCCGGATAAGTATGAAATATTGTTGATCCTGGCTCTTGGCAAACCGATTGAGAACGTGATCCTGGAAGAATTAAAAGATGATGATATTAAGTACTGGAGAGACGGTGAAAATAATCACCATGTACCTAAGAGAACACTTAAAGATCTTATAATTAAACTTAAAAAATGAAGAATATATTAAAGCTATTACTCTTCATATTTCTGTTAACCCTATTTACCGGTAATAGCTATGGGCAGTCAAATCAGGACACAACATCCAGTATCTTGTTTCACGGGCTGGTGATGGATGCCCTTACTCTGACTCCTATTCAAAAAACACAGATAGCAATTAACGGATCATTTTCCTCTGTGAGCGATCAAGATGGGAAGTTTTCATTTTATGTCAGGAAAAATGATACGGTAGTCTTTAATAGTCTGGGTTACAAACCCGCCAGAATGCTGATCAGCGACACACTTAAAAGTAATGATTTTATTGCAGGAATATATCTGAGCAGCGACACACTGGAAATTGCTGAAGTTGTAATTCTGCCTCGGAATGTAAACCTGAGGTCCGAGATTATAAACTCAAAGAGCAAAGTCCCGTCAACTATGGCTAATGCCAGGTATAATGTAGCTGTGTCAGCTTACCAGGCAAAGACTTCGCAGGGGAATCTTGACGACCCGACCTCACATTACTCTTACATAAGCAATAAGCAGAAAATCACTGCGTTTGAGAAAGGAGGGATACCTTCTGATCAGATTGCCGGTCTGAATCCTCTTATACTGATACCTGCAGCATACCTTCTGATACATGGTTTGCCGCCAAGACCAGCTCCGATGAGGTCTGACCTTACCCAGAATGAGATAGATCAGATTAACAGAAAATACCTGCAGTTACTGGAACAGAGGAAATAGGAGGGCGAAAAGCAGTACAGGAATCAGCTTTGAAAGAATAACATTCATTCTAACCTGCCCCCGTCCCGATAGCTATCAGGTCGCTCCAAGTGTAATACTTCATAATTTCGGTAACAAATTTCTTCCATTTTATGAGGATTTTACCCCCTTTCAATTTCCCCCAAGGGGGAAAGGTAAGGTTCCTTTCCCCATGGGGGAAGGCTAGGATGGGGGTCTTTAAGATCAGAAGAAGATCATAATTTTTATAACAAACAAAGTGTTACACGAATTGTGAAGAAATACACAAGGAGTGGAATCAAAAAACCTGTAACCTGCAGCCTGTCGCCTTTGTTATCCCTTGTAGAATATTGCTTTAATGATAAGACTCGCCATCTTAGGATTCTCCTTAAGGCGACGTGTGGAATAGCCGAACCATTGTCTTCCAAACGGAACGTATACCCTCATCGAATGCCCCTCCTTTACAATTGATTCCCTGAGAGCCGGAGTGACACCATAAAGCATCTGGAATTCGTACATATCCTTTGGAACATTGTATTTTTCAATCAGTCTGTATGCTCCTTCAATAAGAGGTTTATCATGTGTGGCAATTCCAACATATATTTTATTTCTGAATATAAAATCCAGGTCCTCAAGATAATGTTCATTAATTTCCTCGTACTTTTTATAAGCAATGGAGGCTGGTTCAACATATATTCCCTTACATAGTCTGTAGCTGAGAGGTATAGATGGATTATTAAGATCCAGCATACCTTTAATATCCTTTAAAGTTCTTTTAAGATAGGCCTGCAATACAAGTCCCACATTGGCAGGGAACTCTGCTTTAAGTCTTCTGAATAATGCTATTTCATCATCAGTACAGGGAGAGTCCTCCATGTCGATTCTTACGAAACTATTATATGAAGCTGCCTTGACAACTATCTTTCTAATGAGCTTATAACATATCTCCTTGTCAATAAGAAGTCCGAAACTTGTTGGCTTGATTGAGAAATTGCCTTTAATACTGTTTTTAAATGTGGTATCAATAAGATTCAGATATTCAGCACAATTCTCTTCAGCTTCATCAAGTGTCTTGATAAATTCACCAAGTACATCTATCGTGACTTTTATGTTCTTGTCATTCAGCTCTTTTGATACACGCATAGCATCTTCAATGGTCTCCCCCGAAATGTATGACTTTGAAAATATCCAGACAAATTTCTTGGGAAAGTAAGGCAATATTGCAGCAATTAACTTATTGAACATAGCGTTTTCTTTAGTCCGTTAAAGATAAATTCAATTTTCACCAATTAAAAAGTGTAAATAAAGAACATAACATCTCTTTTTTTAATGACCTTTGTCATTCATAATGTTTATAATTAGCATGATTTTTTATAATTTAAAGAAAAATTTCAGGTAGTGCAACCATTCTTTTTAAGGACAAGTCTTACAATTGTCCTCAGTTTATGACGAGAGACAGAAAAATAATAGAAGGGTGCGCAAAGCATGACAGGAAAGCACAACTGGAGCTGTACAACCAGTATTCACGTTTTTTGCTTGGTGTGTGTATGCGCTATGCGTCAGACAGAGCTGAGGCAGAAGATATTTTACAGGAGAGTTTTTTGAAAATTTACTTTAACATAAAGGATTTTTCAGGAACAGGTTCTTTTATAGGCTGGTTAAGAAAGGTAGCTGTAAATACTGCAATAACGCATTATCATAAAAACCTTAAATACCGGTATCATGTTGATATTGATGAATATGTTACCATAGAATCAGGTGGGACAGGTTTTGATGATGATCCCTTTACTACAGAGGAGCTTTATACAGTACTTAATGAGTTACCTACAGGGTACAGAATGGTTTTTAATCTTTATGCGATAGAAGGTTATAAACATAAGGAGATAGCAGAGATACTCGGAATTGACACAAATACATCAAAATCGCAGTATAGCAGGGCTAAAGCGGTATTAAGAGAAAAACTGAATAGGTTAGGAATGATAAAAAGTCAATATACGGAAAACGAATGAGTTAAGAAGCTGGTAATAAGTTGAAGGCAAAGAAACACAATATCAGGTTAAGGGAATTATTCAGGCGCAGACTGGGTAAAGCCGGGATTATTCCTTCTTCATCAGTTCAGACAAAACTGATGCGGGAACTGGCATTGCGTGAATTTGTGCGATTCATCCCTACCCGTTTCAATATTTATTATCTTATCGGGTTGATAGCTGCAGCATTCACGGCAGGCTTGCTTATCTTCACTGGAAATGAAAGGCCTAACAGCAACGGATCCGATTCAGCAGCGATCAAACCAGATACTACGATCGTTACCATGTATATCAACATCCCGGCCGGGTCTCCGATTATTTCAGTACCAGAACATGCACAAACAGGTACCACGAAAGTACTTTCAAAAGCAGCCGACAAGAGAAAAAATAGTATTATTAAACAACCTGTTATTAAAGCTAATAACCGGGAAACGACCACTGATATTGTTCCGGCCGGAATTAAAGACACATTTGCTGAAAGAGCAATATCATCCATGGTGGTTGCCAGTGAAAAGAAACTGCAAGGTTTTTCCGGGGAACAGCAACAACTTTTTGTTGTTTCTGATTATTCGGGATGCGTGCCTTTAAAACTACATTTTACAAATGAAGCCAGGTCATATGATTCATGTCACTGGACATTTGGTGATGGAGGATACTCAGATCAGAAAGATCCTGACTGGATATATGATGTTGATGGGGAGTATAAGGTTGTGCTACAGGTTTTCGGACACGACGGTTCACAATCAGTATCGACAAAAATAATTACCGTATTTCCCAAACCCAAAGCCAGGTTTGAAATCTCGCCTGAAAAAGCTATACTACCTGATGACAGGATCCATTTTTTTAATTACTCTTCAAATGCAGTTAAATTCAGATGGAATTTTGGCGATGGAGATTACCTCAACGCTATTTGAACCGGATCACCGGTATTCAAAGTATAGCAATTATGATGTTAGTCTTGTAGCATATTCTGAGTCAGGATGTTCTGACTCACTGGTTGTTAGCAATGCATTCTCGGACTCAGAGTATTTCATTGAATTCCCGAATGCCTTTATTCCAAATCCCGGTGGTTCGACGGGAGGGCTCTATTCCTCAAAAAGTGATGAAGGGGCACAGGTATTTCATCCGGTTTTTGCCGGGGTGGCCGATTATCAGCTTAAGATATTCAGTAAGCTTGGCGTTCTTATTTTTGAAAGTAATGATGTAAATATAGGATGGGACGGTTATTTTAAAGGTCAGTTATGTAACCCTGGTGTTTATATCTGGAAAATACGGGGGACCTTTCTTAACGGGGAACCTTTTGTAATATGGGAGATGTTACGCTTCTGAAGAATTGAAAGTCTTCCGGCCAAAGCATGCTTTAAATTACTACCTAAATTTTCAAAACTTTTTTAGTAAATCTGAGACGGGTTTAAGAACCTTTTATCAAATTCGTTGAATAAGTGTATTTACAATGCGTTGATAAAATTCGTGTTAATGTTAATGGATTTTAATTTCATTTAACTATTTTCGTCAAAGTTAACCTAACCGGATCAGTCTTGGTGAAGAGGATTATATATTTATTCGCGCTGTCACTAACAATTATTTGTAAAGATGGTTTTGGTCAGGATCCCACTTTCTCCCAATTTTATGCTAATTCATTATATTTGCGCCCTCATTTGCCGGAGCAACGCCCGAATACAGGTTCTCACTCAATTACAGGAACCAATGGCCGGCTGTTCCCGGGGTCTTCCATACCTACAGCATCTCCTTCGATAAAGCCCTTACAAATTTTAATTCTGGGATAGGTGTTCTTGCAACATATGATGTAGCCGGGTTCGGGTGAACTAAGTACAACCAATATAGGACTTATTTATTCGTACGATTTTAATATTAACGACAGTGGCATATCACGACCGGGGGTCAATTTTAAATTCTACTACCTTGGGCTGGATATCTATAAGCTTGTTTTTAACAGTCAGATTACCGGAAGCGGTACATCCCCTTCCGTTACACCACCTCCCTTTGATAATGTGGCTGATGTGGATTTTGCAACCTCCGCACTGGCTTATAATGACAGGATATGGGCAGGCTTTACACTCGATCATCTGCTTAAGCCCAAGACCTCTTTCTATGGGAATGATGCTACAGTGCCTGTCAAGTTTAATCTTTTCGGAGGAGTACAGATACTTAAGAAGAACGCGGCTTAGCCAGAAGATGCAGGATGTACTCTCTGTGGCAATTAATTTCCAGGAGCAGGGTAAATTCTATCAGTCGGACCTTGGTCTTTATTATTATAAATCTCCGCTTATCTTTGGGTTGTGGTACAGGGGTATCCCTTTTGTTACATCACAGGCGGGAGACGCGATTATAGGGCTTATTGGGATTAAAGACTGATCAGTTACATATCGGTTACAGCTATGATTTTACAATTTCCAATCTTATAGGCTCTACAGGCGGGGCTCACGAGATCTCACTTGTTTATGAATTCAATAATCTCTCCATCGGCCAGATGAGGAAAAGGGTAAGAGCTATTCCTTGTCCTGAATTTTAAGATGCTTAACATACCGTATCGTAACGATTTTAAAATTATTGTGATGAGGTAGCCTCATTTATTAAATTGTTTATATTTGCGCCTGACTAAATGTTTAACAAATATTAATTTCACAATGAAGAAACTATCCGTAGTCCTGTTTGCTGTCATGTTTCTGGCAATTTTTGGTCTTTATTTCCTCCATTTTACAGGGAAAAGTAAAGTGGACGAACCGTTACGGTAAAAGAAACATCCTGAAATCGAGTATTGCTTATGTGAACATAGATACTGTCATCTTCAAATTTGATATGTTCTTCGACAGAAGAGATGAACTTCTTTCAAAGCAGAAAAAGGCTGAGGCTGAACTAAATTCAAAAGGCAGCCAGTATGAAAAAGCAGGGAAAGACTACCAGGATAAAGTAAGTAAAGGTCTGGTAACAAGGGCTACGGCAGCACAGATGGAACAGTCCCTCGTACAGCAGCAACAGGACCTTGTTAATCTGCGTGATAAGCTTCAGTCGGACCTTATGGAAGAAGAACAGGTTATGAACAGGCAGATACTTGAGTATATAACAAAATTTCTTGAGGCACATAAAGCCGAATATAATTATCAGCTAATCCTTGGCAAGAGTTTCGGAAGTGTTATACTTTACAGCGATAGTGCAATGGATATTACCCAGCGCGTTGTTGACGAGCTAAACCAGAAATACAAGGCTGAGAAAAAATAGGATCAATGGCTTTTGCCTCAGGCTTACCTTGAAAAGAGGACATTATTTCCTCAATTGATTAATGAGGTGCCTGACAATGCAAACAGGTATTATAGTTGTTATACCTGCTTATGATGAACCGGGAATATGTAAATTACTTGATTCGCTGGCTCTATGCAGAGAACCTGGATGCGGGGTGGAAATTATTATTGTGGTGAATGCCCCAGCGGATGCACAGAAGGAATCTCTGGAAAACAATCTACTTACAATCAGGAATATTGAAAGCTGGAAAAAGACAAATGCAGAATGCTTCTTCCGGCTTTTTTCAGTTACAGCAGATCCTGTGATCAGAAAATGGGGGGTTGGTCTGGCACGAAAAACAGGAATGGATGAGGCTGTTCGAAGATTTAACCCTATTGGTAATCCGATCGGGTGTAATCCTTAATCTGGATGCTGATTGTACGGTTGAACAGGATTATTTTATTGCGGTCTGTGATGAATTATATCATATAAAAGAACACCAGGCCTGTTCCATTTATTTTGAACATCCGCTTGAAGGAGATGAATTTGAAGAGCCTTATTACAAGTATATTGCGTTATATGAATTGCATATAAGGTATTATTACCAGGGGCTGCATTTTCAGGATTCCCGGTTGTTTTCCATACCGTCGGTTCGGCTCTGGCAGTGAAAGCCCTGGCATATGTCAGAGCAGGCGGAATGAACAGGAAGCAGGCCGGGGAAGATTTTTATTTTATTCAGAAACTTATACCTTCAGGTGCTTACTTTTATCTTACATCGACTACCATACATCCTTCTCCCCGGGCCTCAGGAAGGGTGCCGTTTGGGACAGGTGCGTCTATGGCCAGGCTTGTCACCGATAAAAGTGCGAGCCTGTTAACCTATGATTTTAACTCTTTCGTGGAACTACGAAATTTCTTTAGCTTCCTTGAAAATATCTATAGCACTGATAAGTCAAATGTTGATTCCATTTATAATCAGTTCCCTGAAGGCATAAAACTATTCATTAACATTGAACAATGGACGAATAAGATAGCAGAGATCAGGAATAATACATCAGGATATCCTTCATTCAGGAAGAGATTTTTTGCCTGGTTCAATATGTTTATGATTGTAAAGTATCTTAACTTCATACACCGGGATTACTTTGAAAAGAAGGATGTTCTTATTTCAGGCGCAGAGATTGCTGCTGGAAACCGGGGCCGCCACAGCTTCTGATTCTGTTTCTGTTTTTGAGATCCTGAATATATACAGGAATAGGGAAAAAAAGGCTTAGTTATTCTTTCGAGTGATTTTCCTGTCTTCCGATGGAGTAAGAACTATATACAGGTCCTCGTCAGCTTTCTTCATGTGATATTGCTCCCTGGCAAATTTCTCCAGGTTATGATTGTCTGTTTTAAGTTCGTACAGCTTCTGTTTATCTGCCTTTATCACGTTGAGTATAATACTCCTTGTCCGTTCTGAGCTTATGAAGCTCTCTCATATCCTTAAACCTGGCAATGAGATTATTGGAATCAAACATGGTGATCCATATCAGGAAAATGATAATTGTCAGGACATATTTGTTCCTGAAAATATGTGGCACTTTATCTAAAATTTTAAACTCCATCATTTAAATACAAACCTACAACATTTTTTTTATCCTCCACTCATGAGATATAGCATCTGTACCTTGTCGCCATCATTAATTATTGTCGAATCATATTTATCTTTAGTTATAAGCTCCCCGTTTATTTTTATTATCCTCAACCTGAATGTGAACTTTTTCAGCATGAGCATCTCGCTTACGCTTATGGAATCCTTTCCGAATTCTTCCTGCCTGTTATTTAATAATATCTTCATCGTGTAATTTTCTTTACATCAATTCTTATTCATCAGGATTTCAATAACAGTGTTAGCCTGAATATTGGCCACGATAGCGACACGGGGAGCCATTGGTGGAAGATATATCAGATACTTCAGTATCTTCGTCTCCACAGATATATAAGTGTTTCGTCTATTTTTCTGGCACCTGATGTTATTCCGTACATCCCCATCCTGCCATCCCGGAACCCAGGATAAGTGGTGTACCAGGCATCTTCACCTGAACTGTTTCAGTAATCATCTCTTTCATAACAGACTTGTCGAAAGCCTCCACAATGACATCACAACCGTGGAAATATTTCAGGAATGTTATTTCTGTCAAGCATTTCCTGGTATATTATAACAGTAATATCAGGATTTACTCTCTGAATATTCTCCTTAAGTGCTTCAGTCTTAATCATGTCTACCTGGTCATGGAAGTAATATTGTCTCCCAAGGTTTTCCTCATCCACTATATCAAAATCGGCAATTACCAGGGTCCCAATACCACTTCTGGCAAGTGCCATTGCGCAGTTTGAACCCAGTCCACCCGCTCCGGCTATTCCAACTCTGAATTTTGAAAGATGATCCCTTATGTCAGAAAATCTCATCACAGTATTTTTACCTTTACCGGGTACAGTTAAAAGGAGAATTAGTTCCCGGATAAAACTTCCAACTTACACCGCAAGATAATATCCTTTTCTGTTCTTTACAAGATAAAGAAAGTTTCAGAAGCGTTTAAAACTTTGCCGGGAATACCTTTCGGATCTTTATCCGGATCTTTGGAATTAATCGTATACTTCATTAAGTCAGCCAGATTGCAGAGAAACTGGGTATGAGTCCCTAACATACTGATTAATATCATACTATAAAAACTAATATTATATTACCTTTGATTTCTTTGGAAAAATCAACACATTTAAATCTTTATTATATGGACATTGACTTGATTAGGGCACAGCACAAGCTGATAAAGAGATGGGATTATAGGTGGACTCCATTGAGCAAAGGTTATACCGACAAGATTTTGTATATCAATGTAGGAAGTTCGGATATAGGTGAGAAGGATGTTCCCGCTGTTATGAAGGAAAAATTTATTGGGGGTAAAGGCTATGGTCTGCGGCTTCTCTGGGATGCGACAAAACCTGATACCAAATGGGATGATGCTGATAATGAGATAATCATTTCTTCAGGACCTGTTGGAGGAATTACTCAATATTCAGGAACCGGGAAATCACTGGTTGTAAGTATATCACCACAGACCGGATCTGTTATGGACAGCAATGTGGGTGGATTCTTTGGTCCTTTTCTCAAATTTTCCGGGTTTGATGCACTGGAACTTCAGGGTAAATCAACCACTGATATAATAATCTTCATTGACGGCATAAATCATAAAGTTGAAATATTTGAGGCACCGGCTGAAGCCACTGACAGTCATGTATTAGCTGAACAGCTTACTGAAATGTTTGCAGATAACGATGGAGAAAGGAAAAACATAGGGGTTGTTTCAGCAGGTTCAGCTGCTCAGCATTCCCTTATAGGTATGTTAAACTTCAGTTTCTTTGATCCTAAGCGTAAGAAGGTAAGGTTGAAACAAGCCGGCAGAGGAGGAATAGGCAGTGTTTTTCGCAATAAAAAGATAAAAGCCCTGGTCTGTAAGATACCCGGAGTAAAGGGAAATCTTAATAATGTAGTTGACCTTGAGTCTATTATGGAGCGAGGTCGTAAATTCAACAAGGAGATGCGGGAACTGGACGATAAGCAATGTCAGATGAAACAGGCAGGGACAGCACACTTGATGGAGATAATGAATGATCATGACCTTCTTCCAGTGATGAATTACAAGTATGGAAGTCATCCAGAGGCTTATAAAATTGATTCATCAGTTTGGAAAAGCCATTTCACACAGAATGTTCCCGATGGTTGCTGGATAGGCTGTAATATGTCGTGCAGTAAGGGAGTGGATGATTTTGTATTAAAGACCGGTCCGTATAAAGGACAGAAGGTCATTGTTGACGGACCGGAATATGAAAATGCTGCTGGACTGGGCTCCAATTGCGGGATCTTTGATCCGGAATACATTATCGAAACAAATTTCTATTGTGATACCTATGGTATTTGTACAATTACATGGAGTACTGTTACTGCCTTTATTATGGAATGTTATGAAAATGGTATTCTCAATATTGAAAGAACCGGAGGACTTGACCTGAGATTTGGGAATTCTGATGCTGCCCTTGAGATGCTTCATCAGCTGGCTCGCGGAGAGGGCTTTGGTAAAACAGCAGGACTGGGAGTCAGGAAGATGAAGGAGCTTTTTGCCGAAAATGGCTGGGGGGATAAGAATTTCCTTAACGATATAGGGATGGAGAACAAAGGACTGGAATATTCCCAGTACATGTCGAAGGAATCGCTTGCACAACAGGGAGGCTTTGCCCTTACCAATAAAGGACCACAACATGATGAAGCATGGCTGATCTTTATGGATATGGTGAATAACCAGATACCTACATTTGAGAACAAGGCGGAAGCTCTTCATTATTTCCCAATGTTCAGAACCTGGTTCGGGCTGGTTGGCTTGTGCAAACTGCCGTGGAATGATGTTGAGCCTGAGAATAATGCCGAGACGGATGAACCGGCTAAAGTACCTGAACATGTTGATAATTATGTAACCATATATAAGGCAGTTACAGGAAGAGAATTTGACAAGAAGAGATTGATAGAGGATTCGGAAAGAGTCTATAATTTCCAGAGAGTCTTCAATCTACGACGTGGTTTCGGAACACGGATCCACGACAGGCAGCCATACAGGGCTGCAGGACCTGTTACAAGGGAAGAATATGAGTCAAGGGCAGAACGTTATGATAAACAACTCAGGGAGAAGACAGGAGTTGATCCTGTAGGGATGACCACAGAAGCAAAAATGAAAATACTTCGGAAGTATCGTGAGGACCAGTACCAGAGCCTGATAGATGCTGTTTATCAAAGAAGGGGGTGGAACAATAACGGTGTTCCGAAAATTGAATTCCTTAAGAAGATTGGCATGGATTTCCCGGAAGTAATAGAGGTGGTCCGGGACTACCAGTAATCCTTATCAAATTAATCTTCAAATTAAGAGACTCTTAAAAAACGGACCTCTTTAGGGACATATTGAGCCTATCTTGTATCTTTGTATCCTTTGGGGTGCATAGGTTTTACCTTTACTGCTCCAAACCAATATAATGGAATTTTGTTATAGTTATGAAAAGGGCATTTTTGTATTCATTAATTATGGTTCTGATTCAAACTGGCTGTGTAAGCTCTCATTCGGGTGACAAGAAAGAAATTATAATCTTTCATGCCGGCAGTCTGTCTGTTCCTTTCAAAAAACTAAAAGATGAGTATCAAAAGAAAAATCCGGGAGTAAATATATTACTCGAACCTTCAGGGAGCCTTGTTTGTGCCCGTAAAGTTACAGAGTTGAAAAAGGAGTGTGATATTGTAGCCTCAGCAGACTATATGGTGATCAATAAACTACTTATTCCTGATTATGCTTCCTGGAATATCAGGTTTGCAACCAATGAAATAGTTATTGCATATAATGACAAGGCAAGGTATGCACAGGAAATAAATGCGAATAACTGGACAGATATTCTTTTACGAGACAATGTTATATATGCACGTTCAGATCCTGATTCCGATCCATGTGGTTACAGAACTGTGCTCACCTTCGAATTAGCTGAAAAATATTATAAAATGCCAGGCTTAATTGATAAATTGATGTCAAAAAACGTGGATTATATCAGGCCAAAGGAAGTTGACCTGGTTGCTCTGATGGAGTCACATTCAATTGACTATATGTTTCAATACAAATCAGTGGCATCTCAGCATGGATTGAGATATGTTAAATTACCTGATGAGATAAATCTTTCAGATCCCGCAATGGAGCATCTTTATAAGAGTGTTTCGGTTGACGTTACCGGGAATAGTCCGGGTTCAAAAATAAAGATGCAGGGTGACAATATCAACTACAGTGTAACTATATTAAAAAATGCCCCGCATAAAGATCTGGCAATTGATTTTCTTACATTTATGTTTAGTGATGAGGGGATGAATATTTTCAGAAATGAGGGTCAGGATCCGATTATTCCAGCCATAGCAGAGTATCCGGAAAGGATACCGGAGAGATTGTCGGGATTCATTGGGAAAACTGGTGTGAATTAGTATTATTATGAACAGATACGGGCCTTTTAACTGGATTTTTCTTGTCTTGTCGTCATTAATCCTCCTGTTTCTTATTGCACCTCTTCTGGGTTTGTTTATTCAGACCGGGGCAAAAGATTTATTTGAGACTGCCGGGGATAAAGAGGTGCAAAGTAGCATATGGCTTACAATATGGATCTCTTTCGCGGCTACGTTTTTTTTTGCAATAGCCGCTGTTCCTTTTTCCTGGCTCCTTGCCCGCAAGTCTTTTCCCCTGAAAGGTGTGGTACAGGGATTGATCGATTTGCCAGTGGTTTTACCTCATACGGCTGCCGGGATAGCATTACTCGGATTCATATCGAGGGATGGATTTCTTGGTAAGGCGGCTTCAGTTATCGGTGTAAACCTGGTTAATAATCCGGCTGGTATAGCACTGGCAATGGCATTTGTCAGTCTTCCCTTTCTTATTAATTCTGCTCGTGATGGATTTTCAGCCGTTCCCGAAAGATTGGAAAAGGCAGCTCTGAATCTTGGTGCAAGCAAATCAAGGGTTTTTTTTACCATTTCACTTCCACTGGCATGGCGGAGTATTATAACCGGCTTTGTTATGATGTTTGCCCGGGGGATGAGTGAATTTGGGGCTGTTGTCATCATTGCATATCATCCAATGATAGCTCCTGTGCTTATTTACGACAGGTTTACCTCCTTCGGCTTATCATATGCACGTCCTGCAGCTGTCCTTTTCATAATTGTGGCTCTGGTGGTCTTTACAATTTTAAGAGTATTGTCGGACCGAAGGAGGACTATTGTAATCAAAAGAGAATATGCTGATTCTTAAAGATATATCAAAAAAGCTTGGTGACTTTCACCTGAGTGATATTTCCATTGAGATATCTGAAGGAACATATTATGTGCTTCTTGGACGTTCTGGTTCGGGAAAGACCCAGTTACTGGAACTTATAGCAGGTTTGACCAGACCTGACTCCGGTGAAATATGGCTCGATAATGATAATATTACAAATAATAGAATACAGGGAAGAGGCATAGGCCTTGTATTTCAGGATTATGCTATCTTTCCTAACATGACGGTTTTCGGGAATATTGCCTATTCCATCAGTGCTGGAAGTGTTGGAAAGGAAGAGATTAGGGAAAAAGTCAGGAGAGTCGCTGAAGAGTTAAATATTTCCCATCTTCTTAGAGAGAGATACCCACCATCTATCCGGTGGCGAACTACAGAGAGTTGCACTGGCACGCACTCTTATAACAGAACCCAGGCTATTCTTCTTGATGAGCCCATGGCTTCAATAGATGCCAGTCTAAAGGATGATATAAAAAGACTCCTTCGGAAACTTAATAAGAAGGGGCTTACAATCATCCACGTTACTCATGATTACAGAGAAGCAGTCAGCCTGGCAAATAAAGTAGGAGTAATACATAATGGAAAGATTATACAGGAAGGGAACACTGATGAAGTCTTCAGGAAACCTGTAAACAGATTTGTAGCCAGGTACTCCGGGATCAGGAACTTCTTCAGGGTCGACTTTAAAAGAGAAAATGGTGACTGGAAAGCAATATGTAATGATAATATGGTATTTTCACTAGCTGATGACAAATATCCTGAATCGGGTCTAATGATCTTACGGAGTGATGATATAAAAATTTCAAATGAATTACCATCAAAACATGGTGATAATTGTTTTAAAGGTATAGTAAGGGAGATACTACCTTCAGAATACGGGATGGAGATAACCGTTGATGCAGGGGAAATCTTTTATGTTGATGTATCAGCCGATACTTTTAGGGAACATCCTGTTTCAGAAAAGTCCGAGGTATGGATTTCATTCAACAGGAAAGCAGGTATTGCCCTTCATGGAACAACGTAACTGATTATGGATATAGAAAATAAGACAGAATGATAGAACCGATAACATTTGAGAAGTCGTATGAAACTGTTATGAGTTCAGCGTTTAATGTTGGGGATGAGAATGTTTCATATACGGAATCATTAAACAGGGTGCTCTCGGGAGATGTTAGAAGCGATATGTATCTTCCTCCGTTTGATAAAGCGACTGTTGACGGTTTTGCATGTCGCAGGGCTGATCTTGGAAATGAGATGGAAATTCTTGAAACCATAGCTGCCGGCATGAACCCTGGCAGGAAAATTTCACAGAACCAGTGTTCCCGAATCATGACGGGTGCTGTGGTTCCGGAAGGAGCTGATATGGTTTTTATGGTCGAGGATTCGGAAATTAAACCTTCCGGGAAGGTCATATGCAAGGCTTCATTTACCAAGGAGAATATATCCTATAAAGGAGAGGATATCAAATCAGGTAAAGTTGTTCTGCATGACGGCACATTTATCAGACCACAGGAAATAGCAGTAATGGCTTCCGTCGGCTGTACAATGGTCAGGGTCAGCAGGAAGGTAAGGATCACGGTGATTAGTTCAGGGGACGAGTTGGTGGAACCTGTAGAAAAACCCGGGTTATCACAGATCAGGAACTCCAATGCTTATCAGCTCATGGCTCAGATCGAGAGGGCAGGAGCCATCGGCAAATATCTGGGAATAGCCAGGGATAATGAGGATGAGACTTTCATGATTGTGAAAAAAGCCCTGACAGGAAGTGATATTGTTATTATTACAGGCGGGGTCTCAATGGGTGATTTTGACTTTATTCCTTCGGTTCTTGAGAAGGCAGGGGTAAAAATCTTGTTTTCGAGAGTTAAAGTACAACCGGGAAAACCCACAACCTTCGGGATTCATCACGAATCACTTGTTTTCGGATTGCCTGGTAACCCGGTCTCTTCTTTCGTTCAGTTTGAGCTATTAATAAGACCGTTGATTTACAGGATGATGAACTATGATTTTAAACCTTTGATCATACCTCTTGCTATGGAAGCGGCATTCGCAAGAAGATCAGCCGATCGTCTCGGATGGATACCGGTGAAGATTACCGAAGAGGGCAAGGTATCGCCGGTGGAATACCATGGTTCAGCACACATTTCTTCACTGGTAAACGCAGATGGGTTCATTGCGCTGGAGATTGGAAAACATAAACTTGAAAAAGGGGAGGTTGTAAGTGTACGACACATTTAACAGGAATATCAACTATTTGCGTATTTCAGTTACTGACAGGTGTAACCTGAGGTGTACATACTGTATGCCCGAAGAAGGGATTATGACTATTACGGCACGAAGATATACTTACATATGATGAAATACGGGATTTTACCAGGATAGCTGTTTCAAAAGGGGTTAACAAGGTGAGGATAACAGGGGGAGAACCGCTGGTACGCAGAGGGATTGTCGGTCTTGTGAAGATGATAGCCGAAATAGAGGGGATTACAGACTTGTCAATGACCACTAATGGTATCCTGCTTAAACAGTATGCCGGTGATCTGAAGGAGGCAGGTCTTATGCGTGTAAATATCAGTCTTGATACTCTTGACCCGGAAAGGTTCAGAGCCATAACCCGGATTGGCAGGCTGGAGGATGTTCTGGAGGGTATTAACGCAGCAAAAGAAGCAGGTCTTTCACCTGTCAAGATAAATTGTGTGATTAATAAGTCAAGGGAGGAACCGGAAGCTAAGACTGTGACGAAGTATTGCAGGGATGAAGGCCTTGAAATAAGATATATCCGTCAGATGGATCTTGTAAGAGGACATTTTTTTGCTGTCGAAGGGGGTACCGGGGGGAAGTGTTCCCTATGCAACAGGTTAAGGTTAACAGCAAACGGCAAACTAAAACCATGTCTGTTCAATGATCTTGAGTTTGATGTTAGAGCGCTTGGATATCTAAAAGCTATCGATCTTGCTGTAGCGCTAAAGCCTGAGTGCGGATCTTTTAACAAAACAGGTGCATTTTATAATATTGGAGGATAATAATTTATGAAGCATTTAACCCATGCCGACGAAAAAGGTAAAGCCAGGATGATTGATGTCGGAGACAAGGAGATACAGATCAGAATAGCCAGGGCTTCTGGTCACATTACTCTTGCTGCGGATACCGTCAGGCTTGTAAATGAGAACCTTCTAAAGAAGGGAGATGTACTAACTGTTGCGCAGATAGCTGGCATAAGTGCTGCAAAAGAGACTGCTTCACTTATTCCTTTATGTCATAATATCGGATTGGATAATGTTAAGCTGAACCTGTCAACTGATGAAACGGGTGTAAGTGCAGAGAGTGAAGTCCGTTGTTCCGGCAGGACCGGTGTTGAGATGGAAGCCCTGACATCAGTCAGCATAGCATTACTCACTGTCTATGATATGTGCAAAGCTGTTGATAAAAACATGATCATTGATAATGTTAAACTCATTGAAAAGATCAAGAAATGAATCTGCCTGGAAAATTTGAAATACTGGTCATTACATTAAGCGACAGGGCTCACAGGGGCGAGTATGAGGACCTTAGCGGCCCTCTGGTAAAGGAAAAAATATCGGAATTTTTTACCTCCGTTGGCTGGGATTATGCGATCGACCTTACACTCATTCCGGATGACCAGAATAAACTAAGGGACCTTCTTAATGGCTCGTCTGAAAGGTATGATATTATTATAACAACAGGAGGAACCGGCATTGGTCCGAGAGATATTACAGTGGAAACGGTAACTCCTCTGCTTACAAAAGAGATACCCGGCATTATGGAGTTCATCAGGATAAAATATGGATGGGAAAAACCTAATGCGCTGTTAAGCAGGGGTGTAGCCGGCCTTATTGGAAACTCACTTATCTACACAATTCCGGGTTCAGTAAGAGCAGCAGACGAGTATATGAATGAAATAACAAAAACACTTGAACATACTATTCAGATGCTATATGGTATCGACTCACATAAAAAAAGGAACGGGTAAATTTAATCAGAAATATTATTCAGGGTATTGGCAATTGCTGAACCGATAACCCTGTCGTAACGATCATGGGGATTCCTGTAATAGATTAAGACAATATAATCGTTTTCAGTTTCATAATGGTTCCCTTCGAAAATGCCTGCCCCGGCAAATTTTTGGCCATTTTTAAGGAACTCATACTCATAATTATACCATCCCTGCTTTAGCAATATTGCGCATTCATACTGGCCTTTCTCCTGGTTATAGGTCATCACATTGTTTTCGTTATAAGCCCAGTCATTTAATGCCCCTGAAACATACATATTGCCACCTTTGATCATATACCCGGCCGGAAGGGTAAAATAGACCCAGACATAATCTGCTTCAATATCAGGTTGTTTGCCTTCCTGGAAAGCTATAAAATATTTGCCATTGAAATCCTTCCAGTAGAAGTAAGGTTTGAATTCCCTGTTTTCAGAGGGGTACAACCAGACATTGTAATTTGAATTGGAAAAATCAATCTTCTTTACATATTCACTCTGATACCTGATACTCTTAATATCAAAGTACCTGAATTCATTTCCGCCTGGAAAAATATTTTTATCCGACAATGAATTATATTTTAATTCATTATTTCCATAAAAGTCGGGTTTCAGGTTTTTCTTTGAAATATTCCACCTTCCATTTTGAAGGATAAAAGCATAGATATTCCTGTAAGGATCATATATATTTAAACCTGAATAATTTACGGTAAAATCGACCTGTTGATGTGTATTGTTCTCCTTAGTCATTAGCGGTCGATGAGCCGAGACATTTATCTCTGCCGCGTTCTCTGTAATGACGAATCGCTGTGTGATTACCGGCTCATCAGGTTTCCCGTATGGATATACAGAAAGAATATAGTTACCCGACAGGGTAAATGACACCATATCATTTGGGAACTTCAGGTTATAGTGATAATAATCTACGGTTGTGTTGAAAGAAGATTGATAATCATCAATTGGATTTTCAGGGAATCCATTTAGATATTCAGAACTGGATATATCGGATCTGTTCCAGTCCTTGTCGCAATGAATAAAGGTATAGTAATAGGATTCTGACTGGCTATCGAGGAGATCAAAGCCCAGTACCAGTTTATCCTTGCTGTTCAGTTCTATTATCGGATACGAGAGATTCCATCCTTCCTTGTACAACTGCACGGTCTTTATCTTTTCATTGAAGATATGATTTGTAAAATAAACAGAATCAGTAAAGTCAGGTTGTCCTGATGAAGGAAGGAAATTTAAAAAGAGTGGAGTAATTAAAAAAAGAACTTTGTGTGCCTTTGTGAAACCCTTAGTGACCTTGGTGGTAAAATTTAACAGGTTGATCCATAAAGGTTCACAAAGGACATCACAAAGTAACACAAAGGGGGAAATCAAAATATGTACCTTTTTAAACATTACCGGGGGATGCAGGTTTATTAAAAATTTTAAGTACATTATCTTGAATTAATTATCTTAGACGCTTCGTTTAAAACTATAAAAATATATAAATGTTGTATCATATTTGGCACTTTTATGCAATTATGCTGAGGTATTTATACTTTTGTACTTCTTTTGTTAACAAAATAACAGAAGGAGTTTGAGGGAAATAGTTATAATCTTATATATACAATGTCATCATCAATAAAACTTAAAAGGGGCCTTAACATCAGGATTGAAGGAGAAACAGAAAAGATCTTCGGTACTGCTGTTCAATCGACACTGTATGGTGTTAAACCTGTTGATTTTCCCGGATTAATACCCAAAATGGATGTAAAGCCGGGTGACAGTGTTCTGGCTGGTTCTCCTCTGTTTCATGATAAGCTTCGTCCGGATATTAAGTTCACGTCCCCGGTGAGTGGTAATGTACTGCTGGTAACAAGGGGAGACAGACGCAGATTACTAGAGGTTGTTGTTGAAAAAAAGGGAGATGAATACGTGCCATTTGGCAAATCAGATCCGGAGGATCTTACGAGGGAGAGGATTAAGGAAGCATTACTTAATTCAGGACTATGGCCTGCTGTAAGGCAACGTCCGTATCATATTGTTGCCAATCCTGCCGATGTTCCAAAATCTGTATTTATTTCTTGTTTTGATACCGCACCTTTAGCTCCCGACTATAATTATATTTTGGATAATTCTTCCGCAGATCATTCAGGAAGGGGATAGGAGCATTAAAAAAACTCACTGACGGCAGTGTTAACCTCATCCTGAATAGTAAGACTGAGGCATCTTCTACATTGAAAGACATACCTGGAGTTGACTATTCTTTTTTTTCAGGACCACATCCTGCAGGAAACATAGGTGTTCATATACATCATCTTGATCCAATAAACAAGGGAGAGGTAGTCTGGTTCGTAAATTTGCAGGATGTACTGGCTATTGGCCGCCTGTTTGAAGAAGGCATATATAAGCATGAGAGGATTGTAGCCCTGACAGGTTCGGAAGTAGTGAATACCGGATATTTTAAAGTTAGGTCAGGAGCTTCAATAGCAGGCATGGTAGACCATAATGTAAGGGGTGATAATCCAAGGTATATAAGTGGCAACGTTCTTACCGGAGCTCGTATTGAGCAGGATGGATACCTGGGATATTATGACTCACAGATAACAGTGATTCCTGAAGGCAATTATTACGAATTCTTTGGTTGGATCACACCCGGAATTAATAAATTCAGTTTCTCGAAAACATTTCTTTCAAGTCTGATCCCTAAGAAGAAATATAACCTTAACACGAATCTTCATGGAGGAGAGAGAGCTTTTGTAATGACTGGCCTGTATGAGAAAGTTATCCCGATGGATATTTATCCAATGCAACTGCTGAAAGCAATCCTTGCCGAAGATATTGATTTGATGGAAAACCTCGGCATTTATGAAATAGCAGAGGAAGATTTTGCACTTTGTGAGTTTATCTGCCCTTCTAAAATTGAGATTCAGTCAATTGTCAGGAAGGGTCTTGATTTTATGGTCCAGGAGATGAGTTAACAACATGAGATATTAATAATAATGGATTCTTTACGAAGAAAGATAGATAAGATAAAACCCCATTTCACTGAAGGTGGAAAGTTTGGGAAATTGCGTTCCGTTTTTGAAGGACTTGAGTCTTTCCTGTATGTTCCAGACAAGGTAACCTTTAAAGGATCTCATATTCGTGACAACATTGATCTGAAGAGGACAATGACAGTAGTAATTATTGCACTGGTGCCGGCTCTGATCTTCGGATCATATAATGTGGGACTTCAGTACTACAGGTCTATTGGAGCTGAATCAACTATACCGGATATGTTTTGGTTTGGCTTTTTAAAGATACTTCCGCTTATAGTAGTAAGTTATGTTGTCGGACTGGGTATTGAGTTTATAGCAGCTCAGATTAGAGGGCATGAGATCAATGAAGGATTCCTTGTTACAGGGATTCTTATCCCACTGATAATGCCGATAGATGTTCCTCTCTGGATGCTGGCTCTTGCGACTGCATTTTCAGTTATTATCGGTAAGGAAGTTTTCGGAGGAACAGGGATGAATGTTTTAAACCCTGCTTTGCTGGCCAGGGCATTTCTCTTTTTTAGTTATCCTGGTTGGATGACCGGAGACAAAGTATGGATTGCGGGGCTGACAAAGGGACAGGATATAATAGATGGATTCTCCGGTGCGACACCACTTTCCTTATGTGCTGCCGGAGAGACCTCGAGGCTGCCATCATTCATGCACATGTTTATCGGAACCATTCCCGGTTCAATAGGTGAAACATCCACACTTGCCATCCTTATAGGGGCTCTTATTCTTATACTTACAGGTATCGGAAGCTGGAAGATCATTGTTAGTGTTTTCGCTGGCGGATTTGGAATGGGATTATTATTGAATGCCTTTGCTGTAAATCCTTATATGGAGGTTCCTGCATACTATCATTTTGTAATGGGAGGCTTTGCCTTCGGTGCTGTATTTATGGCCACTGATCCGGTATCCGGGGCACAAACCGAGAAGGGGAAATGGATCTACGGTTTATTAATAGGCATAATGTCTGTATTGTTCCGGGTGGTCAACCCGGCATATCCCGAAGGGGTAATGCTGGCTATACTGCTAATGAACGTATTCGCACCTCTTATTGATTATTTTGTAATTCAATCGAGTATTAAAAGGAGACTTAAAAGGGCCAATGTCACAACAAATAATTTGGTAAGATGAGACAGTTCAGTAACAGATATATATTTATATTTTCATCCATTATGGTGATTGTAGTGGCAGTTTTACTTTCTCTTGCTGCCACTCTTCTTCAGCCGCTTCAGTTGAAAAACCTGGAAATTGAAAAAAAGAAGAGCATGCTTGAATCGATAGGTATACCGTCAACACGGCAAACCACCGAATCCTTATATGCCAAATATATAAAAGACAGCTTTGTTCTCAATTCCAAAGGAGAAGTGGTCCCTGGAGTTGACGCGTTTAATGTGGAGCTTATTGTTGAACAGAAGAAGCCTCTTGATGAGCAGTATTTCCCTGTATTTCAGGCAACTCTTGATGATGGGGAACACCTTATTATCCTGCCGGTCCAGGGTAAAGGTTTATGGGGACCTATATGGGGTTATGTTTCGCTTAAATCAGATATGAATACTATATATGGAGTGACATTCGATCATAAAGGAGAAACACCTGGCCTTGGAGCAGAAATAAATACACAAAAATTTGAAAACATGTTTCCCGGTAAAAAACTCTTTGATGGGGATAAATTTGTATCAATAGGCGTTATTAAAGGAGGAGCTAAGCCGGATGACCCGCATAGTGTGGATGCAATTTCAGGGGGTACTATAACCAGTAAAGGACTTCAGAAAATGCTGTTCGATTGTATCGGAAGATACAATGATTATCTATTAAAAAACAGAAAATAGTCTATATATGAGCAATCAGGAAAAAGAGCCGTTGTTCTCGGCTAAAAACTTAAAACTATTTACAGCGCCTTTAAGTAATGATAATCCAATTACTGTTCAGGTTCTGGGTATTTGTTCTGCTCTTGCTGTCACAGTAAAGCTTAAACCGGCTCTGGTGATGGCCTTATCGGTAACAATCGTTGTTGCAGTCTCAAACGTGGTCATTGCTGCTATGAGAAAGTTCATTCCTGACAGGATCAGGATAATTGTTCAATTAGTGGTTATAGCAACCATGGTGATACTTGTTGACCAGTCTCTAAAGGCATTTGCTTTTGATGTTAGTAAGCAGTTATCAGTATTTGTGGGGCTCATAATTACAAACTGCATAATCATGGGTCGCCTGGAAGCCTTTGCTATGGCAAACAAACCATGGCCATCCTTCATTGACGGCCTGGGTAATGGAGCTGGGTATGGCATAATACTCGTTATCGTGGCCTTCTTCAGGGAGTTTCTTGGATCGGGCACAATATATGGTTATCCTGTATTGGAGAAACTTGGCATATATACTACCGGATATCATAATAACGGACTAATGATACTGCCTCCAATGGCACTTATAACTGTTGGGATGATAATATGGTTTCAACGCAGCAGGAACAAGAATTTGATAGAGAAAAAATAGTTTAAATAGTTATGGAACATCTGTTAAATATATTTGTAAAGTCGATTTTTATCGACAACATGGTCTTTGCTTTCTTCCTGGGGATGTGTTCATTTCTGGCTGTGTCAAAGACTGTAAAGACATCTATAGGACTTGGAGTAGCAGTGGTTTTTGTACTATTAATAACAACACCTGTTAACTTCCTGGTAGAACACTATATACTGAATAAGGGAGCTTTATCGTGGCTTGGTAAAGGTTTTGCCGATGTTGACCTGAGTTTCCTTACATTCATGGTATTTATTGCGGTAATTGCTGCAATAGTACAACTTGTTGAAATGATTATTGAAAAATTCAGTCCATCATTATACAATTCCCTTGGAATATTCCTGCCACTGATTGCAGTCAACTGCGCTATCCTGGGTGCTTCTCTCTTTATGCAGGAACGCGATTACCAGACCCTGGGTGAAGCAACAGTTTTTGGTGTCGGGTCAGGAATCGGGTGGATGCTGGCTATCGTTAGTATAGCTGCTATCAGGGAGAAACTGAGGTATAGCAATGTACCGGATCCGCTCAAGGGCCTAGGTATAACATTCATCCTTACCGGACTCATGGCAATTGCTTTTATGGGATTTATGGGAATCAAACTCTAACAGATATTTTTGAATTATGATTTTAGCTATTTCAACAGGCAGTACAATATTATATAGTATCATAGTCTTTCTGATTATTATTTTGATATTAGTCAGCATGCTCATTATTGCCAAGGATAAGCTGGCACCCAAAGGTGAAGTCAATCTTCAGATTAATGACCGCGTTTTGACTGTATCGCCAGGTTCAACTGTTTTATCAACCCTTTCAGGCAATGATATTTTCCTCCCTTCTGCTTGCGGGGGAGGTGGAACATGTGGAATGTGCAAGTGCCAGGTCAGAGAAGGAGGAGGTTCTATTTTACCGACTGAAACAGGTTTCTTCACACGTAAAGAGCAAATGAATGACTGGAGGCTTGGTTGCCAGGTCAAGATAAGAGAAAACATAACAATACAGGTACCCGAGTCAGTAATGGGTATCCGGAAGTGGGAATGCGAGGTCGTATCGAATAATAATGTTGCAACATTTATTAAGGAATTTGTGGTTAAGCTTCCTGAGGGCGAATCACTTGATTTTACTCCAGGAGGATATGTCCAGATTGATGTTCCGAAATATGAAACAAGCTTCAGGGACTTTATTATACAGGAACGGTTTAAGGGGGACTGGGACAACTTTGGAATGTGGGACCTGAAAGTAAAAAACTCTGAAGAGACATTCAGAGCCTATTCAATGGCCAATTATCCTGCCGAGAGAAACCTGATAAAATTAAATATACGAATTGCCACTCCACCATGGGATGGGACAAAAATGCAATTTAAGAATGTTCCTCCTGGTTTATGTTCCTCATATATTTTCTCACGCAAACCCGGTGATAAGGTAGTCATGTCAGGTCCTTACGGGGAATTTCATATAAAGGATACAGACAACGAAATGGTATATATAGGTGGAGGAGCTGGAATGGCTCCTCTCAGATCTCATATCTTCCACTTGTTCCATACTCTTAAGACAAAAAGAAAAGTGTCATACTGGTATGGTGCCCGATCGCTGAGAGAGGTATTTTATGAGGATGAATTCAGGGCCATTGAAAAAGAATTTCCAAACTTCACCTTTAACCTGGCTCTTTCAGAACCATTGCCGGAAGATAACTGGACGGGTTATACAGGATTTATACACCAGGTGCTTCTCGACAATTATCTTTGCCAGCATGAAGAACCTGAGGATATTGAATATTATTTCTGCGGGCCACCAATGATGAATAGTGCTGTTGTTAAAACACTTGATTTTCTGGGTGTTCCTAAAGAAAATATTTCTTTTGATGATTTTGGGATATGATAAAAAGACTTCTGGAGTTATCTTTTCTTCTTTTATTTTTGTTACCCGCATGCAAAGAAAAAAAAGCAGGGAAAGCTAATTTTTCAGGCTTTACCCAGGGAACTACTTACAGCATCGTTTATGAAAACAATAAAAATATAAGTCCTGAGGAGCTTAAGGATAAGGTGGGTTTACTGTTACATAATTTTGATATGTCATTGTCAGTGTATATCGACTCATCCATAATATCACGTGTCAACAGGAATGAAGAGGTGGTTGCCGATACGTTTTTTACCGAAGTTTTTAATAAATCTGCTCAGATATCCGAAATGACGGATGGTGCTTTTGATATTACTGTAGGCCCACTGGTTGACGCCTGGGGATTTGGCCCTGACGGGCGGAGGACTTTTAAAGCATCAAATCTCGATAGCCTGATGAGTCTCATAGGTATGTCGAAAGTATCACTTGTGGATGGACATGTTGTAAAGAGTAATCCTAACATTAAGCTTGATGTAAATGCTATCGCACAGGGTTATTCTGTTGATGTTGTATGTCGTTTCATGGATAACCTGGGATTCAGGAATTACCTTGTGGAGATAGGGGGAGAAGTCAGGGCAAGGGGAACCAAGGAGGGCAAAAAATGGAAGATTGGAATTGACAGACCTGTTGACAATAATATGTCTCCGGGAGCAGATCTCCAGGCCATTATCAATATCTCCGACGAAGCACTTGCCACTTCCGGTAATTACAGGAAGTTTTATATTGAGAACGGGGTAAAGTATTCACATGAAATAAATCCCAGGACAGGTTACCCGGCAAAGAATACTCTTCTTAGTGCAACCGTTTTGGCAGATGAATGTGCTACGGCTGACGGACTTGCAACAGCTTTCATGGTAATGGGAACGGAGAAATCAATAGATTTCATAAAAGATCACCCGCATTACAGAGCTTACCTGGTATATTCAGATGACAAAGGAAATTTTAAAACATGGACTTCGTCCAGCCTCAAAAAATCTATAGAGGAGGAATAGCCTCTTTAAAGGTCATATTTTCAAATGTATCCTTACCTGATGGGACTAAAACCCTTTGAGACCACAGGATGCACATCCTGGAAAATCTTCAGTTGAATTACATCCCACATCTGTTTGCTGGGCACATTTAATCCCTCTTTTCCTCATCTCGGGATTTCTGCTTATATGTGTTTCCGGAAACTTGCTGTTAGGTTTCAGGAGCATTCTAATTCCAAAGCCTATGGCTGCTAATGCAAGAAATATCATACTTAATACCAACAATTTAACAAACATATCACCCTTCCTTCCGATATTTAGTAACTTTACAGTAATGTTGTTTATTTATATTCATTTCCTATTTAATCTGCAAAGATAAATATCATTTCTTGTATCAAGAGTAAACAACAGTTAAAAATATTTGTTTAAAAATAAAGCATCATAATTTTTCAAAATTATTCGGATTGAAATGAAACAAACTACAAATGTATCAGACCTTGACTCAGATCTTAAACTTGATAAAAAAACTATTCTTGCCAGATTTCTAGGCTGGCTAATCTCAGCAGGGACTTAAGTGTAACAGGTCGCCGGGAAGTTCTGACCGGGAAAGCCAAATTCGGAATATTTGGTGATGGTAAGGAGATTATTCAGATAGCCATGGCCAAGCAATTCAGAGATGGCGACTGGCGATCAGGCTATTACCGCGACCAGACATGGATGATGGCAATGGGCTTATATGATTCACTTGAATTTTTTCATCAGCTTTATGGTAATACTGACAGATAGTGTTAGTCATGGAAGTGGGGGAGAGTTTTCAACAACCATTTTTCTATTCCCAATATTAACCCTGATGGAACATGGCGAGATCTTACAAAACAAAAAAATTCTCCCCTGATATTTCTCCCACAGCAGGTCAGATGCCACGTCTGCTTGGACTTGCTTATGCTTCAAAACTGTTCAGGCAGAATAAGGATCTTCATAAGTTTAACAACTCTTATCAAACAAAGGTAATGAGGTTGCTTTTGGTTCGATTGGAGATGCCAGCACTTCTGAGGGTCATTTCTGGGAGACAATGAATGCCGCAGGTGTTCTACAGGTACCGATGGCTATATCAGTTTATGATGATGGTTATGGAATTTCCGTGCCAAAAAAATACCAGACAACCAAAGGCAGCATTTCAGATATTATTAAAGGGTTTTGAGACTGAAAAAGGAAACCGGGCATTCGGATTTTTAAAGGGAAAGGCTGGGATTATCCCGGATTGATAAAGCTCTATAAGGAAGGAATCGCAATATGCAGGGAACAACATACACCTGTTTTGTTTCATATTGAAGAGGTCACTCAGCCACAGGGACATTCTACATCAGGTTCACATGAGAGGTATAAAAGTGAGGAAAGGCTTAAATGGGAAAATGATTTTGATCCTATAAAGAAAATGAGGGAATGGATACTTGAAATCAGGTATTGCCACTGATGACGAACTCGATAAGCTTGCTCTCGAAGCTGAAGAAGAAGCGAAAGACTTCAAGGAAGAAAAGCTGGGATATGTTTCAGAATCCTATTAAGATTGAACGTGATGCTCTTGTTAAAATAATATCTGAACGTTCGTGCAGATGTGTTGAAAAAGTAAAAGAAGACTCTGTTGATAAGTTTACAGAAGATCTTAAAGAGGTTCTGGCACCGATACAGAAAGGATAATTTTGTCACTGCGCGTAAGATACTCAGGAATGTATGTCAGACCTGTATCAAATCAGATAGTCTGAAAGAAGAACTGTACGGGTGGCTGAAAAGGAATTATAAAGATGCAAGAATAAGCTATGATTCATTCCTTTATAATGAAACACCGACTTCAGTGCTGAATGTAAAACCTGTTGCCCCGGTGTATTCTGCAAATTCTCAGGAAGTGCCCGGGCGGCAGGTCCTCAGAGATAATTATGATAAGCTTTTTGCCAAAAATCCCCTGCTTGTCACATTCGGGGAAGATACCGGGCATATTGGTGGTGTTAACCAGTCTCTTGAAGGTCTGCAGAAGAAATATGGTGAACTGAGGATCACTGATACAGGAATACAGGGAAGCCACAATACTGGGGCAGGGTATTGGACTTTCGTTAAGAGGCATGAGACCCATTGCCGAGATTCAGTATCTCGATTACCTGATGTATGCCCTTCAGCTGTTAAGTGATGATCTTGCAACTACTCATTACAGGACAGCCGGAAGAATGTTAGCCCCGGTTATAATAAGTACAAGGGGTCACCGTCTTGAAGGTATATGGCATTCAGGTTCTCCAATGAGCATGCTTATTAACTCTGTAAGGGGAGTATATGTTTGTTCTCCGCGCGATATGACAAGAGCTGCAGGTTTTTATAATACCTTGCTTGAAGGTAAATGATCCGGCAATTGTTATTGAACCTCTTAATGGATACAGGCTTAAAGGAAAAAATGCCTGATAATATTGGAGAATTCCGGATACCTCTGGGTGTTCCGGAGATTCTGAATGAAGGATACTGATATTACAATCGTAACTTATGGTTCAACTGTAAAGATAGCTATGGAAGCTGTAAAACAACTTGCAGCACACGATATATCAGTGGAGCTCATTGATGTTCAGACACTTGTGCCATTTGATATTAAACAGGATAATACTCGATTCATTAAAGAAGACAAACAGGGTTTTGTTTCTTGATGAAGATGTTCCCGGTGGTACTACTGCATATATGATGCAAGAGGTTCTGGAAAATCAGGGGGCATGGCAGTATCTCGACAGTCCTCCGAAAACCCTTACAGCCAAGGAACACAGACCGGCTTATACTACCGATGGCGATTATTTCTCAAAACCCAGTGCGGAAGATATCTTTGATGTTATTTATGCCACGATGAAGGAAGCCGTACCAGCAAAATACTTATAATGTACACGTGTAATTGAGATATCTGTGGATTATGCTCTCGGGTTCCCATTGGAGGCAGACGAGTTCTTCACATTAAAATTCATGAGAATCACAGGGAGTTATTCTTCACTGACTCCTATTATACGTAAAAGTTCCAGTGCAGCCTCTTTTGGCCCGTTTGTCGCATAACCTGGTATACCCAGCCTGGTCGCATCTGGCCAACAAAAACATCTTTTTTAAAGAAAGATTTGAAATACCTTTCTGGCTATTTTCTCATGGAGCTCCTTGTATTCGGGAGGACCAAATATATTTGCAAAGTATGAATGTACCAGTCCGCTTGATGTTGTTGTTCCTTTGCTCATTACGGCCCCTCACTGAAAATATCAAGAGCCCATTCTGCAGAGCTGAATCTTTCAATTACAGGATGTTCGTCATCAATCTCCTCATAGTTATTGGCATAAAGGATATAATCAATCTTGTGGCCCATGATAATTGTTTCAAAGCTTGTTACCGGAAAAACGATCCTTGCATTTACCTGACTGGGATTCATTATTATTGACCTGTCGAGATGCCCGAATGCATAACCAGGCTGAAGATCATCGAGCCGAAGAAATGCCCCTATTTCAGTACCATATCCCACAGGGTATCCTGTCTTGTCAAGTTCTATTGATCCCATATCGTCAGCAATGATGGTTAAGCTCACGGATATGTTTTTCGGCAAGCACCCGGAATGCCTCAAGAGTTTCTGATTTCCCGGCACCCGTATCACCCATCATCAGTATTGTTGCCTTCTTGTTACCCTGAAGCAATATTTTTACCATTGCTCCATGAAAAGGCATATTACCTGATTTCATGATAATCGAGTTATGAAGGGTAAGCATCATTTTTTTCAGGTAACCGAAATAGCCGAATTCAGGTCTGTTGGGTATGGCTCCTACGAAAATCCCATTCTCCTCATCATCATAAAACACAGTCGAATATGTGGCCAGACTTCAAGAACATTTCCTGTAACACCATAAATGAAGAGCGCATCAGGCTTCTTTTTCAGGTCATTGTCATCGGCCAGCTGGAAAAGGTTACACATTGAAAAACCCAGTTCGAAAAAATCGATATGGAAATATACCATTATTAGCAGCTTCCAACTTTGGCAGGATAACAGAGCCATTCATCGGGACTTAATTTAACCAGGTCAATCGGATTCTGGCTGATCCTTTTAAAGTGCCCTGTTCGTTTATTCATCGGTTGCTGTATCACAAGCGGAGGATATATCAGCATCTGCCGTATAACAGGCACATTATTAAGTTTTTTATATTTTTTCCTGGATAGGGTATATCCTTTGGTAATGATATCACTGCCATTTCTGCCCCGGCAGGTACCTGCCTGTAAACAGTGGGATGACTTCCTGTAATATTCTCCTGGATATGTCTGTATACTGTTCGGATAAGATGTGTAAGGTGTTCAATAGTCTCATTGAAAGTACGATATGGTCTTTTATCGAGCCTGTCACCTTCTGAATCATTTATAATAAAACTGTCAAAATGCCGCCAGTAATCATACAGATACTCAACAAAACTATTCAGCTTATCAAGATCTCTAAGAAATAACCGATCTGTCAAAAATATGAGGAACCATATTACTCTCGTATTTTACAAGTAAGATAAGGGTCTTAACCAGATCATCTACTGTCCTTATCATCTTACAATTATCTGAAAAAATCACAATAAAGGAGAATTTTTCAACTTCAAGTTTTTCTAGACATTGTTCAAGAATATCCTGAATTTATCGCTTTCGAGCAGTTCCTCAGGTGTTTCACACATTCTTTCACGGATATTAAGGACAGCTTTATTTCCAATTATTCGTAATGTACTTTTTTGCATTATATTATTTAATGATTCGAGCAAAAATATGATAATATTTAATTGATTTTAAGTTTTTACTTAATTATTTTTATATGAAGATTAATATTTTGTCATTAATTATGTTTAATTTATGCCAAAGGAAATAGACTTGTTTGACTATATTACCTGAAGATAAAATACCGGAAAAAGGCAAGATACTGATTTCTGAACCTTTTCTTCCGGATACTTTTTTTAACCGGAGTGTTGTGTACCTGACCGATCATTCATCAGAGGGATCCGTTGGATTTATTCTGAATAAGAAGCTTGACATGAAGATTGCGATGCCATTGACAGGCTTTGACGATCGGGATGAAAGTCTTAATATGGGAGGACCTGTTGCTCCCGATACTCTTCATTATCTTCATAATCTGGGTAACATAATACCCAGAAGTGTTCTTGTCGAGGATAATATTTTCTGGGGTGGAGATATTGATTCTATAAGAAACCTGATCAGTAAGGAAAATAGACCAGACGCAGATCAGGTTTTTCCTTGGTTACTCAGGATGGTCCGCAGGACAGCTTGAAAAGGAACTTAAAGAGAATTCCTGGGTTATTGCAAAAGTAAAAACCGAAGTTATTATGAACAACAGGGGTGACGAACCTGGAAAAATGTTCTCAGAAGATTTAAAAATAAATACAGGATGTGGGCAGATTTTCCTGAATCCCCGGAAATGAACTAGAGATGCAATATCTTGAATACCAGCTCTTTTAACAGATCTCCCTGGTCTGTCCCTGCATCACCGAATCCTTTTGATTTCATATCGTAGGTTCGTAACAGACTTATTATCTGAACTGTTCTGTAACATTTACTTTGAGGCAGCATTTTCATAATCCCTGACAAAGTATGGGTTCACCTTTAGCACGGCAGCAACATTATTTTTTGATTTATCAGTAAGATAATGGTAAGTTAAGAAGCTTGCTGAAATAGCCGAATAGTGATGCTATAGTAAGAGTGATGGGATTATCTTTCAGGTTATTGGCAAAATAATGAACTATCATATTTGCTTTAGGATATTCCTTTCACCGATAGCTTTCTGCAACTCGAAATTATTATAATCCTTGCTTATCCCGATATTCTTTTCAATAAGCGTAGTCGTAATTACAGGTTTAGCTTCCGGGAGGGTTATTATCAGCTTATCCAGCTCATTAACTATCTTATGAAGATCGGTTCCAAGGTATTCAGTAAGCATGGCACTGGCGCTCGGATCTGTCTTTATTCCCTTTGTCATCAGGTATCTTTCTATCCATGCGGGTACCTGGTAATCCCGGATCTCTGGCGATTCAAAATATAACACCATTGGTCTCCAGGGTCTTGTAAAGCTTTGTTCTCTTATCGATTGTTTTGTATTTATAGTTGAACACAAGTATTGTGGAGAGCAGTGGTTTTTCAAGTATAAAATTAGATCTTCGAGTTTTTTAAGTGACTGTGCTTCCTTCACTATGATAACCTGATGACTCGACATCATGGGAAATCGCCTTGCTGCTTCAGTTATGGCGCGATATTTGTATCTTCGCCATAGAATATCATCTGGTTAAAAGCTTTTTCCGCATTCAGCAGAACATTTTCTTCTATATAGCCGGTTATAAGGTCAATATAATATGGTTCCTCTCCGGCCAGAAAATAAACGGGTTTAAAAATACTCTTCTTCAGATCAGATATTATTTCCTCGTATGTAATTGCCATTTTCAGAATTTAAATGTTTAACTGATACCCCGTTTCCTTATCTCCTTTAGGGCATCAATTCCTATCTTAAGATGCATTTCAACAAAATCATTTGTCACTTTCATGTCACTGCTTCAGTTTTGATTCCGGTGAGATCATCGGTTGATCTGACACCAGCAGCAATGCACCGGTAGGTATTTCATTTGCAAAACCTACGGTGAAAATTGTCGCTGTCTCCATGTCGATTGCCATTGCCCGCGTCTTAACAAGATATTTCTTAAACCTGTCATCATATTCCCAAACCCGCCTGTTTGTGGTATAAACTGTTCCTGTCCAATATTCCCTCTTATACCTGTTATTGTAGCAGATATTGCACTCTGAAGCTTAAAAGCCGGAAGAGCAGGCACCTCTATCGGCAGGTAATCATTTGATGTTCCGTCACTTCTGATTGCAGCTATCGGAAGGATCAGATCGCCCAGTTTGTTTTTCTTCTTTAATCCTCCGCATTTACCAAGGAAAAGAACAGCATGAGGCGTGACTGCACTCAGAAGATCCATTATTGTCGCAGCATTCGGACTTCCCATTCCGAAATTGATTATTGTTATGCCCTCAGCTGTGGCACTGGGCATATTCTTGTTTCCCTTCAACATTTACTTTGTTCCATTTTGCAAAAAGCTCAACATAATGGTGGTAATTGGTGAGAAGGAAATATTTGCCGAAACTTTCAAGCGATTTGCCGGTATACCGTGGCAACCAGTTATTAACAATTTCCTCTTTGGTTTTCATATAATTACATTGAGTTTATTATTATCGCAATATATTTGTACAGGATTTATATTTTAACTTTATATATCAATTTTAGCTTTATCTTTATGTATACCTGGTGAGGTGCACCATTCCGGACCTACGGGATTCGGTGCTCCCCGAGTAAAATCTGAACGATCTTTTATTAAGCACCGGAAAGATACACCTGGTTACACAAAGTCGTAAATATAGATATATCCGGCTATTATACTTTATGGCATCAAAAATACAAAAACTAACTTGAAACAATTAAACCTGCCTCAATATTCATTTAAAATTACCGGAAAAGAAGGAGCCGAGATGATCTTTGATCCGATAAGGAGGAAGTATGTCAGACTCACTCCTGAGGAATGGGTCCGGCAAAATTTCATTCAGTATCTGGTTGTGGAGGGAAAATACCCTCTGGATTACTTGGCGTTGAAGTGCTTTTCAGGATGAATAAGCTTAAAAAGACGTGTGGATATCCTTGTTCATGACAGAATGGGTAGACCTGTAATGATTGTTGAATGCAAGGCCGCTGATGTGAAAATTAATGAACAGGTATTTGACCAGATTGTCTCATATAACATGGGACTCAAAGTATCATATATTGTTGTTACAAACGGAATAGAACATTATGCATGCAGGGTTTATCCTGAAGAAAAAAGGTATGAGTTTCTGTATGTTATACCACTTTATGAGGACCTTCTACATTGATGTTTATTATGATTGATGTTACCTGTGCTGTTATAAGGAATGACAGTAACGAGATTCTGGTTGTCCAGCGGGGAGAATTCACAGATCATCCGCTGAAATGGGAGTTCCCCGGGGGAAAGCTTGCTGCTGGAGAGACTGAAGAAGAGTGTGTAGTGCGGGAGGTGGAGGAGGAGCTATCGATCGACCTTGTAATTTGTGGAAGATTGCCCGACGTGGTGCATGACTATGGATTTAAAAAGGTAAGATTAATTCCCTTTGTATGTGATACGCTTGATGAAAAGCCTCTGCTTTCTGAACATAATGCCTTCAGATGGATTAAATCCTCAGAGCTTATTAATATCGATTTTTCAGAAGCAGATGTATTTGTTGCAAATAAATATATGGAAAGTATTTATAATGGCAGAAAAATTACTTCTGAGGAACCTGAAAATGAACAACAACCAATAGTAGGTGATGCAGAATTGCAGAACATGATTAACAAAATGATAGGGCTAAAAGAGGCTGAATGGGTGGCCACCTCTGCAGGTGAGAACAAGCTGATCTTGAGTAAGCTGGTAGAGTATTCATATTCAACGGATGACAGACTGGCTTTTCGTGCTTCATGGATTCTGACCAAGGTCTGTGACAAATATCCTGAACTGCTCCATCCTTACCTGAATAAACTTGTTAGGGACCTGGATAAGATTAAAAATGAAAGCACAATAAGGTCATTCCTGAGGATTATCTCCCTCAGTAACATGTCGGGGATCGGAAAACATGAACATGGTTTGTTGGCTGATTTCTGTTTCAGAAATCTCAATTCTGGTTTATCTGCAATTGCGGTTAAAGCTTATTCGATGGAAATCCTTTACAAACTAACCCTCATTTACACTGAACTGGGCAATGAACTGGCTTCTACAATCAGCACTCTTATGGAGGATGGCCCGGCCGGAATTAAAGCACGTGGGCGAATGATATTAAGGAGACTTGCAGAAAAACCTATAAAGCCAGGATCCAGTCAGTAATTATTTTCAGTGCCTCCGGTGAAAATGTCTCAGATATATTTGAATATTCAGATGGAAGTCCTGTTTTACAATGCTGGAAGAGATGATTCAGGTCCGGTAAAAGAACAGTTTTAACCTTGTTATTACCGGATGACCGCAAAGCTTTTTCAATTGCAGGCAGGTTTTGAGCTGCAGAGACCTGAAGGTCCTTCTCCCCGTCAAGTGCCAGCACAGGACATTTTACCTTCTTCCAGAATACGGATGGGTCGGTGGTTATGAAATATCTGAACCAGGTATATGAACTTTCCCCGAAGGAAGCCTTGAGTTTAGTAACATTTTTCTGTATTTCTTCATCCGGTTTTTTCTCTTTCCTGAGTATCTCCCTGTAAAGCGCAATTATTTTTTCCTCGGCAAGTTTATTATCTTTTTCCTTCTTCAGTACTTCATATAATTTCTTATTTGTCTCCATGTTCTCTTTAATCATTTTTTCGCTTATCCCCATTAGCCTGCTAATGTCCTCCGCCTGCCTGATTATGATCTTTTCCCCGTTTATTCCAGGACCCGCCAGTGATACAATAAAGGCAATACTATGATTTGTTGATGCTACAATTGGAGCTATCAGTCCGCCTTCACTATGTCCAATCAGTCCTATCTCCCCTGGATTGATATCAGGCACCTCCTTCAAAAAATCAAAGGCAGCATCGGCATCAGTTGCCAGGTCAGCAGATGTGGCACTTAAGTAATTACCCTGGGATTTTCCAACTCCTCTGTCATCGTATCTCAGAACTGCTATTCCATGCCTGGTCAGGTAATCAGCAATTACCAGGAATGGCTTATGGCCCATTAGTTCCTCATTCCTGTTTTGGGGCCCTGATCCTGTAATGAGAATAGCTGCAGGGAAAGGCCCTTTACCCTCAGGTATTGTGAGTGTCCCGGCCAGGGTAATATTGAATTTGCTGTTATTAAATGTTATATCCTCTGATTTATAAGGGTAAGGGGGTCTGGGTTCCTGTGGCCTGTCCAGTGTGAAGACATTTTTCAACTTTGTGAGAATGAGTGGAAATGTAGCTCCTGCCTGTGTCCAGGTCCCCTCTATAAGTGTATCGTTTCTGATGGCACCTTTGTATTCAGCCCGTAAAAGAGCTGCAGAGATCTTTAATGAATCTCCTGCCAGGGTCACACGGCCCAGTTTAATATCTTTGGCTCCCTGATCAGGGCTGTCAAGAGTAGCTATCAGTGAGTCATTTCCTGTAATAGACAGGTTAAAAACTACCCGGAGAGAAATGGCCCCGGTATTGATCTTGCCCATCCATGACCCTGTGACAGACTTATTATCAATAGTATTTTGTCCTGAAAGAGACTGGAAGACAAAGAGCAGTGCTGTCAGAGTTAAAATAAAATATGGTTTTTTCATATCAAAGAAATTATGTTCCCAACAAAGATACATTTTTCAGAGTATAAGTTAATTGATAATTGCCACCAGGACACCAAGGCACCAGGTTTTACATGAGTTTATTTTTAAGGCTTATCCCTGGTATAGCTAAGTGCCCTTGCTACTTGGTGGCAAAAAACATACTGTTATGCATCCCAGGCAGTTGAAGTATTAAAGATATCTTTTGTATTTTTGCATTTCATTATTATTTCCAGGTTATGAGAGTAGTCGATACGAAGGGACAGTTGTGTCCGGCACCTTTAATTGCCACCAGGAAAGCTCTGAGAGAGTCGTCGGTGGGAGAATCATTCATTGTACTGACAGATAACAAGACATCATTGAATAATGTCACACGTTTTTTACATGACAACAGTACAACCTTTGAGGTAAGTGAAAAAGAGAATATCTGGACTATTACTGTTACAAAACCGGCAGGTGAACTGAAAAACAACAATGTGGAAGAGTACTGTAGTACAACAGTAAATCATTTTGAGAAAGGTAACTATGTCATTGCGATCACTTCTGATAAAATGGGAGATGGTGATGATCAGCTGGGTCATCTGCTGATGACTAATTTTATAAAAGCGGTTAAGGACCTCGATAGGTTGCCTTTAAAAATGGTGTTCTATAACAAAGGAGTCACTCTGGCAGCTAAAGACTCCCTTGTTGTGGGCGATCTAAGAGACCTGGAGAAAATGGGAGTTGAGCTTTTATTATGTGCAACATGTGTGAATTATTTTGCACTGGATACAGGCCTGGGAACGGGTGTCCTTAGTAATATGTATGTTATTGCCGAGGCTCTTGCTACAGCTGGAAACATTGTACGGCCATGATCGACATATAATTTCCGAAAATGAAAATTGACCTTCTTCAAATGGTGGAATACGGTGGGTGTTCTTCAAAGATATCACCAAAGCAGCTGGAAGAGATACTGAAATTCCTGCCCCTGCCTGATGATCCTGATATTCTTGTTGATATCAATACTCACGATGATGCCGGTGTGTACAGGATAAACGATGACCTCGCGTTAGTCCTGACCACTGATTTTTTCCCACCTGTTTGCAGTGACCCTTATGAATTCGGACAGATAGCCGCTGCAAATTCAATAAGTGATGTATATGCTATGGGAGGTGATCCTGTACTTGCTCTGAATATAATGATGTTTCCGGCTTCAAGGCTCCCCTTGGAAGCTTATGCTGAGATAATTAAAGGGGGATTTGATAAAGCATCTGAAGCAGGAGTACGGATAGTGGGAGGACATACCATAGATGATTTTCCTCCAAAATATGGTCTGGCTGTCACCGGTTTTGTACATCCTGAAAAGATCATTACAAATTCCGGAGCCAGTCCCGGGGATATACTGATACTTACAAAGCCTCTTGGAACAGGAATAATAATGGCGGGACAAAGACTCGGGATGGCTGATGAAGCAGATATTATTGAAGCAAAGAGGCTTATGAAGCTTCTGAACAAATCAGGAGCTGAGATCATGAAGAAATATAACATTAAGGGAGCCACTGATATAACAGGATTCGGGCTTGCCGGTCATGCATATAAAATGGCAAAAGCAAGTGATGTTACAATTAGTATCAATATGGGAAAAGTTCCCCTGATTGGAAAAACATATAATCTTATTGATGAGGGATGTATTCCCGGGGCATCTTTCCGGAACCTGGAATTTGTGGATGAACATTTGTTGTCATCAAAACAGCTTGACTATAATCTTAAGATGGCAGCTTTCGATGCCCAGACCTCCGGTGGCCTGCTGATGAGTGTGATTCCGGCCGATGCGGATAAGGTACTTGCGGAACTGCACAATGCAGGTCTTGCATCGGCTTCTGTTATTGGCACCGTGACAAAAAAGAACGAAAAACATCTGACTCTTTTCCAATAGACACGTTACTATTTGCTATAACATGTTTAATTTTCTGATGAAGAGTTTTCCGGTTAAGACTTGATAAATAGCTTATTATATATATAACCAGCATAAGAGCAAGATGAAAACTATATTAATAAAAAGAACTCAGTTTCAAATATTTATTATTTCACTGTTACTTGTTAGCAGCTGTAGTGCTCCAGACGTAGATAAAGTAGTAATTGGACCTCCTGAGAACCTTTATGGTAAGTTATTTTATGATGTTCAGGCAGATAGCAATCTCTTCTCCGATAGTAAGACTTTTGTGGATTGCATCCCATTGGAGGATCCATCAGTAATAAGAAAAAAATATTCTGATCTCAGTGACCGGTCTGTTGCTGCTCTTCAGAATTTTTTGAAGAACAATTTTATAATTCCGGGCAATGAATCTGCTTATATAACAGATTCTGCTTCCGTAAACGAACATATCTCAAGGCTGTGGGATGTGTTGAAGAGGCCCCCTGACAAAGTGCAGTCAGGTACCCTTATACCTTTACCCTATGCTTATATAGTGCCGGGCGGACGGTTTCGTGAGATCTATTACTGGGACACCTACTTTACAATGCTCGGACTGGAACAGAACAGGCAGTATGAGATTATACAGGATATGATTGATAATTTTTCTTACCTGATAACACAATACGGATATATCCCAAATGGTAACCGTACCTATTACCTCGGGCGGTCGCAGCCACCATTTTATCCGGCTATGGTCTCTTTGCTTGCAGAAATAAAAGGAGACACAGTGTATACACATTACCTGAAGTACATGGAGAAAGAGTATGAATTCTGGATGAATGGTACCGGAAACCTGAAAGAATCGGTAAGTGCATACAGGAGAGTAGTCCGGCTTAAGGATGGTGAAATATTGAACAGATACTGGTCTGATGAAAACACTCCCCGTTCCGAAAGTTACAGGGAAGATGTAAAAACAGCAAATGAAGCAGTATCAAAAATGCCTGGTATAAAGTGGAATGAGGTGTACAGGAACCTGAGAGCTACAGCTGAATCGGGATGGGATTTTTCGAGCCGGTGGTTATCAATGGATAGCACTGGTACATGGCCTTTATATACAATTCATACTACGGACATCGTACCTGTCGATTTGAACTCCCTGATGTATAATATGGAATTTACTCTTTCTAAAGCTTACCGGCTGGCAGGAGACACTGCAAAATCAAAGTACTATAAATCTAAGTATGAATCGAGGGGAAAAGCTATAATAAAATATTGTTGGAACACCAAAAAAGGTTTATTTATGGATTATAATAGCAGAACCGGGCAACAGACTAATGTGATGTCTCTGGCGGGTATGTATCCTCTTTTTTTCAGGATTGCTACAACTGAGCAGGCAGGAGCCACAGCAGCAGTAATTGAAAGATATTTCCTGAAACCGGGAGGGGTGGTACCAACACTATACAATACGGGCCAACAATGGGATTATCCAAATGGCTGGGCTCCATTGGAATGGATTACTATTACAGGGCTTCAAAATTATAATTTTGAGGACCTGGCCTCTGTTATAAAAGAACGATGGTTGTATCTTAATACAAAAGTCTACAGGTCTACATTTAAGATGCTTGAAAAATATGATGTTGTGGATACAACAAAAAAAAGCGGAGGGGGAGAATATCCTACCCAGGATGGGTTTGGCTGGACTAACGGCGTTTTTCAGAAATTATCAGGGGAATAGGCACTGATATCTGACAAGGAATAAATTAAGGCACTTAGTGTGTAATAGGTACCACATATCAGAGGTTTTATTAGCTTTATTATTGCAGGAAGATTTTAAAAAAAACATTAACTTGAAGATTTTCCGGGTAGTAATTATTTAAACCTGTGATATTTATGAAAAAGAAAAATATTTCCAGGCGTAAATTTATTCATTCAACAGCTGTAGCCACATTAGGTTCTGGCGTATTAGGGATGACCAATCTTTATGGCGGGACGCCTTACTCCAGGCCAGGAAATGAGATTGTCAGTATTGTTAGAATTAAAAATGGGAACATTGACAGGGCAGTTGAAGAAGCAATTGATCTTTTGGGAGGTATTGAATTAGCTACAAAAGGGAAACAGAATATTCTCCTGAAGCCGAATCTTGTCTCACCTGATGTAAGATCAACCACCAAACCACAAGTCATCAGGGCTCTTGCCAGACTCATGCAGCAGTCAGGGAAGAATGTAATGATAGGCGAAGGCTCTGCGGCAGCTGAATCCTTTAATGTGATCGGGAGTGATACATACAGGACAAAGAAAAGAGATATCCTCGACAGGATGCAAAAACATGTTTTTGACTCCCTGGGGTATACCGAATTGGCCAGGTCATTAAATATCCCGCTCATTAATCTGCATTCCGGTGATATAGTTGAGGTACCTTTAAAGGACGGTCTTGCCGCAAAATCAGTGAAAATCCACAAAATACTCAACGATGTTGATCTTGTCTGTTCTGTTCCTATGATGAAGACCCATACGCTGGCAACAGTGACTCTGGCTATGAAAAACCTTATCGGACTCTATCCTGGCACCGAGTATTATTCTGTCAGATCATGGCTGCACGACAGGGCAGCCGAAAGAGGTTCTATAGGGATTGCATATGAGATCATTGATATGAACAGGGCTGTCAGGACAGGACTCTCTGTAATTGACGCATCCACTGCGATGGAAGGGAATGGTCCTTCCGATGGACGACTGGTAAAAATGGGATTGATTATTGCAGGAACGTCACCTCTTGCTGCTGATATTGTCGGATCGAGTATCATGGGATTTGAACCTGATAATATCCCTGTTATTAACCTGGCTTGCAAAGTAGGCATGGGGCCAGCTGATCTTCAGGATATTGAAATTAGGGGGCTATCGATTCTACAGACCAGGCGCAGATTTGACAGACCCGATGTTTATAAGTGGACAGATGTCAATAAGTTCTGGGGAGTTAAGGAATTATAGGTACAATATATACTAAGGTATTAAATACGGGATGCATTGGAAATTAAGCAGTAATCAATTTGTCTCAGGAAATGGCTGACACTTTATCCTATATATTAAGGTATGTTTTCTGGAATAATCCAACTATAAGGGATTATAGAAAATTTTCTTCCGCTAAGGTAATGAATGGCAATTCAGTCTATATTTTTAATAGGGATGCATCGGCTTCTTTTAAAAAAACTGATCTTTTCAGGAGTTTTGAATACAGTTACAGAGAAGAAACAAAGAAGTCATCATTTAATGATTTTCTGAAAAGCATGGGTACCACATCCTTTATTATAGTAAAAGATGATATAGTTCTCTATGAGGAGTATTTTAATAATTATAATAGGGAATCGGTTAATGCAGCTTTTTCAATTTCCAAGTCATTTACATCGGCACTGGCTGGAATAGCGATTGATGAGGGATATATTAATAGTGTTAATGACAGGGTAATTGATTATTTACCAGAACTCAGGGGACATGTGTCAGATTCTTTGTTGCTGCGACATCTTATTACAATGTCCTCGGGCTTAAGTTACAGTACTTCACATTATCCCTGGGCAGATGAACCAAAATCATATTACTATCCTGATATTCAAGGATTGGTAATCAGGTCGGCACGACAGGAATATGAACCTGGCCGGTATTTTAAATATGTCAACTATAATATGATTCTTCTTGGGATTGTGCTGGAAAGATCTACCAGGTGTTCGCCCTTTTTATATCTCCAGGAAAAGATATGGAAGCCAATTGGAATGGAGTTTCCCGCATTTTGGAATATTGACAGTAAAAAGGCAGGATTTCCCAAGATGGAGAGTGGGATCAATGCCAGAAGTATTGATTTTTTAAAATTTGGCAGACTATTTCTTTCACATGGAGGATGGGAGAATAATCAGGTAATTTCAGAGAAATGGGTTAAGGAATCAACCAGTCCTTTAAGCCAGCCGGATAGTGAGTATTATATAAATAAGAACTTCTATCCCTATACAATGTTTTTCAAGGATATAAGGCTTTACTATAAGTACGGATGGTGGGGATTAAAGTATGATGAAGAACATTATGATTTTATGGCTATTGGTGTGCTTGGACAATTTATATATGTCTGTCCTCAAAAACAGCTCGTAATAGTAAGAAATGGCAAACAGTGGGGTAAAATCAACTGGTGGCCCCAGGTGTTCAAAAAGATTGCCGATTCCTTATAAGTCAAGGACAGGAAGCCATTCTAATTTATTCTTAACCTTAAATACCTTTGCTTATTCCTCCGGATCTTCGTAGTCCTGGTAGTTTCTCCTTTTATCTTTCCCGTTTACCGGATTAGCATCCATAACCCACATACCGCGCCCGTGAGTTGCTATAATAATCATGTTGTCGCGTGGATGGATTGCCAGATCGTGTACATATACAAATGGAAGATCACCCAGGACATCCCACTTCTTTCCGCCATTTTTACTTACATACACTCCTTCATCCGTTCCAACATAAAGTATGTCCTTATCAACCGGATCCTCCCGGATAACATTTACAGGTCCCACAGGTATATTTCCCGATATATCCTGCCACGTATCCCCAAAATCGGTTGATTTCCAGATGTATACCTGAAAATCATCATCTCTTCTTCCTGTTTGTGTCATATATACGGTCCCGATATCAAAGGAAGATGCCACCAGACGTGAAACAAATTTCACAGGTACTGCTCCATTTCTTATCTCTTTCCAGTTTTTACCTCCATCCATTGTCTTCCATATGTGGCCATCGTCAGTTCCTGCATAAATCAAACCAAATCTTAATGGAGATTCGTCAATTACTGAAACGGTCTGGTAGTTGATATCTCCTCTTTTGTTCGGATCATTGTATGACAAATCGGGACTGATAGCCTCCCATGTATCGCCATTATCTTTCGACATCATTACATATTGCATGCCATGATAGATAATGTTCGGATTATGTTTTGAAATTATTGTAGGTGCTACCCATTGACCTCTTAAGGGAGTTTCACCTGGCAATGGAGGAGGAAGCAGGGTTTTTATGCTTTTCGGGAAATTATCTATTTCAGCTCTTGAAAGACTTCCGTAATAGCTACTGGCAAAAATAGTATTATTGTCTACGGGATTGACGGCCTGTGTTGTACCTTCGCCTCCAAGCGTATATGTAAAGCTGGTTTCAGGTACCCTGTCACGGCCTCTCGACAGATCAACTTTTCCAAATAAACTACCATGGTCCTGAATTGAACCAAAAACCCTGAAAGGAGTGCTGAAATCAAATGTGACATTAAAAAATTGTGCCAGTGGCAGTTCCTCGATAGGAGTTTTCCAGGTTTTCCCTTTGTCATATGAGATAGCAAGGCCTCCGTCTTCAACATTCAACAGATAATTGGAATTTCCGGGATCAATCCAAAGACCATGGTGGTCGCCATGTTGTCCGTAGAGTGGCTTAAAGGTTTTACCCCCATCCACCGACTGGTTTAAACCGAGCCCCATACTATATACAATATTCTCATCATTCGGATCCACTCTTATCTGGCCAAAAACCCATCCGTAGGTACCTGAATGTCTTTCCATAAATTTCTTTTGATCCGGAGTAAGGCCGCTGACCTGTGTCCATAATTCACCTGAGTTATCTGATCTGTAAATTGTAGCTCCTTTGATAACGTCCTTCTTTTGGCGACCATATGAGTCTTTCTCACCAGGTTGAGCTTTGTATGCTATCTCATAATTATCCACATAAGCATAAAGAACTTTTGGATTTGAACGGGAGATGTCAATTCCTGTTCTTCCAAGCTTATTTGCATCAGGCAGACCATTGTTAATTTTTTTCCAGTTCCTTCCCCCGTCAGTTGATTTCCATATTCCTGTATTCTTCGTCTTATCAGTAGTTCTCGGATCATTCCATTTTAATCTTATCCTCTCCCACGATGTGCAATAGATAATATCAGGATCTGTGGGGTCTAATACCAAATCATAAACGCCGGTGTTTGCATCAATACCAAGTACTTTATTCCAGGTCTTACCACCATCAGTGGTCTTATATAATCCCCGTTCTTCATTAGGAGTATATTCATGTCCGGTGGCTGCAACGTAAACAATATCTGAATTTTTCGGATTAACCCTTATCCGTCCAATAGTATAGGTGTCTTCCAATCCCATATGTTTCCAGGTTTTGCCACCGTCTGAGGTTTTAAATACACCACAGCCGGAGTTCGAACTCCTGAAGATATTTGCTTCTCCTGTTCCTACCCACACAACATCAGTGTTATTCGGATCGATGGCAATGTCACCGATAGAAGCTGTTGGTTCACCCTGGAATACAGGTTCAAAAGTGGTTCCTTCATTTATCGATTTCCAGACACCTCCTGTGGCTGATCCTACCCAAATAGTATAACTTCCTCCTCGTGGGGAGATCGCCTCAACATCAGTACACCGGCCGCTTATGTTTGTTGGACCTATATACTGCCATTTAAGATCTTTGAACGGAGAGGTCGCTTTCATTTCAACCTGCTTTTCAGCAAGTGTGACTCTTTCTTTGCCATCCAGCAATGGGCTTTTGACCTGTGCAGAAAGAGAGAAGGTCATTAAAATGAATAAGACGGGTACTGCGGAGGTTCTTTTTAGGGTTTTCATATCTGAACATAGTTAAAGTTACCAGGGAGTCTCATACTATTTTTTAACCGCAAAGAACGCAAAGGCTACGCAAAAGACACAAAGTTAAATTAAATATATACAGTTTTTTGTGAACTTTGAGATAAATCCTTGGTGTCCTTAGCGGTTATGGTTTTTTGCTTTTGAGACATCCTGGTCAGTTCTTAAAAATTTGAATTTAGAATATTTTAATCAAAGATAGTCTCAAAGGATTCACATTTTTTAGCTTTAAAGCACATTTCAATCTGTTTTCTTGTATTGCGTTCTGTTGATAGTGGAGGTAATGATTCCAAATCGAAGAATCCAGCATCAAGAGTTTCGAGATTTTTCCTGAAGGAAAGATCGATCAGATCACATTCCACAAATATCTTATAAATGGTAAAAGGAAATTCATGGTTTTCTTGTCTGTTATGTTTGTTTGCCATCTGAACAGCTATTATCCTCCTGGGGTTTACCCTTGCACCTGCTTCCTCGTAACTCTCCCTTACAGCTGATTCGCTAACTGAAGTGTTAACGTCTGCCCACCCACCAGGCAAGGACCATCTGTTATCTATTTTTTCATGTATCATAAGTACTTTATCATCTTTAATGATGACAGCCCTTATGTCTACCTTGGGAGTCTGGTAACCGGTTTCCGAGGCAAATAATTCCCTTATCTTCTTATGGTCAACATCAGTATATTCATGCACAATATCAATAGAAATATTTCGAATCTTTTCATATCTGTCACGGTCATAATCATTCTCACAAAAAGTGAGACCCGCCTGTGCCAACGACTGTAGTTCGGTTGCCCATCTGAGCCATTTATTATTCATCGTTTATTCTTTTGTATTATGGACTCAATATAGTTAAAAAAATAAAACTGTTACATTTATAAAATCAATGCTTAGGCTTAACAATTCTTATGTAAATTTGAGTAATATTAAAATAATCTCACGTAAGGACATGATCTCAAGGTTCACTGTAAAATTCGTTTTTTTGTTCATGACAATATTATTTAGTCTTGGTATCCGGCACGAGGTATCAGGGCAGAATAGGGCAGATACTCGTACTCGCCCAAAAGTTGCTGTTGTGCTTAGCGGCGGGGGGGCAAAAGGATTTGTGCATATTGGAGTGTTAAAGGTTCTCGAGGAGGAAGGCATTCCGATAGATATAATAGTTGGAACGAGTATTGGGAGTCTTGTTGGTGGTATTTATTCCATAGGTTATTCAGCTGATGAATTGGAAGCTTTATGTAAAAGACAGAACTGGCAGGAATTACTATTGGATGATGTTCCCAGGGCTTATCTGTCCATGGCAGACAGAGCTATACAACAACGTTATCTATTTGCTTTACAGGTAAGTGAGCAGAAGAAGATTTCGATTCCTAAAGGGGTAATAAAAGGTCAGAATGTTCTTAATCTGCTATGCAGCCTGGCTGGCAATGTCCCCTATGATATGGATTTCAGTAAATTGCCTATTCCTTTTGCATGTGTTGCCGCCGATCTTGAAACAGGGAAGGAGATTGATATCAATAAGGGGTTTATGCCGACTGCCATGTTCGCGAGTATGGCTGTCCCGGGGGTTTTTCAGTATATGGACCGTGAAGGACATGTATTAATTGATGGTGGAGTGGTCAATAACTTCCCCGTGGATCTGGCTAAAAAGATGGGAGCCGATATTATCATTGGTGTGGATATAACCGGTGATTTTGTCGACAGGCAAAGGATAAGATCTCTTCAGAATGTTTTTGGTCAGATGATGGGATTTCTTGATCAGAAAAAGGATTCGATAAATGCAAGTATGTGTGATGTCCTTATCAAACCTGACATAAGTGGTTATAATCTGACAAGTTTCAATAACCAGGCTGTTGACACCCTTATCCTAAGGGGAAAGAGGGCTGCCGGCAAGGTAATGGAAAAGCTGGAAAAACTTAAAGTCGAATACAATCTTCAACCACGTGAAATATCCAGGGAATATATTAATCCTGAGAAATGGCTTATTACAGACATCTCACTGTCCGGTAAATTTAAAGCCGATGCAGCCTTCCTGCTCAAAATAATTGATATAACATTACCAGGATATTATTCAAGCGAGGATATAAAGGCAATCATAAACCAGCTCTATGGGTATGGTGTATTCGATAAAATCTACTTCAGTCTTTTTGATAATGATAAAGGGAAAACTCTGAACCTAAATATTACAGAGAAAAATGTAGTTAACCAGTATGTTGGTTTTAAGGTAAATACTACTGATGCTGCTGCACTTATGTTTAATATAACCAGTAAAAATTTCGGTAAAAGATTCGGGCAGATATCTGCAAGCGCGGAGCTTTCAGCAAATCCGGGTATAAGTTTTACAGCCGAAACCAGTAAAGGCAAATTCCCAAGTGCCGGTATTTCAGTAAAGGGAAAATATCAGAATTTCAGTATTTATGACAATGGAGACAGGTTATATCATGCTAACCTCTTCTATTCATCGGCTTCATTTTATCTTTATAAGAGATTTCTTCGTCAAAACGTCATTGGGATAGGGCTGAAGGAAGAATACTACCGGGGGGATATATTCAGCAGGAATAATTCCGGTATCTATAATTATCAGAAAAACAGTTATCTCACCAATGCTTATGGCTACCTGTCAGTAGATAATCTTGATGATTATTATTTCCCGAGAAAAGGGACAGAACTCTATTCCGAATACTCGCTTCAAAGTACCCTTGGGCCAGGAAGCTACCTCAGCCAGATCTTCCTGTTCAGGATGAGGAATTATATTCCTGTTTCGAGCCATCTGACATTACTTGTAAACATTTATAACAGGGCTGTCTTCAGTTCTGATTTTCCCGCCTTCAAAGTCACAATGGCAGGAGGGGCACCATATTCCCAATATTTTGACTATAACATACCATTTGTCGGATTAAACCCGGTTAACCTTATTGACCGTTTTGCCCTTTGTGGCCTTACCGGTTTAAGGGTAAAATTTAATGACAGGCATTATCTTTCATTCCTTGTAAACGGATTATATCAGAGTGGTGATGTTTTTACATCTACAAATGATAAAAAAATATGGGGAGGGGGAGTAGATTTATCTGTAAAGACAATATTGGGACCGATAGATATCCTGGTAGGATATTCGAATGCCGTGAAAGCCCCTACTTTCTCGGCTAATTTCGGGTACTGGTTCTGAAAAATCAGTATTAAGACAATTATTACTGTTTTACAGGTATTTAGGCAGGCTAAACAAAAATTCTATACCTCCAGATTCCTGTTTTCTGACTGATAAATCACCTTTATGTAAGAGTATAGCATTCTTAACAATAGATAATCCCAAACCTGTTCCTCCCTGTTTCCTTGATCTGCCTGAATCAACCCGATAGAACCGTTCGAACACACGACCCAGATGCTCCTCGGGGATCCCAATCCCATTATCAGCAAATGAAAAATGGTAGAATTTTTTATCTTCATGATACATTTTAATAGTAACTGTGCAATTGTCTCCGGCGTAAGAAATGGAGTTTTCGAGGAGATTCTGGAATACTGAAAGAAGAAGTGACCTGTTACCTTTAACATTTATATCATCTGCAACTGAACATTCTATACTCATCTTTTTTTGTTCAATAGCTGATTTGAAATTATCCTTAACCTCATAGATGAGATCATTAATCCTTATCTTCTCAAAGATAAAACTCCTGCCTGCTTCTTCTATCTTATTCAAAACTGAGATGTCATTTATCAATTGCGATAATCTGTCAGTTTGTGCAAGTGCCCTCTCAAGAAAATACCTCTGTTTCTCAGGATCAATATCATGGTCAGTGACTATAGTCTCGATATAACCTCTTATGGATGATACAGGAGTCTTAAGTTCGTGTGCTATATTAGATGTTACCTGTTGTTTTATTATTCTGTTAGTCTCTATAGTAGTTATGTCGCTAAGGATAACTTCAAAACTCTCATCATGGAACATTACACACTGCACCCTGAAGTATTTGCCATTTTTTGAGATCTGATACTCCATCCTTGGCAGATCGGTAACTTTTACTTCAACAGTCTTGTGTTGTTCAACAAAGTCGATTACTGGTTTGAAATCACTGATTCTGAAAAAATTATCAGGATCAATTGTAAGCTCTCCTGATATCATGTTCATAAATTGAATGAAGTGGCTGTTTGCCAGTATCTTATCATTATGCTTTGTAAAAAAGGCTACTCCCTCATTCAATACATTCAGATGATTGAACAGACGTTCTTTTTCAACGGCAAGGTCGTCTTTGGTCTTCCTTAGATTATTGTATATGCTTATTATCTCTTCCCCAATAATCCCCAGTTCATTTTTTGGGAAAGGAACATTATTATCAAATTTTTCATTCCTTCCTATTGTGACAGCAAAATCTTTCAGTCTCGTAATTGATTCACTGAATTTATTAGTAACCAGTAAAAGAATAATCCATATAGTGAAGAAAAGAGCTAAAATAACCACAAGGAACATTTTCTCGGTTGACAGAAAGTTGACAATGGTTACATCATAAACCACAGCAGCCCTGATATAATATTTGTTGTAGAATCGTGCGTAATAATAATAAGGAACACCTGTAGTGGCTGACTTTCTTATATTTGTACCGAAATCAGAGTAGGTCGCTTGCATTATTTCCGGTCTGGTTTTATGATTGACCATTGTGTTCCAGTCTTTCACATAACTATCATAGATAACCTTTCCCGAGGGAGCGATAATTGTAACCCGTAATTCCTCCTGCGGAAGTATCTTGACAAGAGAATCAATTATTTGGTAATTTTCTTTTTCATAGACATCATTAATGGTAATGAAATTGTCTGTAATGATTGTAATATGATATAGTTCATCATTAAGTGTTTCAATCCTGTATTTTTTCTCCCTGTGATACAGGTATGTGATTATTACCAGTGTAAACAGCAGAAAGACACTGAAGTAATAGATAAAAAGTTTGTTACGAAATCGGCTTCTAGCAATCATTATCAATTTATTTTAAATGTGTTCAGAATTCAAAAAAGTATCCATAGCCGGTTTTATTTTTCAGGTTAGATCCATATTTCCCTATTTTACTTCTTATCCTGGCAATATTTACATCAACAGTCCTGTCAGTTACAATGACATCGCCACCCCATATCCTTCTCAGAATATCTTCCCTGGCAAAAACCTTTCCATTATTTTCAAGGAGCAGTTTTAATATTTCGAATTCTTTCCTTGTCAGGTCAATTTTATCATTGTCTACAATGATCCTTTTCCTGATATTGTCCAATTCTATATTACCAAATTTCTGTATCTCATCGTCTTCATCCAATTCTGTATCAGTCCTTTTAAAAACAGCCTTGACCCTCGCTGTCAATTCATTTACTGAAAATGGTTTTGCAATATAATCGTCAGCTCCAAGACTGAATCCTGTAAGGATATCATTTTCAGTATCTTTAGCTGTCAGGAATATTACAGGAGCGCTTATTTTATGCTCTTTTCTAAGCTTTTCGGCGAGTCTGAAACCTGACATCTGACCCATCATAACGTCAAGTATAAACATGTCAAAGTTAAATAGCTGCTTTTTTAGGGCCTCCTCTGAAGAATGAGCTGTATCAGTCTCATAGCCTGCATTGTTCAGATTGTACTGAAGTATCTCACACAGATCTTCCTCGTCATCAACAATAAGTATCCTGTATTTTCTAGTATTCATTGAGGTCTGTTTTAGGTTGATTCCTTCATCCCTTGTCAGGTTCTTTATCTATTTCTGTATGGCGCAGGTCAGTTCCCTGTAAAGAATAGATAGTTGCTTCAGCAATATTTGTAGCATGGTCAGCTATTCTTTCAAGGTTCACTATTATATTCTTCAGATCAGCATAACTCAAAAGCATCTCACGGGTTTTTTCACTCACTTTGGCTTTGGAGATACTGTTTTTCAGTAGTTTATGATTCATCTCATCAACAATGGCATCATTTTTAATGGTCCAGATGGCATAATCGGCATCGCTGTTTACAAAAGAGAGCAATGCTTTTTCCACCATTATTTTTCCTGAGATCAGCATGTTAAGAAGAAACTCCGACATTGATTTGTATTCGGAAGTAGAGTCCACATCACGGATTATCTTGGTAATATTCATGACAAGATCACCTATTCTTTCAAGATTCAGCACCATCCTGTATATAGCAACAAGCTTTCTGATATCGGAAGCTACAGGTTGATAAAGGACTATTGAATTTATAAATTTATCACTTATAGATATCTCGAAAAGGTCAATCTCCTTCTCATTCTTTCTTATATTGGCAATAAATCCTTCCTGCATATCAATTTCGTCAGTTGACATGAGTTTTTCAACAAGGCTCAGCTGAGCCAGAACCAGGTTGGCCATGTCGTTAAAACTATTGATTATTTCCTGGATTGATTGTTCCTTTTTTGTACTCATCATTCTTAATATTTATACGCAATTTAGCTATTTTCATCAACTATGCCTGATTAACCAAACTTCCCTGTCAGGTAACCTTCTGTTCGGGAATCTTTGGGGTTAGTGAACATAATATCTGTTTTACCATATTCAACAAGTTCGCCAAGGTACATGAACATTGAGTTATCACTTATACGTGCAGCCTGCGACATATTATGGGTTACCAGCAGAACAGTATATTCCTCTTTTAGTTTCACAAGCAGATCCTCCACCTTTGCGGTTGCCACAGGATCGAGAGCCGAGGTGGGTTCATCCAGTAACAGGACATCAGGATTAAAGGCAATCGCCCTGGCAATGCAGAGTCGTTGTTGCTGACCACCGGAGAGGAATGTGCCTTTTTTGAAAAGCGAGTCTTTTACCTCATCCCACAGTGTAACCTCTGTCAGTGATTTCTCAACAATAGTATCACGTTCGCTTCTTTTTAGCTTGATTCCATTGAGTTTGTAACCCGCGATGACGTTGTCATATATATTCATTGTAGGAAATGGGTTTGGTCTCTGAAAAACCATTCCGATCTTTCGTCGCAGTTCAATTGTCGACATCTCATGAATATCTCTGCCATTTAGTAATATTGAACCATCAGTTGTTATATTGGGATATAGCTCATGCATCCTGTTGAATGCCCTCAGAAGAGTACTCTTTCCACAGCCGGAAGGTCCCATTATAGCTGTTATAGACTTTCTCTCAATTGTGGCATTTATTTCCTTCACAGCATATTTCCCTGCTTCATAAGCAATAGATAAGTCCCTTACTTCCAAAACAGGGTTGTTTATTTGTAAATTTGTCTCTGTCATCTTTTACGTGCAATCTTATGTTTTGCAGAGAGTCTGCTTGAAATAATATTAAGAGTCAGTACAAACGCCATAAGGAAGAGAGAAGAACTCCATACAAGCTTAACCATGTTCGGGTCGTTATAAAATTCCCATATCAGCAAAGGTACAGCACTAGTGGGTTTTGTAATATTATAATTTATCACTGTACTGCCCAGGGCAGTCATCATGAGGGGAGCTGTCTCACCAAGGATGCGGGATACGGATAGCAACACCCCTGTTGAAAGACCACTTAAACCACTTGGTATCAGCACTCTTAGTATTACCTTATGATAAGGAGCTCCAAGAGCAAATGCTGCTTCTCTTACCTCGTTTGGTATCATCTTCATCGTCTCTTCCGTCGATCGTATAATCATAGGGAGCATCATAATAGCCAGAGCCACGCTTCCGGCAAGGGCTGAAAATCCGTTGGTAATATTTTTAACAATCCAAAGATAGGCAATGATCCCCAGGACTATTGAAGGGACACCCTGAAGTATATCACTGATACTTCTGACCAGTTCGGAGTAACGCGTAGTCTGATTCTCATACAAATATATTCCAATCATGATACCAATCGGAATAGCCATTATAGAAGACATGATTACTATAAGTAAGGTACCTGTTATACCGTTTGCTATACCACCTGGTATTGTCTGGTTATTAGCCAGAGCTGTCATTGCCTGGAGAGAGTCGGGTGATGACTGGATAAAAAAGTCAAAATTAATCTGGCTTATGCCATTTACGACAATCTTACCAATAATGAATACTATCGGTACTATAGTTATTGCAGAAAACAATATAATCCCCCCCTTCAGGAGGTTATTTTCAATCTTTCGCCTCTTTATATTATCTATTAGTACCGGTACTTTGACTAATGACATGGTGTAATTATTTTGAGAACCTGGCTATGATTAATTTTCCAAAACTGTTAACAATACCGGTAATGGCAAATAGTATAAGTCCTATAGCAATAAGTGAACTTAATTTGAGTCCTGTTGCTTCGCCAAACTGGTTTGCTATTATACTGGCCATGGTATTTCCTGTAGAGAACAATCCCTTTGGGATAACATTAGAATTTCCTATGAGCATTGTTACAGCCATCGTTTCTCCGAGTGCCCTTCCCAGGGCAAGGATATAACTGGCAACAATGCCTGATCGTGCATTTGGTAATATCACATTAAATATCACTTCGCGACGGGTGGCTCCAAGAGAGTAGGCAGCCTCTTTAAGTTCATCAGGGACCATTGAAATAATTTCCGTACTCAGTGATGTTGCATATGGAACTATCATAATCGCAAGTATAAGAGATGAAGTGAATACCCCGAAACCCTGGTCGCTTAATCCCATGCTGATAATCAGGGGCCTCAGGGTATAGAACCCCCACAGACCATATACTATTGACGGGATACCTGCAAGCAGGTCAACAAGTGAACCCAGGATATTAGCAACCCTGGTCCCCCTGAAATATTCAGCCATAAATAGTGATGTAGAAAAGGCGAGAGGAAGACAAATTAACAAAGCAAGTATGGATGTGATTAATGTCCCTGCAATAAAAGGCATTGCTCCATATGATTCACGCCCTGTAGTAGGATTCCATTGATTTGAAATAATGAACCTCAGTCCGAATGTTTTGAAAGCCGGAATAGAGCCCTCTACAAGAGAGAACACTATACCGGCAGAGATCATCAGAATAATAAGTGATGAAATAAAAAGGAATGTTCGTGTTAATTTGTCACTATTCATCAGATCTTATTCCTGTGAAAGCAAAGGTTTTCCATCGTATGTGACCGTCCTGAGAATTTTTTTGGCAACGGTGACAGCATCTGTTGGCAGTGGTGCATAATTTACACTTTCAGCTATTGACTGTCCGTCGGGACTAACCAGCCAGTTGAGAAATTCAACAATTTCCGTAGCCTGTTCCTTGCTTCTGTTATTATAGTCCTGTTCCTTATAGAGAATGATCCATGTAAAACCACTAATAGGATAAGCATCCGGGTCAGCGGAATTGGTTACCATGATCCTTGTATCAGCAGGTATGTCACCTTTAGCAGCGTAACTGACGGTCTTAACATCAGGATTGATAAAATTGCCTGAACTGTTCTGAAGCTTTGCATATTGTATATTTTGGGCAAATGCATATTCTGATCCGATATAGCCAATTGTACCTGTTGTCTGACTGATGGTTCCTGCTACTCCCGGATTCCCTTTTGCTCCGATACCCGTAGGCCAGTTAAGGGATTTTCCAGCACCTATCTTATCGTTCCAGTCTTTACTTACTTTGCTCATATAGTCACTGAAGATATTTGTTGTTCCGCTTCCGTCTGAACGATAAACGACTGTGATGTTCATGTCGGGAAGATTTTGTCCACTGTTAAGGTCTTTCAGTTCGGGATCATCCCATTTTGTAACAGTCCCCAAAAATATTTTAACCAGCAAATCAGGTGTCATTTTCAGACTATCGACCCCCGGGAGGTTATAGGCAATAACCACCGCTCCCATACAGGTAGGAATATGGACAATTTCAGCAGGCATTTCAGATAGTTCGGTGTCAGATAAAAACGCATCAGATGCACCAAAATCCACAACTTTATCTTTAAGGCTCCTGATACCTCCACCTGAACCAATACCTCCATATGTCATTGGTATCCCGGTCTTCTCTGTATATTTTTTGAAAGCCAGGTTATAGAATGGCATTGGGAATGTAGCACCCGCTGCAGTCAGAGAAACCTTGCTGTTTCCGTTAGCAGTCTTTTTACCGCTATTATTGCAGGATACTGAAATTGCGAGTATCATAGCAATGATTAAGAATTTCTTCATTTTACTAATTTTTTTTATAATTCGTTAATATCAACATGTTCAGAATTTTAATTCAAAGTTTAAAGCAATTGATGACGTAAAGGGTATTGTTCCATCAGACGGCGACCAGCCCTGGTAGTTAGGCGAAATCCTTACGCCGCGAACAGGTGAATAATCAAAACCAACCATATAAAGCTGACCATCCTTACTATTATTCCACGGATCTGTCTGTCCGGGAAGTCTGACTGACCAAAGGTTATCGTATCTGGCAAAAATTGTAAATTTATTACCCACTCCTACAGAAGAGTAGGCTGATACACCTGAAAAATCGCGGCCGTTAAGCATACCGTTATTCTTCTGGTTGTTATACTCAATACCTGCTTTTACTCTTTTGAATGAGTAGCCGGCATAGAGGGCCAGGGACTGCTGGTTGTAGTTATGATTCATGAAATCATAATAACCTCTCAGTACGAGACCTTTGAATGGGTTAAGTGTAATCCCGAATGTTGTCTTAAAAGTACTGTCAGCCTGAATTTTTTTATACCCCTCACCATTAAGAACTGAGAGATCAATTGTTACATACTTAACAGGTGAATAACTTAATGCAGCTCCAAGGTCAGCACTGGGCCCAAACCCGTAAGCGTCCTGGAATGACTTATAGATATAGCGGTAGCCCCATTGCTTCTCCTGTATATTATATTGGTCCGTTCCTATCATACCAAAGCGTACTGAGAAATTGTCTTTTTTATATTGTATGAGAGCATTCTTAACATAAGCCGTCATCTGTAATTTGCCAACTCCGGGATCGGCTACATCGAGATTGACCTTAGCTGAGATATTCCGGGTGAAGTTGTATTCATAGCCAAGGTATGACCTGGTTATTTCAAAGGCTTTTGAATTTCCATCAGTGTTGACCTTGTAATTAATATCACTGAAGATGAGGGCGAATGGCTTCCCATTAGGAGAAAAGGCTGAATCGTTCTGTGCCTTTAGATTTCCGGCTTCTGAAGCTGGTAACAAAATAATTAATAATAGAATGATCTTTCTGGTCATAGTAGCAATTTGGTTTTACCCTGCAAAATTGTAACGATATTATTACACACATGTTAAATGAATATTACATGATTGTTACAAAAAAAAGGAGGGTGAACTGCTAAGACACCCTCCAGTGTAAAACCCAAATTGCTAAGAGCCATTCCGCTGAATGGTTTGCTTTTGTTTAATAATCAGTATTTTGAGGATCAAAGTTACACCATCCTGATGTCCAGTCTTCTGTTCCGAAAGCACCCCTGTAATCAACCACAGTAAAGAACGGGTCAGTCAGCCTGGTATTGCTGAAAGAAGCACCGCTTAGCAGAGGTGACCCTGTTTCAGGGAGGAAATCAGGATTGGTAAGATTAAAAGGATCAGCTATCATAAGTAGGTCGTTTGTTGCAAGAGCTTCATTATGTCTTTCTGTGGCAAGATACCATGCTTCAGTTCCCTGAAGAGAAGTTGCATTCTCTTTATAAAAGGTTCCCATTCCAGACATTATACAATTTTCAATCTGAAGTTCATTTGCTGTAGCCTGTGCAGGGCTGTCACCAAGTGAACCATCAATATACAAGCCATAAGGCCAACCGGCTATAACGGTGTTATAGATTGAAAGCCTTGACCCACGACGAATCTGAATGGCATGGCCGAAGAGAGAATTAATGGTTGTTGAAAGAGTCACCTTAGGTCCGAATACACTACCATTGACAAAAAGAGCTGAAGTAAAAGGAGAAAGAGTTGATCCGTCCGCATCATTATCAGATTCGTACCCGTTAGAGGTTGATTGGTCCGCAGATGCAGGATCTCTAAGACTTACATAGAACTGTACTTTACCTGAGAAGCCGTTGTCAGTATCCCAGTCATCATCCCAGCCCCTGAAGGCAACCAGGTATTTCATTTCAACAGTACCCCCAAACCATTCGTACGAATCATCTCCTGAATATGATACCTGTATATGATCTATTGTTGTTCCTGCACCCACAGCATAAAGGGTAAGCCCGTTAATTTCACTGTTTGCTGTGGCAGTTAGTCCAATTCCGGGAAATTCGATCCTTACATACTGTAATACTCCTGAATTGTCATTTGGATCGGTTCCTCCATAAACAGAACCTATACCACCTTCAGCAACACCAACACCTGTACCCTGGTCATGCTTATTGGTAGGTGCTTTACCGCAAAGTACAACGCCTCCCCAGTCACCATAGGCACGCTGACCTTTGGGCTTATCTGACGTGAATACGATAGGTTTGTCAGCTGTACCGGCAGCCATCAGTTTGCCGCCTCTTTCAACAATTAGTGCACCTTTTGTACCCGAAACACCTTTTATGATGGTACCGGGTTCAATCTCAAGAGTGGCACCGTCTTTAATATAGACAAATCCTGATAACATATATTTTGCAGCGGCATACCAGTGAGTATCTGTAGTTATATCGCCTGATACTGTTATTTCCTGGCCTGTTGAAGGAATAACAAGAACTGAACAGGTTGCCTTTACAGTAGTGTCCGATGCGGAAATTGCGGTTATGGTTGTTGTACCAAGGGATACCCCTGTAACAACTCCATTGTTAACCGTAGCAATAGCCTGGCTTTCTGAACGCCACATAATATTCTGGATAGTTGCATCAGCAGGTGTAATGAATACGGAAAGACTTGTATTCCCTCCAACCTGAATTGTAGCATCAGTCTGGTTCAGAGCAATGCTGGTAGCAATTACATCGTCTTTCTTACACGAAGTTGCAAGAACAAGGAGTCCTGCCAACAGGGCCATCATTTGTTTTGATCTTTGATAAACTTTTTTCATGTTAAATTGGTTTTTAGTTTTAATAATTATTTTACTGTCCATATTTTTTATTATCAGAATTTATAGCTTATGGAAATAGTTGTATACCTGCCAGGTTGATACGCTTTTGTGATTTGTTCTCTTTTAAAGTATTCAATTCCGGTCTGTGAACCTTTTGTAAGATCATTCATATCAACGCTGGTACTCACCGTCTGTGTAAGAATTAACTTCTGATTAAGTATATCTTTCATGCTTGCTTTGACTTCGAAGTTCTTTCCAATCTTCTTGCTTACCGCCATGTCGATAACATTCCTTGGCATCTCATAAATATTTGGTATATCTTCCCATGAGTTGGGTGAAGGTCTCCCGACAGCGACTATTCTTTTTCCGATGACATTATATAATGCTGTAACCATCACCCCGTTATTTTCATTGTAATAGAATATACCTGCGTTAACCATGTATGGTGATTGTCCCTGTAGCGACCTGTCACGGTTAAGATCTCCGGCATTAAAGAGGACCTTACTCTTTATGAATGTGGCATTCATAATAATAGAAAAGTTTTCGGCACCGGAAATGAACCCAAGAGATTTTCTTACATCAGTCTCAATGCCATAGCTATAAGCTGAGGGAACATTCTCAAACGAATATTGGGTTGGATTATTACCCATAATGACCATTTCAATGGGATTGCTGAAATGTTTGTAGAAAACGCCAATATTAAAAGTCTCATTTGGTGAAGGATAATGTTCAAAACGCAAATCATAATTTTGTATATAAGCCTGGTCTGATAGCAGGGATTACCATAGATTCCAGCATTGAGATCAAAATCAACAAAATAGAATGGATGCCAGTTCCCTGAACTCAGGCCTGTTTATTGAAAGTCCATAAGCAAGCCTTATCATATTTTTTGTATTTATGCTAACAGCAAGGTTTGCAGATGGGAAAAGATTAACAGTATCTCTGACTACATTGACGGGGATACTTGTACCCTGCCTGTAACTGTTCAGACTCTGATTGTCTTTTTCAATTCTCAATCCTGTATAGAGGCTGATTTTATCTGTAAACGGCAGCTTGACAGCAAAGTATCCTGCCATTAATTTATTTGAAGCATTGTATGAATCCGATAGCGCTGTTATCTCTGCCAGCTTTATCCCGGTTGTCAGGTTAAAATTTGCATCTGTAAAGATCTCATCAACAGGAAGTGATGTCATAGCCATTGTGGAAGAACTACTGGCCCTTTCATACCCGAAATTCCTTGCCGTGAAATTCTGCTCTTGCTTTCAAGATAAATACCACCCCGTAATTCCGGTTTAAAGCCTGAAATATTTATTTGCTTTGTAATATTAAGTCCGCCGGAGAGGAGTTCTTCATTCAGTTTGAACCACATTCTCGAAGTGGATGAAAGGTCCGCATTATCAGAGAAGAGGAGAATATATGGAGAATTATCCTGGGCATTGTTAATATACTTATAGCGTTTATTATCCGGTTCATACTTGTTTGAAAACGAATAACCGGCTACCCAGTCAATTTTGGTGGCACCCTCATTAAAGGAGTGTTCTCCTGCCAGCTGGCCCGAGTATATCGACCTGCTCATATACCTTAGCTCAGTTGCTTTTATATACCTGCCATCATTGTACCACTCCCTTCCTGTTCTTAATGTTGAACGTGTCATACCTATCTGGTTGAACAGGTTACGGAATTCTATTTTTTGTCCTCCTGCAGGATACCATATCCAATTGTGCATCAATCCTGCCTTTACCGAGTTAGTATACTGGTTGTCAAGAAATTGATCGGTATAGGTCGATTTGTCATTCTTAAAGTCGTAAATTGAATAGTTATTGTTAATTATCTTATCGTGATTATAACCATTGCTGTAGGTTAAGGATGTAATATTGGCAAAGGATTGTGATCCAATCCTGAATCTCTTGTTAAAACCGAGAGAAAATTTTTGGTCTACAGGGGCCCTAATTGTTTGAACTGTCCAGTTCTTGTTCATTGCCTGGCCTATCTCAGTGAGCCTGTTATGTATTTCCGGATTAGTTGCCACATCAAGGATTGAAAGATTCGCCGGGGTACCTGCAGGTAATGAACGTGAACCATTATCAAACCCAAGCCAGTCAGTGCTACTGCCCTTATATTTTTGAAAATCATTAAAAGTTGTACCTTCTGCTATGCCTATACCATAAGATACGAAAAATGAGTTTTTTTCCGGGACATTAACTGTTGTTATCTTTACGAATCCACCTGAAAAATCAGCAGGTAATTCTGGAGCCGGTGACTTTATTATCATCATATTCTCTATCATGGAGGCAGGTATGACATCAAAAGAGAATGCTTTTGCATCGGCCTCGGAACTTGGGGTTGCAGTATTGTTGAGCCAGACTGAGTTATAGCGCTGACTGAGGCCTCTTACCACTATGAACCTGTCATTGATAATTGTTGTACCCGGAAGCCTGCGGATAACTTCAGAGGCATCCCTGTCCTGGGATCTAAGTATCTGTTGTCCCGATATGCCTATTGAGACGAGTGGACTCATCCTTGTAGTATTTATCATAGATACCTCGGTATTGGTTTTTTTAATACCGGTCACAGTAACGCCTTCCAGAGCTACAGCATTTTCTGACATTTTGAAAGAAACAGTTGTTGTCTTATCCGCACTGACTGATATCGCTTCGAGAATGACCGGGTTATATGAAACGTAGGACGCCTTGATCCTGTATTTGCCAGGTTTAAGGTTTGTCAGCATAAAGTGTCCGTCTATATCGACTGATGTTCCGGTACTGGTGCCTTCAATTATGACGATTGCGCCGGGAAGAGTTTCATTGCTCTTTTCGTCAGTTACGATACCCTCTATGGTTCCGGTCTGACTAAAGATCTTCATAGTCGCAGTAAATAGTAGGAGAAGACTCACAATATATTTCCTGCTTTTTAAATAGGTTAATTTCATTTCTTAGCTGGGTTATTACAATAATATTTTACGATACAAAAATCTCAAGCCATTGTTACAGACCAGTTAAGGCAGGATTAAAAGAACATTACAATGGTGTTACGAAATAATTACCCGGGTCTGACAAGGGAGCAGGAGATCCCTCACTTTATTCGGGATAAATGGTTTTTTTAAAAGTATGATTTGGGAGTTGGGGATCCCTCGCTAAAGCTCGGGATAACACTGTCATGCCGAATGAAGCAAAGCGGAATGAGGCATCTCCCCCGGAATACCTTTATGTCCATCTATTGACGCCATCATGCCTAAGTATGTCCATTTCCTGCCGTGTTACCAACTTATTTAGAACCTATCACCGTTTAAGTGTATCTCATGAAAACTTAAATAGCTGGTTCAATTCAACTACTTTTATTCAGGAAGGACCAATTAATTTATAAATTGCACAATTAAAAGCAGTAGTTATGATGATAAGAAAAACAATTTCGGTTCTAATTTTTCTCACTATAGGAGTATCACAGTTATATTCACAGACCTTTGAGCGGCCCAATGCAGGATTGAAAAGTCATGAAACACTCAATATATTAAAGATAGTAGCAACACCTGATAACACGGTGATTTATCTTTCAGTTGAAAACAGGAGAAGTTCCGGGGGAGCATTCTGTGCTGACAGGAATATTTATATAATATATCCGAATGGTACCAGAATTAAACTGATAAAAGCATCAGGTATACCACAGTGTCCTGATTCGTATGAATTTAAGAAGGTAGGGGAGAAGCTTGATTTTAGTCTTACTTTTCCTCCCCTCGAACCAGGTACGGAATGGATCAATATTATTGAGGATTGTAATGATAATTGTTTCACTTTTTATGGCGTGCTGCTTGATAATGATTTAAACGGCCAGATCGATGAAGCTGTATTAAAAGTTGATAAAGGTGAGATTGACACTGCGATTGGCTTGTATAAGAATATTATCGACAGTACCGATTCTTCAGGAAATGGCATAAGCGGATCACTCTATTCGGATCTTATTTCACTTCTAATAAGAAAAGGATATACCGCACAGGCGCAGGATTATTATAAAAGACTCGCTTCATCCAATTTCCCTCAGCGGGAGCTTTATATCCGGAACCTGAGTTCCCGCGGGATAAAGTTTTAGAAAGGTGATTCCTCACTTCGTTCGGGATTGACAAGTCTTTTTCACTGGTCTGATAAGGTAGTAGGAGATCCCTCACTTTGTTCAGGATGACAGGCCCTTTGGAGTTCAATGTGGAATGAGGCGGGGCGTTTTGAAGAACATTATCATTCAGGAAACAACGCTGGAACAAAACGCCCCGCCTCATTCCACCTCCCCATTCAATGGTCCTGTCATCCTGAACGAAACGCAGTGTAGTGAAGGACCCCCACGATAGTGGCAGTATGGTAATTTCGTCGGTTTTTCTGTGTTCCTCCTCCTAATTTTTTATTATCATCATAATACATTAATTTTATAACTATTGAACTGTCTTAGCTGCTTAAATATTTATGAATATCCACATCTATTATGTTTATATTCTGACCAATGCTCATCATACAGTTTTATATACCGGAGTCACAAATGATCTGGAAAGACGATATCAGGAGCATAAACAAAAAAAACTGGAAGGATTTACAAAAAAGTACAATGTAAATAAACTTGTTTATTTTGAAGTATTCGATAATATTGAAAAGGCTATAGCAAGGGAAAAACAGATCAAGGGGTACATCAGGGCAAAAAAGATATCACTGATCAACTCTTTCAACATTAGCTGGGATGACCTGTACCAGAATGGAAGAATCATATTGCCACATTAAAATGATAAATTTTACCATTTGTTAGGTTAATTGTATAAAAACTGATTTTTGATAAACATTTCTGCATGTATCCGTGGGGATCCTTCGCTGTTGCTCAGGATGACAGGTCCTTTGGAGTTCAATGTGGAATGAGGCGGGGCGTTTTGAAGAACATTATCATTCAGGAAACAACGCTGGAACAAAACGCCCCGCCTCATTCCACCTCCCCATTCAATGGTCCTGTCATCCTGAACGAAACGCAGTGTAGTGAAGGACCCCCACGATAGTGGCAGTATGGTAATTTCGTCGGTTTTTCTTGTTCCTCCTCCTTATTTTTTATTATCATCATAATACATTAATTTTATAACTATTGAACTGTCTTAGCTGCTTAAATATTTATGAATATCCACATCTATTATGTTTATATTCTGACCAATGCTCATCATACAGTTTTATATACCGGAGTCACAAATGATCTGGAAAGACGATATCAGGAGCATAAACAAAAAAAACTGGAAGGATTTACAAAAAAGTACAATGTAAATAAACTTGTTTATTTTGAAGTATTCGATAATATTGAAAAGGCTATAGCAAGGGAAAAACAGATCAAGGGGTACATCAGGGCAAAAAAGATATCACTGATCAACTCTTTCAACATTAGCTGGGATGACCTGTACCAGAATGGAAGAATCATATTGCCACATTAAAATGATAAATTTTACCATTTGTTAGGTTAATTGTATAAAAACTGATTTTTGATAAACATTTCTGCATGTATCCGTGGGGATCCTTCGCTGTTGCTCAGGATGACAGGTCCTTTGGAGTTCAATGTGGAATGAGGCGGGGCGTTTTGAAGAACATTATCATTCAGGAAATAACGCTGGAACAAAACGCCCCGCCTCATTCCACCTCCCCATTCAATGGTCCTGTCATCCTGGACGAAACGCAGTGTAGTGAAGGACCCCCACGATAGTGGCATCAATTCAATAGGTGGCATAATATAAAACCGACGGATACACTGAAAAAAAGAGGCTGATCCTGAAGGGTCAGCCTCTAATATATTAACAAATAACCTCTGTTTTTTACTATTTACCGAAAGTGAAATCAAGTCCGACAGCGACGATCCATGTTTTCTTCTTATAGGTTTCGGTATAAGGAGCGAGATCCATAAAGTCTCTCTTAGCGTCAGCATAGAATGTATACTGTCCACCAATATTAAGGTCTATCATATCAGTGATTCTGTAACCGAATCCTGCACCGATTGAATTGGTGTTGGCACTGTACCTCATATCACTGTTGTAGGCAATTGCTACTCCTGTTGTAGTATGTACCCATCCTCCACTTACTCTAAGCTTATCGCTTAATCCGTACTCTGCACCCAGTCCGTATTCCAGGAAATTCTTATCAATTTCCTCAATATTCTCAGTTTTACTACCGTCATAGTCTACATTCTTATCGAAATATGTATTAAAGCTACCTGTAAGCATGAGTTTGTCAAGAGGCTTGTATTCAACACCAACTGATAACCATGCAGGCATGTCAGCAGGTATTTTTTCACCATCTATAAAGATCCCACCACCCATGTTATTTTTAACTTTGGTTGTAAGATCCAGTTTTGTCTGGAATTCATACTTGACAGCAATATTCAGGTTATCGGAAGGAGCTATATTAACGCTAATAATAGGGGTATAGCCAGTGCCGCTCTCTTCTGCATCAACACTTATGTCCTTAGTAGATGCAGCATACATTCCCATTGCAGTTGCATTACCTTCATAAGTAGCAGAAGCGCCTGAGAAAAAGGTCTGGGATTGTTCTATTGTCAAATTGGTTGGGTCACCACCTAAAGCAGAAATTGTGCCTTGTAACGTCGCAATCTGAACTGGTGTTAAACCAACGGAGGCTCCATCTGAGAGAAGGACTCCACCATAACCTGCCCCAACTATCGGTTGTAAGCTGGATGCAGTTCCTGCTAGCTGATCAGAAACACCAGTAAGGTAAGTCTGTCCATCAGTAAAAAATTGACTGGCAGGCACCATACCTCCTGTATAGGCTGCACCGAATGCAGGATAAGTGGGATTGATGCTTATATTTTTCAGGTACCCGTTATATGTGTTTTTGGCGGATACGAGACGTATCCCGGCAGCCACTGATATCATGTCGTTGATCTTGTAACCAACATTGAACTGGTAGCCAAAATAAACAGAAGTACCTTTAAAGTAAATATCCGCTGAATACTGAGAGGTTGGTATTAACTGACTGTTTAACAGAGGTACAATATCTGCTATACTTGATTCAAATGATGGCAATCCCTTGTCGTACTTGGCACCGCCGCCGCCGCCGACTGGATTAAAGCCTGCTGATAAGGATAATTTTCCTGTGTTATAAGCCACATATACACCGGGGAAAAGAGGAGCACTTACGTTACCAATATATTCTTTCGGTGCACCTGAAATAAAGGAATAATCGTTAATAACAGTCTGTGTCTGGTAAATTGACTGATTGTTGATCGAAGCGAAAAAACCATCTCCAAGCTTTGTAACACCGGCAGGATTGTAGAATACTGCATCAATTGCGGTTGAAGCATTACGGTTCTGGAGCCTGGTAAACAGGGCACTCTGGTTGTTGTTTGTAACCAGCCCACCCGCAAACATAGCACCTGATAGGAGCAAAGCAGTAACAATAGTTAAAAGTTTTCTCATGAGTTTTGATTTAAGGTTAAGTCGCCTTAGGGTATCGTAACTGAACGATACCTGCTGGTTCAGTTTAATAATAGTTAATTATATCAATTTTAGTCAGGGTTATCTTTTAATAAACCTTCAAATGTAAAAAAATATTTCATTTATGCAACAATTCCAAAATACGATATTGATAGTAAGTTCATTATATGGTGTTAATGTATGTTGTTCGAAAATCTCAATTGTTGATTATCAGGCATCAGGCATCAGGTTTTAGAGTGACAACATCATTTTACTTTTTAATGTTATTTCTTGTTAATAAGAGTAAAATCATCAAACAGACCATAGTCAATCATACTGTAATCTTTGCCGGCCGGATAGCTTCTGACATTCCGCCATACCCAGGGGGATACAAAGCCCGGACCCGGATTATTGTGATGAGGTCCGAGCAGGTTTCTCAGACTGCCTATAACCCTGACATTTATTGTGTTCTGTCCTTTTGTTATTAAACCTGTGATGTCGCTTACATAGGGAGGGAAAGCGATCACAGTGGCATGCTGTCCATTTACGGTCACTTCTGCCACAGTCCCGTTCCAGTTATCAAGGTTGACCTGATACCTGCCACTGACATCATCAATGTTGAATTTTTTACTGTAATTCATTCCCCATGAATAAAACGGCAATCCCTGATTCTGCCAGCTACCTTTTCTATATTGATGTTCAGACGGTTCCATTACCCATCCCCTGGATATTGGCCGGACTGAAAAGTCTCCCAGGATATAAACAGGTTCGATTTCAGCATTAATACTCATTGGGGATGCTTTGATGGCAAGCGTGTTATCCCCCTGTCTCACATATTTTTCTATGTTGAATACTCCAAATGACCTGTCGAGCCACCATTTTCCATCTGTGGGTTTTACCTCCTTATTATTTATATATACTGTCCATAGTCCCGGCCTTTCCACGACAGCCTTCATTCCCCTGGTATCCGGGTTACCCGCCAATTTGAAGTGGTAAGTAGCCGTAAATCCGGTATTTATTCCAAAAGTATCTCTGTCGGTGATATTTGTTTTATACTGAACCGAAGTGTTCCATGGGTTGCCATTTAGAAACCCGAAATACTTATATACTTTATCGGATGCATAATATGTGTGGAGATCCTTAAATTGATCATTTCCCAGGCTCAGGTCACAGAAGTCGATCATTAATACATTATCGCTGTCCCTTGATACTGTCATGGGAGCAATAGCTGGTATGGTATCTGAACTGGCTGGCATTTCTGTTGCTGGGAGGCTTTCCATTTTCTTTGAAGGTATGTAAAGCAACAGGCTTCCTGCAGGGGGAAGTGAAAACTGAACAGTAATATTTTTTCCGGTAATGGTATTGGGATAACCTGAAATTTCACCTGTGAAAGTATTCATCTCAACAGCATCCTTACCAGTGGAAGTAATTGAACCGTTCACATCCTTCTCAAGGTCAGAATTGACAAGGAAGATAAGCTCTCCGTCAGCCAGTTTCCTGCGATGGTGATAAAGTGCCCCCCCCTGATTAATGTCAAATGACAAATTATCATTTGTAAAATTCCCGCTTATAATATCGGGGGTCAGGTACACTGAATTGATCACGGTTACGGATTCTTTACTAAAGATTTCTGTTAGTTCTTTATTTACTGTGCCATCAACCAGTGTCGGTATTGAGAAAGATATTATTTTCCCGCCATTAGAAACAAATTTCTTTAATAGGCTGAAGGTAGCCATATTCAGGTTCTCCATCATCGGAGGTATAACAACTGTTGAATAACTGCCCTCACCGATAATAAACCTGTGGCCGGATACACTGCCAAGGTCTCTGATAATATTCTCTGATCCCAGATCGTATTCTACCTGGTTCTTTTCAAGAGCAGTGACAAATGACTGGAATGACTGGCCAATTTCCCTGCTTCTTATATCCCTCGTAACATAGGAATCGTAAAGCCATGAGGATGTTGTTGGTTCCAGTACCAGGATATTATTTACTTGTCGGCCGGAAGATAATGCCAGTGACAGTCTTGCATAATGGTCATTTATATACCTGTAGTCTTTCCACCAGGGTTCGTGATAGTCAAATGAAGGAGGGTAATCATATTTCCTGGCACCGGCGAGCGTAAAATATGTGAGGTGCTGATTCATAAAATTTACGCCTAATGCATATTCCCAGTCTCCGTTTCGTTTCATGTCAGTAAATGTGAGATCCCAGCCTGATCCCCCATAGGTCTCACTTAACTTTCTCTCTCTTCCAGTCTGGTTTGCAGCGCTGGCCAGTTCTTTTACGGATCGTACATTTCCAAACTGTGCTCCTGTAGTGGAATCATCCCACTGGTTAAAGAGCATATCAATAGCCGGCATCTGATGCCAGGCATACATAGCCATATTGTCTCCTCCCGGTCTCATATTAGGCCATTCATGTTCCCAGTAATGGCCAGTGAAAATCAATCCTTTTTCTTCACAATATGTAAACCATGGTTTAGCCCATCTGTCAACAAAAAGCTGAAGTAGTGTCTCTGTATAGTTATGCCTCACTTTTTTCCAGTCGCCCACCTCTTCATATAGCGATGGCAATTGCCTCCTTAGATCATATTGCCATTGTTTCTGGAAAACATCAAACAGATCAGGGGTCCATCTTATCCCTCCTGGCGAATTTATCTGGGGTTCATCGGTAAAAGTGCCCGGTATTGTCGTTCCAAGATCCGGTCCGAGAAATTTCTCATAACCCTTCATAGTGGTTTCAATGAATTTTTCTGTTACACCCGGATATAACAGGTCAACATATGAATATCCACCATACCAGTCACTTTTTCTGTTGTATGTTTTTGAGAAAAGCAGATACTTTCCTTCTTTCCCTTTCTCTTCAGGTAATGAATTGGTTATATCTGTATATGATCCGTTGACTTCTTTCAGACATAGAAAATATTTCTCACAGGTGTCTGGCAGAATATCACATTTAGTCATCATAAGACCTTCTCCCTGATTATAAGACTCAGGCATTTCGGCCGGGACGTGTCCTCCTGCGAAACCACTTGGATAGGAGTTTTCATCATATATCCAGATTCTCATTCCGAGCTCTTTCCCTTTCTCGACTGCATGCTGAAAAAGCCTGAACCAGTCATCAGAAAGATATTCATTGATCAGACCGGGACGGGGATGAATAAATACCTGTGATGATCCTGCATTTTTAAAATCGGTAAGAAACCTGTCAATCTCCTCAGGAGTGATCTCTGCATTCCAAACAAAGAACGGTGATGTTGTATATTTAGCAGGAGGTGATTTGAACAGTGAGGACAGGGTGGCAAAGTCGGGAACTGTTACACTGCCTGTTACATTCTTCTTGCACGAATAATTGAGTGATCCGATTGTGATCAAAAATATAACAACGATAATGTTTCTTGTGAGAGGCTTCATGATATTAAATATTTTTAATATTGAAATCTAGTTCAATATTAAGAATATTCCAAATCCGGATACCAAATACTCAGGAAGGGTATTTAAAATGAACCTGACAGGCGCAGACTGTAATTTCTCTGAGCTTGTATATCCCCTGGCCGGCCCATGTAGATCGTATTTGTAATATTTTTCACCGCAAGGGAGAGATTGAATAATTTGCTGATCTGGTAACCCAAATTACCATCGAGTACTGCATAAGCTTTATTATCATGAGTCCAGTAATCATAAAATCCCGGGAGGATACTCTCTCGTGTAAGTTCATTCAGAAAGACATCATCGATATTCAGTATTTTTGATTTGAAATAGAGGTTCAACCCTGCTTCCATCTTCTTAAAGGAAGAGTTAAGGCTCAGCTTCAATGAATGCTTTCTCCTGTATTTCAGGAAAATACCTGTGTTTTTATGTGTTGTCTGATTATACTGGACCGGGTACATATAGGTATATCCGCCACTTAGTGTTGTATTGATATTTCCGGTTGCCCGTTTCAGGCTGAACTCCAGCTCATAACCGTACACTCTCGATTGCTCAATATTTGCAGCCTGGAACCCGAAATCATAAATACCCGAAACCGGGTCGGGATAGGAGCCAAAGAGAAACTCAATGAGGTCCTTATTTTGAGACAGGAACACAGAGAGATCTGCCTGTCCAGATATTTTTCCCAGGAGGATGCCTTGTTTAATGCCAATCTCGGAATTCCATCCTGTTTCAGCGGTTACAGACTGATTAGGGAAGATTTTTATTGACCCCAGGGTTGTTGAGGCAAATTTCTCAGCTATTGACGGATACCTGTAGCCCTGGCCGAAAGATCCTCTTAAAAATGTAAACTCAGCTGCCTGCCAGTTGATTCCTGTCCTGAAAACGGGCACTATTTTGTCATGTTCATTATCGAGATAATTCTGTTCAAGTCTTACCCCTGCAACAATCTTTAATCTTGGAACCGGAATTGCTTCGAGTTGGCTAAAACCGGCAATATTCAGTTCGTTATGATCGCCATAAAATTTTGAGTAGATTTTATTATATGTCTCAGACAACCCTGACACCATTGTTATCATACTTGTAATATTGATGTTCTGCTGATATTCAGCATAAAGAGAAATGGCATTCGAATTCTTATCATTCCGGACAGGGAATCTGTTAGATGATGACTGGAAACGTATGCGAAGGTCGTGTTTGAATCTCCCTTTATTATCAAATATTATGTAGGGATCTACTGCCACGAAGCTGCCATGCAGAAGTGAGACAGTTGATGTATCTTGTATCAGTGCCCCGCTTGTGGCATTTTCCCATAAAATGAAATCCCTTTTTGCGGTATATCCCCCGTTTATGTTCAACCCGTAAACCAAGCCTTTTACTGCTTTGCTTCGATGCTTAAGTCTGAGGCTTATTCTTCCCAGGTTTTCATTATTATATTTCCGGTAACCTTCATTGGAAAGGATATTAACACCAAGACCTATGTCAGTCATGCCTGATTTCCTGAGGTGCGAGAAGGAAATGTCAGAAAAAATCAATGGTGATTGGGTCCATATCCAGTTTCTGTTTGCAGGTCTGCCATATATCCCTGTTTCAGCAAAGAATTTTGTTTCCGGAATATTCGATGCGTCTGCGGTACGGAAATTTATAACTCCGTTAAGAGCAGATGATCCATATAGTACTGACGATGCTCCTTTTATTATTTCAATCTGGGATATGTTCTCCAGGGGCAGAAATTGCCATTTAATATTACCTGCGTCAGGAGATATTACCGGAAGTCCATCAATTAACACCAGTACCCGGCTCCCAACCCCATAACTAAAACCGCTGCCTCCCCTGATTGAGGCCTGCCCATCCAATATCTCGATGCCCGGTGTATTATTGATCAGTTCCTCTGCATCAGTGATATGGTTATTCAGAAAATCCGTTGGCCTGAGAACATCCATTGAAACAGTTAGCTCAGCAACCTTCTGCTCTGTCCTGTTAGCGCTTACAACAATCTGACCAATCTCCTGAAGGTCCATGTCAAGAGCTGTATTCATGATCAGGGTATCTCCTTTTTGTCCTGTAACCGTCTTTGTAACAGACTTGTAACCAATAAATCTGAAAGTAATATCTGCTTTATTGCTCTCAGTTTTGATAATGAAATGACCCTGCTGATCAGTTAATACAACATGACTTTTGTATGTGACATAGACACCCGTCAGCGATTCTTTTGAATTATTATCGAATACTTTACCCTCTACAATAACCTGGGCTGATAAAATATTAAAGATAGGAGTTCAGAATTATTACCGCAACAACAGGATAATATCTCATTATTTTGCTTTAAAGGTCATCCTGATATTGAGAGGTATTCCCTGGATTACCGGAAAAGATGTTTTAATTTTTAATGATGCTGTTGTCAATTCCACAATCTGGGTTGTAAGTGGAAGAGGAAGTGAGTCTGTGGTTATTACTATCTGGGTTTCGTTAAGTGCAAATCTCCATGTTCCTGTATAATCCCCGAAGGTACCGGTATAATCTGTATTGAATTTCGCATCTCCTTTGAAATTCTCAAGTAGTCCGCCTGAACCACTGGCATCAACACCATTAACGAGAAGACTGTCGCTGGTCCAGACAGGATCGGTTAACAATTTGAAATTTTCAGATTGACTGTCTTTTTTACAGGATATCATATAGAAGCATCCCGAAATTACCAAGAGAAGGATCAGATTTTTCATGATGGCATAATTTTAACAGTTTTAGGTTATCTTATAGAGTAACAGACCTGGTACAAATCAGTTCATTCATAAAGTGATATGTTCAAAGATAATAAAGATTCAATTAATCGCTTATGGCCTTAATAATTTTCAAACTTTAAGCTTTGAAATACAAAGTTTCAACCTGCTTACAATGATAAATATACCACATCTGTTATGAATATGTTTGACAATATATATTTTTCATGGCCAATGTTTTATATTTTTGAGATCATAAAACCGCTATTAAAATGAAAAGACTCAACTTTGTCAGGTCAGGTTTAATTGTAATTTTATTTTTGTTCTCGGGCCTGGCGATGCAAAACTCCTCTGCACAATGTATATCCGGACTGGATACATGGTTCAATCATGAAACGGATGCCAAAACCGGAAAGCCTTTTCATTATTTGTGGACTGATACAGCGATGTCTGGCTTTTCCGAATGGGGTAAGATTTTTAAGTCGCGTGGGGCAGAAATTATTTCTGTAGGAAAACCAGATCCGGAGATACTCAGCAAACTGGGTATATATATTATAGTGGATCCTGATACAACAACAGAAAACCCGGCCCCAAACTACATTACGAAAGAGGATGTGAGAATTATCAGTCAATGGGTAAAGGATGGGGGAGTACTGGTGGTTATGTCTAACGATGCTCCTAACTGTGAATTCTCTCATTTGAACATGTTAATGAAAGTGTTTGGAATAACCTTTAACCATGTTACTTTACACAGGGTTGCCGGAGATGATTTTGACATGGGTGCAACTGAAAAATTACCGGCAATTGCTATTTTTAATGGGGTAAGGAAAATTTATATGAAAGAGATATCTGATATCGCACTTTCAGGTAATGCCAGTCCCCTGCTTGTTGAAAAAGGGAAAGTGCTTATGGCGGAAAACAAATTCGGGAAAGGTTACGTTTTTGCTGTGGGAGATCCCTGGATCTATAATGAATATATTGGTCACAGGAGGCTTCCGGTTACCTTCGATAACTACAAGGCTGCAGAGAACCTGACGGACTTACTGATAGGATATACAAATAAGAAATAAATATAATAATCTTGACTTTTTAAAAATGGGAAAACAAAACAGTATCACTCTCAGCATCATTCTATTTATACTGATAAATGCAGGTTCACTTCTAACAGCACAGGAAATTTCAAGTGAATCAACACTTGATGCACTTAAACTGGCAAATACTTATTATCTGAATAAACAACCCGGAGAAGATATGGTTATTGATACATCAGGGTTTTCAAATACGGGAAAACATTCAATTTACTATGAAGGATTAATGGCTTTTTACTCGATAAGCGACGATTCGGCTAGCCTGGCTCGTCTGATTTCAAGCGGGAATGCAAATAAGTGGGACCTGCCTGGAGGAGCTGAGACCAGGAATGCTGCGGATCAAAGTTGGGGACAAACATATATTGATCTTTATTTGCTCGACAGGTACAAAGAGGAGCGGATAAATAACATAAGGTCCTGTATAGACACAATGCTCTTAAGCGATGAGACAGATGACTGGAAAACTACAGATGAAATTCAGATGGCAATGCCGGTATTCGCCGGATTGGGGAAAGTTTATATGAAAGAACACTACTTCGAAAGGATGGATGAAATGTATGAATTCACAAAAAGCAAACTGGGTGGTAGTGGCCTGTACAATGAAGATGATCATCTTTGGTGGCGCGATACTTCATTTCGGGCCCCATACAGGGAACCAGATGGTGAGAATTGTTACTGGTCGAGGGGTAACGGGTATGTAGTGGCAGCACTTGTTAAATCAATGGAATATATATCAAAGAACAATTCCTATAAAAAGTCATATATGAAGACTCTTAAGGAGATGATAGAAGCCCTGGTTCCTCTCCAGAGGAGTGACGGATTCTGGAATGTGAGTCTCAAGGATCCTTCCCATTTTGGAGGAAAAGAAGAGACGGGTACAGCACTTTTTGTTTATGGCATAGCCTGGGCTATTAACAATGGTGAGTTGAATAAGAAAGATTATCTTCCTATTGTTACCAGGGCATGGGACGCACTGGTAACTGAATCACTACATCCGGATGGTTTTATAGGATATGTCCAGGGACCCGGTAATGGTCCCGGTGATGGCCAGCCCGTTGAATATGATAAAGACTCCGGTATAGAAGATCTGGCAGTTGGATGTTTCCTTCTCGCCGGGTCGGAGGTCTATAAGCTTGCGAAATCTATTGAGCCGAAAAAAAAGAAGACGAAGGAAGCTAAACTGGAACAAAGCAACAATGTGCCTGTTTATCGCGGACCAGGCAGGGGAGATCACAGGGGAGGACGTCAATATCCGGGTAAAATGGCTTATCCTGGCAGATGACCATAGTATCATAAAAAATATTCCTAATTTTATGTACCAAATTAATATTAATCTTGATCGTTATGAAAAAATCTGATTTTTTTAAGGTATTGTTCCTTATTTTAATCTTTACCGCATCATGTTCCCGTACACCTGAATTTATCCAGACATCACCTGAAGCAGTAAACATTTCTTCAGAAAGACTTGACCGTATTGACGGAATGCTGAGTCAGGCTATCGATAGTGGCTGGATTGCAGGTGCAACAGGATTTATCGTCCGCAGTGGAAATGTTGTTTATGATAAATCTTTCGGTTATAGCGATATCGAATCGAAGAAACCCCTTAAAAATGATGATATCTTTCGAATTGCATCGCAGACTAAAGCCATAACAAGTGTAGCAGTAATGATGCTGTTCGAGGAAGGCAAATTTTTACTTGATGACCCTATCTCAAAATATATCCCCGAGTTCGCACATCCCACTGTTCTTGATCAGTTCAATGCGAAAGATACGACTTATACTACTGTTCCTGCTAACCGTGAAATAACAATAAGAGACCTGCTGACCCATACTTCAGGTATTGATTATGCAGGCATTGGTTCTGCCGATATGGTGGCTATATATGCAAAAGCAAATATTCCTGGTGGATTTGGTACAGATAAAATGGTGCTGGGTGACAAGATCAAAGCTCTTGGTAAACTCCCTCTCGTCCATCAGCCAGGGGAAAAATTCACATATGGTCTGAATGTAGACGTAATTGGTTACCTTGTTGAAATACTTTCAGGAGAAAGTCTCGATCAATATTTCAAGGAGCATATATTTGATCCACTTGGTATGAAAGATACCTATTTTTATATACCTGAATCCAAAGCTGACAGACTTGTTAAGGTAGCATCTGTGGATAAAAATAATAAGTTGATCAATGCTCCCGGCTCTTTTGTGGGATATCCTCTCATTAAAGGCACTTATTTTTCCGGTGGTGCCGGTTTAAGTTCAACTATAAAGGATTATGCTATATTCCTGCAGATGTTACTTAATGGCGGTGAGTTTCATGGGAAACAGTTGCTGGCTAAAAGAACGGTGGAACTAATGACATCCAACCAGATTGGAGATCTTAACCTTGGGAGAGATAAATTCGGTTTGGGTTTTGAAATAACCACAAAGGAAGGCCAGGCCAAGCTGGGTGTTACAGAAGGATCATTTGCATGGGGTGGTTATTTTGCAACCACATACTGGGCTGATCCGAAAGAACACCTTGTATGTCTTCTTTTTATGCAACAGTCTCCCCTTATTCATTATGAAATACAGGATAAATTCCGGGTACTGGTGTATCAGGCACTGGAGAATCTCTAAAGACGAAAAGTGAATAATGTCTGTATTAGTCGCTTATTATACGGTGTCTTACCAATGGAGTTATTGTAACGGGACCTATTAATCCTGATTCACGTGGCCCCCAGTGTGATGCATCAAATAATCCGTTCATACTGTTTTCTTGCAGATGTGCGGGATAGTTGACGTTATAGAATCTTTTCCATTGAATACCGTTCCTGTCCAGGTATGAGATGCGGTTAGCTGCCAGATTAGTAACCCTTATTACAAGCCGGTTTTCGCTATCAAGTTGAGAATCTTTGATAATTACCTGATAAACCGGTCCTATTAAAACGGCTATCTCCAATCCGTTAAGATAGACCCTGGCACTCTCACAAACCTTTCCAAGGTCCAGTTGCCAGGCATCAGCCTTTTTTGCAGGTCTCTTAAATGAAATTGAATATTGAGCTGTACCGGAAAAATCTTTCACCCCGGGGAGATTGAACTTTGTCCACGATTCAAGCTTTTCTGTATTAATAGGTCCTGGTAAAGCAGGCCCTCCTGTTATGAAATTCACCATCCAGTTTCCTGAAACTTCTTTTGTTGTTCCTGCTTGATCAAAATATTCAATTCTTCTCTCTGTCAGACCGGAATTGATTGTTTTCAAAATAATTGATTCCTGTGGCATCAACCTGGCATAGACGTCAAGATTCCCGGATGACGAAATCCTTGCTTCTGCCATACCAGAGGTCCCATCCATCGGGTTAAATATTATGACTGATCGGTCATGAACAGAAAGTGGGATCCATCCATTATAAGATCTCTGAGTTTTATTAATGATAAAGTAGCAATGTCCGTTATCGGTCAGTCTCCTGTTAAACTGAAGCCCTGTTTCAACCATATTTTCTGCCGCAATTCCTGCAAATTCAAGAAGGTTTGCCAGGTCCCTTCCTTTAATTATTCTACCGGCTCCGATCTTAGCCTCCATAATTGAAATATCTCCTGAATTCCTGAACACAATTTGTTTTAAAATTGACTGGAACCTTGTCCGGTTCGAATCGAGGTTGGCCCATCCTGCTATATCCTCCGGCAGATCGCCATACACAATTATTGTTGCACCTTCAGCGGCCATTTTTATCACTTTTTCAAAAGTGGATAGTGGAATAAATCTGCATCCCGGAAGAATCAGTGCCCTGTAGGAACTTCCACCCAGTGTACGGATCTTTCCATTAGCGGTAATTGATCCTGTGAGCTGGTGATCTGAGATATAATCAAAGCAATAGCCTTTTAATAACATCTCATGGGCTCCTGTTTTAAAGAGAGTACTGTCGAAATCCCTGTGCGGCGAATCAAAATGTTCCAGCATCCTGTTTTTATACACAGGGTAGATATCAAAGACGGGATAATACATAAGTATATCGTTGAAGGGCTTTGTGGATTGTGTGAATGACTGTACTCTGGCAATATAATTATTAAGCACAGGAAGATCGGTCCATATAGTATTAGCCGGATTTATTTCAGCAGATGCATAGAAAAGAAATCCGGGCCATGGTTCATTAGCAGGTGAATAACATGTGCCATGGAAAAAGATATGGTTAACTCCGGCAATAAAACATTGGTCAACAGCATTTTTTAATTCGGAGAGTGTTGATGAGAAATGTTCTCCCAGCCATGTACCTGTTTCCGCTGAGACATATCTTTTCCCATTGACATTGGCAGCTGATATCGCGAGTTTTAATCTTATAATATCAGTGCCTTCTGTTTCCGGAATATCGGATGCCCCGTACAGATCAAGAATATTTCCTGGGGAGCCATGTGCCTGGTTACGGGTTATCTTTCCCTGTGAATGAGCCCAGTCAGTCCATTGCAGGGTGAACCGGTCAAGGATAAGATCGGATATGGTCTGACGGTAGTCACTGAGTATCCTGGCATTTTTTCCAGGAATGTCCTTCTGGAAAAGGGCCGGCAGATAATCACACAGGTCATACCCCCTTCTTGATCTGAATTCATCCAGGAAATCATTGGTCCAGTCTGACTGACCAGTAGCATCGTCAACCTCATATGAATCATTGAAAAAGCCCCTGAGCTTACTGATATCATATCCAGTAAAAGCATCACTGAAGTGATCGAGATAATGTGATACGGCTCTGCCTGAAAAATGATCAATAACATATCCCTCACCACCAGGACCTGCCCTTTCTACCATTTTCCCATGCCAGCCCTCGAACAGTCCATATAGCGTCCAGTGACCTTGCGGAGCTTTCCATATTAGTCTGCCATTGTCATCAACATTGTTAGTAAGGTCAGTTATTTGCCCCTTATCAGAATAAGCCATTAACTTCTGTAGTGGTATTGCTTTCTGAAACCTGACCTGATCAATGGCCAAAGCTTGCAGATTGTCATTCTTGACGACAGGGTCAATTAATCCTGATATGTCTTTTCTGACAGTGCCATTAAACCTGATATATGGTTCCTGAATATAAGTGACCGACTGTTCAAGGGTTTCCCCTTCCTCTAATGTCCATTTTTTATAGGCTATATACCTGGCCGCGTCATCATCAGTAACCCAGGGACCTCCAAAAGGCCAGCTTGAGGAATTTGCCATATCAACACCCAGATCCAGTCTGTCGGCTTCTTTAAGTGTATAGGCAAATATCTTCATCCAGGCAGGAGACAGGTATGGTATGAATTTTTTTTCTTCACCTTTTACACCATATATTACTGTAAGCTCAACCCCTCCAAGTCCTGCTTTGCTGTAATCCTCAAGTGCAACCGACAGGTTTTGCTTATCCACTATACTGCCCGGCCACCACCACCTGGTCCAGGGTTTATTTTCCTGGGTTATCCGGGGCCATGACAGGACTGATCCTGTTTTCTGACAAAACAAAACCTGTGTGGAGATTACCAATAGAAAAAAAAGAGTCTTAAACCTTGTAATAATCTTCAGCATCTTTCATATTATAATAGATAAAATATTTACAAACAGATTTTTATACAAAATACATAACAAACCATTAATATATACTTTGCGAAGTCATAAGTTACAATTTTTCAGTAGATATCTCTTGCTTGTATTTGTTTTTGCACTTATAAAATTCCTCATTCCGCATGGCCTCGAAGGAAAGGGACCTACTAGTGTTCCCGGGGAGATGCCTCATTTCGCTTGACAGTGTCAAGAAATGGACATAGTGGTGTTTCCGGGGAGATGCCTCATTTCGATTCATTCGGCATGACAGTGTCTTTTATATTAGAGGGGGAAAGATGGGCGGGCATTGCCCGCCCATCTTTCCCTTATACCCCCAAAAGCATGACCTGTCATCCCGAACAATGTGAGGGATCTCCTACTCCCTTATAAGGCCTTTTAAAGCATGACCTGTCATCCCGAGCTTTAGCGAGGGATCCCCAACTCCCTGATCCGACTGGTGAAAAGAGACTTTCATCCTGTACAAAGTGAGGAATCTCCTCAACAGGAGGATAGTAATGAGGCTGTCTCAAAAGATATCTTTAACCGCAAAGGACACAAAGGCAATATTTTTACATTTAATACTTTGCGATCTTCGCGTATATTCTTAGCGAACTCAGCGGTTACTGGATTTCATCTTTTGAGACAGCCTCATAATTATTCATAAATTTTCTTAAATAAACTTGAATGTCAACTAAACATTGACTACATTTTGGAAGTAGAAAAAGAAAATAAATCAATAGGTAAGATGAAATCACTTCTTACATTCCTGGTGCTATTAACAGGGATAGTATCAGTCAATGCCCAGGAAACTGAGGTTGCATATCTCTCGGGCACAGACAAGGATAATGTGGTTCAATGGGATTTCTATTGCACCAATGGCAGGAACAGCGGGCGATGGGGTAAGATTGATGTTCCTTCTAACTGGGAACTGCAAGGTTACGGTACCTATCATTACGGTGAAACTGACCTCCTGGCTAATGAGAAAGGCATTTACAAATATGAATTCTCAGTTCCGGGAAAATGGAGCTCAGGGAGAGTTTTTATTGTATTTGAAGGATCCATGACTGATACTGAGGTTAAGATCAATGGAAAACTGGCAGGTCCCGTTCACCAGGGAGCTTTCTATCGCTTCAAATATGATATAACGGATCTTCTTAATTTCGGTGGACGTAATCTTCTTGAGGTTACAGTTAGCAAAGAGTCATCAAATGAAAGTGTCAACGAGGCAGAAAGAATGTCAGATTATTGGGTTTTTGGCGGCATCTTCAGACCTGTTTACCTGGAGGCTGTGCCAGATCAGTTCATCGACCATGTCGCTATTGATGCCAGGGAAGATGGATCTTTTCGTATGGAAGTTATCACATCAGGGAACGGGAAAGCTACAACACTCAAGGCTCAGTTACATACTACAGATGGAAAACCTTTTGGCAGCGAGATAGCGGTACATTTACCTGATATTAAAGGAAAAGTGAGAATTAGTGAAAAATTCACCAATCCCTTGCAATGGAGTCCGGAATTTCCTAACCTGTATAAAGTTACAGTAAGTCTTTATAACGGGAACAAACCGATTCATACTATTTCTCAGAAATTCGGATTTCGCACTATTGAAAAGAGACCAGGAGATGGATTTTATATCAATGGCAGGAAAATAATGTTCAAGGGTGTTTGCCGGCACACATTCTGGCCCTCATCAGGCAGGACAAGCAGCCGGCAGCTCGCCGTGGAAGATGTCAGCCTTATGAAAGATATGAACATGAATGCTGTCAGGATGAGTCATTATCCTCCTGATGCTTATTTCCTCGATGTGTGTGATTCCATGGGATTGTTTGTTCTGGATGAACTGGCCGGATGGCAGAGCTATTATGATACACCAACAGCCAGAAGACTTGTGAAAGAGATGGTAATACGGGACGTAAATCATCCTTCTATAGTCATATGGGATAATGGGAATGAGGGTGGATTCAACAAGGATGTAAGAGGTGATTATGCCCTGTATGATCCGCAGGGAAGAACAGTTATTGAACCCTGGTCAGTATTAAATGGCACAAATACAAAACATTACCCGGGATACAACTATGTTGAAAATGTTCTGAATAACAGGGATGAGATATATTTCCCTACTGAGTTCCTCCATGGACTTTATGATGGGGGGCTGGGTGCCGGTCTGGACGATTACTGGAAGCTGATGACCTCAAAACATCTGTCTGCCGGCGGTTTCTTGTGGGTTTTTGCCGATGAAGGGGTGGAACGCCGTGATCTGAATGATTCCATTGACACATATGGCAACAGGGCTCCCGACGGCATACTTGGACCTTATCATGAAAAGGAAGGGAGCTTCTATACAATAAAGGAAATCTGGTCGCCCGTTGTTTTCAGGGATGAAACACTGCCACAAGATTTTAACGGGATATTTCCTGTTATAAACCGGTATCAGTTTACAAACCTGGATAGTTGCAGGTTCTATTATAATCTGGTCAGGTTTAAAAATTCATTTCCTGATACAACAACAGAGAGGTATTCAGAGGTGATCCGGTCACCCCACATCGAACCAGGTGACAGTGGAGTCATTAAGCTTAACCTGCCACATAACTGGAGAGATTATGATGTATTATATATTAGTGCAATTGAAAGGAGCGGAAGAAATATTAATACCTGGTCCTGGAATATTTCCAGTCCGGCCGATCTTGCAACAAGGATTATTACTAAGGGTAGTGAAAAGGTTATTGTGACTGAAAATGATAGCCTGGTAACCCTGACTTCAGGTAAAACCAGTGTGAATTTTGACAGGACAACGGGTTTAATAGCAGGAGTTAAAAATAGTGGTAAAAGCATCCATTTTAAAAACGGTCCGGAATTTACCGGCATTGCATGTAATTTTATGGGATTAAAGTATTATACGGAAGGGGACAGGGGTGTTGTTGAGCTTTCTTATGATAATAACTGTCATTCCAGATGGACCTTATGGCCCGGAGGGTGGCTTCAGCTTGATTATGATTACGCACCGGCAGGATCACTTGACTTTGCAGGTATTACCTTCTCCTATCCTGAGAATATGGTTAAGGGTGCAAGGCTTTTGGCAGACGGGCCATATCATGTATGGAAAAACAGGCTTAAAGGCACAAGATTTGCAATTTTTGATAAGAAGTATAATAATACCATCACGGGCCAGTCATGGGACTATCCTGAGTTTAAGGGATATTATTCAAATTTTTATGCTGTTATGATTGAAACCGGGGAAGCACCTATAACAGTTATTTCAGGTACCCCGGGTATATACCTTCATCTTTTTACCCCGAAAGCAGCAATTTATTCAACAAGGAAAGGAGTTAGTGGGCTTGTTAATCCCCCTTTCCCTTCCGGTGATATTTCATTTCTCAATGGCATAAGTGCAATAGGAACCAAGTTCTCCACAAGCGAAGATGAGGGTCCGCAGGGACATAAAAACATCTTTACCGGGCAGGTTATTAGCGGCACCCTTTACTTCAGGTTTGGTGAATAGTCACCTCCTGTGCTTAATACCGGTTATTAACGAAATCACACTTTAAGGAAGATCTTCTTCTTAAACAGGAAATAAAGAAATACCCATGCAATTGCTGTAATACCGATTCCGGATATCAATGGCGACCATGACTCAGGCATAATATTCTGGAGACCACCGAAGAAAAACTTGTTTGCAGCCCTGAAGTTTATAATTCTCTCTGTAAGGTAAATAGTTATAGGATTCATACCAATAACGACAAAGAAAAATGCCCACTTTTTGTATTCCCAAACATCAATAATAAGATAGAAAATTGCAAAGAGTAACAAACTTATTCCGCCAACAAAGCACACAAAAGAGCTGGTCCAGAGATTTTTATTGATTGGGAATGCAAGGTTCCAGATTCTACCGATTATTATCAGGGCAACAGCCGCCAGAACAAGATATAGTACTTTCTTTAGCGGTTTATCATTAAGGTATTTTGATAACATGAATTCGCCTGTGAACATTCCAAGCAATGCTGTGCCTATGGCAGGGATAGTACTGAATAGCCCTTCAGGATCATGATTGCCCAGGTATAATCTTCCGGGCATTAAAATACGGTCAATATAACTGGTCAGGTTACCCTCCCTTGAAAATATATCAGTAGAGCCAAGATCATGTGCCGGGAAAAGGACCAGCAGCATCCAGTAACCAAGAAGAAGAACAGCAAACCAGACAATTCGCCAGTTTAATTTAGTATTCATAAAAATAAGAGCTCCAAACATCCAGGCGAGACCAATTCTTCCCAGTACACTGCCGTAACGCAGGTTGCCAAGGTCAAAGCGAACTCCATTATTATATATTATACCTAACAGAACGAGTATTAATCCACGGGAAATTACATGTTTATATATTGAACTGCGACTATGATTGTTTGCGATGCGTTTTGCGAGGGAAAAAGGGAAAGAAATACCGGCGATAAACAAAAAGAGTGGGAATATCATATCATAGAAATGAAAGCCATTCCAGGGAACATGTTCAAGTTGTTCAGCCCATAATTTAAAGACAGGCCAGCCGGTAAGGGAAGCAAGGCCTACAAAGATTCCTTCTCCTCCCATTATCCAGAACATGTCAAATCCGCGTAGTGCGTCGAGTGAGTACAACCGTTTGGTTGCAGGTTTGTTTTGGTTTTCCATCAGTAGTTTTTTTTGATTAAGAATTAGTATGTTTTAATGATTATTAATGGCAATCCGTTAAATATTCCCTGATCATTATACAGGTGGTATAATGATCAACTCAAAGATATTATTTTTTACCTTTATTTATAATTTAACCAATAATAACGGGAAAAATCAATGTCATTTATATAATAACGAGAACGAAATATATTTTGATCATCTGGGGAATTATGTTCCAGGATAAAAGCAAAAAGATGAAATTTTTGCTTAAAGCCACGAAATAAATTATCTTGGATCGCTTATTTCACATTTTTAAAATTTAATATTCAATGTTGTTATCTCTGGAGGATAATATTATTAATCAGATTACATTAAATATTCTATGAAGATAAAGAGAGGTATATGCTATCTGATATTTATTATTTCTCCGTGTTTTCAAAGCTTGCATGCACAAATACTAAGTGATACAGCTGAAATTAGCCTCATAAGAAGAGGAATGGATTATATTTATAATCTCAATTTTGACAAAGCTGGTGAGATATATAACAAGATAAGAAGTGATTATCCGGATAATCCAATACCCGATCTTTTTAAAGGCTTGATGACTTACTGGGAAGTTTATCCGCTTGTACCTGACTCTCCGGAATCGTCCTCTTTCGTGGATGATATGCATAATTGTATTGATATCTCTGAAAAGAACAGTAATTACAGTGAAAATCCTGAGTATCTGCTGGCTGACCTGTGTGCCAGGGGCATGCTGTTAATGTATTATGCGGATAACGGACTAAGTATGAGTGTAATTTCACTTGCCGGAGGAACTTACCACAATATACGTCGAAGCTTTAATTTTACATCGAAGTACAGCGATTTCTATTTTTTTACCGGGCTCTATAATTATTACCGTGAAGAATACCCTGATGCTCATCCTGTTTATAAGTCACTCGCTATCCTGTTTCCAAGGGGTAATAAGATGAGGGGCCTTAAGGATTTACAGACCTCAGGGACAAATTCAATCTTCCTTAAGGCAGACTCATATTCCTATCTTGCGTATATATATATTAGTTATGAAAATGACTTTGAGAATGCCCTGGTATACAACAGGAGGCTATATGAAATGTATCCTGATAACCTCCTCTTTCAGACAGAATATATAAAAAATCTTTTGTTCATGAAGAGGTATTCTGAGGCAGAAAAGATTCTTGACCGATGCGCCAATGATAGTATGAACAGGTATTTCAGGGCTCTGTTCAATGTTTTCAATGGTATTATACAGGAGAAAATTTATAAAAATACCTATAAGGCGGGAATGTCTTATCATGAGGCGATTAATGAGCTGCAGCCATACGGGGAATTTGGCAATGACTATAAAGCATATGCCTATTTTGGTCTTAGCAGGATCAGTGGCATGAACGGGAATAAGTCTGACAAAAAAAGATACAGGAAAAAGGCGCTCAGCCTGGCAAGTTTTAAAAGGCTGAATTTCGATAATTAATATTTTATCTTCCTGTTGTCTGGTATAAACCCGGGAATATTTTCAGAGAAGGACCTTTTCAATATCACTCCACGAATCAACTCTTTTGTGTTTTGTTTCAGTAATATTAATATTATGTGGCTGAGAAAACAGGAGAGTCTCCCCTTCGAAAAAATCAAGGTTCTTAAAATGATCATCAATCATCAAATCTCCTTTAATAAGTTCTTTCCTTCCACAAAAAACTACCTGCCTCCAACTTATGAATGGGAAATGATCACACAACCAGAGCTGTTTATCTGTAAGACTAACAGGGAACTCAGTGGCCATAGAGGTTACAATAATCTCATATTTATCGTTTAGTCTTTTCAGAACCTGCTGACTGCCGGTCATAACAGGCATAGTCCTGAAAAATCCGGGTCTGCATACCCAGTTTAGCAGGCGGGGAAATGCTTCCGCCTCTTTCAAACCAATTATATCATTATGAGATAATTTTTCACCGGTTTCCTCCTTATGTAATTCGAAAAACCTGCGATAAACATCTGCCAGGACTCCATCCATGTCGACCAGGATCCTTTTCATGTAAATTATATTTAAAGGCCTGCAAGTTATTTTGCAAAACTCAGTTCATTACAGGCACCTGAATTTGAATCCCCAAAATAATTAATTTTTATGATTTTATTTTTTGAATTATCAGGTTAAACATTCAACCTTACCATTATCCTTTGTTTTTAAGATACTGCTCTATTTTTCAGCTCTTGGATAATTTGTTATTTTATTTTATATTGTATCAATGGTTTGAATAAGCATTACAAGCAAATAATTAAGCAAAAGTAATAACACTTCAGAATATTTCTGTCAGTGGTTCATGATTAACATACATCCAGAGATATAAAATCTGTCTATTATGAAGATAAAGGGTTTCATTGTTGTCGTATTTGCTTTATTGCTTCTCCATGGATGCAAGACAATTGACAGTGGGAAAATATTGACTGTAAAGGGTCAGATTCAGGCGAATAAGATGGGTATTACACTTACTCATGAGCATATTCTGGTGGATTTTATTGGTGCTGATTCTATAAATGAGGAACGATGGAACAGGGCGGAGGTAATCAGGAAGGTATTGCCTTACCTGAAGAGGCTGAAGGACCTTGGATGTAATACACTTATTGAATGTACCCCAGCCTACCTTGGAAGGGATCCGCTTTTACTGAGACAACTTTCTGATTCATCCGGGTTGAATATCCTCACAAACACCGGTTATTATGGCGCCGGCAATAATAAGTATCTGCCTGGTTTCGCTTATACTGAAACTGCAGAGGATCTGGCAAACAGGTGGATCAGGGAATCTGTTGAAGGAATAAATAATACGGGTATAAGACCTGGCTTCATTAAGATAGGGGTAGGAGGTGATTCATTGTCAGAGTTGCATAAAAAACTGGTAAAGGCTGCTGCAATCACTCATCTGGCAACGGGCCTTACAATAGCTTCGCACACAGGCCCTGCCATACTGGCTTTTGAGGAGATATCCATTCTGATTGATGAAGGCGTGTCACCTGAAGCTTTCATATGGGTACATGCCCAGAATGAAAAAGATCATGCTCAATATGTAAAGGCTGCAAGGATGGGAGCATGGATAAGCCTTGATGGTATAGGTGAAGATAACCTTAAGGAATATGTTAATAGCTTAAAGACCATGAAGGAAAATGGCATTCTTGATAAGGTGTTATTATCACATGATGCGGGCTGGTATCACCCCGGAGAACCCGATGGAGGGACATTCAGGGGATATACTGTTTTGTTTGAGAATCTCATTCCTTTGTTGTATGAAAACAACTTCTCACGGAAGGAAATAGATCAGCTTCTTATAAAGAATCCGGCAAAAGCATTTTCTGTCAGTGTCAGGAAACTCAAAGATTCGTAATTGTGAAAAATGTATACTATTTTTAGTTTTCGTTAGTGCGAATTATCTTATTTTTACTTATAACATTTTTGGGCATGAATTCCCGGGGGACAGAAATAATTTCTCAGATCATGAAAGAAAAAATTAATTCAAGAAAAAGGTATTATTTTCCGGCGCTGGTCTTATTTGGAATATCATTCCTGTTTTGTAACTGCCTGGTTACGGATGCACAAATTAAGAAAGACGATTATGTTAAGTTGGTGAGAATAGATGATCAACAAAAAGTAGATGTCATAATTGGCAACACACTTTTTACTTCGTATCGCTATCCGGGAAACATTGAAAAGCCTTTTTTGTTCCCGGTGATAGCTCCTGACGGAAATATAATTACCAGGGGATACCCAATCGAACCTCGTAAAGGCGAACGCATTGATCATCCCCACCATATTGGAATTTGGTTTAACTATGGTGATATTAACGGGCTGGATTTCTGGAATAATTCCTATGCGATACCTGCTGACAAGAAGGACCTCTACGGACATATTGTGCATCAGAAAATAATCAGGGCTGAAGGTGGCAGCAAAGGTATCCTGGAAGTGTTAACCAAATGGGAGGATAATAAGGGAAATGTCCTGCTCACGGAGGATGCAAAATATATTTTTTCAGGCGATAAAAATTCGCGTACGATTGACCATATCTCAACTTTGACTGCAGTGAATGGGCCTGTGACATTTGGTGACAGCAAGGAGGGTTTGTTTGCGATACGGGTCGACAGGGCATTTGAGATGCCTTCAAATGAATCTCTTATATTTACTGATGCGAAAGGGAACCCAACAACAGTCAAGGCAACAGATAATACCGGTGTTACCGGCATGTATTCCTCTTCATCAGGACTAAAAGGAGACGATGTATGGGGTACCCGGAACAAATGGGTTGTGCTAACGGGAGAGAAAAACAACGATACCGTTTCCATGGCAATATTTGATCATCCGAAAAACAATGGCTTCCCTGCTTATGCGCATGCAAGAGGCTATGGGCTTTTTGCCCTTAATGACCTGGGACAGAATAGTTATGATCCTGGCCTGGGAGAAAAAGAGTACCAGGCTTGAAAAAGGAGAGTCTCTTACTTTATATCACAGATTCTATGTTCACTCCGGCTAAGGACTTACATCGTCAGGAGCTGAAGAAATATTCAATGAGTTCACAAAATCCTATTAATATGAAAAACATTGCCAGGACCAATCTCTACCTTGTTGTTGTATTTGCATTTTTTCTGCTCACTGTCCTGTACAGGGATCGGTATCAGCAGCCGAAAAACAGCAATATTATGAAGTTAAGATTTACCATATTTCAGGGAAGACACAGGAAAATGCTGTGGACAATTTTCTGAAAGATGCCTACTTGCCGGCTCTTCACGTGCAGGAATACCTGTTGCAGGTGTATTTAAACCCATTGAATCTGATACCGCATTGGGAAAACTTATCTATGTCTTCATCCCTTTTAATACGTTGATCAGTTTATTAACCTGGAGGGGAACTGGAACAGTGACAGGACATTTACTGGAAGCTGGAAAATCATTTTGCGATGCTCCCTATGATAATCCTCCTTATGAAAGGATTGAAAGTATTTTTTTGAAGCTTTTAAAGGCATGCCACATTTTGATACTCCGGATTTCTCAACACCGCCCTCCGAAAGAATATATGAGCTGAGAAGTTACGAAAGTGCTACAGAGACAAAGGCTATGCTGAAGATCCGCATGTTCAACATGGGAGGGGAGATAGAGTCTGTTTAAGGAGCTCGATTTCCATCCGGTGTTCTTCGGCCAGGTACTTGTCGGCAGTCATATGCCCAACCTGATGTATATGACAACTTTCTTCGGAATGCAATCACATGATCAACATTGGAAGTCTTTCAGTGATTCTGACGGATGGAAAAAGCTTTCAGGACTTGGATGAATACGAAATACAGTTTCTAAAGCAAATGCGTATTTGCTTCATCCTGCATCCTACTCCGATTTCTAACCGGTCATCTTAACTTCTGTGACCAATTGTGCCCCGGTCATCACCGGGTCTTCGTTATGATCATTCTACAAGAGCCTGCACAGAGTCTCACAGAATGCCTTACAGCATCATCTTAAGCTGATACGGATAATTTCTGTTATACAGTGATACCGATATTGGCTATTGCGTCTTCAACTTCTGTGTCTGTCAGTTCATGATCGGGAAGGTTATTCTCAAAATATTTCTCATATCCTGAAATATCGAAATGGCCATGACCGCTCAGGTTAAAAAGGATAGTCCTTGAAACTCCTTCTATATCCGCCTTTCCTGCTTCGTCGAGAGCTCCTGCAATGGCATAAGTCGATTCAGGTGCCGGTAATATCCCTTCTGTTCTTGCAAACAAAACGCCTGCCTCGAAACATTCGCGCTGGAGCTTCGCTTTTGCCTCTATAAATCCATCTTTTAAGAAGCTGACTTACAAGGACTCCTGCACCATGATATCGTAAGCCCCCGCATGTATCTTGTCCGGCATAAAATTATGGCCAAGTGTAAACATTGGAAGAAGCGGTGTCATCCCGGCAGAATCTCCAAAATCGTACATGAATTTCCCTTTTGTAAGCTTGGGGCAAGATGATGGTTCAACTGTCAGCAATCTGATATCTTTGCCGTTGACAAGTTTTTCACGTAGGAAAGGAAAGGCTATACCCGAGAAGTTCGATCCACCTCCAAAACAACCAATTACCACATCAGGATAATCACCTGCCTTTTCCATCTGGATGAGTGCTTCCTCGCCAATAATAGTCTGGTGCAGGATAACATGGTTAAGTACACTTCCAAGGGAATATTTTGTGTAAGGATCCTGAACAGCCACCTCCATGGCTTCAGAGATAGCAATACCCAGACTGCCAGGTGAATCGGGATCCTGTTCAAGGATCTTTCTTCCGGCCACTGTCATATTGCTTGGTGATGCAACAACTTTAGCGCCATATGTATTCATCAGGAGTTTGCGTCCCGGTTTCTGGTTATAGCTGATCTTTACCATAAAGACCAGAAGTTCCAGTCCAAAATGGTGACAGGCAAAACTCATTGCGACTCCCCACTGCCCTGCACCTGTCTCCGTTGTTATCCTTTTCACACCTTCCTGCTTGTTGTAATAAGCCTGCGCGATAGCCGTATTGGCTTTGTGCGAACCGGAATAATTGCCACCCTCGTACTTATAATATATTTTACTTTTGTGCCCAATGCCTTTTCGAGAGCCCTGGCGCGGAAAACAGGAGAGGGACGGTATGTGAATAAAGGTCACGTACCTCATCTGGTATATCAATATATCTTTCAGTGGATACCTCCTGTTTGATCAGTTCCATAGGGAAAACCGGCGCCAGATCCTCTGGGCCCGACCGGTTGTTTGGTCCCTGGATGGAGGGGAGGCAATGGCTTATTGGGCATATCTGCCATGATATTGTACCATTGCCTTGGCATCTCATTTTCGCTCAGTAAAATTTTTCTTGCATTTTCCATAGTATATTTATTTATGATTAGTTTAAAAAAAAAGACACACTGTGAAAGTGTGCCTTTAAATTTGATATCATTATAATTAATGTCATAATAATGGCTTGTTTCACAGTTTCAGGGTGAAGCTGCGCCAAGACCAGATATCAGACTTTATAAGTTTCATGCGAACAAAAATAATTAAAAATTCAAATTCATTATTAAAAATTCATTTGTTTTTTAGTTTTTCATTTAATTTATTAATTTCAATCCCGAACGTTTTAACCCATATACCTACTCAAAAATTTTTGCTCCCAGGCTCCGGAGATCGTCAAAAAATGACGGATATGATTTGGCAACACACTGCGAGTCCCTTATAAATATACTTCCTGTAGCACCCAATGCTGCAACAGCTACTGCCATTGCAATACGGTGATCTTCATGGGATTCCACATGAGCTCCTACGGGCCGGCTGCCTTTAACAATCATTAAATCATCATTTATTTCTATGCCTATCTTCATCTTTCCGAATTCTTCCTTAAGAGTTTTTGCCCTGTTACTCTCTTTATACATAAGTCGTGATACCCCTTTTATCTTTGATATACCGTCACAGTATGCAGCCAGAGCTACAAGGGGAGGGAAGAGATCGGGCGATTCGGTGGCATCAAAATCAAATGCCTTCAGAGGTGACCTGATGATATCAACCTGATCCTCATTTACACTCATTTTGACACCGGCACTGTTGAGTGCTTTGATTATTGCCATATCGCTCTGCAAACTGTTCTTGTTTAATCCTGAAACTGTCAATTCACCATTAATTGCTCCGGCTACCAGCAGGAAAGCTGCTCCACTCCAGTCACCTTCCACGGAATACTCCTGTGCTTTATATCTCTGATTACCTTCAATACTAAACTGAGAATAATCATCATTTATAATGGTTATGCCGAATGACTTCAATATTTGCATAGTCATATCGATATAAGGTTTGCTTTTCAGATTATTTACCTTCACAACCGAGTCATTCTGAGCTAGTGGTAGGGCCATCAGGAGACCCGTAAGCAGTTGACTGCTAACTGAGCCATCTATCTCGCACCTGCCACCTTTAATCGGACCATGGATATAAACGGGAAGATAGCCGTCAGTTGTACTGCATTTTGCACCAAGCTGGTTTATAGCCTCCTCAATCATATTCATTGGACGCTTTTTAAGGGAAGTGGCACCTGCCATTGTTATTTCGACAGGGTACAGGGCTGCTATAGGCGAGAACATCCTGATAGCCAGTCCTGATTCACCACAGTTAAGCTTAGTTTCTTTAAGTTCAGATGAACCAGTAATTGTCAGTTTGTCCGGTTCGGGTTCAACTCTTGCTCCCAGTCCCACAGCGATGCTCATAGCCGCCAGCGAATCATCACAATAGGATGGATTATGGATGATGGTCTGTCCGTTAGCCAGGATCGCAGCAGCAATAGCCCTTTGGGTCATGCTTTTTGATGTTGGTGCTTTTATAGAGCCTTTTAGTGATGAGGGATCAAGAAATCTTTCCATTGGTCAGTAATACTTTATTTTTTTACTGTTGTGTTTTGAACACCGTTGTTCATGATCTTCATCTGATGGTTAATCGATTCCTGGTGAATGGCTTTAAAGATAGTATCTATGAGTTCGGCACTTAATCCTTTTGCCAGTCCCCGAACCAACATTTTCTTAATTATTTCATCCCAACGGGTACTCTGCAAGATAGTGATATTATTCTCCTTTTTATAATGTCCGATTGTTTCCGCTACTTTCATCCTTTTCTCCATAAGATCAAGAAGATGGTCATCATACACATCGATTTGCAGCCGGAGTTCTCCAAGGACATCAAGCAATTTTGGATCAGAAGTGCTGGGACTTCGCATTATCAGCCTGCTTAACAGCTCTTTCAGATCATTAGGTGTTATTTGCTGAGCAGCGTCAGATAGGGCGTGCGCCGGATCAATATGCGATTCCAACATCAACCCGTCAAAGTTCAGGTCCATTGATTTCTGAGCTATCTCGTGGAGGTAAAGCCTTGATCCGGAAATATGACTGGGATCACATATAATTGGCAGGTCAGGTATGCGTCTTCTTAATTCAATGGGTAACTGCCAGTTAGGCTGGTTTCGATACAAGGTTTTTTCATATGAGGAGAATCCTCGATGAATTGCACCTATCCGGGTAATCCCGGCCCGGGCTATACGTTCAATTGCTCCGATCCATAGATCCAGATCCGGATTGATAGGATTCTTTACAAGAACCATAACATCAACACCATTAAGTGCATCGGATATCTCCTGCACGGTGAATGGATTAACAGAAGTACGGGCACCTATCCAAAGCATATCAACACCATACTTGAGGGCTTCATATACGTGTTTTTCATTTGCCACTTCTGTACCTACAAGAAGCCCTGTTTCCTGTTTTACCCTCCTGAGCCATTTTAATCCTTCAATTCCCACTCCCTCGAATGAATTGGGACGGGTACGGGGCTTCCAGATACCTGCACGGAAAACACAGACCTCTTTTATCTCAGCAAGTTGCCTGGCAGTTTCCATCACCTGTTCTTCCGTTTCAGCACTACACGGTCCGGAAATAAGAAAAGGTCTTCCTTTGTAGCCTTTCCATTCGTTTATCAGTGCATTTCCAATTTTCAACTCCATCTTATGATATTTTATTTAATTCAGTATTTTTCTGATCTTATTAGCTTCTTCCATAAGTGACTTCAATCCATCAACATCCTTCTCTGTTATCAACTTCCTGAAAGAATTCATCTTTTCAATATATGTATCGATAACTTCAAGAATATATTCCGAATTCTCAGTGAATATAGGAGCCCAAGTATCACCACTACTTTTTGCCAGTCTGACCGTACTCTCAAATCCACCTCCGGCCAGTGTAAGAATATTTTGTTCTTTGACCTCCTTCTCAAGCACGCTTAATGCAAGTGAGAATGAGGTGATGTGAGAGATATGTGATACGTAGGCAACATGAATGTCATGATCACTCGAATTCATATAAACCTTTCGCATATTCAATACCTCCAGCATTTTCTCAACTAACCTGAGAGAGTCTTTGTCACTGAGATCCTTATCACATATTATAGCTGGTTTATAATCGAATAGTTTACCTATTGCAGCAAGGGGACCGGAAAATTCAGTACCCGCCATTGGATGAACAGCAACATACCTTCCCCTCCCGGGGTGATCCTTCGAGGCCCTGGCTATGCTTCCTTTAGTGGAGCCCATATCAGTTACCACCTTGGATGTACCTGCAATCATATCCAGTATTCCCGGTAACATTATACTGTTTGTGTTTACGGGGGTTGATAATATTATCAGGTCACTCTTGTTAACCGCATTTTCAAGGCTGTCAGTTTCATCAACAAGGCCACTTAGAAGGGCTATATTCCTGTGGGTAACATTATTATCCACGCCGATAATTTTCTCGGAAAATCCCCTTTTCCGGAGATCTATCATCATGGAACCTCCGATCAGCCCGATTCCAATAACTGCAACTACCATTTTTCTGTATTAATATTGTTATGTTAAAATTATACCTCTTGTCCTGGAGACTGTCCATATACATAATCCCTGGCTCCGATTCTTTTACCGGATAACATCAGAGTTCATCAGTCTCTCTTTAGCTTCAATTAACCTGTCTTCACTGGCACATAATGAAATGCGAATATACCTTCTTCCATTTTCCCCGAAAATAAAGCCGGGAGTGATGAAAACATTAGTTCCCTTCAGAATTTTCTCAATATATTCCTCACAATCCGGAATATCATCAGGTATGCGTCCCCATAGGAACAGTCCGGCCTGTGATCTGTCATAGCTGCAATTTAAAAGAGTCATGATCTCTTCCACAAGCCTGCGACGTTTCGTATAAACCTCATTGACTGTGTCATACCATGATTCCGGGTTCTTAAGGGCCTCCACTGCAGCCATCTGCATGCCAAGGAACATGCCTGAATCAGTATTGCTCTTGACTTTCAGGATATTGCTTATATATTCCCTGTGTCCTGCAACCATGCCTATGCGCCATCCGGCCATATTATGTGATTTGCTTAGTGAGTTGAGTTCAAGCACTGTTTCTCTCGCTCCATCAATTTCAAGTATACTATGATAATCCTTATTCTGTATGAAGCTGTAAGGATTGTCATTGCACAGGAGTATTCCGTGTTTATGAGAGAAGGATACCAGTTTTTCAAATAGTTCAGGTGATCCTTTTGCTCCTGTTGGCATATTCGGATAGTTGACCCACATCATTTTCACCCTGCTTAGATCAGTCCTCTCCAGCGCTTCAATATCGGGAATCCAGTTTCTCTTCTCATCCAGGTCATATTTTCTGAGGATGCCACCAACAAGGTTTGTAACAGAGGAATAGGTTGGATATCCCGGGTCAGGTACCAGTACCTCATCACCGGGATTGATAAAAGCCATGCTTATATGCATAATCCCTTCCTTGCTTCCCATCAGCAGGAGGATCTCATTTTCCGGATCCAGTTCAACATGAAAGTACTTCATGTACCACTCTGAAAAACCCTTTCTTAATGCTGAGATGCCTCTGTAACTCTGATAGCCATGGGAGGACGGTTTTCTTGCTTCTTCGGCAAGAGCTTCGATGGTGTTTTGAGAAGGTGGCTGGTCAGGACTGCCAATTCCAAGGTTAATAACATCGGCTCCTGAACTGCGCATCAGGTCAATTTGAGCAAGTTTTTGCGAAAAATAATACTCCTGTACATTGCTGGTACGGTCAGCCGGTTTAACTTTCATATAGCATGTCTCCTTTATAATATACACCAAGTATCTCCAGGTTACTGGTATGTTTATCAAGTACCCTTTTAATAGTATCCGCGTTGGTATTCCTGGTCAGTTCAAGATCGAGATAAAACATATATTCCCATTCCCCGTTTAGCCTGGGTACTGATTGTATCTTAGAAAGGTTAATACCCACTTCGGCTATTTTAACCAGTACACTTGCCAGTGATCCCGGCTTATGCCCTGTTGAAAAACATATGGAGATCTTGTTTCCTCTGGTGTTTCCTTTATCTTCGTTTCCTACAACAAGAAACCTGGTATAGTTTTGGTGATAAGTCTCAATGCCTGAGGCAAGTATGTCCAGGCCATATATCTCAGCTGCTATTGACGGGGCTATTGTAGCTACATTGTTTATCCTGTTTTCGCTTATCACCCTGGCGCTCCCTGCTGTATCATCACTCTCAATAAGTGTTATGCCCGGAAACTGGTTGAGAAATTTCATACACTGGGCAATAGCAATAGGATGGGATCTTATCTCCCTTATATCTGTTATCTGTTGACCAGGCAGGGCCATCAGGTTCTGAATAACCCTCAGGTTGTGTTCCCCAAGGATCTTCATTCCCGATTCCCTGATCAGTGTATAGTTGGAAAGTATACTTCCTGACCGGGCATTCTCAATTGCCATAACTGCAAAATCTGCCTCTCCCGTCATCAGGGTTCCAAGAGTCATATCAAAGGTTGAACATGATACAATCTCTATTTCGTCATAATTGAAATATTGCCGGGCAGCTACCTCGTGAAAACAACCTGTTTCTCCCTGAATCGCTATCTTCATCATAAAATGTTATTAAACAAGTAAGGGCCCCTTTCCGGGACCCTTGCTTTCATATAATTTATGTAATTATTTGCATACAAAAATCCCCTTATCTTTTTTTAAAGTAAAAATAGAAGTAGTAAAAGGAGATAAAATATTTGTAAACAATATTCATTCTATCGCTGTATTGGTTTACAAAAGTAATTGAATTATTAATAAATCAAAAAGAATCATAGAAAATATTTTAAAATCCTTCGATATATTAAAACCTGATAAATAAGCCCCACGTCCCTATAATTATCTGGATTCGGAGGTTCTCTGTGTTCCCGATAGCTGAGTCTTGTTTCAGGGTTGTGATGATAAAAATGCCGGATTTTTATTTCAAATTGTATTTTCCTATGGATAAAGGAGATTCCTCGGCTTTGCCTCGGAATGACAGGATTAGAGATAAGTTTTGGGGGGAAAGAAGCGGCGATTCGTCGTAACAACCTGGAAAATGGGAAATGGCATTTACAAATCGCCGCTTCTTTCCCACACCAGTAAACATCAAATTGTCATATCATTCCGAATGAATCCCGCCGGGCGGGATGAATGAGGAATCTCCTACGAACCTGGACAGAGGTCACCCAGAAGACTGCCCGGAAATACAGGCGAAATCCCTATTTGCTATTATGACGGGTCTTAAGGATTTCTTCAACATCCTCAAATCTGACCCCTTTTGCTTTTAAAAGGATCAGCAGATGGTAGAGCAGATCGGCAGCTTCGTTACGGAAGAGTTCCTGATTGTTATCCTTTGCTTCAATAACCAGTTCAACGGCTTCTTCTCCTACTTTTTGAGCCATTTTATTAATTCCCTTTTTGTACAATTTGTTGGTATATGAGTCTGCAGCATTTTCATCAATCCGCTGCCTGATGACCTCCTCAAGTTTATAGACAAACCCTTTTGAGGGCTCATCACCGAAACACGCTGTGCTTCCGGTATGACAAACAGGCCCGGCAGGGATAACTCTTATCAGGATAGAATCATTATCGCAGTCGGTCATAATAGCAACTGTGGTGAGATAATTCCCGGATGTCTCTCCTTTGGTCCAGAGCCTGTTTTTGCTCCTGCTGAAGAATGTGACTATTTTCTCTTTTTCAGTTTTTCTGAGAGCTTCCTCATTCATATATCCGACCATCAGCACCTGTAAAGTTCTGTCATCCTGGATGACAACCGGCACCAGTCCGTTTCCTTTGGCAAAATCTATTTGTTTCATGTCTGTATTTAAATCTGTTTGTTGATCTCTGAGCTTCTCCGTTCCTCAACTGTGCACCTCGGGGCAATTGCATAACTGTCAGATATTCACTAAATAACACATAATGTTACAGTATAGTTGTTAGTTTATTCTTACAGGAATATTTTCATTTTTCAGGTATTTCTTAAGTTCCCTGATATCGATTTCTCCGAAATGAAAAATACTGGCTGCAAGAGCAGCGCTGCACCCTGTATTGGCGAAGACTTCCCTGAAATGCTTCATGGTGCCGGCTCCTCCTGATGCAATGACGGGGATATTTACAGTACTGCTTACTTCTGCAGTGATCTCAATAGAAAATCCCGATTTAGTTCCGTCATTATTCATTGAGGTAAGAAGTATCTCACCTGCGCCCATCTTTTCGACGGTACGGGCCCAGCTCACTGCGTTTAGTTCTGTGGATGTACGGCCCCCGTCAATAACCACTTCCCAATCATCTTTTATAAGCCTTGTATCAATTGCCACAACAACGCATTGACTTCCATATCGGCCGGCTATTTCGGTAATGAGCCCGGGGCGTCTGACTGCTGAGGAATTTACAGAAACTTTGTCTGCTCCGGCATTGATCAATACTTCTACATCTTTTACACTGTCAATTCCTCCTCCAACTGTAAACGGGATATTGATGCCGGCAGCAATATTCGCGACCAGGCCAGCCAGTGCCTTCCTGTTCTCCACAGTGGCAGTTATATCCAGGAAAACGAGTTCATCGGCTCCCTGGTCAACATATATCTTTGCCAGTTCTACTGCATCGCCTGCATCCTTAAGATCTATGAAATTAATGCCTTTAACGGTTCGCCCGTCTTTAATATCAAGGCAAGGAATTATTCGTTTTTTTAACATAGTGCAGACAATTCATTTAGAGATATCTTCCCTTCATATACGGCCTTTCCGATAATTGCCCCTTCGCAACCTGTCTCACTTAATCTTTCAATATCTTTTATTGAAGAAATACCTCCGCTTGCTATCAGGTTGATATTTACGGAGTCAAGTATTTCCTTATATATTAAGGTGGATGGTCCTTTAAGTGTGCCATCCTTTTTAATATCAGTGCAAACAACATACTTTACGCCCTTTGACTTATACTCTGATATAAAATCCAGGATATCAACGTCGGAATGTTCCAACCAGCCCTCTGTAGCTACCTTACGGTCGATAAAGTCAGCCCCGAGTACCAGTTTTTGCTGACCAAGCTTTGATAACCATTCGAGGAAGAGGCCCGGATTGTTCACCGCAATGCTGCCGGCTATAACCTGTCGGGCACCTGCATTTATTACATTTATCAGATCCTCATAGGTTCTTAAACCGCCTCCGTAGTCAATTCTGAGATTTGTCTTCCTTGCAATTTTCTCAAGGGTGTCAAGATTCTCCATCTTCTTGTTCTTTGCACCGTCAAGGTCGACCAGGTGGAGATATTCAAGTCCGCTATCTTCAATTGTTTTTGCAACTTTTACAGGATCTTCATTATACACTTTTTTTGTGCTGAAGTCCCCACGCGTAAGGCGGACACATTTTCCCCCGATAAGGTCTATGGCTACTATAATTCTCATAAGTTCAGGAAATTTAACAAAATTTTTTCACCAATACCTGCTGATTTCTCAGGATGGAACTGTGTGGCATAGAAGTTCCCTGAATGCATTGCTGCACTGAAGGGAAGGATATAATCACAAATTGCCGTTGTACATGAGGATATCTCTGCAAAATAGCTATGTACATAATATACATCATTATCAGGGGATAGTCCTTTGAAAATATCCCCGCTTTGAGTGAGGAAATTATCCCAGCCCATATGAGGTATTTTGCCCAGGGGAGGAAATAATTTTACTTCCGAATTAAAAATGCCCAGGCACTTCGTGTTACTTTCATCTGTATGCTGGCACAAAAGCTGAAGTCCGAGACATATTCCCAACACAGGTTGTGTCAGTGATAGGATTGTTTTGTCAAGTCCTTTCTTTGTAAGGTACTTCATAGCCGATCCGGCTTCACCAACTCCCGGAAATATAACTTTATCAGCACCCAGGAGGATATCCGGATCATCGGTTATTGTGTTCGCATAGCCAAGACGATCAAGCGCATTACACACAGATCTGATATTCCCGGCATTATAATTTACTATTGCTATCATAAGGTTCCTTTTGTTGTAGGAAGATCAAAATTATCTGTTTGCTTGACCGCCCCTCTGGCAGCCTTTGCGAACGCTTTGAAAACAGATTCAATCTTATGGTGTTCATTATCTCCATCTGCCTTTATATTCAGATTACATTTCGCATTGTCGCTAAATGACTTAAAAAAGTGATAGAATAATTCAGAGGGCATCTCACCGATTTTTTCCCTCGTAAAATGCACGGCCCAGACAAGCCAGGGTCGCCCACCAAAATCAAGACCTACCTGGGCAAGACTATCATCCATAGGTAAAACGAAGCTGTATCGTTCAATGCCCTTCTTCCTGCCCAAAGCCTTCAGGAAGGCATCGCCAAGTGCAAGTGCTACGTCTTCGACTGTATGGTGTTCATCAACGTGAAGATCTCCCTTCACCTTTATAACAAGATCCATATTCCCATGTCGTGCGATCTGCTCAAGCATATGATCAAAAAAACCTATGCCTGTAGTGACTGAGTATTTGCCGGTACCATCAATATTGACCTCAACCATTATGTCTGTCTCACCGGTTTTCCTGTGAACAACAGCTCTGCGAGGGATCTTTTTCAGGTACCGGTATATCTCATTCCAGTCAGTTGTACAAAGCACCGCGTCATTATTGATTTCACTATTGAGATAGATTGCATTACAGCCCAGGTTTTTTGCCAGCTCCATATCAGTCAGCCTGTCCCCGATCACAAACGAAGCAGACAGATCTATTCCTCTGGAAAGAAATTGGATAAGCATGGCGGTGCCGGGTTTACGTGTCGCAGCTTTTTGTTCAGGGAATGTCCTGTCAATAAAGATCTCAGAGAACAGTATGCCTTCATTCTTTAGAATCTCGAGCATTTTATTATGAACCGGCCAGAAATCCTTTTCCGGGAATGGACTCAGTGCCAAGGCCGTCCTGGTTGGTAACCATTACAAGCTCAAAATCGGTCTCCCTGGCAATTTTTCCAAGAGATGTAATAACACCGGGCAAAAAGGAGAGTTTTTCAAAACTGTCAACCTGTTCGTCCTCAGGCTCTGATATAATTGTTCCATCTCTGTCAATAAACAGTACCTTCTTCATATTGCAATAGTCTTTAAATGCTTCAATGAGTTTGTTGTTCTCTGTTCTTTTGCCAACTGTTATCCTGAGGCAATCATCAATTATACTTGTTCTGTTCCTTACAATTATGTGTTATTTATACCAGCGGTAATATATAGATGTAGCATCTTTCACTTTTACAAGAAGAAAATTAGCATCGGAGGGATAGATCTTTTCTGTGATTGACTTATTTTTCGAAGGCTTGCTGCCAGTCTTTCCCTTTCCTTTTTATCTTGTATATCTGGTCCCTAAAACCTTTTTGGTTCAAGAGTTTTAACAGGGCTGCTTTCTGGTTAAGAGTACTAATGTTATAAGGAGCTTTCATTTTATTAAAAAAACTATGACCTCCTGACCTGAGAATGCCATGCCAATCCTTGCAGCTGCAAGCCCGTATGCTTTACTGAATGTCTGCATTACTATGAGATTGGATAGCTGCTGATAAGTTTCAGGAGTGAGGGTTTCTCACTGAAATCGATATATGCCTCATCAACAATCACCATGCACCGGAAATTTGCAATAATATATTCAACATCATCTATCATTAACCGAATTTGCTGTTGGATTATTGGGAGAACAAATAAAGATTAGTTTAACACTTTCATCTGAAAGGTATGGAGCTTACTGCCACTTTTGTCTATCTGGAATTCGACATTTAGTGGGATCTTTATCAGTTTGACATCATTTATGGAAGCAGAGACTTCATACATTCCGTAAGTAGGGGTGAAGGTAAGTGCTTTATCTTTACCGGGATTACAAAATATCCTGAAAGCAAAGGTCGATGATTTCATCACTACCATTGCCCAGGAAGATTTTTCCTCAGGTATCTCTTTTAGTTTTGATATTGCTGCTTTTAATTCGCTTCTGGTATGGATCAGGGTAACGATTCAGTTTGCCATACGGATTTTCATTTGCATCCATAAATACTCCTGTTTTCACCACTGTATTCATCCCTGGCACATGAATATGGTGTAAGTCTTAATACATTCTGCCGTACCAGTTTGTTCAGATTCAATCATTATTTATACTCTTTAAGGCGTAAGCTAACTGCATTTCTGTGCGCTGTCAGTGATTCTGACTCTGCCATTATTTCTATTACAGGGCCAAGCATTTTCTATCCCTATCACATGCTTATTTCCTGGAATGTAATTTTCTTCATGAAACTCATCGGTAGAAACACCGCTGTAATTTCTGGCATAAGCCGTTTGTCGGCAGTGTATGGTTTGTTCCGGAAGCATAGTCACCCGCACTTTCACAACTGTATCTGCCCAGAAAAACCGATCCTGCATTGGTTATTTTCTCTGCATCCTCTTGCACCTGACGTATTAATTATTAGGTGTTCAGGGCGCATACATATTGCTGAATTCGATGCAGTCTCCGAATGGATGGCAGCACTATTAACCGGCAGTTTGATCAGCGACTTATTTATTATATCTCGTCTTGCAAGCTGCTCTGCCTGCCTGAGTGTTTCCGCTGCTTACCCTGTCTGCCAGTTTTGCTGAGTCAGTCAGCAGAATAACCTGGCTATCAGCACCATGCTCAGCCTGTGACAGGAGATCGGCAGCTACGAACTCCTCATCGGCTTCTTCGTCAGCTATTACAAGGACCTCGCTCGGTCCTGCCGGCATGTCTATTGCTATGCCATCCTGTTGAACCAGTTCTTTGGCTTTAGTGACGTACTGGTTCCCGGGTCCGAATATCTTATAAACACGGGGTATTGTTCTGTGCCGTAGGCCATGGCAGCTATTGCCTGGGCACCTCCGGTCCTGTATATATCCTTTATTCCCAGTGCCAGGCCGTATAGAGTATTATGGGACTTATCTCACCATCTATGCCGGGGGGTGTGCAGACCACGATTTCAGTGCAACCTGCCAGCCTGGCAGGTATCCCCAACATGAGAAGTGTGGAAAACAGGGGAGCGGAACCGCCCGGGATGTAAAGTCCTACTTTTTCTATAGCGACAGCCTTTCTCCAGCATTTAACGCCTGTGGTGGTTTCAATGACCTGTTCCGGAAGGATTTGCGCTGAATGAAATTTTTTTATATTGCTACCGGCAACCTCTATTGCCTTTTTAAGTGCAGGCGATATCTTGCTGCCGAACCTTTTATCTCTTCATCCGTAACCTTCAGATCGGCAGGAACATAGCCGTCAAACATGAGTGAGAAGACCAAAGCAGTGCTCCTTCTCCTTCTTACCTTACCGAGTATGTCCCTCACTGTTGTTTCAAGATCAGATCTGTCAATTGCCGGACGTCTGCATAGAGCCTCCCAACTCTTCCTGTCAGGTCTTAATATTGTTTCCATCAGAGTATCATTTTTTCAATTGGTATTACAAGGATTCCCTCAGCTCCTTCAGCTTTGAGCTGGTCTATCCTTTCCCAGAATTCATCCTCCTTAACCACGGAGTGAAGGCTGCACCATCCCTTTTCAACGAGAGGTACTATTGTCGGACTCTTCATTCCGGGCAGTATTTCACATATCTTTTCAACTGCTGATTCAGGAGCATTAAGAAGAATATATTTATTCTCCTTAGCATTCTTTACGGCTCTTATTCTGAATAGAAGCTTATTGAGTAATTCCTGCTTTCCTCCGTCCAGGTTTTTATTGCCATATAATCACCGCCTGGCTCTTCAATGAGGTCTCTACTTCCTGAGCCGTTGGTCAGCAGAGTGCTGCCCGAACTCACAATATCGCATACAGCATCTGCAAGGCCTATACCGGGCGCAATCTCAACACTTCCACTGATCTCTTCTATCTCTGCTGTTATTTTGTTCTTTTTAGGAAGGACGATAGAATATGCGGATAACTTGTAGCTATCTTCTTGTTCATCAGGTACCCGACTCCGGATATGATTCATCTCTGGGTATTGCAAGACTCAATCGGCAATGGGCAAAGCCAAGCTGTTCGATGATATTTGACATCCTTGTTCTTTTCAAGAACCATATTTTCCCCGAGTATTCCAATGTCAGCCACCTGCTGTTCAACATATTGCGGTATGTCATCGTCTCTGAGGAATAAGCAGTTCAACAGGAAAATTTCTTGCTGTCGTCTTCAGAACACTGGCTCCATTGGAAAATTTTATACCACACTCTTCAAGAAGATTTTTGGAATTTTCGCTTAGCCTGCCACTTTTCTGGATCGCAATTTTTAGTTCACTCATTTTTTCTTTTAAGATTTACCTGAGCAAACAAGCGAGGAATAAAAAAACCCGCCTGATTTGCCCAGACGGGTTTATGATATTCTTCATTTCAATATATCATTATCACCTCGCCCGGAAGCAAAAATGAAAATGATGATATGATATATTGTAATTCATTGCTTTAAAATGTAAATACAAAATTATAAAAATATTGATAACAATTACAAGAATTGATTAGATAAATTAATTTTATTAAAGTGTCAGACTCTCTCTGCGACGAGGTCTCCTACTTCGCTGGTTGAATAACCCATGCGTCCGGCTCCCATGTCCTTAAGTTTATTGGCTGTAACATCCATTATGGACTTTTTCAACAGCCAATGCTGCCTTCTCTTCTCCCAGGTGATCAAGCATCATGGCTCCGCATGCAATGGCAGCAAGAGGATTAATGATATTCTTTCCTGTATATTTTGGTGCAGATCCGCCAATAGGTTCAAACATTGAGACGCCTTCGGGATTGATATTGCCTCCGGCTGCTATCCCCATCCCTCCCTGCGTTATTGCGCCCAGGTCAGTTATTATATCTCCAAACATATTTCCTGTTACAATTACGTCGAACCATTCAGGATTCTTTACCATCCACATAACTGTTGCATCTACATGGTAATACTCTCTTGTTATATCCGGATAATCGGCTTTCCCAATTTCATGAAAAGCTCTCTCCCAGAGGTCAAATACATATGTCAGGACATTTGTTTTACCACAGAGAGCAAGCGTGTTTTTCTTTTTTCTTCTTTTAGTATAATCAAATGCATATCGAAGACATCGTTCAACCTGCATCCTGTTATAAACCATACTCTGAACTGCTACTTCATCTGGTGTTCCTTTCTGGGATATACCACCGATACCTGTATAGATCCCGCCGGAGTTTTCTCTGACCACAACATAATCTATATGTTCAGGACCTTTGTCTTTAAGAGGAGTGGCCACACCGGGATAAAGCTTAATAGGACGAAGATTAATATACTGATCCAGCTCAAATCTTAATCTGAGAAGAATGCCTTTTTCAAGGATTCCTGGTTTTACGTCAGGATGTCCTATAGCACCCAGAAATATTGAATCGAACTTTTTAAGCTGATCGGAAGCAGAGTCAGGAAGTACCTCACCTGTCCTCAGGTACCTGTCACCTCCAAAGTCAAACTCCTCAAAATTAAGCTTAAATCCGAACTTGTCAGCTGCGGCACTGATAACTTTTTTCCCTTCCCTGACAACTTCCGGTCCGGTGCCATCACCAGGTAAAACGGCGATATTATACGATTTTCCCATAAGTAAAATTTTGTTTTTGAAAAATTAATAGAATCCTAAAATAGTATCTGAATTATATTTGTGCGACGAGATGTTTATTAACATTTTCTGCCAGCCCCTCCATAATATTCAACATCTTTTCAGTTGCCTTTATTGCAGATTCAGCCTGATCAGCATCCAGTCCCTTGGTTTTGAATTCTTTCCCGTTAAAATCCCATGTTATAATTGTCTCCACCAGAGCGTCGGTCTTTCCTCCCGGAGGTATAGAAACCTGATAATCAGTAAGAAGAGGAAACTCTTTTCCAAGTTTGTCATAAATACTATGTAATGTCTTCATAAAAGCATCGTATTGTCCGTCACCTGAAGAAGTCTCCTGGTACAGGTTACCATCAATCTCTACCTGGACGCTTGCAAAAGGTTTTAATCCGTAGGAGAGGGAGAGAGAATAATTCTTGATGAATATCTTGTAATTGATTTGTTCGTTCCCAAGAACATCGGCAATTATAAATGGAAGATCCTCTGTCGTGACATTCTCTTTCTTGTCTCCCAGTTCTATCACTCTCTGTGTTACTTTAGCGAGTGAGTCAGGACTCAGAAACAGTCCGAATTCTTCAAGGTTTTTTCTGATAGTTGCTTTACCTGACTGTTTCCCAAGTGCATATTTTCTCTTCCTCCCAAAGCGTTCAGGAAGCAGGTTATTGAAGTAGAGATTGTCTTTACTATCCCCGTCAGCATGAACTCCTGAAGTTTGGGTGAAGACATTCTCTCCAACAAGTGGTTTATTAACCGGTATGCGAACACCACTGAATGTCTCAACTATTTTACTTGCTTTAGTGATCTCAAATTCATTAATTCCTGTATCCGCATGAAGGAGGTCACGAAGTACTCCGATAATACTTGACAGGGGTGCATTTCCGGCCCGCTCCCCAAGCCCGTTTATTGTGGTATGCAGGCCCTTTATTCCGGCTTTAACAGCTGCAAAAACATTGGCGACCGCAAGATCGTAGTCATTATGCGCATGAAAATCAAAATGAAGAGAAGGATACCTGTCAATTATCGCCTTGCAGAATTCATATGTCTGATCCGGGTTTAATATTCCCAGCGTATCAGGTAACATGAATCTGTCAATGTTTTCATCTTTCAGCGCATCTAACATATAAAAAACATAATCCTGGGAATGTATCATACCGTTTGACCAGTCTTCAAGATATATGTTAATATTTATATCCATTTGCCCTGCTTTCTTAATTATTCTCCTGATATCTGAGACATGCTGATCGGGCGTTTTTCTAAGCTGTTTTTCAAGATGGCGCAGTGAACCCTTACACAGGAGATTATCCACCTTTCCACCCGCATCATTGATCCATTTGAGAGAAATATCACCATCTACAAAGCCAAGTACTTCCACTTTCCTGTGCAGGTTATTATGCCTTGCCCAGTTAGTGATTTGCCTGATAGCTTCAAATTCGCCTGTCGATACCCTTGCTGAGGCAACCTCTATACGGTCAACCTTCAGGTCTTTGAGCAACAGTTTTGCTATATGGAGCTTTTCCAGCGGTGAGTATGACACTCCCTGTGTCTGTTCTCCATCCCTTAGGGTAGTATCCATTATTTCTACTCTCATTTCACAAAGCTTTTATTTGTCTCATAGTCTGTTATTACATCTTTCATACTCAACAGGTAATCAATATCATCGAGTCCTTTCAGCAGGCACTCTTTCTTATAAGGATTGATATCAAAACTTACATATTCACCGGTTGGTGCTATTGTAAGCGTCTGTTTTTCGAGGTTTATCCTCACCCTGGTGCTGGGATCCTCCTGTACAGTGGTCAGAAGCTTCTGCAAGAACTCATCACTTACAACTATCGGAAGAAGGCCGTTATTAAGTGAATTATTCTTGAATATATCCGCGAAGAAACTTGATACAACAGCCCTGAACCCATAGTCATATATTGCCCATACGGCATGTTCCCGACTCGATCCGCTTCCGATGTTTTTACCGGCAACCAGTACCTTACCGCTATATCTGGGATTATTAAGTACAAAGTCAGCATTTTTCTCACCCGATTTCGTATATCTCCAGTCACGAAACAGGTTTTCTCCGAAACCTTCCCGTGAAGTTGCACTCAGGAATCTTGCAGGGATAATCTGATCGGTATCAATGTTTTCCAAAGGCAATGGGACACAGGTGGTTTCAAGAATATCGAATTTTACTTTCGCCATATCAGATTAATTTAAAAGTTATTATCGTCTGTAATGAATTCTCTCGGATCAGTTATTCTTCCGGTAACAGCTGCAGCCGCCGCAGTGAATGGACTGGCCAGTAATGTTCTTGCCCCCGGTCCCTGTCTCCCCTCGAAGTTTCTGTTTGATGTAGACACTGCATATTTACCCGGAGCTATCTTATCTTCATTCATTGCCAGGCAGGAGGAACATCCTGGTTGCCTTACTTCGAATCCGGCATCCTGATATACTTTGGTAAGACCTTCAGCGTTCATCTGCTGTTCTACTTTCTTGGAACCGGGTACAATTATTGCGATAACATTTTCCGCCTTTCTCCTTCCCCTTATGATCTGGGCAAAAGCCCTGAAGTCTTCAATTCGTCCGTTTGTGCAGCTTCCTATAAAAACATAGTCGATTGGTTGCCCAAGGAGTTTCATCCCGGGCTTGAATCCCATGTAGTCAAGTGATTTCATGAAGGATGCGGATGCTTCAGTGTGACCTTCTTCATACATTGGAATTGAGCCGTTTATTGACATTCCCATTCCGGGATTGGTGCCATATGTAATCATTGGTGTGATAAGCCCGGCATCGAATACCAGTTCTTTGTCAAACATGGCATCCTTATCAGTTTTAAGTTGTTTCCACCTGTCGAGAGAGGACTGGAAATCAGATACTCCCTGAACTGATGGTATTCGTCTGAGATAATCGAATGTTGTTTCATCCGGAGCTATAAGTCCCCCTCGCGCACCCATTTCAATACTCATATTACATATTGTCATCCTCGATTCCATACTGAGGTTCCTTATAGCTTCTCCGCTATATTCAACAAAATAGCCTGTGGCTCCGCTTGCTGAAATCTGCGAAATAATATACATTATGATATCCTTGGATGTCACACCTTTCCTGATCTTCCCGTTAAGGGTTATTCTCATCTTTTTTGGCTTTGGCTGAAGGATACATTGTGAGGCCAGCACCATCTCAACCTCGCTTGTACCAATGCCAAATGCTATTGTACCAAACGCCCCGTGTGTTGAGGTATGGCTGTCGCCGCATACAATAGTCATTCCCGGCAGGGTATAACCCAACTCTGGTCCGATAACATGAACAATACCATTCCTGGGATTATTGAGTCCGAAAAGTTCAATTCCATACTCACGGCAGTTCTCACTTAGTCTCTCCACCTGGGTTCTTGATAATTCGTTTCGTATCTGCAGGTGCTGATCCCTTGTAGGTATATTGTGATCGGCAGTAGCGATGGTTTTTTCGGGTCTGGACACAGGTATGTTCCTCGATTTAAGACCATTAAAGGCCTGGGGACTTGTGACCTCGTGGATATAATGCCTGTCGATATACAAAACATCGGGCCCGTCGTCAATAGAGCGGACAACGTGTCCGTCCCATATCTTGTCAAAAAGTGTTTTTGCTTCCAAGTTTTTTACTTTTAGTATTCTCAGCAGTCTATGGCGTCTTCCTGGTTCCTTTCTGTGTAGCATCTAGACTATTGGATGACACAGGAGAAGGCGGAAGATTCACGTGGTACCGCCGGGATATTGTTTTTAATTCATTCAGGTTATCTTAGCCAGCGCATCTATGAATGCTTCAACTGATGCAGTAATGATATCTGTATGTGCGGAGAACCCATAATATGTCTTACCCTCGTGTTCAACCTGGACATGTACTTTTCCAAGGTCATCACTCCCTTTTGTAATAGCCTGGATAAGAAATTCCTCCAGGTGAACGGTCCTGCTTATGAGCTGCTTAACGGCTGTAAATGCGGCATCAATAGGTCCGTTCCCCGATGCTGTAGACAGATGAACTTCCCCATTGATCTTCATTCCGACAGTTGCAACCGGTATCATTGATTTACCACAAGTTACCTGCAGGTGATCAAGCTTAAGGGATTTCTCTCCCTGGAAAACAACTCCGGCAAGTACCTTGATATCTTCATCATTGATCTCCTTCTTTTTATCAGCCATCACGAGGAATCGGTGATAGATTTCATCTATCTCCTCTTTTCCGAATGTAAAGCCGAGCATCTCAAGCCGGTGATTAAGGGCTGCCCGTCCGCTGCGAGCTGTCAGAATTATTGAGGATTCCTTCACACCAACCTCTACAGGATCAATGATTTCATAGTTCTCCCTGTTTTTAAGAACGCCATCCTGGTGGATACCCGATGAATGTGCAAAGGCATTTCTTCCAACAATAGCCTTATTGGCCTGAACAGGCATACTCATGAGGGTAGACACCAGTCTGCTTGTACTGTATATAAGTTTGGAATTAATGTCAGTTCGCAAGTTAAGACCATGATGACTCTTGATGATCATAGCTATTTCTTCAAGAGAAGTATTCCCTGCTCTTTCACCAATACCATTTATTGTCACCTCAACCTGCCTGGCCCCGTTAAGGACTCCCATCATTGTATTGGCTGTGGCCATTCCCAGGTCATTATGACAATGAGTGGAGATAACGGCTTTGTCTATATTGGGTACATTCTCTATCAGGTACCTTATTTTTTCACCGTATTCCTCCGGCAGACAGTAACCGGTTGTGTCAGGTATATTTACAACAGTGGCTCCTGCATTTATTACAGCTTCGATAACTTTTGCCAGGTATTCGTTTTCACTTCTGCCGGCATCCTCCGCATAAAACTCAACATCATCGACAAATTTCCTTGCATATTTAACTGCATCAGCTGCTCTTCTTAATATCTCCTCCGGTGTTGTTTTTATTTTGTATTTTATATGAAATGAAGAAGTGCCGATACCGGTATGTATCCTTTTCCTTTTTGCATATTGCAGGGCCTCGGCAGCAACTTCAATATCCTTTTTTATAGCCCTGGTTAGAGCACATATCACAGGATTTGAGACAGCTTTTGATATTTCGACCACTGATTTAAAATCCCCGGGACTTGAAACAGGGAACCCGGCTTCAATAATATCTACACCCAGGGCTTCAAGAGCCTGGGCCACTTCAATCTTCTCAATTGTATTTAACTGGCACCCCGGCACTTGTTCACCATCCCTGAGGGTGGTATCGAATATAATGACTTTATCGTCCATATTGTCGGTCTTTTAAAATGTAAAACTATTCTTTGACAGGTCTTAATTTGCGCACTGCTGCTCCTGCTCTCCAAAGCTCTGAGTTGCCCATCTCATTTAGTTCCTTATCGAGCAGTTCCTTATAGTTTGGAGCACCTGTTGACTCTAATACCCTGACACATTCCTCACCGGATCTGACTCTTTTATAAAGTTCGGTAAAGACAGGAAGTGTGGCATCCCTGAATTTTGGGCGCCAGTCAAGAGCCCCACGTTGGGCTGTTGCACTACAGTTGGCATACATCCAGTCCATTCCTTTCTCATCGACCAGTCGAATCAGGCTTTGAGTCAGCTCTTCAACTGTTTCATTAAATGCTTCTGAAGGGGTGTGTCCGTTTTGACGCAGAACCTGGTACTGGGCATCCATTATTCCTGCCAGAGCACCCATAAGTACCCCGCGTTCACCGGTGAGATCACTGTATACTTCCTGTTCAAAAGTTGTTGGGAAAAGATATCCTGAACCAATAGCTATCCCTAAAGCAATAGTACGCTCTTCAGCCCTTCCGGAGGCGTCCTGGAATATGGAATAGCTGGAATTGATACCGGCTCCGGCAAGAAAATTCCTTCTGACACTGGTGCCTGAACCTTTTGGAGCTACGAGAATAACATCAATATCGTCGGGAGGAACAACGCCGGTGTGTTCTTTATAGGTTATTGAAAATCCGTGCGAAAAATAAAGTGCGTCACCTTTCTTAAGACATGGTTTTAGCTTTGGCCATAATATCCTTTGGGCCGCATCAGAAACAAGATATTGTATTATAGTACCTTTTTTAGCAGCTTCCTCAACAGGGAACAGGGTTTTACCAGGAACAAATCCGTCTTTTACGGCTTTGTCCCAGTCGGCCTTAAACTCAGGAGCCTGGCCTATTATCACATTTATGCCGTTATCTTTCATGTTAAGTGCCTGGGCTGGCCCCTGTACACCATAACCAATAACCGCAACGACTTCATTCTTTAAAACTTCGCGGGCTTTGGAAAGTGGAAACTCTTCTCTTGTTACTACATTCTCAATTACGCCGCCAAAATCTATTTGTGCCATGATCTTAAATATTAATTATTTGATTATTAATTCATTACTTCAATAGTTTCTGTATTAACCCTGTTTGCTTCGTCCATTTCCTTCAGGTATGCATTAAGTTCTTTCACCTGCTTGGTTATCGCAACCCGGCCCGATCGAACAAACTGCAACACACCATAAGGTTCAAGATGTTCAAGCAACTCGGTTATTTCTGATTTATGCCCTGTTTTCTCAAGTACTATATATTCAGGTGAGACCTCCAGTATATGTGCATGGTGTGTCCTGACAACGTGATCAATAATATTACCAGACATCAGTCCCTTGGTTGTGACCTTGAACAGGGCTATCTCCTGATATATTATCTGGTCGCATGTGTGTACAAACACCTTGAGCACATCAACAAGTTTTTCCATCTGCCTGGCTACCTTCTGGATCATCTCACTTGTTGTTTTTACAACAATGGTGAGCAGTTGGACCCCTTTCACTGCCGATTCTGATGCAGTTATACTGTCTATATTTATCTGCCTCCTGGTAAGTATTATGGTTATCTGGCCAAGGATACCAATGTGATCTTCGGTAAATAGCGATATTGTAAATTCCTGTTTCATAAAATTTTGGTTTTATCTCAGTGTTACTCTGTGTCTTCTCTGTATAACTCTGTTTAATAATTTTTAAGAACTAAAACAGAGCGCCACAAAGTTTTCACAGGAGAACCACAAAGGTTTTTTTAATTAAGGATTAAAATCAATATGTTAATCTAATCTCTGATACTGATGAGCCGGGTTCAACCATGGGAAATACATTTCCCTCTTTTTCAACTGATATGTTAAGAAGGTATGGTCCGTCTGATGAAAGCATCTCTTCAAGTGCGGGAATAAGTTCTTCCCGTAATGTGATTTTTTTTGAAGGTATGTGGAATGCCAGGGAGATCATTTCGAAATCCGGATTAACAAGTTCCGTTGAGGCATATCGCCTGTCATTGAACATCTCCTGCCACTGGCGAACCATCCCAAGGTAATTGTTATTCAGAATAATGATCTTCACACCTATCTGGTAATGCATTATTGTTCCCAGTTCCTGCAGGGTCATCTGAAAACCTCCGTCACCCATAAAGGTGATAACCGTTTTTTCAGGCTTTCCAATTTTTGCCCCAATACCTGCAGGCAGTCCAAATCCCATCGTTCCCATCCCGCCGGATGTAACAAAGGTGTTTGGATAATTGAATTTATAATACCTTGCAGCGTACATTTGATTCTGACCCACATCTGTTACCACAATTGCTTTCCCCTGAGTAAGTTCAGATACCTTGTTGACTACCTCCCCCATCCGAAGTTCACCATTCTCCGGCATGGTTTCTGGTTTGATGACCTTATCATATTCAGTTTTATCACATATTCTGAATTCCCTGATCCATTTCTCATATGTGTTTGAATTGACAATAGGAGTGAGGTAAGCAAGTACTTCTTTAGCATCGTTATTAATCTCAATATCAACCGGAACATTCTTGTTTATTTCAGCCTCATCTATCTCAATGTGAATTATAGAGGCTTTTTTGGCATATTTTTTAAGGTTGCCTGTTACACGGTCATCAAAGCGCATCCCTATGGCGATAATCAGGTCAGCCTCATTAGTCAACAGGTTAGGTCCGTAATTGCCATGCATTCCCAGCATTCCTGCAAACAACCTGTGGTCTGAGGGAAAACTTGACAGGCCTAACAGCGTAAGTGCCACAGGTATCCCGGTTTTTTCAGCAAAAGCCTTCAGTTCATTTTCTGCCTTGGACAGTAAGATACCATGACCAGCCAGGATAAGTGGCCTTTCTGCATGATTGATCATTATAGCTGCTGATTCTATTGCTTTGATGTGCAATGGGATATTAGGATTATAACTCCTTATATAATTACACTTCCTGTACTTAAAATCGAGCTTCTGTATCTGGGCGTCTTTAGTAATGTCGATGAGAACCGGGCCGGGCCTGCCTGATTTAGCTATATAAAAAGCTTTAGCTATTTTATCCGGAATCTCCTCAGCTCTTTTGACCTGACAGTTCCATTTTGTTACCGGCATTGATACTCCGATGATGTCAGTCTCCTGAAATGCATCGGTACCGATCAGGTTCGAAACAACCTGTGCTGTGATAAACACCACCGGGACTGAATCGAGAAAGGCATTCGCTATTCCTGTTATCAGGTTTGTAGCCCCTGGACCGGATGTTGCAAAGCAAATACCTGGTTTTCCTGTCACCATTGCGTATGCCTGTGCAGCATGTGCCGCTCCCTGTTCGTGACGGGTCAGATAATGTTTCAGCTTATCCTCGTAGTCCATAAGCTTGTCGTATACCGGCATAATTGCACCTCCGGGGTATCCGAAAATAGTATCTACACCTTCTTCAATAAGGCACTTCAAAAGAGCATCTGCTCCGGAGATATTTTCGAACCCGTTAATCTGTACAGTGGCGGTTTCTGGTTCTTTTTCAGTCTTCATATGAAATGTTGTCTAATTATCTAAATGTCTTGTTGTCTGAATGTCTATATGTCTTGTTGTCTGTATGTCTATATGTCTTGTTGTCTGGATGGCCTGTTGTTATTTAAAGAATATATTACTTTTAAATTTGTCTTACGGCTCCGAGATCAGCTGAACTGACTATAGATGCATATGCTTTAAGAGCAGTGGATATTTCACGTTGTCTTTTTGCAGGTTTAAAAGCGAGAGTTCCTCTGTCTTTTTCCTCTTGTCTTCTCTTTTCCAGTTCACTCTCAGATAGTCTGACATTTATCTTTCTTGCCGTAACATCTATTTCTATTATATCACCCGGCCTGAGCAATGCCAGTTCACCTTCAGCTGCTGCTTCGGGTGATATATGGCCTATCGACAAGCCTGAAGTGCCTCCTGAAAATCTCCCGTCTGTAATCAGGGCACATTTTTTATCCAGACCCCTGGATTTGATATATGATGTCGGGTAAAGCATCTCTTGCATACCCGGTCCACCCTTGGGGCCCTCGTACCTGATTACAACGACATCACCTTCCCTGACTTCACCATTCAAAATTCCGTCAGCAGCTTCATCCTGTGATTCAAATATCCTGGCGGTACCTGTAAATGAAAAAACTGACGGATCAATTCCGGCGGTTTTCACAATACACCCTTTCCTGGCTATGTTACCATAAAGAACAGCCAGCCCCCCATCTTTGTTGTAAGGATGCTGAACAGACCTTATACATCCAGATTTCCTGTCGGTATCCAACTCCCTGTACATAGTATCCTGTGATCCCATTTTAATGTTTCTAACCAGCGACGGACCACTTCTGTATGTGTTGAATGCTGCTTCACTGGTTGTTCCGCCCATAATGTCCCAATCTGCAATTGCTTCACGCAGCGAAGGATAGTCGATTCTGTTAACTGTGTTGTCTATTAGATTGCCGCGTTCAAGTTCACCCATTATACCCAGGATACCGCCAGCCCTGTTCACATCCTGAACATGATAGTTCGAGCTTGGAGCAACCTTGCATATATTAGGTACTTTGCGGGAAAGATCATCTATATCTTTCATTGTAAAATCAACTCCGGCTTCGCTGGCTATGGCAAGAAGATGAAGCACTGTGTTGGTAGAACCTCCCATTGCTATATCGAGCGACATGGAATTCATAAAAGCCTGTTTGGTAGCAATTGACCGGGGTAGCACTGAATCATCTCCTTCATAGTAATACCTGTTTGTTATATCAACAATCAACTGTGCCGCTTTTTCAAACAGGGCAACCCTGTTAACATGAGTGGCAACAACTGTCCCGTTTCCGGGAAGTGATAGTCCCAGGGCCTCAGTAAGACAGTTCATTGAATTTGCAGTAAACATGCCTGAACAGGATCCGCAGGTTGGACAGGCAGATTTTTCTATTTCATAGAGATCACTGTCACTCACGCTGGTATCAGCAGCTGCGACCATTGCATCAACGAGGTCAAGCGACTTGTTCTTAAACAGGCCGGCTTCCATGGGACCGCCCGACACGAACACAACAGGGATGTTAAGTCTCATTGCTGCCATCATCATTCCCGGTGTGATCTTGTCACAGTTACTAATACATACCATTGCATCAGCAAGGTGCGCATTTACAACATATTCTACGCTATCAGCAATCAACTCACGTGATGGCAGTGAATATAGCATACCTGCATGACCCATTGCGATCCCGTCATCGATGGCGATCGTGTTGAATTCGGCAGCAAAACAGCCCCTCTTTTCTATTTCCCTTTTTACCAGCTGGCCAATTTCATGGAGATGAACATGTCCCGGAACAAACTGCGAGAAAGAATTGACAATGGCTATAACAGGTTTATCCATCTGCTCCTCAGTCATACCGTTGGCCCGCCAGAGACTCCTGGCTCCAGCCATGTTTCTTCCTGTCCTTGTTTTTGAACTTCTTAACTCGTTCTTCATCACTTGAATAATTATTATAAAAAAAGCTTTCCGGTTCCCCGGAAAGCTTCTGTATATTTAATAACTACATATTATTCCCGGTCAAACGCACTTGACAATAATGAGAAGGATGACAATAATATGGATTAAAGATAATTTCATTTTTAGTTATAAAATGAGCGACAAATGTACCATTTATTTTAATATATCAAAGAAAAAGCACAATTTTTCTTCTTAATAAATAGTTGTTTCAGGCCTGGTCTCCAAATATGGGTCATTATATCATGCTGTAATTCATTGCGTTACTCTTTCAACATTACAGATTATGATATATATTATTGCTTTATCGTTTTTTATAGGTTCCCGTTTCATTTCATCGGCCCAGCCTATGTGTATCGTATGGTTTACTGAGTCTGTCTGTTGTCATGATCTCGAACCTGCCCTCTTGCCTTATGTCAGCTGATGAGCTTCCAACCATTACCTTGAACCACCCAGGTTCAACTATCCATTTCATATCCCTGTCGAGCATCATCAAATCATCTGGGGAAAGCATGAAATGTATTGTCCTGGATTCTCCTGGTTCAAGTGTTATTCTTTCAAAGCCTCGTAGTTCCTTTTCGAATCTAATTACCGAACTGACCTCATCGTTAATGTAGAGCTGAACCACTTCGTCTCCTGTTCTTTTACCGGTATTTTTAATATCGACAGCCACATCTACGATACCTTCCTCTAATTGTTTTTCAGGAGTTATAGTGAGATTTGAATATTCAAAAGTTGTATAGCTGAGCCCGAATCCGAAAGGATAGAGAACACCATTGACAGTAGTTGCCGCTCCCGCCTGGGCAGAGGGTTTATAAGGGAAGCACATAGGTATCTGACCGACAGATTTGGGAAAGGTAACAGGGAGTTTCCCTCCGGGATTGTAATCACCAAACACTATGTCTGCTATTGCTTCTCCACCGTATTTTCCCGGGAACCATGCTTCAATGATAGCGTTACATTTCTTATCTGCCTCATTTATAGTTATTGCCCTTCCGTTCATTAATACCAGGATAACAGGTTTTCCTGTTTCGCAGATCCTGTTCAGGAGGTATTGCTGATGGCCGGCCAGGTTAAGATCAGTTCTGGACTTTGATTCACCAACTATATTATTGTCTTCGCCCAGTACGAGCAGGACTACATCAGATTTTTCTGCTTTTTCCACTGCATCATTTATGCCTTTCATTTCTTCTGTGTTCGGTTCTGTTGGTATTATCTCGCTTTCAGGCCAACCCGGATCTGTTATCTTACATCCCTCGGAATACAGAATATTTATGCTCTTACCCAGCTTTGCCCTGAAAGCCTCTAGTACAGATTTGTAATTAATATTCTTGGGACCATACCTCGAAAGCGACAGGACCTTACTATCGGCATTGGGACCGGCAATGAGCATGGTGCCCACCTTTTCTTTCTCGAGAGGAAGGAAATTATCCTTGTTTTTCAGGAGTATCATTGCTTCATATGAAGCTTTTCTGGATACTTTTTCATATTCAGGATTCGCAAAAATCTTGTCTGATTCATCCGGATTATCTATATATGGCTTATCGAATAAACCCAGCCAGAACTTAACCCATAGAACGTCGTGTACCCTGCTGTTCAGGAGCTCAGTTGAAATAGCACCCTCTTTTATCAATTCGCGGAGAGGAATCAGGTATGAGTCAGGACTCCTGAAGGTAGTCCTGACGTTTAATCCGGCTTCAAGTGCCTGTTTCACGGCATCTTTATAATCAGGTGCCACATGGTGTTTGGACCACAGGAACTCCAGTGCTTCACTGTCAGAAACTACATAACCCTTAAAGCCCCACTCTCGGCGAAGCAAATCGGTCAGGAACCATGAGGATCCTGCAACAGGTACCCCATCATAATCATTATAGGACGCCATTGTTCCATGAGCATGACCTTTGGTGAAAGCAACCCGGAAGGGAGCCAGCAGAAGTGTCTGCATCTCATGCGGGGCTATCTGGGGATCTGTTCTTGTTTCTCCATCTCTTCCACCGATAGGAATACTGTAAGCCGCAAAATGTTTGGGCGTGGAAACAACAGTATGGTCTTTCTGAATCGCCAGTACCTGTCGTAGTCCAAGTTGTGATACGAGGTACGGGTCCTCACCGTAACTTTCAACAGCACGTCCCCAACGAGGATCACGGGCTTCATCCAGAATAGGAGAATATACGTTTGTGAATCCGGCGGCTTTAGTCTCGGCAGATGTAATAGCCCCAATATCTGATACCAGCGATTTATCCCAGGACGAGCCCACACCTACCTGTGCCGGAAAAAGTGTTGCCGCAGGGAAACAGGCTCCATAAATACCTTCATTGGTGAAATCAACGGGTATACCCAGCCGGGTCTCTTCTATGAACCATTTTTGAACCGTATTCATTGCCCTGGCGTGAAGGGAAGGAGGTGATGAAAGGGCTGCTGATCTATAACCGTTGAGATGTTCATCAATGTTGGCAATTCCGTCTATCCATATTTTATTCTTCCATTCCGGTGTAGGGAGTGAATCCATTAAAACCTTTGGAAAACCATACAGAGTTACCAGCTGACATGTTTTTTCATCTATGGTCATTTGATTAAGAAGATCATTTATACGGGCCTCAATGTCGGCGTTGGAATCTTCATAAAGGTCTTTTTTCCCGTTTTTATTAAAATCGATCCATCCCTTTTTATAAATATCCGGGTTGGAGTAAGGATCGTACTTCTTATGTCCCTGTGCCATCATAAAGGGAGAAGTCAACTGACAGATAAGCAGGATAAAAAGTGATGATTTGACGAGTTTTTTCATTAATATATATTTTAAAAATATGTACTGGATCTCCAGGGTATAAATTTATCCCCTAATTTAAGAAAACTGCTGTTAGCAGGCAATGCCATACAAAAAGTATCCACGACTTTGATCGTCTTTGAATTTCAAAAATATGTAAATCTTTTTTTTAACCCTTAAATGTTTTAAAATATGCGTAAAATTCCCTGTCAGTACCAGCATATAACAATAATTTCATATATTAGTACTAAATAAACAAATTTCATAATATGCTGAAAATAAGAGTGTTGATTCTTTTTGTTTTTTCTGCTTGTATTTTTTATATAGTCAATGATCAAAACTTGTCGGCTCAGGGCCTGGAAGATCAGAGGCCGGAACAGATTATTAATTCGCAGTGGACTTTCAATTATTTTCCCGGTGAAACAGCTGATGATGGGTATGAATCGCCCGGGTTTGATGATTCAGCCTGGCCTGTCGTAAGTATTCCACATACATGGAATACTTATGAGACCACCGGTGAATTGCATCCATTCATAGGAAATGCTTCTGAGAGTGATAATCCATACTGGTGGATTGGCTGGGGATGGTACCGTAAACACTTTAAAATAGAAAGGGATATAGCAGACAGAAAAGTGTTTATTCAGTTTGATGGTGTTCAGAAATATTGCAAAATTTGGATTAATGGCAATTACCTTGGTGATCATAAAGGTGGCTACGGGGCTTTCGATTTTGATCTGACCCCATATCTAAAAAGAAACGGGGATAATGTTATTGCCGTGGCTGTAAACAATCTGCAGAACGATAAGTATAATATTCCGCCAATGGTTCCGGGGAATTTTGATATTTACGGAGGTATTTACCGTGATGTTACGCTTAAACTGTGTAATAACGTTTATATACCAATGCAGGGATCTGCCTCACATGAGGGAGGTACTTTTATAACTACCCCTTCCGTATCTGAAAAAGAGGGGATTGCCAGGATTAAAACATGGGTTAAGAATGATGGTAAAGAAAGTAAAGGCTGTACACTTCAAACAACACTTTACGAAGCTTCAGGTAAGATAATTCAGATCGTCAGAAATACCGAAACAATTGCACCCGGTGATATTTATGAATATGATCAGCTCCTGAGACCAGTGAGAAAACCAAATCTGTGGTCGCCTGATAGTCCTTATTTATATACGGTATCATCTGAGGTTATGATTGACAGGAAAGTTGTTGACCGATATATAAGCAAATTTGGATTCAGATGGTACAGCTGGGATTATAAAGACAACAGCCTGTTGTTAAATGGAAATAAAATCAATCTTCATGGCGGTGGATACATTGGCGAATACCCCTGGATTGGAGGAGCTGTAAGCAAGTGGATTACTGAAAAGGATATAAGTGACCTTTCGGGTAAGCTGAACTTTAATTTTCTCAGGACCTCTTATTATCCCGGGAATAAAGATGTTTATGATCTGGCAGACAAATACGGACTCGTAGTAGTGGAAGAATCTCCTTGTATCAATAACCAGGCATTCGGAACTGATATACAGGAATTGCAGACGAAGGAGATGGTAAGGCGTGACAGGAATCATCCCTGTATCATTTTCTGGAGCATTGGAAATAACAGTGATCATGCTGTTAATTCCAAAATCGTTGAGGCTGAAGATAATACAAGGATTATTGCCTCCCAGTCAGTAACAGGTAGTTCATTGGGTGATTTAGTAAAAATCACTGAGAAAAATATGTCTTTTGACAGCCTTTCCTGCCGTGCTATCAGGGGGTGGATTGCCAGTGATGATCCTGGGGAAGATTCCTTAAGTTATCGGTCCTGCATACCTGAAAATTATCAGCCTCAATGCATGATGGCCAGAGGCTTTAAACTCACTGATAATCAGTGTATACGGGCCTATGAAGATTATGGTTCAGGACAGATTTTCCGTAATTCCACCCTTCAGCATGTCGATCCTTCAGGCCTGATTGACATGTACAGGGTTCCAAAATATGCTTATTATTTCTGGCAGGCTAACTTTACTGATAAACCCATGGTATTTACAGAGCCTCATTACTGGCAGTCAAAGTACCTGGGACAGAAAAGGGACATTGTCGTATATTCAAATTGTGATAAGGTTGAGTTAATGGTCGACGGTAATATTCTTGCTTCTAAGGTACCCAATGATGCAAACATGCATCGTGTCATCTTTAAGGATATAACTATTAGTAAGGGCATCCTCTCAGCCACGGGCACAAAAAAAGGTAATTCAATCACTGATAAAGTTTTCATGGAAGGAGAACCTGCAAGGGTCAGGGTCTCCTCTTCACACTCAAAATTTCCTGCAGACAGAGCTTCTATTGCAATTATCACGGCAGATATTACAGACAGTTCTGATAATCATGTCCGCGGAGCTGATAATATTGTAAAATGGGAAATAACCGGTCCGGGTACACTTGTGGGACCGCCGGTATATGAATCAGAAATAGATAAAACAAACAAAATTGAAGGGATAGGTTATATAGGTATGCCGGTATCAAATGTGATAAGATCAACAGGAAAACCCGGAATAATTCATGTGACTGTTTATTCAAGTGGTCTGGCTTCCGGTGCGGTTGATATTGAAGCCCTGGAGGTCAGTCCTGATACCTCTTTTTTATCAGAGCCACTTCTTGATGCGGAAGGTCGAAATGAGGTGGACCGGCTGGTAATAAAATCAGACAGGGTGGAAGAGACACGGCGTGAGATAAAAATCTCATCAGAAAACATTGATTTTGGCAAAGGTGGAATTAAAGAGTATAGTCAAAAGATAAGAGAGTATCTATTAATTAATAATCCTTCAGTTGACTCAAGCTCTATTGAACTAAAAGCGCTTGTTAATATTATGACAAGGCAGTTGCTTAATAATAAAGGGAGGATCAGTTTTGATGATTATAATTATAATGTTGATCATTTTAATAAATGCAGGTTGATTCTCAGCTATATTAGCAGCACAAAGTTACCAGATCCGTTCAAGGAAGGTTTAAGGAAGTATTATGCTGAGGCTGTAATAAAGAATGGAAGTGAAAAGGATGCAGGTGATGAAATGAACTGGTTAAACTGGATTCCGTCAGGTGGTACAGTGGTATATTCAGTCTTAAATACCAATGAATCTTACCCGAAGGGAACCAAAACTTCAAAAAGCAACGACCTTACGGAACTGATAGCACTTGTCTATCCTGTTTATAAAACGTTTTCTGATGTGGCAAAGCAACGAGCACTTACATTCATAAGCAAGATGAATCCGTATGTTGTCCAGGTAAAAGCCACAGGACAAATAGATGACAGGCATGATAATCAGACCAATAAACCTGTCTTCAGGGCTGAAAGAAATAAGCCGATCCTTATACCGGAACTTAAGTTTCTTGCCGAGTAAAACATATTATTCTGGCAATATGGATGAGAGATGAAAACGTATTAAGACCTGCCTTTTGGATGGAATGAAATAATTCTTACTTTTACAGGAAATCTGGCATAATTCCGGGGAATACTGATACTGAATATTTTAAATCCTATTTATACTTAATCATATAATTTTAAACCTGATCAAAAATGAAAAAAAGAAGCATCATTTCAATTGTCCTGTTGCTGGTAGTTGCAGGATTTGTATCAACTACATTCTATTCATGTAAACCTTCCAGTAAATTCATTGGATTACAATTGTATTCCATACGTGATTCCATTATGAGAGATGTTCCAGGAGCGATTGCTAAGGTTGGCGAAATGGGTTACAAGTTTGTGGAACCAGCCGGTTACAATAATGGGAAATTCTATGGTATGGAACCTGCTGATTTCAAAGCTCTCCTCGATAAGAACAATTTACCAATGATTAGCTCACATACAGGCCAGGCACTCCCTGATTCTGCTCATTGGGATGAAGTAATGGCCTGGTGGGACACATGCATTGATGCTCATGCCCAGGCTGGGGCAAAGTTCATTATTCAGCCATTCATGGGTGCGGAAGCTTACAGAAGCCTTGATACCCTAATGCTCTATTGTAATTATTTTAATGCAATCGGAGATAAATGCAATGCAAAAGGTATACGTTTTGGCTATCATAATCATGACATGGAATTCTCTACGAAGCTTGACGGTCAGACAATATATGATGTTATGCTTGAGAATACAGATCCCTCAAAAGTGACTTTTGAAATGGACCTTTATTGGACTGTAATGGGAGGCGCTAACCCGATAGATTATTTCAATAAATATCCTGGTCGTTTTGAACTATGGCATATTAAAGATAAATATGAAGTTGGTGGTGAAGGTACTATGATGGACTGGAAAGCCATCTGGGCCGGAGCAGAAAAGTCAGGAATGAAATACGGAGTGGTAGAGGTTGAAGAATACACTACTGATGAGTTCACAAGCTGCCAGCAGAGCCTGGAATTTCTCAATAATGCACCTTATGTGGTAATGCCAAAAACTGAGTAAAATCAGTTAATTATAATTTTTATTTTTTTAATAAGAGATCGCAGAACTAATTTTTGCGATCTCTTTTATTATTGTATATTTATGACTGTCAATCAAATCAGATACAATGATCAAGAAGCTCTTTTACCTGTTTTGCACAGTGCTCGTTACAAGCGGATGCAATAGTAATTATTATACTCTTAATGATTTTCGTACCATTAAAAAAGTAGATTCTCATGTCCATATTAATAGTGAAAACGGAATATTTGAAAACCAGGCTATTAAGGATAATTTTATTTTGTTGACACTTAACGTGGATCATTCCGATTCTTTAGCCGTGGAAAAACAGCTTGAAGAGTCATTGGTCTCTATTAGGAAATACCCTGGCAGAGTCTTTTATGGTGCAACCTTTTACTTCGATACAACAGGCTGGGGAACAGATAACTGGGCTAAAAAAGTGATTCTGAACCTTGAAAATGCGATAAAAGGAGGAGCCGTTACTGTTAAGATATGGAAGAATATCGGGATGACTGAAAGAGACAGAAATGGCAGGTTCATTATGGTCGATGATCCCGGACTGGACCCTGTAATAGATTTTATTGTAAACAGAGGGCTGCCTGTCACAGGTCATCTTGGCGAGCCCCGCAACTGCTGGCTTCCATTAAGTGAGATGACAGTGAGAGGAGACAGTAGTTATTTTGCGGAGAATCCACAGTATCACATGTTTCTTCATCCGGAATATCCAAGCTATGAAGACCAGATCAATGCACGGGATCATATGCTGCAAAATCATCCGGACCTGTCTTTTATCGGGTGCCATCTGGGGAGCCTTGAATGGAATGTTGATTCACTGGCCATTCGCCTTGACAGGTATCCTAATATGGCAGTTGATATGGCGGCACGTATCTGTCACCTGCAATACCAGTCGGCTTTAGACAGGGAACGAGTCCGTAATTTCTGTATTAAATACCAGGACAGGCTGTTATACGGTACTGATCTGAGTGTAGGAGAAAACAGCGATTCCATTGGAACATCAGATTATATACACAGGACTTGGCTTGAGGACTGGAAATATTTCACAACGAAAGATGTATTGACAACAGATGCATTTAAAGGTGATTTTGAAGGATTACAGCTGCCCAAAGAGGTAATCGATAAAATATATTTTAAGAATGCTGAAAAGTGGTATAGACTTCCTTTGAATTAGTTAATCCTTGAGACCTTAACGTTGATTTTTTTCAACAGTCTACCCGAAGGGCTTAGTTCTTCTTTTATAAATTAAAAATAACTTATGCCAGATATGAAAAACCTGACTGTTCTTTTGATCTTAATGCTCTTTTTAACCGGGTGTAAGCCAAAAAAATCTTCTGGTATTACTTCTGAAACGGGATTTCCATTTTATAGCTGGGCGAACACCCCCCCCATGGGATGGAACAGCTGGGATTGTTATGGTCCAACTATTGTTGAATCGGAGGTAAAAGCTAATGCCGATTATATGGCTGAGCATCTGAAAGATTTTGGATGGCAATATATAGTGGTGGATATAAGGTGGTATGTGGCAAACGATAAATCAGGAGGTTACAACGAAAAGGATCCGGTTTACAATATTGATAATTATGGACGATTTTTGCCTGCTGTAAACCGTTTCCCCTCATCAGCTGATGGAAAAGGTTTCAAGCCCATTGCAGATTACATTCATAGTAAAGGCCTCAAATTCGGGATCCACGTTATGCGGGGAGTCCCGGTCATTGCAGTAAGGGACAGCCTTCCGGTTTTGGGTACACATATCACTGCCAAAGATATTTATTCACCGGATGGTCAGTGCAGGTGGCTGAAAGATATGTACACGGTAGATTATTTAAAAAAAGGAGCACAGGATTACTATAATTCAATAATGAATCTTTATGCCTCCTGGGGTGTCGATTTCCTGAAAATTGATGATCTGTCATCCCCTTATCATGCCGAAGAGATAGAAATGATTCGCAAGGCTATTGATAACACAGGGAGGAAGATGGTTCTTAGTACTTCCCCGGGACCCACACCAATTGATGAAGTAGATCATATCAGAAAGAATGCTAACATGTGGCGAACTGTCGGGGATCTGTGGGACAACTGGCCACAACTGAAGGAAGAGTTTTCAGTACTGGAAAAATGGTCACCTTATGTTGCACGAGGTACGTGGCCTGATGGTGATATGTTGCCTTTTGGTCATATAGGAATAAGGGCTGAAAGAGGATCAGACAGGATGAGCAATTTTACACGAGACGAACAATATACCTTAATGACCCTGTTTGCTATATTCCGTTCACCTCTCATGTTTGGTGGCGACCTGCCGGGAAACGATGATTTTACTTTATCGCTTATCACCAATAAAAATGTTCTGGAAGTGAATCAGCATAGTATTAACGGCAAACAGCTTTTCAGGGAGAATGACCTTATTGCATGGACAGCCGATGACCCGCTGACAGGTGACAAATACCTGGCACTGTTTAATGCCCGTGATTCATCCGGATCAGCTGATATTTCAGTTAAATTTAAGCAACTTGGATTAATGGGGACACATTCGGTAAATGACCTTTGGACTGGCGAGAACCTGGGAAATTTCAAGGACTCACTTGTCAGGACTATCGGTCTGCATGGAGCCGGATTATACAGGATACACTAATGCTTAAGCAATGAAAAACAAACTTATTCCTGACCTGTTGCTTCTTGCATTGCTTTTCCTCTCTTTAACAGGGAGTGCACAGAATGACAAGCCAATTATTGTAGATGTGGATAAGCCTTTGTCGTCTATCCAACCGACAATGTGGGGAATCTTCTTTGAAGATATCAATTTTGGCGCTGATGGAGGCCTGTATGCTGAGATGGTAAAAAATCGGTCATTTGAATTCTACAAGCCATTAGCTGGCTGGAAAGTGGACGTTGCAAGCAGCGATTCATCCCATTTTGTCATCCATAACAGGAAAGATGAAAATCCTGATAACCCTCGTTTTGCCCGGGTAACTCTTGAACCAGGAATCAAAAAGTTCTCAATAACAAACTATGGCTTCAGGGGTATGGGAATCAAACAGAACAATAAGTATAACTTCTCAATACAGGCATCTCTTCGTGAAGGCAGCAATATCACAATTAAGGTTGAACTTCTTAATCAGAAAGGAGAAAAGACAGGAGGAGCTGAAATAGTGCCAGGGGGAAAAGAGTGGAGAAAGTATACTACCTCTTTTTTATCTTCAGAATCGGATTTTAAGGGTTCCCTGAGGATTTGGTTTGAAGGATCCGGTTCAATAGACATTGACATGGTCTCTCTGTTTCCGGAAGATATCTGGAAAGGTCGTCCAAACGGGTTGCGGGCCGACCTGGTACAACTGCTTGCTGATATGAAACCGGGTTTCATAAGGTTTCCCGGTGGTTGTATTGTTGAGGGTTATAACCTTGATCTTCGTTACCAGTGGAAGAAAACTATTGGAGATGTTGACTCCCGTAAAACCATCATTAACAGGTGGAATACTGAATTTGCACATCGCCTCACTCCTGATTATTACCAGTCCTTTGGACTTGGTTTTTTTGAATACTTTCAACTGGCAGAAGACATTGGTGCAGAACCGCTTCCTGTATTGAATTGTGGCATGGCCTGCCAGTTTAACAGTGCGGAGGTAGCAGAAATTGATGAAATCGATCCTTATATTCAGGATGCACTTGACCTGGTGGAGTTTGCCAATGGAGCTCCCGACACAAAATGGGGCAAGATAAGATCTCAGATGGGACATCCGGAACCATTTAATATGAAATATCTTGGCATAGGAAATGAGCAGTGGGGCCCTCAATATTTTGAAAGATATGTGCTGTTTGAAAAAGCTATAAGAGAGAAATACCCGGAAATCAGGCTGGTTTCCGGAACAGGCCCTTCGCCTGATGGTGATCTGTTTGATTATGCGCAGGAGGCTTTGAAAGGATTGAACCCTTATGTTGTTGATGAACATTACTACAGCTCTCCTTCATGGTTTCGTGAAAATGCGACAAGGTATGACTCATATGACCGTAATGGTTATAAAGTATTTGCCGGAGAATATGCGGCCCAGAGTAAATATACAGGCAGTCCTGAAAATAAAAACACCTGGGAATGTGCCCTTTCAGAGGCAGCTTTAATGACTGGACTTGAGCGGAATGCCGATGTGGTTTATATGTGTTCTTATGCTCCGTTATTTGCTAATATCGATGCATGGCAGTGGACGCCTGACCTGATATGGTTTAATAACCTTACTTCTTTCGGCACTCCAAATTACTATGTTCAGAAGATGTTCTCCACAAACAGGGGAAGTAGTGTATTGAATATGACCCTGAATAATGCACCTCTTACCGGACAGAACGGGATTTATGCAACAGCTGCCATCGATAATGATTCAAATGAGATTATCCTTAAACTGGTCAATACGGGTCAAAAAGCTCAACACGTTGATATCGTTTTTAAAAGCTCTGAAAAGCTGGGAACTTTGGCTAAAATGGAAGTTTTGAAAAGTGAAGACCCTAATATGGTCAATTCGCTGGAGCAACCAACCCTGATAAGTCCGGTTGACAGTGAAATTGCACTTAAAGGGAAAAATTTAAGTCGCGTACTGGCAGGATATTCATTTTCCGTTATTCGTATTAAAGTTTTAAAATAAAATTAAGTTAACCTGCTTGGATTTAGATTGATTCTTGTATATAGGTTGACATTGGCCCCGGAATGCTGACGCCAGATGGCACTTTCCTTCCCGGCATAGCTTTGGATTATTGCCATCCTTCTGAAAAGGAATCTAAGATATGGGCTGATTCAATCCGATAGTTTATTCAATACTGTTAAGGTAAATAAAAACCTTTTTAGGAAATAATATATATGGTATTGAGAATAATATTAAAATTTTGTAAAATTGATTCTGCGTTGGACAGATAATTTATATATGTTATGGAATATAAATATCTGCATCAGAAAATTTGAAATAAAGTATTAATAATGTGACCTATGAGTAAAATTCTGCTTAGGACATTGCTACCGCACACTAATTTATTATTGATCAACACTTCAAGAATAGTCTCTCTAAACTGGGTTGATTCCATAATAATTGTCCTTTATTTCGCATTTGTTTTGGGGATAGGATATTACCTGCTCCGGTTTACCAAAACAGGTGTTGATTTCTTCCTCGCCGGCAGAAGTATGACAAAATGGATTGCTGGCCTTTCTTTTGTTGCGGCTAATCTTGGTTCCCTTGAATTAATGGGATGGGCTGCCGCATCGTATCAATACGGAATACTTGCAACGCACTGGTACTGGATTGGCGCCATTCCTGCGATGCTTTTCCTTGGAATAATTATGATGCCATTTTATTATGTTTCCAAGACACATTCCGTCCCCGGATATTTAAAATTAAGATTTGGAGAAAATTCCAGTATGCTTGCTGCTGTTTCATTTGGATTTATGACAGTCCTTATGAGCGGAATAAACATGTATGCTATGGCACTCGTAATGAAAGTTGTACTGGGCTGGGATATTCATTTCAGTATCTGGGTTTCCTCGCTTACTGTCATGATATATGTTGTATTAGGCGGATTGCTTTCTGCAATTTTTAATGAGGTACTGCAGTTTATGTTGATCTGGTTTGGTGCTTTGATAATCCCTATAGTTGGTCTGGTTGAAGTAGGAGGATGGAGTGGAATGGTTGAAAGGATACAACAAAATTTTCCCGTGGGAGATTATACCCATCTCTGGCATACACTTGGTTCTTTCCAGGATAACCCTATGGGCATTCACTGGACCGGAATTGTTTTCGGATTGGGTTTTGTAATTTCTTTTTCATACTGGACGACCGACTTCCTGGTTGTACAAAGAGTTCTTTCTGCAAAAGATTTGCGATCGGCAAAAATGGCTCCTATTATCGGTGCTTCATTCAAAATGTTTGTGCCTCTTATAGTTATTCTTCCCGGACTTTTAGGATTAGCAGTTATCCCAGGTTTAGTCGGACAGAGTGAGGCCGTAGCGACCGGGGCACATAGTTATAATGAAGTTCTTCCTTTAATGTTAGCACGATATGCGGGACCCGGGTTGCTGGGACTTGGAGTAACTGCGCTTATTGCAGGATTCATGTCCGGTATGGCCGGTAATGTAAGTGCTTTTGCAACTGTATGGACTTACGATATTTATAAGCCGATTCATTTGGCTTTGAAAAAAAATGAAGGCTCTGATGCTCACTATGTTAAAATTGGCAGATGGTGTACCATCATTGGAGTATTGATAAGTATCGGTACTGCTTATCTCGTTCAGCAATTTGAAAGTATAATGGATTATGTCCAGGCATTATTCAGCTTCTTTGTGGCGCCATTGTTCGGAACAGTAATTTTTGGAATGCTGTGGAAGCGCACTACAGCTGCGGGCGGTTTCTGGGGATTGCTTGCCGGCATAGTTTCTTCAGTCGGCATGTGGCTCTGGGTAAGGATTGATCCAGGCGCACTTAAGATAATTGCACTTTCGGCGAATGCCAAGGATATGGCTGAAAACATGTACAGGGCATTATGGTGCTGGATTATTACCGTGGCCGTGACTGTAATTGTGAGCCTTTTGACAAAACCAAAACCGGAATCTCAGTTAGTTGGATTAGTGAGAGGTTGCTCCCCTTTGCCATCCGAGGGTGATCTGCGTTTGCATCAACGCCCGATTTTCTGGGCTGTAATTGTACTTATTGTTTTCATAGCACTTAACATAATATTCTGGTAGGAGGTTACAATGCAAAAACGTTTTATTTCCATATGGTTTTTTATCGGCTCTCTTCTTTTTCTTTATGGGGTAATCATTTTAATAGCAAGCATTTATGAAGCAGTTGCTCCCTCATCAAATATTCATATTGTTTTAAAAGAACTTAACTTTGGAATCTATTGGGGAGTGCTGTTAATACTGGTAGGCTTGTTATTTTTTATTAGTTTCAGACCCTGGAAAAAACAATAATATGACTTTGTTTGTCCCATTTGGGCAAGATGGAAACGATATATCCGGTTAATTAGCCGGACAAAATTGCAACCAGAGGGTCATAGAGTCCCGCACAATGAGAAGTTTATAATGAAATTTATCTCCGAAAAATTCTGTATTCGGAATAATAATATTAAATTTATGTTGTAAAGTAATCGCGAAAGTTACCGTGTAAGTAAGGATTAAAATTAATAATTATGAAAAAGATTGTTGTAGCAGGTGCAGGTGGTTTTATTGGCGGGTATCTCGTAAAAGAACTGGTTAAAGAAGGTCACATTGTGAGAGCAGTCGATTTAAAACCATTGAATGAATGGTATCAGGTTTCAGGCAATGCCGATAATCTTGTGCTGGATTTGCGTCTGAGAGAAAATTGTTATCAGGCAGTAAATGGCTTTAACGAAGTTTTTAACCTTGCTGCAGATATGGGCGGTATGGGTTTTATTGAAAATAATAAAGCGGCCTGTATGATCAGTGTCCTTATAAACACACATCTTCTTTTGGCAGCCAGGGATTGTGGTATTGAAAGGTTTTTTTACGCCTCATCTGCCTGTGTTTATAATGCTGAAAAACAGACTGACCCCGATAATCCCGGATTAAAGGAATCTGATGCTTACCCGGCACTGGCCGAAGACGGATACGGATGGGAAAAACTGTTTAGCGAGAGAATGTGCCGGCATTTCAGGGAAGACTATGGTATTATCACAAGGGTGGCCAGGTTTCATAATGTATATGGTCCCTATGGCACATTTGACGGGGGTAGGGAAAAGGCTCCTGCTGCCATTTGCAGGAAGGTAATCGAGGCTGGTATTACAGGAAAAAAAGAGATTGTGATCTGGGGTGACGGTAATCAGACCAGGAGCTTTATGTATATTGATGATTGCATTAAAGGAATTCAGGATATTATGTACAGTGATATTGAAGAGCCGTTAAATCTTGGGAGCAGTGAGATGGTTTCGATAAATCAGCTCGTCGATATAGTTGAGAATATAGCAGGATATAAACTTAAAAGGACTTATGATCTCAAAGCTCCTAAAGGTGTAAGAGGCCGCAATTCGGAAAATACTCTGATTAGAAAATATCTGGGCTGGGAACCTTCAATTCCTCTGAGGGAAGGGATCAAAAAAACATATGACTGGATAAGTGAACAGCTTGTTGGGGAGAGCAGAAGAAAAAAAGGAGCTAATCGGTTCAATAAATAAGTTTTTTCATTGAATGAAACGCAAAAAAGTTCTGGTAAGCGGCTGTTATGACCTCCTCCATGGAGGACATATTGCTTTCTTCAAGACGGCTGCAGCCTATGGTGATCTGTATGTCAGCCTGGGAAGCGATGAAAACATAAAGATGCTGAAAGGAACGCGGCCTGTATTCTCGGAAGATGAACGTATGTACATAGTCAGATCAATACGTTATGTACATGATGCCTTTATCGCAACCGGAACGGGTTTGCTTGATTTCTTGCCCGAAATGAAAAGGATCAGTCCCGATATTTTTATAGTTAATGCTGACGGACATACTCCTGAAAAAGAGAAATTGTGTAATGAGCTGGGAATGGAATATCTTATTCTTGACCGTCTTCCTGAACCAGGTCTGCCACCACGTTCCAGTTCAGGGACAAAAAAGAATATGAGGTTTCCCTACAGGTTATGTCTGGCTGGCGGCTGGATTGACCAGCCATGGGTATCAAAAATACATCATGGTTCTGTCGTTGTGGCCCAGATCTGGCCTACAATGGATTTCAACAGCAGATCAGGGCTTGCTACCAGTTCACGCGATTTTGGCATAAAGATATGGGGAGACAGCTATCCTGACGGAGATCCGATAGAAAATGCAAAGATATTATTCGGAGCGGAGAACCCTCCGGGAACGCAATATGTTGCAGGCTCTCAGGACCATCTTGGTTTACTTATGCCCGGGGTGAACAGGCTTCACTATAATGGAGAATACTGGCCTGATTACATTCATTCTTCCGTAGATAAAGATATATGTGACTGGCTTACAGATGTAATTCATCTGGTGCCTCTTAATCCACGACCTGAGGGATATGATCCGTTAAAAGAGATGCATCTTGAAAAACATTTAATCAGGGACCTTGGAGAAGCTGGTGACAGATGTTGGGAAAGCATTATTAAAAAAGATATAAAAGGCTTTGGTAAATCATTATCCGATACCCTTATATCGTGGAAGAAGATATTACCACTGACTGTACCAGATGATATCATGGGAGAAATGGAAACAGTCTATTTTTCGAATTACCCGGGTGCGATTACTTCAGGTTGCGGTGGAGGTTATGTCATTGTTGTCTCAGAAAACGAAGTACCGGGTGAGATCAGGATTAAAGTGCGGTATTAAGAGGATCCTTTTTTTGACTATTTTTAAATATAAATTTGAATCCGTGGGAAAAGATGGTTAATATTAGACAATCTGATATTGCTAAGGAACTCAATATTTCAAGGGTCACTGTCTCCAAAGCATTACGCGATCATCCTGATATTTCACGGTCGATGAAGAAGAAGATTATTGAGACTGCCGGAAAAATGGGATATGTTCCGAACCTGATCGCACGTCAGTTGAATTCACGACGGACATTTACAATAGGGATTGTTGTTCCTGACCTCGAAAACAGCTTCTTTTCATATATTGTTGACAGCATGATAGATTATGCCACTGAGCATAATTATTATGTTATACTTACTGTTTCCCGCGAGAAGGAAAGCATCGAAAAACAGAATATCGAGAACCTGATCGGCATGAGGGTTGATGGCCTTTTAGTTTGTCTTTCCCAGGAAACGACAGACAGACAGGTGTATACGAAAGTAAGCAAAATGAATATCCCTCTGGTGTTTTTTGACCGTGCTTTTGAGAATATGAAATTTTCAAGGGTTGTGTTTAATGATAAACCGGGAGCTGTGAATTCCCTAAACCGGATTATCCTTGAAGGTTATACGAGAATAGCAAATTTTTCGGGATATTCAAAAACCAATATAGGGAAAGAACGACTTGAAGGTTTTACAGATACACTTACCAGTCACAAACTCCCTGTGAGAAAAGAATGGATTATAGAGGGTGGTTTTGAACTTAACGATGGTTACGACTCTTTTAAAAAATTAAATAGTGCGGGAATCCTTCCTGAGCTTGTTTTTGCAGTAAATGACAGAGTTGCCCTGGGAGCGTACAAAGCTGCAAAGGAAGCCGGACTCAGAATACCAGAAGATATCGGAATCTTTGCTTATGGATTCAATGAAATTACTGATTTCTTTGATCCTCAATTAACAGTCATTAATCAGGATCCAAGAAGAATGGGTATTGAAGCCTGCAAGCTACTTATTAATGAAATTGAAAAAAAAATTAACAGAGGCAGAAATAAAATTTATATCGAAGAGGAATTCCTTTGGAGAAAATCGATTCTGCGTAAAAAGTGAAAAGAACCATTGTTTGATAATCAATAATAAATCTTAAAACATGAAAACCAATCCTATGAAACACAGTATTCTATCAGGTTTGCTGGTTGTTGTTTTAATATTTTCTTCTTTTGCACAGCAGCAAAAACCACCTGTTGCAGAAGGCCCGTTCAAGCCTACTGATGAATCGCTTAAGCAGTACAGTTGTCCTGAATGGTTTCGTGATGCAAAATTTGGTATATGGGCACATTGGGGTCCACAGGCCGTACCTCGGCAGGGCGACTGGTATGCCAGGAGAATGTACCAGGAAAATGATCCTGCCTATAAGTATCATCTGGAACATTATGGTCATCCGTCAGTGTTTGGTTACAAGGATATTATTCCACTCTGGAAAGCAGAGAGATGGGATCCTGATAAACTCATGGCTCTTTATAAAAAAGCCGGAGCAAAATATTTTGTCAGTATGGGCACACATCATGATAATTTCTTCCTTTGGAATTCAAAGATCAACAGGTGGAATGCCGTTAATATGGGACCGAAGAAAGATGTAGTTGGTATATGGCAACAGGCTGCAAAAAAACAGGGTATTGAAGTTTGGAGTATCGGAACATCTGGGAGCCAGCTATACCTGGTTCCAGGCGGCTCATGGTTCTGATAAAGAGGGACCTATGGCTGGTGTTCCTTATGATGGAGCCAACCTCGATTACCAGGATCTTTATCATGCTAAAACTATGCCTGGTGATAAAGAATGGCTGACAAATAACCCTGCTTTTCAGCTTGAATGGTACAGGTGTATTAAAGAACTGATTGATAATTATCACCCCGATCTTCTTTATTCAGACAGTAAAATGCCTTTTGAAAATGTTGGAAGAACTCTTATTTCACATTTTTATAATCAGGATATTGAAAAGAATAACGGGCATCTTGAAGCTGTGTATACTTGTAAACAGGAGTCCGGGGGAATGTGGGTGGAAGATCTTGAACGTGGGATCAAGGACACTGTGAGTCAATATTCCATGGCAGACTGATACATCAATAGGTGACTGGTATTACAGGACAGGGCAGAAATATAAGACTTCAACAGAAATAATACAGATGCTGGTTGATATTGTGAGCAAGAACGGTAACCTACTGATCAATGTCGTACAGACACCTGAAGGTGATCTTGAGCCGGACATGCTTAAGATTCTTGATGAAATCGGAATATGGACCTCTGCCAATGGGGAAGGAATATATGGTTCCGGCCGTGGAAAATATTACGGAGAAAAACCTGAAAATAAACCGGAAAAGAAACTAGGGCGATTTGATGAGAACTTCGGATTCACTTCAGGAGATATACGGTTTACAACAAAAGGGAAGACTCTCTACGCTTTCTGTTTAGGTAAGCCGGAGGCAGATATTTTAATCAAATCACTTTCAAAAACTACCAAACTGGCAAATAAACCTGTGGCTTCAGTAAAGATGGTGGGTAGTGAGGCAAAGGTCATATGGAAACAAAATGCAATGGCACTGGTAATTAAAAAGCCTGTGCATATGCCTCAATGGCAGGTAATCGGGTTTAAGATTGAGTTTAAAAATTAGAACTGGATAAAATAATATCTGGAGTTTACCCGGTAAATCATTAGCATCCTGTTTGTCAGTCTAATGACTAGTAAAATACTATGAAGGTGAATCACCCTCCACCTCGAAGTCTCCTAAGCTCGTTAAAATGATCCATCGACATTTTTTCACGGGCTTCACGAGATGTCTTTCGGTACTCTTCAAATTCATCTTTTAGCTCCTCCAGTTCTCTCCTGGTTTTCTGAGTAATAGCCACATTGCTTTTAAAGGCAATAAATCCGAAAACCAACAGGCATACAAGTACTGCAATTATTGTCCACATTAAGGCATTGTATGAAGCCTTGTTAACCTCCATACCAAGTACCTTCATGCTGTTTTTTGTGATGCTTATTTCTTCAAGTTTCTCTTTTGTGGAGGCAAGGGAATTGTTGAGAGAATCAATTTTAATGTTTAAACCTTTTACCTCAGAGTGCAATGCTCTGATGTCCTTGTGTGCAGATTTCACTGTATCGATAACATTCTGCTTAATTTTCTGGAACATATCCTCCCTGATGGCCCTGTAGTTTTCATAAATTCTGGTTTTTTCTTCAAGATATTTCAACTGATCAGGTATGGGGTTATTGATCAGATCTTCGGGAAGGGATGACTGGCAGTTCCCTTTCAAAACTGCCATAACCAGGATTATAAACGTAAATGCTAATTTGGTAATTGATTTATACATAACTTCCATATGGTTAGATGAAACTTTACAGACTATTAATTTAATAAACGAATCAACACTATTAATATTATATCTTAAAAATCCTTAAATTTATGCTATTAATATAATGAATTATCCTGCTCGTTATGTAATTAGTCAAGAAGATTATAAATATTAATTCACTCGAAATGACAAAAAGAAGAGAATTTATCAAAAAAAGCATTTTAGGAACTGCAGGCATTGCCATAGGAGGAATGGGTTTTAGTGCACGTTCATATGGTTCCATAATAGGATCCAATGAAAGGATAACTCTTGCCGTTACAGGAATACGCGGTCAGGGAGGTACCCATATAAATAACTGGTGTGCGTTGAAGGATAACAGAAATGTAAGGTTAAAAACCATTTGTGATGTTGATGAGCAATATTTTGCAGACAAAGCCAGGTTGATCCTCGAAAAGACCGGGCTTGATCCGATTAAAGAATGGGATATGAGAAAAGTGTTAGAAGATAAAGACATTGACGCCGTGTCGTTCGCAATTCCAAATCACTGGCACGCACTGGCCACAATCTGGGCCTGCCAGGCGGGGAAACATGTATATGTCGAGAAACCTGCCAGCCATGAGATTGCTGAAGGCAGAAAAATGGTTGAGGCTTCACGGAAATATAATGTGCGTGTTCAGACCGGTTTCCAGAACCGCTCAATAAGTAATGTAATCCAGGCTATGAAGTTTTTGCACGATGGAGGTATAGGTGATGTCTTCATGGCAAAAGGCTTGTGCTATAAGCCAAGGGATTCATTTGGGATAGCAAAGGACAGTAATCCACCTGAAACCCTGCATTATGACAGATGGCTCGGCCCGGCTCCTTACAGGCCTTATAATGAAAAACATGTTCATTATAACTGGCACTGGTTTTGGGCAACCGGAAACGGTGATACCGGTAATCAGGGACCTCACCAGTTTGACATAGCACGATGGGGACTAAATAAAAATGAACATCCCGTTTCTGTATTTTCAACGGGCGGTCTCTATGGTATTGATCCCGCCGAATGTGAACAGGAGACACCAAATACTCAGACATCATTATTTAAGTACAGCGACGGGAAAATACTTGAATTTGAGACCAGAGGTCGTTATACAAATGATGAATCGAGCCTGGGCATAAGAATCGGCAATATCTTCTATGGCACCGAAGGATATCTTGAACTGAATGCAGAAACATGGAAAGCTTTCCGACAACGCGAAAAGGAGCCTTTTACAGGTTCTGCTACAATTGAAAAGCAAGATGTCGCTTCAAATTATCTTGCAGCACCGGGCGGAACGGAACACTATGCTAATTTCATCGATGCTATAAGGTCAGGTAATAACGATTCTCTTCATAGTGATATAAGTGAAGGATTCCGTTCCTCTGCTTTGCCTCTGCTGGCAAACATTTCTTACCGTATAGGTCGTGAACTGAAGTTTGATGGTGAGAAGGAGAAGTTCATAAATGATCCGGAAGCCGACAAAATGCTTACCAGGGTGTACAGAGAACCATATGTGGTGCCTGAAAGCGTCTAAATATGGTGCCTTTTCAGTTTGCTCTTAGTAATAATTAAGTGAAGTTGCAGTTTGTACTCTGATTTTGCGGTATTTCTTTCCATGACCCGGGACATTGAACCCGTCTCCACTTATCGCGAACCATACCTGCTGCATTTTTGTCCGACATGAATATTTTATATCAATGAGATTAAGGACATTTATCATAATACTTATTGGTCTGGGGCTATTCCCATCCTGTCATAATAAAAACGGCGGGGAGTCAGCAGCACAAATTGATTTTATTAACCGGCAAACTGAAAAGAAGCTTGATGTTCTTGTTGATGGTAAGCTTTTTACATCGTTTTGCTGGCCCGACAGTGTTTATAAACCGATCCTGTACCCTGTTTACACTTCAGCCGGCACAGTGATAACAAGGGGATTTCCGCTGGATCCCCGGCCAGGAGAAAGGTTTGATCATATCCACCAGACCGGTATCTGGTTGAATTATGGTAATGTTAATGGTGTTGACTTCTGGGGAAACGGTTACAGAAATATGAAAGAGCCTGACGGGGGCGTAATTAAACATCTCAGGATAGAAAGATTATCCAGCAGTAACGGAGAAGGTTATTTTGTATCAGATGAAAAATGGCTGGGCCCCGATGGAAAAAGAATTCTGGATGAGAAGTCGGAATACCATTTTACAGCCAGAGGATCTATTAGAATAATAGACAGGATAACAACACTTAATGCTGGCGATACCGCTGTTTTGTTCAAAGACACCAAAGAAGGTTTTTTTGCAATCAGGGTTGCACGCCAGCTGGAACTGCCATCAAAAGAAGGGATCAATCTTCTTGGTGCTGATGGCAAACCCTCGGACCTAAAGGATAGTTTAAACTCAGGCGTTACAGGCAATTACATAAGCAGTGAAGGAATTACAGGGGAGAAAGTATGGGGGACGCGTGCAAGGTGGATGAACCTGACGGGCATAATTGGGACGGAACAGGTATCAATAGCTATATGTGATCATCCGAAGAATCCCGGCTATCCTGCATACTGGCACGCCAGGGGATATGGATTGTTTGCTTTAAATCCATTTGGTTGGTACGACTTCACTAACGGAGAAAAGGAATTTAATTTTACTATCCCTCCAAAGAAGAAGGCTAAGTTCAGATACAGGATTTTAATTAATTCAGGAGGCTTTCTTACTCCAGCAGAAATCAATCAATATGCAGAGGAATTCAGAAAAAAATATAAATAGCAAGTTTTAAAATGGGATGAAAAGACTTCTTTCTTTAGTTGTCATAATATTTCTTCTTGATTGCCTGTCAATAGGTCAGGTACCTGAATTGTCATTCAGTTCATCCGATTCAATACTTAACAGAGCTTTCTTGTGGGCCAAGAGGCAGGCTCTTTCATACAGAAGGAGTAATGATGATCCCGTCGGACCGTGGTATGAAGGATCTCTTCCCGGAAGAGACGCATTCTGCATCCGCGACATATCGCACCAATGTATTGGAGCTGAGATTCTCGGCATGCAAAATGAAAACAAAAATATGTTTTCGAAATTCGTTTCCAATATTTCCGAATCAAAGAACTGGTGTACTTACTGGGAAATAAATAAATATAATAAGCCAGCTCCTGTTGACTACAATAATGACAAAGATTTCTGGTATAATCTGGATGCTAATTGTGATGTTATTTATGCGTGCTGGCGTCTGTTTAACTGGACCGGTGACAGGTACTTTATCAGTGATCCGGGATTTCTTAATTTTTTTGACAGATCACTCAACCAGTATATTTCTAAATGGAAACTTGAACCGGACTCATTGCTGGAAAGACCGGAATCACTTAACAACAGCAAAGTTCTGCAAAAGAAATTCAATCAGGGTTATGGGTTACCTTCATATGCGGAGAATGTTCCCGGACTCATCATGAGTGCTGACCTGATTGCAGCTTTGTACCAGGGAAATATTTCCTACTCAAAAATATTATATGCCAATGGCCTGATAGGGAAGAGCTCAATTTACAGAACTTTAGCTGAGAAATACTTCAGGACCCTTGATACTGATTGGTGGGATCGTAAAGCATGTCTGTTTAACACATGGTATTCATTTAACGGTAACTTCGGAAAAGGCGAGGGCGAGGTCTATTTGCTTTGGTTTGATATATTAAAAAATGGATCAAAGAAAGAATCAGTAATCAGGAACCTGACTTCAGGTATGTGGAATATTGAAAACACATCTTATTTTCCACTTCTTTTATACAAAAACGGATACTGGAAGGAAGCTTACCATTATCTCCTTTACTGTTCAGATCCGTCCACTAAAAGAAGAGATTATCCGGAGGTGTCATTTGGTGTCGTTGAGGGAATTGTTGAAGGTTTAATGGGCATATCTTGTGACGGATACAACAGGGTGGTAACTTCATTATTCCATTCCACTGATATTGATAGTGCTGCGCTGAGAAATTTACCTGTGCTCGGTACCTATCTCGACATTTCCTATGAAGGATCTGGTAAAGCTGTTTTTCATAATTCAGGATCACGTTCTATCAGGCTTAAAGCAGGATTCAGCGGACAATTTCCTTTTTTATTTAATGAGAATGAAAAACTACCTGTTACCTATGAATATGGACCCTCTGGCAGAGTTACTACATATACTGAAGTTTCACTTCAGCCTGGTAATGAAATAATCATTTCGGCAAACTGATTTTGAATTAGATAATATATTGACTTTTTTAAAACTTATATGCAGATTTAGCAATTTTGATTTGAAACTCATTTTTTTGAGCTTATTGATAGTAATTTTAAAAAAGTAAATTATAGCATACTAAATGATCACTTTCTTTGTATCCATATTAATATTGCTTCTGGGATATTTTATCTACTCAAAATATATTGAGCGTATTGAAGGCATTGATCCTGGTCGCCAGACTCCTGCTTATAAGATGAATGACGGGGTGGATTATGTACCAATGCCATGGTGGAGGGTTTTCCTGATACAGTTCTTAAATATTGCAGGACTTGGACCTATATTTGGTGCAATTGCCGGAGCAATGTGGGGACCTGTTGCCTTTCTCTGGATAGTGCTGGGTTCAGTTTTTGCGGGAGCTGTGCATGACTATTTTTCCGGTATGTTATCAATCCGACATAATGGTTTAAGCATAACCGAGATTGTAGGGATCTATCTCGGGCGAGGGACTAAACAGTTCATGAGAGGCTTCACAGTATTACTCATGGTAATTGTGGGCGCAGTATTTATAATGGGACCGGCAAAGATTCTTGCAGGGATGACCCCGTCATTTGCAACAATGACCTTCTGGGTATGGGTAGTGTTCGGCTATTACGTACTTGCAACAATGTTACCTATAGACAAGATAATCGGGAAACTCTATCCCCTGTTTGGTTTTGCCCTTTTCTTTATGGCCCTTGGACTGATTATTGCTTTGTTTATAAAAGGCTATCACATTCCGGAATTAAATATTGCCAACTTCAGGAATTTTCACACGGAAAGTAATGATTTTCCGATTTTTCCCATGCTTTTCATTACCATTGCATGTGGAGCGATCTCGGGATTTCATTCCACACAGTCACCCCTGATGGCCCGTTGTATTACAAATGAAAAATTAGGCAGAAGGGTCTTTTATGGAGCAATGATCACAGAAGGAGTCGTAGCTCTGATCTGGGCAGCTATAGGAATGAGTTTCTATGGAAGCATAAATGGACTGAATGATGTTATGACCGCTAATCAGGGTAATGCTGCCTATATTGTTAATGAAATATCCAATTCTTTATTAGGGAAACTTGGAGGGGCGCTCGCTCTGTTGGGTGTGGTTGCAGCACCCATTACCTCAGGAGATACAGCATTCAGAAGCGGGAGGCTGATCGTAGCTGATTTTCTTAATTTCAGGCAGGGTCCGATTAAGAACAGGCTGGCTGTCAGTATACCTTTGTTCGCTATAGGTTACCTGCTTACAAGAATAGACTTCAGTATTATATGGAGATATTTTGCCTGGGCAAACCAGACACTCGCAATGGTAGTACTATGGGCTATTACAGTCTATCTGACTAAGGCAAACAAGCCTTTCTGGATAACCCTTATCCCGGCACTTTTTATGACTGCAGTTATAACAACTTATATCCTCTTTGCCCCGGAAGGCTTTTCCCTGTCAAAGGAAATAGCCTATTCTGCAGGTATCGGAGCTTCTGTTGCATCACTTATCATGTTCGTCCTCTATAAGCGTAATCTCAATGCAGAATTGAGTAAAGCCTGACGATTCTTCGAATTGCAATACTAATTATGGATCCATCAACGGTAATCCATTTATTCATGATACCGCTTACCGGATAATTTTTATCTCAACCTGGTTTATTTCGGATTGATCCGGCATGATTTTTGATATTAAAACAGGATAAAACCTGCTAACCTGAATGAAAACAATTACTCTGCTTTGTTCTTTACTGCTTTTCTTGTGTAGTAATAAAGTTGCTTATTCTCAGTATTTTACAATAGGTGTTAGGAATGGAATTAATATTTCTGATATCCACGGGCAAGATTTTGGTGGTAAGTGGAGTCATAAACCGGGGGCCTCAACAGGATTATCTTTTGGATACTCTTTTAATAAAACCATAACCATTGAAACGGGACTGGGATATTCATCTGTTTATTATGAATACAAGACATATACCTACCCGGTCTACTATCCTTATTTTTACGATATTAATCCCTTAGTTCCATCTTATTATTCAATTGCTCCTTTTTATTATAATCCTCAGTATATAATGAATATAGGTTATGTCAGACTGCCTATATTGTTCTCTATTACAATACCTTCAGTGGTAAATTTCAATATCCGGACTGGCATATATTATTCCTTCTTAAAAGATAATTCAATAAACAGCTCTTATTATCCCTACGATATTAAACCAAAAAAGATCGATTTCGGTTATCTTTTTTCTTCAGGGCTGGAATATCAGGTGACAAACAACCTTAATGCCCGGATAGATTTGAATTACATTGCCGGCAGGAAAACTTTTCTTGAAAACTATAAGTTAAGGAACGGCTATAGTGAGTTTTTGCTTGGCATTGACTATAATTTCACCAATAAAAAGACAAATGCGCAAGGCATTGTTAAAGACAGTACTACCAGTAAGGTAACAGTAACCTATTTAGCCGGGATGAATATTTCCTGGAACGGATTCTCTTCTGAAGGGAACAGGTATTATCCTGTGACAGGTGCCTCAATTGGCTTTTCCTTGAATTTTCCGCTTGGCCGGGGAGTATCTCTAATTACTGGTACAACATTTGAGAGGAAAGGCTATTCAATGAGGGATTCAAGTTCATCGTTTTACCGGCATCAGGTTAGTGAATATCAGATGTCTTATGTCAAAGCCATGGTACAGACTGATTACGCGGTAATTCCTCTTCTGATAAATGTGCCTGTTGGGAAATCTCAAAGGATCTTCATTAATACAGGTCCGTATCTGGCTTTAAGATTAAATGCCAGGAACGCCGGGGTAGCTTATACCAAAACCAGGTCAGCCAGTGATTATAGCTATCAAAAAACTGATATTAATGATGATTTAAGCAGGCTTATAAAAAGCAATGAGACCGGATGGTTGTTCAGTTCAGGTTTTACTCTGCCTTTCCCGGGTTCATCTGAATTAAGTATTGCCTTGAAGTATGCAACAGGGTTCAGGGACATTTTTAATGCTCCTTCTTTATCTGAACAACAGCACCCTCAATATGAAGAGCACTCCATACGTAACAGGACCGTCTCTCTGGTTTTAGGTATTACTTTTCCTCCACGAGGTATTTAACAGATTTTTACTATGAGAAGATCAATTTGGTTTATTCTTATTATATGTATTATTCCGGCATGCACGAAATACCATGATCCTGCCTATGAACTTCTGGATCATTATTCTTTCGGATACCAGGTCAATCAGCAGCAGAAATTCCTTGCAGGTGAAGAAGCTGGCGACAGTATACCTTTCTGGGTGGCACATACAACAGCCAACACTGCCGAGTCGTTGAAAGTGATTTTTGAGGTTGAGAGCGGCGGAGGTAGTGTTTCTCATACTGTAACATATACCAATAGTAATGGAATAGCTTATACTAAATGGACACTTGGAACTGACTCCTTTTCACAAATACTCAGAGCCAGTATATTTGACTCTAAAGAAAATTTCATTTCCTATGCTGATCTGACTGCATATGGTTTCAGTACCAATGAATGGGATGCCATTTCGAATAGCCCGGATGGTAATATTATCGATATGGCAACAGATACCATAAACCATATTACGATAATGATTTCCTCAGGAATGTTATACAGGCAGACTGAAAACTATTTTGACTGGGAAGTGATAAATATGTCAAATAGTTCATTCAATTGTATAAATGTTGACCATAACGGAGTTTTTTATGCAAGTAGCTGGTCAGGTGATTTATTTAAGAGCATTGATAAGGGGATTACCTGGAATGTGTGTACGAAACCGTTCCCGGATCTTAATTATTACTTAAAGACATATGTGGCAAATGATAATTATATCTGGGCTTTTGCTTATGATCACCCTGTAAGGTTTTCGGATGATGGTGGCACAAGCTGGACCGATGCCGGTGGAAGCATTTCAAATTTTGGGTTTGGAGATATCTTCAGGTTGAAAGACGGGTCCATGCTTTTTCATGGTTCCGATTGCTGCAGTCTTTACAGGTCATTCGATAATGGAGCCACCTGGTCATCCATTACTACTCCCGGCATGTCTGTAAAGCTCTATGTTGATAATATGGATAATATCTATATTGTTACACAGGAAAATGGATATACAATATACCGGTCAACAGATTATGGTATCATTTTTGACAAGGTTTATACTGTTTACCCTCAATGGGGAACGGCGTTTAACAATACTTTTAACAAATGGGGTAATTCATATTATATCGTGATCCCGGGATATGGGATACTTAAATCGTCCGATCTGGTTCATTATCAAACTTACTGGGAAAATGAGAACCTGATTGATCTCTTTATCGATAGGTCCGGGGTATTAATTGCCAGGGACCGCAACATGTCCACCGTCTATTACCGTAAAAACACCGACTAAAAATCTCCGTGAAGTTTATTGAAAGTAATAAGGGGATCCCTCGCTAAAGCTCGGGATGACATGTTTGCTTTCAAAGCGTAAGGGAGTATGAGCCCTCGCTAAAGCGGGATGACTGTGCTTTCAAAGGTTGATAAGGGAGTAGGAGATCCCTCGCTAAAGCTCGGGATGAATTTGCTTCAAAGGTCTGATAAGGAGTAGGAGATCCCTCGCTAAAGCTCGGGATTACATGTTTGCTTTAAAGGTCTGATGAGGGACTAGGAGATCCCTGTAAGGGAGTGTTGTTTAAGGTTTGAAAGGGAGTAGGAGATCTGCTCGTTAAAGCTCGGGATGACAGGGCATTGTGGTATAAGGAAAGATGGGCGGGCATTGCCCGCCCACTCTCCCTATTATAAATGACACTGTCATGCCGAATGAAGCAGAGCGGAATGAGGCATCTCCCATGCAGCACTGCAACGTCCCTATCCTGCACAGTCAATACCATTAGTAGCGACGCCTAATGAGGAACCATGACCCTGTTTCCAGGGACGAGATCACCTAAGGAAATCTCCAGCTCAAATGCAATATTTTATGATTATGGCTTCTCGTTGTCATTCCCATTATATCGAAGAGTATTCTGGCAGTAATTACTAAAAGGTCAAAGTATTTATTAGGGTGTAAAAAGAACCTGTTCATCGACAAAACAACCCTTTTCTTCTATAATAATTTTACAGGATTGTTCAGGAGCTTACATTTATGATGAAATTGATCTCTTCAACATTTCAGTGATAAGAGGTGTTATAGTATCATATTAAGATAAGTAAAGACCCCGGTAACTTTATGAAAGATTTAACAACTCTTAACATTGTATTGTAGTACTTTTATAATCTGTACTTTTTTAAAATAATCTTATTGATACAATTATTAATCACTTATAATATCATTTAATATCATTCGTATGAAAAAAGTCTTGTTAATTTCTGTATTGTCAGTTTCGCTGTGTATAACAGGGATCTCGCAAAAGACAAGTGGTCCCAAACTGGGGAAAGATCCGGTTTCAAAAGTTGTTGCAGCAATGACCCTTGAAGAAAAAGCCAGCCTCGTTGTTGGAACAGGTATGAGAATGCCGGGTATGCCACCATCTTCAAACAATAATCGTCAGGGCAATCGGCCAGGTAACGCACCTGGTAACGCCCCGGGAAATAATCAGGCTAATGCTCCCGCAGGTCCGGTTGTCGGAGCAACACAGGCACTGGTGCCCGGAGCTGCAGGTACATCATTTACCCTTGAAAGACTTGGCATTACACCAATGGTCCTCACAGACGGGCCTGCTGGTGTGAGGATAAGTCCCACCAGGCCTGGTGACGATAATACATATTATTGTACAGCATTCCCTGTTGGTACTTTGCTTGCTTCTACATGGGATGTGGATCTTGTTAGAAAGTAGGCCAGGCAATGGGTAATGAGGTTCTTGAATATGGAGCAGATGTTCTCCTTGGTCCAGGCATGAATATTCATCGGAATCCTTTGTGTGGAAGGAACTTCGAGTATTATTCAGAAGATCCGTATGTTACAGGTAAGATGGGAGCTGCAATGGTTACCGGTGTGGAATCGGAAGGGGTGGGGACCTCCATTAAACATTTTGATGCAAATAATGCTGAGACAGACAGGAATACACTCAATACAATTGTAAGTGAGAGAGCTCTCCGTGAGATCTACCTCGAAGGATTCAGGATTACGGTAGAAGAAAGTCAGCCCTGGACGGTTATGTCATCATACAACCTGATCAACGGGACATATGCATCAGAGAGTCCTGATCTGCTTACCAATATATTGAGAAAAGACTGGGGTTTCAAGGGTTACGTGATGACCGACTGGTTTGGAGGAAAAGATCCTGTTGCGCAGATGAAAGCCGGTAATGATTTGCTTATGCCAGGTAATCCTAACCAGATTAAAACGATTGTTGATGCAGTGAAGGAAGGGAAACTGGATGAGAAGATACTTGACAGGAATGTCACCAGAATTCTGAATATCATGCTTTTAAGCCCAAGGTTCAAAGGCTATAAATATTCAGACAAACCTGATCTTAATGCGCATGCCCAGGTAACAAGGCAGGCTGCATCAGAAGGTATGGTATTACTCAAAAACACTTCAGGAACACTTCCTTTTGATAAAGCCATCAAGAATATATCTGCTTTTGGAAACACTTCGTATGATATTATTTCAGGTGGAACCGGTAGTGGTGATGTAAATGAAGCTTACACTGTTTCGCTTATAGAAGGCATTGAAAACGCAGGATATAAAGTAAATGATGATCTTAGTTCTCTCTATGAGAATTATCTCAAGCTGACCAAGGCAGGTCGTCCGCCAAGGAGAGGCTTCATGGCATTTATGGGTACAGGTCCAATTGATGAACTGGCCTTGAATAATGATATTATAAATGGGATGGCTGATGTCTCCGATGTAGGTATAATAACAATCGGCAGAAATTCAGGTGAAGGCAGGGATCGTAAAGATGAAAAGGGCGATTTCCTTCTTACGATGCGGAACAACAACTTATTAAAGATGTAACTACTGATTTTCATGCCAAAAACAAAAAGGTTGTCGTGATCCTGAATGTTGGAGGTGTAGTTGAAACTGCCAGCTGGAGAGATCTGCCTGATGCTATCCTTTTAGCATGGCAGGGTGGACAGGAAACAGGTAATTCCATTGCAGACATTCTGAGTGGTAAAGTGGATCCTTCAGGAAAACTGGCAACCACCTTCCCGATGAAATATGCAGATGTTCCTTCGGCAGGTTCATTCCCCGGAAAAGAACTTCCCACAGAACAGTCAGCCGATCAGGGCCCAATGGCTGCCTTCCAGAGAAGCAGGCCTGCAGAAGTTACATATACCGATGGTATTTATGTTGGCTATCGCTATTATGAGACCTTCAATGTAAAGCCAGCTTATGAATTTGGTTATGGACTTTCCTATACCAATTTTGAGTATAGCAACATGAAACTAAGCTCAACTAAATTCAGTAAAACCCTGACTGTAAGAGTTGATGTTAAGAACACTGGAAGTGTGACAGGTAAGGAAGTTGTGGAACTTTATCTCTCAGCTCCGGCTACAAAACTGGACAAACCGGCTGAAGAGCTAAAAGGTTTTGCCAAGACAAAACTTCTGCAGCCAGGTGAATCGCAGACGATGACATTCACTCTTACCAGTCGTAGTCTGGCTTCATTCGATACTCCGTCATCTACCTGGGTGGCAGAAGCAGGTAAATATGTAGTTAAGATAGGGGCTTCATCAGAAGATATCAGGCAGAGCGCTTCTTTTACTCTGGCACGTGATCTTAAGGTGAAAAAGGTAACAGTATCTCTTGTGCCTAAAGAAGTTATTAATGAATTAAAACCTTCTATGTAGGATACAGAGAAGAGTAAGATCTGAGAATTATGTGCAACATTTAAAGATGTAGAACGTCTTTTGGTTGCACATAATTTTTTAAACCATGATCAAAACCTTCTTCAAAATTGCTTTCCGGAATATTTCCCGGCATAAGATTTTTACTTTAATTAATGTTTCCGGACTGGCTATTGGTCTGGCTGCTTCTTTGCTTATCTTATTATGGGTACAGGATGAGATGAGCTTTGAGAAATTCAACAGGGACGCGGGTAGTATATACCGTGTTGAGGAAGATCAGTTCTATTCAGGCCGACGATATCATGTTACAGTCACACCTTATCCGAGTGGACCTGAATGGATGCAGAAAATACCGGAGATTAAGGAACAGACCCGTTACAACGGTCTCCCACGTACTTTATTCAGGTATGAGGATAAAGTATTTTTTGAATCCTCCATTGTAGCAGCTGATTCAGGATTCTTAAGGATATTCACATTGCCCATGCTGGCAGGTGATCCCTTGACTGCCCTAAGCTCTCCCAATTCAATAGTCCTTACACAGAAACTCGCAAAGAAATATTTTGGTGATGAAAATCCTGTTGGGAAAGTATTAACTGCTGAGAATAATATCCAGTTTACTGTCACCGGTCTGTTAAAAGACCCTCCCAGGAATTCTATGTTGCGATTTGAGGGTATATTACCCTATTCATTCCTGAAGAGTATTGGCGCAACTAGCGATTCATGGGGTAATAATTCCATCTTTACTTTTGTGCTTATTCAAAAAGGCGCTGATATAAAGGATGTTGATAAAAAACTTACGGATGTGGTACTTGAGCATAATCCTGAGAGCACTACAAAATATTCGCTATTTCCTCTTCTGGATATTCATCTACATGGCCAGTTTGGATTTTTTGAAACAAAGGGTCCTGTTCTTGCAGTGACTATCTTTTCACTAATTGCAATATTCATCTTACTGATAGCATGCATTAATTTCATAAACCTGTCAACCGCCAAAGCTTCAGGACGTAGCAAGGAGATAGGTATAAAGAAAGTTGCCGGGGCTGACAAGGGGAGAATGATCTTCCAATTCATGATGGAATCTATGTTACTGGTGGCTCTGTCCATGGTGATTGCCATCATGCTGGTTGGATTATCGCTCAATATCTTTAATAGCGTTTCAGGCAAAAGTTTTATTATCTCAGATCTTTTGCACACTCGGTTTATTATCAGTTTCCTTGTGACTGGATTTATTGCCGGTATTATTTCAGGCATCTATCCTGCTTTATATTTGTCATCATTCAAACCCGTTGCCGTTCTCAAAGGAGAGGCCGTTTCAGGAAGAGGCAGCGTCAGGTTCAGGCAGGCACTTGTGATCATCCAGTTTTCACTATCGATACTCATCGCCGTTTGTGCTGTATTCCTGTATAAGGAGCTCAAATATTTACAGAACAAAGATCTGGGCTTCGATAAGGAGAAACTGGTTTGTATCCCAATGAGTGATTCCATGAAAGACAAGTATTATTCCCTCAAGACAGAACTTAAGAAAGAAACCCTTATTGCAGGTGTGACCGCCTCAACCTGGAATCCTGTAAATATAGGGAGTAATTCAGGAGGCGCCAGTTGGGACGGTAAAGATCCTGATAAACAGGTACTTATAGGTAACTGCGGTGTTGATTATGATTACCTGAAGACAATGAAGATAGAACTTGTTTCCGGTCGTGACTTTTCGAGAGACTTTCCTGCAGATATGGCCCGCGATACAACGGGTAACTTCCTTATCAACGAGGAGGTTGCCAAGATCATGGATATTGGAGACCCGGTAGGTAAGAACTTCAGGTTTATGGGCTTGAACGGTAAGATTGTAGGAGTAATGAAAAATTTCCATTTTAAAGGGGCAGATCAGCCAATTGAACCACTCGCATTTGCATTGGCAGACATGAATTTTCTAAATGTAATTCTTGTCAGGTTGACTGGGAATATCCCTGCATCACTCAAATCTCTGGAAAAGACATGGCATGAGGTTATCCCTGAATATCCTCTTGAGTACACATTTGTTGATCAGGATTATGATAAACTGTTCAGGTCGGAGATGCGCCTCACAGGCTTGCTAAAGTACTTTACCATTCTTGCAATAATAATTGCCTGTCTTGGGCTTTATGGATTATCGTCATATTCATCTGAACGAAGAACAAATGAAGTAGGTATAAGGAAAGTTATGGGAGCCGGTTCCATTACTGTTATGTATACACTGTCAAGTGAGTTTCTGGTCCTGGTCATCATTTCAATCATTATTGCATTTCCACTGGGCTGGTTAATTGTAGAAAAACTACTTAAACAGTTTGCATACCGGATCGACTTAAGCGTGCTGGTATTTGCAGGAATAGCTTTGGGTGCAATTTTAATAGCATTGATAACCGTTAGTTTTCAGGCTTATAAGGCATCTACAACTAATCCTGCCGAGGCTCTTAAGGTTGAATAATTTTTTTTAGATGCAGCAAAGGTGTTTTTGTTCCGTCTATGAAATGTTAAAAAAACTTAAAATAATGTTCACTAATCTTCTCAAACACAGTTTAAGATCCTTTAAAAGGCAACGTGCTTACATAGTAATAAATGTTCTGGGGCTATCGATAGGCATAGCCTGCAGTTTGCTTATAGCACTTTATGTTATCAACGAATCAAGTTATGATAAGTTCAATGTAAAAAAAGACAGAATTGTAAGACTGATCCTCAACGGTAAGATTGGAGGGCAGGAAATTGTCGGAGCATACACCTGTGCTCCTATGGGACCCACCATGGTAAAAGAATTCCCTGAAGTGGAAGATTTTCTGAGAATGACAGGTACCGGCCCAACAGTTGTAGAGTATAATAACCAGACATTCACTGAGGATCATCTCGTGGAAGCTGACTCTTCATTTTTTAATTTCTTTTCTATACCTGTTTTAAAAGGCGATCCCCAAAATCTGCTTAATGCCCCGCACAGGGTAGTACTATCGGAGTCGACAGCCAGGAAAATATTTGGAACTGAAAACCCGATTGATAGAGCAATAAAGTTGGGTACAGACACAGTACACTATATTGTTTCGGGTGTCATGGGTGATGTTCCTGCAAAGTCGCATTTTGAGGCCAGCATGATATCTTCTTTTATGACTGATCCTGGTTCAGCTAACCCTATATGGCTGAGCAACAGCTACAGTACATACCTTCTGCTTAAGCCCAATTCAAGCATGAAGAGTGTTAATGATAAGATACCGGAAATGATTAAGAAATATGTCGGTCCCCAGGTTCAGAGATACATGGGAATATCCCTGGATAATTTCTTAAAGCAGGGTAACAGCTACGGTTATTATTGCCAGGAACTTACTGATATACATCTTAATCCGCTTATCCAGCAAGTGTTCAAACCTGCAAGCGATCCCAAGTATCTGATAATTTTTGGAAGCATAGCAATATTAATTTTAATAATAGCTGCAATCAATTTCATGAATCTTTCCACAGCGCAGGCTGCAAAAAGAGCCAAAGAGGTAGGAATTAAAAAGATCGGTGGTTCTTCAAGAGGCGCACTTGTTACTCAGTTTCTTTCAGAATCATTTATCCTTTCATTTATTTCTCTTATTATCGCCCTTATAATCATAAGACTTCTCTTACCATATTTTAATAACATGCTGGGTACTGATCTTACTATTAATCTGTTATCTTCATGGTATGTCATGCCTGTACTTCTGATTTTCTCCATCTTTGTGGGTTTTCTTGCAGGCAGTTATCCGGCGTTTTATCTTTCTTCCTTTAACCCTTACGAGGTATTGAAAGGAGAAATGAGAAACAACATGAAGAACGGCAAATTAAGAAGAGTGCTGGTTGTCTTCCAGTTTACAATATCGATTCTGCTTATCGTCGGAACCCTGATAATGTACAGGCAGATAAAATATATGCTTAACAAGAATGTCGGTTTCAATAAGGAACAACTGCTGGTAATAAACAGGGCAGAAGCTCTTGGGAACAGGATCAAGTCGTTTAAGGATGCAGTGAAAGGAGTCCCGGGGGTTATCAGTATTGCCAGCTCATCAGCTGTTCCGGGAAGAAACAATAATAATAACGGTTATGGGATGGAGGGCCGAAAGGATGAGAGCTTTCTTATGCAAACAAACTTCATTGACTATGACTATCTGGAAACTTACGGTATGAAACTGGTTTCAGGAAGAGGGTTTGATCAGTCGTTTTCCACTGATGCAGATGCCTGCCTGTTGAACGAGGCTGCTGTGAAGGATTTTGGAATAACAGACCTGACCCAGACACACTTCATCAGACCCGATGGTTCTGAAAAAGGACAGATTTTGCATGTTATTGGAGAAGTAGAAAATTTCAACTTCGAATCACTCAGGAATCCAATACATCCCTATATTTTTATGTTCAAGAATGACTATATAAACTTCGGGTATCTTACTGTCAGGCTGACGGCACAGGATTTTAAGAAAACTATCACCGGTATTGAAAGCAAATGGAAGGAATTTACTGCAAATACCCCACTCCAATATTATTTTGTTGATGCCGATTTTGAACAGATGTATAACCAGGAGAAACAAAATGCAACGCTGTCAGTGCTGTTTTCAGCACTTGCTATATTTATTGCATCACTGGGTTTATTCGGACTGACATCATTCACAGTTGAGCAGAAAACCAAGGAGATCGGAGTAAGAAAGGCTATGGGGTCTACGGTTGCAGGTATTTATATTGCCATCTCAAAAGAGATAATAATACTTGTATCGGTTTCCGCTCTTATTGCCTGCCCATTAATTTACTATGTAGCAGGGAGATGGCTTGAGAATTTCTATTACCGTATAAGCCTGGGAATATTCACTTTTATTGCGGGGCTGTCAATTGCTCTTGGAATAGCTGTGATTACAATCAGCTACCGAATTCTCAGGGCGGCCAGAACCAACCCGGCTCAGTCACTGAAATATGAATAGATATCAGGGTGATTTCCTGAAGGTCTGATCAACCGAAACAGGGAAACATACCTTTTTATAACACGAAAGACAATTATTTACCTTTTTTTAAAAGAAAATTATCATGTTACGTAATCTTATAAAACACAGTCTAAGATCTTTTAAAAGACAGAGAGGATATGTTTTAATTAACATACTTGGCCTTTCTATTGGCATAGCCTGCAGCCTCGTTATAGCCTTGTTTGTCATAAATGAGTCTAGTTATGATAAATATAATGTAAAGAAAGACAGGATATTCAGGGCAATTTTGAATGGAAAGATCGGGGGCCAGGAGTTGACGATTGCTACCTCACCAGCAATTATGGGGCCAACATTACTGAGAGAATTTCCCGAGGTTGAGGATTTCCTGAGAATGACAGGACAGGGACCGACTATCATAGATTATAATAACAAGACTTTTACTGAGGAAGACCTGATTCAGGCCGACTCCTCCTTCTTTAATTTCTTCTCTATACCTGTACTCAAAGGAGATCCGGATAATCTTCTGAATGCTCCCCACAAAGCTGTACTGTCAGCCTCTACGGCCAAAAGGATATTCGGGGATGAGAATCCCTATAGACAAAACTATTAAGATAGGCAGCGACACATGAGGTATGTAATGTCCGGTGTAATGGCTGATATTCCTGAAAACACACATTTTAAGGCTAATATCATTACCTCTTTCATGACTAATCCGCGGTCCAATAGCCCTATCTGGCTAAATAACAGCTTCAGCACATACCTTTTACTAAAGCCCAATACCAGTTACAAAACTGTTGAGGATAAGATGCCTGAGCTACTGAAAAAGTATGTAGGACCTGAACTTAAACAATATATGGGTCTGTCGATGGAGGATATGGAGAAACAGGGAAATAAATACAGGTTCTTCTTTCAGAATCTAAAAGACATCCATCTCGATAATTCAATACAGCAGGAGTTTAAGGCAGCCAGTGATCCAAAGTTTCTTATAATTTTTGGTAGTATTGCGATACTGATCGTTCTGATAGCTGCTATTAATTTCATGAACCTGTCCACCGCACAGGCTGCTAAAAGAGCCAAAGAAGTAGGAATTAAGAAAATAGGGGGATCTTCCCGAGGCATGTTGATCACCCAGTTTCTTTCCGAATCATTCATTCTTTCTTTTGTCTCTCTCGTACTGGCAATAATACTCATAAAGGTTTCTCTTCCATTTTTTAACAACCTTCTGGGTACTGATCTCAACTTGCAACTTTTTGCCAGATGGTTTACAGTGCCGTTACTTCTGTTGTTTTCGATTGTGGTAGGTTTGTTGGCCGGAAGTTATCCGTCGATTTTCTTATCGTCTTTCAGTCCTTATGAAGTATTAAAGGGAAGTGTAAAGAACAGCATGAAGAACGGACGCCTGAGAAGGGTGCTTGTAGTCTTCCAGTTTGCGGTGTCAATCCTTCTGATTATTGGTACCATGATAATGTACCGCCAGATTAACTATATGCTGAACAAAGATGTGGGATTCAATAAGGAACAGCTGATTGTCATAAACAGGGCTGGAGCACTTGGACCAAAAATGAAGGCATTCAAGGAAGTGGTACGAAAAATACCCGGTGTGATCAATATTACAAGTTCTACGATGGTTCCGGGAAGGGTCAATAATACCAACGGATACAGGATAGAAGGCAGGGAAGATGAAAGCTTTATTATGGTGACCAACTGGTGTGATTATAATTTTCTTGATACATATGGCATAAAGCTCGATTCGGGAAGATTTTTTAACGAAAGTTATTCAACTGACAAAGATGCATGTATTCTCAATGAGAGTGCAATAAAGAACTTTGGAATAACAGATTTCAGTACAACACGGATTATGGACCCACAAGATTCCGGTAAGGTAAACTATCTTCCTATAATAGGAGTGGTCAGCAATTTTAATTTTGAATCACTTCGTAACCCTGTGTCGCCCTATATATTTAAATTCCAGAATGATGGCATGCTTTGGGGATATGTAACTGTGAGATTGAATGCCAATACCTATGCAAAGACAATAAGCGAGATAGAGACACAATGGAAAGGATTCGTGCAGAATAACCCGATGCAGTATTACTTTCTTGATCAGGATTTTGAGAAGATGTATATACAGGAAAAAAGAAATGCACAGATGGCCGTTATTTTCTCAATACTTGCAATCTTAATTGCATCACTGGGTTTATTCGGACTTACATCATTCACGGTGGAGCAACGAACAAAAGAGATAGGTGTAAGGAAGGCAATGGGATCATCAATAGCAGGAATATATGTTGAGATATCAAAAGAGATAGTGACCCTGGTCTCTGTTTCAGCCCTTATAGCCTGGCCTGTCATTTACTATATTGCAAACAAATGGCTGGAAAACTTCTATTATAAGATAAACCTCGGAGTATTCAGCTTCCTGGCCGGTATGTTGATTGCCCTGGGGATTGCCATACTGACAATCAGTTACCGTGTCCTGAAGGCAGCACGGGTTAATCCTGCGCAGTCACTTAAATATGAATAGAAAGAGGATGAATTATCATAGTCTGAATCACATTATATGATTGGCAATTTAATTAAACATAGTCTGAGATCTTTTAAGAGGCAACGATCTTATATCATAATTAATATTCTTGGTCTTTCAATAGGAATTGCCTGCAGTTTACTAATAGCGCTTTTTGTAATTAATGAAGTAAGCTATGACAGGTATAATGTTAAAAAAGACAGGATTTTTCGGCTTATCCTTAATGGTAAAATTGGTGGACAGGAAGTTACAGCTTCATCAACAGCGGCAATTATCGGGCCGACAGTTCTGGAGGAATTTCCTGAAGTTGAGGACTTTCTTAGAATGAATGGATGGGGGCCTACTATTATTGAACACAATAAACAGTCTTTTACAGAGGAACATCTGATTGAAGTGGACTCCTCATTCTTTAATTTCTTCTCAATACCAGTGATAAAGGGCGATAAGGATAATTTGCTAAATGCCCCACGAAAACTTGTTCTGTCTGAATCAACTGCAAAAAGAATATTCGGAGATGAAGACCCAGTTGACAAAAGGCTCAAAGTGGGATCAGATTCAGTACTCTACACAGTTTCCGGCGTTATGGCAGATATTCCGGAAAATTCGCATTTTAAAGCAAATATTATTGCTTCATTTATGACAAACCCAAGGTCTAGAAATAGTGCATGGACAAACAATAGTTTCAGTACTTACCTTCTCCTAAAACCGAACTCAGATTATAGGAATGTCGATGCAAAATTCCCCGGCTTAATTGAAAAATATGTTGGACCAGAATTACAAAAATATATGGGAATATCTATAAGTGAATTCGAGTCCCAGGGAAATAAATACAGGTTCTATCTGCAAAAGCTTACCAATATTCATCTTGATACATCTGTAGATCAGGAATTTAAATCATCAACTGATCCGAAATACCTGATAATTTTTGGAAGTATCGCCATCCTTATCGTTCTGATAGCCTCAATTAATTTTATGAACCTGTCAACCGCCCAGGCTTCAAGGAGAGCTAAAGAAGTTGGAATAAAAAAAATCGGAGGTTCATCAAGAGGCATGCTTATGGTACAGTTTCTATCAGAATCCTTTATCCTTTCATTTACGGCTCTTATACTCGCCTTAATCCTAATTAAGTTGACTCTTCCGTATTTTAATAATTTACTTGGTTCTAATCTCAGGCTTAGTTTGTTTTCTAATATGTTTACAGTTCCTGTGCTGATACTCTTTTCTGTTTTTGTTGGATTTCTTGCAGGAAGCTATCCTGCACTTTTTCTTTCATCTTTCAGTCCTTATGAGGTACTTAAAGGAAATATTAAAAATAGCATGAAGAATGGCCGCATGAGGAGGGTACTTGTTGTTTTTCAGTTTACTGTATCAATTTTACTAATAATTGGTACAATGATTATGTACCGTCAGATAAAATATATGCTTAACAAAGATGTTGGCTTCAATAAGGAGCAGGTTATAGTTATAAACCGGGCAGAAGCACTGGGAAGTAAAGTGAAGTCATTTAAAGCGGCAGTTAAGGAGATACCGGGTGTGATAAATATATCAAGTTCGACTGCTGTTCCTGGTCGTACAAACAATAATAACGCTTATATGCTTGAAGGACGAAAAGATGAGACATTCCTTATGATGACAACATGGATCGATTATGACTACCTGGATACTTATGGCATGACACTCGCTTCGGGTCGCTCTTTTAATAAACTTTATTCCACTGATGAGCAAGCTTGCCTAGTCAACGAGGCTGCAATTAAGGATTTTGGCATTACCGACATTGAAAAAGTAAGATTCATGCAACCACAGGACTCAGGCAAAGTTAATTATATCCCAATAATTGGGGTTGTGAAGAATTTCAATTTCAAATCACTGCGTAATCCTATTGATCCATGTATACTACGGTTTAAAACCGATAATTTTTTATGGGGTTATTTGTCTGTAAAGCTTTCAGAAAAGAATTATTCACAAACAATCGACCAGATTGAAAATATATGGAAAGAGTTTACTGCCAATAGTCCATTGCAATATTATTTTGTTGACCAGGATTTTGAGAAGATGTACATTCAGGAAAAGCAGAACGCACAAATGGCTGTTATTTTTTCAATACTGGCAATCTTCATTGCATCAATTGGCCTATTCGGACTAACCTCATTTACTGTTGAGCAGCGAACAAAGGAGATAGGAGTAAGAAAAGCCATGGGTTCCTCTATAGCCGGAATTTATTATGAAGTTTCAAAAGAAATAATTTTACTTGTATCAATTTCAGCCATTATTGCAACTCCAATAATTTATTATATTTCGGGTAAGTGGTTAGAGAATTTTTATTACAGGATAAATATTGGTGTATTCAGTTTTGTAGCCGGCCTGTCTGTTGCTCTGGGTATTGCCTTACTAACAATAAGTTATCGTATCATTAGGGCAGCACATGTCAACCCGGCACAGTCACTTAAGTATGAATAATGAAATTGTAAAGAATGTTTAGAAATTACCTGCTTGTTACTTTCAGAAACCTGATAAAGAACAAATTATTTACCCTGATAAATATTATTGGGCTGGGTATCGCCCTGTCAGTTTGTATAGTTGCATTTTTCAACCACATGTTTAACTATGAGTTTGACAGGACAAATTTAAATTTCGACAAAATTTACCGGGTCACCAGTTTTCGTGACATGGAAAACAGGGAACAGGAATATGGTATTGTGCCTGCTACACTTGGTCTTCAGATAAAAAAGGATATTCCGGGAATAGAGAAATCAGCAAGATTAGCGCGGGCCGGTTTTCCGGTAAAGAAAGGGGATGATCTTTTTTCAATGGATATCTCTTTTATTGATCCTGAATTTCTTGACATATTCACTTTCCCTGTAATAAATGGGAATATGAAATCAATTGAAGGACAAGGTAATGTACTTATAAGTGCGAAAACGGCCAATAGGCTTTTCGGAAAGGATTATCCGGTGGGCAAAGCAATATCACTTATCAATGATAAAGGCAAGGAATTCACCTTTACAGTGGGGGCTGTTTTTAAAGATCTGCCGGACAATTCAAGCTTCAGAATAGATATCCTGGCCAACTTCGATAATCTGCCTTTACTCCGCGAATTTAATGACACAGACTGGAAAATGTGGGTTACAGCACTATTTATAATGGTTCCTGATAAATCAGCTCTTTCTTCCATAACACAGTCGATGAAGAATTACCTCCCGGTACAGAACCGGGCCAGGGAAGATTTTAAAATCAACAGGTTTAATCTTGTTCCGTTGAAAGATGTTGGAAAAAGTTCCAGGAATATTTGGTCCTCCGGACTTTTCCCTTCCCTTCACCCTGCTGCTGTTGTTGCCCCGCCTGTTATGGCACTCTTCATTCTTCTCATTGCCTGTTTTAATTTTGCCAATACATCACGGGCGACGTTTAGTAAGAGGCTTAAAGAAATAGGATTAAGGAAAACTTTTGGAGGGCAGAGGAGACAGCTTGTTTCTCAATTTATGCTCGAAACATTTATTATCTGTTTCCTGGCTCTTATAACGGGTATTGTAATTGCTGAATTCCTGGTACCGGCTTACAGCAATTTATGGGCATATATGACCATTACCCTTACACTTACCAGGTATGCATTCTTCTGGATCTTTATTATACTGCTTCTTGTTATTACAGGTTTTATTGCGGGTGTTTATCCTGCTTTGTATGTTAGCGGTTTCAACCCGGTGAATGTTCTGAAAGGTGACTCTGATGTAAAAGGTTCAGGAAAACTTTCAATTATTCTTCTTGCATTACAGTTTTCAATTTCTGTTATGGCACTGGTGATGGGTATTGTATTTGCAAAAAATGCAAACTTCCAGAAGACTATTGACCTGGGATATAACAAAAATCAATTGATAGTTGTTCCTGTACCCCCGGAGAATTTCACATCCCTGCGCAATGAAGTATTGACTGATCCAAAAGTAATTTCAGCAGAAGGCACTCAACAACATATTGGATTCGGAGCTTATCGCAGACCGATAAAGGATGAGGACAGGCCTCTTGAGGTTGATGTACTGGATATCGGGCCTGGTTATGCACAGACGATGGGCCTGCACCTTGTTGAGGGACGTCTCTTTAATGAGGATAGGCTGGCAGCAGACAGGTCAAGTGGATCTATCATTGTGAATCAAAAGCTGGTTGATGATTTTGGATGGAATGATCCGATAGGGAAAACAATTACCCTTTATGACACTACCAGGCTGACCGTTGTTGGGGTTGTGAAAGATTTTTATACCAATGGAGTCTGGAATAAAATTGAGCCGACAATGTTAAGAATTTCAGGGTCAGATCAATATGGCATTCTCGTTGTGAAAGCTAAATCGGAAGATCTGCCAGGTATACTTGATTTTATAAGACTTAAATGGAAAAGCCTGGCTATTAATGATGTTTTTAGAGGATTACTTCAGGAGGATATTATGCAGGAGGAAAAAGACATAAATGGAAGCATACTGAAGGTAAATTTATTTCTTGCTATTGTAGCTACGCTATTGTCTTTGATAGGAATGTATAATCTCGTCTCACTTGATATTATAAGAAGGACGAAAGAAATTGGTATAAGGAAGATTCAGGGTGCTCCGGTCCCTCTTATAATGTTTCTTGTCAGCAGGAAATTCCTGATTGTCCTTGCCGTTTCATCAATACTGGGATGTGCCGGCGGTTATTACATGTCTGATATGCTTCTTGACAGCATTTGGGATTATTATGTGAAAATCGGACCCGGTATGCTATTGCTGGCAGTCCTGATCATGTGTTCGGCCACTACTTTTACCTTAATATTTAAAATATTCCGAGCTGCAATGAAGAATCCGGTAGATTCACTGAGGTATGAGTGACCCGACTAATTCTCTGTATATAAGTGTAATTTCACTCGGTTGCAGAGCATTTCTCCCCCTTCAGGGGGGAGGCTAATCCACAGGATATTTAATATTTTTCTGGATTTCATCCGGCCTCAGAGAATTTTGGGGTAAAGCGAATGTTTTGAGGCTTGCTGCGGAGGGCCTTTAGTAAGCAATACTGTTTGAGCGAATGAAATGAGCGAGTTGTATTGCGTGGGCAAGTAAAAGAACCTAAACCCACCCCTGGCCCCACGCTAAGCGTGGCAGGCTCTCCCAGGAGGGGAACCAAAGCATTAGCCCCCCGAAGGGCGAGGGGGTTGTATTGGCCCCCCCTTGGGGGGGATGGGGGGTAAAAAGCACTTGGGGAGACAGGGTCACATAAAATAAAAATATCTGCCTTTCGGGCAGATATTTTTTTAATTATAAGACGGAATATATATAGATTGATAAGTATCAGTACATTTTATTTATTAATTGTCCTATCTCATCTCTTTTCTTAAGCGGGAACGAATGCGATTTACCATCCCTGGTGACTACATTGAGTCCTTTGACTCCAAAAAGCATCCCTTTGCTGAAATAAATCACTTCCAGAATATTATCGAACAATATTTCAAGATTGAATTTTTCGCGTTTCAGCATTCATGGTTTTAAAATATAGTCTCTGATTCGTTACTATAAGTTTCCCTTCAACAGTATTGTTGTCGATTACCTGGTTTGTATCTCCGGCTTTCAGGACAACTTCGTTTGCATTTAATTTTACAGTCATGGCTTTGGTTATATTTGTTCATCATCCGAACTTTCAATATAAAGACGGATGAGTAAACAATTTGTTGCAGGATAATAATTTTTTTTTTCTTAGTTGGAATGATTTTAATTTCTTTCCAAAAATTAGCCGGCTAAATACTGATTCGTAACAAAAGTCTTAGTAGCTTTGATGTACCTGAATGATCTAATTTTAAAATATATCCAAATGAATCTCAAAAACTTATTTTACACATTATTATTGGCACTAATTCTAAGCGGTTGCATGAACCATTCATCGGAAAATATTAAATGGCAGCCTCTTCTCAATGGTAAAGACCTTACTGGTTGGGATACCTTTCTGGGGCCACGTTATGATACCGTTCAGAATAAATGGGATACTATACCTGTCGGACTGAATGTTGACCCTCTTAACGTTTTTAGTGTGGTTGATCTGTCGGTGAAAAAGTCCTTAGAATTTCCGGTGAACAGTATGGAGGCATTTCCACAACAGGGGAATATGAGAATTTTCATCTTCAGCTGCAATTCAAATGGGGCAATCTTCAATGGCCTCCCAATAGCACCGGAATAAAAGACGCCGGACTTATGTACTATGGTGTCGGTCCCCAGGGCGCTGATGGAGGCTTCTGGCTCCGGTCCCATGAGTTTCAGATTGAACAGGGAGACTGCGGTGATTACTGGGCTTGTGCCGGGGCAATTTTCGACGTGCATGCTAATAAGGGAAATGACAGCACATATATATATAATAAAGACGGCAACCTGTATACCTTCAGCACTGAAAGTCCTGATGGACGTCACTGCATTAAATATCCGGACGCCGAAAAACCGGCAGGGGAATGGAATACTGTCGATCTGTACTGTTTTGGAACACAAGCGTGCATATGATGAACGGAGTTGTGAATATGATACTCCATAATTCACGTCAGCTGAGGGAGACAGCATATACCGCTTACAAGGGGCAAAATTCAGATTGAATCGGAGGGGTCGGAGATATTTTTCAGAGATATAAGATAATACGCTATTGATAATATCCCTGAGGATATTATGAAAGAAGCAGGTACCGGATTGATTAGTTGATGATTCCGCAAATTAGCAAATATCACTGAATTTAAGTTTCGATTATTCTTGAATGTGTCAAAAAAAATGTCTATTTTTTTGACACATTTTATTTTTTATTCCAGTCTTTTGATAAAAAGTATATTATGACAAAAGGCACTTTACTTGTAGTTGATGACAATAAAGGCCTGCTCAAAGCCCTTGAACTGATCATGCAAAATGAGTTTGAGAAGGTTATAACGACTTACCGATCCAAATCGTATTCATACGTATTAAAAGTAATGATATTGATATTGTGATGCTTGACATGAATTTCAAAGCAGGTATGAATAATGGCAATGAGGGACTTATACTGGATGAGTGAGATCTTTACATATGACAGTAATATAAGTATTGTGATTGTTACTGCCTTATGGTGATGTGGAGCTGGCTGTTAAAGCCATCAGGGAAGGAGCCGTTGATTTTATTATGAAGCCCTGGAATGAGTCCAAACTTCTTGCTACAATCAATGTTGCATGGAAACTAAGATTGTCGCGACTTGAAGCAGCAAACCTTAAAAAAGACAATCAGCTACTTAAGAGTGAGATAAATAAGGGAGGCGAAAAAATAGTTCTTGGTGCTTCTCCTACCATGATCAATGTAATGAATATTGTCCGTAAAGTGGCCGGAACAGACGCAAATGTTCTTATTACAGGAGAGAATGGGACAGGGAAGGAGCTAGTGGCCAGGGAAATACACAGGCTTTCAAACAGGGCCGGAGAACTGATGGTAAGTGTTGATATGGGTTCAATAACCGAATCTCTCTTTGAAAGTGAGCTGTTTGGACATGTGAAAGGAGCTTTTACAGATGCAAGGGATGACCGTAAAGGAAAGTTTGAACAGGCAAATAAAAGCACTCTTTTTCTTGATGAAATTGGCAACCTCTCCCTTCAGGCGCAGTCGAAGCTCCTGAGTGTACTTCAGAACAGAAACGTGGTAAGGGTAGGTTCAAACAAGGAGATACCCGTCGATATAAGGCTTATATGTGCAACAAATTGTGACCTTATGGAAATGGTAGAAGGAGGTAAGTTTCAGTGAGGATCTTGTTTACAGGATAAATACTATACTTATTAGAGGTACCTCCCCTTACGTGACAGGGTTGATGATATTCCTATACTGGCAAATCATTTTCTCAGGATGCATAGTGAGCAGTTACGGTAAATCCGGATTTGAAAATAAGCACACATGCCCAGGAAAAACTGGCCAATCACGACTGGCCGGGAAATGTAAGTGAACTACAGCATTCGATTGAGAAAGCTGTTATAATGAGTGATTCGCAGATTCTTAAAACCCTCCGATTTTGTCTTTACAACATCAACACGAAATGTGCTGAATGGTGAGATGACTATTGAGGATATGGAACAGAAACTAATAACAGACAACCTGAGGAGGTATGGAAATAACCTAAGCGTGGTATCTTAAAAGCTTGGGATTACAAGGCAGACCCTTTATAATAAAATGAAGAAATTCGGCCTATAAAAAAAAAGTCGCTTAAAAAGTCACCGGATACCCTTGTAAAGCCCGGGCGATATCAGAGTATCACCCGGGGACACAGAAAGGTAAATTCCATTGTAACATTTTTTCAGCGACCCCTGAATATTTCAGGTCACCTTTTGATCAGGCCATTTTTTCAGTTACAACCTGGCCGTCGAAGAGATTAACCACCCTGTGTGCATATCCTGCATCCCTGTCAGAGTGAGTTACCATGATGATTGTCGTTCCCTCCTTATTGAGTTCAGTCAGCAGATTTATAACCTCAATACCATTCTTTGAGTCGAGGTTACCTGTTGGCTCATCGGCGAGAATAAGCTTCGGATTAGCCACGACAGCCCTGGCTATAGCCACTCTTTGCTGCTGCCCACCGGATAGCTGCTGAGGGAAATGCTTGGCCCTGTGACCGATCTTCATTCTTTCCAGGACATCTTCCACCATCTTTTTTCTCTCCCCGGCTTTCATCTTAAGGTAAATAAGCGGTAGTTCAACATTTTCATAAACATTTAGCTCATCAATCAGGTTAAAACTCTGAAAGACAAAGCCGATATTCCCTTTACGGAAAATTGTCCTGTCACGTTCCTTAAGGTTTGCTACCTCTGTTCCGTTGAAGATGTAGCTACCCGGCTGAAGGGTTGTCAAGCAGCCCCAGAATATTAAGAAGAGTTGATTTTCCGCAACCTGACGGACCCATCACTGCAACATATTCTCCTTCTTTTACTTCGAGAGTTAACTTTGTTGAGTGCCGTCGTCTCAACTTCTTCAGTTCTGAAGACCTTTGTTAAAGAATTAGTTTTAATCATGATTTTAATTATTTACTAGTTATTTTGATTTTCTTCAATATTAGTTTCTCATTTTTACCGAATGTCTCATATCCTGATACTATTACCTTCTCGCCCGGTTTCAGTCCTGAAAGGACTTCATAGTATTTTGGATTCTTCCTTCCTATTGAGATATCTCGTTTTGTTGCATACGATTCGGTAGGATCGAGGACGTATATCCACTGGCCTCCTGTCTCCTGGAAGAATCCGCCAATAGGTACAAGTACTGACACCTTGGGTTGTCCCAGCTGCAGACTTATATAATATGTCTGACCTGTTCTTATATTATTAGGCATCGTATCGCGGAATATCATGTCTATTTTGAAGGTACCATTCCTTACCTCGGGATATACCCTTCTTACAATCAGATTATAATTCTTACCCTGCCGGTCAAGTGTGCCGGTGAGCTGCGCTCCTACCCTGTCGATATAGTGCTCGTCGATCTGGGCAGTCACCTTATATGCGGTCAGTACATTTATCTGACCCATGTTTTCTCCACGTGCTATTGACTGACCGATCTCAGGTGTCAGAAGACCAAGTTCACCGTCCACCGGAGCAGTCACATCAAGGTTCTTTACCCTCTCCCTTACCATTGCCAGGTTTCTTCTCATATTAATAAGGTCGCTCTTTATAGTCTCCACGTTAACAGTGCGGAACAGTGAATCCTGTTTCTGCCTTTCAATGAAAAGCTCTCTCGATTTCAGTGCCATGTCCAGATCCTCTTTTGATCTGCAAGTATTCCTCCTCGGAGATGAGGTTATCTTTAATGAGGATCTCGTTCTGCTTGAAATTACGGTCTTTTCGTTCAATATCATATTTAAGGTTAACCAGTTCCCGCTCTGATCTGCAGTTTTTCCTGTTCCATAGTGATCTGAGTATTCCTCAGGAAGTTCTCCTTTTCTGCAAGCTGGCCTTCGCTGTTTAGAATATTTAGATAGAGATCGGGATTGGAGAGGCGTAAAATAACTTCACCTTTCTTTAACCATTGATCCCTCTTCCACAAGTTTTTCCTCAACCCTGTCCACCTTCCTGGGCGTCAAGGTAAATAGTACTTATCGGTTCAACTGTTCCCGGTACTGTGATATAATCATTAAACTGGCCTTCAGTGATGTCTCAATAATCAGTTTATCCTTATCAACTTTATATGTTGATGTTCGGTCGGCAAAAAAAGCCATATAAATCAGAACAAGCATTGCCAGGCCTAGCACCGGCATAACCGAAATGCTTCTTCTGAAGGCCTGTTTTCTTTGGAATCGCTTTTCCATTGTTTCACGAGGATTATCCATTTTAACTTTCTATTATTAATTAGTGATTTATATTGTTATACATTTAATTTACCGGAGCTTCTGTGTCAAATCCAGTGGGATGAGTAATTGTTTTCATTTCAAGGTGTTTCATAATTCTCCGCTTGAGTAAAATTGTATCGTCAGTTTCCTTATTACAAGTTGAAGCTTTGTTCTGAGTGCTTCTGTTTCCGCTTTAAATAAAGTTGTTTTTGCAAGCAGAATAGTCTGTTACGTCTATAAGACCTGTTTCAAACTTCTTTTGTACTGCTTCAAATGATTTGATATTGTATTCATAATTTGAATTGGCAGCCGCAAATTCATCTTTGCCTCTGTTATAGTTAAGACATGCATTTTCAATATCTGTGTATAAGTTGTTTTTCTCCTGTTCAAGCCTGAGCTCCATATCATTTTTTCTGATCTTGGCAAGTTTGATATTTCTTGCTGTTGAAAAATTATTGAATATCGGGATATTGATCGAAACGCCAACTGCCTGCCCAAAGTTGTTTCTCATCTGAGTTGAGAATGAGCTATGAGCCGAGGTATCATTAAGCAGTGTATAGTATCCAGTAAAAAGCTGCCCTCCAATAGTCAGATCAGGAGAAAGTTTTCCCCTTGCTGCTGCAACCTGTTTTTTTGAAGCTTTAAGTTCAAACTCAATTTCTTTCAGTCGTGGCAGGTTTTGTGATGCCAGGTTATAAACACTATCAGTACTGAAATTATTATCAACAATAAGTATGTTATCCATATCGGGCATAGCCAGATCAAATTCAGTACCAGGAGCCAGTTGAAGTGTATGTTTTAATGTTGTAAGAGCCTGGCTTGCTGAGTTCTGAGCAACTGTATAGGATAGTCGGTCAGCTGAAACCTGGCTCTCCATTTCATATTCCTTTGATAATGCTTCTCTCCCTGTCTCCACCATTTTCTTGATCCTGAAAAGCTGCTTCTCTGAAAGCTCAAGTTGCATTCTTGAGGCATTCTCAAGTCCTTTGGAGTACAAAAATTGGTAGTACTGCCCCATAATATCTACTATTAAAGTGTTTCTCACTATCTTCTCACTTTCCAGACCGGCTTTAAGCATAAATTTATTGGCGGAAATTGTATTAATAGTAGTAAAACCATTGAATAAGGTAAGTCCTGAAGTCAATTGATAACCGTTCCTGAAGTTTTGAAGGAAGGTAACGCCGTTTGTAATTGGATCGATAGACCTTCCATATTGAATACTCATATCTGATCCAGCATTGAGGGAGGGCAAAATATCCATTTTTGATTTGAGCAGGTTTACTTCAGCAGTCTGGGTTTGAAGCCGTTGTCTCTGAAGTCCTATATTATTGATCACTGCATAGTTTACACAATCTTCAAGTGTCCATTTTTTTTCCTGAGCGGATATCTCCCCGAAACACAGGATTAATGAAAGTGATAATATCCATTTAAATTTTCCCATTGTTTAGTCTTTATTTCAGATTCCTAATATCTTTTTTCTGATCCGTAATTCAATATCTGTATCCTGTTATGCCAAAGAATATGCCAAATTGTTAAAACGTAATTAATCAGGGATATATGAAAAACTGCCTTTTGTAATGTGTCAATAAATTAGACAGTCATGTGTGTGAAAATATTACATTTGTATGTCTGGCTGACTCTGGTATCAACATGAATACACAGTGAGTATAAGCGGCTTCTTAACAATATAGATAATTAACCTGCAACAGTTATTTGATACTAATCATATTTTATTAAGTTTGTTAATGCTAAAACCTAACGACTATGACAGAATTTACCCGACGTAACTTCATTAAAACCTCCATTATAGGGGGAGTAGCAACTACCTTAGTCCATCCGTTCAGCACATTTGCTGCAATTGGGAACCAGGATAAATATTCATCCAGGGTAGCTATTACTTCAGGCAATAACAGGGCCGATATGGCTTTCCGGGCTCTTCAGCCGTTCTCTGATGAGATTGCACAAGCCGTTGGCAAAAAGCGTGTTATCCTTAAGCCCAATAATGTCAGTATTAATGAGCAGCTCGCTTCGACTCATGCTGACACTCTGGAAGGTATACTCGAGTTTTTCAAATCAATTAACAGGCTTGACAATGTAATTATTGCCGAGTCAGCTGCCAATGGCCCCACTTTTGACGGCTTTGAAAACTTCGGATATTTAAGGCTGGCAACAAAATACAACGTCAAATTACTTGATCTTGATCAGCAGCCCTTTGACACAATTTGGGTATTTGATGAGAAAGACGTCAGGCCACATCCTGTGAGGATTTCTCACCTGATGCTTGATCCGGATTCTTATATTGTGTCGGTGGCACGCATGAAAACACATGACCGGGTTCTGGCAACACTCTCCCTGAAGAATATTGTTCTTGGAGCTCCTATAAAAGATATGGGATTCACTTTCAGCTCTTCGCGAAAGGCCGGTACAAGCAGCGATAAGCCAATTCTGCATGGAAGTGGCTTTCGTGGAATAAATTATAATCTATATGCAATGTCACGCCAGCTTCATCCTCATCTCTCTGTAATTGATGGTTTTGAGGGGATGGAAGGCAATGGGCCGACCAAGGGAACACCAGTGGATCATCGTGTTTGTGTTGTTGGCACCGACTGGTTATCGGCCGACCGTGTGGGTATTGAACTGATGGGTATCGACTTTGCCAATATAGGCTACCTGAACTTTTGTAACCAGACTGGTCCCTGGAACGGCTGACCTGAGTAAAATAAATATACTGGGTGAATCGATAGAGAATCACAGAAAGCATTACAGGTTAAGTGATAATATCAATGATCAGCTTATCTGGAAGAATCCGGTATCTGAAAACATGGAAACATCATCTTCCGATTGGTTCAGGTTGTCGTATAGTATGACGTGATCAGTAAAGAATAACCGGATCACAGGATGATCCAGCTAACTTGGAAAAGGGAACCTGAGAGCCTTCCCAATCTAATAGTATCTTTTTATCAATCCCTTGTACTTTCTTTGCTGTCTCATTTAGATTTGTTATTTCGATCAATCTTAAAAGAATTTATTAACTTTGGTATACAAGTCAGGATATTAACTCTATGACCGGTTATGCTTTAAAACGATTCAACTTGCACACTTAAAATAGTCTGGCATGAAAAAAGACTACTTTATTTTTGAACTTTTCAGGAGTGGCCCTTTCCTGTTACTTTTAATTCTGGCAGTCCTTATTCTCGCAGGCATTCTGCTCTCTAACCGGCATAAGCATATGGTGAAGATGAAAGAGGATGTCATATATGTTGCACCTGCTCCTGAAAAGAAATGAGGGAATAAAAAATGGTCTCCCCTATGTTATAGAATTGTAATGGAGGTCATCTTTGGACCAATTCATTGCACTTAACTATAAGTTTCACCAGATCCTCATTTTTCTTTGTATCAATATTGTTTTGATTGATAAATTGTTTTATTTCCTTGGCTTTCTCAGGAAAGATCTTCTTAATCTGGGGACTGCTATTTGCCTTGTGGAATTTATTGTTCCATCTGACCCAGAACAGTGTTGCATTGATTAAATGGTATTTGTCAGGTAGTTTTAGCTTATAATTGTGTACAGAATTAGTAAGAGAAGCGTAGTTGGAAGTCGCACCTGTCTCAGTTGATCCACCATAGCCTGAAGGAGTGCCCCCGGCTACTGCATTATTCTTGTGCTGAACAAAAAGAGACACAGGACCTTTAACAAGAAGCTCATAGAAAACCTTTTCATAGGGGATGAAAATACGTTGTCCAATATAAACAGTATCTATATTCTGCAGACTGTCTAGAGCCAGCATAGCTCCATTTTTATAGAATATCATCTCCTGTGATACGGTATTGTAATCCATGAGAGCTGTCTCAGTTCTTCCATTCTTCAATTTCACTTTCCCCATCTCAAATTCAGTATTGACATATATAGCAGTGTCCTTTTGAGCTAACAGCTTCGCTTCTCCAGGACCAAAAACCATCAAACAGAAAGCTATTAACATTATTCTTTTCATGTCTTGTCTTTTTATAAAAAATGTCTGATAATTGCAAGTTACGATTAAAATCAATGAATACAATCCGGCTTAACAGCTAATAAACTGTCGGACTTTCAAAGCAGGAAGCGGAACATACTACATCGACAATGATTTTAATAAGATATACTCGATCGTCATAAATCAATGGTAGTTTTGCCTTTAAGTGGTATTGTCCTGTTATTCCAAATAAAATTCCCTGTCAAACCTTCTGGTAATACAATAACACCACTCAGTCCCATTGTCCCTTTCCTCTTCAGGTCAAAGCTTATTGTTCCCGCTGGATGAGGCATTTGTCCCTTAATAAAATTAAGTTTGCCAAGTGCCGGCTTAACCTCAACAGTTTTAAAACCTGGTGAAGCCGGACGTATGCCGGCAACTGTTGCAAGAAAGTCATAATCAGGGCTGGCGCTCCATGCATGGCAATCGGACCTGGCAGGATCGGGATTTTCAGCGAAGGTAGTCAGCCCTTTGTCAAGCATATCGTACCATAGTCCCAGTGTCTCTGTATAGAGATCAGCAAGACCGGTTTTTTTCAGTGCCTGGGTAAGATAAAAGCGGAAATACATGGTCGGTTGGATTAAGGTCTTATCATTAAGGAACCGTTTTATAAAATCCTTTTGCCGGTCCTGGGGAATTGTATTTGTAAGCACTCCAAATATCTGTGCATGCATACTGAATTCTTCCTTTTCAGGTGTATCAGCAAGGTAACCTCTATTATCATCCCAGCATTTATCATATACAGCACCGGTCAGCTCATTGGCTAGCTTAGAGTATTGCTCTGCCTTGTCATTTATGCCGAAATATCTGAATAATTCAGAGGCTTTCTGAGCTGCGTATGCAAACTGCATTGTCAGAACAGATGAATTCCCATCCATGGAAGCTCCTTTGGGAACTCCACCAAAGCCTGTTTCATTATTCCATGGCCACTCAACTGCCCAGTCTACAAAATTCCAGTATTCTACACTGCCCAGCATTCCTGTTTCAGTATCGACCCTCCTGCTGAACCAGCCAAGTACATTTTCAATTCCCGGAAGGAAACTTTTAACAAATTGAGAATCGTCTCTGAGTGTCCAGTAATCATTCACCATATCGACCCAGTAAAGCGAGAAGGGTGGAATGATCTGGGGGCTGGCTGACGGATACCGGCTCCTTGTCAGACCTTCATAAAACCGGGACTGGTTAAAATTTTTGATTGCATTTCTTACCAGGCGGTCATCTCCTGACACATAGAGAGAAATAAGAGCCTGGATTCTTGTGTCTCCGATATATTGCAGTTGTTCATAATAAGGACAGTCAAAATAGGTCTCGTTCGCGCAAAGCCGGGCAGTCCTCCAGCCTACATCCCATATTTGTTTCAGGGCCGGCTGGTCAGAATCAAAGGCAGCCTTTTCTTTAAGTGGGTATGCAGCAAAACGGCTTGAAAATTTGTTAATAACCATGGGTTCTTTTCCAGTTTGTATCTCTACCTGGAGATATCGCCAGGTGCGGAACCAGAGAGGACTGAAAAGCCTGTTCTGAGAACCGTCCGGAAGAAAATAGTCTGAATATCCAAGTATGGACTTGCCTTCAATATCATTCCTGTTTCCTTTAGAGCCTGTGGAGTCGAATAATGATTCAGCATAGGTCAGTCTGATGGTACTCCCTTTACCTTCAGACACAAGAAGCTCAGGGTATCCGGTTGTCAGAACAGACTGGTCAAACAAAGCAGTTATCCTGCTATTTGCGGGTATAATCCATTTCTCTTTACCTTCAGTAAATCCTGCAGGTATAACTCCACCTGAAATACGGCGAACTGCAGAAAACTTTTGTTCTCTCTCTTCCATCAGTGGTATTGTTCTTGGTGATAACTCCCAGTTAATATCCGAACCATAACCATGGGAGTGAGCTGCATCAAGTGTCCGCGGGGTAAGCCAGGCACTATCATCATAGCCGGGTTGTTCCCAATCCCAGGGATAAAGAGATGCTTCGACCCTTTCGCACGGTCCGACAACAATGAAGGCCCCCTGGGTCTCTTTTGAGGATGCTGAGGCTGGGGTATAGGCCTCATCTTTTAAAACTTTCCATGAGGCATCGGTATTCACAACCTTTTCATTGCCGGTGTTTCCCTGAACAATAAATGCAGTCTTTATAGTGAACTGGGCCCATGGTCTCAGATCCCCGAAATTCCAGACCTCAGCAGCAAGCAGGTTTTTTCCAGGCTGAAGGAATGGGGCTATATCAATAGTCTCAAATGACCAGTGTTCAAGGTCTGAGCGGGCTGGTCCAAAACAAACTGCTGTTCCATTTACAAACAGCCTGTAACGATTATCAGCCGAAATATTAATTATAAATTCCCCTGGCTTCTCAGGGAGGTTAAATTCCTTTCGGAAATGATAAACCCCATAGTCAAGAAGGGAGGCAGAAGGATGAGATATCCAACGTGCACTCCAACGGCTTATAAACAGATCCGGATTGATGCTCTGTATGGGAAGCTGTTGCACTTTCTGCGCTGAAAGGCTGCCATATACGAGCATCAGAACGATAAATACTGACTTAATACGCATATCTCTATTATTGAATTTGTAAGGTTCAGGAAATTATTCCCCTATAAAAATAATTAATTGGACCGATAATCAGAGCCTTCCTCAGAAAAATCGAATGATAAACAGGGATATAATCGTTATAAACAAGTTGTTTGATGGCCCCTGTAAGAAAAGATGAGACCGTAATTAAATCCAATAACGGGAAATCATATAACGATGAAATTGTGATTTTGGATTGTGAAAATAGAATATTTCTTTACTTTTATTCCCGAAATATTTTAAACCTGGTCGTATAATTGTAAACATATCAAAACTTATATGAAAAAGAGCGATGAGTTCCTGACAGAACATAAAATGAAAGCTTCTAACTATGACATACAGGAGCTGGTTGATATCTTTACCTCTGAGATGATGGAAGGTCTGGCAGGAAACCTTGCAAGCTCCCTTCGGATGATACCAACATATATAGAGGCTGATAATAACTTCCTGACAGGATTGCCTGTATTGGCCATTGATGCCGGAGGTACCAATTTCAGGGCCGCAAAAGTAATGTTCGATACCGATAATTTGCTAAAAATAAGCGATGTAATAAATGATAAGATGCCTGGATTGGAAGGAGAGATATCAAAAGAACAATTCTTTGAAACGATTGCAGGATATATAAGACCTATTGCACAGATAACGGAAAGAATTGGATTCTGTTTCTCCTATCCATCGGAGATACTTCCAAGTAAGGATGGGGTCCTCATTAAATTCTGTAAAGAGGTACAGGCACCTGGTGTAATCGGACAACTCATTGGGAAAAACCTTTTGGAAACATTGGGAATGACTGAAAAACAGATAGTACTGCTGAATGATACAGTTGCAACATTACTCGCTGGCAAATCTGCCTCTGTGACCAAAAAATATGATTCGTTTATTGGTTATATTCTTGGTACCGGAACCAATGGATGCTATATTGAGAGCAACCGTAATATACTTACAAAACCAGAACTTGACGGGAACAAGAGCCAGATAATTAATATTGAGTCTGGAAATTTTGGAAAGATCGCACAGGCAGATATAGACAATGCGTACGACAAAACTACAACAAATCCGGGTGAGCATATCCTTGAGAAAATGATAGCAGGGGGATACCTGGGAGGTCTTAGCCTCTTAACATTAAAAACAGCTGCAAAGGAAGGTGTCTTCTCATCAACAACATCTTCATATCTATTATCTCTTGATAACCTGACATCTGAAGAAGTCAGTAATTTCCTGGATAATCCCGTTTCGGGAAAGACACCATTACACTTATTTATATCCGATGATACCGACAGGGAAAATTGTGTTAATATCATGATCAATATCATAGACAGGGCAGCGAAGCTTGTCGCTGTAAGTATGGCAGCAATTATTCTGAAAACGAACAAGGGTAAATCACCTGATCATCCGATTCTCATCACCGTTGAAGGGACTACATTTTATAAAATGCATAAACTCAGAGAATATTTTGAAAAATACCTGGATGAATATTTAACTGGTGAGAGACAACGTTATTATGAATTCACTGAAGTTAAGCAGTCCAGCCTTGTTGGTGCTGCTCTGGCTGCCCTGATAAACTGATGTTGATAATTTTTTTAGAAGATTACTTTCGGTGAACTCCTCCCCGTAAACAGAGACTCGGTTCCTTGTTTCGCTTGGCTTCATCCGGCATGACAGTGTCTTTTTAACCGCAAAGAACACTAAGCCCACCTCCGCACAGCTACGGTGGGTAATAAAGACGCCAAGTACGCAAAGATAAAAAACACAAATTAAGATCTTTGCGATCTTCACGTAAATACTTTGCGACCTTTGCGGTTAATGCATTTTGACTTTTTCAACACCCCCTTATACCCAAAAGGATGACCTGTCATCCTGAACGAAGTGAGGGATCAACAAATGATCAGGTTTTACTTCACTTCATACTGAATGGAACAATTCGCTGTAAGCCCATCGGATGTAACACCCTGAACAGTAAGTATGATCCTCCCGGAACTATCATCGTTTGAGAATGATATTTTTGCTTTGCCGGATGTATCAGTGGTCAGATCGGGCTTCCACAGGATTGAACTATTGAGCCTCTTCTCCGCAGCACGCATTTTGTCAACCAGGGAGTTGCCCTTCTTCATTGTTATCTCAATTAGACCCGAGCTGTTAAGTGCTGAATATCTCTGAAGCTCAGAGGGGTTAGTTGTTGCCGTGATCCGTGCAATTTCAGTAACAGGCAGGTTATTAAGTATTGTAACATCTGTCCCCATCTTGACACCGTCAACAACAATTAATGCTCCATTTTGAAAATTTACAGAGAAGTTACCTGCATTTGAGAACATTATTTTACCATCTACGATCTGGTAGGGTTTTATTCTCCGGATAATATCATATATATTCCTGTCAGCTGAGTAACCGACCGTTTTTTCTTTTTCTTGAGATGCCTGTTTTTTCCTGATTTTCTTCAGATCATTTTTCTCCTGAACAAAATACGTCTGTCCGGGTGTTTGAACAAATTGCGAAAGGGCAAGACCGAAAGAACTGGCCAGGTCACTATTGAAAAGATTACCATCCGATACTTTATAATTTATTATTTCATGTATAGGGTTCCTGTTTATATTATCCAGTACTGATGCCCATTCTGAACTTAATCCGCTTTCAGAAGTTTTAAGATTTGAACAAGTTATAATATTATCCCTGTTCAGCGGAAAATAAAGAGGGAAAAAATCCGATGCAGACACTGAGAGATCAGCATACAACGGCTTTCCTTGTTCATCAGTTACAGCTATATAGCAAGTGGTTTCTTCATTTTTGGTATACTGTTCTTGATCTGTACTTAAGGTTATATTCAAAGGATTATTGATTTTGGTTTTATCAGCCTGGTTCCTCATACCAGTATGGTCGCCAGTCGGGATGACAACCCCGAATCTGATTTTGTCCCCTTTGCCCGATGAAGTAAATATAAGTTTGTATGATTCATTATTTTGAAGGTCAGGCAGCTTTGTTTGTAATATAGTTTTTCCATCTTCATCAGTTTTGCCTTTCCCATCTGTTATCTCTCCTTTTGGCCCGGTGAGAACCCAGGAGAAGGATGTTGACACAGGCTTATTCATTTTATCCTTGATAAATATGTTAGCTGTCAGTTCTTCGCCGGCTATATATTTATCATTGTTAAGCTTAACCAGGAAAATCTCATCCTGTTTCCTTGGAACCCGGATCTCAACTATTTTTGAAAAAATCTTATCAGGGGTAAGATCTTTCATGCGCTTTGTACCTGCGATGAGAACATAATTTCCATCAGTGAGGTATTTTGAAAGCATTATATCCCCTGTAGTTGCGTAATTCGAAACAGGGAATTCTCCTGAGGCCACTTCCAGTCCATCCTGGTCTATCACAGCAATAAGAAGTGTGTCGCTCATTGTCTTGTAATGGCTTGATAAATCATTTAAAATGAAGGCATTAAAAAGAATGGGCTCGTCTGCAAAATATATTGAACGATCAGTTTGTACATAAACTGATTCATATGAAGGATCTTTTAAATTGTCCGTCTGACCATATGTAAACGGTACTGGAATCTGTAAAAGAATCGCAAAACAGTAAAGAGAAATATTTTTTCCGGGCATTTTTAATAGATATTTGAAATTTGGACTCAGAGCTTTAAACAGATTAAAATTTATTAAGAAAACAGAGTCTGTTACTATTTTGAATAAAAGACCTGGTGAGCTAATCTCTACAAAGAAAAGATCTTAACTGAAGATTTTGTGATGTAAAGATATTTCAAAAAAAAGAATATTTAAAGAAAGGCAGATAATCTTATTAATATCTTTCCAGCCATCTGTATCTTCTTGTACTGTCGCCTAGCTTCAGTGCTATGGTCAATTCATGAGTTCCATAGGTAACACTCTGAATCTCATTGAGAGTGAAATCAATAGCATATCCAAAATACATGGCAGTCCATTTGGAATGGCCAGGTATATATCTTAACCGTATATTGGCTAACAGTCCTCCTCCTGTTCTGTAAGTCAATCCCGACCACAATTTATCGTCATATATAAATGTAATACCAATATCAGATTGTGGCTTAAGCTGTTCGGATATTTTGAAAAGTACAGAAGGTTCGATTTCAGTTCTGCTTCCGGCAGAAATATGATACGATCCAAAGGTATAAAAGTGCCTATACATTCTGAAATTTCTGTATGCATAATCACCTGTTTTGACAGCAGCACCAAATAATTGAAGAGCGGAAAACCCAAAGTCGAATCTGCGATTTAAAAGATATATTCCGAAATCAACATCCGGAACAAAGATGCCTTTTCGTAAATTATCATTTAACCATGGTTCATTTGAGTCTTCAAAACTCAGTTCATCAGCATTGATAATAAAATGATACCCGGTAAAAGCAAGTCCCATAGATAATTGAGTGGATTTATGGAGCCACATGTGATATGAATAAGCTGCCTGAACCCCTGTTCTTTTAATAAGGCCGTTCCTGTCGCTGAAAATATATGCTCCCAAACCTACCCTGCCATCATTTTTTGGTTTAAAGTCAGTCCGGTTAAAAATATTCTTCCTGATTTTATAGCCTTTTTTCAGAATCCTTGTCTGCCAGCTTATGGAATAGGTCCTGGGAGCACCTGAATAGCCAACCCATTGCTCACGAGCCGTCATGTTAAAACTTGTAAACCCGTCACTGCCTGCATGCGCCGGGTTGATCAGAAACTTGTTATAAAGATACTGGTCATATAAAGGTAGTTGCTGGGCCAATGAGCTCTGTCCTGTATCAACAAATAACAAGATACAGACCAGTCTTTTAGCAGTTACCAAAATGCTCTTTTTCATCTTACTATTGTTATTTCTCCGACAATGGGTTTTGATCCGTTATGCAAATCAATCACATAATGATATGAGTTCATTGGCAAGTCAGCGCCTTTGCTTTTTCCATCCCATGGATGAGTGTAGCCATTATCCGATCTCCAGACTGTCTGGCCCCATCTGTTATAAATGGTGACCGTAACATTCGGGTATGCCTCTATGTTATCAATATTCCAGACGTCATTAATAAGATCCGCGTTGGGTGAAAAAGCTTCAGGAATATATAAGATCAGGTTGTTCCGGACCGGTAACTACTACATGTACGGATCTGACAGGTCCCAGGCAACCATATGCTGAACGCTCCTGTACCTCAAGTAAATAAATTTTTGAGGCGTTCCAGGTATGAACAAATTCGCTGGTATTAAAACTTTGCTGAATTACCCCATCAATCCACCACATATAAGTTGAACCCGGATTATAATTAACATAATAATGTCTGATCTGTCCAGTACATACATTATCCGGCATAGTTGCCTGACCTGACATGTCATGCACGATGAGCAGGACTATACCGAATAATAATATGCAAGGGTGCCTTTTAAACATCTGGTTAAAGACTTTCCATCTAGTTATGATAAATGGGTGATGTTGATGGCAATGGATTAACAGTTACTACAACTGTGATCGGATTTCCAGTAATTGAATTTGCAGTAGGAGTAACCGTGTAGGTAACAGTTGCCGGAACTCCTGAAGTGTTGGTAAGTGTCTGGGAAATTGCCGGACCTGTTCCGTCAGAGAACCCTGATACTGTTCCGCTTGTCAGAGTAGCTGTCCATGTGAAGGTAGTGTTTCCTAAATTACTTGATAATGAGATACCGGTAGCAGAGCCACTGCAGATAGCTTCTGAAGAAGGAGTTGCCGTTACAACAGGCATCTCATTTACCGTAACTACAACTTGCACAGGATCGCCGATGCATCCCTGGGCATTTCTTTCAACAACCGACAGAGTATACACTCCGGTAATGTTCCAGTCTACTGAAATATTGTTACCGGTTCCATTAATGCTCCATTCGTTACCTGACATGCCGGGGGAAATTGTCCAGGTATATGTTGACCCGGGAGTAGCTGTTACCAGGTATGGTTCATTTCCTGTACCTACTGTCTGCGTCGGACTTGGATCGCTCTGAGCCTTTATTTCTTGCGCATCTGTTAAAATTAGTAACAGAATCGTCAATTTGATCAATAAATTGAACATCTGACCATTGCTTCTGCTATGCATGCTGGTTTTTCCTTTTAATTGCTTTTTTGTAGTCATGATTTAATAGTTATTTGGTTACTATTTTGGTTTAGATCTATCGGTGATAAATTGGAGATGTAGCTGGCAGCTGGTTGACTGAAATCAATACCGTTTCGCTGTAAACAGTCCCGCAGGAAGGCGTACCTCCATCAGTAGCGATTATCCTGTAATAGGTCGATACAATCAGTGCCGGGGGTGAATATGAAAGATTATTTTCACCCGGAAGATCAGCAAATCTGGACCCGTCAAAACTGCTTTGCCATTGATAGGCATAATCAGGACCAGAGCCGCCTGCCGCTGAAGATGCGATGAGCCCTGAAGGAGTATTGCCATAACATATCTGCTGGCCTGCATTGACTACCGGTGGGATAAGTGGCATTCTTACCACAAGATTTCTTTCCCTGGTGAAGCTTGTTTCGATACATGTTGGATCGCCGGAAGGCTGGTTCAGGGTGGCAAAAATTACAGACACCCTGTATGAACCGTTTTGAGCTGTTGTTGAATTGGAAATAGACAGTTGTGATGTAGTTGTTCCGGAATATGCTCCGCCATCTGATAAATAAGTCCAGCCGGAACCATTGTTCAATGACCATAAGTATGTGTTATTGGTCACATCCCCTACGGTAAATACATTATAAGTTATACTCTCTTCGTTACAGATGGTCGAATTTACAACTGCAGGTGTGAGACCGGTGATCGAGTTTACCCTTAACAGGGCCGGATCTGAAGTTATTGTCCCGTTATCATCTGTTATCAGTACACGGTATTCAGTCCCATCAACATTCTGCTTGTTAACACCAATGTTATCGATGGCGAGCAGGGAATTGTTTGCCCCGCTTATATCTGAAAAGCTTCCATCCGGAGGCTTTTGTTGCCATTGGTAATAAACTGTCCCCGACGATTCGCTTACGGCTACCGAAAATTCAACGTGGTTTCCGTAACAGTCAGTCTGGGGTTGAGGCTGACTTGTAATTATCATCGATTCAGCAGGCATGATAACAAGAAAGCTGGCTCCCATCAATAGCCTCAGGCAATGAGGTTTCACTGCCATCTCACCAATGGCTATTAAAACGCTGTCAACGATATTTTTTGCGAGTACACCCAAGGGATAATCCAGCAAGATGATCCAAATATTTATTCCATTAACTAAGATAGTAAATTTTTAGCTAACTGAATAATTTTTTGAATAGTACCTGACTGCTTTTCTTAATCACCCTGTACATCTATCAAATTTTCATCTCATTCCGAGTCCCCTTACAATTTTGCACACCAATTATAATGCCAACTATTGACCATGTGGCTCTGAAAGAGCTCAATATGAATAGTGGCTTGGCAACAAAAGACAACAAAACAGAAACAAACCAAAACATACATCCTAAATGTACAAATCGCTTCTAATATGTGAGTTATAAAATGTTGTCATTAGTAGCATCAGCCAGGAATCTCATGAATATTGGTTTTAAAAAGTATATAAATAAATTGTACAGCAAATGGATTAAATTATATACTTTTATAAAAAAATTCATTTCCTGTTTATGAGAAATGTTGCGCTGGAATACAAGATAAAGGTTAACCGCGCAGGACTTTACCGGGTCCGGTAAGAAGACTATATATCAGAGAATTCTTGTTATATCGATTATGCAAGGCCGTTAAGACTTTGCTTACTGTTTTCTTTAACGCTCATTTAAAATTTAATCAATATGGATACTTTAATTATTACCGGATCAGGATTAACAATAGCTGATGTTGTTAATGTGGCGCGCTTTGGACAAAAAGTTGAGCTACATGCTGAAGCAAAGGAGAGGATCAGGAGGTGTCGTGCCATGCTCGAGAAGAAAATAGACGACCATGAAATAATGTATGGGGTGAATACAGGCATTGGCGAGTTTTCAGAAGTTGTACTGGATGATGACCAGATAAAAGACTTCCAGAAATACCTTGTATATAATCATGCTGCCGGAATTGGTGATCCTGCTCCTGTTGAATATGTGCGGGGAGCAATGCTTGGCAGGATAAATGTACATGCTCATGGTAATTCCGGGAACCGGCTGATAATCACCGAAACCCTTGTTGAGATGCTTAACAGGGGAGTCACTCCTTATGTCTGTCAAAAGGGTTCAGTAGGAGCAAGTGGTGACCTGGCCCCAATGTCTCAGATAGCGCTTTTAATGTTGGGTGAGGGCGAGGCTTATTACAAAGGGGAACTGTTGAGTGGCAAAGAAGCTCTGGCCAGGGCAGGAATTCCGGTACCGGGATTAATGGCACGTGATGGACTGGCTACTATCAATGGCTCTAATGTCCTGACTGCAATGAGTGCAATATTTCTTTTTGATGCCAACAACTGGCTTAAACAGGCTGAGATAGCGGCTTCAATGTCGCTGGAAGCCCTGAAGGCTAACATGAAACCTTATACTGCACTGCTACATGAGGTCAGGGGATTCAAAGGAGCGGTCAGAAGTGCAAATGCCATTAACAGTTGTGTAAAAGGAGGTGACCTAAAGGAGGGAAGGATTAAGTGCAAGGTACAGGATGCTTATTCCATGCGTTCTACTCCACAGGTGATAGGCGCAGCCCATGATGCTCTTGCATATGCCAGGTCACAGGTCGAAATAGAATTAAACGGTGTTGGTGATAATCCCATATTCTTTCCCGACCGTAACATGCAGATTTCAGGAGCTAATTTCCAGGGGTCTCCGGTATCTGTGCCCATGGATATGGCCGGAGCATGTATAACCATGGTAAGCGTTATGTCAGAACGAAGAATGAACAGGTTAAATAACCCGGCTTTAAGTGTTGGACTTCCGGCATTTCTTACAAGAGGAGCAGGGATGTTTTCTGGACTGATGCTGAGCCAGTATACAGCAGATATGCTGATTGTTGAACAGCGCATACTTTCTGTCCCTGCTTCTATACAGTCTATACCGGCAGCGGCCGACCAGGAGGATTTTGTTTCCATGGGTATGAATACAGCAATAAAAAATTTCCAGATACTTGATAATGCTTATGGTATCCTGGGGATTGAGTTTATGGCAGCGGCCCAGGCCCTTGACTTCAGGAAAGAGGAATATAAGTTTGGTGCAGGAGTACAGAAGGCTTGGGAGGTAATAAGGAAACATGTCTCTTTTCTCGCTGTGGACAGGCCTCTTTATCATGATCATACCACAATGAAAAAGCTGGTAAAATCGTGCGAAATACTGGAGGTGGTCGAAAAAGAGGTTGGATTTCTGGGCTGAAGCCAATGATTCTTTTAGTGTAAACCCATGAATATGAGATTACATTTTTCAAATATTTTGAAATTCAGACTCGGTTTGATTTTATTGAGCCTGAACACAGGGATCTGGATATATTGTTTCTTTATCAACAGACCATATGCCCTGAGTATTGTAACTGCCCTTCCCTTATTATATGTTGGTGCGTTACTGCTTCTTAACTGGTATAAAGGCAGAGGTCTTTCAAGACCATCAAAATCGGAGAACAGGAGGTTTTTTTTACGTGTTCTTGGCATCAATTATGGGATATTGTATTTGATCTGCGTAGTTCAGGACGTTGTTTATGGTGATGCTATTGACTTACTTAGCTTGCCTGGTATAATACTCCCGTTTCTCATGGGTGTTTACATTATGGGTCTTATTCTTTCCTGGAATCGTGAATTATATCCAGGTATCTTCTTCCTATTATGGTATTTTGTATTGCTTTACGGATCATTCAAATATCATGAGATTCTCAACCGCGGACCATATATATTATTTGGCATTGTAGTACTGGTTAACGGAATACTATTTTTAACTTATGATTTTAAAATAAAACACGGGAAATATTGACCTGATAAGATACTTGTTAATCTGATCAGGATTTTTAAAGCATGTACATTCTCTTAATTCCTTCGATATTGGACACAACAGGATTATATTTTAAGGAATCTCGTGCACAACTTATGTCAAACCAATGTGAAGTACTTAATTCACTCACTAAAAATCTAGTGAGCCTTGGTTCATTATTTTTATTAAATAACTTGTGAAGTCCCTCAGTTAAAGCGGAAAGGGCTATTGCTGCCCAGACAGGTACGGACCTTTTAACCGGTTCAAACCCAGATAAACTTAATATCATATTAAGAAATTCCCATAGCGGAACAGGTTCCCCATTGGTAATGAAATAAGCTTTACCCGCTGATTCAGGATTCTTTATTATTGCTTGAAGGGCAAGAATATGAGCCGAGACTACATTTTCAATATACGAAATATCTATTAAGTTTTTTCCGTCTCCTATTTGCCGGAGACGGCCTGATTTAGCCTGCGATATAATCCTTGGGAAAAGATGATTGTCACCTTGTCCATACACCAGGTGAGGCCGTAACGAGATTGTCCTTAGTGATGAGGAATTAGCTTTTAAAATTAACTGTTCTGCTATTGCTTTTGTTGAGGTGTAACAGGATAACGAGTGGGAAGGGTAAGGGAGTGATTCATTAGCTCCCTCTATATTATTTCCATCAAAAACAACACTGGCTGAACTTGTATATATTAACCATTTAATCTTATTATCAATGCAGGCATTAATGATATTTTCTGTACCATTTACATTTGTCTTGTAATAATCTCTATACGTACCTGAAATTCCTGCTTTTGCTGCAACATGAAATACAACATCCATCCCCTTGCATGCATATAAAACTGCATTTTGGTCAGACAAATCAGCTCTTATAATTTTTATACCCATTTTCCTGAGTTCAGGGTAGTCTCTTCTTGAGAAACTAGTGACCTTGTATTTTTCTTTGACAAGTGAATGGATGAGTGCTGACCCAATAAATCCTCCTCCTCCGGTTACTAAAACGTTCATTTGATCCTCCTTTCTGCCCATATAGCCAATTTTTCCCGAAAGATCTTTGCATTATGCCTGGGATCGACCGGAAATTTTTTACAGAAAAGGATATCAGATATTCCCTTTGTAAGATTGCTTGAGTTTCCTAATTCATGCAGTTCCTTCATCAGGTCTTTTGAAGGATGGAAACCCTGTTCCAGTTCAATAATAATAACGGCTCTTTTTATTTCTGGATCATAAGTTGTTATCCCAACCAGAGCTGATCGTGCAACCTGTGGATGGCAATTGTAGACAGCTTCACATGGTATGGTAAAGAGAGTGCCACTTTCCGTAATAACTCTGTGCGATTTTCGTCCATAAAACCAGAGTCTCCCCTTTACATCAATTCTGCCCAGATCTCCCATCCTGTGCCATATTTCTTGTGTCTGAAGATTACGAATTTTAGAGAGTCTGGTTGCATACAAATTATTGAAATATTCGTTCGCAACCCAGGGTCCCTTTACTACGATTTCTCCTATTTCATCAACCGGTTTAACAAGTGAAATATCCCATGTGCTGATTGGTCCGTCAGTTATTTTAATAATATGAAAATCAATAGGATCCACTGGATAACCAATACATATTCCGGTTGCATTTTCAGATTCTTCAACGACTATTTGAAGAAGCTCAGAAGAAGTAATATCAGAAACAGGCAAAGCTTCTGTTGCTCCATACGGGGTATGTATTTTTGCATCAGGGGATACTATCTTACTAAATGATTTCAAAATTAAGGGATGAACCGGAGCCCCGGCAGAGATGATAAGTCTGAGAGAAGGGATTCTGATTCCGGTTGTTGTTCCATATTTGGAAAGCTTGTTCAGAATCATGGGTGAACCAAACATCTGTGTACAGTTATGATCATTGATATTCCTGAATATTTTTGCAGGATCCAGCTTTGACGGGTGTACCATATCCATATCTGCAATAACGGAGGAATTACCATGACATAGTGCAAACAAGCCAAGTAATGGAAAGGTGCAAAGGTCTGTTTCATCCGATCCTATATCGAAATGTGATTTAGTAGTCTTAACCTGGTTTAGCAGCATTCCAGCTGTATAAACCACACCCTTTGCCGGCCCTGTGCTTCCACTTGTAAAAAATATTGCTGCGGTACTTTCTGCCTTAATCCTGTATGTGGGGAGTTGAAGATGATGATCATGTATGTATTTCTTATACCGCCTTCTACCATATGAAATACTAGGCCTGGTTATAATTTTAATTTTAATATTTCTGAAGATCTTTGGACGCATCAATCTTAAAATATGAGCTTTAGGGGTACCAATAAAAGCTTCTGTATTTAGATTTTTAAATACTTTTGCCATGGCCCTGATACCCATTCCAGGATCAATCAGAATAGGAATGGCTCCTATTCTGAACAAAGCAAAAGCAAGTGCAAAAAAAACAGGACCTGCCGGTATCATCAAAATAGTTTTCATACCGATTCTGATACCAGAATGTTTCAAGCTGAAGGAATATCCCATAACGGCGTTATCCAGCTCCTGGTATGTGATTTTGTCAGGATATAGAATAGCATATTTATAAGGATACTTTTCGGCATTAAACCTAAGATAATCCGAGATATTGCTGATATCATCTTTAACAGGTGAGTTACTTATTTTTTGCAAGGGGATAGGTTTTAATTAATATACAAAGCAATAGAAACAGAAATCCCTGAACCAACAGTTAGAAAAAGGATATACTTTGAAGTGTAAAAGCGTTTATCATTCAAAGCACTTTTATATGCAAATGCCGGTCCGGCTGTGTGTAATTCCTTGTGATGGCTATGTGAAACTTCAATAAAATGATTATTCATTCCTGTCAGTTTCTTCATTTTGGTAATAAATCCATCCGGACTTTGTGATGGAATAATAAGGCTTATTTCTCCAGGTTTAATACCAGATTCGGAAAAAAAACATTTTAACGATTCTGAAGCACACTTAACACAAAAATCGAGATATGTTTCTTTTTCCCTTATGTATAATATGTTCCTCCTTCTCCAATCCCATTTTTCCCGTGTGAAATCAGTGCTGCATACTAATTCATCAGAATAGTCAGGATAGGAGTATGATCTAAAAAATAAAAAACCTCTAGAATCCAGCGACTTAGAAAGAATTATGGCCGCCCCTGCAGATTTGAAATGGAACCCTTTGGATAATCCAAAAAAGGGTTCAGAATCTCCTGTTACTACCATACCATATAAAATATCTCCATTATTTATAATATCATGAATGATTTGGATTCCTGTCAGCCAGCCACATCCTCCATTATTCAGATCAAAAGAGAAAGTACTCCTGGAGTTTCTATTGTTATAATCTGGAGTCGGGTTTGAACCTAGTCTGTTTTGAATCAAAGTAGCAATTGCTGGTTCACCCAGATTCTTTGAACGGTAGACACCGGTATTAATCAGAACGCCTAATTCACAGGGATTAACCCCTGCTGCTTCGAGACATTCTTTGGCAGCTCTGACTTCCAGATTAATTGAATTTCCTGGGATTAATCTTAATGCAGGTTGTGAAATTGATACCATTTCAATTTTTGTTCCCATATCTGTATATCATCTTGTTCATTTTAAAGATTACTACTCCAATGGTCAATCCAGACGCAAAACAGAGTAACATAATATTATCCTCTTCATTAAATCGTTTCTCCATGAGGAGGCGGTGTAAGACAAGAAAGTGGGACGTTGAGGCAGTATTGCCAGTGTCTTTTAGGTTTATTACAACCTGATCGGGCTTCTGACCGAAATATTTGAGATAATGATTTGCCCCGGAAATAATAGACCTCCGTGAAGTTTGATGAGGTATAAGGAATGATATCTGGTTAAATGTCAGGCCACTATTTTTTAAAGCCTTTTCAACAATTGGGATTGACTCTGAAATTGCTACTTCGTGGATCTTTTTTGCTTTTGTCTTCATTCTCCCTCCCGATTCACTTCTATTCTGCCTGCCTGTACATAGATTACTATATTTACTCATAGTTGTAAAGCCTGATACTATCAGAGCATTATTATTATCGTCTGTTCTTTCAATAATAACGGCTGCGCCTCCATCACCAACTGTGAGAGATGGTATTTCAAGACTTAGCGAGGTCTTGATATTTTTGGCAGCATGATCACCTATATTCGAAATATATTCACCGCTTACGATTATACATGTCTTAATGACTCCCTGTCTGATAAAATTTTCTGCCAGATAAACCCCGGTCATCATTCCGGCACATGCGTTTGAAATATCAAATGTGGCTGCCTTTATTGCACCGATAGAATGCTTAATCATAACAGAAAAAGCAGGCTCATATTGATGGGATAAACCATTTTTATATTTTGTAATTGAACAATTTATGATCATGTCAAGTTCCTCAGCCCTGTACTTGGAAAATGACAGACAATTTTTTGCAGCATCAACAGCTAAAGTAAAAGAATCTTCTCCTGCTGAACACACCCTTCGCTCATTGATACCTGTTAGTAACGCAAGTTTTTTTATGCACGGAATTTTTATCTTATCGACTAATTCCCTGGTTGTAATTATTTTGTCAGGAGTCTTTACCCCAATGCTTTCAAACTGGCATTTCCAATTCATGTTTATGGTTTTTATTAAATTCATTAACTGTCTCTTCTGAAAATTTAATGATGATGTTAGCAATTTCTATACTTCGGTCTTCCTGTATAAAGTGTTTGGCATCAAGCCTTTTATGGTTATGTTGTTTCGCACCTGGGATTCGCTGCAGCAAATATTCATCACCACCTCTTGTTATTGGATCTCTTGTGCTGAACAGAGTCAGGAATGGTTTTTCCCATCTGACGAGAGATTGCCATGCTATTTTGTTAGCTTTAGATTCAGGATCGGTAGGAGATGTAGGAACAATTGCTGGCATAGCTCTGATTCCAACTTTATATTTCGATGAAGGAAAAGGTGCACTATATGCCCTTTTTTCTTCCTTGTCTAATTTTCTTATTATCCCTGATCCAATTATAAGGTTAACTGGAATAAAAGGGCTATAACGAGCAAAAATCTGCCAGAGTTTTAGTTTGTAATGAATCTTTTGTTCTCCTGTTGGGAGCATCCCATTGCAGATAATAATGGCTGAAAATAACTGAGAATCCTGACCTGCAATTCGCAATCCGATCAATGAACCCCAATCATGGCCGAATAATATAATATTTTGTAGTTTAAGGGCTTTTATCAGATTGCTTATGCAATCAATCTGGATCTGATAGTTATAATATTTTATTTTTCGTGGTTTATCAGATTTCCCAAACCCGATAAGATCAGGAGCAATGACACGATACCCGGCCTCTGCGATTATTTTTATTATATGACGATAAAGGTAAGACCAGGCAGGAACTCCATGAAGGAGCAAAACAGGTATGGCATTTTCAGGACCTTCATCAAGATAGTGGATCTGGATATTATTTAATGTAATATAATGAGGTTGAAATGGGTAATCTTTCAAATCAGAAAAGCGAGTTTCCGGTGTGCGAAATATTCTCATTTAATTTTTAAAAGTCAGCATTATACGAATTGGAGTAAAATACATTCAATTCCACCGGATCAGGTTGTAATTCTTTTGTAAATTAGCTGTAAAGTGTTTTACAAGGATTAAGCAAACAGATACTCTAATTCGGTTTTTACTTTGACCCAGGATAATAAAATACTTTTCGGCCTTCTCAAAAAGGAAATATCAGCCACTATGATGCAATCCTACAAAGGAATCAGTCCTGATATATCAGTTTGGAAAGGACAGGACATCACTGATTTTCAGGAAGATTTACTGGGTAAAGTTAATGGACAACTCAGTGAGAAGTGGTTCTATACTCACATGAAATCGGCAAATCCATCCCTGCCGCGTATTGATGTTTTAAATATGCTTTGCAAGTATGCAGGCTACAAAAACTGGAATGATTTCAAATTTCGGAAACAGGATCAAATCCCAATTATTGAGAAGTTAGATAAGTCAAAGAATATGTTAATCCGTATTACTATTATGTTTATTGTTGTAATGATCATATTGCTCCTAATTGTCAGGTTAATTAATACTCAGACATACAGGTTTACATTTTTTGATGCCGATACGGGAGATTCTATCATTAGCGAAAATGTCAATGCATATCTTTTACTTGTTGATGAGTCTCCGGTAGACTATGTTTCTAATAGTGACGGTGCTATTATTATAAAAACTGATCAGAGTAAAATTAGGATGATTGTAAGTGCTCCCTATTACCTGACAGATACAATATCTAGGCTACTCAAGAAATTCAGGCATTCGGAACATATTATGTTAAGGCCTGATACATATGCACTTATGATACATTTTTTCTCACAGACTAATATAGAAGGTTGGGAAAGAAGACGCGAACAACTTAACAGGATGCTCAGTGATGATGCCATGATATACCAGATTCCTGATAAGAGATTGAGTGGTATGGAACTTTACAACAAACCGGAATTTATCGATAAGCTGACAATGCCCTCTTCAAGTCTTAAACAGATAGAGGTTCTGGATTGCAGATATCGAAATGGTCAGATCGTTGTCCTTAGATTCAGAATAAAAATGAATTAGTGAAAGCAATTATATGAAGCAGGTGACATACACATTATTTCTTATTCTGATTTACCTGATCTGTTCCTCCCCTGGATGTTCCGAAGATGAAGCAATAAAAGAACAGAGGGAACAAAGGCTTCTAATAGAATTGCAGGATAGTATTAAGAATATGTTTGAATCGGATAGTGTCAGTGATAAGGTATTGGAATCCTTTGAATTATCTGCCAGACATAAGCTTGTTGACTTTGCTGACTATCTCAAAATTGTTTCAGATACATCACTTGATATACACTTTAGACTACAAGCGGATAAGATGATATCTCATTTATTTAAGCCAGGGAAAATTGAAACAGGCAGCTGGTGCAAAGTATATTCAGAAAACAACCTGAATACACTTAAAAAATTACTGGACAGGGGCCTTTCTAAGGGGTTCCCATTATGGGTGTCCCCCATACAAATTGAAGTAGAAACTCCTTTGACTTTGTTGAACGATTCAACTTACGCAGGAACTCTTTCATTTATTCAGAAATGTATAATGTTTAACCGGCCAGACACATCCGAGGACGTCTCTGACAGGCTCTCCATAGACATTTTTATCACGAAAAGAATTAAATCTTTTGGTGAAGAGCAGTTCAAGGTATGGGAATTGTATCTGGGAGATATTATATAAAGTATAAAGCGATTCTTCTTTTCAATTCATTAGTATAATAAATTTCACCTGTTGATATGAAAACACTAATTGAGTTATTGGAATCCAGCTCGCAAAAGTATGCGAATAACCCTTATATTCTTGAGAAGAAAACCGATTCTTATGAAGCCGTTACATATAGGGAAATCAAAGAGCTTGTTTATAAAGTATCTGCAGGGCTGATGGCGATAGGGATTGAAAAAGGTGATCGGGTTGCGTTGATATCTGAATCCCGCACCGATTGGGTAATCAGTGAACTTGGAATTTTGCATGCAGGAGCAATCAATGTTCCTTTTTCCATATTGTTAAAGGAAGGATCTGATCTGAAATTCAGACTTGAACATTCTGAGTCAAAGTGGATAATTATATCTGGTAACCAGATAAATAAGATAAAAACTATTAAAAAGGAACTTAAATTGGTTAAGAAAGTAATTTTCCTCGATCCGATGAAGCGTTATGCGAAAGATGAGATATTTATAGGCGATGTAAAGAAAATGGGAGAGGAATATTTAACAAATAATCCTGACAAATTTTTTAATACCATCCATTCAATTGGACCTGATGATTATGCCAATATATGCTACACGTCAGGAACAACTGCTGACCCGAAAGGTATTGTTCTCAGCCACAGAAATTATACATCCAACATTGAACAGGCACTTACTCTTATGGACGTTCCGCATTGGTGGACTACACTCCTGATTCTTCCATGGGATCACTCTTTTGCACACACTGTAGGAATTTATATAATGATGGCAAGAGGCGCAAGCCTTGCTGCTGTTCAATACGGCAAATCCTATCTGGATAGCCTGAAAAATATTCCAGGGAATATCATGGAGATCAGACCAGTTGTACTTCTTAGTGCTCCGAGCCTTGCAAAAAATCTCCGTAAAGGTATTGAGAAAGGAATCAGAGGGAAAGGCAGTTTTATTGAAACCCTTTTTAACCATGCATTAAAAATCGCATATCGTTATAATGGATTAGGATATGACAGGGGAAAAGGATTTAATGTCTTACTTAAACCTTTACTTAAACTGTATGATTTGATACTTTTTAGAAAAATTAGAGATGGCCTTGGAGGGAGGCTCAAATTTTTCTTTGGAGGTGCAGCATTACTTGATATAGAACTTCAACGATTCTTCTACGCTATAGGAATACCAATGTTTCAGGGATATGGATTATCAGAAGCTTCCCCTGTAATTTCAGGAAATACTGAATTAAAACATAAGCTTGGCTCATCAGGAATTATTGTGAAGAACCTCACTCTGAAAATATGTAATGAAGAGGGTATGGAAATTCCAACCGGAGAAAAAGGTGAGATAGTGGTGAAAGGTGAAAATGTTATGAAAGGATACTGGAAAAACGAAAAAGCCACCATGGAGACAATCAAAGATGGCTGGCTTCATACAGGAGATTTGGGTTATGTAGACAATGATGGCTTCCTTTATGTTCTTGGCAGATTTAAAAGCCTTTTAATATCTGATGATGGAGAAAAATATAGTCCTGAAGGAATTGAAGAGACGGTTACAGACAGATCAAAGTTTATCGATCAGATGATGCTTTATAATAACCAGAACAAATACACATCTGCTTTGCTTGTCCCAAACAAAGAAGCGTTGATAAGATGGGCAAAAAGTCAAAATAAAAACCTTTCTGATATCAAGTGTCTTGAATCAATTTTGTTTGAAATTGAGTCAGTGTTCAACCAGTACAAACAGGGCGGCATATATGATGACCTTTTTCCTTCAAGATGGCTTCCTGCTGCCATTGCCGTAATTGATGAACCATTTACCATTGATAATAGCCTGCTTAATAGTACATCAAAAATGGTCAGGAGTAAAATCGCAGAACATTTTAAGGATAGGATAGATTTTTTATATACACCCGAAGCAAAGAGTATAGTGAATCCTGTGAATATTGCTTCTCTTAAGAAAATTTTAAACTAACCGGGTCAGCCTTTAGCAAATTATTGCAAATCAAAATCAGATTTGAATTCAGAATTCACAGATTTGTTGTTGCTTCCTTTTTATTTGATCTTCCTCTTTATCATGATCATACCACAATGAAAAAGCTGGTAAAATCGTGCGAAATACTTGAAATGGTTGAGGAGGAAGTTGGCAGCCTCGATTGAATGAATGAAGCTAAAATATATTAGCTTTGCTGCTCATTCAGACCAATTTATGTTATCGTTCAGAATTTTATTTTCTACGCGGAGATATTTTGCCCCGGCATTCCTTTACTCATGTTTCAGTCTGATCTTTAGTACTTGGGTGGTATATATACCTTATATATCTGACAGATTAAAGATAACAGAAGGGAGGCTAGGAGGGGCACTTTTTTTCACATCAGTAGGAGCTTTGCTTATTATACCTGTCATTAACCGTTTTGTAGATAAGGCAGGAGTAGGCAGATCTGCATTTTTCTCTTTTATTCTTTATGGACTATCACTGTACGGAATGTTTCTGGCTACCAGTTATGTAATGCTATGTGTCGCTTTGTTGATATTCGGTATGATGGGGTCTGCATTTGCCATTTCTATCAATTCCCTTACCGCTACACTTGAAAAAAGGTCAGGTATGTTTATAATGACCGGAAGTCACGGTTTCTGGAGCATAGGAGGTATGACAGGAGCCGCTACAGGAAGTTTCATAAGTGCAAGGCTGGGGATGCCTCTTTTGCACATATCTGTCTTGCTACTGATACTTTTCGGGCTTCAGTTCTGGTTGAAAAAGGAGTATTTCCAGACCAGGAGTGAATATCATGAAAAGGCGAGGCGTATGAAATTCAGGATCAGACCATTACTGGTAATTGCATCAATTGGCCTGGTCATAATGCTGTCTGAAGGGGCCATTGCTGACTGGAGTGCCCTGTACCTTAAAAAGATTGTGTTGTTAAAAAACCAGTATATTGGCTTTGGATATGCACTTTTTTCACTGGGAATGGCAGTTGGACGATTCACAGGTGATTCGCTCAGCAGCAGGTTTGGCTCATGGAGTCTTTTACGCAGAGCCTTTGCGCTAAGCCTGACAGGATTTGTATTGGTACTCCTGTCCGGCAATATTATATTGCCGCTTGCAGGTTTCTTTATAGTAGGACTGGGATTTTCTGTGATTGTCCCTGAAGTTTACAGGTTAGCTTCGCGTGTTGATGGCATAAGGACTGCCGATGGAGTATCATTCATTGCTGCAACAGCCAATATAGGATTCCTTATCGGGCCGGTTGTCCTGGGATTCATCGCAGAATTAAGGTCGCTGCATTTAAGCTTTATTATCCTGACACTTTTTGTGAGCTTTGCATTTGGGATTACCCTGATGAAGAAAAGTACTTAAAAACATAATGTACTGGCTACCTTGAAAGCAGTCCGGCTATTTAAAGCAGGTTACTTATCATTATGATTCTCTTCCCTGCAACCAGACCGGTCGTTTTACATGATTGAGTTGAAAAGGAAACCGACAATCATTATCCCGGTTGCCATTATGCCGGCGAATGTTAATATGAACGGTAATTTCAACACCTTTTTCAGTATGATCATTTCCGGAAGTGAAAGACCGATTACTGCCATCATAAATGCCAGCGAAGTTCCGAGGGACGCTCCTTTCTCAATTAATACAGACACAATGGGTATTATTCCGGCAGCATTTGAATAAAGAGGCACTCCAATTATAACTGACAGGGGTACACTGTACCAGGCCGATTTTCCCATGAGGGATACCATAAAATCCTGCGGAACGTAACCGTGAGCCCCGGCTCCGACAGCAATACCTATGGCAACATAGATCCAAACTTTGCCGACTATCTCTTTTACAGCCTTATATCCATAATTAATGCGATCGGGAAATGTTATTTTTTCTGATTCAACTTCTGAAGTGCCAAATTGAGTCTTAAATACCCAGTCCTGGATCCATCGTTCAAGCTTTAGCCTGCCAATTACCCATCCGGCTATAATGGCGATTGTCAACCCAGTGACTATATATATCATAGCTATCTTCCAGCCGAAAAGGCCAAATAGCAGGATTACAGCAACTTCATTAATCATTGGCGAAGCAATCAGAAAAGAGAATGTAACACCCAAAGGTATCCCTGCTTCGACAAACCCAAGGAAGAGGGGGATAGCAGAACATGAACAGAATGGAGTAACTATTCCAAGTAAGGATGCCAGTATATTCCCTGTAAAAAGAGATTTCCCCTCAAGAATTCCACGTGTCTTTTCAGGTGAGAAATAGGAACGCAGTATACCTACAAAGAAAATGATAAGGGTGAGTAGCATCAGTACCTTTGGCAGCTCGAAAATAAAAAACCTCAACGCTTCGGTGAAGTGTGAACCTGCTGTCATACCAAATGCCGAATCAATAAGCCAGTCAACAACAGGCTGGAGGAAATGATAGATAAGAATCCATGCCGGTAATAGTAACAAAGGAATTGTTAACTTCCTGTCCGGGTTCAACGTGATATTCATATAATACTTTAGCTTTTATATTTTGAAAGGATCTTTCTCAGGTCATTTGCAGAGGGCAGGTATCCTTTTGTCTCTACTTTCCCGTCTATAACAAGGGCCGGAGTTATCATAACGTGATATTTCATTATGTCAGCTATATCTTCAACTTTGGTTATATCTGCCTCAATACCATCCTGGGCCACAACATCGCGTGCCAGTTTTTCCAGTGCCCTGCACTTTGCACATCCGGTTCCTAAAATCTTAATTTCCATCATAATAAAATTAAATCATTTCGTAATTATCCGAAATATGGGGTAAAAAAATTTTACTGTTTAAAAAGTTCAGTTACCAGTATCTTTGCTTCTTCCCAGTTCTCACGGTTAATACAGTACTTAATATAAGGAGGGTTTATCTCACCCTGTATCAGACCAGCCTCTTTTAATTCCTTGAGATGTTCAGAAAGTGTGGAACGAGCTATAGGAAGAAGTTCAGCCATATCTCCACTGTAACAGCACTGGTCGAGATTATTCGAAAGGTAATCAAGGATAAAAACTCGTATAGGATTTGAAATAGCTTTACCGTAGCGTGCTATCTTCTCCTGTTTTGCTGTAAATGGCCGATCCTTGTCCTTCATATGAAATACATTTCGTATTTTTCCGAAACAAAATTAATATTTTTCCGGACAACCATGGTATATAATGAAAAATATTGTTTATTTTATGGACGAGATTATTAGTACCTGCAATTATACATTATGACGAATTTTGTATTAATTATAATGTGTTTGGCTTATTCATATATTTAATAATACCTGAATACTGTTCCCAGGGAAAAGACTTTACCTTGAAAAATTATTAAATTATATAGATTGAAAAATAGAACCCGGAAAAGATGGAAAAAAAATTATTACGTACCATGTTTCTTTCAACCGTTGTTATGTTTTCTTTATTATCGACTGTGAAAGCTCAATCCTACACCGTAATGGCAGATAAGCCCGTTAACGGGACTTATGAATTTGATCCCGCACTACCGGCCGATGGTAAATATCCGGCAGGGACAATTGTTACGGTTACAGCAAAACCTGATGCAGGTTATGTTCTTGATGCCGGATACTATTCCGTACCCGGTATGTGGGGACAGATGTATACGGAGTATATGGTCTCGCCATTTACAGTGACTATAGACAAGGATAAGCATATTGGAGTATCGTTTATTGAAAAGTCTGCTGTGGACCATATAAACGTCATACAGGATGTGGTTTATGCAAAGCCGGGCGTTAAGACGCTCAAGTATGATGTTTACTCTCCCATAGGGGCAGAGGATCTTCCCTGTATTGTTATAATTCATGGTGGCGGATGGGTTTCAAATGATGAAAATATTATGAGGGGCCTGGCACGTGAACTTACAAAGGGAGGCGACTTTGTGGTTTGTAGCATTGATTATCGCTGGGCAGGAAATGCCGATGGAGATGCTGTCAAAAATTCGATGGCTAATTTAATGGAGGATGTCTATGGCGCTATTGCCCATATAAGGGAACATGCTGCAGAATATGGAGCAGATCCTGATGTTATATTGTTGACAGGTGACAGTGCAGGCGGACATCTTTCAGCTGCCTGTTCATTGATGCCAAATAAGATAGGACTGGGCGGCTTTGGAAAGACTCCGGGGGTATTCGAATTCAAACCGTCATATATCCCGGAAACCATTACCATTGAGCAACTCAGGACTGAGCTCATGGCTTCAATCAAGGGTGCAGCACCAAGCTACGGGGTTTTTAGTGGTAAGCTTCTTAATGTTTATTCAGACGATCCTAATGCAAATGATACATGGAAAGATGCGGTAGCTCCGATAAGCAACATACCTGATGCATCCAACAGAGGTGTTCCGCAGTATCTTACGAGAGGCACAAATGACCCGCTTATCAAGGATCCTGACGTAAAAGAATATGTTGATGCTCTTGTTAAAGCCGGACAGAGGGTTGAATATGTCCAGGTAGGAGGTGCCAGTCACGCATTTTTCGACTGGAAACCCGATCCAAGAGTTAAAGCGACATTTTATAAATATGGAGTTTACTATGCTGCTGAGATGAAAGCCTTCTTCAAGTCAGTTGTCGCTGAAGCTAAATAGTACTGTTCTCAACACTTTTATGATTTTTGCTTTTCAACACAATACCGGGTATATCAGTATCCGATTGTGAAGCGTTCCTTGTGATGTTGCGGGTTTTCTGCCTCATCAACCATGGCGACAGCATAATCCTCTACAGAAATACTACTGTTGCCCTGATCGTCACAAACAATGTCATCTTTCCCAAGACGGAAGACTGTGGTCCTTTTCCCATGCGCAATGGTTTGAGCAGGGCAAAAGAAAACCCAGTCAATATCTTTTTCAACTGAAAGTATATCAAGATAAAAGCCTGCAAGAGCCTTAACAGGAGGAAGAAATTCTTCCGGGAAAACCCCTGAATCCATTAACCTGACCCCGGGTTTAACAAAAAGAGACCCGGCACCACCAACAATGAGCAGTCTTTTTACTCCGGAGTCCTTAACCCCTTCCAGGATAGCAGGGTATACCCTGAGGGTTTCTGAAGCGATATCCGGATTTTTCCACCCGGGATTATAAGCACTTATAACTACATCATTCCCTTTACAAAGTCTACTTACAAGCAGGGGATCAGATACATCACCTTTAACTTTTTCCAGGTTGGGGTGAGTTACCCTGATATTTTCCGTGTGGCGTACTATTGCCTTAACCTTATGACCTCTTGTCAGTGCCTCATTTAGAATAGATGAGCCTATAAACCCACTGGCACCGATCAAAACTATGTTTCCGTTTCTTTGTTTCATTTTATTATATTCTAATGTTACCCGGTCTCATTATCACCGTGACTTTACACCAAGGAGAACAAAGTCTCATATTGAAAAGTTCAACCACAGGATGGTCCTTTATCTGCTCCCTCTGATCCTGTGTCATATTTCATAAAAAATGAGGACATTAATCACCAGGTGCCGACCCCGGTGGGCTGAAGGAGAAAATAATCCCTTATATTTGTTAATTGATCAAAATTGACAAAATGATTACTACAAAGGGACAAGTTATTGATATTAACGGTACAATAGAATGGCTGCTTTTTCACAGGCTCACGAAAAAAGTAAATCCGGTTGACTTCTTAACATTTACAGACACACTTATACAATTTCCCACTTTCTTGTTTACCCTTTCCTATCTGATAATGATATTTCTGCCTGTTGAACAACAGACAAAGTTCATTGTCCCGGCAAGCCTTTATTTTTGTGGCCAGATACTGATAAACCTTCAGATTGGTGTCTTTATATTTAAGCCATTAAATTTACCTTTGCTTGTATTCCTGAAGTTTGAACCACTTGTAATTATGGTAACATTCGCTGCAGGCTTTTTCTTCCTGGGCTGGTGGAACCTTGTAATTATTCCGGCGTACCTTATTACCGCAGTAATAGCTGTCCTGATTCTGACCTCAAATCAGAAAAAATATTACAGGACCCATTGGGGAAAGGATATAAGTTATTACGAGATTTTTAAAAACAATGCTTTTCTTCTCACTTATAAGTATTATGCTGTTGAATTTAACCTGCCCTATAACACATCAGCTTCACATGAGGAGGTGGAAAACCAGGACTGGCTGAAACCCTATAAATTCATGCGGAAGCACTGGGGAGAGATTGAGGAACATTTTAACAGGAAAGCAAAAACCTATTGGCGCCTTTACCTGCACATTGAAAATTAATCAGTCCGGGTATACCTGTTATTTCTCCAATGACTTTTTACCGGTTTTAGCCCTGCCTCTTAAATAAGCTTCAAGAAATATAACATGAATATTCATCTTTTTTAAGGTCAGTCTTTTTGCTCGCAAACAAGCCCTTATGAACAGAAGTTCTGATAAAGTTTGAATTGTGCGATTAATCTGTTTGATACCAAATATCTGAAGATCATATATGAGTTAATGTGTGAATCATGTAAGTTATTACAAAAGTTGTGTAATACTTCCTGACGTAAAGTGTGTCAACTTTGCTTTGTAATATTTATAAATTAATTAAACTATTAATATCATGCCACTTTTAACTATCGTTCTGGTCCTTATTGTTACCGGAGTTCTTCTCTGGTTGGTGAATAACTATATTCCAATGCAGCGCACCATTAAAAGCATTCTGAATGCAGTAATTGTGATTGTTGTTGTCGTTTGGCTGCTTAGTGTATTTGGTGTCATTGGCAGTTTACAGAACTTGCGTATCTGATTCATGTTTTCTTTTCTGGCGACTTCCTGATTGTCAGCTTTTAAGTGCGTGCTTTTTGTGCAGGGTCCCATTCGACGAAAAAAATTGTTAAGTGAAGGTTTTTTAAAAATAAATACAGAAAGAATGAAAATTTTAATTATTGGATTTCTTGCATTTTTTGGCTGGTCTGCATTGTCAACTCATCTATTATGTATGTAAGATAAAAGGATTATGCAGTGATACGGAAACTATGCAAATTTCTGCTGGTAACATTAATGATTCAACAGCAGTTGACTCTTTAAACAAGTCTTTGGTTCCGGAACCTTTAGTAGTCCCCGGAACCATGGTAATCTATTTTGCCTTCGATAAATCTGAATTTAAATCTGATGCGATGACAGACAAATACTTCAGCGAGTCAAATTCTTATCTGAATCAAAACCCACAGGCCAGGCTCAGTGTTACCGGCCACACTGATGCCATTGGATCTGATAAGTATAATCAGGATCTTGGATACAGGCGGGCACAAAGTGTTAAACATTATTTTGAAGAAAAAGGCATGCCAGCTGATAAAATCATAATTGAATCAAAAGGGGAGAAAGACCCTGCATCGGATAACAGTACAGAGTCAGGAAGATCAAAGAACAGGAGAGCGTCTATAATTATTAAAAATTAAAAATATGAGCACACTTGGTATTCTTTTAATACAAACAAAAAGCGGAGCAACCATCGAAATACTTGCATTTTTACTGGGTGCTGGAATCATTGGATATGTAACTGCATGGCTTTATTATAAGTCGATTTATGTCAGGAGAATTAAAGTTATTCAATCAGAAAAGGATGAATTGAATAAAGAGATCGCTAAACTTTACGAGGATAAAAGTAAACTGAATATAAGCCTTAATGAAAAGGATAAGGAAATAAAAAATCTCATCCTCGAGGTTAAAGCTCTTAAGGCACTCCATAAAAAGGCTGTTGATGAAACAGACGACTATGGCATTAAAAAATAAAAGAAATGAACAATTATTGTATGAAAAGGATGAAGCTCTGGTTCATATAGCACAACGTAAGCATTTGCTGGATTATAAAAGTTTTGGAACAGCAACAGAAGCAGAAAAGGATGACCTGAAAATGATCAGTGGTATCGGTCCTTATATTGAGGAAAGACTTCATGCATTAGATATTTTTACTTTCAGGCAGATCAGTAATTTCACTGAACAGGATATTGAGACAATAAATGATGCAATCATATACTTCTCAGGCAGAATTGAGAGGGATGAATGGGTTTCACAGGCAAAGGAACTCGTACAGAGTATGGATAGTAGAGAAGAGCTCTTAAAGCGGATTAGTGAAAGAAGGACGAACATTTTCTTTAATCGGATAGGAATTGCAAAAAAGAAGAAGCTGACGACTTAACAAACATCAGCGGTATTGGCGGATGGATAATGGAAAAGCTCAATGTACTGGGTATCTATACATTCAAACAGATAAGTAATTTTAACAGTGAAGATGTTGCTGCTGTTACCGAGGCAATTGAATACTTCCCGGGAAGAATTGAAAGAGATGAATGGATTCTTCAGGCAAAAGAACTTGTCAGGATCGCAGGTGATAAGTCAGAGCTTCTTAAACGCATCATAGACAGGCAGGATAGAATTTACTTCGACAGGTTAGGGGTTGCACATGAAACACGAGGCAAACAATTTAACGCTGATTGACGGTCTTGGCCTATGGGTAGAGGAACGTTTGAACCTTCTTGGAATTTATACTTTTGATCAAATAAGCAAACTTACTCACAAAGACATTGAAACCATTACAGAGGTTCTTGAGATTATTCCTGGTCGTATTGAACAGGATAACTGGGTTAGTCAGGCCCGTGAACTTGCAAAAAAAGGGAACATTATTATGGAGAGGTGATTCGGAATACCTGGTTGACAGCGTAAAACGTATGCGATAATCAAAAAGTGCCATTGGGTTTTTATATGCAAACAAAAAGTGAATAAAATGAAAAAAGTATTGATTGCGCTGGATTATGATCCAACTGCGCAAAAAGTGGCAGAACAAGGATTTTTAATGGCAAAAGCAATGAATGCTGAGGTTATTTTGTTGCATGTAATATCAGATCCTGAATATTATTCTTCAACAGAGCATGTGACGATAATGGGATTTGCAGGCAGTGAGGAACCAGTTCCGGCGAAATTGGATAGTGTTGATGAACTGAAAAAGGTAGCTCATAAATTTCTTGAGAAATCAAGAGACTTCCTTGGGGATAAAACCATTAAAATCCTGTTAAAGGAAGGGAAATTAGGTGAAACTATATTAACAGCTGCAAAAGACTTAGAAGCGGATCTTATTGTTATGGGCTCTCATAGCCGGGAAAGAGTCATTAAATAAAATCATGGGAAGCGTAACAAGAAAAGTACTGCAGCACACTTCTAAACCACTTTTGATTATTCCGACAAAAAAGATTAAATAAAATCAATCTTTAAAGCAGGATTGAAATCTCTTCTTATGCCGGAACTACAGTCAGGGACTGGTACGATGCCTGGCATGAGACCTTAAAAAAACTACTTTCTGAAACCTGATATATCAACTACTGAAAGAAGGCAATTCCTGTCATCTCCGGTAACCACGCCTTCCATATAAACTGTACATAATGGAGCACTGTCATAACCAAGCTTTACCTCGCATGATTCTTTACCCTTTTTAGTATAGATTTTACTGAAAAATTTGTCAAAAACATTTCGTGAATCTTCTGTGACAAAAAGCTTAAAGCTGGTATTTACCAGGCTAAATCGTTTATCACCAAGTATTTCGGCACCGGTAAAGTTCAGCTCAATGATAATCGCATCGGGATTGAGGTAGAAATAACCCATCGGTGCAAAATCGTATAGCATGGTGTATTTTTTAAGAGCAGTTTCTGCTGTTGCGTTTGCCTGGATCAGCTCTTCATTTTGCATTTCCAATTCTATCTGGTGAACCTGGAGTTCATGAAGCAACTTAATAGGATCAGTTTCAATGACGAACTTGTCAGTCTTATCTTTTTTCTTTTTCAGGAGCTCTTCCGCATTTCTTCGAAGTCTCTGTTCATCAGTGAAATTTCGTTTTTCTTTATTCATGATGTTTCTATTTTCTTATTGATAATATTATCCCGTTTGCCACTTTAAAATTATTCAAAAGGACCATTACAGACCATTCATCTTCAATTAGTATATCACCTGCTGTTCTCAACTGCATTTTGAAACTAGTATCCTGGGAATCATCTAATATTTTATTCAGTCTTTTTTTTGTTTTTTCCCTCAACGATTCAGGAACGAACATGTGAATATAATTTTTGTTTATCATTTCTTCTAGTTTTTTGCCGAAATATTTTTCTCCTGCCGGATTGACCTCCATCATTTTCCAGTCAGGCGACAGTTTTACAATAATTTCAGAGGTAGTATTCATGAGCAGGCGGTTCATCTGTTCTGTTTCATGCAGCTTAATCTCAACCTCTTTTAGATCAGATATGTTAAAAAAAGTAATGACAACCCCATCTATTTTATCCTCCAGAGTACGGTAAGGCATAATACGAATTGAAAACCACCTGCCGTCTACTGTGGGGATCTGTTTTTCTATATAGCGGAGTGTCTTAAGAACTTTTGCAACGTCATCACGTAAATCAGGATATATAAGGTCAGAAACCAGGTCAGTAAAAGGTCGCCCAATGTCGCTTTTAATTAGTTTGAATATTTCGACCGCATGAGATGTAAACCGGCGAATATTCATTTCTTTATCGAGAAACAGGGTAGCAATATCGGTACTGTTGAGAAGGTTTATCATATCATTATTCACCTTTGTAAAGTCATCAACTTTCGACTGAAGTTCTGCATTTAGGGTCTGAAGCTCTTCATTCATACTTTGCATCTCCTCTTTTGAACTCATAAGTTCTTCATTAGTCGATTGCAGTTCTTCGTTAGTTGACTGCAGTTCCTCATTTGTGAACCTCAATTCTTCCTGCGATGATTGCATGGCTTCAAGTGTATCCCGGATCTTTTCACGGGCATATTTTAACTCTTTCTCAAGCTCCATCAGCCTGATGCTATCTAATGTCTTTTTTTCTTTTTGGGCAGCAAGCTTCGAATCTGAAATATCCTGTACATCCTTGAAGATAACCATTACTTTACCCTTCAGAGGTTCAGGTTTGTCAATCCATTGGATGCTGACATTTATTAAATGTGTACTTCCATTTGTACCAACTTTGATATTATGCAAAACCACCAACTCTTTTTTCAATACTGCTTTTCGGAATGCAACAGAAAACTCATTGCGCAATCCTTCGCGAAGCATTGCAAAGATATTCATATTTGCCTTACCTACAGCTGGTTCGAGATACTTCCCTGTATGCCCGCTGATATATATAATATCACCTTCTACATTTACAAGGACTCCGGCAGGAGCATAATGCCGTAATAAAAACTCATTGGCCTGGCCTGTATATTCTGGGTTGATAAGGAAAGGCTCTCTTTTGCAATTCCGACTGTTTTTGATCTGGAAAATATAGTTGGGAAATCAACTAAATCAGGTGCCAGAAGAGCATCTGCACGTTTAAATATTTTCCATTTTAAATCGATAGAGTTAAAAAGATAATTTTGAGTTCCCAGGGTCTCAGAGCTTCCTAATATCATAATACCCTCAGGATTCAGGCTATAGTAAAACAGCCCGATCATCTTCTTTTGGAGTTCCGGCTCCATATAAATGAGCAGGTTACGGCACGAAAGGATGTCTATCTTTGTAAAAGGAGGATGCATAATTATATTATGTTGTGCAAACACAACCTTCTCCCTTATATCCGTATTAATGAGATACCCGTCATCAGTCTTCAGAAAAAAGTGTTTCAGACGCTCAGCCGAAACATTTTCTTCAATACTTGCAGGGAAGATTCCTTTTCTTGCAATTTCTATTGCTTCATTATCGAGGTCAGTTGCAAATATCTGTAATGAAAATCCCATGTTAGGATTGATTTTTTCAAGAGCTTCTCTAAATACGATGGCTAAGGAATACACTTCTTCACCTGTTGAACAACCCGGGACCCAGGCTCTTAATATTGAGCCAGGTTCCAACTTTGAAAATAATTCCGGTAAAATGGTTTCTTTTAAATTGTCCCAGACTGCTGCATCCCGGAAAAAATTAGTTACCCCGATCAGTAATTCCCTGAACAGGATATCAATTTCCTTTGGATTTTCATTCAAAAACAGTACATATGAGGCTATCTTGTCTATTTGATGTATTTTCATGCGTCGTTCAATACGACGATAAATCGCATTCTTTTTATATAATTCAAAATTATTACCGGTATGAATACGTAGCAGATTGACAATCTTTTCCATTGAGCTCTTGTCCTTCATCTCAATCTCCGGGTCAGCTTTCAGGACAGGAATATGTTTCAGGAATGCGATGAGCCTTTGTGGCAATTCATTTGGCGGAGCTACAATATCGACAGCAACAGAATCGATTGCATTGCAAGGCATGCTGTTGAATTTTGCACTTCCGGGTTCCTGGACCATGATTATCCCGTCTTTTTCTTTTATCACTCGTATTCCTAAACTTCCATCTGAACCCATACCCGAAAGAATAAGACCTACAGCAAGTTCTTTCCTGTCTTCGGCAAGCGAATAAGAAAAAATCAATCGGAAGCCGTTGTCCTCTTGCCTGTACAGGCTTATGCAGATGAAGAATACCACTTGATATAGACATGGTCTTATTTGGTGGAATTACATATATCACAGTTAGGCTTTACGATCATCCTGTCCTTTACCTGGAGCACTTTCATTTTGGAAACTCTCTGGAGTAACTCTGGAAGCATCCCTTTATGTGTAGGATCGAGATGTTGAACAACAATATATGCTAAACCACTATTTTCATACACACTTCCGAAAAATTGTTCCAGCGCCTCCAGCCCCCCGGCTGAGGCACCAATGCCTACTATAGGAAATAAAATTTTATCAGAGTCAGAAGATTTTTCTTCTTTGGATGGCCTGGATTTTATCTTGTCTGATTTCAAAATAAATTTAATTTTAATATTTTACCAGAGTAAATAATTAGCTAAGATAGTTGAAAAAGCAATCAGGTGATTATTGATAGTTTATTAATATTGTTTTCATATGGAGATCACGGGACTGTTTTTCACATTTTCCCTGCTCAATGCGGCCCGGAGTTATTTCCGGGGCCTTACCTATCATTATGTTTTTAAAATCTTTAATATTAAAACCATCAGGGTTATCATTGGTGATCTTCCGGGAATTATAATAATACATGTTACCTGTAATATCGAAATATCATCTCAAAACATTTCCCTGAACCTGCATCTTTATTCGGACCTACATGAAAAAGGAATAATATGTTAATTGAATTGAGCCAGTTTCTCCTGAATTTCAGTCAGAGTAAGAAGTTTCACGTCATAAGGGTATATTGATTTAATCTTCCCCTGGGAATCAGCATCTGAAGCCATTTTATCTTTATTTAACAACAAAACCTTGTCACTACTCCCTTTTTTGTTATAATATTTTAAGCCATTTAATAAAATAGGGAAATGATCTTTCTCCAGATTCTTTACATGAATCTGCATGAATTTCACAATCGCAGGCATCACATATTCATAATCAGTGCCGGTATCACCTGAATATGAGAGAGGTATGCTGCAAAACTCCGGCATCCTGGTCAGATCACCTGATGCATCCCCTAGTATCAGGTTAATATACTGTAACTTATTCCACCCTGATCCTTATCATAAGCCCATCCATTAGGATAATAAAAGAATACTTAGAATCTGTTTTTCGTCTATCAAATTCCTTCTGATCAATAAACTCATAGCAGTAGATTTCCAGTATTTCTGACAGCATCTCTTATATATGCATTATAAAAACTTATACCATCTTCAAAAACGACGCATGTTCTTGAGTTTTTAAACAATCGTACTTGTTGTTTCGATGCCAGAGGGGCATTGGAAAACAAAGCAAGACTGAGTAACGCGAAAGAAAGTACAAGAAAATATTTTCTGAATAATTGTTACGGCACTAAATTTTGTTTCTGGATGCATTATTGAGATATTTTTAATGATATATTTTGTTGTTTTCCTTCGATAAAAATCATGGTTTTCAGTTCTCAAATGTTATATAATTCTGATTAAATATTATATAATTCACACGTCTGTTAAAAATTCTGATTAAGATTAAAGCTAAATATAGTGTGGTAAGGTGAAGGAAAATCTGCTTCCTTTTCCTGCTTCACTTTCTACCCTGATGTTTCCCCCATGGAGCTCAACAAATTCTTTACAAAGCAATAAACCCAATCCTGTACCTTTTTCATTACGGGTACCCGGTGTTGAATGTAATGAATCTATTTTAAATAGATTCTTCCTTTCATCATCTGAAATTCCAATACCATTGTCATTTACAGTTACTTCAACAAATTGTTTGTTTTCAACTGCAGTTATCACAATTTTACCATATGCATGAGTATATTTTATTGCATTATTGATCAGATTCCTGAATATGGTCTTGACCATCTGAAGATCCGCGCTTACATTCAGGCCAGGTTCAACCCCATGGCTCATGGTGATTTGTTTTTGCATAGCTAATGTTTTGAGACTTTCTATTTCTTCATGTAATAAATCATATAAATTAATTTTCACCGGTATAAAGTTTTTCTCTTTATTTTGTGAAACAGCCCATAGCAGAAGATTATCAAGGAGAACCAGCGTGTTATTTGCTGAATTATAAACAATGTTTATATATTCTTCAATTTCATCTTTATTGAATTCTTTCAAACTCATTTTCAACAATTCCAGAATACCTATGATTGAGCTGAAAGGACTTCTTAAATCGTGAGCGATAATTGAAAGAAATTTCCCATTTGTGGAGACAATTTCAATGAGCTGGCTTGTGCGTTGTTCAATCTGCAATTCCAGACGGGTATTGAGTTCTTCCATTTCACGCAAGCGGACTAATAGCTGTTTCCCAGATAAGGCAGTTTTTAAGGAAATTGCATTCGGGTGTTCGAGTGGCTTTGTATTCATAATTGCGAACAATTTTTAATGTATAGCTTCATTATCCCAAATAATTCCAATAAATTCAATAGCATCAGTTTTCCTGATACTATTGCAATAATGTACTAAGTATATTAAAGAATCTCATGTTTTCTTAAAAGGCATCAGCGGTTCCCCTTTTAATATCAGCAGCTTGTAATGGATATTTTGTGTCACGGACTTGATATAAAGAAACCTTAGTAAAAAAGCAAAGCATGCAATTATCAGCAGAATATGAATTATTCCGTTAAAATGGAAAACGAAAAACCCCAAAGCCCATATTTTAATTATAGCTAAGCCGTCCAGAAAAAGAAGATTTGACATAAAAATAAAATTATTGATAATTTTCTCCACAAAGTTAACCGCTTATGAGGGCAGAATAGTTACATAATTATTATTCTAGTTTACATGATTCACATGTAATGTTATCCTCCTCTGCTGCCTGAACTAAACTTATTTAACATTACGAGTGAAGCGGAGCGAAGTGAAGAACAAGGGCTCTGTTCAAAGCAATAGGCTCACTGAAGGTAATCTCCATTTTGAGGAATGAGAAATGCCAGACAACCTGTGGGAAGTCTGGCTTCATTCAATATACTCAATATTTTAATACTTCAACGACTCTTCAAGCATAATAGCAAAAATCCATAGTCGTGTTTACATATTAATTTTAGATTTTCAATTCAATTACCGGTTACCGTTGCCATTTTGTCGTTTACCATTCTTATGGTTATTATTCTTCCGATTGTCTTTCCTCCAATGACCTTTGGTCCAGGATTTTCCATGTTGAGTTGCCTTCCAGGACCCTTGTACATATGACTGTCCTCGTCTTGGATTTGTCCAATAACCTGTTCTTTGCACATAGACATGTGTTTGATTGTTCCAACCCCAGTCACCGGTTATCCAGATTTGGTTATCATACTGTCTTTGTGGCCTTGCATACTCAACATAGTTTGGTTCAGATGCAACATATCCACCCACACAGGAGTTGAACATTATTCCTATTCCTGTGAACAAGACTACGTAACTAAGTATTTTCATATACTTTCCGATTCTTGTATAAATACCAGTTTTCCAGGTATTTAACAATGATTTTCTACATATAGCAAAATGAATTTCATTTTGTAATTCTTCAATTTTTTTCACTTTTTGTCTGTAATTAATTTTATCTAAACCCGCTTTAAATGATCGTTTATTACTCTCATTTTCAAAATTTTTTCAGTTAAATAAATTCACTACACAAAGGTGAGGATATTAATTCCGGTATCTCTTACATAACTATTGAAATAAGTTACATCATTCACATATTACGGCACAAACCGCCTTCGCCAAGGCTATGGCGGTCAAAGGGCACAATGGTGCAAACCGACTACGCCAAGGCCTTTGTTGAAAATGAAAAGTTTTTAAATTGGAACTTTGGTTTTAGGATCTTATACGTTTTTTCTTAGCCACAAAGAGTAGGAGAGGGATGGGTTCAGAGGCATCAAAAAAAGAAGCTGCCCCTTATGGGACAGCCTCTGATAATAAATGTCTATTATAATATTTATATTATACCAGTTTAACATTTACCGCATTTAATCCTTTTTTCCCTTCCTGAAGGTCAAACGATACTTCATCATTTTCCCTGACCTCATCATTCAGGCCCGATACATGCACAAAGTATTCATTTTCTGATGCACCGTCTTTAATAAATCCAAATCCTTTGGAATTATTAAAAAATTTTACTGTTCCTGTACTCATAATTGTAATTTTAATTTTGGGCAAAGTAAGCATTCCTATCCGGATAATGCACTTATTCTCAATAAATCGGACAGATTCGCACCATTTTTATTTTTTTACCCCGGCAAATGCTTTTTATAGATGTATATCCCACAGGTAACTGAAAATCCCAAATACTATCAGAAGCCATACGATAACGACTATATTCAACGTGAATAAAAAAAAGACTGATTATTTAACCAGCCTTTTTTTAACCTAACCTAACCTATTGAAAAAACTAACTACAATATTTTGATAATTAAATTACACTGCAAAGATCCGTATCTTTTGCACGGGAAACATTACAGAATTACTTTAATAAGTTACATCATTCACATATTGGCTTTTAAGTATCCTTAATATTCATTTTATCTCAGTTAGTCTTTTTTTCTCTTAAATCACAGGTCAGTTTTAAATTGATATAATTAAGATAAGAAGTTCCAGTTTGGATTTGCCCAGCTTAGTTCCAAGCAGTTCGATCATTTCCTTTTCTTTCCCTTCAGGATATCGCAAATCTGCATCAGTAATTAATGGAAATTTTTCCTTAAGTTTTCCTTTTTTCTTTTCCCAATATCCTGTTGTGTTATTATTCATTGTAATTAGACTCATGGCATTTAATTTATAGTTAGATAAAATTCTGTTTGATTGATTTTTGTCACTATTACTCTCGGATGAATTTATTTTCCGTTATTTCAAATTATTCTGTTGGAGTTTCTTACTTATATCCTGAGGAGGATTTGCCTTCTGTTGTTGAATAATATTATTATTATTTAGATTTTAATGGTTGTTCACTTTTCTTTTTCACAACAATATTATGTTATTGATATGGCCTTATATTACACAAATTGAGAAAAAAGTTACATAATTCACGGTTATAATTTATGTTGATAGCTACGCATCTCATCAAAAAACGGAGTCTTTTTTGTTTCAACGCATTTTGACGCATAGAGGTACATAGCGGCGCTCCATGTTTGCCAGTCCTGCCCCATAGCTTTGCCATCCTGTGCTTTTATCCATTCATTAAATCCAAAGTTAACCTTAGCTGTATTTGTAAGTTTAATCAAATGAGTTAGTGCCACCAGCTTTTCATTTGCTAAGGCATACTTTTTTGCAGCTACTAAAGCAGCCACATAAAACCCGCAAATAAAAGGCCAGATACCTCCATTATGGTAATCTCCCGGATTGTTATAGATTGCATATCTGGGAAGCCAGTCAGGATCTTCAGGTTTTATATAAGGGAAGAAATTAGGTGGCAGGTCAACTGCCAATTCACCTTTTTCTCTCAGAGCTGAACACTCCTCTTCGATCCAGGAAATAATATGTTCTGCTCTGGTTGGAGAGGCTAATCCGGAAAGAATGGCAATACTGTTACCGAGAAGATCAAACCGTTCACTGCTGTAAATTTTAAAAGACCAGAAAGCATAGTAGGGTTTATGTTTTACTACCAGCCCTTCATGAACATGATTATGTATAATTCCGCCGGTAATTGTGAACCGGCTCATTGCCCCATGCACTTTGTCAGCTTCATCATTTTTCCCCAGGAGACGCAGATAGGAGAAGACAAGCGTATTAACAAATAGTCCATATCCAGTCACCCATTGTTCATCGCGCCAGTCGCTGGTTGGTTGCTGGGCAACAATGTACCTGTCGGAAGGACTTTGATATTTCATCCAGGACAGGGCTTTTTGAACAGCATCATTAAGAAAATTATTTTCTCCGGATACTTTTCTGAAAATTCCTGCGCCTAATAAAAACAAAGGTGTGGTATCGCTCGCTCCACGGTTCTCATTATCGTTGACCAGTGAAGGGATAAGACCATTCTCAGTCTGGTTTTTTGCCAGTGTTTCCAATACTTTCCGGATGCTCTCCAGGAGCTTTTTGTTCTCAGATACTGCTATACCAAAAACAGATAACATAAGATCTCTTGTATATGGTTCAGGATATCCCCAGCCTGCTGTACGGGGAAGCCCATGAAATGGTCCGTGTGAATTATGCTGCAACACTTCAATGGCGGCTTGTTTTGCCTCTTCAATCTCCTGCTGATCTGTAGCTTTCATTATTTAATTCCTAATTTATTGCCTATTATTTCAACAAAACGTTTTGCAACAACATGGTAGTCAAAGTTTTTTACAACTCTTTCTCTGCCAGCTTTGCCCATTTTTTCGCGCAGTCCTGCATCTGTCATAAGAAGCATTAGATATTTTCCAATATCATGCACATCTGCCCGGTAGTCTACTATCCGTGGTACCTCAAACTTCACACTATGATTTTTTTTGAATCCTGATTCATCTCCAAGCATAACATGGTCGACAACTATTTTCCTTGCTACTTTGGCCAGGAAAGCCGTTTCTCCATGTACAAGAGTGTCAAGCATTCCCATAGCCTTGATACTGATCACGGGCTTTCCGCATGCCCCAGCTTCAACCTGGGGCATGCCAAATCCTTCAAGCCGGGAAGGTGCTGCATATATATCGCAGGCTGCGATAAGGTATGGTATAAATTTTCTTGAAATAGTATTGGTTGCAAATGTGACATTCTTTTCAATTCCAAGATGTTCAGCCAGGTCAAGGTCATCAATGTTTTGCTTTTTTGTCCTGGGCTGGGGCCATACTTTGCATACGTATTTCCAGTCAGGGGCTTTAGTATCTATGATTGCGAGTGCCTGCATTACTTCCTGTGCACCTTTTGAGGCAGCATCTCCACCGATAGTGAGAATCATTATCTGATCTGGTGAAATGCCAAGTGATTCCCGTACGGCTAAAATCTTTGGATCATCCTTGCTGCGAGGAACAAAGGATCCGGTATCGCACCCGACTGGTAATACTTCAATTTTATCACCGCTAATCCCGTCGCGTATATACATATCCTTCACCCAATTAGAAGTTACCAGTATTAGAGGAAGCGCATTTAAAACTTCCTGGTAATTTGCAATATACCCGTCTGCGACCAGCCATGGAACAGGCTGAACTCCATATCGTTGAGGGTGCAATACCAGTTGAGGGGTATGCCCCCAGTAACCTACACCTAGAACAACATCTGGCTCAAACCATCGGTAGTACCATTCCTTTTCCTGTGATGATTCGAAGTGGACAGCCTGTGCATCCACTCCCATTTCAAGAAGCCCTTTATAGAGGAGATCTCCCTGTGTCGCCAATCCTCCTGGTGATGGGGGGTAATCATATAATAACAAAACTTTCATAATCGAATAATTTTCAATTTGTCAAACAGGTTTACTTTTTAATTGGATGAGCCATTTTTTGGCAACAACCGGATCAGTGAATTGCCAGAATGATTCTTCTCTTGGAGTTGTTTGTGCTTCGAAGCTGGTTTTTTCAAAGCCATACGTTTCAGTAATTGTAATGTATTTGCGATGCCATATCCGTTTCATCAGTGTCCGGTATATGTCCGCATTTTCATCTGCCCTGGGGTAGTGTTTCTTATTATCATCGGTGTAGGCAAACGCCCACAATGCACTTGTCGAAATTTTTCCGGTATTCCATAGGTTGATAACCGCTTTCCCGGTTTCCTCATGCCTGATGTGTCTTGTGTATTCTCCGTTTGGATTATGAGTAATTATCAGATCGAAAGGATTGGAAGGTAATAATTTCATGATAGTTTGTTCAACCTCACTTTGTTCCAGGAGTTTTTGTTCAGGACCGTCATCGAGGTCGCCCATTATACCTTCAGCTTTAAGAATTTTTAATGTGTTATAAAACCTTGGAGCACGGTCCACATCGCTTCCCCTGCACAAACAGACAATAAAACATTTCCATAAAGGGTGACTGAGTATTGTTCCACCTGCCCATAATGTTTCATCATCGGGGTGGGCTACAATTACGGCGACAGTTTTTGAGATGTTATTTTGAGTTTTCAATTTTTACAGAATTTCATTTAAATCATTAGTGGCGTATTTAGATGCAAAATCTGACATTTCATTGGTAACTATATAATTCCCATTGTAGAATGGGAAGCTATCAGCTCTTTTTTCGAGTGATTAACTTTGGTTGTTTTTATTTCATAATACTTTTCAACCGTCAATCGTGCCAGAAGATAGCTTATTGTAGATTCTGCCCCCTGGTTGAGGTTTATGTTGGTATCTTCCAGTCCGTCGTAACAGCCACCAGTGCATGGATTATATATAATCTGATGCAGGCGGTTTTCTCCTAAAAACCAGTTAAATGCGGTTTTCATTTTTATACGGTAGTCGTCATCATTAAAAACTTTGTAGAATTTACTTAAAGTCATAATCGTATAGGCAACATCAATAGGCTGTTCGCCAAAATGTGCAGGTTCCTGGCCCCTTCGCAGCCAATTCTTATTGGAAATTACTTCAATACCGTTTTTATTAAAAGTCTTGGATAACAGAAAATTAAATGATTGTAAAGCAACTTCTCTGTAAATTGTTTCTCCGGTTAATAACCAGGCATATAACATTGCTTCAGGAAGTATACTGTTTGCGTAAGTAAGATAGCTTTCAAACCATTGCCATTCTTTGTCAGATTCATGCCTGTACATTTGAACCATCCTGCTCGATAGCGTTTTTATGAGCTTAATATGTTCCTGCGATTTAATGGTTCCTTGATATAAGTACAAGCCTTTAATGGCAAAGGCCATTGCCCTGGTGGAATGTATTGTTTCAATACGGGGAATTGCTTTACAAATAATATTTATGGCCTCGGATCTGATTTTCCCAGGGAGTAAGTGCTTCAGGGAGATCAGATAACCCAGAGCCCAGAGCGCCCTTCCATTTGAATCCTCTAAGTTTACAGATTTATTTTGAGCGGTAAACTTATTTTCAATATCAACATAATTTAAAAAGTCTCCGGAAGCTTGCTGACAAAATTTAACAAAACTGAGATATTTATTTATATACGATATGTATTTGGAATCGCCTGTTGAAATGAATTGCATACACATAGCCACCAGGGCTCTGGCATTATCATCGAGGGTATAACCGGAACACAGATCAGGTTGATTGATTTTTGAAAACTGAATGATCCCTGTGTCTGTGGTCATTTGTTTTAATTGATTCAGATTAACAGGCGGCAGATCATATTGTACCGTAATTTTATCTCCGGCTATTTTATTGAACAGCATTGTATATTCAACGGCTGAATTTTCCCAGGCGGTGGATACTATTTTCTGTAAGGTATTTATTCTGATATTACTTCGAAATTTTTTGTCATTTAATAATCGAAGAATACCGGTAGCCAATTGTTGGGAGTTGCCAAAATCAAAAATTATTCCTGTATCCTCAGTAAGTACTTCTTTTGCATGCGGGAAGGGAGTTGAAATGATTGGGCAGCCGCAGCTCATTGCATATGCAAAAGTCCCGCTAACTGCCTGGTTGGGATCATCACTTGTAAACAGATATATATCGGTAAGCTGCAAATATTCAAGTAATTCAGGTAATGCCAAATAGCTATTAATGAATTTTACATATTGAGTTAATTTATTTTTAATTACCATTTTCTCAAGACTTATCCGGTATTTCTCTCCTTCTTCTTTCAAAACTTCAGGATGTGTTTTGCCCAGCACGAGAAATAATGTATCAGGATTAGTTTTAATGATTAACGGTAATGCTTTTAGTGTAGTTTCAATGCTTTTACCCGCGTTCAACAGACCAAACGTTGTTAGAACTTTCCGTCCTTTGAATCCGTATTTATTTTTAAGGTATTTCCTGCTTAGATGGGGCACCAGGTGAGTGCCATGGGCTATTACAGAAATTTTTTCTTCCTTCAAATCATAATCGCTCATTAATATTGTTGCCGAATTATTAGTCATAACAATTATTGAATCGCACGAAGCAGATATGGATCTTATTACTGTTTTTAATTTGGCATCAGGATGTGGTAGTACCGTATGAAAAACTACAATAACCGGTTTTGTAATATCTTTCAGAAGTTGAAGAAATGCTTTTTCCTGTTTTTTATAGAAACCAAACTCGTGCTGGAAAAGAACAATCTTAATATGGTCGTCTTCATTAATCTTCAAAGCCAGTTCACCATATTTGTCAGCTAATGAAGTTTTAAGAACATATTTTACTTCATCGGGATATTTAAAATTTTCATCTCCCGATTCCAAAGCACATACCTTAATGGCTAAAGTTCTGCTGAATTTATTATTCAGAGCCTTTATCAAATCTTTTGAATAGGTCGCTATGCCACATTCCCTGGGTGGATAAGAAGTAATAAACAAAATTTCAAATAGATCTGCGGTTTGGTGAATTTGAGATTGTTGCTTATTCAGTATCCCATCCATTGCAGGATATATAGATTTCCCAAAGCCAAACAGCCTGTGATGATCATGAGTGAACCCACTGTTTCGCTTTGAGAATGTTTTAATTTTCATCTTCGAATTGAGTTTCCCAAGTAATATATTTTCTTTTTTTTCTTCTTTCATGGAGAATATTATTCTTATTATCCTTTTAAGCGGGTAATTTCAAGATCATACTAAAATTTAATGAGCAAAGGTGGCTAACTAAAGTCACACAAATGTTACAGAACTTTGTGAAAAAGTTACATTATTCACACTAAGCTTTGCTAATAAAATATTGCCGGTCCTTTGCCAGGGCATTAGCCTTACATGGATAATTCAGATTAGATAAGATCTTTTACAAAATCCCCAGATCAGCCTGTCTTTTTGACCTGAGGTTTTTAAAATGAGATGGTGTTAGCCCAGTCATTTTCTTAAACTGGTTTGACAGATGGGCAACACTGCTGTAATGAAGTTTCCAGGCAATTTCGGTAAGATTGAGCTCATCATAAACGAGGAGTTCTTTTACTCTCTCTATTTTATTTGCAAGGTAAAACTGCTCAATTGTAGTTCCTTTTACATCTGAGAAGAGATTGGAAAGGTATGTGTAATTGTGATCTAGTTTTTCGCTCAGGTAATCGGAAAGGTTTATTTTAATCTCTTCATTATTATAATAAATCAGTTCAATAATGGTTGTTTTAATTTTCTCAACCAATATGTATTTTTTGTCATCCATAAGTTCAAGCCCTGTCATTTCGAGGGCAACTTTCAAGCTCTCCAACTGATCATCTGATACCGTGTCCGTTATTTCAGCTTCACCCAGATCAACGGTAGTATAATGCAAGCCAAGTCTTTCCAACTCCGATTTAACAACAATCTTACACCGGATACAAACCATATTTTTGATGTAAAGTTTCAAGTTTTCATTTCATTAGGTGCATTGCTCTGATAAACAAAAATACAAAATTAAAATGTGCTTTCGAAGTGAAAACAAGGCTTTATATTCTATCATACTCTAATTCAACTTATGTAAAACTTCTGGTAACATATAATTAATATTCCTCTTAAACATGTAAATCATGTAACTTTTCCTAAAAGTTGTGTAATACATGTCAGGCCGATATGGGTTAATTTTACATTATCTTATTTAGTTAATTATTGCAATGAGAATATAAATACTACTAAGTGGCCGATTAAAATAATATTAGTAAAGATTAAAAAAATGTTTAGCAGAAAGTTTTTAAAAAAGGTTCTGAAAAAGACTGTGGCTCTGGATTTCGAAAACAGCAAGAACCATTTAAATCCTGAGACAGATCTTGACATTGAAATATCAATGTTGATTCAGGATGTTTTTGGTGGAGAAATTCTGAAAACTCATAAAAGTAATGGCTGGCATTTTTATAACCGCATAAATGGTGAGCGAATAGATTTTAGCCTAACAGAGACCGAAAAGTCTTATAAGGATGAAAAATTCGAAGATATCCCCGCGACTTCTGGTGAAATTGCCGGTTATATTGACAAGACTGATTATTCAACCTTTTTTATGAGATTTGTAAAGGTATTTGAAGAAGCATTAGGTTTGGTCAATTATCGACCTCTTGCAAGCTAAGGTTTTTTTCAAACTATATGGAGTTCGTCATTTAGGTTTTCAGGGAGTTAGTTTAGGGTTAGTTTCAAGAAAAAGTCCTTTCGTTTTTACGGGAAGACTTTTTCATTTGTCGGTTGGTGTAAATCGATTATTTTGAATGTTAGATTTCATGTTAGAAAGTATCATCACCATATCGGTTGCCGGTTTATTGGCAGGTTTTATTTTTTCAATGCCAATAGCAGGTCCTATAAGTATCCTCATTACTTCCAATGCACTCAAAGGAAGACTGCGTTATTGTATTTTAGTGAGCATTGGATCTTTCATTGCTGATTTTACTTATGTTTTTATTGCAGTATTTGGGTTAACAAAACTTTATTCTTTCTACAAACCGGCCATCCCATATATATTTGCAGTAGGGTCATTATTTTTCTTCTACCTGGGATACAGGATTATCAGAACAAAACTGGATATTGAAAATCTTGAAGATAAAAGCCATCTCACTGAGAAGATTCAAAAGAAAGGGAAAGGAGCTTTTTTTACCGGCTTTATGGTTAACCTACTTAATCCGACATTATTTATCGGAATGCTTACTTCATCTTTTTTCGTGATTTCGTTAATAGCCTCCCTGGGCTTGCATACAGGAGGACTGGCAGGCAAAATAGAAAAGAATGTAACGGAGATAAGTAATATTACGGGTAGAAAAATAGAAATCTCAAAGGGATTGGCAGGTGAAAAATTTGACTATTTTCAAAAACTCAAAGGTAAAGATCATCAGCCAGACAATACCATATACCCGTTATATTTTCATCTGTTAATCAGTATTTGCTTTGCATTCTTCATTTCTCTTGGAAGCATAACCTGGCTTTATCTCCTGTCATTTATGATTGTAAAATTTCGACAAAGAGTCAATATCAACACTATATCTGTATTCATCAAAAGTCTGGGTGTAGTGCTTTGCCTTTTTGGATTATTCTTTAGTTATTTATCTACCAGAATGTTTGTATCCATGTAACGCTTATGGCTTTTTCAACTTTTAAGCGCGTCCGGCGGCTATGTATTTCTTCAAAATTCGTGTAACACTTTTTTTATTATAAAGATTGTGACCTTTTTCTGATCTTAAATACCCCCATCCTAGCCTTCTCTATTGGGGGAAGGAACCTTACCTTTCCCCCTTGGGGGAAATTGAAAGGGGGTAAAAAGCCCCATAAAATGGAATAAATTTGTTACAAAAATACTGAAGTATAACATGGCTAATGGAAGTACCTATAGCCTCGATCATAATTTGCCAGAGTAGGCAAAACAGGATTATGCAGCTTTTTCTTGCTCAAAGCATCTAGAGTATATTATCAGATTTTATTATATGTGAACTATGTAAATCATTGCTTTTATTGTGTAACACTTACCAGAATTAACCAGGTTATCTTTGTTCAATAAATTTAAAATCAAAAAATATGGCACATCCTGAGTTTCAAGTTTCAAACGGCAAAGATGACAAGTTTTACTTTAATTTAACTGCAAAAAATGGTCTGGTAATCCTTTCCAGCCAGGGATATAAAAGCAAAGATGGTTGCAAAAATGGAATCGCAAGCGTAAAAAAGAATTCTTCAAATAAGAAGCATTTCGAACGCAAAGACTCCAAAGCTGGTCAGTATTATTTTGTTCTGAAAGCTGCCAACAGCAAAGTCATTGGTAAAAGCCAGATGTACACAACGAACGATTCATCGGAAAACGGTATAGAATCCATAAAGACCAATGCACGGCAGGCGAAAATTAATTACCTGTAATCACCTTTTTATCTTTATCGGAGGGAAATAACGATTTAAGGAACAATCTCGAAGTATCAAACCAAATTGTGGTTTTATATCATCATCATTGTAGTTACTATTACGGTGGGGTGGAGGGGCTCCGTTTGTTGTTGGTTTTCCAACACATTCCTCTATCAGTTGTTTAAAGAATTGTCGACCTGTTTCAGGACGAGATAATACAAACCTCCACTGTATTACAATGATTTGGAATACTCAAAAAACCAATCATAAATACTGATATTAAATGGATCGTATTGGATGCTTTCTGTTCCCATACCGGTATCGTCATAAGTCCTTTCCCATGAATTATGATCAACACCCGGGTAAATAGTAAGTTTTGCTGGCAAAGATGGCTTTAGTTCATTAATGGCATTAATCATGTTTATTGATTTAAACACACTAACAGTACTATCAGCATCACCATGGAAAGCCCAGAGAGGAATATTTACCAGTCTCCATGCATATTGTATATCCCCACCACCGCATATAGGAACTGCTGCAGCCACATAACCATCTGTTGAATACTTTTCCAGATAATAAAAAGTTCCATACCCTCCCATACTCAAGCCTGTCAGATATATCCGGTGCATATTAATACGATAGTTACTAATAATATATTCAATGAACTGGTTAACCATTGTTGGATCCCAGTAGTTCAGGTGACACTGAGGAGAAACTACGATCATTGGATAACGGGGTGCCCAGCTTTTTTCACTAATAAGTTTTGGGGGACCATTTGCTTTCACTTTTTCCAGGTCTCCGGGATCTACTAAACTATTGCCTTTTTGACCCGCGCCATGGAGAAATACTAAGAGAGGATAAGATGCTTTACTACTTTCATAACCCGACGGTGTATATACGTAATATCCGAAAGGAATGTTATCGTCCAGATAAATGGGTTTCTGAATCCCCCCAGTATCTGAAGGCAAGTCGCTTAAAGGATAATTTTCGTATTGAGGCAGTGAATTATTTTTAGAACAAGAATAGGCCGAAATGATTATTACAATAAGTAATACTTTACTTGAATCAGACATTTTTTGAACATTTATAACTAATCAGTATGGATAATATATTTTGTTATTGTTAGTGTTTTTTGTCTTACTAATATAACGATAATAGCAACTGCTATGGTTGACTTGATCTAAAAATTAAGACATAAAAATCAAAACAAATTAACCGCAAAGGGCGCAAAGATCTGAATTTGTGTGTTTCCCCTTTGCATACCTGGCTTGCAAAATTGTATGGGGACTCGGGAAGTCAGTCTTTTTTCATCAGTCTGATTAGGGAGTTGGGGATCCCTCGCTAAAGCTCGGGATGAAAGGGCATTGTGGTGGGGTAGGGAGGAGAGATGAGCGGGCTCTGCCCGCTCATCTCTCTTGTTAGTATGGCATTATTTTTCAAGCCACGAAGTGGCTAAATATGAATAACCCCTGGTGAAGCCAGGGGTACAACTAACCTACTGATTTAAAGCCCTGAAAGGGCTTAATATAGTTTTAAACTTTTCCCATGATAATTATATTCACCTCCTTCCTTTGTCCTGTGTTTTGTTGCAATTCCATGATGCTTTAAGCGAAGCTTTACATAAATTGTGTAATTTTCCTAAACAAAAAAGGAATATTATGAACACACTTAAAAAAGGAATTGTCATTCTGGTAATGACAGTGTTTGTATTTTCCATATATGCACAGAAGACCAGCACCGGGGAAAATCAATGTCAAAGTTTTGAAATCGGAATTTATCTATGAGAAAGCATCTTTCAGAAGTTGTCATGCTTCAACAGTTATTGAAACAGATGAAGGTATTTTAGCTGCATGGTTTGGTGGAACAGCTGAAGGTAATCCGGATGTATGTATTTACACCTCAGCAAAAAAAGAGGGTAAATGGAGTAGCCCTGAACCGGTTGCCGACGGTATAATAAACGATACTCTTCGTTATCCATGCTGGAATCCGGTGCTCTTTCAGAGAGATAATGGCGATATAATTCTCTTTTACAAAGTTGGTCCTAACCCCCGCGAATGGTGGGGAATGTACAAAATCTCAAAAGACAACGGAAAATCATGGTCAGAAAAGGTACAAATCCCAGATGGTTTTTTGGGGCCAATTAAAGACAAAGCGGTACGACTAAAAAATGGGACAATCCTTTGTCCAACAAGTATCGAGACCAAAGAAAATTGGAATATTTATGTGGAAACCACAGATCAGGATTTAAATCATTGGAGCAAAACAAAAATTGACAATAATGGATTTAATGCTATTCAACCTACAATACTTTTTTACAAAGGGGGAAAAATTCAAATGCTTTGCCGGAGTAGAGAAAAAAGAATAGTGGAGACATGGTCGAAAGATCAGGGAAAAACATGGTCGCCGTTACAAGCAACTACTCTTCTTAATAATAATTCAGGTATCGATGCTGTAACCCTTGATAACGGATTAAAATTATTAATTTGTAATCCGGTTGAGAGAGGGAGAAACAAATTGAGTGTTTTTGCTTCGGTTGACGGGAAAATATGGAGCGAAAAAATCGTACTGGAAGATCAGCCCGAAGGTGAATTCAGTTATCCCGCAGTTATAAAGGGGAAAGACGGTACTATCCATATCACTTACACTTATAACCGGGTGAAAATAAAATATGTCCACCTCGAGATACCTGTGAAATAATACTTACTGATAGATCCCTGTTAAAAGGTGAAAATAATCGATATTATAATATTTTTGGTCTACCTGATAGGAATTGTTTTATTCGGCGGTTCCTTCTATAAAAAAAACAAATCGTCTTCTTCATTTACATTAGGAAATAGTAATATTCCAACGTGGGTAATCTCAATGTCAATCTTCGCTACTTTTGTCAGTAGTATAAGCTACCTTGCACTTCCCGGGCAAGCTTTTCAAACGAATTGGAATCCTTTTGTCTTCAGCCTGTCAATACCATTTGCCTCTTTTATGGCTTATAAGTTTTTTGTGCCCCTCTACAGGTCTGTTAACAGCCCCTCAGCTTATACATATCTTGAAATGCGATTTGGCCCATGGGCCAAAATATATGCTTCAGTAATGTATCTGCTGACACAATTGATGAGAACAGGGACAATACTTTTCTTGCTGGCGTTGACTATTAATGTTATTCTGGGTTGGAATATGGTTTTTGTAATCGTAATAACTGGATTTAGTGTAATGATCTATTCCATCCTTGGTGGGATACAGGCAGTGGTATGGACAGATGCTATTCAAGGGATAATATTAATCTTGGGCGCCCTTGTTTGTGCAATTTTATTAATGTTTTCGATGCCTGAAGGTCCCGGACAAATATTTCAAATTGCAGCTGCAAATCATAGATTCAGTCTAGGCAGCTTTAAACCTGGATTAACAAGTTCAACTTTTTGGGTAGTTCTGCTTTATGGTTTATTCATAAACTTTCAAAATTTAGGTATAGATCAGAGCTATATTCAGAGATATATGACAGCCAGTTCTGAAAAGGAAGCAAAAAAATCGGCACTATATGGTGCCCTTATATATATTCCGGTGTCTGCACTTTTTCTTTTTATTGGCACTTCTCTCTATTGTTTTTATACTACTCATCCCGGTATTTTGCCTGCAGGTTCCCAGCCTGACAGGGTCTTCCCGTTTTTTATTGTTAATAATCTTCCAGTGGGATTGACTGGATTACTGGTTGCCTCAATCTTTGCAGCGGGTATGAGTACCATCTCGACAAGCGTGAACAGCTCTGCAACAGTCATTCTGAATGATTACTTCCGGAGAAAGTTGAAAGCAACTGATGCTGAAAGAACCTCAATGAAAATTTTGTACTTGTCCTCATTCCTTTTCAGCATTGCCAGCATCTTTATTGCTATTGCTATGATAAATGTCCAGAGTGCTCTGGATACGTGGTGGAAACTCGCTTCAATATTTAGTGGTGGAATGTTGGGATTATTCCTGCTGGCATTTTTTTCGAAGAAAGTCAATAATATTGCTGCTATAACCGGTGTTTCTGTCGGAGTAATTGTAATAGGATGGATGAGCTTATCTCCCTTTTTATTTAAAAGCGATGATTTGCAGAAGTTTGCGAGTCCTTTCCATAGTTACATGTCGATTGTTTTTGGAACAATGACAATCTTTATAATTGGGTTTTTTACAGGTGTTATAATAAACAGGTTAAAAAGAACTGCAGAATAGAAAAAAACAAACCTGTCGTTCACAGGCATCCTCTATCACATCTCCCTTACAACGACGGGAAAGGCGGCTGTTTTATCTACAATTGGAATATACTTAGTGTTTTTATCAAAATGCCAGGGCCTATCAGGAATGACCATCAGATAATTTGTTGGGAATTTTAGTACTGGAACAGCTTGAATGGGAACCTCAAATGCTTGTTAAAGTCTTAACGAACAAAACCTATTTCAATATGTTAACAAATTAATCAGTTTTTAATTCATAACCCACTATTCAAAACTAACAAAATGATGAAAAGTAAAATTCTTATTTTAACTTCGATTGCGATAATTCTGATCTCCTGCAACAGAGGATCAAATACAGGTAAATCACAGGATAAAACGAGTAAGTTAAGTACAGAATTCAATAAGGTACTTGATAACTACTATGAAGACGGTTTAAAGCTTAACCCACTATTGGCAACATGGGCTGGCGATAATCGTTACAACAACAGTTTTCCAAATACATTAACCGATGAATATAGAAATGAATTAAAAGCTTATTATAGAGGCTATTCCGATAAAATTGCTCAATATAACGATGAGGATCTGTCAGAAACAGACAGAATGAGTAAAGCTGTCCTTAAATGGGAATGCGCTATCAATCTTGAACGCCTGACTTTCAGAGAAGATCTGTTACCGATAGACCAGTTCTCGTCGGTAAATCTTATAATGGGTCAGTTTGCAAGTGGTTCGAGCGCCCAGCCATTTAAAACTGTTAAAGACTATAACAACTGGATTGAACGTCTCGACGGCTACTTACAATGGTTAGATACTGCAGAAAAAAAGATGAAGGAGGGTATTGACTCAGGTTATGTGCTTCCAAAATCCCTGATTATTAAAATTCTGCCTCAGTTAAAATCAATTACAGAAACAGATCCTGGCAAGCAATTGTTTTACAGCCCTATCAGAAATTTCCCGGATTCATTCACTGATCAGCAGAAAGAAGTGTTAACCAAAGCTTATACAGAAATGATTTCAAACAGGATAATTCCTGCTTATACAAAATTACTTAAATTTATGAGTACGGATTATCTTGCTGCCGGGAGGGAAACAAGTGGAATTGATGCTATACCAAACGGGCAGTCTTACTATAATTATCTTATAAAATACTATACAACAACTAATATGACAGCAGATGAAATTCATCAACTGGGATTAAGTGAAGTGGCCAGGATTTCATCGGAAATGGAAAAAGTAAAAACAGAAGTTGGTTACAAAGGCGATCTGAAATCATTCTTTGATTTTGTAAGAAATAATAAAAAATTAATGCCATTTACAGAGCCACAGCAGGTTATTGATCATTTCTATGATATTGAGAAAAAGGAAATGCCACAAATCGATAAATTATTTGATTTAAAACCAAAAACTTTGTTTGAAGTAAAACGTACTGAAGCTTTCAGGGAAAAATCTGCAAGCGCCGAATATAATCCCGGATCTCTTGATGGTACAAGGCCAGGCATTTTTTACGTTCCAATTCCTGATGTAACAAAATATAATGACTTCTCAGATGAGTCATTATTTTTGCATGAAGCAATTCCCGGACATCATTTCCAGATATCCTTAACTCAGGAAAGTAAAACTCTTCCGATGTTCAGAAAGACCTTATGGTATTCTGCCTACGGTGAAGGCTGGGCGCTTTATTGTGAATCGCTTGGAAAGGAATTAGGATTATATACCGATCCTTATCAGTATTTCGGTATGTTGAGTGAAGAGATGCATCGTGCTATCCGCCTTGTAGTCGACACAGGAATTCATTCAAAGGGGTGGACAAGAGAACAGGCTATAAATTATTCTTTAGAGAGAGAGGCTGAAAGTAAAGATGCAATCACTGCTGAAATAGAAAGATATATGGCAATTCCTGGTCAGGCATTATCATATAAAATAGGCCAGTTGAAAATAAGAGAATTGAGAACCAGGGCAGAAAATGAACTTGGAAATAATTTTGATATCAGGCAGTTTCATAACCAGATTCTGGAAACAGGATGCATACCATTAGCCCTTTTTGAAGATTATATGAATAAGTGGATTGCATCTAATCAATAGTGGATATAACTGAAAAACTGACATATCGGAGAATTTTTCTTTTCTGGGGGCCCTTGGCGCTTACCTGGCTGATGATGGCCTTTGAGCAGCCATTCCTCCTTGCCTTTATCGCCCGTTTGAATGAAGCAAAATACAACCTTGCTGCCTTTGGTATAGCAGGTTCGTTTGCCCTGATTATTGAGTCTCCCATAATTATGCTTATGAGTGCCTCCACGGCCCTCGTAACGGGGCACAATTCTTATAAGAAGCTAAAACGCTTTACAGATATCCTTAATGCCGTCATTACCGGTATCCAGCTTGTAATACTTATTCCACCTGTATTCAACTTCATTGTTGTTGGTCTCATGGAAGTACCTGAAGAGATTGCAAGGCTTGCCTACATAGCACTTATTATTTTTATTCCCTGGGCTGCATCGATTGGTTACAGAAGGTTCTATCAGGGTATCCTTATCAGGAATAACCTTACACGGCGGGTAACTTATGGGACCCTTGTCAGGCTAACAGTTATTTTGATTATGGGATTGATTCTTTACACTGCTGGAGTGAAAGGTGCTTATGTTGGAGCAGGGGCAATGTCGCTGGCCGTTCTTTCTGAAGCCATAGCTACAAGGATCATGGTTGCCAGAACTCTGAAGACACTGATTCAAAAGGAAGATACTGAGAACGGCAATCTTAACCTGAGGTCAATTGCAAAGTTTTATTTTCCTCTTGCACTGACCTCGATACTATCGCTTGGAGTGAACCCGTTCGTAACCTTTTTCCTCGGCAGGAGCTATAAGGCAGTTGAGTCGCTTGCTGTGCTCCCTGTGGTGAGTGCGCTGGTATTTATCTTCAGGAGCATGGGATTATCTTTCCAGGAGGTAAATATTGCACTGATTGGAAAGGAAAAACAGAACTATAAGGTATTGAGGAATTTTGCCATATCCCTTGGGTTACTTGTTACTGTTCTTATATCTGTGCTGGCGTTCACTCCCCTGGCTGATCTGTGGTTTATAAATGTATCCGGACTGAGTACAGAACTTGCAGGTATGTCATATCTGCCACTCAAGATAATGGTACTTCTGCCGGCGTTCACAGTCCTTCTTAACTTCCAGAGATCCTCCCTTATAATAAACGGAACTACAGGTCCCATCTCAAAGGCAACAGCAATAGAGCTTACCGGGATAATCGTGGTTCTGCTAGTGTGTGTGGTATTCCTGAACCTTATCGGGGTTGTCGCTGCCTCAATTGCTTTTATTGCCGGCAAAGGCCTGTCAACTATCTACCTGACACCAAAACAGGTGACTGCTGTGAAAGGATGGAATTTGAGAAGGGAGTAATTCGTTGTAATTCAGTTGTAATTCAGTGGTAATTCGTTGTAATGCATTGTAATTCAATAAATTCAGGATGTTGTAAGCCCTTTCAGGGTCACCGTCCTTTAGCTCCAGTCCTGCTTGTTCGTGGAGCGCAAAGTTACACTCTGCTTTATGGCTTTATTTTTTGAAACGATCCCATCAGTTTACTCTGGTACATTTCTAAAATTTGTGTTTCATGTTCACCGATGGGTTTTACAGGAATTAAATCAGTTACCTCGCTGTAGCTTAATTCCGAATTGTAGAACAAATCGATTGCAGCCAATAAAGTTTGCTGAACCGTTTCTTTGCTTTCATCTTGTTCTTTATCCTTGTTTTTAAAGCAATTGAAGTCCCATTTTAACAGCCATAATTAATAGAATAATTGCAAGTATCTTTTTCACAATTTTCGGATTCAAACGCTTCTGCATGAAAATTGTACCAATTGTCGCTCCCGCAACTCCTGCAAGGGATGTTATTATCAATAATTTCCAATCAACTGTCCCAATTGTCCAGTAAGTAAGAAATCCTGATAATGAAGAAAAGGGAACGACAAAAGCAGTTATTGTGGTGATTTTTTTAGGATTAAATCCCATCATAAGTAAGAGTGGCGAAATAATTCCACCGCCACCTATACCAAGCATTCCTGATAATAAACCTGCAAATGCACCAATGAGTGAAAGAGAAATGATGGGAATATCTTCCCGAAAATTAGTTTCCTTTTTACCCTTGAAAAACAGAAACATGAATCCTGAGAACACCAGGAAAGAAATGAACAATATCAAGATAATCTTTGAAGCAATGTATTTTGTCACATAAGCACCAATAATTGCAAAAAGAAATGAAAAGATAATAATTGGGATCCCTAATTTAAAATCAAGTCGTTTGTTTCTAATATTGTTAATACTTGCTCCTGCTAAACTAATGGTATTATAAAATAATCCCACGGGTTTTGCTACAGATAAAGGGATGCCAAAGGAATGCAAAATTGGAATTAGAATAATTGCTGCCCCTATCCCTCCAAGAGAGAATATAAAGGCAGCAACGAAAGAAATAGCTGCTATGAAATACTCCACTTTACTTTGCTAATTGTTTCTCTGAACAAGGAATACATACTCTCTTACCATCAATAATTTTTGATTGATTGTCAAATACAATCTCATTACATACTGAGCAATTATGCCAGTCAAAAGTTCCTTTTGGTAGTTGTACATCTTTATCGAAAACTTCACTTACAGTAAAAAGAACATTTTCGTCAAGTTGCTGCACGTTCTCTATAAGTGGCATTACCAGCTCAGGTTTAATATCCTTAGGTTCAACTTTTTGTTTTCGGAGTTTTACAAATTCAGAGTTGAGTGCCTTTTCAAAAAACTCTGGTCTCATTGAAACTCTTACAGCCTTTTTTGTTTTTAAATCAACTAATACAATGGCATTCTTCCCATAATTTAACTTTTCCGCTATTCCCTTTCCATAAGTGCATCCTGTTGCAGCCATTACTCCATCTAAAAAGCACGCAGCAGCATGTGCAGGTCCATTTTCACAAAAAAGATATAACTCTTTGTTACTGGCTTTTTCAACACCAAGTTGTTTCATTGCAGTTAAACCGGCCCGATAACCAATAGGCATTGCAGGACATTTGTGTCCGTGAAATTCGAATGCCCATTCCGGGATTTCTACTTTTTTATTTTCCATAATATCTATTTATATTTATTGTTTGACTCATCATATTCATTTCAACCACCCATAATTTCAATTAGTCACGAAGAATATTATTAAATAATATAATCCAACGCCTATAAAAAGGACAGCAACCACACGCCTGAACCATATTTCAAATGTTTTAATATGATTGTATATCCTGCCAACACTTCCAACGGAATAAGCAAGTAGCCATGCAAATATTATAACGGGTAGTCCCGTTGCAATTGCAAAAACTACTGGAAGATAAAGTCCGCTTGAACTTGCTATTGTAATCGGAATAAGCATTGCGAAATACAAGACACCGCTATATGGACAAAACGCCAATGCAAATACAATTCCAAGCAGCAGAGTACTCCAGTAACTTCCTTTACCTTCATTACCTATTTTCTCCGTTAAGCCAGAGAAACCTGGAAATTTTATTTTGAACACATCCAACATTAATAGTCCTATTATAATCAGCAGTGGAGCAAGTAATTTTTCCCCCCAACCCTGAAACAACCTTGAGACGTTCAACTGGCTTGCTCCAAAATAAAGTATAAGTGCTAAGCCTGTATAACTGATTGCCCGACCCAGAGTATAAATTAATCCGTTTACAAACACTCTTTTTCGATTGTCAATATCACGGCTGATGAAACCAATAGCGGAAATATTTGTTGCTAGCGGGCACGGACTTATGGCAGTCATAAGTCCAAGTATCAACGCAGTAACAACCAAATACTGTGAATTCTCAAGTATATTTCTTAAAAATTCCATATTGCTTAAAACAGAACTTTGTCGATTCCTGATTTTATTTCTACCTTCATTTTATCAGGGTCATGAGCAACGAGCCATGCTGCACTTGTGATATCAATCTTCTTATCACCATGAGCTACCATCAGGGACTGTCCCCCGACACCCAATTTATGTGCAATTTCCTTTGTGCTGGCTTCGTCAAGGTTAAGTGAAGTGAACGAATATTCGCCTGTCTTAACCTCATTTGGATATAATGCTTCAACTGCTTTACGTGCATTTTCTTCAACTGCCATGCAGGTTGCACACCTGCGTGTGAAATGGAAATAATAAACATTTACATTTGATGCGCTTATCGCTTGGGCAACTTCTTTCTTATTTCCCTGATTATTACAGGAAACGTTACTAATAATTATTAGCAAAATCGACACAAATAGAGTTATTCGTTTCATAATTTCATGTAATTAATATTTTGACAATACTTCTTTTATTTCGGATGCAGACGGCACACGTCCCTTTATTTCAACTTTTTCATTCACCACAAGTGCAGGAGTCGACATTATATGATATTTCATTATTTCAGTAATGTCTTCCACCTTTGTTATTGTGGCTTGAATTCCATTTTTTTCAACTACTTCACTGGTTCGTTTCTCCAGTGTTTTGCATTTTGCACATCCAGTGCCTAAAATCTTAATTTCCATATTATTCTTTTTTAATCATTTCGGGAATGTACGAAATATATAGTTAAATTTTTTTACTTTTTGAAAAACTTGGCAAATAAAAATTTTGCTTCTTCCCAATTTTCCGGGTTGATACAATACCTGATATAGGGCGGATTTATTTCTCCCTGAATCAATCCAGCATTTTTCAACTCTTTCAAGTGTTCTGATAGGGTAGAACGAGCAATAGGCAATTCCTCTGCCATATCTCCGCTATAGCATGCTTTGTTTATGTTATCTGATAAGTAACCAAGAATAAAAACACGAATTGGGTTTGATAGTGCTTTCCCGTAGCGTGCTATCTTTTCCTGATTACTGGTTATTGGATTCTCCTTCTTTTCCATAAAATATCATTTCGGAACATCCCGAAACAAAATTATGTTTTTTTATCAATAAAACTGCAAACTTTTGGTAATATTTCTGAATGAAGTGTTGCCTGATTTCTTTAATTTTTTCGATAAATTATTAGCAGCACTTTTCTCCTGCCTGTATGGATGGACATTTTACTTTCAATACAAAATGCCCAAAGTTTTATGTTCATTTGGCTTCGCCGAGCTCGCCTTCGGCTCGGTTCCTTGCTTCGCCCGCAACACATTGTCTTATTGGCGCCAACAAACAGCCTGCAAGTTCGCGCCATTTTTGGTTTGCTAGCGCACCGATGTTTAATTAAGAACTGTTTCGCATTGCGCTTACTAGTCTAATGTCTGGGGGATATTCCAAAATCACTATAATTACATATTATAGCTTAATAATTTTGTAAATGATTACAGGTTTCTCCAGATACTGGGAAGGGGCTTTGATGGAATGAATTTTTCTGACGACATCCATGCCTTTTATTATCTTGCCGAATGCAGCAAAGCCCTGACCATCGGGATTTCTTTTCCCTCCGAAATCGAGATCAGGCTGGTCACCAACACAGATGAAAAACTCCGATGTAGCACTTCCCGGTAAGGATCTGGCCATCGATAAAGTACCATCTTTGTGTTTGATCCCTGTGATGTCAGTTGTCTCATGAATTATCGGGGGAAATCCATTTTCCTCATCTTCGTATCGGCCACCCTGGATGACCTCAATTTTTACAGAGTCGCGGACTTGATTATCCATTCTTACAACACGATAGAAACAGGTGCTGTCGAACATTTCAGCATTAATGTAACGCAGGAAATTTTCTGAAGTTACAGGAGCATTCTTTAAATCTATTTCAGCGTAAATATCTCCCATTTCTGTACGTATTATTATTGTATCAACCTTCTTTTGCGACTGAGCCGGGGCATTATATATCAGGGTGAAAAAGAGCAGGAAAGCAATGATAGTGTTTTTCATAATAAATAAATATTATCGTAAATTTTCCACTTCAGCAATAGTCATTGGTTTTGCTTTGCCAAGAAGCTTTCGTCCATTTGAAGTAATCAAATAGTCTTCTTCATTCCTTATTCCTCCGAAATCCTTATAGGTTTCGATCTTATCGTAGTTCAGAAATTCAGGGAACTTCTTTTCCTTTTTCCAGAGGTCAATTAGTTCGGGTATGAAATATATTCCAGGCTCTATGGTCAGAACAAATCCAGGCTGGAGTTCTCTTGCCAGACGAAGCGATTTCATTCCAAATTGTGAGCTTTTCGCCTGTCCATCGTATCCAACGTATACTTCCCCCAGATCTTCCATGTCATGAACATCCAGACCCATCATATGACCTGTCCCACATGGGAAAAACAATGCATGAGCACCGGCCTGAAAAGCCTCTTCGGAATCGCCCTTCATGAAGCCAAGCTCCTTCATGCCTTTGATGATATTCATACAGGCTATTTTGTGTATTTCCATGTTCCTGATACCGGGCTTAAGTGCATTTGCTGCTGCCCGGTGTGCATCAAGAGTGATCTGGTATATCTCCTTTTGCCTCATAGTAAAGGTTGATGCGACCGGTATAGTACTTGAAAGGTCTCCGCAATAAGCCATCTCTGTCTCCGCACCACAGTCGAGAAGGAAAAGGTCCCCGTTTTTGAGAGTGTTCCCGTGATAATGATTATGGAGGGTTTGACCGTTTATGGTAGCAATGACAGGAAAGGATATATGTCCGCCCGCTGCCAGTGCAATCTTCTCCATCTCAGCAGCAACAATGGCCTCTTTCATGCCTTCTTTTACTATTTTCATTGCTGTTACATGCATGTCGACACTGGTATCAACTGCTTTTTCAATTTCAATTATCTCTTCATCCGATTTGATATTCCTTTGCTTTACAACAGCTTTAATGAGTGGGATGGAGGCGGAGATTGTTACATGCTCAGGACTTATTCCCAATAACCTGTGTAGTTTGAGAATATTCTCGGGACGGTAGGGTGGCAGAAAATGAATTTTCCTTTTTTCATTAACAGCCTTCTCAATTGTTTTTGCCAGGACATTTAGTGTATCCGTTTTTATTACCCCAGCCAGCGATGCTTCCCGGGCTATGGTTGGTTGTTTTCCCCTCCAGACGAAATCTTCAACAGTGTAATCATCGCCAAAAACGATGTCACTATCTTCTTCTGTATCGATAATAGCAAATAAGCCGGGACGGTTCAAACCGAAAAAATAGAGAAAAGTGCTGTCCTGCCGGAAATGATAAGTGTTATCGGTATAATTCATCGGACTTTCATCATTGCCGGGAAATAAAATTATTCCTGATCCGACATCTTTTTTTAATTGCTTTCTTCTTTGTATGTAAACCAGATCTTTAAACATGGTTGTAGTATTTAATGTGTAAACTGGAATTATTTTTTAAAAAGTGTAGTATAAATAACTGAAAATCAGCTTGTAATAATCAGCCTGTAGCGCTTTTATTTTTTCTATTTAGTCATCGACCTGTCATAAATATGGTTAGCAACAACCAGATCCTGAATAGCCACTCCAACGCTCTTAAAGATTGTAATGTCATAAGCTGAAGTACGACCGGTCTTTTTTCCTGCAATGACTTCACCTATCTCACCCAGGATATGATTTTCCCTAATTATTCCCAAAGTAAGAGGTTTTATAATATCACCACTTTCCAGGCGACAGGAATCTATTGAATCGACGAATAGCCTGCTGTCACGAATAATTTGCGGATCAATCTCCTGCATATGTGGCTTATAAGAGCCAATAGCGTTTATATGTACCCCTGTCTTGATATGTTTCCTTTCAAATAAAGGAGATTCCGATCCTGTTGCTGTGCAGATAATATCAACTTCTTTAAGAACCATTGGGTCACTACAGGCTTGAATATCGATCTTGAACCGGTTTCTCATCTCCTCAACAAATACTTCTAAGCTTTGAGGATTAGTATCGAAAGCATATATCTTCGACAAACTCCTGACTGATAATATTGCTTCCAGCTGGGTACGTCCCTGGGCTCCGCAACCAAATATAGCGGCCACTTTTGAATCTTCCCGGGCTAACATCCGTGTGGCGATACCACTTGCTGCACCTGTTCGAATATCGGTTATATAGCTGCCGTCCATGAGTGCAAGCAGAAGACCTGTCTCTGCGTCAAGTAGCATAACCATTCCCATAATTGATGGCAAACCTGATTTGCTGTTTGAGTCGTTCTGTGTAAGGATCTTTATTGAGAGGCGATCGGCTTTATAATCAATAGCTGGTTTGAATATTAAAGACAACTGTTTGCCGGGAATTTCATTTACATATCGTTGCGGGATATAATAATGATCTTCGGAAAGACCTTTAAAAGCTTCTGCCATAAGCTCAATAACCTCATTCATGGTCAGGATATGCCGTATCTCCCCGGATGCAAAAATCCTGACAGAACCCTGTTGGTTTAACTTTATTGTTTTATTAACTGAACCTGGTTCTTCAGAATCTTTGCCCATGATCAATAAAAATGAATATTTTTAGAGATTAAATGTAATATTTTATAGCTGAATTCATGAATCTAAAACAAAAACCCAGCATTTTTAATGATGTTCTGGGACCGGTAATGCGCGGACCATCCAGTTCACATACTGCCGCATCGTGGCGTATTGCCCGGATTGCTGCTCAGCTTCTGGATGATGAATTGCTTCATGTTCTTATTGAGTTTGACAGGCATGGCGCCTGGGCATCAAATTACATTGAACAGGGCACAACATTAGGAATGAATGGTGGATTGCTGGGAATTGATATGACAGACGAGATGATTCTGAATCATAATGCCCTTGCAAAAGAACGGGGGATAGTCATAGAATATAAGATCAGTGATTTTCAGACTGATCATCCTAATACAATGAGGCTCATTCTGAAGGGTGTAAGCGGGAAGTCTCTTGCTCTCAATGCTGTTTCCACAGGAGGAGGGATGATTGAAATACGCAGGATAAATAATTTTAATGTCAGGCTTTATGGAGATAATCATTTGCTGGCTGTCTTTGTTGGTCATGAGCTTTCTCCGGATGAAAGAAAGGAAATTGAAAATTATACAACGACTGATTTATTGGTAGAATGGTCTGAAGCCCCGGGGGAGGTCTTACTTCTTATAAAATCATCAAAAGAGATACACGAAAAATTCATTCATTACCTCAGGGATAACATGGAGGTCAGATCAATAGTTAAGGTTGATCCTGTCTTTCCCATTGTAAGTGGAAATGAGAAAGAGTTCTTATTTGACTCGGTCAGCAGCTTGCTTGAATCAGGCCTTTCAGGAAAACTTAGTCTGGGTGAACTGGGAATCGTTTATGAACAAAGCAGGAGCGGACTTGATAAGGAGAAGCTGATAAAAAAAATGGCAAATCTCATCAATATTATTGAGAATAGTATTTCTACAGGACTGGCGGGAACAGTTTATAAGGATCGTATCTTACATCATCAATCTCACCTTATAGCCAAATCAGCAGGAGAGGGGAGAATATTGAGTGACACACTAACAAATGATATCATTGCCAATGTTACTGCACTTATGGAATCAAAAAGTTCGATGGGTATCATTGTTGCTGCTCCAACAGCAGGATCGTGCGGTACGCTTGGCGGGACAATAAAAGCAATGGCTGATAATAAAAGCCTGAATGAAGAACGGAAAGTTATGGCATATTTTGCTGCCGGAATGATTGGTGTTTTTATTGCTGAAGGTCCGGGTTTCTCAGCTGAGGCATATGGCTGCCAGGTGGAATGCGGAGCTGCATCATCGATGACTGCAGCTGCACTTGTGGAGATGTCTGGCGGCAATGTCAACCAGGCTGTTGACGCTGCTTCGATGGCTTATCAGAATATGATAGGACTAATATGTGATCCCATAGCTGACAGGGTTGAAGCTCCCTGTCTGGGAAAGAATATCAGTGCAGCAATGAATGCCCTGTCGTCTTCAACAATGTCGCTCGCAGGATTTGATGCTGTAATACCGCTGGAGCAGGTAATAGAGACAGTGAAGGCTGTTGGACGGAAGATACCATCTGAGTTCAGATGTACCGGTCTAGGTGGATTATCTGTAAGCCCCAGGGCAATTGAAATAAAAGGACTTCTTAAAAAAATGGGTGATGATGAGGCGAAATAATAAATTACTGATAATGCGCCACTACTGGTGTTGATTTATAAGCATATTAATATATTTCAACTCAAGAACCAAAAGAGTAATAATTCATCAGATTTTGATTTTAAAATTAATTAGGTGTAAATCTAAAGGCTACGCTGTTTGAGCAGGCACCATGCCTTAATATTCAGCACTTTCCCGGCTATTATTTTTACACATTGCTGTGCACTGAGCTTTTTGTCCTTCTAAGTCCATAAATTATAAATCCAATTCCCACTAAAATGTAAGGAAGGCTCAAAAGTTGGCCCATATTGAATGTCATTCCATTTTCAAATCCGACTTGGTTCTCCTTTACAAATTCAATTATAAATCTTGCTGTAAAAAATAAAACAGTTCAAGCCCAAAGAAGAATCCGTTTTTAAGTCTATCTCTCATTTTTTTGTAAAGAATCATCATAATCGTAAAAATGATTAAATAAGAAATCGCCTCATACAATTGAGCTGGGTGTCTCGGTACGTTATCTACCCGCTCAAAAATCACACCCCAGGGTAAGGTTGTAGGAATGCCGATAATTTCAGAGTTCATAAAGTTCCCAAGTCTGATAAATGCGAAAGCAATCCTGCGACAACCGCGATCAAATCAATGGTGTCAATCATTGAATGTTTTGTATTCCGGGAATAGAAATATAATGCAATGATTATATCCTAATACACCTCCATGACTTGCCAATCCTTGATATCCTGTAAACTTTATTCCACCATCAGGAGGAAATGTAATTGGAAGAATCATTTCCAAAGGATGTGATAAATAGTAAGAAGGCTCGTAAAATAAACAATGTCCTAATCGTGCCCCTACTATAATCCCAATAATGCCAAAAATTGATAATTTTTCCAGATGCTCAGATGGAATGTTTTCCCTCTTATAAATCCAGCCTAAAATATAGATACAAAGAATCAATCCACCTGCAAAGAGGATACCATAATACCTGAGTGAAATCCCAAAAATGTTTATTATCTCAGGGTCAGGGTTCCAGTGAATATAATTTAAAATCATCCGCCCTGACAAAAAATTGTTATAATAATGAACATGACCAGGCCAAAGAGAAACCTTTGTAGTTTGGTATTATTCATGTTTTCTGGTTTCTCAATAATTGACAGAATTTCATTTGATTCTATTAGCTGTATAGCATTCATAATCTTCAGTTGCTTCCAGGCTTGTTTAAGATTGTTCAGATGCATGATACTCGTTGTTAAATTTCATTTTTAATTGAGACTTTACCCGATTGAAACGAGTGCCAATGTTAGTTGGAGACATGTTTAAAATTTCAGCAATTTCTTTGTTCTGGTAGCCTTCCAGATGCAGTACAACAATTGCTTTGTCGATATCCTTTAATGATTGAATGATAATAAAAAGCAACTCTACATTATCATCAGCTTTTGCATTGGAAATATATAGGTGATGTACGTCGATTGGTTCGACAGTTACTGATTTCTTCTCTTTTTTGATTTTAGTGAGAATTGTATTGAGACTTACCCGGTAAATCCAGGTACTGATTTCAGATTCTCCACGAAATGTATCGAATGATTTCCAAAGTTGAAGAATGATATCTTGGAAAGCATCTTTTTGGTCCTCATTACTTCCATAGTATATTTTACAGAGGCTTCTGATAGTCCCTCTGTTTTCGTTTATTATTTGAATGAAGTTTTGCTTTTTTAATGCCATTTTAAGCTATTGCTTTATTGTATTAGTGGCAAAATTTTAAGAATTGTCACAGTCGGATGATGATTTTTTAACTGCCAGCTTTGCGCACAACGTTTGATGTATGCTTTATGCACAATCCCATTTGTTGGCTATAGTATGTTTAATTATCTTTTATATCTACTTATTATACTCGCACTGATCCAATATATATCCCCTTTTTTCCCATCATGCCTGACAAAAAATAAATATTTACCGTCTGGCGAAAAGAACGGACTATATTCATTTGCATTTGTATTAATTTGATTTCCCATTTTAACAGGTTCACTCCATATTCCTTTATCATTGAAACTTATATACAAATCAACATTATCAGCATCAACTTTTCGTGCTGATGTGAATATTATATAAGCTTTCATCGGGTGCAATACATGGGTCAGCAGCATAACCAAAATTTATTGTACTTCCAATATTATTTAATTTAACATATTTTCCGTTGTCTGGTTTTATGAAATAAATATCAAATACTGCATTACCACCTGGCCTATTTGATGCAAAGTAAATTGTTCCGTTTTTTGATTGACTGAAAAAGTACTCTGTATAACTCGAATTTATTGGAGTATCCAATTTAACAGGATCAGACCATCCGTTTCTCAATTTGTTTACAAAAAACAAATCTCGTGTATTCTCTTTAGTTTGTTTATCTCTGTCGGAGGTAAAAAATAGTTTTTGACCATCAAATGAAATAAATGGTTCATGATTATTGAAAGCTTTTGAAAAACTTGCTGTATCCGGCTTAGTCCACTCTATTATTTAAATATTCACAGAAAAGTATTTTTTGAGAAGTAAAATCTTCATTTGTAATTGTAAAGTAAAACGATTTCCCATCCGGAGAAAATGCTCCACGGGCTTCAAATCTATTGTCAAGACATATTATTCCGGGAGCAAAAACCGCAGGTATTGTATCCGGAGGTGTCTGGCCGAAATAATCAATAGAAATATTTGCCAGTTTGACAATAAACAAAATTTGATAAAATCATAAATGCAAGAGTAATTATCGTTTTCATATGTGTCTGGTTTTTATTCTTCACCAATTCTTTCTCCCATTTTAACAGTAGTCTCATATCCATTTGCTGTATTGATCAATAAATCCTCATCAATGTGTATTTTACTTTTTTCAAACAGCAGTACTACCGTTGAGCCTCCAAATTTAAAGTAGCCTTTCTCTTCACCTTTTTTTACAGAACTTACCTTATAAGTTTGTTCGATACTTCCTACCAGGGTGGCACCAACTTCGGCCATAATAACATCCCCAAACAAAGGATTTGAAAGAATTGTATATTCTCGTTTGTTCAGACAGAATATTTCAGCCTTTTTACGCAAAGCAAAGGGGTTGACTGAATAATAATCACCTTCAATCTTTTTGTTTTGAGATAAATTTCCACTGATTGGAAAATGAAAACGATGGTAGTCGAATGGGGCTAATCGGATGATAAGCAGGGAACCATCATGGTACTTTTGTGCAAGATCAGGATTCTCCAAAAAAGAAGATACATCAAAGCGCTTTTCTTTTATGATAAAATCGGAGTTACTAATATCGGCATAAGCCAAAATTTTCCCATCGGCAGGTGATACAACAATATTAGTGCTGGTATCAATCGGTCTTGCATCAACCTTTAGTTTCCGGGTAAAAAAATCGTTAAAATTTTTGAACTCCTGTTCCTGAACAACGCTCATATCAATATCAAAATCTTCAATAAAGGGATGTATCTTTTTCGCTGAATATGGGCGATCCATCATATTACCATAGATCGTTGAAACCAGCTTTCTTTTCACCAATGCCCACAAGGTTGCTTCTCCAATTGGGTTATAATACAACCATACTAACCACTTTTCTCCGGCCACCTTTTCAGTTTTTATTTGCCCACTTTCTCTTTCATAATATTGGATGGGATCTTGAGGCGTTGGTGGATAAAAGGCCAGGCTGATTATTATTGCAAGCAACAACAAAATGATGCCCCACCTCATTTTAGTTTTTGTTATTTTCATGGTTGCCCTGGTTGCCTTTAGAAGCAAATATAATACAATGTCCTGTATTTTAACCCACTTTCCATTAATCAATAAACCCTCAACAAAGAGGGCTTCTTTCCGAAATCCAATTCTTTTAACCAGCCGAATGTAATCTTTTTATTTAGCGGTAAATTCAATCCAATAAAAACATCCTGTTATTTCTTATGTGTCAGCTGGGGAGGCTTGTTCATGGCCGGGATATAGTAAGTTGCAGGATTAAAAGGATCTTCAGCCGCGAAGCTCTTATGCCACCCCTGCGGTCGGGCTCCTCGCTAAATTTGCCTGCCAGGCAAATTATTAACGCTCGGCCCTCTTAGCTTCAGTTCTGCAAATAGAAAACAAGCAGCCTTCTACTGTTCCTGATTATTCATCAGTTACTATGGAATTAGCTAGAGAAAACCAAATTTCCTCAAAATGCTTCCCGACCGATTATTTAAAGCATTTGCTTGTTTTTTTAAATTAAACACAAACATTAAATATTAAATTGTTTTTGAAAAATACACCTGATCGATTCTGTTTTTTTTTAGAAGAGTATTATATCATCCAGCACTATCTGAGATGACAAAGTTTATGATAACTGATCTTAATTAATATTTATTTGCCTATGAAACAAAAGTAGATTCTAACCAGTAACCTATTGGAAATTTTAGACCCGTATTTTAAAACATTGAATTTTTTAATTATTAACTAACCAGAGAACTTGCATTTAGTTCTTATAGCCTTTAATTATTAACCAAATTCTAATTTACTATGAAGAAATGCTGTTGTAATTTCATGTCAAATTGTTTTCCGCATGGAAAACTAAGACTGCTACTTCTACCTTTAAAACTAACTGTTATTTTAAGTATTTTAACCACTTTTAATGCCTTAGCACTGGGTTTAGGTGTAACTTATAATCCGGAGATTAATGCTCAGCAACAGAAAGTAACAGGTAAGGTTATAGATGCTGCCACAAATGAACCTCTAATTGGCGTTAACGTAGCCGTTGAAGGAACTACAGTGGGTACGATCACTGATGTATCAGGAAGTTATTCTCTTATTCTTCCAAGTTCAGCTAAAACCCTGGTATTTACTTACATTGGTTATGTCACTCAGAAAGTGCAACTTGAGGGACAAACAACCATTGATATTAAATTGACTTCAGAGGTTTTGAATCTGGATGAGGTTATTGTTGTTGGTTATGGTACCTCCAGGAAGAGCGATATTTCCGGATCTGTTGTTTCAGTTAACAGAGATGAAATGTTGAAAAAAGCTCCTACGAACATTTTACAAGGTTTAAAAGGATCGGCTGCAGGTGTAATGGTTACAGCACAAGATGGCGCTCCAGATGCAAACTCAGCCATTCGTATTCGTGGTGTTGCAACTATTAACGGTAGCGCCAATCCGCTGTATGTAGTAGATGGTGTACAGGTAGGTACAAATGTCAATTTTCTTAACCCAAGTGACGTAGAGAGCATTGAAATTTTGAAAGATGCTTCTGCAACTGCTATATACGGTTCAGCCGGAGCTAATGGTGTTATTATGATTACTACTAAACATGGTAAGGCAGGTGCTACACATATTTCTTTTTCAGCAGATTTTGGGGTCCAGACTTTAGCCTCAACGTTGGACGTTGGTGATGTAGACCAATATGCAGCGAATATTCGCCAGGCACGTGCTAATGATGGTGGAATTCTGGCTAATCAAATTTTCTCTACACAATATGACGGTCAAAGAAAGAACATTGACTGGCAAAAGGAAATGACACGCGTTTCTCTTAAACAGCAATATAATCTTTCAGCTTCAGGAGGTATCAGAAAAGACCCAGTCTAACTTATCACTAGGTTATTTTAGTAATGACGGTATTGTTATCAATTCAAACTACAAGCGTCTAACCGGTCGTGCCAATATAATTAGCAGAGTAACTGAATTCCTTGAAATAGGTAGTGATCTCAATTTTGTTCATTCAGAATCACATGGTAGTAATGCAACTCTCGGTAATAACGGTAACCTTTCTTCTCTCCGTGACTGGGCTTTCACAGCTCCCACTATGGATTATATAGACCCGGTGTCTAATAGGTTAGTAAGTCCTAACGTTATAAACCCGGACGGGACTTATGGCGCTCCTGAACAAGGTGATGTAGGTTCAAATGATTCAAATTTGGGAAATAACATTTATGCTGAACAGATGGAAAATACTGGGATTACCAAAAACAACCAGGTACTTTTCAGTGCTTATGCCGATATAAGATTATTTAAAGGCTTAGTTTTCAAATCAATAGCATCTTATAATTTTACCGCAGGCAATTGGTATAACTTCTGGGGCAACAAAAAGCGTTACTTTCCTGACGGAACACAGGTGGTATTGTATAATTACGATTCCAAATATTATTTAGGAATCAACAATAGCAATTATAACAATCTTGCTATCGAAAATTATTTGACTTACAATTGGAAGAATGAGATTCACAATTTGACTTTAATGGCAGGTAATTCTGTAAGCAACGGCTTCGGAAACTGGAGTAATGCTTCTGGAAATGATTTCCCGGGGAATAACATCCGTGATATTAGTTTGACTAATAATCCAGCTTCAAGAAGTGGTCTTGGTGCTTATAACCTTCAATCTCGCGGATTATCTTATTTTGGTCGTCTTCAATATATTTTGAAGGATCGTTATATCTTAACAGGGACTATGCGTCGTGACGGTTCTTCTAACTTTGGTGCCGAAAACCGTTGGGGTAATTTCCCGTCAGCAGCTGCAGCATGGCGTATTTCAGAAGAGGATTTCTTGAGAGGCAATCCGACTATCAGTAATTTGAAACTTCGCTTAGGTTGGGGTCAGACAGGTAACTCTGGAGGTCCAACAGATTTATCTGTTACAGCATTGACTTCAGATAAAATTCAATATTTTTATTATGGACAGAATGGACAAGCAGGGATGAATACCACAAGACAAATAGCTACCGGTTATGCTCCTACATTAACAGATCCCAGGTTGAAATGGGAGACCAATGAACAAAGTAACGTAGGTATTGACCTTGGTTTATTGAGAAATGACTTGACTTTTACCGTAGATTATTTCATCCGAACATCTAAAGACTTGTTGTTGTACCAGTCAATACGCCCTTCATCCGGTTACACCCAGGTATATACCAACTATGGTGAAATTCAGAATAAAGGTCTTGAATTCACTGTAAGCTATAGGAAGCAAGTTAGTCGGGATTGGAATGTCGGCGTCACATTAACAGGTTCAACCTTAAAAAACGAAGTCATAAAAATGGGTGCTGATTTGTTCAGTGAAAACTCATCATGGCCTAATGGGAGTCCTGACGGTTCCAATCAGGCTGCAGTAGGAGCTACTTCAGGTACGCACTGGAACGGTCACTCAATATGTCGCGAAGGTTATGCCGTAGGTTCTTTCTACGGTTACCAGGTAGAGGGGATATACCAGTCTCAGGCCGAAATAGATGATGCCAACGCTGCAGCTATAGCTGCTGGTCACCCTGATGGATACAATAATGGGTCAACGACTGTTCCTGGTGATTTTAAGTATAAAGACCTTGATGGTGATGGATTTCTTAGTGATAAGGATATGACCATTTTAGGTAATGGTTTCCCAAAATTAAACTACGGTTTGACCTTCAACGCATCTTATAGGAATTGGGATTTGTCAATTTATGCTTATGGAGTAGCTGGAGCAAAAATCTATTCCTACTCTGCAATGACATTATCTAACATGTTCCCGAGTGATAATGGTACTACTCCTAACGTCTTAAATGAGGTTGCCCAAAATGCCTGGACTCCTGAAAATCATAGCACCACTATGTCCCGATTGTCATTCCTGGATTTGAATTACAACATGCGTGGTTCTGACGAGTGGGTTAAAAAAGGTGATTTCTTGAAAATCAATAATGTTCAGATTGGTTATAATATTAGCAGTAACCTGTTGGATCCAATACACCTTTCAAGAGCACGTATCTACGCTTCTGTTCAAAACTTATTCTGCTTCTCCAGTTATAACAAATATGGTGACCCTGAAGCAGGACAGGGAAGTGTTCTCTTTACCGGTTTGGATACTGGCCGATATCCTAACCCGAGAACTTTTTCATTTGGTTTGAACATTCAATTCTAATTGTTACACAAAATTATAGATAACATTATGAAAAATATATCAAAAATATTTTTTACAGTTTCAGGTGTGTTATTTCTGTTAGGAATAAGCTCCTGCAAAAAGGACTATTTGTCGGTGGATCACTATTCCATTTTAGCTGCCGATCAAATGTTTAAGTCAGACGCTGACGCTAAAGCCGGTCTTGTTGGTTGCTACACTATGATGCTTCCCACAGATATTGACGGAGACTGGGGTATCAAACCAAACTTGTTTATAGGTGGCCACCCAACAATGGATACCCAGGCAACAGGTTGGGACAAAGACTGGAACTCGCAAAATTGGACTCCAGGTAGCCCGGAACTATTAAGCGGTTGGAAACAAGCCTATACAGCAATTTCACGTTGCAACGATTTCCTTGCTGGTCTTGCTAATGCAGATCAAGTTACTGCCAGTGTAAAAACTTCGCTTGACGGTGAGGCCAGATGCATCCGTGCTTTCTACTATATGTGGCTGGCAAAAGCTTTCGGTCGTGTACCTATGTTGGCAACAGGCGAAAATTATATTAACACTCCGGAAAAAGCACGTGCGGCAACATTTATAGAAATGTGGGATTTCATCATTGATGATTTGAAAGCAGCAGCTGATGAACTTGAATGGGATCCAATGACTGGACAGTATGGACGTTGTACCAAAGGTTTCGCCCTTTCATACCTGGGAGAAGCTTACATGTGGAAAGCATTTCGTGTCCCTGATCAAGCTTCTGAAAACTACACATTAGCAGCAGCTTCTTTGTTAGAGGTAATTCAAAGCGGTAAGTACGAATTAAATCCTTCCTTTACCACTTTGTTTGATCCGGGAGCTGTTTGGACAAAAGAATGTATTTGGGAAGAAGTTCTTGACGAAGGTTCACAATGGAATCAATGGTCCAATCTATCCCAGGCTCACAATTGGATGATCCATTTTGTTGCTCCTCCGTCTATCGGTGGATGGGGTACCTTGTACCTCTCGTGGGAATGGTGGAGTTGTTATGAACCAGGCGATAAACGTCGGGAAGCTTCAGCTGTTACCGGTGCTGTTACAGATATTAATCCTGCTTGGAAATCTGCCACCAACTATGGGTATAATCCATATCTGCAACAAAGCCTTACAGTTGGCGATGGATTAAATACACATTATCATTTTTTAATGGGAGGTGAAGCTGCTCCTTCTGTCTGGACGCTGAAGTATTGGCGTACAACCCGTTCAAACTATCAGGCACCGTGGGGCCCTCAACAGATTTATTACAAACGTTATGCAAATGTTTTATTAGACTACGCAGAGTGCCTTTTCCATTTGAATGGTGGCGCTGACGCAACCGCCTGGGGCTATATTAATCAAATCCGTGACCGTGCCTGGGGTAATCTGGAAGTTGGTAAAGAAGCTTCTTTAACTGCTACCTATCTTCCTTATTATCAAAACATGGCTCAGTTCTTTATAGATAACGGCGCTGACGATATAGTAAAGCCAGCAACTTATCCTCTTCCATTTAATACAACTACAGTAACTGTTCCTGATGCGCAGACTTATTATACCCAGCTAAAAGCTGATAAAGGTTTTAGTTCTCCGGTATGGTTGGTAGCTCTGGGGCAGGAACGTCGTAAGGAATTCAATGCTGAATGGTGTCTTGCTCAGGATTTGATACGTTCCGGGTTTATGGAGGATCACATTAACATCAATTATCCAAAAGGGGTGGGTTATCCAAATATCAGCCCTCTGGTACAGGATTCATGGAATACTAACCGTACTTTTGATTTCGTTCTTAATAAGGATGGATATGCCAATTCCAACTGATGAGTTGTTGAAAAACAAATTGTGCGATCAAAATGAGGCTTACCAATAATGCGAAGACATATGATTACATTTTTAGTAATGTAATGTTTTCCTGACATTATGTAAGGATTAAGGAGGCTGTCTTAAAAGATACTTTTAACCGCAAAGCCCGCAAAGAAGGCACAAAGGACACAAAGGCAATATTTTGATATTTAACACTTTGCAATCTTCGCGTATATTCTTAGCGAACTCAGCGGTTACTGGATTTCATCTTTTGAGACAGCCCCTTTTTTTGTTGTCTAAAAATGCACCTGACCGATTATTTAAAACAATTGGCTGATTATTTTAATCCACAACAGATGTTTAATCGTAATTTGTTATTGCAAGTCGTCCAAAACAATAATTGTGTATTTAGGGTTAGTTAGTTTCGAAAAGAGGCTGTCAGGAAGTTAAGAGCAGCCTCTTTTTTTATTCAAAAGAAGATCCCCTTTACTAATAAATTGAAAGCTTATCTGATGGGATCCAAACTTAGGAGATAGTGATCCTCACATCAAATACTCACCAGTGTTTTTAACATCTTTTATTATCAAGTTACTTAATTTTATGGTTCAATTTTTCAATTAATGTTAATCCAAAAACTATCTTTGAGTAATCTCCAACTCTCCATGAGAGTGTTATAAATTGAGGTAATGAGATTTTTTATTA
>CAWJLF010000006.1:0-318790 GCA_963843635.1 uncultured Bacteroidales bacterium | reverse complement strand
TAACTGGATTCTGTATTTGGTATTATTTAAGTTTTTCTTTTCATCATCTTCATTAGCAAGAGGTTTATCTACTCCTGGTTCTTTATAGATAAATTCAACTCCACGAAGAACTCCTCCCAATAATGTTTCACATTCCTTAATATCAGCAGAATCCAGATCATGTATGCGGACAGGAAGCACCCTGCTTGCAACATTACCATTGGGAAGCTTTATCTTCAATCCTAACTGATCATGAGAGGAGTGCTCAACAAACGCTTTAAATTCATGTTCCCATGCAAATGATTTAGGATCGCAATATGTGCGGGATATTATAGGAATAAAAACCAAACAATTAAGCTTCTCTTTCAGGGAAGCATCAACATCATGTGTTTCAAGAAGTCCGTCATGAGGGTTTATGTCAAAATAAACACTTATCTCTTCCTTGAAGGTGGATTCGAGTTCATCCTTCAGAGCATCGACAAATTCACTCACCCACCTGTCACCTTTATTGTCTTTCTGGCGATAGCTGATGAAGATGTCGTATTCGAAACCATGGATAAGGCTAGGCATATTAATGGTTCAGATCCATAAAGTTATGAAAGATTGAGAAGGTATTCAAATTCAAGGGTCAAAATAATAATTTGAATCAAAAAAAGAATGGTGTTAGCTACAACCGGCCTTTGCTTAAATTTTTACAGATTATCATAAAATTCGTAAAAACCAGTCAAGAACCTATCAATAACTAAAAACCACCCATGCGGATTATCTTGTAATTGTACTTATAACCGTTGAAGATATCTGTAGAGGTCATTCAATCCATCCTTATTTGACCACTTTAATATCCGGTCTGCTATTACCGAACATACTATACAAAACAACAGGGATTTAACTCCAAGCTCGGTCGTCAAATTATTCCGGCCAAAAATGGTCAAGGGTACTGGCTTTTACAGTATAGAATTTTGCATTAAATTGCAAAAAAAACAAAGCATATATACTTCTTTTATTTTCACATAAGCATTTGAATTTTCTAAATGTTTAGTAAGTTGGCAGTAAAACAAACAATATTAAACTATATATATGAATAGGACTATCTATACTGTTATTACAGGAACGGGAAATTACATCCCGACAAAACATATCAGGAATGAGGATTTTCTTATAAATGAATTTTATGATGCAGACGGAAAAAAGCTTGATAAAGGAAATCAGGAAATAATTGATAAGTTTTTTGAAATTACGACTATTGCAGAAAGAAGATATGTAACGGACAATTTGGTAACCTCTGATATTGCCTATTATGCTGCTATTGATGCTATTAAATCTGCAGACATTGATAAAGAAGAATTAGATTACATAATTGTTGCGCATAATTTTGGCGATGTAAAGAATGACAATAAGCGAATGGATGTTGTACCTTGTTTAGCCGCCAGGGTAAAACATAAATTAGAAATAAAAAACCCCAATACCGTAGCTTATGATATACTTTTTGGCTGTCCGGGTTGGCTGCAAGCTGCTATTCAGGCCGATTATTTAATAAAATCAGGAGATGCCAGAAAGGTATTAGTTATCGGGGCTGAAATACTTTCCAGGGTTTCCGATCCACATGACAGAGACAGTATGTTGTATGCTGATGGTGCCGGAGCTACTATTTTCGAAGCCCAACAGAGTGAATATCCCGTTGGGATACTTGCACATAAAACACGATCAGATACCTTATTAAATTCCAAAATGTTATATATGGGTAAATCATACAAGCCTGACAATGAAAACAAGGATGATAATTTTTTAAAAATGCATGGCCGGAAGCTTTATCAATATGCAATTGAAAAAGTACCTCAAACGATCAAGGAATGCCTTGAGAAAAGTAACATTCACCTTAGTGAAATAAAAAAAGCACTAATCCATCAAGCCAATGGGAAAATGGATGATGCAATATTAAAAAGACTTTTTGGTCTTTATGATATAATTGATGTGCCAAAAAACATAATGCCAATGACAATTGGATGGTTGGGCAACTCATCTGTAGCGACCATACCGACTTTATTGGATCTTATATTAAAAGATCAGTTAAAACCGCACAAAATAAACAAAGGTGATACCCTTATTTTTGCATCCGTTGGAGCAGGAATGAATATTAATGCATTAATATATAAAATGTAATTAAATTGTTTCAAACCTGCCTGCCTGCCAATCCTTCATTACACGCATTAATTAGAGGGAAAAGGGTGTTGACTATCACCGGCCCTGGGATTATTATTAAGTGAATTACATCAAAATCACCAAAAACCTGGCAAGTTTTCTGTTAACCAATGAATTATTTTCTTGATAATGACTTAATATTCATAAAGACAAAAGAGACTATTTTAAGCTCTTCCAAGACATGATCTCCTATTCGATAGTAACTACCATTGGAGAACTGTCAGGATTCGTTAAAGAGCATTAATACAGTCGTATAGAGCATTTGTCATAATTACGCTACTCCCAACATATTATATACCAACATATTAAATCTGCAACAATACAACCTGAGTCTTTGGGGAGAGTAAAATATAATTGTTTTAATAATAACTAAGATTTAATTTTGTTTAAGAGGAATACACTTTACTGTAAATAATATTTACTCTATGGCAAGCATAATTTCAGGTTATGAATATGACATCTTTATCAGCTACCGTCAGAAAGATAATAAGTACGATGGGTGGGTAACGGAGTTTGTTGACAATTTGAAGCGCGAGCTGGAGGCTACATTCAAAGAAGAAATAAGTGTCTATTTTGACATCAATCAAAAAGATGGACTCTTAGAGACCCATAATGTGGGCTCCTCCCTGAAAGAGAAACTGAAGTGTCTGATATTTATCCCGATCATCTCTCAGACTTACTGTGATCCGAAAAGCTTTGCATGGCAACATGAGTTTGTTGCCTTTAATAAAATGGCAAAGGAAGATACATATGGAAAAGAGATAATCCTGGCAAATGGGAATGTAGCAAGTCGTATACTTCCTGTTAAAATACATGAACTTGATGCCGGTGACCAAAAGATTTTTGAAGATGAATCAGGTGGAGTATTACGAGCCATAGAATTTATTTATAGGGAACCTGGTGTGAACCGTCCTTTAAGTCCGGATGATGATACAAAAGAAAATCTAAACAAGACAAAATACCGAAACCAGATTAATAAAGTGGCTAATGCAGCTAAAGATATTATTGCTGCAATAATAAAGTATGATAAGCCGGATGAAGGAATTATAGATAATGTTATTAAATCAAGACCTGTTGTATCAAAATTTCTAAATCAACGAACTATTATAACTATTTTTATTGCTGTGGCAGTTATTTTACTTGGACTGTTCTTTGTTCCAGGGCTGCATAAATCCTCCAAACAGTTTGAAAAATCAATTGCTGTTCTACCTTTCAGGAATGATAGTCCAGAAGATTCAACGCAATATTTTATGGATGGTGTAATGGAAGAGCTTCTGAATAAGCTTCAATCAATAAAATCATTAAGAGTTCTTGGGCGAACCTCAGTAGAACAATTTCGTGGGCAGGATAAATCAATTTCAGAGATAGCAAAGGAGTTGGGTGTAAACTATATAGTAGAGGGAAGCGGCCAGAAATCAGGCAATTCATTAAGGATGAGGGTTCAGCTATTAGTAGCCAGGAATGAAAATCATCTTTGGGGAAACTCGTTTGAACAAGAAACCCTTGACATGAGAGAATATTTTAAAGCCCAGTCAAGTTTTGCGGAAGCAATTGCTAATGAATTAAATGCAGCAATTTCTCCAGATGAGAAAAAACAGATCGAGAAAGAACACACTGGAAATCCAGAAGTTTATGATGCTTACCTAAGGAGTAAACAATACTGGGGAGATCTTAGTAAAGAATCATTGCAAAAAGCCCTTGATTATTTGAATAGCGCAATTAAAAAAGAACCTGACTGGGCACCTCTTTATTCGGGCCTGGCACAAGTCTGGCTTGGGATACAACAGATGGGATTTGAACTACCTTCTGTTGCCATGCCTGAAATCAACAAGAACCTTGACAAAGCCCTTGAATTGGATCCGAACCTTTCAGAGGCTCATTATTTAAAAGCCTTAATTGCTCATGTGGGGGAATGGGACTGGGAAAAAAGTGAAAAGGAATACTTAAGAGCCCTGGCTATTAATCCCAACGATGCCCAGTCAAGAGCGTTGTATGCACAGTTATTATGTGTTCTGCAGAGAACTGATGAAGGAATAGCACAGGGCCGGCTGGCACTCAGCATTGATCCGTTAAATCCGTATGTAAAAGGTTGGTATGGAGCAATATTGCCCTGTGCAGGCGAAAGTAAAACTGCTCTCGAGTTAATGGAAACAATTACAGCTACTGATCCGGGAAACTATCTTGCTAATAACGTAATCTTAGGGCCAGCTTTGCGATGCAAAGAATACGATAAAGTAATTAAAGCAGATAGTTATAATCTCCCCGTATTTGGTGTTAAAGAAGATGATATTAAAGAAATTGAAAGGATTTTCAACGAACAGGGTTTTATCAAGGCATATGAAAAAATAATGATACAACTGGAGAAAATCGCTGAAAACAATCCCATCTCGCCTTTGGATATGGCAATGCGATACATTATGGCAAATCAACCTGATAAAGCTATGGATTGGCTTGAGAAGGGATTTAAACTGCACGATCCAGCAATGCCTTACATAGCAACAAAGATTTTTAATTTTGATACATTGTTTAATAATCCCAGGTTCATTGACATTGTTAAGAAAATGAACCTTCCTCTTCCAAAAACTACCTAATAATTATAATTAAGTAAAGTATTACACTGATGGGAAGAAAGTAGGTCAATTTCATCCAGTTTTTCCTATTCTAGTAATAAGTGAAAAATGTCCAGCATTATTTATAGTTCTTGAAACAAGCTCGATTGATTCAATAGATTCATTACAAGGCTGTCATAATAAATGGGCAAATCCGGCTGCCTTTCATTCATCTGCTAAAATTAAATTGACATGGAGTATTTTAGGGTGTAACTTTGAGTATAAATATAAGTTGTACTTCTTTAAATCTTTTTGCTCAAATAAGTGAATGATCTAATAGTTGACATTATGAAAAAATTTATTTGCTTTCTTATTCCTCTTCTGATTTTAGCATTCAATCAGACTTCCGAAGCTCAGGTAACAACTAGTCAGAAAGAACTGGTGAACATCGATTCAGTTAAAGCAGATCTTGCCAAGGCACGATCTTTAATAATGCAGGGGAATATGCCAGATGCTACAAAAATATATGTTAGTATTATGGAAAGCCAACCTGATAACAAAGAGGCAGTTCAGGGATGGCTAATGGCTAACATGAAAAGAGAACCAGGAGGAGAGGAAGGAGCTATTAAACAATTGGACGAGTTAAGCAAGTCTTATCCAAATAATACTGGGATAATATTTTTCAAGGCATTTCTTAACGCTGAATACAAGCATAATGAAGAAGCTCTAAAAGATATTGAAAAGCTTATAAAGGTCCAGCCAGACACTGCATTACATTATATTCTTAAAGGGCAGGTTTTAACAGCAATGGAAAATTACAAAGAGGCTTCTATTGCATTTGACAAAGCTACATCATTGGATCCTAAAAGATCAGATGTTTGGGATATGAAAGCTGGTGTATTTGCAAAAATGGGTAATTTCGACGATGCACTTGCAGCTTCAAACAAAAGTCTGGAAATCGCACCAAATAATCCTACCGGTATATATAATCGCGCATGTATTTACTGCCTTAAAGGGGACAAAACCAATGCCCTTGCCGAGTTGAAAAAGGCTATCGCCATGAATCCTTCATTTAAATCTTATGCTAAGCAAGATGAAGATTTCAAGAAGCTTTATGATGATGAAGATTTTAAAAACCTGACTTTGTAGATCCGGCTTTTCAGCCCATAAGTGCGTGTCTGTTAGTCCATCAATCAGCTGTGCGGTGATACGAAGGTCATTTCCTGATTTCCTTACACTTCCCTCCAGGGCATATCTGACATTCATCTTTTGAGTAATCTCTTTTATTGTGGTTTTAGCTCCTTTTAAAGTCATGGCTGAACTTCTGAATATATAAACTCTATTCCGCGCAGAATTCTATTAAGTATATTTTCACATAGGTTAATATCTTCATTATCCAGATTATAAATCCGAACTGGCAATACCCTGCTTCCCACATTCCCATATGGCAGTTTAACCTTCAAATCAAACTGATCCTTTGATGCCAGTTCAACAAATGCTTTGAACTCATGTTCCCAGGCGAAAGATTTAGGATCACAAAAGTTGCAAGAAAGAATAGGGATAAAGACAAGGCATTTTAATATATCCTTCAGAGATTAATCCAAATCGTGTGTCTCCAGTAATCCATCATGAGGATTGATGTCAAAATAGACGCTTATTTCCTCCTTGAATTTAGATTCAACTTCGTTTTTCAGAGCATAACAAATTCACTAACCCACCTGTCGCCTTTGTTGTCTTTCTGGCGGTAGCTTATGAAGATGTCGTATTCATATCCGAGGATGAGGCCGGGCATTTTGGAATCATTTGGGAGTTTGATATTCAGATAGTCCCATTTTCTTTATTATTGCCTGAAACCGTTGATCTGAACGGAGGTTATCAAAATCAGGAAAATTATTTATGCTCGCAAAGCCCGGAGCTGGATTTTCATATGCTTTTTCAAGCCAGTTTAAAGCTTCCTTTTTTTGGCCAAGTATTGCATACCACTTAGACAATAATACCGCATTTGGATTCCGGGAGTTCAGCTGTCTCATTATTAGCCAGTTAAGGATTCCACTTATTCCTGATTTATTATAAACATCCGTCACGATATTAGGGTCAGTTACTTTTAAAGTATCAATATATAAAGCTTTTTGAAGTGCCTCAATTGCTTTAATATCTTCTTTATGCCTGCAATAGATATAAAATTCTGTCCAGTATAATGATCTTTTACTATATTCAGGATCAAGTTCCCGTAGTACGAAACACTCCTCAAGTGATTCGTTTAACCTGCCCTGGTTATAAAAATATGCAATACTCAATGCATGCAATACAGGGAGATAAGGATCAATTTGCTTTGCGATATTAATCTGTTCACGTGCTTCATTATTTTCCCTTAGAATGTTTAATAATTCTGAATAGTAATGATGCGCAGTCACAAAGTTTGGATCTAACTCTATTGCAAGTTGTAATTCTTTACGGGCCCCCTCCCAATTATTTTCTTTATAGTTCAGCAGAGCTCCAAAAACAGTATGTGCTTCGGAAAGATTGTTGTCTATGTTAAGCGCTTGTAGTGTCAATTCTTTTGATTTAGCCACACCTTCAGCCCAGGGTATCCAACCCCAGTACGCCTGAATAAAATAGGCATCTGCCAGGCCGGCATAAGCTAATGCATATTGTGGATCAGCTGCTATCGCCTTTTCAGAAAATTCCACACTTTTCTGGAGACCATCTTTTGTTCTTTTATTCCAGTAGAATCGTCCCTGTAGATAAAGACTATATGCTTCCGGATTTTTTGTAGGACTGTTTTCAATCTGTTCCCTTTCTGCTGTAGTTAATTTTGCCTTTAATTCTTTGGCAACATTTTGTGCCACTTCGGATTGAATTATGAATATTTCTGAAATGTTCCGGTCATAAATCTTAGACCATAAATGGTTATCTGTCTTTGCATCGATAAGCTGGGCTGTTATACGCACATTATTTCCAATTTTCTGAACACTTCCCTCAAGAATTGAACTAACTCCCAGCTTTTTTGCAATTTCCTTTATAGTCAATTCAGTATCCTTATATCTTTTTGAAGTTGTGTTTGAGACTACTCTCAGATCCCCAACTTTATACAGGTAATTTAAAATTGCCTCCACAATTCCATCACTGAAAAATTCCTGTTCCGGATCATTACTGAGATTGTTAAATGGTAAAACAGCAATAGATTTATCTCCGGTTTCAGAAGCTTTGAACAGTTTTGGGACAATAAAATAACCCAGGATAATTAATGTAAACATAATTAATGCCCAGGCGATGATTTTTATTTTTCTATTATTAGAGGGTTTGCCTTCCAGGTCAAGGTTTGAAGTCTCTTTTGTGTTCAGGCTATGCTTTTTTAAAGCAGATATAATTTCTTTAACAGCATTGGCTACCTTATTGATCTGATCGCGATAATAAGTCTTATTCAAGTTATCCTGTGGATGATTTTCATTTGCCAGCAAAGGCCGGTTAACGCCAGCTTCCTTGTAGATGAATTCTATACCTCTCAGTACTTCTCCCAGTTCATTTTCCACAAGCTCTTTGTCTTCAGGATCAAGTTCATGGATCTTTACTGGAAGTATTCTGCTTGCAACATTGCCGCTGAAGAGTTTGATGTCTCGTCCAAAGCTGTCTTCTTTCGCCAGCTTATTAAAAGCACAAAACTCATATTGCCAGGCATAACTCTTAGGGTCACAATAAGTCTGTGAGATGATAGGGATGAAGATGAGACATTTTAGTTTGTCCTTAAGACTTTTGTCAACGCTGTGAGTCTCTAATAATCCGTCATGGGGATTCTCATCAAAGTATATGGAAATATCCTCTTTAAAGGTGGCTTCAAGTTCTCCTTTAAGCTGATTAACAAATTCAGTTACCCAGCCATCATGCTTGTTGTCCTTTTGGCGGTAGGAAATAAAGATATCGTAATTATATCCTGGGATTAAACTTGCCATTTTGGGATAGCTTTTGTGATATAAATTTAGGAAAGTATTGGATACGAGACAAATAAAAATGGAGAAAGGGGAAGTGTGAGGGTGAGTCAAAATTTTTAGGAAGGGAATAAGTGTTTTAAAAAATACTGTGGTAGTTGCGACCGACCTTAGGCGGTTCCGGTATCAGACCTTCACAGATTAAATCTGGTCAATTCTGAGGAACTTTATTGATAAAAACAAGCGGAGGTCAGCTGATCCGGTTTTGGAATTTTAAGCATATATACCTAATATTACATATACACAAGCGTTGTAGTTAATAGCAAAGAATATGTAATATTTACGTAATCTTATTCAAAAATTAAGTTCAATGAACAAACAACCAATTTTTTTAATAAATCCAGGAGGAGTACCTGAAATAGATGCCTTGGAAAAAAGAAGAGATTCCTTAGTTTACATATATCCATACAGTCTTTTATTTTTACAGAATTATCTAATTGCAAATAATGTACAATCACGCATAATCGATTTGAACTGGCAAAAACCAGATGAGTTATTCGAAATTACGAAGTTCGTTGAATATCCCATTTTTGGAGTGACAGCCCAACCACATTCCGTTTTAAAGGCTTTGAATATTATCAAACAACTTAAAAAGTACAATAAAAATTCTATTATCGTTGTTGGTGGTAATTTCTTTACCAAAACGCACAAGGATGTATTAACCCGTTTTAAAGAAGTTGATGTAGTAGTTCGTGACGAAGGGGAAGTTACTTTTTATGAATTGGTAAATGCAATACAGAACAAAAAAAGTTACGATAATATTGAGGGTATAACGTATAGAAATAATGGCAATATTATTGAGAATAAAACCAGAAAGCCTGAAAGAGATATAGAAAAATTTGCATTAAAATACGATATGTTGCATATACCAAATCGTTTTAAGGAAGGAATTTTAATGCGTAATTTTGAAAAAGAAAATTACCGAAGCTTTCCAGTTTTCATTGGTAGAGGATGTTCCAGAAAATGTGCATTTTGTGAATATAATCAATTTCAATACAGAGTTCGTAAAATCCCGGCTATACTCCAAGAAATAGACTATTTAATAAAAAACTACAATGCAGACTATTTTGCTTTTGCCGATCCTTCATTCTGCGAAAGGGAAAATTTTGTCAGGGAATTCTGCGAAGCACTGATTGAAAGACACTCAAATATAAAGTGGTCGTGCGAAGCAAGAGTTGATACTCCATTGGACATTTTGGAATTAATGGCAAAGGCTGGTTGCATAAGCCTCGATTTCGGATTGGAATCGGGATCAGAAAAAGTACTAAAAGCTATTCATAAAGATATTGACCTATTCAAAACCACTGAATTTGTTAAAGCATGCTATTCGCTTGGAATTCGTAGTCATATGTTTTTGTTGGTTTCATTACCTGAGGAAACTGAAGAAGATGCGATGCAAACGATAAAAGTGTGTGGAGATTTGTCGAAATATGTAACTAGCATGTCTCTAGGCGTTACACAAATACTCCCCGGAACAGAATTAGAGCGCATTGCATTCAAAAAAGGTATTTTAGCCAAGGGTTTTTCATACTACGATAGAGCGATTTTATCATACTCACACCCAATATAGTGACCCACATGTTCCACTATATATTGAGCTTCTAAATATCGATTTTATTTGAAAATTATTTATAAAAATTATGAATTTAAGAGCGCAAAAGTACGATAATCTAAGTGTTCTGATGCGTAAGGCTAAGACTGGCATTTTATCATTTCACAAAAGACCAATAAGAAAGAACTTAATTTATATTCGACGATTTATTATTGGTATTTTCAGTAAAATACAAACCGTTATCAATAGTTATGTGCAAAAGCCGGGCGACTTATGAAAAGTGAAGTGTTAACTTCCTCCGAACATAACATAGTTCCAGGACAAATACCATAAAACCCTCCAATACCTGGCACGAAGCTGGCAAGACAGCGTGATTGCAGGGTTGGCCTTCTGATCCAGAAGAATACGAGAATATAATATTCTTATCTTAACACATTGATTATTAACTTGTATAAAGACAAAATCATTACATTTCCATTATTTAATACCTGTTATCCCCAAAACCTGGCAAGAAACCTAGCAAGTTAATCCAATGAGACTGCTATTAATTTCAAATATTCTTTCTTTATTTATTTCCTCGTTATAGTGAGCTGTCATGAGATATACCGGGGCATATTCCATCATTTCATCCCTTAAGTCCGCATCATATCCGGCACTGCGAAGAATCTCCGCGTAACAGTCTCTGGCGGTTTTCATTCTTTAGTCAAGATTCAACAACACATAACATATATCATTGAAGATCCGACAAGTTTTTTACATGATCGGGTCAGATTTTTGTTTGACTCGTGTTAATGCCTTTCGTAACTTTACCATATATGGAGTATACATAAATTGAAAAACAGAATATCCATTTGGAAAATTATATCACTAATTGTTCTTATACCAATTATCTTAAAATCTTGTGAATCAATAAAGATTGGAATACTCTTCCATATCTAGGGATAGAAATTGACTCAATAACAATGACCTCTGCAAGTTTAGTTGGCATTAATATACATGTTGTTTATGGTACTAATTATGGTTTCTACTGGAGTTCAACATTCCGTCAATCCCTCTGAGAAAGACAATAATATTGAACTTGGTCCGGGACAGAAGAGCAGCTTTAATAGCCATTTGTCAGGCTTGACTCCAGGCACAAAATATTATGTCAATGCTTATTTAATAAATGAGGATGAGAAGGGGAATAGCGGAACAATTGATTTTACAACTTTACCGGAAATACCGATAGTAGTTACCTCTTTTGTTATTGAATTTACAAAGTCAAGTGCAGTATTAGGAGGTCAGGTTGCATCACAAGGTATGTCACCGGTTACTGACCAGGGAGTTTACTTGGGTTTATCTCCGGATATGGGGACTGACGCAACAAAACTCCCAATAGAGAATGAGGCAAGTACTTTTTCAACTAATGTTGCCGGTTTGACTCCTGGCACAAATTATTATGTAAAGGCTTATGGGACAAACAGTTTTGGCACTGGTTACGGTTTGGAATACAGTTTTAATACAGGGCAGGATGATACTGCACCACAAGTTACTGATATAGATGGTAATGTTTATCATTTTGTGAAAATAGGACAACAGACATGGATGGCAGAAAACCTTAAAGTGATTAATTTTAATGATGGCACTGCTATTCCATTATATACAGATAGTACAGTATGGGCATCAACTTCTTCCCCCGGTTACTGTTGGTATAATAATGATTCTTCGGCTTATAAAAAAATTTATGGAAGCTTGTACAACTGGTATGCAGTAAATACGGGCAAACTTTGTCCAGAAGGATGGCATGTGCCATCAAAAGAAGAATGGACAAATCTGGTAACTTATTTAGGGGGAGAAAATATTGCAGGAGGTAAGCTTAAAGAAGCTGGCATAATACATTGGACAAGCCCAAGCGGAGGTATTACAAACAAAACCAATGTTGGTGCTACAAACGAAACAGGATTTACTGCTCTGCCGGGAGGTGCACGAGGATTCAGGTTTAATGAGGGTTTTAATTCAATAGGATCCGAGGGTTACTGGTGGAGTTCTACCAAAAGCGATTTTTCTGCAGATGCTTTCAAAGTGACATTGTGGTTTGATGATATTAGGTTAATTCTTGGCCCTTATTTCGATCAGAATGATGGCTTTTCTGTTCGATGTATAAAGGATAATTAACAAGAGAAGAGGATGCTCAGGTTGCTCACTTCTTGCTGCTTAGAATGGTGGTCAAAAGCTGGACGCATTGACCACATATGGCCGGGGAATTTGTGATTAACATAAATAGTTTAATGACAAGCACTTATTTCCGGCCAAGGATGGTCAATTTACTCCGGACGGAAGTGGTCCTGGCTTTTCCAATCTAGATGGGAATGGTTAAGCTTAACATGTTCAGAAGATATTCCATGGTCTCTCGAAATTCTTGCAGAATTTGGACCCAAATGAGACTGGGATCAGATTATCTGGAACAAAACGATGTAAAATAGAGTATTCTATCCTTGTCTAGATGAGGAAATCATTGGAACCTTATTGACAATTCTTAATAAGAAAATATACCCTTTCTGAATATAATGTTCAAGATTTCAGTCCAAGGAATTCCCATAGAAGAAAGATGGTGTTAATTACCACCAATCAATCTCTAGATCTGCCCCAATTATCTTAAAATTCTCTCAAAACCTAGCAAGAACCTAGCAAGAAAGTGTGAGTGTGAGAGTGTGAGTGTGAACAAAAAGAGTGAGTTGCTCGCTCTCGCTCCCACACTCACTCTTTTTGTTGTCCCGTCAGGTCTCGAACCTGAACTCTTCTGATCCAGAATCAGACGTGTTGCCAATTACACCACGGGACAATTTTCAGGGCGCAAATATATAAAAAATCCTTAAATTTTGTTTTGCATGTGCAATTTTCATCCGGCAAATGATTCTTAATCTGTAAATACCCGGTATATTATGTTATAAGATCAATCATGAAGAATAAATTCATTACATCCCTTATTTGTGTCCTAGCTTCACACAAATAATTTCTCATTTTGTAATTTTATTAATAACCAGGGATATTTTATTTTTAAGGCTTATCTCATGCCTGTCTTTTCTTATATAATTGTTCCATATTAAAACAGAGGCTATGAAAATTAATAAAGTAGCAACATGCAACCCTGAGAAGATATGGGTACGATACTGATAATATGCCTTACTTTTAGATTTATTTTCAGAATAAATTTATCAATGTGATTGACAGGGGGGTGGCATACACTGAATTTCTCTTTGTTTTCGCGGATGAAACTCTTCAATACTGTCTTCATTAATCCTTACCATTTCTGCTTTATAATAAAGACGGAATGTATCTCAGTATGATGCGTGTTTAGTGTATCAATATATTATTTGCCGGGATCCTTTGTTTTGTTTCAGGGAAGTTGAAATGCACTGGTCCGGGGTTATGCCAGTTCTGTCTCCTTATTTTCCTGAGACTTTTGCCCAGGTATCCTTTAAAGGAACCGTGCGATTAAATACTTTCCTGGCTTCTGTTGAATCGTAGTCAACACAAAAGTACCCGATTCTCTGGAACTGGAATTTTTCAAGGGGTTCGGCTGTTGCAAGTGAAGGTTCTACTTTGCATCCTGTCAGAACTTTAAGCGAATCAGGATTAAGGAATTTCCTGTAATCCTCATCCTTTTGTCCTGATGGGTCCTCATGATTGAAAAGACGATCATACAGCCGTATCTTCAGCATCGATAGCATGAGCGGCAGATACCCAGTGAAGGGTGCCTTTTACTTTCTTATCAGATGCATTTCCTCCACTCCTTGTGTCAGGGTCATATGTGCAGTAGACTTCTTCAACAACACCGGTTTCATTATTCTTTTTAAATCCCTCACATCGAATGATATATGCTCCTTTCAGCCTTACCTCTTTACCTGGAGCCAGGCGAAAATATTTATTTGGAGGTTCTTCCATGAAGTCATCCTGTTCAATATAGACTTCCCTGCTGAAAGGCACAAGCCTTGTTCCCATTCTCTCATCTTCAGGATTATTGGTCAGTTCAACATTCTCTACTTTGCCTTCAGGGTAATTATTGATTATGACCTTTAGTGGGTTCAGGACTCCGAAAACTCTTGGAGTTCTAATATTAAGGTCTTCACGCACAGCATGTTCAAGAAGTGATACATCATTAATAGCTTCCACTTTTGTATATCCTATCAGGTCCACAAACCGCCTGATCGATTCGGGAGTATAACCTCTTCGGCGAAGGCCACACAAAGTAGGCATCCTTGGATCATCCCAGCCATTTACCTTGCCCTCCTGAACAAGTTCAAGCAGTTTCCGCTTGCTCATCATTGTATAGGTCAGATTAAGCCTGTTGAACTCAATCTGCCTTGGTCTGTAATCATCAGTTTTCAGCTGATCGATAAACCAGTCATAGAGAGGACGATGTACCTCAAACTCAAGAGTGCAAAGCGAATGAGTTAACCCTTCAAAATAGTCGCTCTGGCCATGAGCAAAATCATACATTGGATATACCATCCATTTATTACCCGGTCGATGATGCGACGATTTTGATTATCCTGTAAATAATAGGATCACGCATATGCATATTTGGAGAGGTCATATCAATTTTTGCCCTGAGGACCCTGCTGCCCTCTGTCAAATTCACCTTTATTCATTCTTTCAAAAAGATCAAGGTTTTCAGGTGCAGGCCTGGTTCCTGAAAGGGCTTTCTGTACCGGGCTGGCTGGGACTGCCTTTTTGGGAAGAAATTACGTCAGCGGGCTGGTCATCAACATAGGCAAGGCCTTTCTTTATAAGGTCAACAGCGAAATTCGAACAATTTGCCAAAATAGTCAGAAGCATAAAATTCCCTGTCATCCCAGTCAAATCCCAGCCAGTGAATATCCTCTTTTATCGAATCAACATATTCAACCTCTTCTTTAACAGGATTAGTATCGTCAAACCGTAAGATTGCATTTTCCACCGATACTTTTTTGCCATGCCAAAATCAAGACAAATTGCCTTAGCATGACCTATATGAAGATAGCCGTTCGGTTCAGGGGGAAACCTGGTATAATACTTCCCATCATTTTTCCTTCGCTTTAGATCTTCAGTAATAAACTGTTCAATAAAACTTACACTGGGTTTTGATTCCTCTTTTTCCTTAATAATCTCGTCGTTCATCAATGATAATGTTAAGAATACAAAAATAGGATGAATTTAAGTTCATCCTATTTTAATATGATATTATTTTTGATCGCATTGTTTAAGATAATCAAGATTCTGTTTCTCTCCCCAATGTGGGTTTAACATTGATGTATCAGCCTCTTTAGCGAACAATTCTTTAGCCTTTTCAAGATAAGGTTTAGCTTTATCTTTTCCACCGCCATACATTTCAGGTGTGTAAAGCAGTGAGGAACCTTTCAGGTAATAGATTCTTGGATTATCGGGATTGATTTCTTCAGCTTTTTGCAAGTATTGATTTACAGTTCCGCTATATTGCATACCCCTGTTCTGCCCGTCAACCGCAATACGTGCACTGGTGATCAATGCAGCCAGAACCCAGCTTTCATCATTTTTACTCCCCAGTGATTTCACTTTTTCTAAGTATTTATCCGCTTCATCAAGAAATAGGTCTTTTTTCTTACTGTCCTGTACAATAAAAGATAAAATTACTTTTACATAAGCAGCATAGTAGTTACTGCTCCATTCATTTTCCCATTTATCTGCTATCATATCAAATTGTGCAGAAACACTCATCATTCCGGAAAGGTTTTTAACTGAATCCATCTGCATTGAAGTTTTGCTTAAACTTTCTTCCAATGTTTGCGCATTAAGACAAACGGGGACGACTAGAAGCAATAATATTCCCATGATATTAACTAATTGTTTCATAATAAGTGATTTATTCGTTTATAATTCATCTTTGTTAAATTTCGTAAGAGAAAGGTTTATTCCAAAAAATATTGTTCTGTATGTGGAAGGAATAACAGGGTATCTGGATGAACCGTCGGCTGAGTAACGATAACCCAATATGTTGTGCTGATCGGTTATATTATCAACACTTAGATAGATTACCGTAAACATTTTTCTGATAGTTGTAAGATAACTGATACTTAACGACAGATTATGATAAGCGGGAGCCTTATCTCCAAGAAATTCGGGATTGCCAGGATTATAGTAAGTTCTGCCGCTGGCATAACTATAGCTCAAAGAAATATTCGTTTGAATTTTATTTATGAAGTACTTTGTAATGATATTTAAATTATGAGGGGATACAAACTCCGGAGTAGCTTTTGCAGGATAATTCCGGTACAGGCGCTTTGTATCAATAAAACTGTACGAGATCCAATACTCAGCATTCTCGATACTTTTTTTATCACGAAGGAAAATATCATAGCCTTTTGCATATCCGTTGCCTGAATTATCAATTGGTCCGAAATAGAAACGGTACTGGTTTGGATTATATGCAGCACTTTTTTCATGAATAAGCTGATCATAATTTTTAAAGTAAGCTTCTATCCTGAAAGTCCTGTCGTTTTTAATTCTCTGAAAATTGATAATGTAATGAACTGCCTGTTGAAAGCCCGGCTTGTATCCCTGCAGCAGATACTGTGATGGTGCAGATTGATAAAAGATTCCATATGCTGCCGATATCTGACTTTTTTCGCCTGTCTTCACAGCCAGTGAAACACGGGGAGCGATATCTCCTTTTGATAACAGATCACTGTATTCAGCTCTGATGCCGGTTTTAAGACCGAACCATCTTACCGGTTTCCATTCGGTTTCAGCGTAACCTGCAATTTGTGAATCCATTAACCTTTCTGATAAAGTATCATTTGATATCTGGTCATAACCTATGCGCTGGATTTCCAAACCGGCAAGCAAATAAAACCTTCTGGTAAATTCGTAATTTATTTCGGCTCTGCCCTGAACCCGGCTGTCGTGATGGTATAATGGGTATTCTCCATATTTAATGTTATCTGTATTGTTGCTGAAAGAAAAAGCTGTGTAGTATCTTAATTTATCGGTAGAAATATTGTAGTATGACATATTGAAGAAGGTGTTCTCATTTTTATTACTGAAGTTGATTTTGCTACTGAAATCTTCAGGATCAGGAATAGTAGTTCCCTGTTGGGTGATACTCTCACTAAAATTCATCTTAAACATTCCCTTGTCCTCCACTTTTGAAACCCAACGTGTTGAAAAAGATCCGCCTTGTGGATTCTTATAGTAATCAAAATTGGTTTTAGTCATTGCAACATAAGGTGCAAGATTAAGATATGAACCTGTAAACTCAATTGCATTATTGTTCATTAGCTTTGAACCTGAACCTGAAATACCTGTTAAATTCATTCCGATATTAATTGTACTCTCACTCGGAAGGTCATTCGTTTGCAAATCAAGTACAGAGGAAAGAGCTTGTCCATACCGACTGCTGTAACCTCCGCTGCTGAATGTAGTCCCTTTAAATTGAAAGGGATTGAAACGGCTCCGCTGCGATATCCCCGGGACACTGCTGTAAAAGGCATTTTGTGATGTGATACCGTCTATTATAACGGTGCTTTCACTTGCATCTCCGCCACGGACAAGCAAGCCAGTCTGGTCACCGCCATTCCGCTGTACTCCGGGCAATGTCTGGATTGCATTGACGATATCAGCGTCGCCACCGGCAGTGGTTACAATATCAAGCGGCTTTAGTATTGTAACTTTACGTTCATTATTAGCTTCAATTGTTCCCGCTGATATGACAATCTCATCAAGCATATTTGCTGCTTCCCTTAATTTAAAAGTGAGGGAATATTCTTTGTCAGATATAGTAAGCGGATAGGAGATTTGTTCATATCCGATAAATGAGACATTAATTACCTGATTGCCATTAAGTTTTGTTATTATTTTAAACCTTCCCAAAGAATCTGTTATGGAACCGTCGGTAGAGTTCCTGATAAACACATTGACATACTCTATGGGAATTCCTTTTGCGTCTTTGACAGTTCCTTTAATAATACTTTGAGCTGTGCAGGTAAATTGCCCAAAGAGAAGAAAATAAATTAATAATTGTATGAACAAAGATGTCTTAGAGTTCATTTTAATATTATTAAAGTATCAAATAATGTAGTTTAACAAAATTATGCATAGGATAAAACACAGACATACAGAACAATATAATTGATTGGCACATGAATTGATAATAAAATCTGTCATAATGTTACTCAGGACCCAGATAGTCTTTAAGATCGTTGACATATTCTGTAAACTTTTGCCGGCCAAGTTTTGTAATGCTGCAAAGGGTTTGAGGATAGTTATTCCTGAATCTCTTTGTAACCTCAATATATCCTGCATCCTTGAGTTTGGTTAACTGTATACTGAGATTCCCTGCTGTTGCCCCTGTTTGTTCCCTGATATATGTAAACTCGGCCATATCGACACCCATAAGCAGGGAGATAACAGCCAGGCGCAGCTGTGCATGGAGGATTGGATCGAGTTCTTTAAACCTTGTCATAATCGACTTTATTTTTCAGCAAATAGCCTGGAATAAGATATCCTGAGAGCATCGCAATTGCTGTTCCCAGAGAACCGAATGAAGGTCCAGCAAAATATATAATAAGTGCCATAACCCAGAAACTGATAGCTCCGGCAATCAGCGGTTTAAATTTGATGAGGAATCCTGACACGAAAGTGGGAAATCCAACAAGCAAAAGTATGTATGGTGAAACACTTTCCATGCTTTTCGATTGAACAATGAACAACACTGTTGCTGATATCAGAAAACCCATCCAAACCCATTTATACAGATTCCCGGCGTAGGTATGAACTGTAACCTTTCGTCCCTTTATATATCCATGAATCATCGATACAAATACTCCCGGGATAACAAGTAACCAGATGGTATAGTGATATGTGAAAAGATTAAATTTCATAATCAAGAAATCCAGAAGGGCACAGGCAAAAATCAGCCAGCCCCAGAAAAGCAGGTAAAAACTACCCTGACGGATATCGAATTTGGTTTTGTTTATCATATCTGTTATGATCTTCAGGCTCTCTTCGCCTAGTCATTTGTTTTTCTTCAGTTTCCATAATTCTTGTTACTTTTGGAATAATAATTAATATAAATATATTACAAATATAAACTAGTTTATAATATAAACCAAATATTTTAGCAATTATTTTTGTTATTAAGAAAAAATTTAGAGTTGTCTAAAATCCGGAGTATTTAAAGTTATTTGCAATGATTTAATTTGGAATTATAATTTTAACCCGGGCTACCCCTGGTACACCGGATCGCAGGACCTGGAAATATACAGTCAAAATATAATAAATATGGGCATTATGCCTGATTCGATTGAAAATATGGAGTTTTATGCTTTCCATGGACATTTTAAGGAAGAGCGGATTGTAGGTAATAAATTTCTGGTTAATCTGACAATCGAGACTGATATGGATACAGCATGCCGGCAGTGATAATCTCAAGGATGCAGTTAATTATCAAAGGGTATATGAGATTGTCAAATCACAGATGGGATTGAAATCTCACTTGTTGGAACATATTGCGGAGAGAATCATCGATGCTGTGTACAAGCGAGATGTCAGGGATTGAGAAGATAACTGTTAAAGTATCTAAAATGAATCCCCCCATGGGAGGGAAAATCGGTTCAGTTAGTGTCGTGATGAGCAGATAGATCCTGAAAAATGATGTCCTGTGACTGGAAGAAACCAGTTAGTATATATCAGAAATGTCCTGTTTATGTTGTTTTTTTAAATTTTCGTCGAAAAATTTCAGCCGTTTGTCAAAAGGCATATCTCTCATTTTATCAATCCGGGTAAAACCAAATACATATCTATTTATCATTGAGATAGGCAGATAGGCTGATTCCTCATCATCCCGCTACTGATGTTGTTAATTTGTTCGTAAAAGACAGTCCTGTTTTGACGAAATGCCCTTTTTCTTCTATCAACTGTCGGCTATGGTAATTATTCGTCAATAATTCATTGACCAACATTTCTAAAATGGCAGCATTTGCTCATTAAATGGGCATTACGTGCTTGCGCTGAATTGTGTTATGTCTTAGGTTTATATGTATAATTATAATGGATTTTTACATGAAAAACACAGCAGTTTTACAAAGGCCCGGCAATTTTAACGAGAAAATCCAAAAATTCAGCAGAATTTTAATTTTTATGGTACTTCAGCAAAGAAACCGGGGTCCAATCCTTTTAGTGCAAAACTTGTTGCTGAGGATAACGGTAACTTTATTGATTATCTTGAGTGGCAAGGATTGACTGATGAGCGCAAAACGTTGGTCATTCCCTTCAAGGTTTCATTATTATTATGACAGTGAAGAGCTCAAGAATGTTAAAACAGTAGTTAACCTTAGGAAGCTAAACCTCATAAAGGATCTGAATAGTTTTTTCAATAATGTCTCGATGATCCTCCCGAAAAAAACTGACTTTATTGGGTGTTTTGCTGACAAGGGGCATACTACTGGTGAAAACCTTAGTTCAAGAGCTATACAAAAAGTTTATTAATTTTCTTGATTCCAAACTGATATGGATCTGAACAAGAAAGCAATTACCAAGACTCTTTTTCGCTCATGGACTGGAAATGTGTTGATATGACAGAAATTAACGGACTTACCTACTTCAGGCTGAGGAACAGCAAATAATCTGATCTCTTTAAAAGTACAGTTAGCTTCGTCCGGTCGCTATAATAACAGAAAAACAGATGCCACAAGGGTGGCGATAATAACAAAATAACGGTACACTCTTTCAGGGAATAGTTTGACAATATATATACCGGCAAAGATGCCTGCGGCGATTACAGGTATTGCTACAATATTTAGTAAAATAGTGTTTAATAGATGATTGTCTTCCATACAAATATCTGAAGTGGAAGCTTTCCTAAATTCATAATAAAATATAACCATGCACCTGTACCGATAAATTCCTTCTTTGGAAGTCTCATTGCCAGAAAGTAGAGGTTAAATACTGGTCCGGCTGAATTACCTATCATTGTTGCAAATCCTCCTGAAAGTCCCATCATACCTGCAAAAGGATGATTCTCAGGAATTCTATTTGCTCTTTTTTTCTCAGGTCGTTAAAGATCATAAGAATTATCATTATCCATACGACTGTTACCATGACCAGCTCTGAATTGTGAATCGTTGATCAGTTTCCCGTAATAAGTGCTATGAATATTCCAGATGCCACCCATGGCAGTATTCTGATAATATGTTTCCAAACTGCGTTTCGGCGATAGTATATAACTGCCATTATATCTGCAATTATAAGCATTGGGAATAAAACCCCTGTGGATTCTTTTGCACCGAATATAAGCGCCATTACAGGGATTGTGCCAGGCTAATTCCGCTGAGTCCGGCTTTAGTCATTCCAAGAATAAGAGCGACTATCAGGTATAGAAAAAAATATGCCGGGGTCAGCGAAGGTGCAGGGAAAGTCAGTAATGATACATATTAGTATTTAGGTGATTTTCAAAGGTCCGGGAAATATATTTATAATCTGGATCAGGTCGGATTTATATTAGAGATTTGTATCGCTTTTACTAATTTTAACACCCAGAGAAGTAAGCTCTTTTTTAATGAGCGAGTAGTTTTCTGGAGTCAGGGGTATTGATGCATCTTCAATGAGGTTGTTGGAGAATCCTTCTTTAACAGAATCCCTTATTGTGTAGTAAACACAAATATCAGCGGCCAGGCCACAGAAGAAAATCTCCTTGCTCCCTTTTCCCTGAGATACCCGGCAAGCCCTGTGGGCAGCTCATGACCATTATCATAAAATCCACTGTAACTGTCAACGTCAGGATCCATCCCCTTACGAAACACAGCAGCTATCTTCTCAGTCTCCAGTGCAGGATGAAATTCAGCGCCTTTTGATCCCTGGACACAATGGTCAGGCCAGAGAGTATCAATAGTTCCGTTGATATCGACTTTCTCAAAAGGCTTCCGGTTATCATTGTTTGATGCAAAACTCCTGTGTTCTTTTGGATGCCAGTCCTGGGTAGCCACTACCAGATCAAAATGCTTCTGGAGTCTGTTTATTACCGGCACTATTGAGTCACCATTAGTAATGGGAAGATTTCCCCCTGGAATAAAATCATTCTGAACATCAATAATTACTAAAGCTTTCATTTCTGCAAATTATGTTTTTCAACCAGTATATCACGCTCAATCTTTAGTTTATTACTAAGTCCCACCTTATATAAATGAGGATAGTTAAATCTTTTAAATTCGGGGGGAGCTTCATTAATCGGTCACTGCTGTATTGTGCAATTTCAGAAATAGGTTTCGATCTGCCTATCCTCTTTCCATTCTCCATAACTTTATGAAGAAGAGGCTCCTTGTTATAATTCTTTACCAGGAGTGACTTCAGCGGGTACAGGGGATGATACATTATATCCAGGTCATCTTCTTCTGCCAGGGTGATTGCATCCGATCCTGTGAAGAGGCCTGTACTATCAGTCATCCTGTAGACTTGCTTCCGATGAGGAAGAGTTATTTTACTGACATTATCGGATAATTTTATCCTCGGCTTACCATTTGCTGAAGCCATTTTATATACCCCGTCAAGAGCTGCGTCAGGTTGTCCTGTAACCAGGTTTGTCCCGACTCCAAATACATCTATCGGAGCCTGCTGTTCAAGCAGACTTTTTATAATGTATTCGTTAAGCTGGTTTGAGACAGCTATTTTAACATACTGAAGATTTTCTTTGTCAAGAGTATCACGGCATCTTTTGGAAAGATAAGCAAGGTCACCGCTATCGAGACGTATTCCCTTTAGCCGATGTCCCTTCTTTTCCATTTTCTTTGCAACAATGATCGCATTCGGAAGTCCGCTGTTAAGTGTATTGTAAGTATCAACCAGGAGAATGCAATCATCCGGTCGTTCTTCAGCAAAATGAATAAAAGAGGTTAATTCGTCATCATAACTCTCAACATACGAATGAGCCATTGTGCCTGATACCGGGATACCGTAATCACGACCTGCAATTGTATTACTTGTGGCATCGAAACCACCTATGAAGGCAGCTCTGCTTGCATAATAACCTCCGGTGCTCTGCGCTCGACGTAATCCAAAGTCGATAAGAGTGCTTGTACCTGCTGCCTGTCGTATTCTACTGGCTTTGGTAGCCACCAGAGTCTGAAAATTGAGAATATTAAGCAGTAGTGTTTCTATTAGTTGAGCTTCAATAATTGTACCTTCAACCTGGAGCACAGGACTAACAGGAAATATGATATCACCCTCAGTAAAGCTGTAAATATTACCCCTGAATCTGAAGTCCCTCAAATATTCTAAAAAATCGTGATCCAGTCCCTGTGCCTTAAGGAATTCAAGTTCTGCCTTTTCGAACCTGAGTGATTCAAGAGCTGTGATCAAATCGTCAAGACCTGCAAAAATTGCATATCCTGCGTCAAAGGGTAATTTTCGGAAAAAATAATCAAAGACAGCATTGACATCTTTTTGTCCTCTTAAGAAATATACCTGTGACATAGTCAGCTGGTAAAAATCGGTATAGGTACCTGTATACTTAATCATGATATGATCTTTATATCTTCCAGGGAGTTAACTTATCAATCCGTTAAAAAAGAACCGGACGTCAACCCTGTAGGCAATAAATTATGGTATAAAAGTAATCAAAATGTTATCATCCGTAATAAATTGCAGGGAAGAGTCTTTTAATATGCCACAGATCGCTGTTATCATACAGGTACCTTACACGGAAATATATTAGATTTGTAACCCCCTGACAAAATTCAATCATTTCTGGAGTAAGGGAATAGCCTTTCCATCTTATATCATTATCCTTTACCCTGTAATGCGTCCCTTGTCTTTCTGCTGTCCTGCTTACATTGCTATTGTACTTGTTATTGAATTTCCCTCTATATGGAGGATTCATACAGCTTGTAAACGGAGGTTCAGATAAGTAGTTTTCCGATTCCTCTTCCGGTATACTTTTAAAGTTTCCATGGATTTTTACCCGTCTTAGCATGCTGCTCCAAATGAGAGTAACAGACGCTTGGCTATTTATATTTGATTCAGTCTTACTATCGGCATCACAGTTTGTGAAAAACACGAATTTTTTGTCAAAGAATCCCCTGATAACCATTGCCCTGTCCCCGTAATTCTTCTCTGACTCTACCATACTGAGTTGCATTGAGTTGGGAAGAGAAATATTCAGATTCACAGCTTCCGTTATCCATTCATCCAACAGATCAAAAGGGTTTCCGACAGATTTATCAGTGTCAATAACCCCATGAATTCTTCGAATCCGGAAAACAGATATAAAATCAGGTACCGATTTCATACTCAAAATTTTCAGGTTGACCGGATAAAATATAACAATCTGGGAAGCAATATGTTTAGAATGATTCTATTTGCTGATGAAGATAGATAATTATTTATTTTGGGAATACTCAGTTATTCAGTGCCTTATACACTTCAATAAATAAAGGCTATAAAATCATTTCAGTAATATAGAACTCCTTCCAAAATATGATACACACAGGGATAGTTACAGAGCGACAACAATTTTCCCCCTGGTTTTCTTTGTTTCTATTTGTAAATGAGCATCACCTATTTCATTAAAATGGTAAGTCTTAGATATGTAGGATTTAATCTTTCCATGTTCTAATAAATCAGCTATTTCTTTCATGTTAGGCCCATTGGAACTGACCATAAATCTCAGACCTGTAAAACCTTGTGCGCTTGCTTTCTCAACAACATCTTCAGATGAACCTGATGGCAGGCAAATAATTGTTCCCCCGGGTTTAAGCACTTTCAGTGAACGATCTATGTAGTCTCCTCCTATGGCATCAAGTACATAATCCATATTGGATATGGAATCTTCGAACCGTTGTTTTTCATAATTGATATGTTCTGAAGCTCCCATCTGCATAAGGGAATCCTTGTTTTTCCCTGATGCGGTACCAACAACATATGCGCCAAGGTATTTAGCCATCTGTACTGCAAAGTGACCGACTCCGCCCATAGCAGCATGTATTAGTATCCTATCGCCTTCCTTTATATGGACAGTATCTTTAAGTATCTGCCATGCAGTTAAAGCCGCCAGTGAAGCTGCTGCGGCTTCTTCATGAGAGATATTGATTGGCTTAAGTGCAAGGTGTGATTCAGGTGCGGCAACATATTCTGCATAAGCTTTTCCTAAACCAGGGAAGTTAACCATACCGAAAACCTCATCTCCTTTTTTAAAAGATTTTACAGCTTTACCTGTTTCTATAACCACTCCGGAAATATCCCATCCCAATATCATAGGTTTTTGTTCTCTGATCCTTAGCGCAAGGGCTTTCCCTATACGGGTTTTGATATCAACGGGATTGATACTTATTGCATTAACCTTTACCAGGACTTCATTATCTTCTATATCCGGAACCGGGATATCCGCTTCAATAAGGTTTTCCACTCCCCCGAAATCTTTTAAAATAATTGCTTTCATAACATTTAATTAAAATTACTAAGTGTGCAACATAGGAATTGAGAAATTGTTTCAGTGGTTGAACTTAACTTCTCACTGGTCTTAATGTTAAATGATTTCATTTTTTCAACTGCACACTGGAACCGGGGCTAAGAAATTTAGGGATGGAGGAATTAAATACCGATTATTTTATAAAAATTATTATTTTTGCACACCAAACTGACGGTCGGTTGACCGAGTGGCTAGGTAGCGGTCTGCAAAACCGTGTACGGCGGTTCGAACCGACTGAACGAAGTGAAGGAGCTCGCGAAGCGCAAGCTGAGCAATCCGCCACAGTGAGTGTTTGAAGTGAGTTTTGTAGTTCTTTTAAATACAATATAATATGGTCGGTTGACCGAGTGGCTAGGTAGCGGTCTGCAAAACCGTGTACGGCGGTTCGAATCCGCCACCGACCTCAACAAAATCCTCCTTCACAAAGTGAAGGGGGATTATTATTTTAAACACGTGCTGAATTTATTCGGAAACAGGTTAAAAATAATAATCCACAGGCCGGAGGCTAGAGAGGATTTTGTTGAAGGGTCCCCCAAAGCGGATCACTAAAAGTAATCCGCCACCGACCTCAATACATTCCAGACCTCGCATTTGATGCGGGGTCTTTTTTGTTGTGGGGCAGATTTTGGGGCATTTGGGGTAAGTAGTAAAATGGGATCCCAAAACGGGTGTTTCTCAGGTAATCGATTCTATCTGATCTTTCACATTATCTGGCTCAAATACCTTGCGCCAGTCTTCTTTAATAAATTCTTTCAGTCCGCGTTGTAAAGCTTTGTTTGCTGCATCGGAAAAAACAGCCCCGGGAAGTTCATTGAATAAAACAGCCAGTTGAATACGTAAATGACCAAGTAAAAAGTCCCTTGCCGCTTCAGCCGGAACACCCCGTTTAATAACTTCATCAAGTCCCTGGCGTATCACATAGATGCAGGTAGAGCCAAGAGTTTCGACCAAAGCCGGTTCAAGCAATCCCATTTGTTCAACAGTAATTCTGTGCGACCGGAAAATCGGCCCATAGAAAGTACGGGCCAATTCTTCTCCTTTCAGGTAATCTTTCTCTGTACCACTCATAAGAGAACATACAATCGACTGTTTGGCAGCAAGGCCACCGAAATGATCTTTCATGGTTTCCTCCTCTGGTTCCCAGTTGAAAATTGAAGGATGGGTAGGGTGAGTGATGAAGTACGCCACATCATGGCGGTCAAATAGTTTTCCGGCAAGTGCAGCAGCAGGATCGAGAGTAATAACAAGTGCACCGCTTTTCATCATTGGTATTATTTCCGATGAAACTTTTTCAAGTGCAACATCCGGAACAGCCAGAATTACAGCATCAGCAGAAGATATTACCTGATGAGGCTGAGATACTGTTACTCCTTTTTCTTTCAGTTTTTCAATTCCCTGTAAACTTACTTCAAGGTAAGACATCTCATAGTCTGAGTTTTTAAGATTGTGGGTGAGACGTAGTCCCATTTTCCCACCTGCGCCTACTAACGATATTTTTGACATTTTCATCCAGATTAAATCTTATTTGAAATTCTCTATTATAATTTTATTTCCTGTTTTTGCAGAATTGTAACTGGCCCAGATGAGACGGACTGTTTCAAGGTTATCGGCTCCGCTGTTTTCAGCTTTGGTTTTTCCCTGAATATCTTCCAGAATATTCCGGTTTATATGAATTCCGCTTTCATGGTTGACAATATAATCAGGATCGGCCCAAGAGTATGATGGGAACTTTACAACTTCAGAAATTGTTCCCTGCCGGGTTGTTGTACGGATCTCAAACTTCGGTCCAAGAAAGATTGACCCTTTTTCACCTTCTACAAGGATATTCAGTGTTGAAAACATATCATGTTCTATTATTGATGCATAGGACATTTCTGTATATAGCGGCATGCCATTTTTCATATCCATCATTATAACCGCGAGATCCTCGCCTTTGATCCCTTTGTTTACCGATTTTGTCTGGCACCACAGTGATTCACATTCTCCAAAGAGGAATCTGCATACATCAAGAACATGTGAGCCCATATCAGTAAGTATAAAATGGTCCAGTTCTTTAAGGAATGGTTGATTGTCAAAAACAGGAAATCCTGAAAGAAAGGAAACGCGTGCTTTAAATGGTTTCCCTATGACTCCTGAATCAACTATCTCTTTGAATCTTCTGACTGGTGCCTGCCATCTGTAGTTCTCATGAACATAAAGTTTTGCTCCGGCCTCAGCACATGCAGCTACCATACTTTTTGCAGTCTCGAAATCAGGAGCCATAGGTTTCTGGCAGATAATATGTTTTATGCCATTCTTTATCGCCATTTCTACAAACAGAGCATGAGTATCCACATCAGTGATAATGTCAACAAAATCAAGCTGTTCATTTTTAAAAAGTTCTTCAGGATCATTGTAAACATGAGGAACCTTAAAATATTCGGCAATCTTTTGGGCTTTGGAAAGCGTGCGATTGTAAACTGATACCAGTTCAACTCCATTCAGCTCACTCCAGGCGCCAATCTGGAATTTCGACCAGAATCCGCAACCCAGTACGGCAAATTTTAGTTTTTTCATGAATAACTGACGTTAAATAATTCTTTAAGATATTCAATACTTTCACGAGCCCATTGCTCTTCTTTTTCAATTGTGTCTTCAAGTTTAGGTTCCGGAGGGGTCCATAGTTCCAGGATAGCGCTTTGGCAACGGTTGAGTAAAGTCAGCCTCTCAAGAGTGTCTCTTATGTTGAGCATTCCTCTTCCGGCTGGTGATCCCTCGATAATAATTCCCATATTATGTGAAACTCTTCGTATTGTAAAATCTTTTATATGAAGGTTTATTGTATAAGGAAGTAGGATACTGGAGACTTCTTCGAATCCTTCACCTGCCCCTATAGAGTTCACCGAATCAAGGCAGATGCCAACCCAATCACTTCCCACTGATTGGATAATCTTTTCAAAATCTCGAGCTTTAAAACGGTCGTGGTTTTCAATGGCCAGACAAATCTTATATGATTCAAATTCTGGCAGAAGTTCTTTTATTATTGCGATTATCCACTTTAAATCTGGTTTAAAGCCATCTCCGTCTATAACCATCCTTAGAATTGGGGAGTGAATGTCTATCGCTGTTTTCAGACATGTTAAGGTGTGGTCAATGGTCAACCCGCGACCTCCCATTTCAATCGAAATATGGTTATTTTTTGCGTACTTATATAAATCGTACAATTGTTCTGCAGACCATGTTTCCAGAGGTAAATTGTCTGCTATCTGAACAAGACTTATGCCTGAAGCTAATGCTTTGCTGACAAGGTCAAACGCGGATAACGGCTTTACTGGTAAGGACCCTGGCACTCCAACCGCCCATGTATAGGTATATGAACTTAATCCCAGTTGCATTTTTTATAATCCCGGAGTTTTGAAATTTTTAGAAGCGTCGTCAAGAACGAGTATCCAGTCATTACCACGGCCGCCGGAAGGAGGAGTGAACTTCCGGGTACCGGTTCCGGGAAAGGTTTCAATCATTCTAGCCTCTCCGTTACGAGGATCGAACCAGAAAGCATTAATTGTTTTAGCACCCAGCTTATCCAGATAGATCTCAGCTGCCCAGCCTGTAGGAAAATAGACGAATGCATATCCGTTTCCACGGGTCGCAACAACATAATCTGTTTCAGGGAAATATGATGGGACAATCAGAGTCTGATCAGGTACCCTTGAAAGGAATGGCCTTGATTCCATTAATCTGCGGGCATGAATAAGATCACATGCCCCGGGTAAGTCAAGAACATCAAACCAGTTATGCCGGGCAAGTCCAACTGGTTGCCGGCCTGGAGCGAGCATCTGCCATATAGGATGACAGCCATAAGTGTGTCCGAATCCACCGCTGAAAAGATCCCAGTACAGAGCCTGACGGATATCAGCATCATCGAACCAGCCAAGCACATCCGGGTTCCAGTTAGCAGGATGGTCTTCATAACGAGGCTCACCATCGAAGCATGGTTTGACAGGTTTCAGATCATAATCACGAACAATTATACGTTTGTAAATTGAATAACTGCGTTGTCCGTGGCCGGTCTGGCACATATTGAAATCGAGCCATTTGCTCTCCTGAAACCATTCTGAAGAACTATGCTCACCCCATGGATGAAATGTCATCAGGTGATTTTTATCAATCGATTTTATTCCTTCCCCGATGGCATCCCAGATAACTTTATTATCTCCTCCACCATCCCGATCTCCGCCATTAATCCAGATAATATTCTGAAAATCTTTATATCTGTTACCTATCCATTGACCATATTTGAATGCATTTTCTTTGTTAAAGATCACAGGACCAACACCCCATTTCTTGTCCACCTTATCACCCCATGTGGGTAGTAATCCGATAAAGATTCCTTTTTCCTTTGCTTTTTTTATTACCCAGTCGACATGTGTAAAATAGGCTTCATTAGGTTTAAGCGGATCATCATCAATTAATGGTTTATTGCCTTCTGCGTTAGGGGTATTCAATCCATCGAGTTCAGCAAGAGCGACTGCCTGAATTACCGTAAATCCTTTAGCCCGGCGGTTCTCAATGTACTTTTCTGTTTCGTCTTTATTCAGACGGTGAAACAGTTCCCATCCGGTATCACCCAGATAGAAAAATGGAGTACCGTCTTCAAAAACCAGAAATCGTTTGTTTTCGGAGACTTTTAGTTTTCCATGCGAGAAATCAACTGAAGACCCCTGCCATGTATTTTCCTGTGCCAGTAGGATATTTGAAAAAGTAAAGATTAAAACAGCTGTTATCACTATGTGTTTCATACGAATTATATATTGGATTAAACCTTTATACTTTAACTCTTTACACTAAACCTTCAAATTTAAGCAAACCTTGAATAGACTATAAGTACTAATCCAATCAGGTAACAGACAAACATAAGGCTGAGTAGCAAAGTTGTCCCTTTGGGAGCATCCTTGAACTCTTTCCAGATAAATATTCCCCACAATGCAGCAACCACAGGAGCTGAATTGCTTAGTCCATAAGAAATTGCAGGACTAGCTGCACCTACCGACATAAAGCTTACAGAGTTCCCCAGGCACCATATTGCTCCACCCAGCATTCCCAATAAATGTGCTTTTGAACCTCCTTTGAACCATGCTGACATTTTAACAGGTTCTCCCTGTACCGGTTTTGCCATGAATATCGGATTTAATAAGAGTGTACATATTAATGCTCCTATTGAGAAAAATACCACTGCTGTGTAAGAACTTATTTTGCCGGCCTCTGCAGGTGTAAAATCAGTCGCGAGAGATGAAGCTACGAACCTATAGAAGAATGCAATACACAGGCCGGCAGATAAAGACAGCAGAATCCCTTTTAAAGTGGGCTTTTGTTGATGTGTTGCAAGTTTTTTATACGATTGCATACTTAATAAGATAGCAAATACGATAAATGCGGTACCACTAAAAAGGAAAAGTGGGTTCCCTTCGGGTTTACCGATATAATTGATTAAAATTCCAAAGGTCCATCCAATTCCCCCTCCAATAGGAAAGGCTACTGACATCCCGGCTATAGATATGGCAGCAACCAGCAATAAGGTTCCAACGTTCCAGATAACACCACCTATTGCTGCGGATATGAGATTTTCAGGAGCGGCCTGCTTAAGATCAGGTAAAAAACTACGGCCTTCACTGCCGATACTGCCGAATGTAAATGCCATCAGCAACGCGAAAAGTAAAATGCCGATTGAAAAATCCCAGTAATAATGCTCAAATCTCCAGGTTTTGCCTATTAAGTTTTGTGTATTCTGCCATGAACCCCAGCAAATCATTGCAACAGCGCATAGAAATACGGCCAATCCATAATTCTGTACCAGTACCATATTTTGTAAGATTAATAATTAAATGATTATATCGCTTTAAACCAGAATTCTGAGTGTTATGTACTGTTATGACAAATTTAAAAAATAAAAAGATATAATAAGCAAGAATCCTGTTTATTTTAATTTGCCATTTAACAAAATGAAGAACCTGAATCTTTTGTGATTTTTTTAAGATTATTACAAAGATTTCCTTTCCAGGAAAAGGCAAGGATTTGCAGCTTTTTTTAAAATTCTTTTTTTGATCATATCAGCTGCGGTTTCTCCCATTTTTCTGAAGTTTGTAGAGATAACAGAAATACCTCCGGCTAAAATCTCTTTCAAGGGAGTTTCATCATATGACAAGATCCCGATATCCTTTCCCAATTTCCATTTCCTGCTGAGACTTATTTTAAGGAGTTCTATAAGATCGTGGTCAGAGACGACTAAAAATGCATCACCTTTCGAAGGCATTGAAGTTTTAATGTCTTCATAAACATTATGCTTTATTTTATGCTCCAGGCAGAATTTGTAAAAACCACGCTCCATTCCATCAGGAATAAACTGAAAGTTGTTATTGGAAATGAATTTTATATCAGAATACTTTCTTAATAAAGGAAGAGCCTTATTCAGTGCCTCATAGACATCGCTTTCAAAATTCTGAAAAATGGCCCCATGATCCTCTCCTAAGGCCTCAATATCTTTATCTATTATCAGTAACTTTTCCCTGGGAATAGTTTTGACATAACCTGATACATCTTCATTAAAATGAGGCATTATTACATAATAGCCGTACTTATTAATGTTGTTGCTAATTAATTGCTCAAATACTTTTAGGTTGTAATAGTGGAAAAAGATATCCACCTGGTAATTGGGCCCCAGACTATTTACAAAGGACCGGTAAAGAACCTCTTTATATCCGTTCATGACGTCGAAAAGCAGGAATATCTTCAGTTTGCTGAGTACAGATGTCGAAGAGACATAGAATCCTTTTCCATGTTTCGGCCTTATAAGTCCCCTTGATTTCAGTTCGTTATAAGCTATCACAACAGTATCACGGGAAATATCATTGTTATGGCATATCTCGTGAATGGAAGGTAATTTGTCACCCAACTGCAATCGTTTGGCACGAATGTGCTTTATGATCTCATTAACAAGCTGCTCGTATTTTGGTGTACTGGATTTACTACTGATTTTAATGCTAAAAGCCATTAAAAAATTGTTTATCTGATTACAAATATCCTAAATTTTGAGCCATCCATCAACAAAGCTCACAGAAAATGGTCTTAATACCAGATGTTCACCAGGGCCAACCGTTACAGGAGTTGTTTTTTCGATCCAGTTAATGTCACTTACTGCAGGTGCAAATGTTTCGGAGCATAACTGCTTTATTGTGAATCCACCGGAACAGCCATCTATATTGACTTGTTGTTGAAAAGAGGTATAATTTGTTAGGATTAATCTTACCTGTTTCCCATCAGAAAGGATAAAACTTTCAACTTTTAGTGGATGAGAACATTCACTCTTGATCACTTTAAATAATTTGTTTTTGAGAAGATACTTGAAAACAAAATATATTGGAAATATCATCCCATCAGTTGATTTAAATTCTTCAGGCCAACGTGAAGGCAAATCACCCTGAATAATACCTCTTTCGCCAATTGTTTCAAAATATGTCACCCCTTTTGCACCTGCTTCACTAAGATACTTAAGGCTTCCGACTGTCCAGCAGGCACCAAACAGCGACATAAGCCGGCTATCTGCCTGTGCAGGAATCTCAACACCTGTCGATGGATGTTCGTAGTTTTCGATATTGGCATTAAACCTGCGTTGAATGTTAACAGGTGAAATCCAAATTTCCTTGCCATTTGCAAACTGCATGGCGCTTTCCACTGTGTATCCCTGTGCCTGAAGGTTTTCAACCAGAGTTGTATTATCAGAAGCATGTTCCTGGGGATGAATGGAATAACATATATAATCGTTATGAATTGACTCAGGTCTGTTCCTGTTCAATTGGGCAAAATTTGCATTTGTCCCACAACCGATCTTAAGACCTGGGAATGCTTCTTTGAGTAGAGGAGCTACTTTATCTGTGAGTATATCAGGAGTTGATGGTTGTGTTTTATGAAATAAAATAATCAGAGCTATGTCTGGGCGTGTAGCGTTTATCCATTCAATAAACTCAGTAGCTTGAAATACTGCTGCATCATCGAAAAATAGTGCATATTCCAACGGATATCCTAACCTGCTTGCTTCATTGGCTGCAAGTTTAGCATTAGACCTCCAGTCAGATCTGAATAAGAAGATATCAACGCGGTAATGATCGAATCTCAGGTATTTAAGATTTTGGATTTCTTTTTTAGATAAATGTTCTTGTCGGGTTGACCGGCCAATTCCTATAGCTGGTATTTCGAGGATCTTTTCAGGATGGATAGTTATTACTAATTGATCGTTACCTTCTTTTTCCAGTGCAAAGTTCCCCTCAACTTTTAATTTAATTTTCTGATTTATCTTTTCACCTTTATGAAGCTTTACCGGGAATGGACGATTAAGTGGTGTGCAGTATGTTTTATATGATGCATCTGTCCAGTTCCGTTGATCTTCCGTTTCAAAAACATCCCCATAAAAATCAAGAATACAATTATGATCAGCAATTTTCCATTTCATTGACTTTATAGCTCTGAATGGCTGATAAGGGCTGATAATTTGCGGGAATTCTGAAGTTTCCAGATCATCATTATTATGCCTGATTATGCAACTTTCACTGGCGCAATTTTCCACAGGATGCAAGACACAAAATCCAATCCGGTTTTTTTCAAATGTCTTCATTGCTTTCCCTTCAAGGCTGATAATCAATGAATTGTCATGACTGCCCTCAATTGTAAAGTGAGCCGAAAAATTTATCTCTCCCGATATGTATTGACATCTGTATATAATTCTGAAAGAGTCCGGATGCAGAACAATTTCTTCTTGCGAAATTATTGGTTTTATTGTATGCCATTCTGTGTCGCGTACAGCAGAGTAAATCATCCGAATAACTTCACGATTCCCAAATGAAATATAGCGGAGACTTCCATACTCATAAACCATTGATAAACGGCCCGCTTTAAGAATTAAATTTCTGCTATTTTCATTATGATCACCATGCCATTTAGTTTCATCACTAAGAGATGAAGTATATTCGAAAAGTGAGTTCATTTTTTTCAATGATGAGATTTACTCCGGTTGATTGAATTATTGTAAAGATAGAAATTATCAAATTCAATATAAAGATTATGCATGCATTACCATCTGAGACCCACCCAAATGACAACAGTTAGATGAGTCCGAATCTTTTCCAGATCTTCAGGCTTCCCATTTCCAATTCTCTTTTTAAATCGGCCTTTAAGAAAGGGATGGGTGATGTACAATCGATGATAATTGCCTTCTTCCTGAAGGGTCACATTGAAAGGGGGGATCATTGTTTTAAACCATCCTTAACCGGACACTGGGGATAGTGAATAATAAATAAATATATGTCGTCTTAATTTCTTAACTTTGTATTGTAACAAACTGAATACGGGTTAATTATTGCCTTTCTTTATTAATTTAAAGTGTGTTTTAATTAACCAGTGCTTCTCATCTTCAAGAAAAGTGCTTATGCACAAATCCGTTAATTAAACTTTAACAAAGTTTTTAGTCCTAAAAAAGCGGAAAGATTAAACAAAACCTTATAGCATGAAAAGTAAATCATAACTAATCAACATTTTCATAATCATACTGATAAATATATCCTGATTTAGAATAATTATAGAGAGGAATTATAATATCGTAAAAAAATACTGAAAAGGTGAAAAAAGAAACAGGTATTGCAAAACCCACAAAACAAAAATTTTCAACTCAACTTAGTTTTCCTGTTGTTGGCATAGGCGCATCGGCTGGTGGTCTGGAAGCTCTTGAACAGTTTTTTTCGGGTATGCCTAAGGATACTGGTATGGCATTCGTGGTTATACAGCATCTTGACCCAACCCATGTTGGCATTATGCCTGAACTCCTTCAGCGCGCAACAGAAATGAAGGTGCTTCAGGTGACTGACCATTTACAAATGATCCCAGACCATGTCTATGTGATTCCACCCAATAAAAGCATGTCGATTTTAAATGGCTATTTGCATTTATTTGAGCCAACTGAACTTAGGGGATTGAGACTTCCAATTGATATCTTTTTCCGTTCGCTGGCAGATGACCAACAGGGAAAAAGCATTGGCATCATTCTGTCTGGTATGGGTTCTGATGGCAGTTTGGGTTTAAAAGCTATAAAAGAAAAAAATGGGATAGTAGCTGTACAGGACCCATCAGGCTCAAAGTTTACAGGTATGCCAAATAGTGCCTTAAATGCTGTCCCTGTTGATATTATTGCTGACGCCAAAGATATACCGTCTAAACTTATTTCTCTTTTAAAATATAGCCCTATAAATGCAAAGGAGATTGTCATAGATGAAAAGAATAATACAAGCATTGAGAAAATAGTAATACTTATTCGAACACATACCGGGCATGATTTTTCTAATTATAAGAAGACTACCCTATTAAGACGCATTGAAAGGCGCATGGGAATTCATCAGTTAGGTAAAATAGCCAACTATGTCCGATTTTTACAGGAAAATCCCGGTGAGGTTGATATACTTTTCAAAGAGCTATTAATAGGTGTAACTAATTTTTTTCGAGATGTTGTTGTATGGGATAAGTTAAAAGAGCAGGTTTTCCCCGATTTGTTTAAGGAGTTGCCAAGCGGATATGTTATGCGGGTATGGATTGCAGGATGTTCAACCGGTGAAGAGGCCTATTCATTTGCAATTGTTTTTAGAGAAGCCTTTGAAAAAATAAATAAGAATTTATCTCTACAGATTTTTGCAACTGATATAGATAAAGATGCTATTAATATAGCGAGAAAAGGAGTTTATAGTTCAAATATTGTTACCGATGTATCTTCCGAACGGCTTTCTAAATTTTTCACGGCCAGCGAAACCTCATATATTGTCAATGCATCCATACGAGAAATGATTGTCTTTGCTCCACATGATGTAATAAAAGACCCACCCTTCACCAAATTAGATTTCTTATCCTGTCGTAATTTATTGATATACATGGAGTCTGACTTACAAACCAAATTGATGAATTTATTTTATTACAGTCTCAATCCTGGAGGTCTGATGCTTCTTGGAAGTGCTGAAAGCATAAACACAAAAGATGAATTATTTAATGTGATTGATAAGAAATATAAACTCTACAAACGCTCTGTAAAACAATTTGAGGTTGACAGATTGGAATTTCCAAACACGAGGTCCCGAATAATTAATTTAAAACAAGATTCCGCCACCCCTGTAAAAGTCACTCAGAATATTCAATCTTTTGCTGACCAGTTATTGCTCCAACGTTTTGCACCTGCAAGTGTTATAATAAATCAGGATGGAGAAATTTTGTATATAACAGGAAAAACAGGAAAATACTTAGAACCTGCCGCAGGTAAAGCCAGCATGAACATATATGCAATGGCGCGTGCTGGTTTGCGTAACGTACTATTAGGTGCTGTTCGAAAAGCGAAACATAATTATGTTCCAATAACAATACAAAACATAAGAATCGAAGACAATGGAAATTCCCAGTCAGTGGATGTCACTATTCAATCCATTGATAAGCCAATTGAATTCAGAGGAACAATAATTATTGTTTTTAAAGATGTACCTGTTCCTCCAATACCTATAAATAAAAATTCAAAAACCGGAAAACAAGTGTTAAATGACCATGAACATGAAATTGAACTGGAATTAAAGCGAACATTTGAAGAATTACAAAATACACGAGAAGAAATGCAGACTTCGCAGGAAGAGTTAAAATCAACTAACGAGGAGTTACAATCTACAAATGAAGAGCTACAATCCACTAATGAAGAACTCACTACTTCGAAGGAAGAAATGCAAAGTCTGAATGAAGAACTACAAACTGTAAATATTGAGTTACAAAGCAAGGTGGCTGACTTTATGGATGCTAATAACGACATGAAGAACCTTCTAAACAGTACTGACATTGCGACCCTGTTTATTGATAAAGAATTGAACATCCGAAGGTTTACCGACCATATGACTAAGATAATTAAACTGAGAGATTCAGATATAGGCAGACCTTTCACTGAAGTGGGTTCCGATTTGCTGTATCCCGAAATGGCCGACCATGCCAGGGAAGTTTTACGTACACTGATATTGAAAGAAAGTGATATTTCAACTGTTGACAACAGGTGGTATAAGGTTCGAATAATGCCATATCGCACAATGGACGATAAAATCGAAGGTTTGGTGATAACATTTATTGATATTTCTACTGCCAAAAAGTTAGAATTCGAATTAAATAGCACTATTAATATTCTTCGTGAAAATAATTTACTCAAATAATAAACAAGGAACAAACGAATATGTCAAAAGCTGAAATGCTTCGTCAAAAGGCAGAAGAGTTATTGAAAAAAAAGTCCTTTGAGTCAATTTCTATCAGTACAGAAGCTGACACTCAGAAACTTATTCACGAGCTTCAGGTGCACCAGATTGAATTGGAAATGCAGAATGAAGAACTCATGAGGGCAAATGAAGAAGCAGAGATTGCTGTCAAGAAATATACTGAATTATATGATTTTGCACCATCGGGTTATTTTACACTTTCCAGAGAAGGCAAAATAGTGGAGTTAAATCTCAAAGGGGCAAATGTGCTAGGGGAAGAACGGCAGAGATTATTAAATAACATATTCAGATTTTATGTGTCTGAGGATACAAGAACAATTTTTAATCGTTTTCTCGATAGAGCATTTGAAACGGAAAATGAAGAAAGTTGTGAAGTGTCTCTGATTGGAAAAGCTACAGGAGAACAACTCTGGGTTAAGCTTACAGGATTATATGATAGGAATAATGAGTTCTGCAAAATTATCATGGTTAATATCAATGAGAACAAGAAGGCGGAAAAAGAACTAAGAGAAATTGGTGAAAGATTGGTTCAGCTAAATGCAGACAAAGACCGCTTTATATCTATTCTCGGACACGATTTAAAAAATCCATTTAGCAACATTCTTGGATTATCTGAAATGCTAGCTGGCGAGATTAACAGTCTCAATACAGAAGAAATTGAAGAAATTGCTAAGATTATTAATACATCGGCAATAATCACAAATAAATTACTGGATGACATACTGATGTGGGCAAGAGCGAAACGAGGTACCATTTCTTATCAGCCACATGAATTTGCTTTAGGAGATATTCTAAGCGATTTACTTGAAGTTCTTAATCCAAGTGCATATTCAAAAGGCATAACAATTTCTTCTACGAATGCGGACCAAATCAAAGTATATGCTGATATCGACATGTTTAAAACCATATTACTTAACCTCGTTTCGAATGCACTAAAATTTACAAATAAAGGTGGCACAATAAATATTTCTGCTGAACGAACTGATTCAAATATTACAGTATCGGTTTCTGATAACGGTATAGGAATTGAACATGAGAATTTGTCAAAACTCTTTGATATATCGGAAGTTCTAAACACAAATGGTACAGCAGGTGAAACAGGAACAGGGTTAGGATTACTACTCTGTAAAGAGTTTGTAGAAAAGCATAGTGGTAAAATATGGGTAGAAAGTGAAGTAGGTAAAGGGAGTGATTTTAAATTTAGTTTGCCAATTTATGTCGAAAAGTCAAATTGTATGATTAATTGATGGATACCATAAAAAATTATAACGTTGAAAATATACCCATCGTTTGGATATATTTTTATCAGCAAACAATTTCTATAGAAGTAATACTTTGAGTAAAAATCAGCAAATAATATCACCCACAAAAAACACTCCGGAGGTCATTCTTGACCCGAAAGGGACTATTAGATTAACAGGTAGGTTAATTCCTGAAAATGCAGAGCGCTTCTTTAATCTAATTGAGGAATGGATCTTTGAATATTTTCTTAATCCTGCTGAAATTACCAGTATTGAAATCAGTCTGGAATATATTAATAGTGTTGGTACTAAGTACTTAATTGATATCATTCATAAAATTATACATGTTCATCTGAATAATAATAATAATAAGTTCATAATTAACTGGTATTACAATGATGAAGATGAAGATATTCTTGAAAAGGGCAAATTACTTTCATCGGTTTTGAAAGTACATGTAAACTATATTAAGATACCCTGATTGTTTAAATTTTACTGACTCTTTAGTTTTCCAGCTACTACTTGTATATTTTGAAATGTTATGAGATAATTGACTCTATATTGTATTTCTTCTTCATCGCTGAACAATATAAAAGTTGTTGCTGTTAGCTTATAAAAATTATCATATCAAAGTTAAATTGAGATATAATTAAAAACAATTTTTTTTTCGATCCGGTCAAGTGGCTAATTACTTATCCATGTTGTCGCGTATGGAAATTAGAACTAAATTTATATTCGTTTAGAAAAGGTTAATCAAAAACATTATAATAATGAAAATTAAATCAAAAGATTTCAAGGTTCAACAGGGTGTTAAAGCAGAAATTAAGAAAAAACCTACAGTAATTGAACCATTTTTTAAGACAAAAAAGGGATACAAAAAAATTCTTAAAGCACATGTTAAGGAATTAACCTCGTTGCAGAACCTGCACTATGCCTCAAACCGGTATGCCCTTCTTCTCATTCTCCAGGGTATGGATGCTGCTGGCAAGGATGGTATTATCAGACATGTCATGTCGGGTGTCAATCCACAGGGCTGCCAGGTCTTCAGTTTCAAGCAACCCAGCTCTGAGGAACTGGATCACGATTTCCTCTGGCGAACAAATAAACATCTTCCTGAACGCGGACGGATAGGGATATTCAACAGGTCTTATTATGAAGAAGTCCTTGTTGTCCGGGTTCATCCTGATATCCTTCATAATCAGCTGTTACCTGAAGAAATTGCAGAAAAGAAATCTATATGGAAAAACAGGTATCGTTCAATTGCTGACCTGGAAGAACATCTTTTTAATAATGGCACTAGAGTAGTTAAGGTTTTCCTTCACCTATCAAAAGAAGAGCAGAAAAACAGGTTTCTTGAACGTATCGATGATTCTGAAAAAAACTGGAAATTCAGCGGGGCGGATATTAAGGAGCGACAATTCTGGGATCATTATATGACAGCCTTTGAAGAATGCCTTAATGAGACAAGCACTAAGAATTCCCCCTGGTATATTGTCCCTGCAGATGACAAAAAAAATGCAAGGCTTATTGTCTCACAGATAATGCTTGATACGCTTAAAGAACTCAAGATGTCATACCCGGAGCCATCTGCAGAACAACTTGAGGAATTAAAATCTGCAAGGGAAGAATTAATGAAATGACCTGAAATAATAAAAACCCCGTTCATGTTATTGCACGAACAGGGTTGAAAAAAGTTGAAGTATCTTTATTTAAAACTTCTGAAGCAGATCTTTGACAGCATCCTTATGTACCATGAAATCCATTATTTTCAGCTTAACATAGTTTTCTGAAAAGAAATAATAACCGAATTCCTTCGCTTTAGGATCATTGTTCCTGGAACCGGACCCTGAGTCTTTGACCAGGTACCAGTCCTGCCCGTTCTTTACAAGGTAACCTACCAGGTGCATCCCGTGGTCATCTGTTGTTGTATGATTTGAGAACCTGAACTGACGAGCATCATCATTAATATAAGCTGCAGGGATATCGAAATCAGGAATAATGGCACATTGTGTAACACGGTCAAATCCGGGTTCCGAAACGTCACCTCCTATACATACAGTATAGCCTTTCCTGACCGCATTTTTAAATGCATTCATGTAATCTGCTAATGGGACATTATAATAAGTTGAATCGTGCCACCAGTTGTCGGCTACCGTATATTCAACGTTTTTATAAAACGGCTCCTGCATATATGACAGTATATCCACGTAATCATCGGTATTTAGCTTCAGAACATCATTAAGATATTGCAGTGGGGAATAGGTTTTCCCATTCACAGTAACTTCTTTCGGCGGAACACCCATATAATGGTTCATAATGGATTTGATAGTAGCTATTACGGCATCCTCGTCCCACGATGATGTTGATTTTACAGAAGCCAGGTAATCTTTCATTTCCTTAACCATATCAGCATGGTTATGATATTTTCGTCCGTTAATGAGTCCTGTATACGAATCTTCAGGCACTGCACCATACTTTTTCATGATCCTTGTGACAGCATTTGCTTCCGATCCTTCATCAAAATTGGAATTACCTCTTTCTTGTACATAACGGGTCGCTTTCTCAACATATTCCCAGTATACAGTGTACATCTCCGAAAGCTTAACTTTTGTCTTATTGATCCTGTAAATTTCAGATTCAAGGAATGATGTTGTACTGAAACACCAGCAGGTACCTGTATTACCCTGTGAAATTGGAGGATTCCTCCACTGTTGATCCTTATAAAGATCAACCTTATTCGGTAATGTCTCATTGGAAAGATCAACAGCCAGGTATTTTCTGACTTTAACTGGTTCAGTTCTTTCTTTTACCATTCTGTCATCGCGGAGTATCGAGTTTTGATAAAAACCCGGCTTTGAGATGATGAACACTGCTTTGTCCTTGTTCTGTCCCAATACATTTAGAGTAAGTGAACAGAAAGCTAAAGCTGCAATAGTTAAAATAGTCTTTTTCATTTTTTAAATAATTCAATAATGATATTAATATGTGAATGTTATAAAAGTTTTTCTGTATTATGAAAAATCATCCCTAAGGTAAATAGAATTCCCATTACTGCAAATGATAACTTGCAAAGGTCACAAATAAGGAATCTTTCTGCTATGAAAAGGCAACATAATAATTTATTTAATAACTTTAACAGCAAAGGTTTATTATCCATTTTACCTTAATGCATCACTTTATGAGTAACAGATCCAGGCGACCAGTTAATTGATCTCCTGATTTTTTAAAGTTTAAATGATTTATTTATGAAACACATCCTGATCCTTTTTCTTTCCGCTTTAAGTTGTATCGGGTATTCCCAGCTTGTTGCAACTGATAGTCCTTCACCTGATAATGTCCTTCCTGTTCGTGGCTTATGCATTGCAGCTCCCCTGCCAAAAGATGTTGATGAGTTTGTCAAATTTATTAACGAGGAACTTGCACCACGTTCACTTAACACTCTTATACTAAGAGTTGATTATAATTACCAGTATGAAAGTCATCCCGAACTCAAAGATTCTGATGCCCTGTCAAAAAGGGAAGTAAAGAAGATTGTTGATGTTTGCAAAAAGAATAATATAAGGGTCATCCCACAGGTGAATCTGCTGGGCCATCAATCATGGGCAGGTAAGGTTGGTAATCTGTTAAGAGTCTATCCACAGTTTGATGAAACACCCCTTATTAAGATGCCGGAAAAATATGTATGGCCTAATGCCGATGGATTATACTGTAAAAGTTACTGCCCTCTTCATCCTGATGTTCATAAGGTGGTCTTTGCGATAATTGATGAGATATGTGATGCATTTGAAGCTGATGCCTTCCATGCAGGCATGGATGAGGTTTTTTATATTGGTGAGGCACAATGTCCTCTCTGTTCAGGGCGGGATAAATCAGAATTGTTTGCAGGAGAAGTCCGGACTATTCGCGACCATCTTGCACTGAATGGCAGAAAACTCTGGATATGGGGTGACCGGCTTCTGGATGGAAAGACTACAGGACTGGGAGAGTGGGAAGCAAGTTATAATAACACTTACCGGGCAATTGATATGATACCGAAGGATGTAATTATATGCGACTGGCATTATGAACGCCCTGATCAGACCCCTGTATATTTTGCGATGAAAGGTCTTAGCGTTGTAACCTGCCCCTGGAGAAATCCAGGAAATGCAGTCTTACAGGCCAGAGATATGGTCAGATTCCGTAAAAGTGCCACAAAGGTGGCTAAAGACAGGTACATGGGTCTGGTACAGACCGTCTGGTCAGGCGCAGGTCAGTTTCTTGATAGCTTTTATGGGCGACAACCTGAGACAGATGCAAATACTCCTGCAAAATGTTTCAGGGCTTTATTTTCCGAGATTGATAAATTACAAACATCTGAATAAGTTAAAACCACGGATTATCATTAACGCCGGGGGTTAATATACCTTGAATATGATTGTTCTGAGCTTCTTTAGGATACCTTATATTACTGTTAATATAGGATAACAGAGCCTGTATGCCTCCGGGCTTGTAGTATTAATTATTTAATACGGAGGATGTGAAGTTGAATCACATAAGGATATGGCCGGTGGATGCTATTGATAATCCTGGCAAATATATTATTATTCTGCCCTGAGTCTAAGGTCTAGCGTCTTTTTTTATTACCTGTAAGTTCTTGTCATATCTGAAGGAACAACTATAACAAAATCAGCCTGGTTCATATTAGCTGAATCCAGTTTTGCCAGGTTATCCTGGAGAACAGTTGAAATCGTGATTACTTTCGCTGAAGGACTGTATTTGTTGAGGTACCAAATTATTCCCATATGTCTGTCGGAGTGATAGCTGCCATTGAAATGGATGACCATCTGACCTTTATGCCAGTTATCAGCAATTGATTTTGCCATTGTAGCGTCCTTTATTGCCTGGGCTTTTGGGAGATTAACTCCGCCATGAGCCATGCCTCCGCCGCCCATTGATAACATATCTTTATAACATGGGAGCTCAGGATCATATTCAATTGGCAGGGGTGCAATATATTTCAATCCTTCAGGTGAGACCTTATCAAGGGCTTCAAAACCACCGCCCGCGACAACAGATGCATACCGGCGAGGTATGTTTGAGGCAACGAATCTTAGTCCCTTGTCCTTTGCAAAATTTAGAAGAGGTTTATAGTCCGTGTCATAGTTTTTCCATTTCCTCACTTCGCTCTCAAAAGAAGATTCCTTTATTATACCTCCAAAATATTCGTCTATAAGGATCTGGTTGTCGGATTCGAACATTTCAGCAGCGAGAACAAGATCTTTTCCTTTTTCAGCAAAAAGGCTCTTTGTTATTTCAAGCTCGAGCCAGTGAGCAATAGGATTATCGTGCAATTCTCCAAAGAAAAGAACATCACTTTTAAGTGCATCTTTTATTATATTCTCGTAATGAGATTTTTTCCCTTCACCAGTAAAGATCCTGTAAGCTTGATTGGTTTGGGCAAGAACTGATGTAGAAAGGAATAAACAAACTGCTGCAGATAATATTTTTATTTTCATCAACAAAATATTTAATAGTTATCCGTCCAAAGAAAGTCAAAATCATTGAGTATACAATAAAAGCCCGGGTATTTAAAATGTAAAGGGGTGTTGTAATTTGCAACCCCCCTTTACATAAAATAATAAAATGATTAACCGAAATCCTAGTTCAGTCCAAAGCGATAGCTGAATTTGATAAGAAATATATTATGTGGTTTATCATTATTTTTGCTAAAGAGATCACCCAGGTCATTGGCAAAATCCATTACGCCTGAGTTATTATAGCCACTCCTGGTCTGACTCCAGACAAGATAAAGAGTAGAACCCGGGTTATATTCCCATCTTATTACCAGGTTTGACAGAAATTCCTGAACATTGAAATCACTCCTGTCGAAGCTGTAATCGTTAATACCGTCAATATTTTCATCAATAAGATACTGATCGTCAACCAGGCTTATCTGTTGCGGTGAGTATACAACGAATCTGTCACCATATTGCTGGGCCATAGGCTGGGAGATGTATTTATGATCATAGTATCTTCCGCTGGCTACGAATGGTTGTCCCCAATACTGGAAAGTAAGGTTTGGACTTGAGATTAAGGTTTATCCTCAGAGAAGAACTCAGAACCCGCTGATCGATACTGGCAAATACATATCTGTCAGATCCATTATAATCGGTTTGGGTGACGTATTGAAGTTCATTAAATGACTTTGACAATGAAGGGTTTAATGTAATTGAAAGCCAGTTAGTTGGCTTATAAGTAATATTTAACCCTGTATTCAGGTTTTCCGAGTAATTTTCGTGACCCCAGGAACCGTTAGCATACAGATTAAAATTCAGTTTCTTACGGAAATCGGAAGAAAATCCTAACCGTGCACTGGTGTTTCCGGGCATTTTCATCATTGGTCCTCCTCTCAGCATCCCGGTTGAAAGTGAAGATGTACTGATATTGCCTCCCGTCCATGCCTGCCACTGGTTTTTGAAAGTCATACTTGCATTCCATTCATATCCTCCACCGGTCCAGTCACCCCCAAAATTATAGGATGCATAGAAGTCTGAGTTAAGATTAAACCTGTTGTATATGCCTTTAGGTTCCCACTGGTTATATCCGGCCCACAGGACTGAAATGATCTGGTCAGCTTCACGTATGTATCCCAGGTCATTAGTCTCGAATCCAGGCGTTTTCCATAAAGTGGCACTCATAAAATTCCAGTGCCCGTTAAGTTTCATTATCTGCATCCTTCCTCCTGATCCTCCCAGTGATGTACGGTTAGTGTCAAATCTGGCATATGTATTATCAGGACGCTGAAAATAGCGGGCTGATGATTCCTGCGTATTCTCAATGGCTTTTTTTGATCCCTGGACCAGGCTGAATGCGGTATTCAGGTTGAACATCCAGTCTTTATCCTTAAAATACTGTGTAAAATCAACTCCGCCTGTATAAGCAGCTTTGTGCAGATAGTCGCTCTGGACAGGATCCAGATCCCTGTTGGTGCTTGTAAAAATTCCACCGATTAACGTCTTTCCATCATTAATATCTTTCTGTACACGTCCGACAAAATAATTAGTCAGCGGTTCCACAGTCTGATAAGTTCTTCCTCCCACGGTGTCTATCCTGGCTCTTTCTTCTGCAGTAACTGCTTCAACAATCCCTATCGAAAGACCTTTCTGGGTTTTCCCGGTGAGTTTGGCTGCTCCGAGAATTGCCGTACTGGTGGGTACATCTGCATACCAGCCGTCTTTCAGATCAGGATAACCCTGGGGCCTTCTGCCAATTCTCCTTGAATAGAACAGGTTATCATTTCCAATACCGCCATCCCCTATACCCAGGCCAAAATTTGTAATATTGTTACCTTCTATGAAAAAGGGTCGTTTTCTCACTAAAGAATGTTTCATACGCAGAGAGATTGACTTCTGAAGGGTCAGCTTCAACCTGACCGAAATCAGGATTAATAGTAAGGTCCATTGTCATGTTATTGGTAACACCTATTTTGGCATCGATGCCACCATTGAGCTTTGACAGTTTCCCTTTTGAGAGGAAAGGATTTTCTGGGTCTGCCTGAAAAGTCTCCGTTTTTACCAACAGCATAAGGTGTTATGTCGAATATTTTCCTTGGTTTGATCTGCTCCAGTCCTTTAAGTTCACCGAAGAGGTGCACCAATCCGGGAGCATCTTTGGGAATATGTTGCCAGAAGTCAGTCTCATTTTTCCTGTAAAGAATCCTTGCTATCTCAAGTCCCCAGACATCACCTGAGTTTTTTTCAAACCTTACCTGGCTGAATGGGATCTTCATCTCGGCAACCCATCCTTCACTGTTCATTGAAGTCTGGACCCACCAGTTCGGATCCCATGATGAATCCTCATTCTCACCGTCACCGGTAAACATCTGGTCAAACTTGACACCTGCTGAGCTTACACCAAAAAGGAAACCTGTCCTGAGGTCATGAAAACTGTCAAGAATTATTCCCACCAGATCACCGTCAGTATCGTCACGCCGCGTAAGACGATTGACGATACTATCCGGACTTGTGTCATATGCTTTAATTGCTACATACAGGTTATCCTCATCGAAAAGTATTTTAAAATCAGTCCTTTGTGAGGCTGGTCTGCCGTTATATGGTTCGTGTTGGATAAAATCATCAGCCAGGTCCCTGACTCCCATGCTTCATCATCAAGAATCCCGTTAATTACAGGAGGGGCCGTGATCCTTGTGGCTGTATATTGTTTCCTTACGGAAGTCTGACTAAAGCTGATCTGTAATGCTAAAAAGAGCAGCAAAATAATAATAAAAGTTCTCTTCATATATGATTCGGGTTTTAGTGATTTTTGCTTAATGACGTTTAATTAGAAATTTGATGCAATAATCATCAAAATTTATAACTGATATTTGTAGTGGTTTAGTATTAATGACAGGTTATTAAGGTGATTCCCCTAGTCATAAAGATTTATAAATTCATATGAATTGCCGCTATGATCAAGAAATCGCATGAAGTCCGACCGGGATATTACCAGAGAGGCTGTATTTAAATTCGGATGGAAGGCAATCGGTCATATTCCCTAATTTCTCGTCAATAAAAAGGTGAACATGTTTCTCTCTATCATTTATCAGATCCAAAGGGAGAAACAGAGCCGGGTGTAACTCCAAGATATTTCATGAGACGTTTGTCTGAAGCAAATGTCAGTTTTCCCTGCCTTAGTCTCTTCTCAAGATCGTGAATATTCAGTTGTGCCAAGATGCTCAAGTATTACCAGATAGTGGCTGTCACCCTTATGATTCCTGCAGAAAAATATTCTTACACCTTCCGGAATTAAAGTCTCTCCAATGAATTATTGCTTCTTCGATTGTGGCTAGCGGAGGGTGTTCGTGATATTCGTACTGAATTGAAAGCCTTTCGAGAAGATCATAAAGTTCCTTTTGTCCTCTCATCATTAGTTATTTTTATGAGGGACATATATGAACTCCATGTCCAGTAGTAGGGCAATATCATTTCCGGCCTCCTTTGCATCTGATATCGCCTTCTTCATAGATCCATTGCACCACGGCAGGGATGCCAACTGCCAGCAGTCTCTTAAGCTCCATGAAAATGTCATACAGGAACTTTGCAGAAGATGAATTAAAGTAATCAAGTTCTGTCGTGAAAGTAAGAGGAAACTGGTTGGAATACTGTCCGGGGCCAAAATGGATAAGGTCGTCTACAAATAGCTTTACCCAGTCAATAACAGGATAATACATTGCTCTTACATCCTCCGGGGAATGATACTCCACGTATGAGAAAGATATTTTCTTCAGGTGAAAACTTGATCTCCGGAGTTGTTTTAGTAGGCTGATGTAAAGCTTTTGCATGCAATGGCTTTTTACAAAATTGCAATATTATTTTATTAATATCAAGTGAATTCGATGTAAAGTACCAGGCATTTAAAACAATAATTGCTCTCTTCTCCGAGTATAACCCTTGTCCTCTTCCAGCTATTAGCTGAAGCTGGCATTGACGGCCATTCTGTCACAAATCTCATTTTCAGCATTATTATTATGGCCTTTTATCCATTTGAACCTTACGTTATGGTCCCTGTATACCTTCAGGAACCTGGTCCAGAGGTCCGCATTCTTCTTCTTTTCTGAATAGTTTTTGATTCCCACTGGAAAGACCCATCCTTTTTCAACTGAATCGGCAACATATTTTGAATCGGTATATATAATCGCGTTACTTCCTTGTTTTTCAGTGCTTCCAGTCCTGTAATAACAGCAAGCAATTCCATCCGGTTATTCGTTGTCAGCCTGAATCCCTGAGATTTCTCCAGCCTGTGTCTGCCATATTGAGTACAACACCATAACCCCCTGGACCGGGATTACCCCTGGATGCTCCATCGGTATATATTGTTATCTCATTTGACATGTGGAAGAACAATACCTGTATTGGAAATGAATAATTTAATTGCGATGGACAGACAGGATGATGCCAAATACTTTCTTCAGTATCTCAAGTCCTGCGTCACCAAGTAAACGTTCAAAAACTGCAGTCATCCTGCAGGACAAAAAATACTATTACCATGTTTAGGATGAGCGCTATCAGGATATTATAGTGTTTCATACTCAGCTCGAAGTGAGAGAATTGTTGTGATTGATCCTGCACCGGCTATGAGGGGAAACGCAATTGGTACTATTGATCCGCCTCCTGAAGAAGTGTGTTTGAAATATCTCTATGCCCAGAACCATCTCTATGCCGATGAGGAAGATTATAAATGATCCGGCAATGGCAAAAGATGATACATCAATACCAAATACATTAAGCAAAGGACTTCCGATGAACAGAAATGCCATGAATATTCCCAAGAGCGACGAGAGTGGTTTTCCCCGGTTCAATATCCCCTGTCTTAGCTTTAATATCAAGTATAATTGGTATTGAACCGGGAATGTCGATTATTGCGAATAAATACCATAAATGAGGCGAAGATCTGGATCAGACTCAAATGCATAACAAAATATTTGCCTCAAAGATATATGAAAAATGTTAAATTCTTCATGAACATCCTGGCCTGAAGCTTCCCCGTAACAATCACTCTTTTGACTGGTAATTATTCAATGAAAGAAGAGGGGCATATCAGGAAGTCAATTGCCTGGAGACAGCTCCGTAAAAAAGTCCGCCCGCGAGTCCGTTAAGGCTATTCATCCGGCGGAGTCGCAAAGGCTGTATTCATTTAGGTTACCTTTGCTTTTATAATATCCTTCTTCTTTTACAGCCTCTCTGATATCAGAGGATTACTAAAAGGCAATTCCTTTTACATGATTTATTATAGAATAATTCAAGTTCTTGGTATGTTGTTACTGGACTATTGTCATTTCATCAACAAGATTTTTTGCACCAGCATATATATCCATGATCCAAAGAACATACCTGATATCGACAACTATTGTTCTCTGCAGTTCAGGCTCATATGCAATATCGCCGCTCATCGATTCCCAGTTACCGTCGAAGGCCAGGCCAATTAGTTCACCGTTGCCATTCATAACGGGACTTCCGGAATTTCCCCCGGTGATATCATTGGTAGTCAGAAAACATACAGGCATATATCCTTTTGAGGAACCATATCTTCCATATTCCTTCTTATTATTAAGGTCAATAAGACGCTGTGGCAGATCAAATTCATAGTCACCAGGCTTATATTTATCAACAACACCCTGCAATGTTGTATAATACTTGTATGTTACACCATCTCTCGGATCATAATCCTGAATTGTTCCATAGCTCAGACGCATAGTAAAGTTTGCGTCAGGATACAGTGTTTTATCAGGCACCATTTCCATGAGTGCAGCAATCCATAGTCTCCGTCCTTTATTCAGGTTGGTATCAAACTGACTCTCATCCGCCGATAATGCAATTAAAGTCTTATAGAATGATAAAGCAGCAATATAAACAGGATCGTTTTCAAGTTTCTTAAGGCTGGGCTTATCAAGAAATTCCATCATCTTTGATTCATCTGGCAAATATTGACTTGGAAAACATATCATCTACGTACTTATCGATATTTCCCTTGAATTTTTTATCAATAACAGTCGCATAAATATCGGGTTGAAATTTGGCAGCGATATCCGATCTGTAAAGTTTCAGCATCGCTTTTGTAGATTTATTGTCAGTTGGGGGATTATAATCCTTATAAAAATTGGTCATACGTTCTTTAACCCTGCTTACCGCACTTGCAATTTCTGATCATCACCTGTTTCAAGCGCACTCGTCAGTGCACTGGCTGAGCGTGATTGACGAAAGAGTTCGCAACCCGACATACACTCATTGAGATACTGCAAAGCATTATAAAAAGGCTCTCTCCCTTCAATAGAAGTCTTAATCAGATTAAGAGCATCTCCGTATTTTGCTTTACGCTCGGGATTGGCAACAACCCATTTATTAAACTGGTCCTCAAGTGCTTCCTTTTTGACCTCAACGTTGAGTCTCTCAAGTCCGGCTTTCTGGCCAATAGAAAATTTCCAATAGTTGGATGAACCAAAATATTTTGCAGAATACTGGAGGTTAACTTTCGGATCGGCTTTCATATCTTTCATCCAGATATCCTGCTTGATTCCACGAATTTTGATCCTGTCCGGATGTACAATATTCAATTGTTCCCTTATTTCAAAAGAGGTCATATATCTGGTTGTTCTTCCAGGGTAACCCATTACCATTGTAAAGTCTCCTTTGTTAAGATCTTTGATTGAGACAGGAAGGAAATATTTGGGTTTAAGGGGGATATTATCCTTTGAATAAGAAGCAGGTTTTCCATCAGGACCTGAATAGACACGGAATACACTGAAGTCGCCCGTATGGCGTGGCCATTCCCAGTTATCAGTATCAGAACCGAATTTACCAATAGATGATGGAGGAGCACCAACGAGTCTTACATCATTATATCTTTCATATACCAGGAGGTAAAAATAATTCCCTCCATAAAAGCTGGCAACCTGTGCTCTGTAATCATTGTCTTCAGTGGCTTTATTTTCCAGCTCCACCCTGACTTTGTTGATGGCTGCCGTACGATCAGCTTCACTCATATCTTTGGTGACATCAGCAAGTACCTTACTCGTGACATCCTCAATGCTGATCAGGAATGTTACCGAAAGGTTTGGATTGGACAACTCTTCATCTTTTGATTTGGCCCAGAACCCTTCATGAAGATAATCATGGTCAACGGTACTGTGAGCCTGGATCGAACCATAACCACAATGGTGATTCGTCAGAATAAGACCCTGGGGAGACACTATTTCACCGGTACATCCACCACCGAAGATAACGACGGCATCTTTGATGCTGGGTTTATTAAGACTGTAAATATCGTCTGCTGAAAGCTTAAGACCCAACTCAGTCATCTTACCCATATTCAGCTTTTCGATGAGTGGCAGTAACCACATCCCTTCATCAGCTTTAACTCTAAAGCCAAAAGTGACAATAAGGATTGTTAAAATTGCAAACAATTTCTTCATACTGTAAATATTATTGGATTGATTTTATTTAACAGTCAAATATAACTCTTATAATGATAAAAGAAATATTACAGTCCTCTTGAAAAGTTAAAATTAGTCAAATATATTTCTTCAAGGGAATAAGGTAATTCAGAAATTAATGACCAACTGTGTATCAAAGAGGTTAAATGATTTGCGATGGTAAGGAGTTATGCCATATCTCACCAATGCCGCTCTATGGAAGGCAGTTGGGTAACCCTTGTTTTTAATCCAGTCATATTCCGGAAACTCCTCATGTATCTTTCCCATAAACTCATCGCGAAAGGTTTTTGCCAGTACCGAAGCGGCTGCAATGGAGAAGTATTTTCCATCCCCTTTGACAATTGTTTCATGTTCAATTGTTTTGTAGGGATAAAACCTGTTACCGTCAACTAACAGGAACTGTGGCTCTTTGTCAAGACCCTCTATCGCCAGGTGCATTGCCTTTATTGAAGCTCTGAGTATGTTTATACTGTCAATTTCGTTATTGTCAACAAATGCCACATTCCAGGATATTGCAGCGTCCATTATCTCATACTTCAGTATGGATCTCTGGCGTGCCGTCAGTTTCTTAGAATCATTCAGAACAGGATGCCTGAAATTTTTTGGTAGGATAACTGCGGCAGCAACAACAGGACCCGCCAGGCAGCCCCTTCCTGCTTCATCACATCCGGCTTCAATAAGATTATGATAGAGGTAAGATTTAAGCATGAGTTGATAATCTGCGGTATTTCAAGGAAATGAATTGATATGGATGCGAAAAGAGGGAATTCAAGTTAAAATTTTATAATAAACGATAAGATTATTATTCGTCAAAGTTATTAACACATTTATCAACAAATTTTGTTGATTTGTCAAAATAATTTTTATTTTTGACCCTGTTGACCTTACCTTATTATGATAAAACAGGCACTACTTTTAGTCTTATTATTCTTTGTTTCACTGGCAGAAATTTTTGCACAGACACTGTCACCGAAAGTACAGGCCATGGCATCTGGACAAAAGGCATATAGTAATTTCGATTTTTCACAGACTATTGGCCAGACAGCAGTTGAGATCATCGGCAGCTCAGGATATGTACTGACGCAGGGATTTCAACAGCCGCACATTACTATCGAGAATAACTTTATACCTCAGGGAAATGGAGTTGAAGTCTATCCAAATCCTGCTACCAACTTCATTAAAGTGAAGCTATTTGGTGATATCGCAAGGAACTTTCGGATCGAGATAATTAATATTAACGGAACAATTGTCAACACTGTTAAATTAAAATTTGTAACTAGCTTCTATTATATCGAGCAGATTCCCGTAAGTGATATGAAAATCGGTTTTTATTTTGTGAGGGTAACCAGTGAAGACAGGTTAATAAGCAGGACATTTAAAATTGAAAAATTATAAATCGAAAAGGTATGGCTACTAAAAAATTGAATTGGTCTCTGGTAATAAGTGTACTCATAATAATGACAGGGTCAGCCGCTTTCGGACAAAGCGTCCCGATGGGAATATCATACCAGGCCGTGGCCAGGGATAATTATGGTAAGGAGATTGTTAATAAGGAAATTGATGTAAGGTTCTCTATTATTTCCGAAAACCCTTCAGGTACAGTAGTTTATCAGGAACTTCATTCCGGTATCGTTACCTCAAAATATGGTGTGTTCTCACTTACAATCGGGACAGGTGTACAAACGGGTGGAATATACGAAGATTTTTCCCTGATTGACTGGGGCCAGGCAAGACATTATTTGAAAGTGGAAGTAAGGTTCGATAATGATTTCCTGGATATGGGAACAATGGATTTTCTCTCTGTGCCTTATGCTCTTTATGCACAGAAGTCTTTGGAAGCAGGACCGCAGGGACCCAAGGGTGACCCGGGTGATCCGGCTTCAGATGATCAGACTCTTTCTTTCGATGGCAATAATCTGGCAATCTCTGGAGGGAATACGGTGAACCTTTCTTCTCTGAATGTTCCTCACCAGCTTACACTCATAGGAGATACTCTTTCAATACTTGGAGGGAACAAGGTAGCTCTTACCAACCAGATTCAGGATCTGCAACTTGATGTTAATAACAAACTGAAAATTACCAAAAATACTTCCGCTACGGAGATTGATATGGCAAAATTTCTTGATGATAAACAACAATTAAGTTTTAATACCCTTAACAATACATTGTCTATAACAAATGGTGTCACACCTATAGATCTTTCGTCTCTTAAGAATGATGCTGATGCAGATCCTACAAACGAATTACAGACATTATCTTATGACAAAAACTCAGGAGATCTTAGTATCTCATCAAAGAATACCATAAATCTATCCAGTTCTATAGGGTATAAAGCAAAGAAGACAATTTCTGAGACTGGTTTGACGGCGGGTATAACTTATCCTTTTATTATACCTGATGTTGAGTTCAACGATGGATCATGTTATAACTCCGGGAATGGAAGTATGACAGCTCCTGTTACTGGCATATATCAATTTATTGTTACTTATAAGGCTGATGGAGTTGGTAGTGCAAGAACATTAAGTATACTTAAGAATGGTGTTGTATATGAAGTTCTTGGACCTGACATATCTTCCGGTACTGAGCTAATAAAGTGGGTCACCTTGAAACTAAATCAGGGCGATGAAATTAGCCTGTCAATAAACACTGGAACATCAACCTATTCGGGGACAGGTACATTTGTTGGTTATAAGGTAAATTAATATAAGATTATCCAAATTTTTAATATATAAACTTATATTAAAGATTTTCAACACAATTATGGAACCCCTCCGGGGTTCGGATTATCTATGGTGGTATATTATCTAGTAATTGTGGAACCCCTCCGGGGTTCGGATTATCTATGGTGGTATATTATCTAGCAATTGTGGAACCGCTCCGCGGTTCGAATCATCTATGGTCGGATATTATCTAGCAATTATGGAACCCCTCCGGGGTTCGGATTATCTATGGTCGGTATATTATCTAGCAATTATGGAACCCCTCCGGGGTTCGAATTATCTATGGTCGGTATATTATCTAGCAATTATGGAACCCCTCCGGGGTTCGGATTATCTATGGTGGTATATTATCTAGCAATTATGGAACCCCTCCGGGGTTCGGATTATCTACGGTCGTTTATTATCTAGTAATTATGGAACCCCTCCGGGGTTCGGGTTATCTATGGTGGTATATTATCTAGTAATTATGGAACCCCTCCGGGGTTCGGATTATCTATGGTGGTATATTATCTAGCAATTATGGAACCGCTCCGCGGATCGGGTCCTCGTGCATCGAATATGATTTATCAACAATTATGGTACCGCGGAGCGGTTCCATAATTATCTAGCCCCGGGTTACGATATTATAATAATGTACCGCGGAGCGGTTCCATGAATGTTTTGATCGACAATTAGGTACCAAGGAACGGTTCGATCCCGAATATGAAGGATTTATCAACAATTATGGTACCGCGGAGCGGTTCCATAATTACTAGCCCCGGGTTACGATATTAGAATAATGTACCGCGGAGCGGTTCCATGAATGATTATGGTACCGCGGAGCATATTACCGTAGATATTTTGTGGAGCCGATACGATCCAGGAACGGTTCGATCCCGAATATGAAGGATTTATCAACAATTATGGTACCGCGGAGCGGTTCCATAATTACTAGCCCCGGGTTACGATATTAGAATAATGTACCGCGGAGCGGTTCCATGAATGTTTGATCGACAATTAGGTACCAAGGAACGGTTCGATCCCGAATATGAAGGATTTATCAACAATTATGGTACCGCGGAGCGGTTCCATAATTACTAGCCCCGGATTACGATATTAGAATAATGTACCGCGGAGCGGTTCCATGAATTTTTGAATAATCATTAACAAATTTTTAGTAAATTTAAATGCTGCATTTAAATTATCTAAACATGAAACCGAATACCTATACCAAGCTTTATGCCCATCTAATATTTACCCCTAAGGGCCGCGATTTTCTATTGAAGAATCCAATAAGAGATGATATCCAGAAATATATATATGGGATTATAAAAGGTCTGGATTGTTATCCGGTCATAATTAATGGCATGCCTGACCATATACATATCCTTACCGGATTCGTTCCAACAATATCAATATCAGAACTCATGAGGGATATAAAAAGAAGTTCATCCTTATTTATTAATGAAAATGATATGTTCCCTTTTAAATTTTCATGGCAGGAGGGATATGGAGCATTTACGGTAGGTTATAGGGAATTGGATATTGTTTATAATTATATTCTTCGACAGGAAGAACATCATCTCAAGGCAAGCTTTAGAAAAGAATATTATCAAACTCTCGAAGAAAATGGGGTTGACTATATTAATGAATATCTGTTTGAATTCTACGAATAGGAATTATGGAACCGCTCCGCGGTTCGTTATCTATATGGATAATTTATCTACAATTATGGTACCGCTCCGCGGTTCAAATTATCTATGGTGGTATATTATCTAGCAATTAGTGGAACCGCTCAGCGGTTCGGATTATCTATGGTTGTATATTATCTAGAATTGTGGAACCGCTCCGGGGTTCGGATTATCTATGGTTGGATATTATCTAGTAATTATGGAACCCCTCCGGGGTTCGGATTATCTACGGTCGGACATTATCTAGTAATTATGGAACCCCTCCGGGGTTCGTTCCCGTAAATGGATAATTTATCAACAATTATGGTACCGCGGAGCGGTTCCATAATTACTAGCCCCGGTATACGATATTAGAATAATGTACCGCGGAGCGGTTTCATGAATGTTTGATCGACAATTACGTACCAAGGAACGGTTCGATTTATGTGAACCTGGCAATACATGATATGAGAAATGATTTGGGTTTCGTCTAGAATTATGGAACCGCTCCGCGGTTCAGAATTATCTATGGTGGTACTATTATCTAGTAATTATGGAACCCCTCCGGGGTTCGGATTATCTACGGTCGTACATTATCTAGCAATTATGGAACCCCTCCGGGGTTCGTTCCCGTAAATGGATAATTTATCAACAATTATGGTACCGCGGAGCGGTTCCATAATTACTAGCCCCGGTATACGATATTAGAATAATGTACCGCGGAGCGGTTCCATGAATGTTTGATCGACAATTACGTACCAAGGAACGGTTCGATTTATATGAACCTGGCAATACATGATATGAGAAATGATTTGGGTTTCGTCTAGAATTATGGAACCCCTCCGGGGTTCGAATTATCTATGGTGGTATATTATCTAGCAATTATGGAACCGCTCCGCGGTTCAAATCATTTATGGTCGGATATTGTCATTCGTTTTGTGGCAATCCTGAAAACAATAATACAAAAAAGAAGCGCGACCAGAATCCCGGATATATCACTGAGAATATCCTTCACATTGTATGTTCTTCCCGGAATGAATTTTTGATGTAACTCATCTAGATAGGCAAAGAAGATGAGCGCCGAAGTCAAAAAGCCCCATCTTTTAAAATCCATTTGAAGTCTCTTGCCGGCAAATGACAGATATGCCAGCAATGCCATTATCCCGTATTCGCAGAAATGAATTAGATAGTCGAGCCTGATATCTTTCCCTGCTGTGTGTATCTTAAGGGTTGGTAAGGACGGAATGGACGACATAGTGACAACGCTTATTAACCAGGCAATCAAAATATATTTTGCCAAAGGTTTGCACCATATTAATAATCTTATCATACTACTTAGTTATATATCTCTTGCCTTTTCAATCCTGCAGTCCCTCCTGTCAACCTTTCGGTTTTTTTCAGGAAATAAATATAGAACAAAATATCTTGTTATTTGAGTTGTAACATTCATTCATTGTATCAATACTCGAAACAACATAGCAGTTATATGACGAGGTATGCCCAAAAATCTTAATTTTGCATAAAAATTCAAGCGACTAATGACAACTAACGAACAGATAAAGGCATTATCAGAACGCCGCGATGCCTTGAGGAGGTATCTTTGACATAGATGGGAAAACAGAACTCATCAGGGAAAAAGAGATGCTGTCTCAACAGCCGGGCTTATGGAACGATCAGAAAAAAGCTGAAGAACTTTTAAGAAGTATTGCAGGATTGAAGAGCTGGACTGTTGGTTTTGATAAGATCAATACAGGTCTTGACGATCTCAGTGTACTGTACGATTTTTACAGAGAAGGGGAAGCAACAGAAGATGACGTGGATTCTCAGTATCTGAAGTGCCTGTCAATGATTGAAGATATTGAGGTTCGGAATATGCTTCAGAATGAAGAAGATCAACTAAGTGCCATACTCAAGATCAATTCAGGAGCAGGCGGAACAGAAAGCAATGACTGGGCAGCCATGTTGATGAGGATGTATATCCGTTGGGCGGAAAGAAATGATTATAAAGTAAGAGAGCTTGATTATCAGCCAGGTGATGAGGTTGGCATTAAAACAGTAACCCTGGAGATTGACGGGGAAAGAGCTTACGGATACCTGAAGAGTGAAAATGGAGTACATCGTCTTGTCAGGATATCTCCTTTCAATGCCCAGGGTAAACGGCAAACAACATTTGCCTCAGTATTCATTTCTCCCCTGGTTGATAATAATATCGAAATTGAAGTTAATCCGGCTGATATTACCTGGGAAACGTACAGATCAAGCGGAGCAGGTGGACAAAATGTAAATAAGGTCGAAACTGCTGTAAGGTTACGTCATCATCCCACAGGGATAGTTATTGAGAACCAGGAAACCCGTTCACAGCTCAACAATAAGGAAAATGCAATGAAGATCCTCAGATCGCAATTGTATGAACTTGAACTCAGGAAGAAACAGGAAGAACAGGACAGAATAGAAGGGGAAAAGAAAAAGATTGAATGGGGATCACAGATCAGGTCATATGTACTCCATCCATACAAGATGATAAAAGATCTCAGGACCAATTACGAGACAGGAAACGTAAATGCAGTTCTTGATGGTGACCTCAATCCCTTCATAAAGGCATTCCTTATGGAATTCGGAGGCAAATGATTGAATTCCTTTATATTATTTAAGCATGACAAATTTCATATAATATTATAAACTCTCGCCCTTATTTTGCACATGGTTCTTTAATTGAGCAAGATAATGATTCGAAGAGAAAGACTATTTGATCAGTTTCCTCCTGTAACAACAGAGGAGTGGATGGATAGGATCCTTTCTGATCTGAATGGAGCTGATTTCAACAAGAGGATGGTATGGCATACTGATGAAGGTTTCGATGTGAAACCTTTCTACAGGTCCGAAGATACTGAACAACTTTATTTTAACGGTTCATTACCGGGTCATTTCCCTTATGTCAGGGGTGCTAAGGTCAGTGATAATAACTGGTACATCAGGCAAAACATTGAGGTTTTTGATTATGCGGAGGCGAACAGGAAGGCTCTTGATGTATTGATGAAAGGTATTGACTCCCTGTGTTTTGTACTTACAGATCCGGAATCTGTTAATAATGGAAATTTAAAGACTCTTCTCCAGGGAATACATATTGATGCTATTGAGCTTAATTTTCTATGTAACGGTAAGGCAAAGGAGATACTTGAATGCCTGACTCTCATTTGCAGTGAGGAGGCTATATCACCTGAAAAGTTGAAAGGGGCAATAGAAACGGATCCCCTTGGGAGGCTCATGCTCAACGGGAAATTATGTGTCAGTGTTGAAGATGGTTTTGATTACCTGTCCTGTCTTACAACATCTGCATCTGTTTTCCCGCATTTTCGTACTATTCATCACAATGCCTCATATTATGCCAATGCGGGAGCCGGGATTGTTCAGGAACTTGCTTTTGCAGTATCGGCCGGAACGGAATACATGACTCAGCTTATGAATAGAGGGCTGGGTGCAGAGCAAACAGCTTCAAAAATCAGATTCAGCTTTGCCATAGGATCAAATTATTTTTGGGAGATAGCTAAACTAAAAGCCGGCCGGCTGCTCTGGTCAACTATCCAGAAGGGATTTCAATCCGGTCAAAACAGCTCAGCCAGGATGGAGGTGCACTGTGTCACCAGTGAGTGGAATAAGACCCTGTACGATCCTTATGTGAATATGCTGAGAACCCAGACTGAGGCCATGTCAGCAGTACTGGGCGGAACCGATTCTCTGACTGTTAATCCCTTTGATAAAATCTTTCGTACACCTGGTGATTTTTCGGAAAGAATTGCCAGGAACCAGCAACTCATACTCAAGGATGAGGCTTACTTTGGTAAGGTAGCTGACCCTGCTGCCGGTTCTTACTATATAGAGAACCTGACATACATGATTGCTGATAGAGCATGGAAACTATTCCTGGATATCGAAGATAAAGGTGGATTCCTTAGTTGTCTTAAATCGGGATTTATACAGAAGCATCTTTCCGGGTCGGCAACTCAGAAGAGAAAAGATATCTCCACAAAAAGGATCAAATTGCTGGGTGCAAATCTGTACCCCAATCATCATGAAAGAATTTCAGGTTCGCTTAACCAGGATATTCTATTTAAGGAGATAGTCTTTGAGGAGGACCTTCTTATTGAGCCGGTCCGTCTCTTCAGGGGAGCTGAGGAATATGAGAAGATGAGGATATCAGTGGACATGGCAAGCTATCGTCCTGTGGTTTTTCTTTTACCTGTCGGCAATCCTGTAATGAGAAAAGCCAGATCGCAGTTTTCAGCTGATTTTTTCAGCTGTGCCGGTTATTACATAATTGATAATCCCGGTTTTGACACTGTTGCGGAAGGAGTTGAAAAAGCTAAAAAATGCAACGCCAATATTGTTGTAATCTGCAGTTCGGATGAAGAGTATTCCAAATTTGTTCCTGAGATATTTCAGGAACTTAAGGAAGGAGCTTTGCTTGTCATTGCCGGCAAACCGGCATGCATGGAGGAACTTAAGGCACTGGGAATACAACATTTCATCTATGCAGGCATTGATGTTACCTGCGACCCTCAGGTCATTCAATGACAGGCTGGGTATTAAAATGAAGTTTGAAAAGGAGGAAAATGAGACCTAAATTCAGATATAGCGATCTGCATAATCTTCCAATTGATAAGGCCGGCCCAACTTTTTCAGATAAGTCAGGCAGCCAGGTAAAGGAATGGATTACACCCGAGATGATTACTGTTAAGAGTGTATATACTGGGGATGATATAGCCGGAATGGAACATCTGAATTATGCAGCCGGGCTGCCTCCATATCTTCGTGGCCCTTATTCAGGCATGTATGCTATGCAGCCATGGACAATCCGGCAATATGCCGGATTTTCCACTGCGGAAGAATCAAATGCATTTTACAGAAGAAACCTGGCTGCCGGTCAGAAAGGGTTGTCAGTTGCTTTTGATCTGGCAACACACCGGGGATATGATTCTGATCATGAGCGTGTTACCGGGGATGTTGGCAAAGCCGGTGTAGCCATTGATTCTGTTCTTGATATGAAAATCCTCTTCGATCAGATTCCTCTTGAACAAAATGTCGGTATCGATGACCATGAATGGAGCTGTTCTTCCTGTCATGGCTTTTTATATTGTTGCAGCACTTGAACAGGGAGCAAGACTGGAAGAACTTACGCGGAACGATCCAGAATGATATTCTGAAAGAATTCATGGTGAGGAACACATATATCTATCCTCCTGAATTCTCAATGAGGATCATTGCAGATATTTTCCGATATACTTCTGAAAAAATGCCAAAATTCAATTCAATTAGCATTTCGGGGTATCATATGCAGGAAGCAGGTGCAACATGCGATATTGAGCTGGCTTATACGCTGGCTGACGGTCTGGAATATCTTCGGACAGGGCTAAAGGCCGGACTTGATATTGATGCTTTTGCTCCCCGTCTTTCCTTCTTCTGGGCAATCGGGATGAATCATTTTATGGAAATTGCCAAGATGCGGGCTGCCCGGATGCTCTGGTCAAAAATTGTAAGTGGATTTAATCCGAAGAATCCTAAATCGCTGGCTTTACGAACGCATTGCCAGACATCAGGATGGAGCCTTACAGAACAGGATCCTTTCAATAATGTTGGCAGAACATGTATAGAAGCTATGGCCGCAGCCCTGGGACATACACAGAGTCTTCATACAAATGCACTTGATGAAGCTCTTGCCCTGCCAACTGATTTTTCAGCGAGGATTGCCCGTAATACACAGATCTATATTCAGGAAGAGACACAAATATGCAGGGTCATTGATCCCTGGGCAGGTTCATATTATGTTGAAAGCCTGACAAATGAAATAGCGCATCGTGCCTGGGAGCATATTATGGAGATCGAAAACCTGGGAGGTATGGCAAAGGCATGTGAATCGGGAATTCCAAAGATGAGGATAGAAGAAGCAGCGGCCAGAGCACAGGCTAAAATTGACTCCGGGATTCAGACAATTGTCGGTACAAATAAATACAGGCTTGAAAAAGAAGATCCGCTTGAGACACTGGAAGTTGATAATTCGTGGTACGCGATTCACAGATTCGAAGGCTCGCTACATCTTCGTGCCGGAAGAAATGAATCAGAATGTCAGAAAGCTCTTGAAGCAATAACAAGGTGTGTTCAGACAGGAGAAGGGAACCTTCTGGAACTGGCCGTCGATGCAGCAGCTAAAACGTGCCAGCCTTGGAGAAATATCATTTGCATGTGAAAAAATAGTAGGGAGGTATAAAGCAGTGATAAGAACAATATCAGGAGTATATTCATCGGAGTATAAGATCGACGATGATTTTAAAAGAGCAAGGGATCTTGTTGCTGAATTTGCAGCAAGAGAGGGCAGACAACCACGCATCATGATTGCCAAAATGGGCCAGGATGGCCATGACAGAGGTGCAAAAGTAATTTCAACAGGTTATGCCGACTATCGGATTTGATGTCGATATTGGGCCCCTGTTTCCAGACCCCTGCTGAAGCTGCAAAACAGGCTGTGGAAAATGATGTCCATGTTCTGGGTGTGTCAAGTCTGGCTGCAGGACATAAAACTCTGGTTCCACAGGTTATTGAGGAACTGAGAATACTTGGGCAGGGATGATATCCTTGTTATTGCGGGCGGAGTAATTCCTCCTCAGGATTACCAGTTTCTGTATGATGCAGGCGTAGTTGCAATTTTTGGTCCGGGAACCTCTGTTTCAAAAGCCGCAAGACAGATACTGGAAGTGATGCTTGAAATAGACTGAGAAATTTTCAATAAAGCGAATAGCGAAATGGGAATCTGACTAATATTATTAACTGTCTTATTCCCAGCCTATAACTGTGAATAAATTAACACAGGAAGCTATATTCGTTATCAGATAACGATTTCCGTAATATATTTTGAAAAAATCCTTTCCAAAATAAACTTAGAATCATTCTATATAATGATTTTCAGGTAGTTATATTTATCATGTTTTGGAAAAATCCTTCTTGTGGTATGGTACATTAGAACCATTCTGAGATAGATTTTTAACCTAAACCTGATAAATAGATGAAATTCTATCTTCCTCCACAGACTGCAAGGCTGGCAATTGCTTTTGCAATGTTTATTTCTCTCTTTCTTTTTGTCCGCCATTTACTTATCCCCGACTCCTTTGGAGAGTATGGTCATTACAGGGCTGCTTCACTTGAAGATAATGCAGATATCTGCTAATCCATTATGCAGGTCAGCAGGCCTGTTTTGACTGTCATCAGGATATTGAGGATCTTAAAGCAGAGGATGTTCACAGCGGAATTCATTGTGAAATATGCCATGGCCCCGGTGAGAAGCATGTTGAAAGCGGCGAAGCTTCGGATATTATTAAACCCATCAGGCAGGGAATTTTGCGGGAGTTGTCATGCAAAAAAATGCAGCAAAACCGCAGTTCACTATTATCCAGGTTGATCTTAGTAAAGCACAATATCGGAAGGATTGTATCGAATGTCATAACCCACATCAACCATGGAAAATGAAAGAAGAGAATCTTCAAGACGCAAGTTTATAAAATCGGTAGCAGCACTTGCCGGAGCATCGATAGGGTATACCTGGCTTAAAGTCATCTCAGTGTATTACTTTTTGCAGCAGAACCCGAGGATAAGGATCTCCCATGGTATGGAATTGTAATTGATATAGAGAAATGTATCGGATGCGGCAATTGTGCCAAAGCATGCAAAAATGAGAATGATGTTCCTAAAGAACCATTTTTTTTCCGCACATGGGTTGAACAATATACAGTAAAGAATGACGGTACGTGTCGATATTGTATCTCCAAATGGAGGGATTGACGGATTTGAACAGAGGGTCCCTGATGAAGATATCTTTAAATCATTTTTTGTACCAAAAATGTGTAATCACTGTTCAAAATCACCATGTATCCAGGTTTGTCCGGTAGGTGCAACCTATGATAGTCCTGAAGGTGTGGTGCTCATTGATGAAAAATATTGTATTGGGTGCAGGTATTGCGTACAGGCATGTCCTTATGGCTGCAGGTTCATTCATCCTGTAAAGAAAGTAGCCAATAAATGTACCTTGTGTTATCACAGGCTGAAAAAAGGACTGTCCCCGGCATGTATGGAAAATTGTCCTACAGGTGCCAGAATGTATGGTAATCTGAGTGACAGGGATAGTGAGATCGTGAAATTCCTGAAAGAACATACCACACAGGTATTGCGACCCACACTGAATACAGGATGCCAAATTATATTATAATGCTTTAAGTTCGGAGGTCAGATAATATGGAACCACATTACCAGCATTTGTACGATATTTTGGCCCATTCACAGGGTTATATTTTCCCAAATGAAATTGACCTGCAATGGGGTATCCTTATAGTTGTTTATCCCTTTATAACCGGGCTGGTTGCAGGTGCATTCATCCTCGCTTCTCTCGAAAGAGTATTTAAAGTCAAAGTTCTTAAGTCCACCTACCAGCTTGCGCTTCTGACTGCCCTCGCATTTCTCCTTGTCGCTCCGATGCCGCTTGTAAGCCATCTCTCCCAGCCACAACGGGCCTATGAAGTAATGATAACGCCTCATTCTTCGTCGGCCATGGCTATTTTCGGCTTTGTGTATCTGTGGTATCTGATGGCAGTTCTTCTTTTGGAGATATGGTTTGACTACAGGCACAGCATGGTAGTATGGTCGAATGGAAAAGAAGGGATTATGAGATGGGTTTATAAGATACTGACACTCGGTGTGACTGATCTGTCTCCCAGGGCTTTGAAATGGGATAAGAAGCTAGGATATATAATTACCGTAATAGGCATTCCTTCTGCCTTTATTCTTCATGGATATGTAGGATTTATATTCGGCTCGATCAAGGCAAACCCGTGGTGGTCCACTCCCCTGATGCCAATAATCTTTATCTTCTCTGCCATGGTATCAGGGATAGCCCTTGTGATGCTTATCTATATTGTCATCTCGTATATCCGGAAAAAGGTTATTGACATTGCAGTACTGGATACCATTGGAAAGCTATCTTTTCTTTATTCTGCTTCTCGACTTTACACTTGAAGGTCTTGACCAGATACAAAGGATTTATGAGGCTGAAGAATCATTTGAAATCATTAAGCTGCTTGTTTCGGGGAAACTGTATCTTACTCTATTTGTTTCACAGGGTCTGATTGGAACTATAATACCAATTATTACACTTGTATTCCTTCAATTCTATAAACATAAGTTCAGACTTCAAAAGACAATGTATTTCATTGTATGCATACTGGTGCTGATAGGTGTTTATTCAATGAGGTGGAATGTGGTTATTGGCGGACAATTGTTTTCCAAGAGTTTTGCAGGATTTACCAGTTTTAAAGTGGGACTTATTGGTCTTGACGGGACATTGATGGCAATATTCTGGTTAATAATTCCATTCGCTATCCTGGCTTTTCTTTTATGGCTTTTACCTCCATGGAAGATGGTACCTGAGGAAGATTGACAATAAGCTTATATCCTTAATTTTAGCTTTTTAAAATTATTTCTGTTTTTTCCACCTAATAATTATTTGTCATGACGGATAAGGATAAAGAACTGGGAAAAATCAATGATCGTATAAAAGAGATTGAAAATCGATTAAGCATGCTGGAATCAATGATCAGCACTTCGGATAGTAAAGCAGAGCTTGAATCACTTGTAGAAGAAATACACGGTTTTAACATGATCATCTATCAATGGGATACAGTCTGGAAGAGGAGGGAGGACTTGAAGTCAGTATCGGACGTTTTGGGCTTGCCTGGCTGGGTAATGTGGTATTGTTGTTTGGCATTATTTTTCTCATACAGTACATGACCGGTGAAGGACTTAAATTCCTGCCCGTACTGACAGGTTATGCTGTAGGACTTATAATCTTTCTTCTTGCCTGGTACTTAAAAAATACAAACACTCATCTCTCTAATATTTTCAGAATAAATTCACTTGTTCTGCTCTTTTATGTAACACTTAAGCTGCACTATTTTACACCTGATCCGATACTTACAGGAAAATCACTGTCCGAAAGTCTGCTGTTACTTATTGTTTTAATACAAGGTTATTTTTCAATTCGGGATAAATCACAGGCAATAGCTTTATTATCAGTAGTTTTTGGACTTATATCTGCCATTGTCAGCGATTCCACACATTTTATGTTACTTTTAACAACATTAGTGGCGGCTTCATCTGTAATCCTTTACTACAGATATAACTGGAGCTTTTTGCTCTTTTTTACATTGTTGTTAACGTATATTACTTTTGTTCTCTGGCTTTTCGGGAATCCCATGATGGGTCATCCTATGCAAATGATACCTATTCATAACACCGGGGTCTATTACCTTTTCTGTCTGGGTGGGTGTTTTTCTTTGATCTCACTGTTCAGAAAAAAGGATGGTTCCGCTGATGATTTCCTGATAAGTATGATCATTGTAAACGGGTTACTTTTCACTCTTTTTCTTTCACTGGTTGTGTTAGATTCTACAGTAATCATTATGTAATTCTTTTCGCTGTAATAACTGTTTTCTGTCTTCTTTTTTCGACAATTCTACATTCAAAATCAGATTGGAATTTTGCATCAGCCTATTTTGCCCTTTATGGCTTTATGGCAATGAGTATTTCTCTATACGGCATTTTTGGTTTACCCAAGGTTTATTTATTGTTATCGGTACAGAGCCTGCTTGTTGTTTCCATGGCCCTGTGGTTCGGTAATAGATTGATTGTTATTATGAATAGTCTATTGTTTATCCTGATAATGCTTATTTATTTGTTCTCTTCAAAACATGTTTCTGAAGTCAATTTTTCATTTGCAGCCATAGCACTGATTTCAGCCAGGATCATCAACTGGAAAAAGTCACGGTTGCAGATAAAGACTGATCTGATACGGAATCTGTACCTGGCAGAAGGATTCCTGATGGTTCTATATCCCTTTTGCATGGCATACCTAACACAATTTGTTACCCTTCTCATGGACAATGGCCGCACTTACATATTTTCTTGATCAGCCTCTGCTTGGAAATGTAAAGTACAGATACATGGCATTAGGTACCTTAATATGTGCAGCCCTTTATCTTTTTCTGGTTGACCTTTCAAGTATTGATTGATCTACAGGGTTATGGCACTTCTCTTTCTTGGTGCACTATCGATAGGTATATCCATATATTATACACAGAGAATAAAAAAGACCAAGAACCAGGTATAAAATCAGGACTGAAGCCATATTATTATCAAAATTTAATTTTCATCAAGAAAAATCTTTTAATTTGCAGGAATGTAATTTTCAAGAGATGAAAAGATTTTTGATTATTATTCACAATCATGTTGTTTTGTATCTGCTGTTTTTTCTACACTGACCATCAAAGCACAGGTGAATAAGAACGCGAAGGAATTGCCTGATTCATTAAAATCTGGCATCCGCTATCATGGATTGAATTATGCTGATCAGGCTACCTGGGTGCTAGGGTTCTTTACACGAAACAGGTTGATGAATCCCCCATATTCCGATTGGTTTATCAAAGGGTATGATGATTACCAGTTTGACAGTGATGCAATAAATAAGTTGCTTGACTTAGGACCGGACGATATCACGATAAAAATTGTGATGGGTACATGGTGTCCAGACAGTAGGCGGGAGGTACCCCGGTTTATGAGAATAATTGACGCCTGGCATTTCCCGGAAAGTAATATTATTTTTATAGGTGTGGATGATCTGAAGCAGTCACCTATTGGTGATTATGATAAACTTGATATACTCAGGGTCCCCACATTCATCATTTATAGAAATAATATTGAAGCAGGACGCATCATTGAGAATCCAAAGACGTCTTTAGAACAGGATATAGTAAATATCCTTACCAGGAATGAATAAAAACAAAAAAAATTAATAACATGGAAGAGGTAAAAAATAACACGGGACAAAATTTGGGAATAGCTGCACTCATCACAGCTATAATAACATTTGTCCTTGCAGTTATTCCCTGTGTGGGTCTTATTGCTATAATACCCGGGATAATCGCAATTATTCTGGCCTCTGTAGGTCTTTCTCAGGCCTCAAGAAATGAAGCCCCCAGGGGAGTATTGATAGCAGGGCTTATAATCGGTATCATTGCTTCACTGATCTCATTTTCCCAGATCTTTGTTGGGCTTAAGATCGCGCATAATGCTGGTGGCTGGCCGAATGACATCCAGAATGTCATCAACGATGTCCAGGATAATGTAATGAAAAACATTGAAGATGCCAATATATCCATAAAGGTTGAGAGTGGTGACGATAAGGTTGAGATCAATACCAGCGCTGAGAAGAAGAAGATGGAACAGAAGCTTGAAAATCTTGAGGGTGGCAATAAAATGAAGAATGACACATTGCCAGAGAATGATACTTTACAAAAAGGGAAATAATACTGAAAAATCATTGAAACAGAATTTACTTAAAGAACCATATCTTATTATAAATATTCTGCTCGCCGGGGTGATCATATTAGTAATGATCTACTCCGGCATTTTTTCGCCTGATAAGGATGATTATCCTGTTACATGCATACATGAAAAACTTACCGGACAGCCCTGTGTCTCGTGTGGATTGTCTCATAGCTTTTCGTTGATTGTAAGAGGCAGGATTGGAGGAAGCATACCAATGGAATATTTATGGTATGAGAGTATTCCTATTTTTCTTTCTTCAGCTTTTCCTGAGAGCAGGATTTTCTATATTCTACATAAAATTTACGGATACCCGCAGACAGCTTATTCTAATCGATTCCGCAGGCTCAGGCTTGATTTTCCTTATAGCTTTCTGGCCCTTTATTGTCAATATCTTTTCAGGTTTATAAGGTCCTTAGTCTGACATATCGTTCAGAATATCATATAAGATAGAGTTTTCAAAACCTTTAGAAAGGCCATATCGAAGAAGCTTTGCTTTAAGTTCATAACTGTTTTTCGCCTTAAGATGCTTTTTATGTCCCGCTATAAGATCCCTGATAAGCCCCGTATAGTTCTCATCATCAATAGTATCAAGTGCCGGGTTAATAATAGATGTGGGAATTTTTTTGCTTTTAAGGTGTACTGCAATTTTAACCTTTCCCCATTTGTTGTATTTGAATTTATCTCTTACAAAAGCATTTGCATATCTTGTTTCATTAATAAAATTTTCCCTGGTCAGCGTAGCCACTATCTTCTGTGACTCATTTGAACTGACACCCCATGCTCTCCAGCTTTTTAAGCATATCGGCAATACAATATTCTCTCCGGGAACATAATGACATAGCCTTCCCAAGTGAGGTACGAAAAAGTTCGCTGTCAGCCATTCTTTATTCCTTTTATTATCCTGTCTTTATTGTTAATATCCCTTATCAGATGTATATCGTCGTACCCATACTCCTCAAACAGGTTTATAATTGATCGTCCCATAGCCTCGTTAATCTCAAAATATACTTTTCCCCCTTGTATCAGTAAGTCAGGAGCACTTTTTAATATTGATTTATAATAGATTATAGGATCAGAATCATCGACGAAAAGGGCATCATGTGGTTCATAGTCGAGCACATTCCTCTCCATATGTATTTTTTCAGATTTGCGGACATATGGTGGATTACTGACTATTATTCCTGTTTTTCCTATGTCTTCAGAGTTCAGATTAAAAATATCAGCTACAAGAAAATTAACATTTACTCCATTCAGAATGGCATTTTCAGCAGCCTGAGTGATTGCTTTCTCAGAAATATCGACTCCGGTAACTGATGCTCCGTGGATATTTGCAGCAATAGCAACAGCAATACAACCCGAACCGGTTCCTAGGTCTGCAATTCTACCTTTGTAGTCACGGTTCTCAGTAACAATAAGATGAACAAGCTCTTCGGTTTCCTGGCGTGGAATCAACGTTTCATTGTTCAGCCTTATCCTGCACCCATAAAAATCAGTCTCCCCTAAAATATATTGTATAGGTTTTCCCTCTTTCAATGCCTTGAGAATCTCAATAATTCTCTCTACCTGTGATTCAGTAATTTGTTCATCAGGGTCATAAAGCTGATGCAACTTTGAGAGCCCTGTTGCAGTCTTAATAACAATATTTACCAGCGCACTTTTCTCAGGTTCATGATATGTTTTGTCAAGTTCCCCTGAAAGGTATGATCTGATATCCTGAATTGTGTGTATATTGAGACCCATATGTCAAATTTAGTATTTTCATTCTAATGCGAGAGGATGACCATAACAAATTCATGAGGAGATGCATCGAAATTGCTTCGCATGCAGAAGGGATGACGTATCCCAATCCTCTCGTGGGTTCAGTGATTGTCCATGAAGGCAGGATCACAGGAGAAGGTTTTCATCTTAAAGCAGGGATGGCGCATGCAGAAGTTATTGCCATTAATAATGTGAAAGACAGATCAACCCTGTCACGATCAACTTTATATGTTAACCTTGAACCATGCTCTCATTTTGGAAAGACACCCCCTTGTTCTGATTTTATAATAGCGAACGGGATACCCAGGGTGATAATTGGTACGATAGATACCAGCGAAAAAGTAGGAGGCAGGGGAGTCGCAAAACTTAAGTCTTCTGGTTGTGAGGTGGTTACAGGAGTGCTGGAGAAGCAGTGCAGATGGCTTAACAGGAGGTTTTTTACCTACAACGAGAAAAAAAGGCCTTATATAATCCTGAAGTGGGCACAAAGTGCTGATGGATTTATAGATATCATGAGAAAAAGTAAAATTAAACCTGGTCCAACATGGATATCAGGTAAACCGGAAAGGGTACTTGTTCATAAGTGGAGGGCCGCAGAGCAGTCTATCCTTGTGGGAGCCGGTACTATGCGGGCAGATAATCCGAAACTTAATGTCAGGGAATGGAAAGGGAACGATCCTTTGAGAATCATCCTGAGCAGCTCTGGCCGGTTTAATATAGAAGAGGCAGATAATCAAAACTTTGGTCCGGTCATTGTTTTTACAAACAACAAGCATTTTAGCAAACCTGGAACAAAAGTTGTGCTGTTAAATGACAATGACCCTTCAAGTATCCAGATATGCTCTTATCTTTACCAGGAAGGGATACAGTCGCTCTTTATTGAAGGAGGATCAATGGTCCTTAACCATTTTATAGATTGTGGTATGTGGGATGAAGCAAGGGTTTTTAAAAGCAGCGTTGTCTTTAATGAAGGGATAAAAGCTCCCCAAACTGACAGACCTCCTGATTCAACCAGGGTGTTCACAGGAAGTAAGCTTGAAACTTACATTAACGACACTGACTGATACTTGATATTATTAGAATAAATATTTGTATGTTTGATAGTTGAAAGGAGTTTAAACTAAGTTTTACAATTATGAAAAGAAGAATTATTTTTCTGGCAATCATGATGTTGGTATTAGCATTAAATGCCTTTGGACAGAATGCCCGTAAGTATTACAAGGCCGGGAAGGAGTTTATGGATAATTTGAAATACGAGGATGCTATTACCCAGTATAGCAATGCTATAAACCTTGCACCTTCCGATGCTGATTATTACTATGCGAGAGGTCAGGCCTATGAACAACTCCTGAAATATCCCGAGGCGAAGGCTGATTATGAAAAGGCCATGATTTTTGATTCAAAGAATGTTGACCTGTACATAAGTAAAGGGGCACTATGTAATAAAACAGGTGAATATGAAGAAGCTCTGTCTCTCCTGAATCATGCTTCTGCCATGGACAAACGAAACTCCAGGATATATCCCGAAAAAGTTATTACTCTGTATAAGCTCGAAAAATATGATCAGGCCCTTAAAGTATCTGATACAGCTCTTATAGTTAAAGATACTCCGATGGATTATTTCTGGAGGGGATTGATCTACAGGCGGCTTAACAATGATGCCCTTGGCAAGAAAGAGTTGGAGAAATCTATATCGAAAGACAAAAGATTGCCTGAACCCCGGCTGGAGCTGGCCAGGCTGCTTACTAACATTGATCCTAAAGAGGCAATGGATCAGTGCAATGAGGTGCTTAAATATAATGACCGTAATACTGAAGCCTATCTGGTACGAAGTGATATCTATAAGAGGAATCTTGACTACCCGAATGCTATTAATGATATTTCAAAAGATATTATTATAGATCCTTCCAATCCTGATTTTTATTTTGCCAGAGGCAAATGTTACCAGGAGTTCAACCAACCTGCCAATGCAATAAATGATTTTACCAAATACATTTCGCTGAGACCTGATGATCCTTCCGGATATGCTGAGAGGGCCAAGGCGTATGAAGGTATTATGGATTTTGATAAAGCCATCAGGGATTATAACAAGATAACCGAACTTTCAGAATTTGATATGAGAGCAAGAAAGTTGCTTAAAGAGGCTAAGGATAGGCTCTATGAGCTGAACAGGGAATCGGTACCTCCTGTCATGACAATCATCAGTCCTGTCCCGGTCACCGATACTATTGAAATAAGAGGTGACAATAATTCAATTCTTATTTCAGGAAAACTGAAGGATCAGAGTAAGATAAAAGAAATGACAATCAATTCTGAGCCTGTAACCATAGCTGAAAAGAACGGGCAATATGATTTTCTTGCAAACATTAATGTTGAAGGAAAGAATTCGATTACTTTATCCGCTGTCGATGACTATGACAATGTGAGGAAACTCACATATGCCATTAAAAGGACCGAGATCAATCCTCCACAGGTAATGATCATTGCCCCCTACACATCTGAAGAGGGTCAGGTTTTCCTCGATACAAAAACTCCCAATATCGCGATACAAGGGAAAATAAATGATGATAGCCATATTAAATCGATAACTATTGGCGACGTTACTGCCAGTTATAACAGAAATGAATTAAATCCGGCTTTTACAGCTATCCTGGATGTATCAAACCTGAATAAGTTTACTGTGGTTGCAGAGGATATTTATGGAAACAAGAAGGTGAAGGAATTTACTCTTAATCGCGAAGGAGCAGGTATTGCTGCTAATAACCCAATGGGCAAAACGTGGGTGGTCTTCATTGAAAATTCAAGTTATGAGACATTCGCGAGCCTTGATGGGCCGATAAAAGATGTCAGTACCATTCGCAGGGCTCTTGCCAACTATGATATACATAATTTTATACATAAGAAGGATATGACAAAGGAGGAGATGGAGAAGTTTTTTAATATTGAACTCCGCGACCTCGTGAAGAAAAACCAGGTAAAATCCCTCCTGATATGGTATGCCGGTCATGGTAAATATATAAACGACATCGGGTACTGGATCCCTGTCGATGCAAAAAGAGATGATGAATTCACATATTTCAACATAAATGCATTAAAAGCCGGTTTACAGGGTTATGGTGACGGTCTTGTTCATACCCTTGTGATTTCAGATGCATGCGAATCAGGTCCGGGCTTTTACACAGCAATGCGTTCTTCCATTACGCCTCCTACATGCGATAATACGCAGGTTGCGGGGGCCAAGTCAGCACAGGTGTTTACTTCTGCTGACACCCAGCTTGCTACAGATAATTCCAAATTTACTGCAACATTTGCCAATACCCTTATGAATAACAGAAATGCATGTATACCAATCGAAACCATTGTTAGGTCAGTTACTGCAGCTGTTGAAAGTGATAAAGGCCAGAAGCCGAAGTTTGGCAAAATCCAGGGACTTGATGATATGAACGGTACATTCTTCTTTATTGCAAAATAGATAGTTAGAAAATGTCAGTCTATAATATCCTTAACCACCGGGTAAGATTCTTTACCTGGTTCATACTATTTTTATTCCTAATGGTGCCCGAGTCCGAAGCTCAGAAATACTTCTTCGATAATTATGGAGTTAAACAGGGCCTTAGTGAACAGAAAGTATATACTCTTTTACAGGATACAAAGGCCAATATCTGGCTTGGCACAGCCAGTGGAGTTTCCCGGTTTGATGGTAAGAAATTTGAGAATTTCACATCAAGGGACAACCTGGCAACAGGGGGTGTTAAAAGCATGGCCGAAGACTCACTCGGATATATCTGGATGGGGCATATGAGTGGTGGAGGTATTTCCAGATATGACGGAACAAGGTTCGAACAGCTGGCTTTTGATTCGGTGAAGATAACAGGTGACATTACCAGTATTGTTATAACGGGAGGCAAAATATGGTTTACATCAAGTGCCGACGGAGCAATCCAGGCTGACTACCCGATTAAGGACATAAAACATATCAGGGCAAAACTTTACAGGGGAAAAGAGGACTTAAGCGACCAGGTTTTCGGATCAAGATTGACAAGGGATGGTTCATTCATATGTACTACTGATGTCGGCCTCCGGAAGTATAATATGGAGGAAGATAAATTTGAGATCTACAGGATGCCTCATATGACAACCTATTTCAATCCAACTTGTATGCTTGATGACAGTAAAGGCAACATATGGTTTGGAACTCACAATGGAGGGATATATAAATATGTCATGTCGGAAAGCAGAATGGAAATTATTGACTTCCCTAAAATTGGGGTCCTCAGTAACTGGGTATCATGCCTGATGGAAGACAGCAAAGGGCGCATATGGGTTGGCACCTGGGGGGGTGGAATAGTTGTCTTTGATCATAACAGTGTACAAAAATTCAATGCTGAAAATGGCCTTATGGCTGAAAGGATATACGATATAATTGAAGATGTTGAAGGAAATATCCTGATAGCTGACCTCGATAACGGGCTTACAATATTCAAAGGAGACGCATTTGTTACTCTGAATAAGAATGAGATACTACCCGATCCAAATGTAAACGCAATTTACAAGGATAAGATTGGAACAATGTGGTTTGGTACAAATGCCGGGATCTCTTGTTACATACCATGGTCGGGCACGGCTTCCGCTATTTATAACGAGGCTAGTAATTCAATTTACCAGTATATCAGGTTTTTCAGAGAGGACCGGGATGGTAATTTATGGATCGGCTCCAATGGAGGCGGTGTCATTATGTATAATATGAAGACCACCAGGTTTGAAGCCCAACCTTATATCAACTCAACACTTCCCCCCAGGGATAGACAGATCACTGCGCTGGAGACTGACAGGGAAAACCATTTATGGATAGGTACCCAGGATGGTGTTGATGTGGGCACGATTGGTGAACAGAATTTTCAGAGGTATACTCTTCTTGACAGTTTGACTGTCTCTAATATTACATCACTTTATTGTGACCCGCATGGTAATATGTGGATAGGGACAGAGCCCAAAGGTGGCAAGCCGGGTCTTATCAGATATGATGCTGGCAACAAGGAGTTCAATCCGGTTAATGCTTTACCTGGTATTATTCCTAGGACAATGGTGATGGACAATGAAGGGATACTGTGGATAGGCACAGGAGAGGGATTACTGGAATTCAGAAATGATTCGTTACTAAGGACACTATCCCAGGATGACGGACTGCTTTCGAACAATATCAAATTGCTGGCCATTGGCCAGGATAGCAGTATATATATTGGTACTAATAACGGACTTAACAGGTATTTCCCCCGGACAGGAAGAATTTTTTCTTATACTGAGAGAAACGGATACACAGGTATTGAATCCAAACCAAATGCTGTATTTAAAACATCATCGGGTGATATCTGGTTTGGCACAGCAAACGGGGCCGTACGGCTCGATCCTTCAAAGACTTCAACAGACGATATGGAACCTCTTACTCATATTTTAGATATGAGAGTAAACTACGAACTGAGAAAAATGGTTTCGGGAATGAAGCTAAACTACAACGAACGGTCGGTACTTTTCGATTACTACAGTATTTGCCTTACCAATCCTGATGTTGTCAAGTATAAGGTTAAGCTAGAGGGAGCTGACGAAAATTGGAGACCCGTGACAGATCAGACACGAGTGATATATTCTGCACTTCCCCCGGGGAAATATACCTTCATGGTAAAAGCCTCCAACAGCCAGGGAATCTGGAACAGTAAACCAGTTACATTTCATTTTATTATAAAACCGCCATTCTATCTGACATGGTGGTTCATCATTATCGTTGTCATCCTTGTCATTCTATTTGTTATAGTCTACATCAATATAAGGGAGAGGAACCTGGTCAGGGAGAAGATAGTACTGGAGGAGAAAGTTAAAGAAAGGACTGCTGAAGTTGTTCATAAAAGCAAAGAGATTGAAGAAAAAAACAGGGATATTACAGCCAGCATCAGGTATGCGGAGCGAATACAGAGGGCAATGCTTCCGAAGGAGGATATCTTTAGTGAGACGTTTGTGCTTTTTATGCCCAAAGATATAGTAAGTGGCGATTTCTACTGGATGTATGACAATGGCGACTGGCAGTTTATTGCTGCCGTGGATTGTACCGGCCATGGTGTACCCGGTGCTTTTATGTCAATAATAGGTCATAACTCTTTGAATAAGGTTGTCAGGGAATATGGACTCACACGACCCTCTGCTATAATTGACCAGTTGAATATTGAAGTCATGAAGTCTCTCCTGCAGCGTCATGAGAAAGCCATAAACGACGGTATGGACCTGGCTCTTATTGCAATAAATAAAAAGAACTATACTGTCGAATTTGCAGGGGCATATAATCCGTTATACGTCGTAAGAGATGGAGTGGTAACTGTCTATAAGGGTGACAGGTTTCCAATTGGGATGACAACTATGGACGAAAAGAAGTCATTTACAAATCAGGATGTTGATATTCAGCCTGGTGATATGTTATATATGTGTTCTGACGGTTATGCTGACCAGTTTGGATCGGCCGAAGTTAAGAAGTTTAAGTCGGTAAATATCAAGAAGATATTGTCTGAGATATGGAATCTTCCGGTACAGGAACAGAAGGAAATACTTGAGAAGACTATACTTGACTGGAAAGGTGATCTCAACCAGATTGATGATATTCTTTTTATTGGTACCCGGATGCCTGAGCGTTAGATCCTTGCTATGCTTCTCGGATCACCTATCCATCCTTTATCCTTCCTGAGATATTCAACAGCTTCCTCCGGAGTGCTTGCAATATGCCACATTTCAGTGTGTTCATATCTCAGGAAATGGCCAGATACCATATGATCCAGGAATCCTATCAATGACCTGTAAAAATCAAGTGTATTAAGTATTACCACCGGGCCATGAAATAGCCCCAGTTGTTTAAGAGTCAGCGCTTCCGTAAGCTCCTCGAGTGTACCCATTCCTCCAGGAAGCGCAACTACTCCATCGGCTAGCGTGAACATGGTCTTTTTCCTTTCACCCATATCCCGGGTGATGATCATATCGCTGACCCGGGGATGATCCCATCCTTCATCCTTCATAAAAGAGGGTATAACTCCTGTAATCTTACCCCTATTTTCGAGAACAGAGTCGGCGAGTTTTCCCATCAGTCCTATACCTCCACCACCAAAGATAACATCTGTATTATCTTTTGCCAGAAGATATCCCAACCTGGTAGCAGCTTCACCATATTCCCCGTTTATAAGGTTACTTGATGAAGCAAAGACGCAGATTTTCATATTACATAATTAAAAATGGCCGTCACAGTTAAACCGAACGGCCATATATATATACAAAGAAATTTAGAGCAATGGAGTGAGTTTATTGACAAAATTGACTTTAGGTACAGCCCCAACCTGCTTATCAGCAATTTTGCCATCCTTAAAGAAAAGCACTGTAGGAATATTCCTTATACCATATTTTGCAGATACTGCAGGACTATTGTCAACATCACATTTGGTTACGAGTACTTTTCCTGAAAATTCATTCGCGATCTCTTCTACAATAGGAGCTATCATTCTGCACGGTCCGCACCATTCTGCCCAGAAATCAACAATGACCGGCTTGTCTGATTTAACTACGATTTCTTCGAAATTTCCATCATTTACCTCTAATGCCATAATTACTAATATTTAAAAGATTTAACCAATTTTATCAGCCGCAAAGATAGCTAATTAACTTTATATTCTAACCACGGATGATCATCAAGATAGGACATTAACTCATTATTAAGCCTGATCCGCAGAGTCCTTGAGAACATTGATACAGATATCTTATCTTCTTCATCGAGAAAAAGAAATTTAAGCTCTGTTTCACCTTTATTGTTTTGCACCAGTTCTTTGAGATCATTGATCATTTCAGAACTTATATTCTCAGGTTCCACCTTGATTGTAACAGATTTTATAAGTTCATCCTTTACACTTGATAAAAGATTGATTGTTTTTATTCTGAATTCTATTTCATCCTCCCTGTATTTGCGTTTCTGTACTCTCCCCTTTATCAGAAGGTAATAACCGGAGATAAGGAATTTGCTGTTATCAATATAATCCTTGTCAAACAACATGAACCTGAAGGAGTCGGTATAATCCTGAAGGATAAAAGATCCATAGGGTTTTCCGTTCTTGGATATTGCATTTTTTGTATCTGTAACCATACCTGCTATGGTAACATCCCTGTCGAGATATTCCCTGAGGTTTTGAAGATCAGCAAGAGTGGCTGTTGTAAAGGTTTCTATCTCAAGCCTGAAATCATCGAGTGGGTGAGATGATAAATATATTCCGATGACTTCCTTTTCCCTGTTAAGCTTTTCAAGCTTAGGCCAGTCGGGACAGGGAGCAGGTTCCGGTTTTACCATATCAAAACCACCTGAATCACCGAATAATGATTGTTGACTACTGTTTTTAAGGGTCCTGGCATTATTACCAAATTTTATAAGGCTCTCGATGAAACTTGAGCCTTTGGTATCGAGTGAGAAATATTGGGCCCTTGTTATTTCAGGGAAGCAGTCGAATGCTCCTGCAACCGCCATTGCTTCAAGATTCTTCTTGTTCAGAGAGTTGAGATTAACCCTCTCTGCCAGGTCGTACATGTCTTTAAATGTTCCATTGGTTTCTCTCTCTTCGATGAGCTGCAGAACAGCACTTTCACCAACGCCCTTTATAGCACCAAGCCCGAATCTTATATTCCCATCCTGGTTGACAGTGAATTTCAGGTTACTTTCATTTACATCAGGTCCAAGCACCTCCATGCCCATGCGACGGGTTTCATCCATGAAGGTCGTGATCTTTTTTATATCGCTGATATTTCTGCTGAGAACAGCTGCCATGTATTCCGCCGGGAAGTTGGCTTTTAGGTATCCGGTCTGGAAAGCGACAAGAGCATAGCATGTGGAATGTGATTTATTAAATGCATACTGGGCAAAAGCTTCCCAGTCGGACCATATTTTATTCACAATAGTCTCATCATGACCACTCCTCAGACAACCTTCAAAGAACTTGACCTTCATGGCATCCATAATGGAACGCTTCTTTTTGCCCATGGCTTTCCTGAGTGAATCAGCTTCACCTTTTGAAAAGCCGGCGAGTTCCTGCGACAAAAGCATGACCTGTTCCTGGTAAACGGTAATACCGTAGGTGTCTGTAAGGAATTTTTCCATTACAGGAAGGGGATAATCGATTTTTTCAAGGCCATGCTTCCTGCGGATAAACTTAGGAATGTACTCCATTGGTCCCGGCCTGTAGAGTGCATTCATGGCAATAAGATCCTCAAGCCGGTTTGGCTCAAGTTCACGCAGGTATCTCTTCATCCCTGTTGATTCAAACTGGAATATCCCTGTTGTTTCACCATTTGTGAAAAGTTCGAAGGTCTTTTTATCATCAAGCGGGAGATTGTCTATATCAATATCTATCCCTCTCGACTTCTTTATATTGTCAACAGCATCCTTTATTATTGATAGTGTTTTTAAACCCAGGAAATCCATCTTTAGAAGCCCTACTGATTCCACATGGCTTCCATCATACTGGGTAGCATACAGGTCAGTATCTTTAGCTGTACACAGTGGAATATAATTATCAAGTGAATCCTTACCGATAATGATCCCGCATGCATGTACCCCCGTTTGTCTTACCGATCCTTCAAGAACCTCTGCATATTTAAGTGTCTGTGCGATAAGCTTATTGGAAGAATCTCTTTCCTTTGCAAGTTCAGGAACTTCGGTATATGCTGCGGATAAGGTTATCCCGGGTCTTTCCGGGACAAGTTTGGCAAGTCTGTCTGCATCCGGGAGTGGCAGTTTCTGTACCCTGGCAACGTCGCGTATTGCCATCTTGGCAGCCATTGAACCAAAGGTGATAATATGAGCCACTTTGTCGTGACCGTATTTATTTACCACATATTTTAACACAGCTTCTCTTCCGTCCTCATCAAAGTCTATGTCAATATCAGGCATGGAGATCCGATCAAGGTTCAGGAACCTTTCAAAAAGCAAGCCATATTTAATGGGATCTATGTCAGTAATCCTCAAGCAATAGGCTACTGCTGAACCGGCTGCTGATCCTCTTCCCGGTCCCACTGATACACCCATCTCCCTGGCAGCACGAAGGAAGTCCTGAACAATCAGGAAATACCCGGGGAATCCCATTTTGGCAATCATTCCCAACTCAAAATCGAGCCTGTCGGTCTGTTCTTTTGTTAATGTTCCCCATCTTTTCCCGGCGCCTTCGTAGGTCAGAAACCTGAGATACTCATCCTTATCAGAATAGCCTTCCGGAAGATCAAATTCGGGCATAATAGGATCATGATCAAGTGGGTAACTTTCAACCTTGGCCACAAGCTCTTCCACATTATCCACAGCTTCCGGTATATCGCTGAAAATTGCGCGCATCTCCTCTTCACTCTTAAGATATTCCTGTTTTGAATAGCGCAACCTGTTAGGGTCATCAATATCTTTTGCCGTGTTTATACATATCAGTCTGTCGTGTGCCTCAGCGTCTTCAGCATTGATAAAGTGAATATCATTGGTGGCAATGATCTTAACATTATGCTTAGCCGATAACTTCCTGAATGCTTCAATTACCTTTTGTTGCAATGGGAAGGCGGATCTGTCTGCTTCAGGGTCGTAGGTTTCATGTCGCTGGATCTCAAGATAAAAATCTTCTCCAAAAATATCAGTATAACTTTTCAGAGCTTTCTCAGCACCTTCAAAAGAGCCGTTCAATATTTCATCTTGTACCTCACCTGCCAGGCAGGCAGAAGAAGCGATCAGTCCTTCATTATACTGCAACAGGAGTTCCTTGTCTACTCTGGGTTTGTAGTAAAATCCTTTTATCCAGGCTGTTGACACCAACTTGGTGAGATTTTTATAACCTGTAAGATTCTTAGCAAGAAGTATAAGATGATCACCGGACCTGTCCTCTTTTCCACTTACCTCGGCAATAGATCTTTTTGCCACGTATATTTCACAACCGATAATGGGTTTTATGCCTTTTTTTGAGGCAATATTATGAAACTCCTTGACCCCAAACATATTCCCATGGTCAGTAATAGCCAGAGCATGCATTCCCAGTGATTTTGCTTTGTCAACGAGCTGACTGATTTTGGATGCCCCATCGAGTATTGAATATTGGGTATGAACATGTAATTGAGCAAATCCTGCCATTTTTTGAATAGTTATTATCAGTTTGGCCTGGGAACAAAAATACGCAAAATAGAATTAAGATTTGGCAGCAGATTGTATATGTGAATAAATATTCTGTCGAATGAAAACCGGTATTCGTTAATCAGAATAATCAATCCGTTGAATGGGCCAAGTTTATTAGGAGTATATCTTTTAATTTGGTAAGGTGACGAGTTCACAATTGTTTAAGACAGTAAAAAGGAATTCTAAATTCCTCAGTATTTTTTATTAATCTAACCTTAATGCTATGAGAAAACTTCTCTTGTTATTTATTGTTTTTTGCGGGCTTACGCTATCTGCGTCCGCTCAGCAGAAAATTGTTACAGGTACTGTTACCGGGGCTGAGGATGATCAGCCCGTTATCGGTTGTACAGTACAATTAAAGGGGACAACAATTGGGATTACTACCGATATAAATGGTAAGTACACACTGGCTGTTCCTGAGAACGCTACAACCCTTGTCTTTTCCTATATTGGAATGAAAAAACAGGAGGTTGAAATTGGAAACCAATCAATTATTAATGTCAGTTTGGAATCTGATATTTTAGGATTGGATGAAGTAGTTGTTACTGCCCTTGGCATATCGAGGGAGAAAAAAGCACTGGGATATGCTGTTCAGGATGTTAAAAATGATGTGATTGAAAAAACAGGTAATACTGATCTGGCTGGTGCAATGCAGGGAAAGCTATCCGGTATTGACATTAAACCTTCAAGTGGTATGCCTGGAGCCTCATCACAGATTACTATTCGTGGAGCCCGTTCTTTTACCGGGAATAACACGCCTTTATATGTTGTTGATGGCATGCCGATTGCTTCAACAGCTGATATTCAATCAGGAGCAGGAGGTGATTTTTCACTTGTAGGAGATGGTACTTCAGGATCAGACATCTCTAACCGTGCTGTAGATATTAATCCTTCTGATATTGAAAGTATTAATGTCCTTAAAGGTCAGGCAGCTGCAGCTCTGTATGGTATTCGCGCATCGAACGGAGTTATAGTTATTACAACTAAGAGTGGGCGGGGTAATAAGATAGGGAAACCCGTTGTATCAATATCTCATACAAGTGCTTTTTCGCAGGTATCACGTACTCCTGATTATCAGACTACATACGCGCAGGGACTTTATGGACGTTTATGTCCCAACTGCTTCTGGGTCATGGGGCTGTAAAATTACGGACCTTCCTGATGATCCTACATATGGAGGAAATGCTAATGGTCATCCCGGAGCGTATCTGGTTCCACAATTAGTAACAGGGCAGGTTGAAGATCCCTGGGTTACCCCGCAGGTATTTAATAACTGGGACGGCTATTTCAGAACAGGTTATTCTGCAACGAATAATGTACTGGTAAGCCAGGCAACGGAAGCCGGAAATTTTGCATTGGGTTTAAGTCAGACTTCACAGAGTGGTATTGCTCTTGCAGCTGATATGAATCGATGGAATGGCAAAGCCTCTGCAGAACGGAGGTTTGGGAAAAATTTCAGTGCCGGTTTTAATTCAAATTTTTCAAAAACAGATATTAATAAGATTCCTTCAGGTAATGATGCAGCATTGGCAGGTGTCCTGGCTGCACCGTCAAGCTATAACCTGAAAGGATATCCATATTTTGTTCCGGGTGATCCTTATACTCAGATATATTACAGGGGAGGTAGTTTTGACAATCCTTACTGGTCGGCTGAGCATACGGTCTTTAATGAAATCACTGATCGTTTTTTCGGAAATGGTTACATTAATTATAATGCTGATTTAGGTACGGCAATGAATTTGAAAGTCCGTTATCAATTAGGAACTGATTCATATACCACACACTTCCAGGATATCTTTGAATATGGTCATTCAGGTAAGACCGGATTAATAGATAATTATGGCATATCATCATTTACAGTTAACTCGTTGCTTACAGTCACTTATAATTGGAGGATGGTCAATAACCTTAATTTCACCGCATTGTTTGGAAATGAATTTAACCAGAATTCAGCAAAGACGTATTCGGAACATGGTGAGGATTTCAATTTTGGTGGATGGGCACATATCAGGAATGCCAATATAGCTACTGCAAATGAATCTATTTTTAAAGATCGGACTGTTGGCTTTTTCGGAAGTTTGTCCCTGGATTGGAAATCACTTCTCTTCTTAAATGCAACAGGAAGAAATGATATTGTTTCAAGCATGCCAACAAATAACAGAACATTCTTCTATCCTTCAGTTTCCATGAGTTTTATGGCATCTGAATTAGATGCGATTAAAAACTTAGACTGGATATCGTTTTCCAAACTTCGGTTTTCTTATGCTGAGGTAGGTCAGGCAGGTTCATATCTGCAAAATTATTACACTACTCCTGATTATTCAGGTGGATGGTGGACAGGATCTCCAATCCAGTATCCTATGGGAGGGATAAGCTCCTATATCCCTAATAATGTTCAGTATGACCCAAATCTGAAACCACAAAATACCAGGTCATATGAAGTTGGTACAGAACTCAAATTCTTCAAGAATCGGGTAGGAATTGACTATACTTTCTCAAGGCAGAATGTAGTGGACCAGATATTCAGTGTGCCGCTAGCAGGATCAACCGGTGTACGTTCATTATTGATGAATGGAGGCAAAGTGCATACTGTTAGTAATGAGGTAATTTTATACCTGACTCCTCTGGAATTAAGCGATTTCAAGTGGGATATTAATTTTAATTTCTCGAAAATCTACAACGAGGTAGATGAACTGGCTCCCGGAGTAGAAAGTATTTATTTAGGAGGTTTTACAACACCTCAGGTTCGCGCAGGAATAGGCAGTACTTTTCCGGTAATATATGGAGTATCATTCGTACGTGATGAGAATAATAAGATAGTAGTTGAAGATAGTCCCGGTTCCCCTAATCATGGTATGCCAAAGATTGGTGAACCTGATGTTATTGGAACAGTATCTCCTGATTTTATTATGGGACTCAACAATTCATTTACATTTAAAAACTGGTCATTAAGTGCTTTGTTTGAATGGAAAAATGGAGGAGAGATGTATTCTGGCAGTAATGGATTACTTGACTTTTATGGTATGTCAGCACGGACAGAAAACCGTGACGCGACTTTTATTTTCGATGGGGTTAAACCCGATGGGACACCTAACGATATTGTCCGTGGTGGACCTTCAGATTCACGGGCACTTGAGGATCTGTATGTGAACGTACTTTCAAATATTGATGAATATTATATACATGACAATTCATTTGTAAAGCTTCGTGAAATTTCATTAGGATACAGACCTACAAAGAAACTTTTCAACTCAGTTAATTTGGGTGTCTCTGTCTTTGCACGAAACATTCTTATCTGGACAGCGCTTCCAAACTTTGATCCTGAATCAAGCCAGGGGAATACTAATATGGGTGGATCGTTTGAAAGGTTTACAATGCCTCAGACAACCAGTTTTGGTTTTAATTTCGATTTAACTTTCTAATTTAAATTATCATGAGAAAAATAATTTATATATTTTATACAGTAATCTTAACCATCGTTTTATCCTCTTGTTCGGAATCGGTCATGGATAAAATCAATAGGAACGTTAATGATCCTACTGATATGGTTTCAAGATTAATTATAACGGATGCCATTACAGGTACTGCTTTTTCTATAGCTGGAGGGGATTTTAATTTTTACTCATCCATTTATATTGAACATAATGCAGGAACCTGGAATCAGTTTTATAATGCTGATAAAAGAGTTACAGAACCAACAAGTTCGACTACTTATAATAATACATGGAATGCTGCCTACGCAAACCTTTACACTCTAAAGCAAATTATTGAAAAGTGTTCAGAAGGTGGCTCTGAAGACGGCAATTACCATACATTGGGGATTGCCCAGATACTATCGGCTTATAACCTGGCAGCTCTTACAGATGCAATGGGTGATGTCCCCTGGAGTGAAGCACTTCAACCGGGCGAAGTATTTACACCTGTTCTTGATAAGCAGGAGGACATTTATTCAGATATTTTTAGTCTTCTTGATGATGCAATTGCCAATCTTCAAAAGGAATCAATATATCCTTCTTTAGGGGCACAGGATTTGATATATGCGGGAGACACAGATCTTTGGGAGCAATTTGCTTATGGTTTGAAAGCCCGCTACACAATGCGTTTATCCTTAAGGAGTCCTGACTATGCTAATGTTATTGCATTTGCCAACCAGTCATTTACATCAAGTGCTGAACAGGCTCAGTTTAATTACAATGGCAATACTTCCAAAAGTCCGTTCTATGATATGTTTCAGGACCGTGATTATTATGGAGCAAGTCAGAGTCTTCATGACAAATTGGTTGAAAGGAGTGACCCCAGAGATAATGTATTTTTCATTCCGTATCCGGGATTAGAGGCCGATGGTCTTGTATTCGCTCCAAATGGTACCTCAAATCAGGTGATAGGCTATTATTCAATATCTGGAATCAGCACAATAACCGCACCTACATATTTATTAAGCTATCATGAAATAGAGTTTCTGAAAGCTGAGGCATATGAAAGGTTAAATAACTTACCGGAAGCTCAAATTGCATTAAAGAATGCAATAACAGCAGCATTCCAAAAAGTTAACATCGGACTGTCTGCTGCGGATGCTTCTGATTACTTTGATAATATTGTGTTAGCCAGGTTTAATGCGAACCCTCTTGCTGAGATAATGAACCAGAAATATATTGCTTTTTTCGAAGAAGAAGCTTTTGAGACTTATAATGATTACAGACGATTGAAAGCAATGGGGGACAATGTTATTACGCTGGAAAACCCTAATAATGCAACATTGTTTCCGTTGCGTTTTACATATGGATCTGAAGACGTAACTACTAACGCAAACGTTCGTACAGCTTATGGAGACGGCAACTATGTTTATACTGAAAATGTATGGTGGGCAGGTGGAACCAGATAAGTTCCAACTTTTTTAAAAGTCAAACTAAATAATAAATGAAGATGAAAAAATTAAATACAATAGGATTAATCTTCTCGCTGATTTTGATTTTATTCGGCTGTGAAGAGATTAAAGATCCTGCAGGACAGAGAGATGTGGCACCGGTCCCTATAATTTCCGATATAAACCCTGCAATTTTTGATTCCAAGGATCTTGAAAATTCTTATATAGAATTCAATGTCGATTTGGTTGCAGGAGCACAGGTGGATAATACTGTCATTGAAGGATCATATAATGGTAACCATCAAAGAATAGATATTGGAGAAATATCAACTTTCCCTTCAACTGTAAGAATCTATTCTTCGGTAGCTGCCCAGAAAATGGGAATTGCTTTAGCTGATATTAGTAATGGCGAAGTTTTTACTTTTGAGCTTGTTACTACTTATAATGGTTTAACTACACGTTCCAATGCTGTTATAAATGTACCTGTGGCCTGTGCCTATGATAAAGAATTGGCAACTGGGAGTTATCATGCAGTTTCTGATTGGCCATCGGAAAACGATGTGACGATTACTGTAGATCCTGACGACCCTTATACAATTTATGTCGCAGGCCTAGGCGCAATTGACGGTATAACGGAAGACAATGGTCCGTATGTTATGCATATTAACCCCATAGATTATTCAATTACTACCGAAACTAAACTGCTTGCTTCCGATTATTACGGTTATGGGGGTGTCACATATTCCGGAGATGGTATATATAGCTCATGTGACGGCTCTTATACGCTGTACATTGACATTTCAGTTGGAGATTATGGCAGCCAGGGTGTTTATACGTTCACCCTGACCAGAAATCCTTAGAAAATTAATCCGGGAATTTGGAAGAGGCTATATCAGTAGCGGGAATCCATAACCACAGAGTTCGCTAAGATGTAACGCAAAGATCGCAAAGAGCTGAAATTATATATTTTACCTTTGCGTACTTTGCGCTTTCTTAGTGCTCTTAGCGGTTACAGGTTAAGGCTCTCCTGATAATTACTATAATTCATTTGTGCAATAAAATATTTACTATTATCTTTGCAGCCACATTTTTAAAAACAGGTTAAATAAAAAAAGCGTAAGAATTAATGGCAGTTAAAATCAGATTAGCTAGAAAAGGTCGTAAGAAGCTGGCCTATTACCACATTGTGGTTGCAGATAGCAGATCGCCACGGGATGGCAGATATATTGAAAAGATCGGATCATATAACCCGGTCACTAACCCCGCTACTATCGAACTCGATTTCGATAAGGCTATGGGTTGGCTGCAAAATGGCGCAATACCTACAGATACCTGTAGAGCTATCCTGTCTTATAAAGGTGTTCTAATGAAGAAGCATCTTCTTGAAGGTGTCAAAAAAGGTGCTTTCGATGAGGCTGAAGCAAACAAAAGGTTTGAGGAATGGATGAAGGCAAATGAAGCCAAGATTGAAGCCAAAAAATCAGGACTGGAGAAATCCAGAGATGACGAGAAGGATAAAAGGCTTCAGGTCGAAAAAGACATTAATGAAGCCAGAGCCGCCAAACTTGCCAAGAGAAATGCTGAACTGGCAGCAAAAGAAGCAGCTGCAGATGTAGCAGAGACTCCTGTTGCAGAGGCTCCTGCTGAAGAGACACCTGTTGAAGAGGCTCCTGTAGCTGATGCTCAGGTTGATGAAACCGTTGTTGCTGAAGCTGCAGTGGAAGAAACCGTTGTAGAAGAACCCGCTGTTGCTGAAGCTGCAGTGGAAGAAACTACAGTAGAAAAAACTGCAGTGGAAGAACCTAATGTTAAAGAGACACCGGTTGCAGAAACCGAACAGCCTGCAGTAGAGCAGGATCAGGCTCCTGTTGCTGAGGATACAGCATCTGAAGAAGCAACAGAAGATACTCCCAAGGAGTAATCTTAAAGTAAGTGGGATCATTGATCCGATGGCTTACCGCAAAGAAATATTACTGGGACGTATTACAAAGACCAGCGGCTATGAGGGTGCTGTTTCTGTAAAGTTAGAGCAAAGATTTACTGAAAAAATACCAGCTTTGGAATCGGTCTTTCTTGAGATAGAAGGGAGACCGGTTCCTTTTTTTATTTCCGGAGTGGAATATAATGGTGGTAATATTCTGAAGTTAAGATTTGTAGGTTATGGATCTGCTGAAAGAGTATCTGAGTTTTCAGGATGTAATGTTTTTCTGACAGACAAAATGGAACCTGTTGATCTCCATGAGGAACTGTATGACTTTATCGGATTTAAGGTAAAAACGGATAATAACCAGACGCTTGGTGCAATTACGGAATTAATATCCAATTCCGGACAATGGCTTTTAAGAGTCGTTACCCCCGGGAATAAGGAGATACTGATACCATTTCATGAGGACCTGGTTATTACTATTGACGATAAGGAAAAGTATATTACCATGGACATACCCGAAGGACTTGTTGATCTTAACTGACTTTCCCCCCTTTTCATGCAGCCTTTTCTAAAAATTAATGTCTTTTGAAGGTATATAAGTAAAATTCATTTAAACTCGACATTATGAAAAAGGCTGTTTATCTATCATTATTCATTATGACCCTGGTGGTTGCCTCGTCATTCGCTAACAAATTATCTGATGAAAAGGAAACCAGAGACCTTTCCGGTTTTACAAAAATCAGTTTTGGCACTTCAGGGTACCTCTATATCACTTTTGGTTCTGAGTATAAAGTAGTTCTTGAAGGCGACGGATCATATCTCGACGAAATAGTAACAGAGGTCAGGGGAGACAGGCTTGTTATTAGGAATCGTCATAATAACTGGAACTTCAGGATGAACCAGAAAGTGACTGTTTACATAACCATGCCTGAACTTGAGGGTTTGGGAGTATCCGGATCGGGGAAAGCTGAAATCAGGGATGTTGTAAAAGGTTCTGATTTGGATTTGGGTGTCAGTGGAAGCGGAAGAATTATTACAAGCGACCTCAATGTTTCACGGCTCGATTGTGGCATTTCAGGTTCCGGGAACATAAACCTTCAGGGTGGTGGGAATATTGACAACGCAGATATCTCTATTAGCGGATCCGGTGGCTTCACCGGTGAAAACGCGAAGATTGATATGGCTGATATATCTATTTCAGGCAGTGGTAATTGCAGTTGCAATGTTACAGGAAGTCTGAAAGCCGGGGTTTCAGGCAGTGGAGACATTACCTATACCGGGAATCCTAAAATTGATGCCAGGGTTTCAGGTTCGGGCAAGGTAAGATCGAGATAGTTATTTCCTGATAATCTTTATAGAACCATCATTATCTATTTTGATAACCGGCGAAGCAGAATGTTTGCTCCGGTCATCCTGTCGATATTTTACTGTATAGTCAACTTTACTTATAAGTACCTTATCGATATCGTCAAAATATGCCGGTGGGGGTTGACCGCTAAAGTTAGCCGATGTTGATACCATAGGTTTCCTTAGGCGCTTAATCAGCTCACTGCAAAATTCATCATGACTTATCCGTATTCCGACAGAACCATCATCGTTGCAAACGCCATCGGCAAGGTTTTTTCCCCCCGGGTAAATAATTGTAAGGGGGGTATCTGTTACTGAAATAAGTTCATATGCAATATCAGGAACCGAAGTGACATACCTGTCAAGCATCTGCTCATTACTTACTAAGATAAGAAGACTCTTCATGGAGGACCTGGATTTGATCCTGAAGATCTTTTCAACAGCTGAAGGATCAGTTGCATCGCATCCCAATCCCCAGATTGTGTCCGTAGGGTAAAGGATGATACCGCCATTTCTCAGGGCTAAAAGTGATTCTTTTATATCAGGTTCCGGGAGCATAGCAGCTTACTTCCTGACAGCATTATTGCGGTTAAGTTGCCTTAATATCCTGTATTTTTTAAAAGCTGACCTTGCATAAAGAGAACATATCCTGTAACCGTCTTTTCCATCGAGTATTCCGCCATTAACAATATAAGATCTTAAAAATCCCCAGATGGAATGAATATAGGGTGTGAATATTGTAGCTTTTTTCCCTGCTTTGTGAAATTCTTCAGCACCAATCCTTGCATACCTGTCCATCTTGGAGATGTGATCTTCCCTTGAAGTAAAGGGCCAGTGAAGAAGATCGCCTTTAAGCTTTCCTACCGTAGCACCGTTTGAAAATATGAATCGCTCATGGAGATTAAGTTCCCCCCATTCTCCATGGTCAGCATAAAATAATCTGAGTTGACGGTCGGGATACCATTCAGAGTACCGTATCCTCTTTCCACAAAAATAATTACGCCTGTTAAACATATATCCGTCATAGTCCCATTTATCTCTAATAGCAAGGATTGAATTGCGAAGTTCATCACTGAGAGCTTCATCAGCATCAAGGGATATTATATTTTTGTATTTGGCAAGCTTAAGAGCATTATTTTTCTGATCACGGAAACCTTTAAAAGGCTGTTTTATAAACCTTACATTATATTTTTTACAAATCTCTTCGGTTTTGTCCGTGGAGTTTGAATCAACGACCACTATTTCATCAACAACTCCCTCAAGTGAGGCAAGGCATTTGTCAATGAATTCCTCTTCATTATATGTAATAATTACAGCAGATATTTTGGGCATACATTTGTTTTAATAAGGATTGCGTTCAAAATTAATATAAAATAGGGAACTCCTGATTTTCGGCATAAATTATTTTTAATATATTTCCTCATTCATCATTATTTATCATGCTTCCCGTCAGTCAGGAGACATCAAATTTCATACCGGAATATCATATTCCCTAAGAGCATTATTTAAAGAAGTTTTTTTATCTGTCGACTCTTTTCTGACACCTATAATGAGAGCACATGGGACGTTAAAATCACCTGCAGGAAAATTCTTTAGATATGATCCTGGTATTACCACGGATCGCGGAGGCACATAACCCTTATACTCAATCCTGGTTTCATTGCTGACATCAATAATTTTGGTGCTGTTGGTTATAACCACATTTGCTCCCAGTACTGCTTCCATGCCAATATGTGCTCCCTCCACAATAATACATCTTGAGCCTATGAAACAATTATCTTCTATAATAACCGGTGCTGCCTGAACAGGTTCCAGCACACCACCGATACCGACTCCCCCACTTAAGTGTACATTTTTCCCGACCTGGGCACATGATCCCACAGTGGCCCATGTGTCCACCATCGTCCCTTCATCGACCCTGGCCCCAATATTTACATACGATGGCATCAGTATCACTCCTTTGGCCAGGTATGAACCATATCTTGCGATTGCATGAGGCACAACCCGTACGCCCAGTAGCATATAATTATTCTTAAGAGGAATTTTATCATGAAATTCAAATGGACCTATTTCAATTGTCTCCATTTTCCTCAAAGGGAAATAGAGAATTACAGCCTTTTTGATCCATTGGTTTACTATCCATCCGTCTGTTGTCGGTTCTGCAACTCTTATCACGCCTTTGTCAAGCAACTCAACTGTTTTGTTTATTTCAGACTGAACCTTTTGGTCCCCAAGCATTGATCTGTCTTCCCAGGTCTTATCTATCAGATCTTTATTAATAAGATTTTGCATCATTAACTAATGATTTTAGACAAAAGTACTACAATTGCGCCACGTAGTAACAATATTAGCTGATAATCATTTATAACAACAGCAACTTTGATTTATTGTATAGACATAAAAAAACCGGATAAGATGACTTAACTATGTAATAAGGCCAGTCTGGCATAACTCACGCTGTTTCTCAGCATTAACCTTTCATTCCTGCAAAAAGAAGTTTAAATTTGAAGTAGAATCTATTTTTGTTCTTTAATATAGTTGTTTTGCCAGGGATATCGTTGTACCAACAAATAGATACAGTCATGAGTAAGTACATTTATTTAACCTGCAATCCGGAAGCCCTGGTGGCTTCCATGCTCCCGCCCGAAGGATTTGGTCTTTATTTGTCGACCGGCACAAAAAAAAGAAACAAGAGTCAGACAATATTCTTCGAGGTTGATCTCAGTAAAATTGAAAAGCTGATAGATACAGAAAGTCTTGACAGGCGATGTGTTACAAAACCTGATGGCAGCCCTAAGAGTTCAGTATATCTTTCTGTTTACAAAGTCCTGGAAATGATACCACTCAATGCTCTGAAAAGTCTTTTCCTTACAACTGACCATGGAATTGTGCTTGAATTGAAGAAGTCTGTTTACGATAAAACAAAGGAGCCACCCAATGATCTTCATCTTTACCAGGAACTGTGTCCTGTGAGTCCACTTGTAGCAAGCAGCCTTTCACCATCATTATTCCTTAAGCGACTCACAGACGGATCAACGCCAATTGTCATTCCAAAGCTTCTCTTTGTTGAATTGAAGTTGGGGGAACTGGCAACTGATCCACTTGATGGTTCTGCGGAAAACCTTCCGTATCCCAATATGGGCCACATGAGAGACTGTCTGGAAATAATACGGGGCGAATATGAAAAACATATGAAAACCGTTAACAGGATTTTCTCGGGCGAGCTTTTGTACAGAACTATTGAGAGCGGTTTCTATGTCGGTGAGAAGGACAATCTCATATTTTACCCTTATCCAAAAATGTCGGAGCTGGAGAAGATTAACTATAACTTTTTCAGAGGCATTTAATTCTTCAAATTTAAATATGACTTGTTATTATCCTCTCAGCAATGACAGTTTTTGAAGCTTACTTTGCTTAGATTCAGTTTAAACTGCAAACAACCCAAATATTGTTTTTTTTTCATTTGAATTATTAAAAATCTCGTATAGTTTTGTACCGGTGAATTTTTGTTCATTTCTAACCTTATTATTTTTAATTTAAAAACAAATAAAATGATTAGTAGTATTTTTTGGATTGTGCCTATTTCAGCGCTTCTAGCTCTGTTGTTTGCCTGGATCTTTTATTCAAATATGAAGTCACAGGAAGAAGGAACAGACAGGATGAAAGAGATAGCTGAGTATGTCAGGGAAGGAGCCATGGCTTACCTGAGTCGTCAGTATTCTGTTGTAACCAAAGTATTCCTGATACTTGTGGTCCTTTTAGCGATACTGGCATACATGGGTGTACAGAACCCTTTTGTACCTGTCGCATTTCTCACCGGCGGTTTCTTTTCAGGTCTTTGTGGTTATCTGGGAATGAAGACAGCAACATTTGCTTCAAACAGAACAGCTTGGGCAGCCTCTAAATCACTTAACAAGGGACTGCAGGTAGCTCTCAGGAGCGGCGCTGTGATGGGCCTTGTTGTTGTAGGATTTGGTCTCCTCGATGTTGCTTTATGGTTCATTCTTCTCAACACTGTTATTTTTACCCCTGAGCATATGGATGCCGGACTCAGATTCCTGGGTCTTACATTTGTTCAGCCCGGAACTACTGATCATCAGAAACTTATAGAGATAACTGCCGTAATGTTAACATTTGGCATGGGCGCCTCAACTCAGGCTCTTTTCGCTCGTGTTGGTGGCGGTATTTTCACAAAGGCAGCTGATGTTGGTGCTGACCTTGTCGGCAAAGTGGAAGCAGGTATTCCTGAGGATGATCCTCGTAATCCGGCCACAATAGCTGATAACGTTGGTGATAATGTTGGTGACGTTGCCGGTATGGGGGCTGACCTTTATGAATCTTATGCCGGGTCCATTCTTGCAACTGCCGCCCTGGGTGCAGCTCTTCCTTCTGTTACAGGTGCTGTAGATCTTCAGATGAAAGCTGTTATTGCCCCTATGATTGTATCAGCCATTGGTATATTACTTTCAATTGCAGGTGTTTACATGGTTCGTACAAAGGAAACAGCTACTCCAAAGAATCTTCTGAATGCTTTATTACTGGGTACCGGTGGTAGTTCTGCACTAATCCTGGTTGCCATGGCTGTTATGGCCTACAGTGGATGGATAACATGGGGCGTTTTTGGTTCTGTGGTATCAGGACTGATGGCCGGGGTCATCATAGGTCAGTCAACTGAATACTTTACATCTGACGGGTACAAACCTACACAAGGTATAGCAAAACAATCCCAACAGGGTCCTGCAACAGTGATCATTGAAGGTATGGCAGTTGGTATGTTTTCCACATGGGTACCTGTTGTTACAATAGTGGCAGGTATAATAGCTGCATTCGGTTTTGCAGGTGGTTTTACCGATTTTGCCAGAGGTGTTTACGGTATTGGTTTTGCAGCAGTCGGTATGCTGTCAACCCTTGGTATTACACTGGCTACAGATGCTTTCGGTCCTATAGCTGACAATGCCGGAGGTAACGCTGAGATGGCTGAATTGCCTGCTGAGGTAAGAGACAGGACCGATGCCCTGGACGGACTGGGAAATACAACCGCCGCTACAGGAAAAGGGTTTGCTATTGGCTCTGCAGCCCTGACAGCTCTTGCTCTTATGGCTGCCTATATGGAAGAAGTTAAATTGTGGCTCGGCAGACTGGCTGACAAAGCACCGGAAGGATTTAAGCAGATCGGTGATACTCTTTTCTATCATAGTACAATCCCGGCAGTTCACAGCGGACAAACAGCCGTTAATCTGTCAACAGCAACAATCAAAGATTTTGTGGGTGCTTATGATCTTTCTCTCTTCAACCCTATTCTTCTGGGTGGTATCTTTATAGGTGCCATGATGGCCTTCGTCTTCAGTGCTATGAGTATGAAAGCAGTGGGTAGAGCTGCTGGGAAGATGGTTGACGAAGTAAGAAGGCAATTCCGCGAAATACCTGGCATTATGGAAGGTACAGGTAAACCCGAATATGCCAAGTGTGTTGCTATTTCTACAGCAGGTGCTCAGAAAGAAATGATGGTTCCTTCCCTTATGGCTATTGCAGTTCCTTTCCTGGTAGGTCTGGTTTTCGGTGTACCGGGTATTGTTGGGCTGCTTGCAGGAGGTATGACAGCCGGCTTCACTTTGGCCAGTATGTTAAATAATTCAGGTGGTGCATGGGATAATGCAAAGAAACACATTGAAAGAGGGAACTACGGGGGAAAGGGAAGTGATTGCCATAAAGCAAGTGTGGTTGGAGATACGGTTGGTGATCCTTTCAAGGATACATCCGGTCCTGCACTTAACATCCTTATTAAGCTGATGTCAATGGTATCAGTCGTACTTGCAGGTATTACAGTAGCATACAGTCTTTTCTAGGATAAGAAAAACAGATTAAAAGGAGGCTGTCTCAAAAGATGAAATCCAGTAACCGCTGAGTTCGCTAAGAATATACGCGAAGATCGCAAAGTGTTAAATGTCAAAATATTGCCTTTGTGTCCTTTGCGCCTTCTTTGCGTCCTTTGCGGTTAAAAATATCTTTTGAGACAGCCTCTTTTTGTCTTTTCCATTAGCCGGCTTTTGAATATAAATTAACTAATTTTGAAAAAACGATTCCAATGAGAATACCCACACTGGGTGATATCCGATCAGCACACCAGAGAATTAAACCTCTAATACACCAGACTCCTGTGATGAGTTCCCGACTCCTGAATGACTATTATGGATGTGAGCTCTGGTTTAAATGTGAGAATTTTCAAAAGGTGGGGGCATTTAAATTCAGGGGAGCTTCAAATGCCGTTTTAATGTTGTCGGCAGCTGAAAGAGAAAATGGAGTGGTTACCCATTCATCGGGCAACCATGCTGCAGCACTGGCGCTTGCAGCTAAAATAAATGGTGTAAAGGCCTATATCGTAATGCCTGAAAATGCCCCCGGGGTAAAAAAGAAGCTGTTGCAGCTTATGGCGCTGATATTACTTTTTGTAAACCTACTCTTCAGTCGCGCGAAGAAACCACCAAAGCCATAATGAATGCTACTGGTGCAACTCTTGTTCATCCGTATGATAATTTTAATGTGATATGTGGACAGGGAACCGCTACCCTGGAGCTTATTGAGCAGATGCCCGGCATTGAAGTGATTATAGCACCTATAGGTGGTGGAGGACTGATGAGCGGTACTTCTGTTTGTGCAAAAGGGATGGATAATAATATCACCGTTGTCGGAGCTGAGCCATTGAATGCTAATGATGCTTTTGTTTCCTTCAATACAGGGAAACTGACTCCCTCAGTTAATCCTTTAACTATTGCTGACGGATTGCTTACTTCTCTAAGCGATCTTACTTTTTCTATTATAATGAAAAATGTTGATAAGATTTATACCGCCATGGAAGAATCAATCAAAGAGTCAATGCTCTTGATATGGGAAAGAATGAAAATTATTGTAGAACCTTCTTCTGCTACTGTACTGGCAATAATTAAAGAAAATAGGGAACTCTTTAAGAATAAAAAAATCGGTCTTATAATTTCAGGTGGTAATGTTGATTTCAGGCATCTACCTTTTTAGTTTCTTTCTGAAGTATGCAACTATTGGATAATGGTCGGAATATTTTACTTTCAATGTCTCGAAATAACTGCAGGTAAGATTATTGTCATACAGGATATAATCTATGCGGTTGGGCGGATAGTTCCCCTGGTAAGTAAAGCCCGCCCCATATCCGGCACTCACAAATGAATCATTTAAACCTTTCCTTATTTTCCTGTATGAATATGATACCGGAGTATCGTTAAAGTCACCAAGGACTATAACAGGGTAAGGCGACCTGTCAACGTTGTCTTTGAGTATCTGAGCCTGCATTGCCCTTCTGACAAATCCTGTTTTCAGGCTAACGGAAATGTTTTTTACTTCTCCGAGTGTCTCCTTGTCATTTGATGCTGTTATCTCATCTATCAATGACCTTTCCATCCTCTTAAGCCTGAATGACTGTAGGTGATTATTGTAAATTCTGAAAGTGTCTTTATCGATAAGGACATCGGTGTAAATCGAAAGGCTGGATGATGCGTGGTGTACGATATCTCCTTTCATGATTATCGGGAACCTGCTGAAGGTAGCTATGCCATAATACCTGTTTCTGGCGGTCTTAAGGAGTTTTATATGAGAATAGTATTCCGGTCCTGCCAGTTTATTAATCTCGTTCTCGGCGGAATCAGGATTTCCAACTATAAATATTTCCTGGAGACAGATGATATCCGCATTACGTTTCCTTATAAAATCCATTACCTGTTTCTCAGAATTTAGTCCCTTGTTATTCTCAAAGTAATTGAACAGTCGCACATTATAGCTAAGTACTTTAAAGGTATCTGTCTTGTTCCCTTCTGGCCTGGTCAATTGTATATAATTTGAGAAATGCGTGTATCCTATTGCGATAACAACCAATGAAATAAGAGCTTCATACCTTAAAAGCATTGCCCACACAATTACCAGTATAATATTTATCAGCAGGAGATAGGGATAGGCCAGTCCAAAAAAAGCCGGCAGGGCAAAATCTTCAGGGCTGATATGAACGGCCAGGTATGACATCAGCATAGCAAAGGCAAATATCAGGTTGACAGCCAGAAGTATTCTATGGAAAATTTTTTTCAAATGAATTTCTTTTCTAGTTGGTTTTAGTGATGTGGAATGCTATTAATAACACCTGTTAACGGAATCAAAACTCTCACTAATTTACTTTTAAATAGGGGAAATTAAATTACTGGTATATAATTTTTGATAAGGAGTAACAAAGAGAGTGTTAACAGCTATTATAAGAAGATCAACTTTTCTTCTGACTTTCCCTGAAGAGGATTTCCTTCTCCTCCCTGGTCAGACTGTCATAACCTCCTTTTGATATCTTCTCGAGGATGCTGTTAATCAATGCCTGGTGTTCAACCTTATGTTTGTTATACTCAAATTCATCAGCTGATTTTCTATGGGTGACTTTCAGTTTTTTTCTGGGCTTGAATGCTGTAACAAAAAAATCAATTATCCTGTTGAAGCCCTTTCCGATATCACGACCCTGCCGAAGATTAAGAGTATAAAGGTATCCGAACAGAGCACCCCCGAAATGAGCCAGCTTGCCACCGGAATTACTTGAAAAGTCCATTACCGAAGTAAGAATAAATATTGCCAGTGCCACATATTTTATCCTGATACGGCCTAACAGGAATAACTGAACCGTATAATCTGGAACATAGGCTGCTATTGCAATGACGATAGCCATCACTGACGCTGAGGCACCTATTGCTACAGAATCGGTTACAACAGCAGAAAAGACAGGGAAGAGGTTAAATGAAGCTATATAGACAATAGCTCCGCTGAGTCCTCCAAGGAGGTAAACAGCAACGAGTTTACGCTGATCGAGATACTCCAGGAAGATCGAGCCGAACCAGTATAACCAGAGCATATTGAACAGTATATGCCAGATCCCTCTATGCACAAACATGTACGTGATCAGTGTCCATGGCTTTTGGAGTAATGATTGGAGTGAAGAAGGAACAGAAATATATTCAAGGACCTTATCGGTAAAGGCCGCACTATTACCAAGGTAACCTATTACTGCAGCTATTGTAATAAATAGGAATACGGCAATATTAATATATATCAGCCGGGTCAGGCTGGTGCCATTCCTGAAAGTTTTCTTTATTTCATCCCAGATTCCCATCAATAAAGCGTATTTGTAGTTTTCCTCCAGTATCTTATTAGGATGTATCCGAATAACATGCCGCCAAGGTGTGCAGTATGTGCAATATTGCTGCCGGGTTGAGTTAGTGCGAGGTAAAGCTCTAAGGCTCCGTATCCAATTACCAGGTATTTGGCTTTAATGGGTATGGGAGGGAAAAGGAGCATTAGCTGAGTATTAGGAAAGAGTACACCAAAAGCAAGCAAGACACCGAATATAGCACCTGAAGCCCCTACAATAGGAGTGTTTAGTAGTATCTGGAGTTTTTGCATTGACTGGTCAGTATATACCTTCCCTTCGCTTAAATAGGAAGAACCCTTGGTAATAACTTCCTGGAGATTGTCAGGACCTATAATCTGAGTGAGGTGGAGGTACTGAAAATAAATAACAGTCTCATATGTAAATGCAGCTCCAAGACCACAGATCAGATAGTATATCAAAAACCTTTTTGGTCCCCATACATTCTCAAGTACCTGTCCGAAAATGAACAGGGCATACATATTGAACAGGAGATGAATGAACCCTCCATGCATGAACATATGTGAAAGGATCTGTACAGGCATGAAATGTTCTGATTTGGGGAAGTACATTCCCAGGACAGTTGTAAGGTCCAATCCAAATACACTTTTTACGACCCATGTTATAATGAGCATTAAAACGTTAAGGAGAATAATATTCTTTACTACCGGTGGTAATCCCAAAAAACCTCTGCTGTATCCGTTCATCTATATTTCTTTAAATCGTTAATATGCCACAATTGTCGGGCCAAATTTTTTCCCCCATTTTGAACCGACAAATTGTCACTCTTCTATTTGAATTTCTTATCTATTTCCTCGAGTGTAATAATGCTGATTATAGGTTTTCCCTTTGAAGAATAGTTTGGTGACTGGCAGGCAAACAAAGTGTCGAACAGCTCTTCCAGCTCCGATTGTTCCATGTGTTTTCCATAAGGAATTGCCGAAGCAACCGCCATTGCAGAAGCCACCTTTTCTTTCATGCCTGCGGAAGGGTCAGCCTGTGTGCTTTTGTAATCCTCAAGGAGTATTTCAAGCGTCTCCAGAGCATTATTATTATCGATACCCGAGGGCCTTCCTTTTATAGTAATTCCATTTTTGCCAGAAAGTTCAATCCGGAAGCCAAGTAAATTAAGATCATCTTCCAGTTCCTTCAGAATATAAATATCAGATGGATTCAACTCGGCTGTTACCGGAAACATATCTGTCTGACTGACAGCCCTGTTATTGCTCAGACATTCCAGAAACTTTTCATAAAGGATCCTTTCATGTGCCCTCTTCTGATCAATTAGCATCAGTCCGGATTTTACCGGGCATACCAGATATTTATTCCTGATCTGAAAAAAGTTTCTTCGTGATTCCCTGATCCTGTCAAATGACTCGTCTCTTTCCTGCTCCTGTCCGGAGGCAGGATAAAGCCTTTCCCAGTTCGTAATATTCTCCTTTTCAAAATGTTCAGTAAAGCCTGCTCTTTTATAACCGGAATCGTCACTGGCAAACGGATTAAACCTTGTGTTTATTTCAATACCCGGTTGTTCAGGTATGGAATCGGATGATCCTATAACAGGAATGTCAATAAGAGCTTCATTATCAAAGTCTATAGAAGGAACAATATTAAAGCGACCGAGGGCTTCCCTAACTGAAGCCATAAGTATCTGCCAGATTGATCTCTCATCTTCAAACTTAATCTCAGTTTTGGTAGGATGGATGTTTATATCTATTGTAGCCGGATCCGACTCCATAAATATAAAGTATGAAGGGATTGCCTCAGCCGGAAGGATGTTCTGGTAAGCTTCCACAACTGCTTTATGGAAATAAGGATGTTTCATAAAACGGTTGTTTACAAAAAAGAACTGCTCCCCGTATGTCCTCCTGGCGTTCTCAGGCTTACCTACAAAACCTTTTATAACAATAAGGCTTGTTTCAGTATCGATTGTGATAAGATCATTGTTTATCTGCTTACCGAATACTCCTATTATACGTTGACGAAGATTTCCGGGCTTAAGGTCATATATCTCACTATCATTATGATTGAGAGAAAACCTTATATCCTGATGAGCAAGTGCAACCTTCTGGAATTCATTTACTATATGTCTTGTTTCGGTATTGTCAGTTTTTAGGAATTTTCGACGTGCTGGGATATTGAAAAAGAGGTTCTTGACCATGAAGCCCGATCCGACCTGACAGCTACACGGTTCCTGTGATTCAACCCTGGAACCTCTTATTATAATATGTACTCCCGTATCATCATCCTCCCGCCTGGTTTTAAGTTCCACCATTGCTACAGCTGCAATTGAAGCAAGAGCTTCTCCACGAAAGCCTTTAGTAGTTATTGAAAAAAGGTCCTGAGCAGTAGTGATCTTTGATGTGGCATGACGCTCGAAAGCAAGCCTGGCATCTGTCTCTGACATGCCGGCCCCATCATCAGTGACCTGGATAAGAGTTTTTCCCGCATCCTTAATTAATACCCTGATATTCTTTCCCCCGGCATCAACAGCGTTTTCCATTAATTCCTTCACCACAGAAGCCGGCCTCTGTATCACTTCTCCTGCAGCTATCTGGTTAGCTACCGAGTCAGGTAAGAGCTTAATTACATCGGGCATATAAAATGACTATTTCTTGTAGATTGATAATCATACTATTGATAAACAGTTATTAACCTGGTTCGGCAATTTTATGAATAATCAAAGTTACAAATATATAAATAATTGGCGGAGATCACTCTGGAATAGGCTAGGCACTACATTAAGCCTGTTATTGTGTATTTTAAATTTCAGTTGCTTATATTTGTAATTAAATATGGGGGACCAGCAAACGGTATTTAAGTTATATTCAACGGATACTGTTAAATCTGATCGTAAAAGGTCATCGGTTTTTTTTATTTTTGATATACAGATTGAATGATGAAAAAGCATTTATTCCTGCTCTTGGCTGCATTCATATTACTGATAGCTGCCTGTTCGCATGCCGTTGATAAAGACGCTATTAATGTCATGACCTTTAATGTAAGGTATGATAACCCGGATGACAGTGCTAATGCCTGGCCAAACAGGGTAACATTAATAAGTGATCTTTTGGAAAATGAAAAACCAGATATTATTGGAATGCAGGAAGTACTCTACAATCAGTATGAATTACTTGATTCACTGCTTTCCGGTTATAATTCAGTGGGAGTTGGACGAGATGATGGGGCTAAAGCGGGCGAGATGAATCCCGTTTTTTTCAGAAAAGACAAGTTTGATCTGGCTAGAACAATTACTTTCTGGCTTTCTGAAAATCCGGAAAAAGCCGGATCAAAAAGTTGGGGATCCTCATTGCCCAGGATTGTTACCTGGATGGAGCTGGTTAATAAAGATAGCCATCAGCATTTTTTCATCTTTAATACTCATTTTGCACATGATTCGGACCTGGCCAGGATTATGAGCTCAAAATTACTCATGAAGGATGTTGAAGAAATATCTGCAGGCTTCCCTTTTATTATCACAGGTGATTTTAATATGAATCCCAAAAGTCTGGGTTATAAAATCCTGACAGGTCCTGATGAGAGCGTGCCACTGCTGAAGGATTCATATACAATCTCTGCAAAGAAGCCTTCAGGACCCAGGGGTACCTTTAACGGATTTATTGATAAAAACAGTACTGAAAGAATAGATTATATCTTTGTAAAGAACGGGATGAAAGTAACGAATCTAAAGACGATCCCGAAAAAGAAAAATGGTGTATATATCTCTGATCACTGGCCCGTGACAGCTACATTATTGCTGAAATAAAGGTACTGATAATGGGATAATTATAAAACAGGCACCAAATCTGAAACCCCATATTCTTTTCCTGTTTAAGCTGTCTTACGGTATCTTCTTACGGCAAGTGACGAGAAGATTACAGCAATTACTATCAGGGAATAGATCTCAAGGCTGATATCGCTCAATGATGAACCTTTAAGGATTACCATCCTGTTGATTCTCATAAGATAAGCTACCGGGTTAATCAGGTTGAAATCCTGGGCCCACATCGGCATGCTTTCATAGGGAGTGAATATGCCACTCATCAGAATGAATATCACCATGCAAAAAAACGCCACAAACATATACTGTTGTTGTGTTGCGGAAAAGGTAGAGATGAACAGGGCCATTCCAAGCACAGCAATCAGGAAAATTGAACTTCCGAAGAAAAGAAGAAGTATGCTGCCTTCGAAAGGGATATTAAAAGCGAGCTTCCCAAGGATCAGTCCAAGTGAGAGATCCACAAGGCCTATAAGAAGGAATGGGACCATTTTACCTATTATGAAATGATATTTCCTGACAGGAGTAACATTGATCTGTTCAATAGTGCCTGTTTCTTTTTCTCTGACCATGTTCAGACCCGCAAGGAGGAACCCTACCGCAGTTACGAGTATGACAAGGATTCCGGGAAGCATATAGTACTTATAATTCAGTTTTTCATTGTACCAGTACCTGTTTGTAATCTCAATCATTGGCATGGGAGCAGGAGGATTGATGCTTATATTATCCTTTATTATCTCCGCATTATAGTTGCTTATTATCCCGTTGAAATACGCCCAGATAAGCCGGGCATTGGAAGCATTTATTGCATCTATTTCAGCCATCAGTTTACCCTTCTTCCCTGTTCCGATATCTTTCCCGAATCCTGCCGGTATATTAAGAACCATACTGCACTTATTACCATGCAGAAGCCTGTTAGCCTCATCATCTGAAAATGTTGAGTTTGTAACCTTAAAAAAGGAGGAACCTTCCAGTTTGGTTATAAGACCCCTTGATTCCGGGGTCATATCCCTGTCAATAACTGCAATATTGACACTTTTAATTTCGAAGGTGACTGCCGGAACAAGGATAAGCATCTGGACAATTGGAACTGCAAAGATTGCCTTCGAAATAAATTTATTTCGGAATATCTGGATAAATTCTTTCCTGATAAGGTATAATATAGTTCTCATCTTATATTGTTTTTCTATTCCAGCCTGATCTTAAACTTTCTTACGCTCAGTCCGATAAAAACCAATGTCATTACGATTAAGACAAGTGTCTCCTTCCAGACATAGAGCAAGCCTGTTCCCTTTGATCATTATATTTTTAATTATGACTATAAAATATCTCGGAGGCAGAATGGAGCTTGCATAATCGTATATTTTAGGCATATTCTCAATCGGGAAAATAAATCCCGATAAAAGTACTGTTGGCAGCATCAGGCCTATGAGTGAGATAAAGATAGCCTGTTGCATTGTATTTGATACTGTCGATATAAGAATCCCAAGCGACAGGCTCATCAGTATATAAAGCATACTTTCAGCAAGCAGCAATATAATACTTCCTTTAACAGGTAGTCCGAACACGAACCATGAAAGGATGAGAATGAGGATCACATTAATAAATGAAAGTATAAAATAGGGCATTACTTTTCCAAGGATGATCTGTACCGGTCGAAGGGGAGACACCAGGAGAACCTCCATTGTGCCAAATTCCTTTTCACGTGTTATTGTTACCGAGGTCATAAGGGCACAAATAAGGATCAGGATTAGGGTTATGACACCCGGAACAAACATGAAAGAACTTTTTAGAGCCGGATTATACAACATCTTTACCTCGGGTCTGATCCTAATCAAATTTCCAGGCGATGGTCCCCCCATTTCCGCATTAAAATCCCTTGTTATTGCTGTAATATAATTTGTTACCAGGGTGGCTGTATTTGGTTCGGAACCATCAGCTATAATATCGATGGATGCTTTTCCTTCACTTATCAGGTCCTTTCCAAAATCTCTACTGAAGACTATAACAGCCTTTGTTTTACCTTTTTTAAAAATTGGATCTATATCATTGTAATTAAGTAGGGTTCCGGTATTCCTGAAAAACCCTGATGACATAATTTTTTCAGTGAGTTGCCTGGATGATCTCATCATGTGAAAGGTCAAGAACCGCAACCCCTGCATTTTTAATATCTGTGCTTACCGCGAATCCAAAAATAAGGATCTGTGCCACGGGAATACCGAAGAGAATAAAAAGTGTTCTGTAATCTCTGAAAATATGAAGGAATTCTTTTTTAACAAAACCCAGAAATCGTTCCATAAATTTTTTTTATAATCAGGTTTTATTTTTCTAATTAAGATATCCGGCTTTGTCGATATTCATGTATTTTTTTCTGGTCGGGCTATCTTTATAAATACCTCTTCAACTGTGGAGGCTTTGTATTGCTTTTTAAGGTTGGCAGGAGTGTCAAGTGCCACAATTCTTCCCTCATTCATTATCGATATCCTGTCGCAATATTCAGCTTCATCCATGTAGTGTGTGGTTACAAATACTGTAATGCCTCTTGATGATGCTTCATATATCATTTCCCAGAATTGTCGCCTGGTAATAGGGTCGACACCTCCAGTTGGTTCATCCAGAAATACAATCCTCGGCTCATGGAGAAGAGCGACGGAAAAAGACAGTTTCTGTCTTAATCCCAGGGGAAGGTCTGAAATGATACTATTCTCATATTCCCTGAACTTCAGTTTTGACAGGAGATCATTAAGCCTTTCCCTGATGAGGGCCTTGTTCATACCATAGATCCCTCCGTAGAGTATTATATTTTCTTTTACCGTAAGATCTTCATAGAGTGAGAATTTCTGGCACATATAGCCTATATTCTTTTTGATCTGTTCTGTTTGCCTGTATGCATCATAACCTGCAACAGTTACCTCTCCGGATGTGGGTTTGGAAAGACCTGAAAGTATACGTAATGCAGTTGTCTTACCTGCACCGTTGGCTCCAAGAAATCCAAATATTTCTCCTGCAAAGACATCAAAATTCAGGTTGTCATTTGCAACAAAGGTTCCAAATTTCTTCACAAGATCCTTAACAACTATTACCTTGTTATCAGTCATTTTTCTCTATTCATTAATTCCAGAAATCTGTCTTCTATCCCTGCCTCAGCTTCATCGATCCTTGCGTCGGATATTCCTTCCTGCTTAAGGAAGCCCGGAAGTGATTTATCTAATGTATCATTTATTAAGGTTAGATGAACCGAATCACCGAATGGATATGCGGTATCAGTTCCCGGGAATTTTCTTAAGGTATTTATAAGTTTGTACTTCTCTGTAGAACGCACTGTATAGAGCCTCTTTGTAAAACCCTTTCTGATGTTGTCGGGGGTATCTGTTATCAGGATCTTCCCGTTCTGCATCAAAGCCACGCGTCGCAGCGCATTGCTTCATCCATATATGGTGTGGATACTATTATAGTGATATTGTACTTCCGTAATTTTCTAAGCATATCCCAGAATTCTGAACGCGAAACTGCATCAACACCTGTTGTCGGCTCGTCCAGCACAAGGAGTTGTGGTTTATGGATGAGAGCGCATGAGAGTGCCAGTTTCTGTTTCATTCCACCGGATAACCTCCCTGCCAGCCTTTCTTTAAAAGGCTCAATATGTGAATATATCTCTGATATAAGTTCATAGTTCTCCTGTACGGTGGTTCCAAATACTGTAGCATAGAAATTCAGATTTTCCTCGACTGAAAGATCCTGGTAAAGACTGAATCTGCCCGGCATATAACCTATTTTCGTTCTTAAATCCTTATAATTAGCGACATTATCCATCCCAAGAACATTCATTTTACCGTTATCGGGTAAAAGCAAAGTTGTTATAATTCTGAACAGAGTTGTTTTGCCCGCTCCATCGGGTCCGATAAATCCAAATATTTCAGATTCATTTATTGAAAAAGATATATCCTCCAGGGCCCTGGTAGTCCCGAATGACTTGCTTATTCCTGCTGCTTCTATAATTGAATTCATTCTATTATTTGGCATTTGCCTGAAATATTGCTTCCCCCGGCATTCCAGATTTCATTGTTCCATCATTGGCTACCTCAATTTTAACAGCATAGACCAGGATGACCCGTTCCTCTTTTGTCTGGATAATCTTGGGTGTAAATTCTGCTTTATCAGCTATGTAACTTATTGTACCCGGGAATGATTCATAACCCTTGTCCCCTTTATCAATTCTTACAGTGCACTGCTGACCGATCCTTATACCATTAAGCTGTGCTCCGCTCACATATACCTTGAGTTTTATGACAGATAAGTCAGCAATCTTAACAAGTGGTTTCCCAGGAGCAGTCATTTCACCTGGTTCTCCGTATTTTTCGATTATTGTGCCAGTAAGCGGGCTCTTAACATGACTTCTGTTAACCTGTTCTTCCAAAGTAGCTTTTTTTGAACCGTATACAGAAAGCTCAGCCGAAACAGAAGCCTTCTGGGTATTATTTGCAGCAATCTGTTTCCTGATAACAGCAACCTGCCCGGTTAGATCGTCAAGTTGTTTCTGTGTTGCTGCATCCTGTTTCAGCATATTGGTAATCCTTGTTATATTGACATTAATATTGTCAATTTGCTGGTTAAGGATGTCATTCTGGGCATTTATTGAAGAGATACGTGTCCTGATGTTCTTCATTCCGGCATTAATCTCAGCCTTTTGCAGGTCAAGAAGAGTAGTATCCACCAGGGCTATTGTTGACCCTTTTTCAACAGGCGAACCCTCTGTAACATCAAATTGCATTATACGTCCGCCTGTCTCAGCCGATACAATGACTTCGGTGGCTTCAAAATTTCCATAGGCATCAGCTTCTCCGGTATTGTTTTTGCATCCTGCCAGGACTGCTGTGGTGATGATTATTAGTAACCTGATTTTCATGTGTGTAAGTATTATTTTTACTATTCTTTGGATCTTTATTATTTTTCTTAGATGCTCTTTTATTCGATCTCCTTACCACTTATATTAATATATTCAACTCTTGCAAGAACAAGGTTAAGTCTGTGAATCTCATAATTTAATATTGCCTGTCGTTCAGCGTTTAGTTGATTTAAATATTCAGTTGCTGTTATAGTGCCGTTTTTATATTGTGATTCAGATGTTGCCGTAATTCTCTTTCTGAGCTCAATCAATTTGGAATCCGATTCTACCATTTTTGAATAGCTTAATATCTCGGCATTCTTAGATTCAAGAAGTCTCCTGAGCTTATCAGTCAGATCGTTTTTCCGGTCATCGATGATGCCTTGCTGAAGAGTGATTATCTTCTTCTCATTTTTAACCCCGTTCCAGTCGAATATGTTCCATTTTACACCTGCACCCACAGTATAATAAGGGGCAAATTCATTTTTAAAAAAGTTATTACCAGGGGGATTCCCGTACCCCAGGGTGGCAAAACCAAATGCTATTGGCATCCGTTTGCTGCCAGCTATTTTCAGACCTGCCTGCAGCTGTTCTTTTCTAAGATCAAAAAGTTGGATCTCGGGGCGTGATATTTCATTTGTAATTTCAGCGGGCAAATTTGGGATAACCAGTTTTACCGAGTCATCTAACTCTTTACCTGTAATATCTGAAAGGACTTTAAACAGAGCGGTTTTCCTGATATCATTTTCTGAAAGCTCCTGTTCAAGAGTAATCTTTTCGGATGTAAGTATATCAATATCAGATTTTAGTATAACACCATTGTCAACAGCTGATTGCATTGCTGAGATCTTCTTATTTATCAGGTCGAGGTAGTTATTCAGTAGCTCTTGCCTGCGTTCGAGAAGCATAATATTAAAATAGTAGCCATTTATCTGCTCCCTTAATTTATACATATCACTTTCTGTCTGTTTTTCACTGACTTTAAGTTCCGCGTTTTCAAGATCTCTTGCACTTCTGATAGCGCCTCCGTCATATATTACCTGGTTTATATCTACAGTAACTTTATACTGTTCATGAGGAAGAGGGTTGATGGCACTGGCAATTCCGGGTATGGGAAGCGAACCAAGTGCCGAACTCAGGTCGATTACCGATGAGTTATACAGAAAGCTGCCATTAGCATAGAGAGTCGGCAGCCATTTTTTAGACAAGCTGTTATCTTTCAACTTTGATATCTCTGACAAAGCAATTTTTTCGCCCGCCAGCGAATTACTGGATGCCGCCATATCATAACATTCTTTGAGTGTCAGAATCTCCTGAGCACGCAGGGTCAGTGACCAAAATGATATCAGGCAAATTGTTATCAGGACTTTCATTTTCATGGATGGGATTATTTTATTCATTGTCGGGTAATAATTGTGCTGTTATTGCTTTAATGACAAAATCTGCCGCAAATTCTTTTCTCTGTTCAATATATGTATCAAAATCAACCTCAACCTTATTTAATATCACCTCTATTATGCCTTTTGCAGCAAATGGGAATACTGATAAGGATGCAATTGTTGTCATGACCTGAGGAAGATTTTCTTCAGTGATATGGTATCTCTTCAATTCCTCAGAATGTTGATTAAGAATTGTTATCCAGATTTTTTTGAAATCAACATTGACCAGTAGTTTCTTAATCCTTTCCGGATTATGGTTTATCTCATTGATTATAAATGCAGGCAGCTTGGGATTACGCTGCATGAAACTGATATGTTCCCTGAAGAAGAATCTTATTTTATCTTCCAGGCTCATGTTCTCTTCAAATATTGGTGAGAACTTATTGAACATTTTCCGGGCCATTTTTGAGAATACTGCTTCGAAAAGATGATCCTTGGTTCTGAAATAGTAGTGCAGAAGTGCCTTGTTGATCCCTGCCCTGTTAGCAATATTCTGCATCCTGGCCCCCGTCATTCCTTCCTCAATAAATTCCACAGTTGCAGCTTCAAAAATCTTCTCTTCAGTCTGCCTGTCCGAATCATTAAATTTAACCATATGATTTAACTAATTACTTTAACTATACAGTTTAACCAATCAGTCAAAATTACAAGCTTTATTTATTATTATCAAAATATTATAACAAAAAAAAATTGCGTTTGGTAAAAAAGTAAATGATTATTTAAGAAACCTTGTATGGCACATATTAAGGTAAATGGCATCAAATAAGCATTCTACTATCGGTTTTCAGATACTTATATAAAAAGATCAGCAACCCTTAAACCACCCCAATAATTATTTATTAAAGAAAAATATTATATAATTTGTATATAATAATAAAATAATAATATATATTTGTAATATATAAGACACTTAAATATAAAATAAGTATGATATCAAGTGAACTTCTAAAAGGATCTGTAAAGACAATACTGCTTAAAGTATTAAAAGAGGATGGCCCCATGCACGGGTATGCCATCACAAGCAAGATTGAGGAGTTGACCGGGGGTCAGATAAAACTGACTTATGGGGCACTTTATCCCATTGCTTCATAAGCTGGAAAATGATGGTATTCTGGTTACAACCTCGGAAAACTAAATAACAGGATCAGGATATATTATTCGCTTACTGAAAAAGGACAATCAGTTATGGTAGAAAAACTCAAGGAGCTGAATGAATTTATTGAATCTACTTAAACTGATTATTGATACAAAACCCGGACTTAACCATGCCTGAACTGAGCCTGGTCAATATTGAACAGATAATATGGAGACATCAGGAATCAGGATATAACTTTTTCACATCTTCCTGATGATCTTATCGACCATGTTTGTTGCGATGTGGAAAATGAAATGCATTCAGGTCTCGATTTTTTTGCAGGCTTATAAGAAAGTGAAAAAGAAAATTGGTCCAAGAAGAATAAAGGAGATTCAGGAAGAGACTCTTTATATGGTAGACACTAAATACAGGAATATGAAAAACACAATGAAAATCTCAGGTATAGCAGGTACAATATTGTATGGCTTTGCCGTCTTGTTCAAGATTCAGCACTGGGCAGGTGCCGGAATACTGATGACCCTTGGTGCGTTGATACTGGCATTGGTCTTTATGCCATCTGCACTTACTGTTCTCTGGAAGGAGACTCAGAATAAAAAAAGGATATTTCTTTTTATATCTGCATTCTTTTCTGCACTGTTCTTTATCTCAGGAACATTGTTTAAACTGCAGCACTGGCCTGGTGCAGCAATCTGTCTGAGCCTGGCGGCACTGTCAGGTGTTTTGTTTTTCATTCCTGCCCTTATGATAAGCAGGATGACAGAACCTGAAAATAAATCGAAGCGTCCTGCCTATATTTCTAGGTGCAACAGGCATTATATTCTATGTATCCGGAATGTTCTTCAAGATACAACACTGGCCTCTTGCAACAATTCTCCTGGTTCTGGGGATGGTCCTCTTGTGTTCGATAGCACTTCCTGTGTATACATATGTAACATGGAAAGATGAGTCTCATATAAAGGCCCCGTTTATTTTCCTAATAGTTGGTTCATTTCTTATCATTTTACCCGGAGCACTTGTTAACCTCAACCTTCAGCGATCATTTGACCAGGGCTTTTTTGTCAACCAGGAACAACAGCAGGGAATGTATAATTATCTGTATGATAATAACACATCCTTTCTTCAGCTTTATCAGGATTCAATAAGCTATCAGAAAATGGAACAATTGCATTCGGGAACTGCCGGTCTGACTACAACCATCAGTAACCTGCAGGCGGAGATCGTAAGAGAATCAGAAGGACAACCGGGGAGCCGCGGCAACAGCTAAGGATCAGATAAAGCAATCCGACAGAGGTATGGTAATAGAATACAGACTGCTGTCAAGGCCTTTTCTGACTTCACCTGTTACAGACATCTGCTTCCGGAATGTCCATCACGCAAGAATCTCGATAATGCTCTGGCAGCATACAAAGAATTGGTTTCCCGCACTATGGACAGGCAGTGGAATCAAATACTACTTTTCAGCCTGTGGATCTTTCTGCGCTATTGCCAGCTGGACAATTCCACCTTCGGATAGAATATCAATTATTACCGGACTGCATTCACTCGAGCTTATTAAGAACAGCCTGCTGGCTTGTGAATGGCAATTATTAAATGAGATTGCAAATAACAGATAACCATATAATTCGTATGAAAATGAAACAGAAAATATATACATTAGGACTGGCAGATGCTTTATTAGTGTTTACCGGTGCCATATTCAAGGTAAATCATTTTCCCGGTGCCGGGATAATGTTGACAATCGGAATCCTGGGCTTTGTTCTTGTATTTCTTCCGGCAGCTCTCATTAACCATTACAGATCCGGGGAAAACAAACAAAACCTTTCCCTTTATATTGTAACCTGGATAACCTGTCTGGTGATATTTGTTGCAATGCTTTTCAAGATTATGCACTGGCCCTTTGCCGGAATAATGCTTTTAATCGCCATTCCATTTCCCTACGTGATATTTCTCCCGGTCTTTCTTATCGTTACCTCGAAGAATAAGAATTTCAATATTTACAATACAGTATTTATACTTTTATTACTTGCACTTAACTCCGTATTTTCAGGATTACTTGCACTCAGTCCCACAAGATACCGTATTCAAGAAAGTTACATTCTATCGCGTGACTACAACAAGACTTATTCTTTACTCGACAAATCCAATATGTATGTCTTACCATCACCGGTTAATAACAGGATAGACGAAGTTATTAAGAAAATAGGTCAGGCACAGGATGCTGTCCTGTACCTTGAACAGATACCGCCTGAAAAATGGACAAATGATCCTGGAGCCCTGACCGGACCTGATGAGAGGAAAGGGGCAGATCTTATCATGCCCGGAGGAGAAGCATATCCCGGGGAAAAACTCGCCGATGCTGTTAAAATCCTGATAAGCGAGATAAATCAGGCTCCGGGTTACCGGCTTCTGGCAAAAGAAGCCCCGGCAATCTTTGGCTACCATGGATCTTCTTTTAACTCACAGGAGTGGGCCCAAAGGATCTTTAATGAAAGTGACCTTGTCTGGACTCTCATTTACCTTGACGGACTCAGGACAAGCCTTATGATGGTGAAAGCATCCGGCCCTGTAAGTGACTGATCAGGAAAATTCATTTTCTCTTTTATATTGAATGAACCGGAAAAGAGGCTGTATTAAAAGCACTTTTTAACCGCTAAGAGCACTAAGCCCACCTCTGCACAGCTATTGTGGGTAATAAAGACGCAAAGCACGCAAAGTTAAAATGCATAATTTGAGCTCTTTGCGATCTTTGCGTCATATCTTAGCGAACTCTGCGGTTAAAGGATCCCCGCTTTTAATACACCCTCTTTCTGTTTCCTGACCAGATTCTGTTTCCACTGAATCATAAAAAGCTCTCTCTGTCGGTAAAAATGGCCCATTCATCTATTCCATTTTAATATGGGTCACTCCCATGATACTTTTACCACAAATTGAAGAAAGAGCTATGAAAAAATTAATTTTGATACTAAGTATAAGCCTTCTCGCATTAAGTGAGAATCTTCTTGCACAACAGGATAGTATCTGGACTCTTGAGAAGTGTATCGAACATGCATTTGAACAGAATATTCAGGTACGAAAAAGTGAGCTCTCAAACCAGAGATTCGGCCTTTATGCTGAACAGGCCAAAGCCCAACGGCTGCCATCAGTTAATGCTTCAGTCAGTCAGAACTTTAACTGGAGTAAGAGCTCCTCAACAGGGAGTACCGGTTTTTCCGGGACAAACGGATCTAATTATTCTGTAAATTCAGGTGTAACACTTTTCAATGCTTCAAAGATTAGTAATCAGATAAAACAAGCTGATCTCGATATTGAAGGGGGCAAGTACTCACTTGAAACAACCAAAGAATCAATAAGTCTGAATATACTTAACGCCTATCTCCAGGTGTTATATGCTGAAGAACAGGTAAAAAATAGTCAGAAACAGATTGAATCCACTAAGTCCCAGTTGAACCTGGCTGCCGAAAGACTGTCACTGCAGGTTATCTCAATTGCTGACTATTGCGCAGGTAAAATCACAACTGGCAAGTGAGAAATTAACCCTGGCCAATTCTGAAAGTCAACTCTCTATTGCAAAGATTAACCTGATGCAGCTTATGGAGCTTCCGGTTCAGGATAACTTTAAGATTGCTCATCCTGATCTGCAGGGATCGTTAAACCAGGCACGGATTCCTGATGTTAAAGTGGTTTATGAAACAGCTTTGGCTATTAAGCCTCAAATAAAAAATGCAGAGGTTAACAAGGAGATTGCCGGTCTGGATGAGAAAATTGCAAAAGCTTCCTATTTTCCTGTATTTTCAGCGAGTGGAGGAATAAGCTCAGGATATTCAAGCCGTACCACCGATCCATATTTTGATCAGTTAAATAATGGAATTAACCCATCAGTTGGTTTTTCACTTTCAATTCCAATCTATCAGAAAAAACAGGCAAAGACCAGTGTGGCTATTGCTAAGATGGGTTATACCGATGCAGAATTAAGTGAGATTGATACTAAAAACCAGCTTCGAAAAAGCATAGAACAAGCCTGTCTTGATGTCAGCTCAGCACAGGTTGAGTATGAAGCCAGTCTTGAAAACTCTCAGTGCTACAAGGGAATCTTCAGCTTTATCAGATGAAAAATTTATTCAGGGTATTATAAATTCAACTGATTACCTGGTATCAAAAACAAACCTCATAGTTGCTGAGAGTCAGTTTCTGCAATCAAAATATAATTTAATATTCAGTTACAAAATCCTGGATTTCTATATGGGAATTCCTTGTCGCTTTAAGATAAAATAAATAAGTAATATCATGAAAAAGAAATCTTTAATAATTATTGCAGTAATCCTGGTTGTTGGGATTGCAGCCATACTGGTACTAAAGCCATTTTCAAAGAAGGATGATGCTGTGTCATTGGATACGGTAAAGGTTGAAAAAGGAAAAATATCCAATACAGTTACAGCTACAGGTACAATTGAAGCTATAAAAACAGTCAATGTTGGTACACAGGTATCCGGTATACTTCAGCATGTTTATGTTGATTTTAATGATAATGTAAAGCAGGGTCAGATTCTGGCAAAACTTGATGAAACCTCACTTCAGGCTCAGCTCGACCAGAGTCAGTCTTCAGTAAATCAGGCACAGGCACAACTGAATTATCAGGGAGCCACATTATGAGAGACTGAAAGCTGTTGTTTGATAAGAAATTCATTGCCAAAGCTGATTATGATCAGGCAGTATATAATTATGAAAATTCAAAAGGATCTTTGAGTAACGCAAAGTCTGCTCTTGAAAGGGCACAGGTTAATCTTGGCTATGCAACTATAACATCACCAATCGACGGAGTTGTTCTTAACCGGGCAGTTGAAGAGGGTCAGACGGTAGCAGCCAGTTTCAACACGCCAACGCTTTTTACAATAGTTAATGATCTTGACTCAGATGGAAGTACAGACAAGTGTTGATGAAGCTGATATTGGAAAGGTTAAGCAGGCTCAGAGGGTTGAATTTACCGTTGATGCTTATCCTGACATGAAATTTGAAGGTCACGTATCAGAAGTAAGACTACAACCTGTAACAACCAATAATGTTGTGACTTATGTAGTAATTCTGAGTGCCCCTAATCCTGATAAGAAACTAATGCCCGGGATGACAGCAAGTGCAACAATTTATGTTGAAGAAAAAGAAAATACTCTGACTCTTTCCGGAAAAGCATTACGATTCACGCCGGATGCTGCATATTTGATGAAATTGTTTGAAAAATATGAAACAAGCCGGAGGCTTCGACCTAGGGGTATTCCATCAGGAACGGCTGGTTCTCCGGCGAATATGTCTGCTGGTCAGACACCTCAGGGATTACCTCCTGCTGGCGTGGGTTTAGCAGGAATGAACAGTGACCCTAAAACCAAGACCGTCTGGGTTAAAGATGAAAAGATGAGTTTTACGTCCGACAGTGATTAAGATAGGGATTGACAATGGTTCCAATGTTGAAGTTCTTTCAGGACTAAATGAAGGAGATGATGTAATTATTTCTATGGATGCCACGTCTGGTACCACAGCAACAGGAACCAATAATGGACGTCGAGGACCATTCCCGTTCTAGAAAAACGGGCATGATAATTAATAAAAAGGGTCATGAAAAATACAATAATTGAAATAAAAAACCTCAGGAAAGATTATCATGTCGGTGAGGTGACAGTACACGCTCTGAGAAGTGTTGACCTGAATATTGAAGATGGAGAGTTTGTTGCGATTATGGGAGTGAGCGGCTCAGGAAAATCGACTATGCTAAATATTCTTGGATGTCTTGATAAACCAAGCCAGGCGACTATTTACTTGATGGATGTCGACATCAATTCACTGGGCAAGGATGACCTGGCAAAACTGCGAAACAAAAAACTGGGATTTGTATTTCAGTCGTACAACTTACTTCCAAGAACAACTGCCCTTGAGAATGTTGAACTTCCTCTGTTTTATAACTCTAAAGTAAAGTCTAAAGAACGAAAAGAACGTGCTGTGTATGCACTTGAAGCAGTAGGACTGTCTGACCGAATGCATCATATGCCCAATCAGCTTTCAGGCGGTCAGCAACAGAGAGTCGCCATTGCCCGGTCGCTGGTAAACGACCCTGTTCTTATTCTTGCTGACGAGCCAACAGGAAACCTCGATACACAGGACTTCTTTTGAAATAATGGAATTATTTCAGGATCTGAATGATAAAGGTCAGGACAATAGTTTTCGTCACACATGAGTCCGATATAGCAAAGTTTGCTACAAGGAATGTGATATTCAGCGACGGCAAGATACAACGGAGAATCTTTGGTGAACGACAGGCTTTATGCCCGGGAGATGCTTAAAAACCTTGCCAGTGGATGATTTGAAGAATTTGATAATAGAATAATAATATTACAGATCATGAATTACTCGAATTTGTTTAGAATAGCCATTAGGGCTTTAATACGAAATAAGCTGAGAGCATTTCTTACAATGTTGGGAATTATAATAGGTGTAGCTTCGGTTATAGCCATGCTCGCAATCGGTGAAGGTTCGAAAGTGAATATCCAGAAGGAGATGTCAAGCATGGGAACTAACATGGTCATGATTATGCCGAATATGCAGAGAAGGGGGGGAGTGAGTCTGGGTGCCTCCAGCTCAATGGCTCTTAAATACAGCGATGTCGTGGCAATGCGGAATGAATCAACAGCCGTGGGGGCTGTTTCTCCCGAAGTAAGAGCAAGTGGCCAGGTCATTTACAGCAATCAGAACACACAGACTACCATTTATGGAGTAAGTGATGAATATCTTTCAATACAGGAAACTTGAGATTTTAAGTGGCAGGGTCTTTAATGCAAATGAAGTAAAAGGAATGGCAAAGGTCTGCATTCTCGGACAGACAGTTGTGGAAAATCTGTTTGGAGCAGGGGCTGATCCGGTCGGACTTTCGATTCGGATAAAAAACCTTCCGTTTCTGATCATAGGTACATTAGAAGATAAAGGAGAGAGTGGCATGGGGCAGGACCAGGATGACCTTATACTGGCGCCCTACACAACTGTGCAGACGCAGACTGGCAGCTATTGATTATATTAATGGGATTTATGCTTCAGCTGTTTCTGAGGAAAAAAGCGACAAAGCCATTACTGAAGTTACCGAAATCACTCCGGAGAGCACATAAGCTGAAAGAATCAGCAGGAAAATGATTTCAGAGTGATGTCGCAATCAGAACTTATTGCAACTGTATCATCAATAACAGATATGCTGACGATCCTTCTTGGAGCAATAGCCGGAATCTCATTGCTGGTGGGAGGTATTGGCATTATGAATATTATGTTTGTATCAGTGACGGAACGTACCCGGGAAATTGGCCTCGCATGTCGATAGGAGGCAGGGGAAATGATATTCTGAAACAATTTCTGGTTGAATCTATATTACTGAGTATACTTGGCGGGACATAGGTGTGATTTTTGGTTACCTGATAGCAAAGGTGGCAGGATCATTAATGGATGTACCTCACTGTTATCAAGTCAAATCGGTAGTATCTGGCTTTTGCAGTTTGCTTTGCAATAGGTGTATTCTTTGGATGGTATCCTGCCCGGAAAGCCGCAAATCTTAATCCTATTGATGCCCTCAGGTATGAATAATCGACGTGGATTTATTAAATTTGGAATATGTAATTATTGACTCTGAATGCGATTAGGGATCGATGAACATACTAACAGTCAGATGAAAAAGAATTTTTTCCAGGGGAAACAACTTCAGATCTTTCTACATTGCATTGCCTGGGCAATTTTGCTGGGTTACCACTCTATTTCATAAAACGATGGGATGTTGGGAAGGATTTCATCTGGCTTTATTATATAAATGCATTTCATAAGTGGTACAATATTTTATGTGAATTACCTGGTTCTGGTTCCGAAATATCTTTTTTCCAGCAGGAAATATCGCTATTACATTTCAGTAGTACTCCTGCTTATATTGATGTTATTTTGTCTCAGACAGATCTAATGAGCTTGTTTTTCAATATTACCCGCATCATCAGAATACAGAGGACACAAGAACGCGCAGTACGAAAGTGCCAATCAACGAGGACCACCAAAACCGGGATGATGGGCGCGACCACCTTTCCGGCAGATACATCTTTTCAACTTTATGTTTACTTCCTCTTTCCTCATATTTTTCTCTATGGGTCTTCGTATCCTTGAACGCCATACACAGACTGAGAAATTGCAGAAAGAACTTGAGAAGGAGAAACTCAATTCTGAGCTTGCTTTTCTGAAAAACCAGATCAGTCCTCATTTCTTCTTTAATACGCTTAACAATATCTACTCTCTTATTGGGATCAATGCTGAAGACTCAAAAAATGCGGTTCTGAAACTTATCTAAGCTGATGAGATACCTGCTGTACGAAACAGAACATGGGAACACCAGTCTGAGCAATGAAATTGAGTTTATGAATAACTATATTGATCTGATGAAACTCAGGATGAGTGATAAGATAAGCCTTACTGTTTCATTTCCCTGAAAATATGATGATATTGCAATTCCTCCTCTGCTCTTTGTTCCTTTTATTGAGAATGCTTTTAAACATGGGATAAGCTACAGGGAGAAATCTTTTATTGAGATCAGCATGATGGCAATGAAAGACTCAATATCCTTCAGATGTACAAACAGTATTCTGAAATCAGGCGAGGATTACGGAACCAGGACATACCGGTATTGGTCTTGAAAATGCCAAGAAAGAGACTTGCACCTCCTTTTTCCGGGCAGGCATGAACTTAAAGATCAACAAATCCGATTCGGTTTTTGAGGTTCATCTATAATATTAAATTTCAGTTAAATGATCTCTGTTATTGCTATCGATGATGAACCGCTTGCTTCGCAGCTGGTTACAGGATATATCAAAAAGACACCGGGACTGAACCTATCAGGAGAATTCGATAATCCTATCGATGCATCGGAATTCCTGAAAGATGAGAATATTGACCTCATCTTTGTAGATATTCAAATGCCCGATCTTTCGGGATTGAATTTACACGATTTGATGGAAAAAGGGCCCAAAGGTAATCTTTACGACAGCTTATGAGAAATATGCGCTTGAAGGCTATAAGCTCGAAATTGTCGATTACCTGCTGAAACCCTTCAGCTATGAGGAGTTTCTGATAGCTATCAGAAGGTTGGAAGCTCATAGCACTTGAACAGAAAGGCCTCAATTAAGGTTGAAGCCAATAATGAATTTCTCTTTCTTAAATCTGATTATAAGATAAAACGCATTAACTTCAATGATATTCTTTATATTGAAGGACTTAAGGATTATGTCAAGGTTTATACCAGTACTCATGCTAAACCTGTTCTCTCTCTGACCTCTTTAAAATCGCTTGAGGGAAAACTACCCGCCGGAAATTTTATGCGTGTTCATCGTTCATTTATAGTAAACCTTGAAAAAATTAACACTATTGAAAGAAGCCGGATAGTATTTGATAAGACCTATATCCCTGTAAGCGACCAGTATAAAGAAAAATTCCAGGAATTCCTTGATAAGAATTTTTTATAATAATTCATAAAATATTTGCATTTTTGCACAAGCTTTGCCTTACATTTGTAAACCAAATTATAGAGCAAAATATGAACAGAATGTATGCAAATTGGTGTTGGTGGCATGAAAATCGGATATCTGATTTTGTGAGATTGACTACTGTTTGTATAATATAATAATATAACCCAGCGGCCTGTCGTACTCACGACAGGCCGTTTTGTTTTCAGATAATAATGAAATATGTAAAACGAATAATAAATTTTTTAAAATGGCCCGCTATAGCTTTAAGACATCATCAAGAAAACTTCTTGCCGACATTATCACCCCGGTAAGTATATACTTGAGAATTAGGGATGTATATCCCAACTCACTTCTCCTGGAGAGCTCTGATTATCACGGTAATGAAAATAGTTATTCATTCATCTGCATGAAACCTGTTGCCGGTTTCGAGGTGATAATGATATTATCACCGAGACATATCCTGATGGTAGAAAACTTACTACTGAAATTAATGATACTCTTATTTTCAACAGACAATTCTCTGCTTTTATGGATTCATTTGTTCAATCTGGGAGCCTTGAAGATATTCCTGTAAATGGGTTATTTGGTTATATATCCTACGATGCAGTGAAGTATTTCGAGAAGATAAGCTTAAGAAATTCTTCGGATTTGCCATATAAAGTTCCTGAAGTTAGATACCATCTTTATAAATACATAATTGCTATTAATCATTTTCAAAACACGCTTCAGATAATTGAAAATCATTTTAATGATGAAGAGAGTGAACTGGATCGTATTGAGAGTCTTCTTAACAGTCGTAACCTGGCATTTTATTCTTTCAAGACTATTGGAGAGGAAAAGGGCAATATCTCAGATGATCAGTACAGGGAAATGATAAGCCTCGGGAAAAAGCACTGTTATCTGGGTGATGTATTTCAGGTTGTGCTTTCGAGGCAGTTCTCAAAGAAATTTATTGGAGATGAATTCAATGTTTACAGGGCATTGCGTTCAATAAATCCTTCTCCTTACCTCTTCTATTTTGATTATGGTAACTATAAGATATTCGGCTCTTCCCCGGAGGCTCATCTTAAAATAAGCAAAGGAATTGCTTCAATTAATCCTATTGCCGGGACCTTCAGGCGCACCGGTGATGATGAAAATGATAAACTTCTGGCCAGAAAGCTGGCAACAGATTTAAAAGAAAACGCTGAACACGTAATGCTTGTTGATCTTGCAAGGAATGATCTCAGCCGTCATGCCACTGATGTCAAGGTTGAAAATTACCGGGAGGTGCAGTTTTATTCTCACGTTATTCATCTGGTATCTGCAGTATCGGGTAAACTTAAGGATGAAACCACCATGGCAGATGTCATCTCTGCCACTTTCCCTGCCGGTACACTCTCGGGAGCACCTAAGTATATGGCAATGAAAATAATAGATAAATGCGAGAACCAGCCCCGTGGCTATTATGGAGGTGCCATTGGTTTTATTGATTTCACGGGGAGGTTTAATCATGCAATCATGATCAGGACATTCCTCAGCAAGGCCAACACTCTATATTACCAGGCAGGAGCCGGTGTTGTTGCTGTTTCAGAAGAGGAGAATGAGTTACAGGAGGTGAACAATAAGCTGGGAGCACTACGTAAAGCCATGGAAATGGCGGAAGATATTAACTGACATGTAAAAACAGAATGATGAAAAAAGTTGTTGTAATAGATAATTATGATTCTTTCACCTATAACCTTGTTCATTACATTGAAAAGCTTACGGGCATTACACCATGTGTTTTCAGAAATGATGAGGTGACCCTGCATGAGTTAAAGTCATTTGATAAAATACTCCTTTCTCCCGGTCCGGGTATTCCTGTTGATGCGGGCATCTGTTTAAATGTGATAAAACGCTTTTCATCCACTAAGAGTATTCTTGGGATATGCCTGGGGCACCAGGCTATTGGTGAAGCTTTCGGGGGCAGATTGGTTAACCTTACAAAAGTCTATCATGGCGTTGCCACACCTGTAAAAATTACTTCAGATGATGAATTGCTTTTCAGGAATATACCCACTTCAATTGTAGCCGGGAGATATCATTCATGGGCTGTATCAAATGAGGATCTCCCGTCATGTTTCGAGGTGACATGTACAGACGAAACTGGGATTATAATGGGACTGAGACATAAGGATTTTGATGTTCGCGGATTACAGTTTCATCCTGAATCTGTGTTAACGGAACACGGTATTGACATCATTGCCAACTGGGTAGCTGATTAATACTAATAACCGGGTTTTTAAAAAATAAGTAAAATGAAATATATATGCGAGAAATATTGAATCATCTGCTTGAGCAGAAAACCCTTGAAAAAAAGGAAGCCGAAAAAGTGCTTACAAATATTGCTAGTGGCAAATATTCGGAATCTGAGATAGCTGCATTTATCACAGTTTATCTGATGCGAAGCATAACTGTTGATGAACTGACAGGATTCCGGGATGCCCTTCTTAACCTCTGTATTAAGGTGGATCTTTCGGAGTTTGAAACGATGGATGTCTGTGGTACAGGAGGTGATGGGAAGGATACTTTTAATATCTCCACACTCTCAACCTTTATTCTTGCCGGAGCAGGTGTGAGGGTAGCGAAGCATGGTAATTACGGTGTTACTTCCGCATGTGGCTCGTCAAACATCCTTGAGCATTTTGGATACAGGTTTTCAACAGACAATGACAAACTGAAACGTGAGATCGGAAAAGCCGGGGTTTGTTTCCTGCATGCCCCTCTTTTTAATCCCGCAATGAAAAATGTTGCACCTGTACGGAAGGCTTTGAAAATCAAAACATTCTTCAATATGCTGGGACCAATGGTGAACCCCTCGTCGCCAAACAGACAGCTTATTGGTGTATACAGCCTTGAGCTGGCACGTTTATATAATTATCTATACCAGCAATCCACAAAAGAATATGCTATCGTATTTAGCCTCGATGGTTATGACGAAATCTCGCTGACATCTGATTTCAGGTATATTTTGAATGGGGTAGACCAGATCGTCTCCCCGGAGGAACTGGGTTATCAGCGCGTAAATCAGACTGATCTGAAAGGAGGGGGCACTGTAAGCGAGGCAGCTGACCTGTTCCTTGCTGTTTTAAAAGGTAATGGTACTGCTGTCCAGAATGATGTCGTCACTGCAAATGCTCAGATGGCACTGAAATGCCATTACCCCCAAAAATCACTTGCAGAATGCAGGGAGATGGCCCGGGATTCTCTTTTCAGCGGTAAAGCATACAGTTCATTCGGGAAACTTTTAGAAATGCAGCCATGACGATCCTCGACGAGATAGTTGAAAATAAGAAAAAGGAGCTGGAGGTCATGAAGAGCCTTAATCCATTGAAGGAGCTTATCGGGGCGAAACACTTTTCACGTGATACTATTTCCCTAAAAGGCTCCCTGCTTGATAAAAATAAAAACGGTATTATAGCTGAGTTCAAACGGAGATCACCTTCGAAAGGGATTATTAATGAAAAAGCTTCAGTTGTGGAAGTAACCAGGGGATATAGCGTGATGGGGGCATCTGCCATTTCTGTTCTTACTGACAACAAGTTCTTCGGAGGTTCATCCGGTGACCTTTTGGCTGCCAGGGAAGTAAATGATTTGCCTCTGCTGAGAAAAGAATTTATTATAAGTGAATACCAGGTAATTGAATCAAAAGCCCTTGGTGCTGATGCAATCCTTCTCATAGCAGCCCTCCTTAACATTGAGGCTATTGTATCAATGGCAAAACTGGCACATTCACTGCAGCTGGAGGTACTGCTGGAGATCCATGGGGAAGATGAGCTGGTGAAGATCAATAAGAATATTGACATTATTGGTATTAATAACCGTAATCTAAAAACATTTGAGGTTGATACTGAAACTTCATTGAAACTGATAAACCGGATACCTTCTGAGTTTCTTAAGATTTCAGAAAGTGGGATCTCTTCACTATCTGTAATCAAAGATCTTAAGGAAGCTGGCTTTCAAGGATTTCTTATTGGAGAAAGATTTATGTCATCTGAAGATCCGGTCAGGGAGTTTTCATCGTTTGTTAATGATATTTCGAAAGATCATGTTAAAGATTAAAGTTTGCGGGTTGATCAGTCCCGGGAATGTAATTGAAGTGATTAGTTCATTGCCCGACTTTGTAGGATATATTTTCTATCCGCGATCTCCCAGGTATGTTGGTAAAAACCCGGATCTGTCACTTTTTAAAATTGTGCCCGGTAATATTGTTAAAGTCGGGGTCTTTGTTGATGAAGACAGGGATACTGTAATTGTCACTGCTAAATCGGCAGGCATTGATACAATCCAGCTGCATGGCAAAGAATCTCCGGAATATTGCAGGGACATCAGATCCTCAGGATTTAAAATTATAAAGGCTTTCAGCATTGGGGACAAGCTTGATCAACTGGCGATCAAAGCATATGCAGGAGTAACAGATTTTTTCCTGTTCGATACAAGATCAGATAGTGGTGGGGGTAGCGGGAAGAAATTTAATTGGGATATTCTTGAGCAGTACAAACTTGAAAAACCTTTTTTTTTAAGTGGTGGGATAGGTCGCGAGGATGTCAAAAAAATAAAGGATTATAAAAACAATTGCCTGTATGGCATTGATATTAACAGCCGTTTCGAGAGAAGCTCCGGGATCAAAGATCCCGAACTTGTAAGGTCATTTATTGAAGAAATAAAAAATAAACATTTATGAAATATGATGTAAATGAATCAGGATATTATGGGGAGTTCGGGGGTGCATTCGTCCCTGAGATGATGTATCATAATATAAAGGAGCTCAGTGATAATTATCTTAGTATCCTTAATGATAAAAAATTCCTCGATGATTATCGTTCATTATTGAAAGATTATGTTGGCAGACCTTCCCCCTTGTACTATGCACCGAGGCTTTCGGAATTTCATGGAACGAGGATATTCCTGAAGCGAGAGGATCTTAATCATACCGGGGCCCACAAGATCAACAACACAGTGGGACAGATACTTATTGCCCGGCGCCTGGGAAAAACAAGGATCATAGCTGAAACAGGCGCGGGCCAGCATGGCGTGGCAACAGCTACTGTCTGTGCATTAATGGGACTGGAGTGCGTGGTTTATATGGGAATGACAGATATTAAAAGACAGGAGCCTAATGTATTAAGGATGAAGATGCTCGGAGCCCGGGTGGTCCCGGTTATGAGTGGTAATATGACACTCAAGGATGCTACAAATGAGGCTATTCGCGACTGGATCAGCAACCCTTCAGATACACATTATATTATCGGTTCTGTTGTCGGGCCTCATCCCTATCCCGATCTTGTTGCCAGGCTGCAGTCAGTAATCAGTGAAGAGATGAAACAACAGGTGAGAGCTGTCTCAGGTAAGGAGGATCCTGATTTCATTATTGCCTGTGTGGGTGGAGGGAGCAATGCAATAGGATCGTTTTATCATTATCTTGATAATGAAAATGTAAAACTGATTGCTGTGGAGGCAGCCGGAAAAGGGATTGACAGCGGGGAAACAGCTGCCACTATGGTAAAGGGACGGCCTGGTGTTATACATGGTAGTCTGACCATGCTGATGCAGGATGATGACGGACAAATATTGGAACCCTATTCCATTTCGGCCGGACTTGATTATCCGGGTATTGGTCCAATCCACTCCTACCTGAATAAAATAAAGCGGGTTCAATTCGAATATGTTGAGGATAATGAAGCCCTGGAAGCTGCTCTCAGGCTCACCAGGCTGGAAGGGATAGTTCCCGCCCTGGAATCAGCACACGCACTGGCATGGCCTGGAAGGCAGGCTTTCCGGCCTGATGATGTCGTGGTTATTACTCTTTCTGGCAGGGGAGACAAGGATATGGAAGCCTATATCAGGTATCTGGGGAATAGTATTCAGGATGAAAACGATTTATAATATTTAGGAGCTTTAGAGATGAACAGAATTGATGAACTATTTAAACGAAAAAAAGGAAATATATTATCCATATTTTTTACTGCCGGGTATCCCGATCTTCAATCTACGGTCAGCATAATCAGAGCACTGGCAGACTCGGGTGTCGATATGTTAGAGATTGGCATGCCTTTTTCGGATCCAATGGCAGACGGACCGGTGATCCAGATGAGTAGTCAGGCCGCACTTAAAAACGGGATGAGTCTCAAAATTCTTTTCAGTCAGCTTGCCGATATAAGGAAGGATGTAACTATGCCTCTTATACTTATGGGATACCTGAATCCTGTGCTTCAATATGGGATGGAGAATTTTTGCAGTGCCTGTGAGCTTGTTGGCATTGATGGGATTATACTGCCTGATCTGCCGCCAGGTGTTTATCAGAAAGAATATCATGACATGTTTAAGAAGCACGGCCTTTATAATATACTATTGATCTCACCACAGTCTGATGACAGGCGTATCAGATCGATTGATAATTTTAGCCAGGGATTCATTTATATGGTTTCTTCATCATCTGTCACAGGGCGCAAAGGAAAGTTCTCCGATGAACAACTTTCATATTTCAGAAGGATAAAATCTATGGTATTGAATAATCCAGTACTAACAGGATTTGGAATATCAGACAGGACTTCTTTCTTATCCGCCTGTGAATTCTCCAATGGAGGGATCATAGGGAGTGCTTTTGTTTCTGCACTTGGGATGGACAGGAATATTGCTGAAAATGTAAAAAAGTTTGTTTCGGAAATAAAGGGGTAGTAAACAGGGGGTGTATTTGAAAAAAATATATAAAAATTACAATTACACCTATTAAAAAATAGAACATTACAGAAAAAACATATAAAATATTTGACAAACCCCCTGAAAAAGTATATGTTTGCTTCGGAAAACTAAAATAATCAAAATATATTAAACAGGAGACAGATGAAATTTTTCAGGAAGAGAAACCTGTTACTCGTGGTTTTGTTGGTGACCAGTAGTACCGGATTATTTGCAGCTGATGGGACCCCTATTGATACTGGTGCAACAGCATGGATGCTGACATCAACAGCTTTGGTATTACTGATGATACCAGGCCTTGCGATGTTTTACGGAGGACTGGTAAGGTCAAAGAATGTGCTTGGTACCATAATGCATTGTTATGTGGCAATGGGTATAATAAGTGTTCTGTGGGTGATATTAGGATACAGCATGAGCTTTGGAAAGAACATATTAGGTGGCTGGATTGGATGGAATCCTGATTATTTTTTCCTGAAAGGGATTGATACCAAAATAATGGATGCTGGTATTCCGGAATATGTCTTTTCCATGTTCCAGGGAAAATTTGCTATCATAACCCCGGCTCTTATAGCAGGCGCATTTGCTGAACGTGTATCATTTAAGGCATACGCGTTCTTTATTGCAATATGGGGACTTCTTGTTTATAATCCTCTATGCCACTGGGTATGGAGCTCTGACGGGTTTATATATAATCTTGGAGCAAAAGGAGCAATTGATTTTGCCGGTGGCACAGTAGTCCATATCTCGGCAGGAATAAGCGGTCTGGTGGCTGCTTTATATCTCGGTTCAAGAAGAGGCTATCCTTACCAGGTGATAAGTCCCAATAATATGGTAATCACAATGTTGGGAGCTGGATTGCTCTGGGTAGGCTGGTTTGGTTTCAATGCCGGCAGCAGCGTTTCTTCAGGCTTAAGTACTGCCCAGGCTTTAACAGCAACGCAGGTAGCTGCAGCATCCGGGGCTCTGTCGTGGATAATAATTGAGAGTATTCATCAGGGAAAGGCTACCGCCCTTGGTTTTGCTTCGGGTATCCTTGCAGGTCTTGTGGCAGTCACACCGGCGGCTGGTGTTGTCCAGCCTTACGGTGCATTGATCCTTGGCATGGTTGCCTCATTCATATGTTATAGCGCTATACAGATAAAAAACAGGCTTGGCTATGATGACAGCCTGGATGCTTTTGGGATACACGGTGTGGGTGGTATTGTTGGTGCCCTTCTTTTGTCTTTTCTTATCCGTCCGTCATGGATGCAGGAAGCTGCAATAGCTGCCGGTGGAAAATGGACCATCTGGGATCAGTTCGGTATTCAGGCTATCGCAGTTGGAATTGCCATAGTGTATGCTGCAGTTATGACTGCACTTATAATATTTGTACTGAACAAGTTCATTAGGTTCAAATCATCGGATGAAGATGAAATGGCCGGACTTGACAGGGCTTATCATGGCGAAAGAGGATATGGCATGTTAAACCCCAGCTAACAGGATAATTTTATAAACAGCGGTGAGATGAAATTAATAACAGCAATAATAAGGGAAGTCCAGCTTGACCGGGTCAGGGAAGCACTTATTGAATCTGAAATAAAAAGAATAACTGTGAGCCGGGTTTCAGGCCATGGACAGCAAAGAATTGAGGAGATGTACAGGGGCCAGATAATAATTCCGGACCTCATACCTAAAGTAAAAATTGAAATAGCTGTAAATGATGCCTTTGTTGATATTACAGTGGGAACTATACTCAGATCGGCCCGTACCAATGGTGAAGGGAGTGTTGGAGACGGCAAGATTTTTATCACACCTCTTGAAGAATGTATCAGGATACGAACAGGTGAAAGAGGTGGTACCGCAATATAGGATTTGTTAAAATGTCGATTGTTAGTTTTTTTGAGCCGGCAGTATCTGCCGGCTTTTCTATTTCAAAGGTATCTCATTACCAAAGATACACACATGCGATAAATCCCCTGTAGAACAACAGGATGGGAATAGGACGGCAACCGCTTATGTTTTCCCCTATGAAACGGGAAAGATTGCAATTTGTCGGACTATTTAGTAAATTTGATATTGACTATATCTGAGTAAAGAAATGTCTGCTAAAAGTATACGGAATATTTTAATAATATTTAATCAGATTGTCTATAGAATCTAAACAAGGGATAAAGAAGATAATATGGAACCGGTAAATAACTTTCTTACAATTGAGAGCCTGGAAACCCTGGGAGGAGTTACCCTGGCTACTATTGTAGTCTCAAACACATACAGGGCAATCTTTAAAAAAGATCCAAAGATCTTTGCGCTTGTTTTTTCAGTTGGAATATGTGTTTTGTTTGCAGTCTACTCCTCTGCAGAACCAATAAATTACCTGGTAGCAGTGGTCAATGGTTGCCTTGTTTTCTGTTCGGCATATGGTCTTAATAATCAGGTGATAAGGGTGACCAGTAAGAGTAAGAAAGCCCAGAGCGTTGAAGGCCCCGGAGGATCTGATAAAGATAAGCCTGGAGGTTTTTTTGATCTATGGTAAGACAGGAGAAGAAAAAGACTATTGTATTTTCTTTCCAGCTGTGGGACCGGGCTTAAGTGAGTGGATCTCTTCTATTTTAATGATAACCACAGCGAAAGGTGCCGGCATTCCCATTTCTGCTGAAATGGCAGCAGCCTGATCATACAGGTCACCGTTATCCTCAACAGTTGCAGTTCCAATAAACCTGTACCCGTCAAGGACATCTCGGTTGACAACAGATACCGCAACTTTGGAGCCCCTTTTAATATTTGAATATGTTGTACCACCTGTCCCTTCAGTAAAAATGAGGGAATTATCAGATAAAACACGTGTCGATCTTTTCGGAGCTACATTAGGTGTACCGTCACTATTAACGGTTCCAATAAAGCATTGCTGGGTAGCAATCATGTCTTTCATTGCCTCTGTAAGTGTAACCATGATTTTTGTTTTTTTAAATTTTACTTTACTGTTCAATCAAATGTACATATAGTTTTTAAAAAACCAGGGGAAATGATGAAATGCAGCATTTCCCGGTATGTCAGCATACATAAAACAGATTCTGAAAATTTTTGTTCCTGTGAATCATTAATTATTGGAAAGGACTTATTAAGAATAACTCCATAACTATTGACTTTGATGTCAATACATACTAACTTGCATATGATTAATAATTTCATTATCAGGCAAAATGAGATTAAATCTGAGCTCTTCAATATTCTTTCTCCTGCTTGTTCTGTTAGTACAATGCTCGAAAGATAATCCTGACAAGTGGATAAATATCCCGGATGAAAATTTTATTAATGCTTTAGTCAGTATGGGAATCGATACAGACGGGGATGGCAGGATCAGTAGCGAGGAAGTCAAAAATATCAACTCTTTGGATATCAGCGGCAGGGGTATTTCCGACATAACCGGAATTGAAAAATTTGATGCCCTGGATACCCTTATTTGTTACAATAACCAGTTGAATGAACTGGATGTTTCAGATCTTTTGTCCTTAAAATATCTTGACTGCCGTGGATGCGGCCTGAAAAATATCGACCTAACCGGTTGTACTGACCTGGAATATCTGAATTGTGGCTTCTATCAAACCAGTGCAATGCTTATATATAATTTTCTGACCGATATAGAGATTGCAGATAACCTGAAACTTAAGTATTTGTGGATGGCTGGTAACCTGGTTACGGAAATTGATCTTACCGGAATCACAGAATTGAAAAAGTTCGGATGCCCGGGTAATAAGCTGACAAGCCTTGATGTATCCGGAAAAGCCGGACTGGATTACCTGGATTGTACTGATAATGCGTTAGACTTGTTGAACATTTCCGGCGATGTTGCTTTACAGGATTTGAAGTGTGCAAATAACCGGTTGACAACAATTGATTTATCAGATAATTTAGTGCTCTCAACCCTTGATTGCAGCGGAAATCAGTTAACTGACCTGGATGTATCAGCCAATTCAGCCATGAACAATCTTTATTGCGGTGAAAACAACCTGACGGCAATTAATGTGTCTTCCAATCCCGAACTTGACTGGTTTTCGTGTCCTGATAACCTTTTAACAGGAATAGATGTATCGGATAATTTTGACCTGAGCTGGCTTGATTGTTCGCAGAACCAGTTAACAGGTCTGGATGTTACAAAAAACACCAATCTGAAGCTATTGTGGTGCAGAGGTAACCAGTTGACCACTATCGATATTTCAGGTAATATTTACCTTGGTCTTGGTATAGGTGGTGTTAATAGCTGTTTCCTGGACATAAGAGATATGCCCGCACTGGAAAAAGTCTGTGTATGGACCCTGCCTTTTCCACCTGAGGATTTCAGGCTTTGCAGAGATGGCAGTCCGAATGTGTATTTTACAACAGAATGCAGTAATTAGTAATTAGTGAGTAGTCAGTAGCTGGTAGTTAAAAACCAATAAACTTTAATCTGTAATCAGTAATGTACCGCTTACCTCATAACCTGTACCACGTCCAGCATCTCATGCCTGAAAAAACTTGACATTCTTTCTGTTATGCTTTAACTTGCAGATATATAACGTCTTTTTTATGTGCCATGAAATTAAAAATCACTTTCATAATATTCATTTTTGGGCTTATCCTGTTTGTAGGTTGTAAAAAGGATAACCCATCACCACCTGTCACTATCAGCGATGATAGCTTCTTGGAAGCCCTGGTAAAAGCAGGTATCGACAAGGACGGTGACGGACAGATAAGTATTTCGGAAGCTGAACTTGTTATCTCACTGGATGTGAGTAATGACAGTATTTCCGATATGACCGGTATTGACAAGTTTACCAGTCTGGACACACTTCGTTGCTATAACAACAGGTTGGACGCATTGGAAATTTCAAATCTTCTCTCACTAAAGTATCTCGATTGCCGGGGATGTGGATTAAGTTCAATCGATGTAACCGGGCTTACCGGATTGAATTATTTAAACTGCGGTGTTTTTTCAACTGAAGACTCCTTTTCTCTGAATTATCTGACAGCCCTGTATATTTCCGATAATATTAATCTTAAAAACCTTGTTTGTGACAGGAATCTTTTGCCCCTCCTGGATATTTCCGGCAATCGTTTATTAGAAAATTTATCATGCATGGGCAACAAGATAACCGACCTTGATGTTTCAAAAAATACCGCCCTGAAAAACCTGGTTTGCAGCTGGAATCAGTTAACCAGCCTTGATCTTTCTGATAATATTGCATTAGAACAGTTAGACTGTGATTTAAACCAGCTAACAAACCTGAATGTTTCACATAATATTAACATGATAAAATTATCTTGCGCAGGGAACAGTTTGATCGATCCGGATTTTTCAAATAATATTGAATTAACGGATTTATTATGTGGTGGCAACCCGTTGACTGATCTTGATGTATCTAAAAATATTGCCTTAAAGAATCTGAATTGTGCTGGTAGTCAACTGTCAACTATAGATGTAACACATAACATTGAATTGGAATCACTTGATTGTCCGGACAACCTGCTGACAAGCATAGATGTATCTCAGAACAGCACCCTGAAAATTTTAAACTGCGAGATTAATCAATTAACCAGTATTGATGTTTCCAACAACTCCACAATGGAAGGTTTGAATTGCCGTGGTAACTTCCTGACAAGCCTTGATGCTTCCAATAATACTGCATTGGAATGGCTGGTTATATCAAACAACTCACTGCACACTCTTAATCTTTCTGACTGTACCGCCTTAATGTACCTTTATTGTGATCATACCGGGTTAACAAGTCTTGATATTTCCGGCAACACTGCCTTAACATACCTGGATTGCAATGGTAGCCGGTTAATAACCCTGGATATATCCAATAATCGTGCATTAGAACTTCTGGGATTACAAGATATGCCTTCTTTACATACAGTATGTGTTTGGGTAACACCATTTCCCCCTGAAGGATTAACTGTCTGGGCTTCCAATAGTCCGAATATTTATTTTACAACCGATTGTAACTGAGGAGTCAATTATGAAGGTACCACGCAAAATATTGCTGATTATTTTACCAATAATATTATTCAATTGTGAGAAAGAGCATGAGATCAAGGATTCCGGTAGCGGAATTGAGATCTCCGATAATAACTTTTTAAATGCCCTGATTGATCTGGGAGTCGATTATAATAGTGATGGGAAGATCAGCTCTCCGGAAGCTGAACAGGTTACTTCACTGGATTTAAGTGAAAAGAACATAACAGATCTGTCAGGATTGGAATTTTTTATCAGTCTGAAGTTTCTCGATTGTAGTTACAACAAGATAAAAAGCCTTGACCTTTCAAAAAATATTGCATTGACTGAACTGGATTGTTCTTATAACCGGCTGACAAGTATTAATGTCTCAAACTGTTACGCTTTGAAAGACCTGGTTTGTATAGTAAATGATTTAACAAACCTGGAAATTTCGGGTAATACTGAATTAATTAACCTGGACTGTCTTTTTAATGAGTTATCAGTCCTTGATATTTCCAAAAATCCTGTATTAAAAAGCCTGAGATGTGACTGGAACCAAATAACCAGTCTGAAGCTTTCCAGCGGAACTTCCCTGGAGGTATTGGAATGTCGCGTCAACAAGTTAACCAATCTGGATGTAACCACAAATCCTGCCATAAAACAATTGGATTGCTACGGCAACCAATTAACCAATCTTGATATTTCAAAAAATATTGCCCTGGTTGATGTTTCATGCGGAGGGAACCCGTTAACCGGAATTGATATTTCAAAAAATATTGCCCTGATCAGCCTCGATTGCAGCAGAAGCCAGTTAACGGATCTGGATGTAACACACAATCCGGGCCTTGAAAAACTGGATTGTCATCATAACCAGCTGGCAGGTCTTGATGTTTCAAACTGTACTGCCCTTAATACCCTGAGGTGCAATGATAACCTGCTGAATAATCTGGATGCATCAAATAATGGCGCTTTAGAAAAGCTGTATTGTGATAATAACCAGATGGCACAGCTTGATGTTTCACATTGTTCTGCCCTTGAAGTACTGTGGTGTCATTATAATCAATTAACCACGCTGGATTTTTCAAATAACCAGGCATTACTGGAATTGTATTGCAATAATAACCAGCTGAGCAACCTTGGTATTTCCCAATGTACTGCCCTGACGGATCTGAGATGCTATGCAAACCAGATGGTTAGCCTGGATGTTTCAAATAATAGTGCAATGGAGGTGCTGCATTGTTATATTAACCCGTTGACCAGCCTGGATATATCCAATAATGATTCCCTGGAGGAGCTGAGTTGTTGGTCAACAGCATTAACGAGCCTCGATCTTACCAATAATATCAATTTATCCTGGTTGAATTGTGGATTCAGCCAGATAACCGGCCTTGACATTTCGAACAATACAGCCCTGGTAAGTATATTCCTGATGTCGATGCCTGTTTTAGATAAAGTCTGCGTGTGGGAGATGCCATTTCCTCCGGAGGGAGTAGAGGTTTACACAACCGGCAGCACAAATGTTTATTTTACAACAGATTGCAGTAAGTAGTACTTAAAGTTAGGAGTACTTCAAGTACCTAAAGTTAGGAGTTGGAAGTAAGAAACTTGTATTTAGTAACCAGTGGCCACCAGCTGGTTGACATTCATTCCTGAGAGCCGTAACTTGATAAATACAAGATATTAAAGTAAAATATCGAACAGGTTGTTGAGATTTTAAGTAACTGTTGGTAGCCAGGTGTTCCACTGAAATTATCGAAATAAAATTGCTTTGGGTTACTATATCACTTAATTTTGATAATGAATTAAATAGAACCTGGAATATCCTTTTTGAATTTACAAAAAGCGAATGGCAAGCATAGTAAAGGGTTACGGATATGACATCTTTATCAGTTATCGCCAGAAGGATAATAAACATGATGGATGGGTAACAGAGTTTGTTGAAAATCTGAAAGGAGAACTCGAATCGACTTTTAAAGAAGAAATCAGTGTCTATTTTGATATTAACCCACATGATGGACTCCTGGAAACCCACGATGTAGATGCTTCACTTAAAGAGAAGCTAAGGTGCCTGGTCTTCATACCGATAATCTCACGTACTTATTGTGATCCAAGATCATTTGCCTGGGATCATGAATTTAAATCCTTTGTGGAATCAGCCTCCGGTGATAAATTCGGGTTAAAAGTCAAACTTCCGAACGGAAACGTGGCCAGCAGAGTTCTTCCGGTACGTATTCACGACCTTGATAATGTTGATATAAAATTATGTGAATCTGTTTTGGGCGGAGTTCTGCGTAGTGTTGATTTTATTTATAAATCTTCCGGTGTTAACCGTCCTTTGCGACTTAAGGAAGATAATCCCAGGGATAATTTAAATCATACTATCTATCGCGATCAGATAAATAAGGTCGCCCTGGCAGTTAAGGATATCATTAATAGTATGCAGGAATCTTCTGAAAATGAAAGTGTAAAGGAAGAGTCTAAGGAAAAGGTAACAGAACACAGGGGAGGTAAAAATGTTGACTATTTAAGCGGTAAGGATGCCGTTAAAACAGAAATTCAAGGTATGCACGGTAATGATTATCGTGGCAGAAGCGGGAAATTTAAAAATCTGTTGAGAAGATCGGTAATATCCGTTTTATTGCTATTCATGCTTGTTGGAAGTGTAATTATTTTTTCAAGCAGCAGCACATTACCATTCTCAAGACGCGACTGGGTTGTTATCACTGACTTTGAGAACCTAACCGGCGATACAGTTCTTGATAAATCACTTTATACGGCTTTTACTCTTGCCCTCAATCAGTCGAGGTACATAAATGTCTTTCCAAAATCAAGGACGATTGAGACTTTGAAAATGATGAAGATCAAGAACACAGAATATATTGATGATAAGACAGGAAGAGGAATAGCTGAAAGAGGTGGATTTAATATATATATTGTGCCGGGCATCAGCGAAATAGGCAACAGGTATGTTATTACCGCAAAAATCATGGATACCAGAACCGGAGACCTTCTGAAATCGGAAGTCTTATATGCTGATACACGAAACGATATTCTGCCAAATCTTGACCGGTTAAGTAAAAAAATACGACGAAGTCTGGGCGAATCAAGATATGCAATTTCAGCACAGGATAAACCTTTGCAAAAAGTTACTACGTCATCATTAGAAGCACTTAAGCTATATTCTCTGGGCGTTGAACATCATTTAATGCTCGATTTTAAAGGTGCCAGAGATTATTACAAGAACGCTCTGCAAATCGATACAGGTTTTACTTCAGCCAAAGCATCATTAGGCAGTATTTTGATTGAAAAATTCGGAGACCTGAAAACAGGACGGGAATTAATACGACAGGCATTAAAGTCTGTTGACAATCTCACAGAAAGGGAAAAACTAGGAATACTGGCGTTTTATGCTTCAAATGTTGAAAATGATTATCCTAAAAGTATAGAATATGCAAAAATGAGGATCGCCCTTTACCCCGATGATGCTATTGCTCATAACAATTTGGGCTGGTACTATTATAACCTGGGCTGGTATGAAGATGCATCTGAAGAATATAAGACGACCGTCAGGATTGATCCTAACAACACCTCTTACTTACAGCGGTTTAATCTGGATCTATCTTGATAAGCTGGGAAAGCCTGATTCTGCTTTGGTCTGGTCAAAAAAAATGATATCCGATAATCCGGATAATATCTGGGGATACATCGATCTGGGCTCAGCATGGATATGCTTTGACAGCCTTTCAAGGGCAGTGTCAGCCTTTAAAAAGGCACGTGAAATAAATCTCGGTGTATCAATGAACCTCTTCCGGCTGGCCCATACTTACAGGCTTCAGGCAAGATACGATGAAGCAATTGCAGTATTGAAAGATATCCTGGTGAAAAACCCGTATGAAACTTCAGCCATGTATGATCTGGGCGTTAATTACCAGCTTGCAGGAGATTATGATGCATCTGTAAAATATCTTACGGAATTTAAAAAATACGCCACAGAAGTATGGATGAAGAAATATCCGGATGACCCGGCAACATACATCGTCATGAGTGCTGTGACTGCACGGCTCGGTGAGATGGGATTATCAGGTCAAATGCTCGATAAAGCAGCCGGGTTTGATTCCACCAGACATGAGAAATATGCTGAGCTGTTATGTTTGCAGGGGAAAGTACCGGAGGCTTTAAGCCAGCTGGACCAGGCTTTTAAGAATGGTTATCGCGATCTGTTCTGGTTGAAACTTACCCCTGACCTGGAAATTTTGCGATATGATACCAGGTACAGGGATATGCTTAAGAAATATTTTGATTAACAATTCACTAAATAGTTTTAAATTATAAAATTGGAGGAATTGCTATGGTAACCAAATTTCGCAGAATCGTAAACAGTACTCTTATTGTACTATTACTTTCGTCATCTTCTTTACTTGCTAAGGAAGTAAAAGATCAGGCCGGTCAGCAAATATCTCGCGATAGTTTATTGAGCATCGCACGGACAATCGTAGAATCTGCAAATTGCAAGGTTTTAGTCACTGTAGATGAAAATGGAAAGCCACACGCCAGAGAAATGGCGCCTTTCTCCCCAGAGGAGAATTGGGTAATCTGGTTGGGCACAACCAATGGCAGCCGCAAAACAAAACAAATTCAGGGTAATCCAAATGTTGTTGTTTACTTTTATGATACAGTCGGAAGGAGTTATGTGTCAGTGTCAGGTAAAGCCCGACTGGTAAATGATCCTGACAAAAAATCAAAATATTGGGTAGATGCATGGTCTGCATTCTATAATGATGTGGCTAAAGATTATATTCTTATTGAGGTGACTCCTGAAAGTATGGAGATATGTAGTTTTGAATACAAGATTATGTGGGACTCAACCGGAGATTCACAAATAATTGATTTTGTTACAAAGTAGTGTAACGAATTATATACAATTAGGTTGTTCTTCCGATATTTGAATTCAACAGCATATCCTTCAATGCTACTTAAATAGCACGCAGTGAAATATATTTATTCCATTATTGTTGCTCTTTCTAACATTCCTAAACACTGACTGGCAGTTGTCGCTAACTGAGTTTGCGGCGCTTATCTTCAATTTTTTATTTTTACCCTTGGCTTTTGACTTTTTTTTGGTTAAATTTGATTAGTGTTTCCTTAAGTGCTAATAAACTTATTAATGTTAGTAAAAACTTTTACCAGTGCTGTCACAGGTATTGATGCCGTTACCGTGACCATTGAAGTTAATGTCTCCCAGGGCATTCGTTTTTTTCTTGTCGGGTTGCCTGATGTAGCTGTAAAAGAGAGCCAGCAACGGATTGAATCGGCCTTCAGGACACGGGGATTCAAATGGCCGGGCAAACAGGTTGTCATAAACATGGCGCCGGCAGATATAAGGAAAGAAGGATCATCTTATGATCTTCCTCTGGCTGTGGGTATTCTTGCTGCTAATGAAAAGGTCAGAAAGGAGGACCTTGAATCGTATGTGTTAATTGGAGAACTATCACTTGATGGTACTCTGCAGCCGGTTAAAGGGATACTACCCATAGCCCTCAGGGCCCGCGATGAGGGTTTCAAAGGTTTAGTAGTACCCGCAAAAAATGCCCGTGAAGCAGCCGTTGTAAACGAACTGGATGTCTACGGACTTGAAACCCTGTCAGATGTAGTTGATTTTTTAAATGGATTGAGACAGTTTACCCCGGAAAAAGTCGATCTGCTTGAAATCTTTAATAGTGAGGCTAACAATTATGATGTTGATTTTTCCGATGTACGTGGACAGGAGAATGTAAAAAGAGCTCTTGAGGTAGCGGCTGCTGGGGGGCATAATATCATAATGATCGGTCCCCCGGGGGCAGGGAAAACCATGCTTGCCAAAAGATTACCGACAATAGTACCGCCTCTCACTCTCGAGGAGGCACTCGAAACCACCAAGATACATTCCGTGGCTGGCAAGATAGATGCTCACACAGCCCTGATGACGAAAAGACCATTTCGTTCACCACATCATACAATATCCGATGTGGCTCTTGTTGGCGGTGGTACATTTCCACAGCCGGGAGAGATTTCCCTGGGACATAACGGGGTTCTCTTCCTTGACGAACTACCGGAATTTAAACGTACGGTTTTAGAAGTAATGCGTCAGCCTCTTGAAGATCGGGTTATCACTATTTCCAGAGCAAAGTCTACAGTGGATTACCCTGCAAGTTTTATGCTCGTAGCCAGCATGAATCCCTGTCCCTGTGGCTTTCATAACCATCCTGAAAAAGAATGCGTATGTTCCCCGGGTATGGTACAGAAATATCTTAACAGGATATCCGGGCCATTGCTCGATCGCATTGACATACACATTGAGGTGGTGCCGGTCAATTATGAGAAGCTCTCTGCTTCAGTAAGGGCTGAACCTTCATCATCTGTTCGTGAAAGAGTGGTCAGGGCACGGGGGAAACAGGCTGAACGGTTTGAGAAAACGAAAGGTATATATACGAATTCCCAGATGTCTTCTTCCATGCAACGCAGATACTGTCATCTCGATGAGGCAGGTGGCAAGCTTCTGAAAACGGCAATGGAATTAAGGGGCCTTTCTGCCCGTGCCTATGACAGGATACTCAAAGTGGCCAGGACAATAGCTGACCTTGATGAGTCGGAAAATATTGAAGCCGAACACCTTTCTGAAGCCATTAACTACCGTAATCTCGACAGGGAGGGATGGGCAGGATAGAGCGCAATTCGCGCGCTATTTCTTATTTCAAAATATTTTATTAGATGCTTGATAAACAAAGAAATCATTTCGTGTTTTGAAAGAAAAATGACTACACAATCCTTGCAAGGATTAACTTCAGATCAGATAGAATCTGGATGAGAAAAATCTGTTGTTAAGAAAAAGAAATGTATTGAAAAAATAGAGATAAATAATGATTTTAATACTTCTATTAAAGAAAAAAGCAGTAAAAACAAATGTAAGGATTATGCACTTTTATTAAATTAGTAATCCTCTGAATTTCCGACCTATACATTTTTTCACCTAAATCAAATTGGGTCTATAGACAATTATTAACTATTCTATTTGATTTTTTGGATGTAAACAAAAAAAAACTTATTTTTCATTTTCAGGATTCCACAACAAAATATTTAATTATAAAAAGTCGTGTGAGAACTTGCGAAATATTTGTGACTTTATTGATGAAAATAAAGAGAAAAGGGGAGAAAATAATTAGATTGGTAGACCTAAAAAGACAAATATTTCTCTTAAAAAACTAGGCCCGGTTAGTAGATTATTTGGATATGATAGAGGGATTCCTATTGATAGAATTATATTGAAAATTCCTAGAAATAAATTCCACATTAATTAGTGGGTCTGTACTCGAAATTGCTGAATCAGTCTATTCAAGAAAATATGGGACTAATGTAAAAAGTTATAAGATACTACATTATGACAAATCGGATAAAATATGCAACAATAATTGCTGATCTTACCAAAGTCCATGAATTACCATCAGAAAGAGTTGATTGCTTCATATGTACTCTAGACCTTGAATTTTATCTATGATTTCAAAGCAGCCATTGTAGGGTGTCACAAATTACTTAAACCTGGAGGAGTTTACGTATTATGCACGGTTGGAGGTATTTCACAGATATCAAGGTATGATATGGATAGATGGGGCGATTTTTGGAAATTTTACAGATATGTCGATGAGAATTGCATTTGAATCGGTATTTGGAGAAGGACATGTTGAAATATCTACTTATGGGAATGCTTTAGCAGCATCGGCGTTTTTGCAAGGTATATCGGCATGATGAGATTCCAATTAAGGAATAATCTTTTATTAGAGATGATGATTATCAAATAATAATAGCAATAAAGGCTATTAAATAATTTTCTTTTATACAGATTTTTTGAACTTTGGTTGATTAAAATGTGGAACTAGCATCAGGAGGATAGGGAAATAAATAAATTTTACATAAAAATCTTTTTAATATCATTTTTGAAATCTCGCAACGGTCTTCTGGATTAATTGTAGATCATATTAGTTTATGCAAATAGTATAGCCCTCCATAAGGGGATTCAAGCACTTCTACGTACAACTCCTTTTGAAACTATAGGATGTTACAGACATATATATCAATTACTAAAATAGTTTTTCTGATCTAATACAGGATAAAAATATGATACAGGAGATTAGGCAAGGATAGATACCAAAAAGACCCTTTCGTTCACTTCATCAAACTATATCGGATGTTACTATTATTTTAAATGGTTTGAGTTTAATTTAATAGACTTTTATATAAAAACTTCTTATTCATCTTGAAATGAATAATGAGTGTAACCTCCTTTCGAGACAGGCTCACAGTCTTAACCAATCTTTGGAGTTTAGTCTGTTCCACATATTTTTTAAATATGAAATATATTTAATTAAACATATTGTAAGTAATTCAAAATAAATTAAATATGTTAGGTTTCTCAATAAATTATTCGTATACTATTGAATAAGTATTTTGAAGTTTGTTCTTAATAAATTAAAATTTTTAAAATGGGAAACACAATTAGTAAGACGAAAAAAAGTAAGGATGCCTTAACATTAAAATCTAAAGAAGTAAAAAGAATAATTTCTGAGGATGATATTCGAAAAAGAGCATTTGAGATTTATCAGGAGAATTCCAGTTCCTCTTCTAATGAAAAGGATAATTGGTACTATGCTGAAAGAGAGCTGAATGGATATTACAAATAGTCTTTAACTCTTTATGGGGAAAAATAATGCCTGATGGCATTTAAAACAATAGTTCATAATATCATTTGAATGCCCAAAATTTTTATATTTTGGGCATTTTTATTTTTAGAATGTATTAATATACAAATACTTATCTGTCCTTTGACCTCATCAATACATGTCGATGTGGCTCTCGTTGGCGGTAATACGTTTCCGCAGCCAGGAGAGATTTCCATGGGACATAAAAGGGTACTGGATTAGGCTTATCAAAAACTCAGATACAAAATACCCGGCACATTGTCACACTGTAAATTATGTAACTTTTTATAGTAATTATATAATAATTACCTGATTAAAAGCCCTTAACTTGGGAAATTATTCGTTTCCTTATTTATTTTCAGCGTTATAGCATTATTGATTAGATCCCAATAGCAATGAATATTATAAAATCAACCTTTTTCAAGTCATTAAAAGAAAAGAATCGTTTCTATTTCTTGTACTTCTTTTGGCATGACTAAGTTGCTCTATAACAAACTTTTCACAGGTTAATTACTGCAGTCCATTTCTCAGTTAAATCTTCTTCTCTGATTAACCCAAACTTCTTATTTACTGAGAACGCTTAAGTTCAAAAATCAGTTCTCTTGTTAGCAGATGCAAAATGCAAATCTGTTATTCTTGATAGAATTCAAATCGTAATCTTTTGAACATTAAGATATACGAATAAATAACAACCGGGACAAACTTATGCAGACAGGATATGAATAAAAAAGTAAATACTGAAGATTTTGAAGACATTAGAATTGTCATTACTGAATTGGCAAACAGTGAGGAAGGAGGATATAATGGATGAATCTATTAATACAAAGACAGATCAAATTGTAGTTTTCACTCTGGATGATATTTCATATGCTTTTCCTTTGCGTACCGTATTAAGGGTTATGCATGCAATAGAAATAAAGCGTTTACCCCAAGCTCCGGAAATAATATCCGGAATAATAAATTTACAGGGTCGAATCATCCCCGTTGCTGATATTCGAAAACGGCTGGGCCTGGCTGAACGGGAAGTTGACCCCGACGACAGGTTAATTATTGCAGATACTGGAAAAAGAGAGGTTGCAATACTAGTAGATTTTGTTTCCGGCATAAGAGATATTGAACCACGGCAACTATCAGCTGCCACTGGGACATTATCATTTGCAGAATATCTCAGCGGAGTTGCGAAAGTTGATGACGGGCTGGTTCTTATCTATGATCTTGACCGGTTTTTGAGTCTCGATGAAGAGCAGGAACTGGAAAAAGCTATGAAAACGAAAAGCAGATGAACCGTAAACTAACAGATACAGAGTTATCAATGGTTTGCGACGTGATCATTTCCCGTATGGGATTACATTTTCCCAGAGAAAGGTGGCCAATGCTAAGGCGTAACCTGATATCTGCAGCGAAGGAGTTCGGTTTTCAGAATATGAACGGATTCATTCAATGGTTTTTGTCTTCAGAGTTAAACAAAGATCAAATAATGATACTGGCATCACATCTTACTATATCTGAAACATATTTCTGGCGGGAACCACAGGTCTTTGCTGCACTCACAGATTTTATTCTGCCGGAATTATTAAAATCGAAAAAAAATGGAGGAAGAAATATCAGAATATGGAGCGCAGGTTGTTCAACAGGAGAAGAACCTTACTCTATTGCAATAGCTCTCCATAAAACGATTCAAAAAATCAAAGATTGGGATATTACTATACTGGCTACCGATATTAATCCAAAAGCACTCAGTAAAGCAGTTTCCGGGATTTATGGTACATGGTCGTTCCGAAATTCTCCATCATGGTTAAGTAGCAGATATTTTCACAATAAGGGAGACAAGCAATTAGAGATCATTCCTGAGATAAAACAGATGGTGACTTTTACCTGTCTTAGTCTTGTTGAAATGTCTGCTATCTGCAATTCAAATACAATGGATATAATCTTTTGCCGTAATGTCCTGATGTATTTTACCAGTGAGTGGGTAAGTAAAATTTCTCAGAATCTTTTTAATTCCCTGTCGGAAGATGGTTGGTTTGTAGTCTCTTCCAGCGAACTCTCATCATACGTGTTCCCTCAGTTTATGCCAGTTAATTTCCCGGGAGCAGTTTTGTACAGAAAAACAAAAAACGGATCTGTCCTTCCCTTGTCCTTCATGGCGTCAGCAAACGAAGACCTTCAACTTTCACCTGCCGAAGCTTTAGCGAAGGAGGGCATTCAACCCATTCTCCCTTTCACCTCATCACCTATTAAATTTCTTCTCCCCATCACCCCATCTCCCCCTCTCCCTCTCAACCATTCTGCCATTCAACCTTCATCCTCCGTAGCCTCGGCGAAGGAGGAACCTCAACCAGCATCTGAAGAGACTTCAGAAGAGAAGATATTTGCTATTCGTTTACTGGCCAATGTGGGTCATCTTGAAGAAGCTCTTTCTCTTTGCAATGAAGCTATTGAATCTGAAAAACTGATTCCTGGATTATATTTCCTTCGTGCTTCTATTCTTCAGGAACTTGGAAAAAGTGCCGAAGCTATCTCATCACTGAAGCAGGCAATCTATATCAATCCGGATTATATAATGGGTCATTTTACTCTCGGAAATATATTCACCCGGCAGGGAAACAATAAGAATGCAAAACGCCATTTTAACAATGTACTCGATTTATTAAGCAAGTGTGTAAATGATGATTTCCTGCCTTCTGAGTCAGAAGGATTATCAGTAAAGTACATCAGGGAAATCATTATTGCCAATATGCAAATACAACTGACAAAATGAAGAAAGAAATCCTTACCATACTTAAAAATCGTGCCATTGCCATGGCACAGGTACCTGTACAGAAAAATGAAGCATCTGTAATTATCGAAGCCATAGTATTCACCCTGGTGACTGAAATCTATGGTATCGATTCTATTTTTGTTAAGGAAGTATATACATTGACAGATTTCACTCCATTACCCGGGGTCCCTTCCTATATTTTTGGTATCATAAATGTTCGCGGGCAAATCCTTCCAGTAATTGATCTTAAAAAGTTCTTCAACCTTCCGGAAAAAGGTTTAGGTGAAATGAATAAAGTAATAATACTTAGCAACGGGCAAATGGAATTTGGCATTCTTGCCGATATGGTTCATGGAACACAATCAATAGAACTCGAAGATATCCAGGCAGTTCCACCTACAGTATCAGGTATAGGTGAAAAATATTTAAAAGGGATTACAAAAGATCATATTGTTATGCTTGACGCAGAAAGGATATTAAATGATGAGAAAATAATGGTCAATGAGCAGGTAATTTAAGAAACAATTTATAAGAGAAAAACCGATGTACCGAGCCCCGATAAGTCTGGACGAGTTACATCATACAATTAAGAACTATAATATCATGATGAAAAGTATATTTAATCTAAGTGGGGGGAAAAAAATGAATGCTGAACATGAGCTTCAAAAAAGCAAAAAATTACTTGACGAAGCCGGCAGGCTTGCAAAGGTAGGTGGCTGGGAGATCGATCTTAAAGCAAACAGTCTTTTCTGGTCGGCGACAACTTTTGAAATACATGAGGTTGAACCCGGCTTTGTTCCTGACCTGGAAACAGCAATTAATTTCTATTCTCCTGAAGCCATACCGGTTATTTCAGGATGTATTGACAGAGCCATCAAATTGGGTGAACCTTTTGATGTTGAGCTTGAGTTAATAACAGCTAAGAAGAACAGGCTGTGGGTAAGGGCAGTCGGAGAAGCATATCGGGTAAACGGCGAAATTGTGAAGATTGTCGGAATGTTCCAGAATATTAACGAGCGCAAGTTGACAGAAATAGAATCACGCAAGAAATCTGAACAGCTCAGGTTATTATCAAATGAGATGGAGATCATCATCGACAGTATTCCGGGTCTGGTTTTTTACAAGGATACAAAAAACAGGTATCTGCGAGTAAATAAATATATATGCGAAGCTCACAAAATGTCCAAAAAACAATTAGAAGGGACGCATCTTAATGACCTGTATCCAAAAAAACAGGCACAGGCCTATTGGGAAGATGACCTGCAGGTTATTAATAGTCGCCAGCCGAAGATCAACATTGACGAACCATGGGAGACCAGTGATGGCATTAAGTGGGTTAGTACATCCAAGATCCCCTATTTGGACGAAACAGACGAGGTGGTTGGTGTTATAGGTATTTCGATAGATGTCACTGAACGTAAACTGGCTGAAGAAGAATTAAAAAAGTATCGCGACCAGTTGGAAGAGATGGTGAAAGAACGTACAGCCGATCTGTCGAACGTACTCATTGAAGTTAAGGAAACAGTTAATATACTTGTTTCCTCTTCCAATCAGATACTGGCAGCAACAACCCAGGTGGCTTCAGGAACGGCCGAAACTGCAACTGCCATCACCGAAACTTCCACCACTGTGGAGGAAGTACAACAGGCCGCCAGACTATCTTCGGACAAAGCAAAAAATGTGGCAAATAGTGCACAACAGGTGGCTCAGGTATCTCAGAGTGGACAAAAAGCAGTTGATGAGACTGTAAACGGGATGAATAGCATCCGGGAGCAAATGGATGCTATCGCACAGACAGTCGTTCGCTTAAGTGAACAGACCCAGTCAATAGGGGGTATAATAGCCTCTGTCACTGAAATTGCCGACCAGTCTAATTTATTGGCAGTAAATGCAGCTATAGAAGCTGCTAAAGCCGGAGAACAAGGCAGGGGGTTTGCCGTTGTAGCACAGGAAATAAAGAATCTTGCACGCCAGTCGAAGCAGGCCACTTTGCAGGTGAGAAACATACTGAATGACGTACAAAAAGCAACCGGCGCTGCGGTGATGGCAACAGAACAAGGCAGTAAAGCAGTGGAGGCAGGTGTAAAACAGTCGGTAAAAGCCGGCGAAGCCATACGTATACTTAGCGAAAGCAGTAATGAAGCTGTTCAGGCTGCGACACAAATAGTATCATCGAGCCAGCAGCAGGTTGTGGGAATGGATCAGATAGGTGTGGCTATGCAAAACATCAACCAGGCAGGAGCAGAAACTGCTGTAAGCATGGTGCAATCAGAGAAAGCCGCAAAAAACCTGAATGACCTTGGTCAGAAACTTAAAGATTTGGTGGAAAAGTTTAAAGAGTGAAGATGGAATGACGCACGACAAAAAGTGGTTTTTAAATTCCCCTCCAGGGAGGGGCGAGGGGTGGGTTTAAATCAAGCAAAAAGTAAAAATGGAGGAACACATCATGTTTAAAAATATGAAAATCGGGATGCGCCTTTTACTGGGATTCAGCACAGTACTTGTTTTACTGATTGCTATAATCATAACAAGTTTAACTAGGATGAAAGCAAGTCACAATAAGCTTAAACGTATCGTGGAAGTAAATCAATGCCCGTATGGTATTGGCAAGCAATATGGGTGATATTGCCAGGGATAATTCTATTTCGGTTCGGAACATTATGCTTGCTCCAAATGATAAAGGTATTATTAAAGCGATGGAAGACAGCATTAAAACAAGAAGAAAGATTTATGATGAAGATAGTAAGACACTTCATGAATTAACTCCTATAGTTGATATTGAAGCTCACAATTTATTGGACAAAACTAGATATTTCACATGGACTCTACCAGATCAGATAACAACAAAATAATCGAATTGGTTCTGTCAGGTAGGTATAATGATGCATTATATGTACTGAATTCCGGGGCGGCGACTCAAAGAATGCAATGGATAAATGATTTAGATGCTGTAGTTAATAATAATGTTAGTCGTAATACACTCCGTTATAGAGAGGCGGAGAAGGCGGCTGGTAATGCGCGTTCATTCATGCTCTTACTTGGAGCAGTCGCCATATCTCTGGCAATAATTATATCTCTCTTTTTGACCCAAAGTATCACCAGACCTTTAAAAATATGTGTACATGCAGCCGACATGATCGCTTCAGGAGATCTGACAGTTAATCTTGCTTCTACTGAGAAACGAGAGGACGAATTAGGCTTACTGTTAAAGTCCTTCAGTAAAATGCTTGAAAATTTACGTCTTTCCGTTAAAGATATAAATGAAGGAGTCAGTATGATTGGTTCTTCAGCTAGTGAAATACTGGCAGCCACTACCCAGGTGGCTTCAGGAACAGCAGAGACTGCCTCTGCCATAAGCGAAACAACCACTACAGTGGAAGAGGTGCAACAAGCTGCAAAACTCTCTGCGCAGAAAGCAAAAAATGTCGCTGATAGCTCACAGAAATTGGCACAGATATCGAAGGATGGACAAAAAGCTGTTGATGAGTCTGTGAAAGGAATGAATCGTATTCGCGAACAGATGGACTCTATTGCACAGATTGTTGTTCGCCTGAGTGAACAGAGCCAGTCAATTGGGGGTATCATCGCCTCTGTAACCGATATTGCTGACCAGTCGAATTTACTTGCAGTCAATGCTGCAATCGAAGCAGCCAAAGCCGGTGAACAGGGCAAAGGTTTTGCTGTTGTAGCCCGTGAGATTAAAAATCTGGCAGAACAATCGAAGCAGTCCACTTCACAGGTAAGGAACATACTAAATGATATCCAGAAAGTAACGAGCTCCGCCGTAATGGCAACCGAACAGGGCAGCAATGCGGTAGAGTCCGGCGTAAAACAGTCTGCACTGGCAGGCGACGCAATCCGGATACTGACAGAAAGTAGCAACGAAGCGGTTCAGGCAGCCACACAAATCGTAGCGTCGAGTCAGCAACAGGTTATAGGAATGGATCAGATAGGAGTAGCCATGCAAAACATTAACCAGGCAGGAACAGAAACTGCAGTGAGCATGGTGCAGTCGGAGAAAGCGGCAAAGAACCTGTATGAATTGGGACAGAAACTTAAGGAGCTGGTAGAAAGGTTTAAAGTGTAGAGACGTAGGGCGCACGGGCACAGGACAGCAGGGCAGTGGCCTAAAGTTCCCCTCCTCGTGAGGCCTGTACCGCAAAGCTTTAGCGATGCGGGAGGCGAGGGATGGGTTAAAGTAATGCAACAAAGAATCAACATGGATAAAAAAGAGGAAGAATTTCAGAAAAGGATCCAGGAAACTTTCAGGATTGAAGCAGAAGAGCATCTTCATGCAATTTCGGCGGGATTAAGTGAATTAGAAAAGACGCAATCAAAGAAAAAGGCAGATGAGATCGTTGAAGTCTTGTTTAGGGAAGTCCATAGCCTGAAAGGTGCAGCCCGATCTGTTGATCAAAAGGATGTCGAATATGTTTGCCAACCTTTGGAAAGTATATTCTCAGCTCTGAAACGTCAGGAAATTGGTCTTACTCCCGTGTCAATCGATCTTTTTTACAAAACAGTGGAATGGCTCTCAAAATATGTCGCTACCTCGGGAGTGGGACAAACAGCACTCTTTCAGAATACCAGGATGGAATTGACACGGCAGCTAAAGGAAATGGCTTCAGGAGAAGTCTTTGCCAATGAACTGCTGCAAACATCTTTAACGGATAGTGAAAAATCCCTCACGTTCCATCATGACCCGGTTCCGAAAACTGAGCCGGAGACTGATATTCAGTCGAATATCTTGCCTGTGCAAGTTGGGATGGTTCGCATAGCGATATCAAAACTTGATCCGTTGCTTATGCAGGCAGAGGAGATGATCCAGTCAAAAATAGCGATCGATCAACGAACCAATGAACTTAAGGATTTTTACTCTGAGCTGATTGATTGGAAAAATGAAGAACAAAAATGGAGAAACCGCAGAATTTCCGCAACATTGGATATATGGAATGAATGGTGCGATAACAGCGAAATGCAACTGAATAAACTGGAAAGCCGGATGTTGGAAATTCTAAGATTAATGGAACGTAATCAACACACTCTTGACCTCCTCGTCGACAATCATCTCGAGGCAATGAAGAAGGTACTGATGCTTCCTGTAAGCTATATTGTTGAGACATTTCCAGGAATGGTAAGGGAAATCTCCCGTGAACAAAAAAAAGAGATCGATTTTATTATCATTGGAGCAGAACTTGAAATTGATAAGCGAATACTGGAAGAGCTTAAAGATCCGCTTATCCATCTTATCCGTAACAGCATTGATCATGGGATTGGTAAACCACAGGATCGCATATTACAGAATAAACCAGCTCGTGGAACTATAACCCTTGCCTTTGTTCCAAAAGAGAGTGGACAGGTTGAAATAACCCTATCCGATGATGGAAAGGGTATAGACAGTGACAAATGTGCTGAAAGCAGCCGTAAAATCAGGAATCCTCTCCGATGAAGCTGTGGAAAAGATTGAGTCAAAAGATGCTCTGGATCTTATCTATCAATCCGGAATTTCTACAAGCGCAATTATTACGGATATTTCCGGACGTGGCCTGGGATTAACAATCGTATCTGAAAAAGTTTTACACTTGAATGGAAAAATATCTGTGGAGTCAGAAAAAGGCAGGGGTACTACTTTTCGTATTCTCCTTCCCCTGACGCTTGCAACATTCAGAGGTATCCTGGTAAATGTAAAAGATTTCATGTTCCTGATTCCAACCATGAATGTCGAACGTGTTATAAAGGTGGAACAGAAAGAGATCAAAACGGTTGAAAACCATGAGACCCTACTTGTTGATAACCAGATCATTTCAGTAGTAGACCTTGGTGAAGTGCTTGGATTACATGAAAATAAGTATAAAGGTAAGAGTAAAACAGATCCTGGATCGGCGAATTCAAATCAAATTCGTATTGCCATTATCGTTTCAGGAGATGATCGTATTGCCTTCAGGGTGGATGACCTGGTTGAAGAACAGCAGGTAATGGTAAAAGGACTGGGGAAATTGCTGAACAGGGTAAGAAATATTTCAGGAGCAACAATCCTGGGTTCAGGCAAAGTTGTGCCGGTACTTAATATTACTGACCTTATGAAATCTGCGGTAAGGATAAGCGGAAGGGAAAGCGAAGCATCTCTTGATGAACTTTACGTTCCAAAATCTGATAAAATTATGGTTGTGGAGGATTCAATAACATCGAGGACACTGATAAAAAATATTCTGGAAACAGCAGGTTACCGGGTAACCACTGCGGTTGACGGGGCCGATGCATTTACAAAAGTCCGTACCGGTAATTTCGATATTGTTGTTTCGGATGTGGATATGCCTAAGATGAATGGGTTTGAGCTTACTGCAAAGATCAGAGGTGATAAAAAGCTGAGTGAAATTCCTGTTGTTCTTGTTACAGCGCTCGAATCACGCGAAGATCGTGAGCACGGCATTGAGGTTGGGGCAGATGCTTACATTATTAAAAGCAGCTTTGACCAGGGTAATCTTCTGGAAGTAATAAAGAAGTTGATATGAAAACGACGCACGAAAAAAGGCACACGGCGCAAGGAAGAAATAATGATCTCCCGTGAGCCGTGCGTCTTGAGTCATGTGTCGTTCAATCCAACAAGTAATTATAAATTAGAAATAATAATATGATTAAAGTCCTGATAGTCGATGATTCAAAGGTAGTACAGGAATTTCTTGCACAGCTGCTTTCTTCTGATCCTGATATTCAGGTAGTTGGAATCGCTAATTCGGGAGATGAGGCAATCAAACTCGTTAAGACAAAAAAGCCGGATATAATAACTATGGATATTCACATGCCGGGAATGGATGGCTACGAAGCTACAAGGTCAATAATGGAGACTGTTCCGACGCCTATTGTTATTGTGAGCGGAAGTACAAATAAAAATGAAGTGACCAACACATTCAGACTTCTGGAAGCTGGTGCGCTTGCTGTTATTGTTCGTCCGCCAGGTTTCGAAAATCCACATTTCGCAGAATCGCGTAAAGAGCTGATTAAGACGGTAAAGCTCATGTCGGAGGTAAAGGTTGTAAGACGTTTCCCACGAAGAAGAAAAGAGCAAATAAAACCAATTCAATTTGTACAAATATTTGAAAATAGTCTGAAACGAATTCAGGTTATTGCGATTGGAGCTTCCACAGGTGGCCCAATGGCTTTGCAGATAATCCTTTCGAGATTACCTAAGGACCTGCCTGTACCGGTTCTTATTGTTCAACATATTGCCAAAGGATTTGTAAATGGATTTAAAGAATGGTTATCAACAACGTCCGGAATAAAATTAAAGATCGCTGAGGATGGTGAAACCATATCTGAAGGTATTGGTTATATCGCTCCCGATAGCTTTCATATGGGGATCGGCCCCGGGAATAAAATCATTTTAAATGATCAAGCTCCTGTAAATGGATTAAAACCTGCCGTGAATTATCTTTTCCGTTCTGTTGCACAAACCTTTGGGCCAAATGCTTGTGGAATCCTGTTAACCGGAATGGGCAAAGACGGAGCTGAAGAGCTGAAAATTATGAAAGACCTGGGAGCTTTCACTTTGGTTCAGAATAAAGAAAGTTGTATTGTATTTGGAATGCCGGGTGAGGCGCTCAGTATTGGGGCAGCCGATCAGGCATTATCTCCGGAGAAGATAGCTGAAATTATAGCAAAAACAGGCGATAAAAAATAATGCATGAGTAAAAAAACAAATATATCAGGTAATATAACAGATATTTTGATTGTTGAGGACAGTGCCACTCAGGCTGCTCAGATCAAATATCTGCTCGAAAACCATCATTACCTTACAGAGGTTGCACATGATGGACAGCAAGCTTTGGTATGGCTTTCCAAACATAAACCATCACTGGTTATTTCAGATATAGTTATGCCTGAGATGAATGGATTCGAATTATGTGAAAAAATAAAATCAGATGAGCATACAGAAAATATTCCTGTGATTTTACTGACTTCACTTTCTGATCCAGAAGAGGTGATTGAGGGACTTTCATGCGGAGCCGATAGCTTTATAACCAAACCATATGATAACGATTATCTTATTTCCAACATTAAAAAAATACTTTCAGAAGAAATAATTCCTGACAAGATAGACTAGATGCAAAAGGTACAGAAATTAATTACGGTGGGAAAAAGAGATTAATCCGTACCGGAACACAAAAAGTGATTAAGCTGCTGCTCAATATTTATCAGGGAGCCATTCATCAGAATAATGAACTTATTAAGACCCGTGATGAATTGAGACTATTGAACGAAAGGCTGGAAGACCTGGTCGAGGAGAGAACGAAGGAGCTTAAAAAAGATGAAGAAAAAATCCGTGCTTTCAATTCAGAACTGGAACAACGTATACGTGAACGGACTGTTCAGCTCAGATGCAGCCAACAAGGCAAAAAGTGAATTTCTTGCCAACATGAGCCATGAGATCCGGACCCCCATGAATGCTGTATTGGGTTATGCCGAACTGTTAGGCTTCATGCTTGAGGATAAAACCCAGAGGGACTATATTGAATCGATCAAATCAAGCGGAAGAAGCCTGCTTACCCTGATTAACGATATTCTCGATCTGTCCAAGATTGAAGCAGGGAAACTGGAGTTGCAGTTTGAGTTTGTGAATTCACAATCTTTCTTTTCAGAATTTGAACGGATCTTTTCATTAAGGTTATCTGAAAAAGGACTGAAATTCATTCTTGAAATTTCTTCAGGCACACCGGCTGGTATTTATATTGATGATGCCCGGGTACGTCAGATCATTCTTAACCTTATCGGAAATGCAATAAAATTCACCGAGAAGGGGAGCATTAAATTGAAAGTATATACCGAAAATCCACAAATCATTAATTATTCCAAAGAAAAAACCGAAGAATTTATTGATCTGATAATTGAGGTAACAGATACCGGTATTGGAATTTCAAAAGAGATGCAGGAGGAGATATTTAATCCATTCGTACAGGTGCAGGGACAGAATGTAAAAAAATATGGAGGAACAGGCCTGGGCCTGGCAATAACTTACAGGCTGGTACATCTTATGAATGGGACCATAACGCTTCAATCCAAATTAAATATTGGAAGTTCATTTAAAATAAGGATCCCTGAAGTCTCTTATTTGAGGGATATTGAAAAAAGAATGGAGGAAATTCATCTTGATACTGAGGATATTGAATTTGAAAAAGCGACAATCATTGTTGTCGACGATGTTGAACATAACCGGAAGTACCTGATTGATGCTCTGAAAAAGACAAATATTAAAGTTATTGAAGCTGAAGATGGACAGAAGGCATTTAACCTTGCTAAAAAGATAGTGCCGGATCTTATTATTACCGATATCAGGATGCCTGTTCTTGATGGCTTTTCTTTATTAGACAAATTAAAAATGATGATGCACTGAAACATATTCCTGTAATCGCCTATTCTGCTTCAGTTATGAAAGCTCAGAGAGACCGGATCCGTGAGAGCGAATTCTCCGGGTTACTGATAAAACCGGTTCAGGTTACAGAATTATTCATTGAACTGATGAATAATTTACCCTATAAATCAACCAAAGCTTCTGGATCGGGAAAAAACAGTATCAGAAACTGATTTCATTAACGGGATATCTGACCTTCCCGGGTTAATTAACTCTCTTGAAACCAATTTCAAAGATACATTAAAGACATTTGAGACAAGGCAGCCAATCAGCGAAATCAAAGCCTTCGGAAATCAACTTTCAGAACTGGGGAAAACCCATAATGCTGATATTATTTCAGCGTATGGGAAAGATTTAATCAGTTCAGCAAACAGTTTCAATATTGAGGCAATACTAAATCTGATTAGAAATTTCCCTGGAATTATTGAATCATTAAAAAGGTAAAAAAAAGTTGAAAGGTTTAGAAATATGGATAAAGCACACCCAAACGGTCCGGTCATCCTGATTGTAGATGATAACCCTCATAACCTGCAGGTTTTAGGGAACCTGTTAAGGGAAGAAAAATATGAGATCGAGTTTGCTGTAAGCGGAGAAGCAACTCTGGATTGGTTAAAAAACAGGCAATTTGATCTGATTTTACTTGATATTAATATGCCGGGGATGAATGGATTTGAGGTATGTAAAAAAATTCGCTCCAACAAAGAAACCCATGAGATACCTATTATATTCCTTTCAGCAGAATCTGAAAGGGAAAGCATTCTGAAAGGGTTCGAGGTTGGGGCCCAGGATTTTGTTATCAAACCATTTGACAGCAGGGAACTGCTTGCAAGAGTTAAAACTCAGCTTGATCTCAAATCGAAAACTGAAAAGCTCGAAAAAATTAATGACTGGCTGGGGAAAAAGATTGATAACTGGCTGAAGATGAGTGTAGACAAGCCTGGAAGCAGTGAGGCAACCGATTTGAGTGCTAAATTGATAGAGTTTGATAAAAATCAAAGCTATGTGCTGAAAGATATTTGTCTTGAGCTTAATACATCTATAAAAGAAATTGAAAAATTAATTGGGAAGAGTTTCGATTCAAAGAACAAAAGCCAGTTTAAAGAGATTGTAAAAGCGGATAACAGGCTTACTTCTAAAACTCGAGAGATTGTATATAAAAAAGGTATGATGATATCTGATGAAAAAAATAGTCCAGTAGATACACCATTGATATTAATAGTGGATGATAACCCGAAAAACCTTCAGGTCCTGGGAAATTATTTGCAATTGGAAGGCTACCTGGTTGAATTCGCTTTGAACGGGGAATCAGCCCTTGATTGGATCAGGAAGGCAGAATTTGATCTGATTCTTCTTGATATTATGATGCCGGGAATGGATGGTTTCGAAGTATGCAAAATCATTAAAAGAGATCCGTTAAATCAAAAAACCCCTATTATATTTCTGACTGCTAAAATTGATACTGAAAGCATAGTAAATGCATTTGATCTCGGCGCTGTTGATTATATTATAAAACCATTTAACCAGAAAGAATTGATTGCCAGGGTTAAAACACAGATTGAAATAAAAAGAAGCAGGGATCGAAATTGCAATGAATCTGAAGGAAATTGAATATAAAAACAAACTCATCACATGCAGTATACAATATGCACAAAAAATTCAGATATCAGTTCTTAATGCAGCACAGAATGGATCGGAACTTTTCTCAGGAACATTTTTGCCTTCTCCTGCCAAAAGATATAGTAAGTGGCGACTTCTATTGGTTTCAAAGAATTGATAATAAGTTGCTTGTCGGCGTTTTTGATTGCACAGGCCATGGGATTCCCGGTGCATTCATGAGTATGTTGGGAGTCACCTTGTTAATGAAATAGTGATAAGAGAAAAGATACTTGAACCTCATTTGATTTTAAACCGGTTAAGGGAAAAGATTATTGAAGCATTAGGACAAAAAGGGATTATTTCGGAAGTGAGCAGATGGTATGGATGGCTCAATGATATGTTATTGACATGACCAGCAGAAAACTTGTTTATTCAGGTGCCTATAATCCGATATACCTTTTAAGAGATAATGAAATAATCGAATTAAAAGGAGACAGAATGCCAATATCATATCATCTGAAGATGCCGGATTTTTCAAAGCATGAAATTACTACCAAACCGGATGATCTGATTTATCTTTTTACTGATGGTTTCACGGATCAATTTGGTGGAACTAGAAGTTAAAAAATTCCGTTCAGCACAATTTAAGGAAATGCTCTTAAAGTATCATAAGAATCCTTTGAATGTTCAGAAGGAAATTCTTCTTGATACTTATAAAATATGGAAAGGCAGTGAAGATCAGGTTGACGATATCACCGTTGTAGGCTTGAAACTGTAACCTGTAAGCCGAAACTCAACATAAATTATGGTTATGAAAAAGGAAAGAAAAACTGTCTACCCAAAAAGTCGGAAATACTTGTTGCTGAGGATAGTCTTACCCAGGCAACTCAGCTAAAGCATCTGCTGGAAAGTCACAATTTTAAAGTAACAGTTGCTCATGATGGGACAGAGGCAATTAATTTGCTTTCAAAACATAAGCCGGCTTTGGTTATCTCGGATATCCTTAATGCCGGAGATGAATGGGTATGAACTTTGCAAACAAATTAAATCAAATATGGCTACAAGTCATATTCCTGTTATATTACTTACACGCTTATCCGATCCGGAGGAAATCATTGAAGGACTTTCCTGCGGCGCAGACAGTTTTATTACCAAACCGTTCAATGACAAACATCTTCTTTCCAATATCGAAAAAATTACTTTCTGAGGAAAACCAGGAAGATATCATAAAAGTACCCTTTGGGGTGGAAATCTTTTTTAATGGGGAAAAACGTATAATCCAGGCAGAACAGCAGAATGTCATTAAACTTATGCTTGATATTTATGAAGGAGCTATTCATCAAAATGAAAAGCTTATCCAAACCCAGGAAGAGTTGAGATTACTGAATGAACGGCTGGAATCACTGGTGGAAGACAGGACTGCGGATCTTACCGAAGAAATAAAATTGAGTAATCAGATTGCCGCAAAACTTAAGGAAAGTGAAGAAAAATACCGCAGAATATTTGAGAATGTGCAGGATTTATACTACGAAACATCAATAGAAGGAACGATCATTGAAATAAGTCCTTCAATTGAGATACTGTCAAAAGGACAATATCACCGCGATGATCTTATAGGAAAGTCGATGAATAATTTCTATTCCGATATCGATGAACGAGCCACACTTATATCACAAATAAAGGAAAAGGGAACAGTTTCTGATTATGAGATCATACTCAAGAACAAAGATGGTTCATGGATTCCTTGTTCTGTTTCGTCGAAAATCTTTTTTGATGCACATGGCCGTCCGGAAAAAATCATCGGGAGTGTACGCGATATTAGTGGACGTAAAAAGGCAGAAGAAACTATCAGGGTTCTGGCAAGGTTCCCCTCCGAAAATCCTGATCCTGTGTTACGGGTTGATCTTAATGGCAGGCTTCTATATGCAAATGAAGTCAGTTTTAATCTCTTGACCTGGAAATTGGAAATCGGGAAAGAAATTCCTTCATTTTTGCAAAAGATAATTTCTGAAGCCCTGAAAGAAGGGATTGTAAAAAATATTGAGACAGAACATTACAACAATAATTTTTCATTAAGTATTGTTCCGATTCTGGAGGAAGGTTATATCAATCTTTACTGTAGAAATATCACCGACCAGAAGAAAGTGGAAGAGGTGTTGAGAGAAAGTGAATCTTCATTGCGGGAAAGTGAAGAAAAATTCCGGTCAATAATGGAAAATTCGGCCGATGCCATTTTTTTAGCTGACCAACAGGGAAAGTACTTGTATGCTAATAAAGCAGTAACAGAGATGCTTGGTTTTACACAGGAAGAAATGCAGAGTAAGACAATCATTGACCTTGCACCACCTGACAAAACAGATGAATATTTTGAGGTTTTTAAGAAAATATTGAGTAAAGGTAAAGGGTTTACTGAAATAGAGCTTTTAAAAAAGGACGGCACCTTCATTTCGACAGACTTAAATGCGGTTTTATTGCCTGGAGGCCTTATGTATGGTAGCTGCAGGGATATCACCGAACGCAAAAATGCTGAGGAAGTGCTGCAGCAAAGCTTTGCCTTCAGTGAATCCCTTCTTAAAACAATTCCATTCGGAATGGATATTGTCAGTGAAACCGGTACAATACTTTTTCAGAGTGAAAATTTCAGAAGAATGTTCGGTGAAGAAGCAATCGGGAAAAAATGCTGGGAGATGTACCGTGATGATAAAAAACAGTGTGGTGATTGTCCTCTTATACATGGTATTACTGTTGGTGAGACAGAGCTTTACGAATCGCATGATGTTCTCGGAAACAGAATATTTGAGATCAACCACACTGGTATGATTTACCAGGGGAAAAAGGCAATGCTTGAAATTTTCCAGGATATAACCGACAGGAAAGAGAATGAAGAAGAACTGATAAGAGCTAAAGAAAAAGCCGAAGAAAGTGACCGTCTTAAATCCGCTTTTCTTACCAATATGAGTCATGAGATACGTACTCCTATGAACGGTATACTTGGCTTTGCTGAACTCCTGATAGAACCAAACCTGTCAAGTGATGACCTACAGGATTATATTCAGACCATACAGATTAGTGGCACACGTATGCTCAATACTATCAACAGCATTGTTGATATGTCTAAAATTGAATCAGGACTTATTCAGAATGATATTAAAGAAACGGATATTAATGAGAAATTGGAATTCACTTATAAGTTCTTTAAACCGGAAGCTGATATAAAAGGGTTGCAGTTAATATTAAAAACCGGTTTACCTGATAAAGAAGCCATCGTTAAAACAGACAATGAAAAGGTCTATGGAATACTAACTAACCTTGTTAGAAATGCCATTAAGTTTACCTTCGAGGGTTCAATTGAATTAGGCTATGTTTTAAAATCAGGCAGTGAGCCTGGTTCCACTGAGCCAGGTCGAAGTGACAAACTGGAATTCTATGTAAAAGATACCGGGGTAGGTATCCCGGATAATCAGAAGGAACTGATTTTTGAGAGGTTCAGACAGGGTAGTGAATCGCATAACCGGGGTTATGAAGGCAGTGGTCTGGGTTTATCCATAGCGAAGTCTTTTGTTGAAATGCTGGGTGGAGAAATATGGGTTGAAAGCAAAGAAGGTTTGGGTTCAACATTTTATTTTACAATTCCTTATAATACAGTATCGGAAGAAAATGTAGAAATAAAAAATGCAGGTTCTGAAGAGCAAAAAGAAGTGCAGTTAGAAAACATGAAAATATTGATTGTAGAGGATGATGAAATATCATATTCACTTCTCACAAGAATGCTCAAGAATATCAGTAAAACAGTCTTACATGCAATAACAGGAGTGGAAGCAGTAGAGGTTTGTCGTAATAACCCCGACATTGATTTGGTGCTTATGGACATTAGAATGCCCAGAATGGATGGAAATGAAGCCACTCGTCAAATCCGTCAATTTAACAAAGATGTAATTATCATTGCGCAAACAGCATATGTATTTGCTGGTGACAGTGAAAAAGCAATAGAAGCAGGATGTAACGATTATATTTCAAAACCTGTTAATAAGACATTATTGAATGAGTTAATCAAAAAGTATATTAATAAATGACATACTTTACCTTCTGAAGAGTGTAAATCCATTACAACAGATCTCTTAAACCACATAATGTGATGATTAAAAAAAGAATTAATGAAATACGTGATTATGTTTTTGCAGAGAAGGAAAATTTCCCATTAGAGCATCGTATTTTTTTGTATGCAATTGTAGTTGGAATAGGGCTTAGTATATTTGGTGGAATTGTAAATTACATTCTTGCACCTTCCCCGATTGTAGTAATAATACCACTCTTATTATCTGCTATACTGATAATCATCTACTATTTTGTCAGATTTAAAAAGATATTTACTCCTTTTAGTACCCCAATTATTGTTGTAGCATTATTAGGAATTTCAACGATTTGGATTTTTAATGGCGGTATAAATGGGTCGAATTTTATGCCTGCATTTATAATATTAATACTTGGAATATTAGTAGTTCCCGTTAAAACTAAAAAATATATTATCATTCTATTTATAGCATTGAATACTATTATTCTTCTCATCCAGTTTTACCGGCCGGATTTAATAGTAAACTTTCCTAATGAAACTGATCGTTGGATTGACTATATCATTACATTGATTTACTCTTCTTATTTCATATATTTAATTATCATGTTTGTTCATAAAGACTATACTCTTGAAAGACTTAACGTGGAACGAAGTGAAATAAGACTACATCAACTTAATGCCGATAAAGACCGTTTTATTTCTATACTTGGACATGATTTAAAAAGTCCTTTTAATAACCTCCTTGGTTTATCAGAAGTACTGACAGAAGACATTAGCAAACTCGATAAAGACAAAATTGAAATACTCGCAAACCAAATTCATACAACAGCACAAAACACTTATAATCTGTTAGAAGATATCTTGAAGTGGGCAAGAACACAACAAGGCAGGATTCCATTTAAACCACAAATATTGAATTTCAGAGATATTTGTATTGATATCTTTAATATTCTCAGTCCAAATGCCAATGCAAAAAACATCGCAATAAATTATTCTGCGCCAGACAACATAAATATTTTTGCTGATATTGATATGCTAAAAACAGTAATCAGAAACCTTGTTTCGAATGCAATAAAATTTACAAACAATGGTGGCGCAATAAATATTAGTGCTGAGCAAACAGCTTCAAATGTAACAATATCCGTTTCAGATAATGGAATGGGAATAGAACCTGACGATATAACAAAACTGTTTAATATCTCTGAAGTTCTATCAACAAAAGGTACAGCAGGAGAAAAGGGAACAGGACTTGGGTTATTATTCTGCAAAGAATTTGTGGAAAAGCACGGTGGTAAAATTTGGGTTGAAAGTGAAGTTGGGAAAGGGAGTGATTTCAAATTTACTTTGCCAAAATCAGTTGTAACTCCATACGGAAGTTCCTATATGTAATTCTGAGGGTCTAATTTAATATATTATTTACTCAAGCGGAAGTGCAGCTGCACCTATTAACCCGGCATCGTTACCGGTAACTGCTTCCACTATTTCTATCCTGTCGAAGATCATGTTCTTTGCCAGCTCGTAAAATTTATCACGGATATGACTGATATAGCCATTTCCCCATGATAACAGGCCCCCTCCCAGGATGATAAGAGGAGGATTAAAGGACTGGAAGATATTGTACAGGCCAATACCTATTATATCGGCGCAATCATTCATTATGGAGACTGAAAGGGGATCTCCCATGTCGATTCCTTCTTTAAGAAGCTTACCATCAACCCTGGAAAAATCAAAATCGCTGTCAAGGGTAAGTTTTGTCTCATACCCAGCCTCTATTTTTTCCCTGAAGAGCTGAGGTAAAGCCCTTCCACAGGCACATGCCATCAGGCACCCTTCATTGCCGCATGTACACATAAGCCCGCTTCCCGGTTTCACTATTGTATGACCAAACTCTCCTGCAGTACCTGTTATTCCACGGTACAATTTGTTATTCAGAATTATGCCTGCTCCGATACCTGTACTGATAGTAAGAAATATCATACTCTCGTATCCTCGTCCTGCACCAAATTTGAACTCGCTGAGCGCCTGGGCATTGGCATCGTTATCAACCATAACCGGAACAGAGAAGTTCCTTTCGAGAGCTTCCCGTAATGGATAGTTTTTGAATCCATCAAGATTGGATGTTGTTATTGTGATGCCGTCTTTGTACCTGATATGCCCCGGAAAGCCAACACCTACTGCCATAATATCAGACTCCGTCAGGTCATTACGGTTGAGAAGGTGGTTTACCATCGAGGTCATCTGGTCCACTACCATATTCTCACTTTTTGTGACATGGTCATAAACAACTGTTTTGTCAATTATCCTGCCGCCAACATCAATTAATCCGGCCGATAGTTTGGTTCCCCCGAGGTCGATGCCGCAAAGAAGCTTTTCCATGAGTTTTAAAGGGTCTGTTCAGTACGTGCAATAATATCGTCCTGGGTATCAGGTGATAATGTGGTAAAGAATGCCGAATATCCGGCTACCCTCACGACAAGATCACGGTAATCCTCTGGCTTTTCTTTAGCTGCGAGCAGTGTTTCGCGTGAAACAATATTATACTGTACATGCCAGCCTTCAAGTGCACCAAAAAAAGTTCTGATAATAGAGATTAACTTCTCTTTCTGGGTCACTCCTGAGAGGACTGATGGGGACAGCTTTTGATTAAGCAGTACTCCGCCCAGTATCTTATTTGTCGGTAATTTTGAAACAGATTTGAACACTGCTGTGGGTCCCAGGATGTCAGTACCTGACGAAGGTGAACTTCCTTCGGCCAGAGGGGTGAAGGCTTTTCTTCCGTCAGGGGTGGCGGGGACAACAGAACCAGATGGCACATTTGAGGATATACTCGATGTACCTGCATAATAACGACAGCCGGCAGGACCTCTCCTGAACCTGGTTGTATGATATTTTGGGAGTTCTTCTATATAGCAATTATATGCGTCGCGAAGCAAAAGATCGACGTAGTCATCATCATTGCCATACTTGGGAGCATAATTCAATAAAAGCTGGCGTATTCTTTCTCCTTCTTTTCCCTCAAAGTTATTCCTTAGATTATCCATCAGAGAGTCTTTGCTAATAGTGCCTTCTTCGAATACCAGCTTTTTAATTGCAGCCAGTGAATTGCCAAGATTGGCAATTCCTACCTGCAGTCCCGATATGAAATCATATATGGATCCACCTTCCTTTATTGTCTTACCTCTCTCTATGCAATCGTCAACAAATGCTGAGCAAAGTATGTCAGGAACAAGCTCTTCGAGGGCAAGGTCAGCAGCCGTATCTATTTCAATTGTTGCTTTTGTATAGAATTTGACCTGTTCTTTCCATGCCTTCATTACATCCTCAAAACAGGTGAAACTTTCGAGTGTTCCTGTTCCTTTATGGAATGTCCTGTCCGACATTGAATCGTAGCCATTGTTAATGGCAGCCAGGAATACCCTCATGAAGTTGAGGAAACTCATACCTGTACACCTGTAGCCCCATTTGCCAGGTACAGCTATTTCAATGCATCCTATGGCGGAGTAGTTATATGCGTCCTCCCTGCTTACCCCAATCCTGATCAGTGATGGAATTACAATCTCATCATTATTGAAAGCAGGCATTCCGAACCCTTTACCGATAACATCAACACATTTATTAAGGAAGATGTGGCTGATGTTACGGTGGAAACGTATAGAGAGATTAGGCTGGGTCAGTTTCATCCTTCCAACAGAATCGAGGATAAGAAAGCTGAGTTCATTGACGGCGTCCTTTCCGTCAACTGTCTGGCCACCGATAGTAACATTTTGATAAAGAGGTCCACCGGCTGAATACCTGGTATGAGACCATGATCTTATTTTATTTATCGACAAAAGCTTTAACCAGGTGTTCTCAAGTAATTCGAGAGCAAAATCCTCATCTATCCTTCCGGTAATCAAATCATTTTTATAGAATCGGTAAAGATATTGATCCATTCTACCGAGTGACACGGAATGACCATTACTCTCTATCTGCAGAACCAGCTGTACAAACCATGTAAGTTGAAGCGCTTCATAGAACCCATCAGGAGGATTCTCTGATATATTTCTGCAGATCTTACTTATACCCAGGAGTTCGGCTTTTCTCTTTTTATCATCCTCTGTAAAAGATAGGTCATTTGCGAGTCTTTCATACCGTTTTATGAAAGTCTGAAATGCTCTAAGGCTTATTTCCAATGACTTGTAGAAATCATTTTTCTTTTGAAGATCAGGATCATTTTCCTGAACTGATGCACGTGCAATCTCAACATGTTTAAGGTAAGCACCCAGTCCTTTTTCAAGTATTTTTCCGAAGTTCACGGCGATATGTGCATCACCGGATGTCAGATTACCTTCGGCCCTGATAATTCCTGAATCATGGATATCCCTGTTTAAAGATGACATCAGGGAATACCCCCTTTCGATAAGGGTTTCACCATCCCACTGACTGCATATCTCCCTGAGTTCTTCCTTTTGTTCCCGGGTAACAAAGAAGGCATCCCCGGGTCTTTTGTCAAATTCGTCCAGTTCCTTAATTATCCAGGACGTGACATATTCGGGAAATATGGGGGCAGCCCTGAGCTTTGATGACTGGTTCCCGACAATGAGTTCTCCCTCATTAATAAATATTGTCATCTCCTTAAGGGTAGTCTCCAGGGCCAGAGCTCTCTTTAATATAACAGGGGAGCCCATGTGTCTCCTGTAAATATCTGTGTAAAACCAGGCCCTCTCAGTACAAATAGTAGACTTAGCAGACAAAACCTGTTCCTTCAGTTTTGCTGTTCTTTCTGTAATCTCTTCCGTAATGATATCCTCTTTCATGTCAGTTAAGGATTTTTGTTGTAAGACCTTTTTTTTCAGCATATTGCACAAAGGGGAGCAATTCTTTTTTCTCAATATTTTTTTGTCCTTCAAACAGGTATTCCCTGCCAAGCATCTGGTATTTCTCTTTGGCCAGCGAATGGAAAGGTATAAGATCAATGCCTAACGCATTGTCCAGTTGCGAGGCAAAATCAATTATATTGTTTAGTTCGGATCCGGGAAAATTAAAAAGGGGTATTACAGGTATCCTGATCACATACTCTTTTCCGCTCTTGTTGAGCCTCATGAAATTATCGAGTACAAGAGATAAATCGCCACCAGTGAACTTAGCAAATTTTAAAGGGTCGGTATGCTTAAGGTCAGCCAGGAAGACATCTGTAAGACCAAGATAGGGTTCAATATTTTCCCATGGTACATAAAGGGATGTCTCGACAGATATATGGATTTTTTTCTTTTTAATTTCGGCCATGAGAATTCCGAGTTCAGCGCCCTGCAAAAAAGGCTCTCCGCCGCTAAGGGTGACCCCGCCACCACCGAAATGGTAGAAAGGAATATCTTTTTCTATTTCGTTAATTATCTTAGAAACATTCATTTCTTCTCCCGATATAGCAATAGCTTTAGACGGGCATATATTCCTGTAGATGGATGGATCAGTTATAAGGTCCCTGTTTATAACAAGAGAGCCATTCCTGGTAGTTATCACTCCATTTTGAGATCTCATGCAATCACCAAACTGTCTGCACAGTCTCTCATCAAACATTAATGAGGGAAAAGAATCAATTCCTTCAGGATTATTACACCATTTACAACCTAAAGTGCAACCCTTGAAGAAGATAATTGTCCTGATCCCCTCACCATCGTGTAGTGAATATCTCTGTATGTTGAAAACGTTCAGCATTGGAATCCAGGGATAAATATTGTTTAGGTACCAGCTTAACTGCTTAATCTTTCGTAATATAAATATAATTTCAATACCAAAACAGAAATATTGGATATGTCATATTGTTTGATGATAATGCTCATTATTTGGATTCAGCTTTACGGAGTTTCCATTATGGTAATATTTTAATAAATTTGTTATATTCACTGATCTGACATCATCCATATCATTATAATCTGACCCGGAGAATCATCAAAATAAAAGCAACCTCATATGAAAAAGATCTCATTACTCGGAACTGGCCTTATTGGCAGTTTCTATACCATGTCGCTCCTGACACAGCGAAGAAAAGACACCATACAACACGTATGTTCAGTTCCGGAATCATCGGCTAAAGAGTTCGCAACACGCTGGAATATTCCGAAATATACAGATGATATGAAGATTGCCATTGAAGATCCTGAAACTGAAATAGTAATTGTGGCACTTCCCAATAATCTTCATAAGAAAGCAATTCTTATGGCCTGTAAGGCAGGGAAACATGTCCTGTGCACCAAACCTCTGGCAATGAATGCCATTGAGGCAAAAGAGGTACTGGAGGCAGCAGAAAAAGCAGGAATTTTTCATGGCTATCTTGAAGATCTTGTCTATACCCCTAAAACACTGAAATCGATAGACCTGGTGAGAAATGGTTCTTGCGGGAGGATATTGTGGACTAGATCTCGTGAAGCCCATTCAGGGCCTCACAGTGCATGGTTCTGGGACATAAAGCAATCAGGTGGAGGTGCTTTGGTGGATATGGGTTGTCACTGCATCGAAATAGGAAGGAGTTTTATCGGAAAGGATATCAAACCAGTTGAGGTGATGTGCTGGGCTGATACCCAGGTGAAGCCGATTGAGGCAGAGGATCACGCTATTGCCCTTGTTAAATATGAGTCCGGTGCCATTTCGCAGGTTGAGGTGAGCTGGAATTTCAGGGGAGGGATGGATCTCAGGGACGAGGTCTCAGGTACAGAAGGAACTATTCGTCTTGATCACTGGCTCAGAACGGGCTTTGAAGTGTTTACTTCTGGAAACACTGGCAATTATGTATCGGAAAAGACCGAAAGTGATGCCGGCTGGTTATTCCCTGTCGGAGATGAAGTACATGCGCTTGGATATTCTGATATGTTTACCGACATGCTTGATTCTCTTGAACAGGACAGGATGCCTCGTGAAACATTTTACGACGGTTATATTGTAAATGCCATTATGGATGCATGTTACAGGTCAGTGAAAACTAAGAGATGGGAACCGGTTGAGCTAAGCGAATGGCGTGGGAAGGATAATATGTCTTCAACTGTGGATCTTATTGATTATGATGAGCATTATTTTCTTATTAAAAAGGAAAGGATGCCTGACGGACAAACAAAGGTTATGCTAAAGGATAAAGCCAGCGGTACTATCATTCAGAGAATAATTACATAAAGCAGGATAAGGATTTGAGTGCATTACCATCCTGATAAGATACTTATGATATTACCCAGGGGTTCTATTATAACTGAATTGGCGGGTTATTTCGATTTTTTTCATCCAGGAGAGATGACACAGCCTTTAGGAATTCTTTTTGCATAAGCGGCTTTTGTAAAGCCAGATCTGCCCCGAGAAGCTTAGCCCCGGGGAGATAGCCCTCGGGACCAAAACGCCCCCCACCGGAAATTGCGATTATCTTAAGCGCAGGATATTTTTTTCTGAGTTCCATGATGGTCTCCAGTCCCTCTTTTTCCGGCATCAGGATATCTGTAATCAGGAGATCAGGAACTTTTTCGTTAAATAATTCCATGCCCTCTCTGCCGTTAAGTGCAATTTCGACATCGTGTCCTGCTTTTTCCAGCATTTTCTTTATCATGAGAAGAATTGAAAGTTCGTCGTCGAATACATAAATTGTTGCCATAGGTCAGGATTTTTTATTTTTTTCTTCATCAAGGACCCTCCTTATTGTTTTGCTGAAATCACTTAATATCATCGGTTTAAGGATCACTTCCGAAATACCGTGCTTATTGATCATTTCATCCGACAGGTAGTCAGCATACCCGGTGATGATAATTACCTTAAGATCACTTCTTATTTCCCTGATCTTTGAAGCTAATCTCAGTCCCGGTAATTTTCGGCATGTTCTGATCGGTGACCAGAAGTGAATATTTTTTAGGGTTATTTCTGAATTCCTCAAGTGCGGATACGCTGTCACTCTGGATTGTAACCTGGTAGCCAAGGTTTTCCAGCATTTTCTTTCCCAGGAAAGTTATTTCGGGTTCATCATCCACAAAGAGTATATGCTCATCCCCCTTAACAGGTCTGTTTATCGAGCTTGTCCATGCTCTCCGGATCTGTACCGTGATTTTGGAAGATAAATTGTAAATGTTGTGCCTTTTCCGGGAGAACTTTCAACCAGTATAGCTCCGCCATAATTATTTATTATCCCATGAACAACTGAGAGACCCAATCCCGAACCGGATCCCACCTCTTTCCTGGTAAAGAAGGGTTCGAATATCCGCTCTTTGGTTTCCATATCCATTCCGTGGCCTGTATCTGATATTTGCAGGCGTATATAGTCTCCTCTTTTCAGGTTACTCAGCTTGGCATTTGATCTTCTGTGTGATTTTAACTGCATCGAGTCTTACATCAAGTATCCCTCCGGAATTTTGCATTGCCTGGTTGGCATTGGTACAAAGGTTCATTACTATCTGGTGTATATGAGTAGGATCGGCCAGGACAGTACCGATTCCCGGATCAAGTTTTTGTTTTATTTTAACACTGGGAGGAGATGTTGATTTAAGAAGATTAAGTACTTCAGCCACAATAGGTTGGATCTGCACCGGCTTTCTTATTCAGATCAACTTCGCGACTGAAGGTAAGTATCTGCTGGACCAGGTCTTTACCCCTGATGGCCGCATTGTTTATCTGTTCCAGGTCGAACCTTAGATTACTTTCTATCAGGGATCTCTTCAAGCGCCATATCGGTATAGCCGAGTATCGGTGTAAGAATATTATTAAAGTCATGGGCTATACCTCCTGCGAGAGTCCCAATAGTCTTCATTTTCTGAAGCTGGAACAATTGTTTCTCAAGATCGGCTCTTTCTCTTTCAAATTTCTTCCTGATTTCTATCTCTTTCTTGAGATCTATGTTTGCACTTGAAAGCTGCTGGGTTCTTTCAAGAACTCTTTTTTCAAGAGCATTATTTGCAGTTTTTACATTCTCTTTCTCCTGTTCCAGCAGTATCCTCATATAAAACTCTTTTCGGGCTGATAGTTCAAGGAAATAGCTGATAAACATTCCTATAATATTTGCACTTATAAAAAAGAAATTATTATTTACAAGAATGTCAACAGGTGTATGGGATATCCAGATAGCGGAGATCTCATAAGAAATAACAATTGACCAGCCGGCTATTGAAGCATATATAAATCTGGCCCTGATAAATGTATAACCGAATATGAAGATCAGTATCAAGTCCGGCATAATATTCATGATTGCCTTATCTTTGAGGCATATATGATCATTATTATTATACCAAATCCTGTAATGAACATAATTAAAGCAATAACAAATTGCATGTACTGCTTAAATGTCCTGGAATAGGAAAGGATAAACACTGAAATCAGTACAGGGAATACAATTCCGAATCTTATAATCCAGAAAAATTCTTTCAGGGTCAGGTACAGATAATAGCATCGAGGAAAGCAAATGCCCCATAGAAGACCATTGAGAGAATAATAGAGAATCTGAAAGGATTCAGTGATTTATTAAAGTAATCATCGAGAAATCCCTTTTCATACTTTGTGTAATTCCCCTTGTAAAGTTAAGAGTCAGGGAATTTACAGATAAAGGTTCCTGGCCTGGAGGAAAAAGCCGATCAAATTCCATACCTTTGTTTTTAAAGATGTTCATTAGAGATTAATATTTTATCCCTTAAAGTTACTTTTATTCATATATTTTAAGACTTTTTTATTTTTAAAAACAGATTTATACCCAAGAGGTTCTTTATCAACACTTACCATCTCGCTGTCAACATTGGCATTGGCTGCTATCCTGTAAAGATCAGATTCAGTTCTGAGATTAAGATACCAGTCAGACAAGAACCTCCATTAATCTTTTTGTCGGATTCCTTGTGCTGAAATTGCTTATAACCATTTCTCCGTCCTCAGTAAGGCAATTTATATATTTCCTGATTAGAAAAGTAAAATGCTTGTCCTTGAAATAATCAAACAAGCCTGCGCTCCAGATCAGATCATAAAGTTTGAATGAATTGTATCGCAGCGCATTGATCTTATTATATGATATCTGTCCGTTAAACCTTTTATTTTTCTCCATTGAGAAATCGATTGCGGACTGGTCAAAATCAATAAGGTCAAAAGAAATTTTATTTGCCGGGTGCAATGGTCATAAACTCATACACATCTGTGGCTGGTCCTGATCCAAGAATAAGTACCTTTGGATCCTCTTTTTTCTCCAGTAGCTTTTCACAATATTTTATGAAAAAATCTTTTCTGTTCCTTACAGCACTGGCCCCGGGCTGGTTCTGAAAGAACATGTCCCAGTTCCTGTAAATGGGATCCTCATTGATCTCAAACTGGTATATTTTGTTGATGAGGGTAAAATCTCCCGGGTACCCGTAAGGTTTTACAAACCCATGTCCAATAAGGGTATTTTCATTAAGTACCCTTTTGATTCTTTCCCTGAAAGGATCTACTTCCTCCGGTGTGAGATTATTGACAATAGATGTAAATTCCTCATAGTCATCTGTTTCGGGACCTCCTTTTTTTATAAGATTATCTAAAAACTGTGACAGTGACGTTTTGAGTTCAGTAATATTTTCAGGTTTAACAGTATCCATTTCAGAATTATTTATTTGTTGTTATTTATAAGTTGTTGTCTATTGCAGAAAAAGTACTCAAAAGTAACTCTACTTTGCATTCAATCAAATATGAATTAAGAAAAAATATGATTATCCTGCAATTTTTAAGGGTTTTTAATTCATATCCCTTGGCCTGGAATTCAATTTAGTTTATATTTTATCGGACTCATGTCTTAATTCTTACAAGTTTAGCACTGCATCGAGAGAGTATAAATTATAATATTAATGGTTACTGTAGGTTATTTTTCATATATTTGTTATAGCAGAGCTTAGAAGAATCTAGGCTAAAATCTTAACCAACAAATTACTAATATTTAACCATTACTATTATGAAAAAGGGAATTCTGTTGATTTGTCTGGCATTATTACTAGGGAATGTGGTATCTGCTCAGACATTCAAATACATTGGGGCCGCAAAATGTAAGATCTGCCATAATAAACCAACAACCGGTGATCAATATGGAAAGTGGCTCAAGAGCCCTCATGCACAGGCTTTGAAGACACTCAGCAATGAGAAGTCGATGGAATACGCAAAGAAAAACGGTATTGCTGATCCGGCGAAAGATCCAAAATGCCTTAAGTGTCATTCAACTTACGACAGGGTTGATCCCAAGCTAAGATCAAGTATCACAGCTACTGAGGGAGTCTCCTGCGAATCATGTCATGGACCGGGAAGTTCATATAAATCACCTTCTCTGATGAAGAATCGTGCCCAGGCCATGAAGATGGGTATGATAATGCCTGATCAGAAGCTCTGTCTGGAATGTCATAATAAGGAGAATCCTTTCTTTAAGGAATTCAATTTTGAGACATACGCAGCAAAGATTGCCCATCCCGATCCAAATATTAAGAAATAAATCTTGTAAATCGAATTTCAGATAGTTATAAGTAGCAGGTTACTGATTCATCAGATACCTGTATATACCATTCTATATAAATGTGTTGGTTAAGTAGTCAATTTGTGCTATTTTTATGACCTTTTAATATATTTGATTACTTATCTGCATGGACCTGACCAGCCAAATTCGTGACAGAATGATGCAACAGCAACTGATGTTCATTTATCGGGGTGTTGTGACCAATGATAACTCAATGCCATTGCTTATGTTGCTGGAGCGGGAGATGGAGAATTCCGAATTTGCACTTCTGGGCAGGAAAAGACTTTTCATGTTCGTACTGGAAAGTCTTCAGAATGTGTCGCGACATAGTGATCCAAAAGAATATGCAAATATGTCGCTGGTTGTATATTCTAAAACGGACGATGGTTATTCCGTCACTACAGGTAATGTTCTCCCAATTGAAAATATTAACAGCCTGAGGACCAAGCTGGAAGAGATTAATAGCCTGGATGCTGATGAGATAAGGAAGGTATACAGGAAGTTGCTCAGCAAAACGGAATTCAGCAATAAAGGAGGTGTTGGACTGGGACTCCTGGAGATGGCAAAGAAGACAGGTAATAAGCTCGATTATGATTTCATCTCAATAAATGAGGAGTTTGCATATTTCATCCTGAGCAAGACGGTTGATCCTAATGGAAAGGGTAGCCATCTTGCCGGTAAAGATAAACCATTCAGGGGTGAAGTTATTTCAGAGCTTGAAAGACTCATGGCTGAAAATAATATTTACCTGATCTGGTCGGGTCATTTTTCTCCAAATGTTGGAAAGGAATTTCTTTCTTTTACAGAGACTAAGCTGGCAGAAGAAGATATTGAATCAAACCTGAGAAAGCGGGTTTTCAGTGTTCTTGTGGAGATACTTCAGAATGTATCGAGTTATAGTCCGGGAGAGGAAGCGGAAAAAAGGTTCGGGATGCCTGTTGCAATAATAAGAATGGAGGATAAGATGTATTCTCTTACAACCGGTAATCTCATTCTTAATGATAATGTTGATCATCTGAAGCAAAAAATTGATCTCATAAACAGGTATGATAAAAAAGGACTAAAGGAACTCTTCAAGACATCTCTGTCAGGTCAGTCTGTTGAGACAGACAGTACCGGAAACATGGGACTGATCGATATGGCAAGAAAATCAGGCAGTAAACTGGAATATCAGTTTCAGGAACTGAATGAACTTTATTCGTATTACATTCTTAATGTGAAGGTGTGATTACCTATTTATCAAGTATCCTGAATATCAGTCTGCTGCCATCCCACTGGGCATAACTTCCACTCTTGATCCAGTCGCCCAGGAATATTATCTCGGGACCATCCTTCAGCTTAAAGTTTCTCGCGAGATGCCTGTGTCCAAAGATGAAATAGTCTATTTGTTCATTTTTCAGTAAGGACCTGGCATATCTTATCAGGTCTTCCTTTTCCTCACCCAGAAAAGGTGTTGAGATACCTTTGCCTAAGCGTGAATTCAATGACCATTTCTGACCTATGCCAACCCCTATTGACGGATGGAGAGCAGAATACATTGCTCTTAAAGGCCTGTTCCGGAAGATTGAGAGCAGGATCCTGTACATAAAATCATTTGTTCCCAGTCCCTCCCCATGGGCCAGATGAAATTTCTGTCCGTCTATATCAATGGTAAGAGGTTTTGTATGAATAGTCATCCCACACTCCTCTGAGAAATATTCGCCAACCCACATGTCGTGGTTGCCGGTGAAAAAATGAACCGGGATACCGGAATCGGTTATTGAGGCTATTGTTCCAAGAAACCTTGTAAATCCTTTAGGGACTACCAGATTATACTCCCACCAGAAATCAAATACGTCTCCCAGTAGATATATCTCTTTTGCATCTTCTCTGACAGAATTAAGCCATCTTACAACATTCTTTTCTCTCTCTATCGGTGGTGATCCGGCAGGAAGTCCAAGATGGAAGTCGGAGGTAAAATATATTTTTCTGGTGTCTGGCAAAGCCCATCTGAATTAGTTAAACAATTGGCCAAGTTTTATCTGAAGCGATTTTCCATGAAGATTCGATGCAATAAGAGAGCCTTCCCTGTCAAACAGATAATTTGTTGGCAAAGCTTTGACATTAAAGAGAATCGCGTTTTTAGGATTGGCAGGGTCATCTTCCCTGGTACTGATCCAGGGCAGTTCATCATACCTGACGGCCGCTTTCCATGCATCACCATTAGTATCCAGATTGATCTGGTATATCTCAAATCCTTTATTGTGATATTGCTTATAAAACTCTTTAAGTTGAAGGTTTTCAGCAACACAGTCTTTTGATTGGACAGACCAGAAGGTTAGCAATACATATTTACCTCTAAGGGAAGAGAGTGATATCCTTTTGTCATTAATATCCTTAAGATCAGGATTAAGGGGAGTCTTAGGCAGTTCCTGTGCCATTTTCTCGAGCCTGCTGACATACATCTGGTTCATCTCTTTGGCAAAATCGCGGGCAAGGGCCTGGACATGCTTTGAGTTTGGATAATGGTGCGTTAATGAGTCGGTTACTATCTTAAGGAATTGAAGATCCTTTGGATCATACAAAACATATGTATCGGCATCCAGACGCTGATATAGTGCCTTAATTGAAGCCAGTGAATTTACATTATTAATGATGAATTCTATGTTCTTACTACGTTGATATTTGATCAGCTTATTAAAATCCTGCTCAAGAGAAGGACCCTTAATATCAAACCCTTCCTGATCCTCAGCATTGGTATATGCTGTTCTGAGTGAGTCAAGCTTTCTTTTAGTATCAACAAGAGTACTGTCGAGCATCTGTAATTTCCTCGATCCGGGGGAGCCTGTTATCCTATAATTCTCATAAAGAGTTTTCCCTTCAAAGTTGAGATCTATCTTTTCTCCTGGTTCAGCAAGGAGTGTTATGAAATCAGCTTTTGAAAACCCAAGCTGGTAAAAATCAGGTTCTGATGAATTGATCTTAAAACTGAAACGACCTTTCCTGTTAATCCTGGCAGAATCCAGTAAAACTGGAGTGTTAACTTCAAGCCTGTTCAGATAAACATATTTTTCCTTTCTATCCTTTACTGTTCCGTTAACTAAAAAACTATCACTGTTTTTACACCCTGAAAAAATAATAATCAGTCCAAGAAGAAATGTTATACGCTTCATTTTATAATTTACGGTAATAAATATTTAACTAATTCTATTTTTTAAATATTTCAGCCAGTTTGTTCTGCAGCATATCACCCCTGAGGTTTGTTGCAATTATACGGCCATTCTTGTCAAGAAGGAAATTACATGGTATTGATTCAATATTATAAAGAGGGACTACCATAGAACTCCAGTATTTAAGATCACTTACATGTATCCATTGACCTAGTTTATCTTCTTTTATCCCTTCTATCCATGCATCCTTCGTTTTATCAAGAGATACCTGGTAAATCTGAAAGCCTTTTTTATGGTAGAGGCTGTATGCTCTCACGAGATTTGGATTTTCTATTCTGCATGGAGCACACCACGAGGCCCAGAAATCAAGCAGAACTACTGACCCTCTTGTTGAGGAAAGTCTGACAGTATCACCTTCTGGTGAAGGAAGGCTTATCTCGGGTGCTTCAGCTCCCGTACCGGCCTCTTCTGTTCCCGATGTTCCTTTAACACCTGCTACCAATTCACTTACCTGTTCATGCAGAGTAACAACGGGATCATAATCAGGATATTTGCTGTACAGTGATGAATCAACCTTCTCAAAATAATTTAAATCCTTGTCCGGGTTTAAGACATATACCCCGGGAGCCACCTGTTGGTAAAGAGCTACAAGGCTGACGAGCGAACTGATATTCCTGTCAATATAATTCTTTGTATAGGTGTTGATTTCATCCAGATAGCCCTGTGCAACATTATCAAGCGAGTCCATAATAACGGATAATCTGGGATTCTCAGAATTTTGCATATATATTTCATTCAATCCCCTAAGCCTGTTGATGGTTTTGCTCATGTTTTTATTATACGCTACCATCATCTCTGTCCCTACTGAACCCTTAATGGAAGTCGGAAAATTAAGGGAGTCATGTTTTGCATTTATAATTATTTTCTCACCCGGGTCAACAAGCATGGTAAGAAAATTGTTATCATTAAACTTAATGAGGTAAAATGAAGGATTTTTGATCTCCTCTTTGAAATTGAATTTCCCGTCATTTGAGACCTTAATTGAGTCAATAGTAGTAAGTTCGTTTGATTTAAGTTGATCAAGAAAAATATATTCTCCATTTACCGGGTCCGATAGTGTGCCAGATATCTGGAATGTATTACTTTTGCATGCGGTAATTGTCAAAATGGCAAGCAGATAGATTACAAGCTTATTCTTCATTCAGTATGATATTTTTTGATAAATAAATTTATTTATAGAAGTGCAAAGTTATTCTTTTTTTTATGCGTCACTACTTTTGTAAAATTTTATTACCTTTTAACTATGTTAAATACAATTGGAAGGCGTATTATTAATTGCTAACTTATTTACCCTATTGGACTAATTAAACAATTGAATATGAGTTATATTAAGTTTGAAAAAAGCCAGGTTGTCAATCTGGAATATTCGCTGGACAGAGAGATCATCAGGACTAACAGGGCAGGATCCTACTCTTCAACTACTATTGTTGACTGCAACACTCGGAAATATCATGGATTACTTGTCTGTCCGGTTGATGAGCTTGGGGGAGATAGATTTGTGCTTTTATCTACCCTCGACGTTACCGTTCTGAACAGCGAAAAACGTTTTAATATAGGGATAAGAAAGTATAAAGGCGATTATTTCAGTCCCAGGGGGCATAAATATATTGAGGATTTCAATGCTGAGAATATACCATCACGGCTTTACAGGGTTGGTGGTGTGATACTTAAACAGGAAAGACTACTGGTGCACCATGAGGAGCAGTTCCTCCTGAGATTTACAGTTGTTGAGGCATCTGAGAAAATGAAGTTGCAGGTACGACCTTTCCTGGTCTTTAGAAATATACACCAGTTGACACATGCTAACCTATCAGCCAATACCAGGGTAGATTTTATTGAGAACGGTATAAGATCTAAGATGTATGAGGGATTTCCGTATCTGCATATGCAGTTTTCAAGTAAGGTCGAGTTCATTCATGTTCCTGACTGGTACCTGGGTGTTGAGTATCCTAAGGAGCAGATGAGGGGATATGATTTTTCTGAAGACCTGTTTACTCCGGGGTTTTTTGAATTTGATGCAAAGAAAGGAGATGTTATAGTGTTTTCAGCTTCCACCAAAGAGCAGAAAGTATCCCAGTTGAAACAGAAGTTTTCCAGTACTGTTGCAGGAAAAATACCCCGTGACAGTTTTATGAACTGTCTGAGGAATGCTGCCCAGCAATTTGTTGAAAGGAGAGGAGGCAAAACATTGATTATAGCCGGTTATCCGTGGTTTGGAGCATGGGGTCGTGACACCTTCATCTCAATACCGGGAATCGCTCTTGCGCGGAATAATCTGACCCTGTTCAGGGATGTAATGGATACACAGATAGAAAGAATGAAGGATGGTCTCTTTCCTAATATGGGCGATGATGATAATCCTGCTTTTAATTCCGTTGATGCGCCCTTATGGTTCATATGGGCTGTCCAGCAATATATAAGTCAGGGCGGCTCCGACGGATGGGAACGTTACGGTGAGGCGACTAAGTCAGTTCTTAATGCCTTTAAAAACGGTACCACCTTTGATATACACACTAGAGATAACGGGCTTGTTTATGCCAAAGCCGAGGGGAAGGCACTCACATGGATGGATGCAGTTGTCAATGGAGTGCCGGTAACACAAAGGGGAGGCTATGCTGTAGAAATCAATGCATTGTGGTATAATGCTGTATGTTTTTCCCTCGATATGGCAAAAGCTGTCGGAGATAAACGTTTTATAAAAGAATACGAACCACTTCCTGACCTTATAAAGAAATCATTCCTTGATATGTTTTGGAATGAAAAGATGTGTTACCTGGCGGATTATATAAATGATGAAGAGGGAACTAATGGTTTTGTAAGGCCAAACATGTTAATTGCTGTATCTTTGCCGTATTCAATGCTTGAAAAAGAACAGATGAAGCAAATACTGGATGTTGCCGACAGGGACCTTGTTACTTCAAGAGGTCTAAGGACTCTTTCACCTCGTAATAAACTTTACAAAGGAATATATGAAGGGAACCAGGATGAACGGGATAATGCTTACCATCAGGGCACAGTTTGGCCATGGCTTTTCGGACCTTTCTGTGAAGGATGGCTAAGGGTATATGGGATCCAGGGAGTTCAGAAGGTGAAAAACCTGATCTTTGGTCTGGAAGAGGTGATGGGAGAACATGGGGTTAGCACTCTTTCGGAAATTCACGATGGTAATCCGCCTCACTCGCCTAAGGGTGCAATTTCCCAGGCATGGAGTGTGGGAGAAGTTCTGAGAATAATCGATTTACTCGAAAAGAAATATGCAAATTAACAATTTAATAGGCACGGTATGCGAGTGTTAATGTTCGGTTGGGAATTTCCTCCACATATCTCAGGTGGGTTAGGTACTGCTAGTTACGGTCTGACAAAGGGAATGGCTACCCTTGACGACCTGGAAGTAATCTTTGTTGTGCCAAAAGCATGGGGTGATGAGGACCAGGGTATTGTAAGACTTGTCGGTGCAAATAAGATACCTGTTGCCTCACGTAAGGTTTATTACAGGGGCTTCAGACGTCCGCTTGAAAAGATAGAAGTTTCTTCAAAGATCGTTCCGTATATCGACCCTACAGATTTCTGGAAGGTGGTAACCACTGAAACAAGCGGCCATAATCTGTTCGTTCAGACTAATAATCATGGGACAGTAGATTTCTCAGGCAGGTATGATAATTTCCTGATGGATGAAATTAATAAATATGCTATTGTTGCGTCTGTAATAGCCGAGGAAAATGATTTTGATATAATCCATGCACATGACTGGCTGGCTTATCCTGCAGGCATTGCTGCTATGGCTGTGTCAGGCAAACCACTCGTAATACATGTGCATGCTACCGATTTTGACAGAAGTGGAGGTAGTGTCAATCCTGATGTATATCAGATCGAGAAAAATGGAATGGATGCTGCATCCAAAATTATAACTGTCAGTAACCTTACCAGGGATATTGTTATAAACAGGTATAATATAAGCCCTGATAAAGTTGAGACTGTTTATAATGCTGTTGAACCGGTAAGTATATGTCACGATACTATTGGAGATAAAGGATACGATGAGAAAATTGTCACATTTCTGGGGCGAATTACTCTTCAGAAAGGTCCTGAATATTTTATCGAGGCTGCCAATAAAGTGTTGAAGAAGATGAAAAATGTGAGATTTGTAATGGCAGGTTCGGGTGATATGATGGAAAGGATGATGCGGCGGGCAGCTGCCCTTAAAATAACTGACAGATTTCATTTCACCGGCTTTTTGAAGGGACCGGATGTATTTAAAATGCTTGAGATGAGCGATGTGTATATTATGCCATCGGTATCCGAACCATTTGGTATTTCACCGCTGGAAGCAATGCAATCAAATGTACCTGTTATCATCAGCAAGCAGTCAGGGGTGGCTGAGATACTTACCCATGCCGTGAAAACAGACTTCTGGGATATAGATGCGATGGCAGATGCAATATATGGTATACTGAATTATCCCGCCCTTTCCGGGATGTTCATTAAGAACGGTAAAGAGGAGGTAATCAGACTAAAATGGGATAAATCTGCCAGGCATGTACGAGATATTTATAAAAGAGTAATCGAGAACACTAAGAATTAAGATATGAGCGCAGCAAACAAAAAGGCAATTTGCTTTTATTTTCAGGTTCACCAGCCATTCCGGCTAAAAAGATATAGGTTTTTCGATCTGGGACAGGACCATTATTATTATGATGATTATTCAAACGAATCAATCATGCGAAAAGTGGCGGATAAATGTTATCTGCCCGCTAACAAGATTATTCTTGATCTTATTCATAAACACAAAGGGAAATTTAAGGTGACTTTTTCCCTTTCCGGACTGGTGATTAACCAGTTCCGACTTTATGCCCCTGAAGTTCTCGAATCGTTTCGAAAACTTGCCGAAACAGGTATGGTAGAATTTCTTGCTGAAACTGAACTCCCATTCGCTTGCATCAATAAAGAGCAGGAATGAATTTGAACGTCAGGTAGATACAACACAAAGCTATGTTGAAGGAATTCCTTGGTGTAGAACCAACATCCTTCCGGAATACAGAACTGATCTATTCTGACGAGATTGGATCATGGGTGGCCGACATGGGCTTTAAATCAATGCTCACAGAAGGAGCTAAACATGTTCTTGGGTTGGAAAAGTCCTAACTATCTGTACTGTAATTCTCTGAATCCCCGGCTTAAAAGTACTGCTCCGCAATTTTGCACTTAGCGATGATATTGCTTTTCGCTTTCTCAAACAGAAACTGGAATGCATGGCCCTTACTGCTGATAAATATGCATCCTGGATCAATAAGCTCGGACCGAGAAGAGATCTTGTCAATATCTTTCTTGACTATGAAACTTTCGGAGAACATAACTGGAAGGAATCAGGAATATTTGATTTTCTTATTGCATCTGCCTGCAGCTATCCTGAAGAAAACTCCTTTCAGATTTATGACGCCAACAGAAGTTGCTGATCACTTGCAGCCTGTGTCGGCCATTAGTGTCCCTCACCAATATCATGGGCTGATGAAGAACGCGATATAACAGCATGGCACGGAAATGAGCTGCAGGTTGCAGCTCTTGATAAACTGTACAGCCTGGCCGGAAAGGTTAACAGGTGCGATGATGCTCATATAAAGAAAGACTGGGATTATCTTCAGGCAAGTGACCATTTCTATTATATGGCTACCAAGTTCTTTTCAGACGGAGCTGTTCATGCTTATTTTAATCCTTACGATACCCCTTACGATGCGTTTATGAATTATATGAATGTGCTGAGTGATTTTGAGATAAGGGTTAAAAAACATCTGCCTGATTCTGCCGAGCAGGAACAGATATTCAAGCTCGGAGCAGAAGTGGCTGAAAAAGACATGATAATTGAAAAACAATCAAAGGAACTTGAAAAGCTTTCGAGAAAAATCGCAAGGATTAAACCTGGAACAAAAAAACCAGTAAAAAAAGTGCCGGCAAAAGCAGGAAAATCATTGCCCAATGGCAGAAACAATTAAGGAATTGAATGATTCCTTTAAAGAAATCTGTAAAAACCGGTGCAAAGGCTCCTGTTAAGAAGGTAGTCCGTGCAAGAAAGTAGTTAAGGATAAATTTTAAAATGATCGGGGATAACCTCTTAAATCCGGTTTAGTGTTAGGAGGCGGGCCTGTATAATATTATTTAATATAAACATAGACACAGAATGAAGGTTGATTTTATTTTTGAAACTAGCTGGGAGGTTTGTAATAAGGTTGGAGGTATCCATACTGTGATCTCCACCAAGGCTCTTAACATAATGAATGAGGTGGGCGATAACTACATTCTTATCGGTCCCGATGTATGGAGGGAAGATGTTACCAATCCCGAGTTTATCCCTGATGAGTCGCTATTTATCGACTGGAAATCGAGGGCAGCATCGGATGGACTGCGGGTGAAGACGGGAAGATGGAATATTTCCGGGAGACCAATTGTGATATTAATTGACTTTACTCCCTATTTCGGACAACAGAACGAGATCTTTGCCGATTTCTGGGAAACATACAAACTTGATAGTATTACAGGACAGTGGGACTATGTGGAACCGGCTCTTTTTGGATATGCTGCCGGAAAAACAATAGAGAGCTTTTCCTCGTTTCTATCATGACGGGCATAATGTGATTGCTCAGTTCCATGAATGGATGACCGGTACAGGTATTCTTTATCTGAAGAAATATGCTCCATGGATTGCAACATCGTTTACAACACATGCGACAGTGCTGGGAAGATCCATTGCAGGAAATAACAAGCCACTTTATAGTAATATGAATGAATACCTGCCTGCCCAGGTAGCACGTGAATTCAATGTTCTTGCAAAACAGTCGCTTGAAAGAATTTCTGCTTCTGAGGCAGATGTTTTTACTACAGTAAGTGAAATAACTTCAAGGGAATGCAGCCATTTTCTCGGGAAGGATGTTGATTTGGTAACTCCAAACGGTTTTGAGGATTCATTCGTCCCTGCCAGGGAGCTCTTTGAGGAGAGAAGACTGATAGCCAGGGAGAAGCTTATCAATGTAGCACAGGCTGTTCTCGGTTATACGCTGCCTGAGGATTGTGTCCTGATAGTTAACAGCGGCAGATATGAATTCAGGAATAAGGGTGTGGATATCCTTATTGATACACTAGATGAATTAAATAAGGAAGAGAATGTAAAGAAAGAATGTGTTACTTTTTTCCTTATTCCGGCTTATCATAAAGGACCTCGTAAGGATATAATTGATATTCTGAATAACAATGGCCAACCCAATGGCTGTGACAGATACCTTACTCATAGTCTTCATTATCCTTCAACGGATCCTGTTATTCAGGGATTACATGCTCATAATATCAATAATGACCAGGCTTCAAAAGTCAAGGCTATTTTTGTTCCCTCTTACCTGAACGGTAATGATGGAATATTTAATATCCCTTATTTCGATCTGCTTATAGGATTTGACCTTTCAGTTTTTCCTTCATATTATGAGCCGTGGGGATATACTCCGCTGGAAAGTCTGATGTTCTCCATACCAACAGTAACAACTTCCCTTTCAGGATTTGGTCTCTGGGTTAAAACCTACTTTGAGAATCCTGGCAACGGTATCTCAGTAGTAGAAAGAACTGATGACAATGAAAAGGAGGTCATTGATGGTATTAGAAATTTTATAACAATGTTTATAGGTCTTTCTGACAGCCAGGTCAAAAGTGCCAGGAAGAAAGCTCATGAAATTTCCAGGATTGCCTTATGGGACAACCTTGTAAAATATTATTTTGAAGCATATAGGAAGGCTCTGACCACCAGTATTGAAAGACGTGAAGAACCAAGAGAATTTGCAAAATTCGTTGAGGCTCCGGGGCTTATTGTCAGAAAGCCACACCAGGTGCCTGTTTGGAAAGATATTTATGTTCAGAGCGATGTTCCTGAGAAGCTATCATCGTTAAAGGATCTGGCAAATAACCTTTGGTGGTCGTGGAATACGGAAGCAGAACTTCTTTTCAAAAGAATGGATCCCTCTTTGTGGGAACAGGTAAAGCATAATCCAAAGCTGCTTCTTGAGAAAATAGATTATAAAAGGCTTCTGGTACTTGAGGATGATGACGAATTTGTATCTGATCTTCATGCGGTATTGAAGACCTTCAATGATTATCTTAAAGAACCCAATGATACAACAAAACCCTCTGTAGCATATTTCAGCATGGAATTCGGGATACATCCCTGCCTTAAGATCTATTCCGGCGGTCTGGGAATACTGGCAGGTGACTATCTTAAGGAAGCCAGCGATTCACATCTTAACATAACAGGTATAGGCCTACTGTACAGATACGGTTATTTCAAACAGAAATTAGGACCCAGGGGAGAACAACTGCCATTATACGATGCGGAAGATTTCTCCCGACTGCCTATCAATCCTGTTAAAGATTCAAACGACAACCATCTGATTGTTAGTCTGGTCTGGCCGGGTCGGACAGTTAAGATTAAAGTATGGGAGGCTATGGTTGGTAAGGTTCGGCTTATCCTGCTTGATACTGATTTTGATGATAACCAGCCCGAGGACAGAACTATCACACACTACTTGTATGGCGGCGACAATGAGAACAGATTAAGGCAGGAGTTAATTCTGGGTATCGGAGGTATCAGGGCTCTTGAAGCGATGAATCATCATCCCGACCTGTATCACAGTAATGAAGGGCATTCGGCTTTCATTAGTTTTGAACGTCTCAGGTTGCTGATAAATGTTCAGCATCTGACTTTCAATGAGGCACTTGAAGTTGTGCGATCATCAACACAGTTCACCACTCATACGCCAGTTCCCGCAGGGCATGATGCTTTCGAAGAGGATCTGCTGCGAAAATATATATCACATTATGCTGGTCGTCTTACAATATCCTGGGGACAGCTGATGTCACTTGGTCAGTGTGAGAGTGATTCCGATAAGAAATTCAACATGAGCTTTCTTGCCGCACGTATGTCGCAGGAAATAAATGGAGTAAGTAAACTACACGGAGAGGTTAGCCAGGGAATGTTCAATAAGTTATGGCCGGGTTACCTGAAGGAAGAACTCTTTATAGGCTATGTGACCAATGGAGTTCATCACCCTACCTGGACAGCTCCCGAATGGCGGGAGGTTTACAAAGAGCTTACCGGGACCGGCAATTTCGATCAGACCGATAGATCACTCTGGGAGAAGATATATACTCTTGAGGACAAAAAAATTTATGAGATAAAAACCGGCTTGAAGAAGAGTCTGTTTACCAACATAAGGAAGAGACTGCAGGCAAACATGATGGATAAACATGTTAGTCCCCGGACTCTTCTTAATATAAGCAGTCATCTCGACGAGAAATCACTCACAATCGGATTTGCCAGGCGATTTGCCACCTACAAGCGTGCTTCATTGCTCTTTACCGACCTTGACCGTTTGTCACGGATTGTGAATAATCCTGAGATGCCGGTGCAATTCATATATGCAGGTAAAGCTCACCCGAACGACGGGGGAGGGCAGGATCTGATAAAAAGGATATTCGAAATTTCACAGATGCCTCAGTTTGCCGGTAAGGTGATCTTTCTGGAGAACTATGATATTGAAATGGCAAAATACCTGGTTAGGGGTGTGGATATTTGGATGAATACACCGACACGCCCCCTTGAGGCTTCGGGAACAAGCGGAGAGAAAGCCGTAATGAACGGCACCCTCCACTTCAGTGTCCTTGACGGATGGTGGGTAGAGGGATACCGGGCTTTTGCAGGCTGGGCATTGCCAAAGAAAAGAACTTTCGAAAATCAGGATCTTCAGAATGACATTGATGCCGAGACTATTTATAATATGCTGGAATATGAAATAATACCTGCTTATTATTCCTTTAATGAGAAAGGAATTCCTGTTGAATGGATCAGTCATATGAAGAACACAATGGTTAAGATCGCTCCTGAGTTTACGATGAAGAGAATGATCGATGACTATTATGAGAAGTATTACAAAAAATTGTTTGTAAGAAATAAATACCTTATTGACAATAACTTCGAGAAAGCTAGGGAGCTTGCTGAATGGAAGCAGAGGATGAGAGACGAATGGGATAACATTGAAGTTATCAATTACAGTTTTGAACGTCAGCCGACAATGTTTACAGGTCGGGGCATGATTACCATGCTGAGATAGCTCTTGATGTAAAGAATATTCCCCGGGAAAATGTTGGTGTGGAATTTATCATCACTCATATGGGAAAATATGGTCAACACCAGTTTGTCGCAAGCGAGGATTTCAAATTGGTAAGCTGTAAATCAGGGAAGTGTTTTTACAGGGCCAATCTGGTTCCTGAAAGAGCAGGTTCCTTCTTCTATGGTATACGGATTTATCCGAAACATAATGATCTGCCACATAAACAGGATTTCTACCTGCTAAGGTGGATAGATTAGATATCAGTGGCTCTGCGCCCCGGTTCTCTCCTGAAGACAAGAGCGGTCCGTGCAGGCAGGTATAGATAGAGGTAGAGAGGAGCATTTATTATATTCCTTTCTGCTTTTCTTATTGACAGGTATATCCTGCTCTCATCAATCCTGTTAAAACCTCCGAATATCTTCATCATCACTGTTCAGGATGATCCTGAACCTTCCCTTTACTGGTATTCCGTAATCAGTGTAACTTGTCACGGGGTGAAAGTTAAAGATAAAGAGCAACTCGCCCCTCATATATGCAATTATCTTGTCGGAATTATTATCATAGATCCTGCTTATATATGGATTATCGAGAATTCTGAAGTCATTCTGGAGCCTTATCATTTCCCGATCAAAATTAGCAAGATTATAGTATTTTAACTCACTGTTTTCAGCAAGTTGCCATTGACGGCGGGCATATTTATAACTCCAGTTATTCCCTTCACGCGGAAAATCAATCCATTCAGGGTGTCCGAATTCGTTTCCCATAAAATTGAGGTATCCTCCTCCTGTTGTACTGAAGGTTATAAGTCTGATCATCTTGTGCAGTGCTATTCCTCTGTCGATAACCAGACTGTGATATGATGTAACCATGCCAGTATACATCTCAGCATCTATCATCCTGAATATCAGTGTCTTATCTCCGACAAGCGCCTGGTCGTGGGATTCGCAGTAAGATATAATCTTTTCCTCGGGTCGGTGCTGGGTCAGCTCATACATCAAACTCCCCATATCCCAGTTTTCATCCATTGTCTCTTTGATCAGTTTGATCCATAAATCGGGAACACCCATTGATAACCTGTAATCAAAGCCATACCCTTTTTTTACAGTGGGTGATGCCAGACCCGGCATTCCGCTCATCTCTTCAGCTATTGTCAAAGCCTCAGGTCTGATAGTATGGATCAGTTTGTTGGCAAGGTAGAGGTAAATCAGGGCATCTTCATCCTGGTTCCCATCGAAATATTCATTATAGGAGGTGAAATTCTTTTCCAGACCATGGTCGTAATAGATCATACTGGTGACACCATCAAAGCGAAAGCCATCGAACTTGTACTCTTCAAGCCAGTATCTGCAGTTGGAAAGCAGGAAGTGGAGTACATTGTCCTTCCCATAGTCGAAACATAAAGAATCCCATGCTACATGTATCCTTCTGTTGTTGGTATGAAAATATTGTCCGGGAGATCCGTCAAAGAGACCCAGCCCTTCGTTTACATTTCTGACGGAGTGGGAATGGATAAGGTCCATAATGACCCTGATACCTGATCCGTGAGCCGTGTCGATCAATTCCTTAAGGTCCTCGGGAGGCCCGAACCTTGAAGAAGCGGCAAAAAAACTTGAGACATGATATCCAAATGAACCATAGAAAGGATGTTCCTGGATAGCCATCAGCTGAATGGTATTATATCCCGACCTGATTATCCTGGGAAGAACATTCCTGGTGAATTCCTTATAGGTGCCTGTCTTCTCTTCCGAGGTAGCCATCCCGATATGGGTCTCATATATCAGTGCAGCACCACTCTGTGGTTTGAAATCCTTAACCTTCCAGGTGTAGCTCTTCCCTGGATTCCATACTTCCACGCTGAATATCTTTGTTTTGTCATCCTGTACCACCCTGGTGGCATATGAGGGTATCCTTTCACCCTTACCTCCTTCCCAGTGAATGGAAAGCTTAAAGAGGTCCTTATGTTTAATGGCACCAAGAGGCAGGCTTATTTCCCAGTCGCCATGAGTATTGATCCTTTTCATGCTATAGGAGCTATTCTCTTTCCAGTCATTAAAGGTTCCAATAAGATAGATCTCTGTGGCATTTGGGGCCCATTCCCTGAATATCCACCTGTTATCAGAAAAACGGAGACCGTAATAGAAATGCCCCATAGCAAAATTGGTCAGGGAACTTTTTCCTGCCAGTTTTTCTTCTTTGGCGCGACAATTATTGATCCGGCCGTCTATTATCCCGTTAAAGGGTTGAAGCCACGGGTCAGAAAGGTAAAAATCTTCAGTGTCCATTTTAATCTTTGCCATAATAACTTACTATAAAAGTACAAAAACAAAACCATTATTTAGCTTCATTTCCACGGGCTTTGCTATTTTTACAGCCAGAATCATTAAGTATGGAAGTTCATATTGGATATAATGATCTTCATTTAGTTAATCCGGTTGCTACATTGGGGATCTTCGACGGTGTACACAGGGGACACCGCAGCCTTCTTGACAGGCTGGTAAGAAAAGCGTCGGAACTTCATGGTGAGAGCGTGGTAATCACCTTTACTCCACATCCGCGCTTTGTCCTTGGACAGGATCCTGACAACCTGTCTTTCCTGACAACTACTGAAGAAAAAACAGCTTTGCTTGAAGAGGCAGGCGTTGACCATCTTATAATGCTTAAATTCGACCTGGCTTTCAGCCGGATAGCTGCGTGTGATTTTGTAAAGGAAGTACTGGTCGGCAGGCTTGGGATAAGATATCTTATCCTGGGTTATGATCATCATTTCGGACAAGGTGGAGAAGGAAACTACGATACAATAAAAGAATGTTCAGAATCGATGAATTTTGATGTTGAGCAGGTGCATGGCCTGCATACTGAAGAAGGAGGGATAAGCTCATCAGCTGTAAGAGATGCCCTTGTACATGGTAAGCTGGACGTAGCTAATAATTGGCTGGGATATTTTTATTCAATTACAGGTAGAGTTGTGGAAGGCAGGAAAATCGGAAGATCACTGGGTTTTCCAACAGCAAATATTGAAGCCGAAGAAAAACACAAACTTATTCCGGGAAACGGAGTATATGCTGTGGAGGTCCGGGTCAGCAATCTGTTATACCCGGGAATGTTAAGCATTGGGTTTAATCCAACTATTAACAGTGAAGGAGCTGCAAGGTCAGTGGAGGTACATATACTGAATTTCGATGGCGATCTCTACGGGAAAAGAATCACAGTGATTTTCAGAAAAAGACTGAGAAATGAGAAGAAATTTAAAAGTGTGGAACAACTGGCTGAACAAATGGAGATTGACAAACAGATTACAATGCAGCTCTTGTCCTGAAAATAATACTTTTTGTTATCTTTGCACTCTCAAAAAACAGATAAGGATATGAATACTAAAACTGATATAATGCAATACAAGGTAAAAGATATTTCACTTGCAGATTTTGGCAGGAAAGAAATAGAGATAGCAGAAAAAGAGATGCCCGGGTTACTGGCAATAAGGAATAAATTTTCCGCTGAAAAACCTCTGAAAGGTGCCCGCATTACAGGATCGCTTCACATGACAATACAGACAGCTGTTCTTATTGAAACCCTTGCTGAACTGGGTGCTGATGTTAGATGGGCAAGCTGCAATATCTTCTCAACACAGGATCATGCCGCTGCAGCCATCGCAGCAAGTGGTATACCTGTATTTGCATGGAAGGGTGAAACACTTGAGGAATACTGGTGGTGTACTGCTCAGGCATTGTCCTTTCCCGGGGGAAAAGGACCTAACCTTATCGTGGATGATGGCGGTGATGCCTCTTTGATGGTGCATCTTGGGTATAAGGCTGAGAATAACCCTGAGATACTGAACGGGAAACCCGAAAGCAGGGAGGAAGCTATCATATTGTCGACTCTTAAGCGGATCCTGGCTGAAGAACCTGGTAAATGGCATAACGCTGTCAGGGATCTTAAAGGGATCTCTGAAGAAACAACAACAGGCGTTCACAGGTTGTACCAGATGATGGAGAATGGAGAACTACTTGTACCTGCAATAAATGTGAATGATTCTGTCACAAAATCAAAATTTGATAATCTGTATGGATGCAGGGAGTCTCTGGCTGACGGCATAAAGAGAGCTACGGATGTCATGATTGCCGGAAAGGTCGTTGTGGTATGCGGATACGGTGATGTTGGGAAAGGTTGTGCCAGGTCAATGAAGTCATATGGGGCACGGGTTATTGTAACGGAGATCGATCCTATCTGTGCTCTGCAGGCATCAATGGAGGGATTTGAGGTTAAAACAGTTGAAGACTCATTATCAGAGGGTAATATATATGTTACAGCAACCGGTAACAGGGACATATTGACTGTTGAGCATATGTCCAGGATGAAAGATCAGGCAATAGTCTGCAACATCGGACATTTCGATAATGAGATTCAGGTGGATAACCTGAATGTTATGACCGGGGTGGAAAAGATTAACATAAAGCCACAGGTCGACAAATATATTTTCCCTGACGGTCATGCTATATTTATGCTTGCCGAGGGTCGCCTGGTGAACCTGGGATGTGCTACCGGTCACCCGTCATTTGTAATGAGTAATTCATTCAGTAATCAGACTCTCGCGCAATTAGATCTTTGGAAGAATAATTATGAGACCGGTGTGTACAGACTTCCAAAATACCTTGACGAAGAGGTTGCACGACTGCACCTCAGTCAGCTGGGTGTTAAACTAACAAAGCTTTCTAAAGAACAGTCTGATTATATTGGGGTACCTGCTGCAGGCCCTTATAAACCTGAACATTACAGGTACTAGAAATTTGGCATATTTCAAATAAGGTGTCAAAATCCGTATGGGTTGGGGCGTTCTGTCTTAAGTCTGTCAGTTATTGTTCCATACACGAATAAACCTGCCATCATAAGTCGTCCTGTAGTTTTTTAACGGATATTTACCAGGACCTGATGCCGGTGTTCCTCCGGCTGTAAGTGCATATTTTGTACCGCATTCGGGACATATAGCGAACATTGAGGATGACGGATCAATATTAATTTTGATGCTTAATCCGTTATTAATATAGTCGTGAGGGCAGGTCATATCATATGCGTAAAATTCATCCACCCAGGCACAAATAATGATACCATTGCCATCGAAACCTGCTGCTCTTAACCCCCAGTTATTTGTATGGGCATCTACAGCAACAGATCCCCCCAATGAGTTCAGGGTAACAAACTCAGGATCAGCCAAGTCAAGTGTAAAATCGATATAGGTATCAGGGATGACATCGTTCTCGTTCTTCTTACAGGAACTAACCAGAGCAATAAGTGCAACTGTAATCAAAAAAATAGTTACTTTTGAATTTGTAGACACGTGTGATAAATTATTTCGCAAAATTAGTATTACCTGTGAAAAATTAACGGCATCGTGCAATATTTATTGTTATACTGAAAATGAATAGATTATATATGAAGCGACTCTTATTGCTTGTGTTTGTGTTGCTATTGGCAACTTATTCCGTGGATGGTCAGATATTTAAAAGGAATACGCTTAAACACGCCGAAAAGGGATTATTCAGTAAATCACGCAGGAAGAATAAAGATGTTAAAGTGAAGGAACCGCGTAAAGTGACAAAGGCCAAGAAAAAACAGGAGGCTAATCAGGAGAAGCTAAAAAAAGACTATGCTAAATCGGTAAAGGAGAGCAGGAAAAGATCCTATATTATACAAAGCCCTGACGTAAAGGCAAGAATGAAACAGAATTCAAAAGATATAAAATCACGTGACAAAACAAGAAAGAGAAGGACCAGGTCAAGTACGAGAAAAGCAGGTAAAAAGTATGGCTGAGCTTATTTAGTTGTTTTATAAATACTTGTGAAACACCTCTTTTGATTAATATTTTTTTGTAAATAACTAATTTATTTTATACATTTGCTCATGAAGAGTTTCGGCGTGCCCGGAATTCTTCTTGTTTTTTAAATATAAGAGAGAAAATGTCAGAGGTTATATATATGACAGAGGATGGTCTTCAAAAGCTGAAACTGGAACTCGATCAGCTGAGGAATATTGAAAGACCTTCGATATCCAGGCAGATTGCTGAGGCCAGGGATAAAGGCGACCTTTCTGAAAATGCGGAATATGCTGCTGCCAAAGAGGCACAGGGCATGCTTGAGATGAAAATATCCAAGATGGAGGATACAATTGCGCGTTCCCGAATAATAGATGAATCTAAAATTGATACTTCATCTGTTCAGATCCTAAATAAGGTTAAGATCAGGAATAAATCGAACAATACCATCATGGAATACCAGCTTGTTCCTGAGAGCGAGGCTAATTTAAAACAGGGTAAAATAGCCGTTAGTTCTCCTATAGCCAAGGGACTAATCGGGAAGAAAGTAGGTGATATGGTCGAGATAAAGGTTCCTTCCGGAATAATTCCTTTTGAGATTATTTCAATTTCTTTATAACCAATCATTTCTTATACTGTCATGGCAACTATTTTCACAAAAATCATTAACGGGGAGATACCTTGCTATAAGATTGCAGAAGATGAAAACTTTTTTGCCTTTTTGGATATTAACCCACTTAGAGCCGGTCATACACTTGTTGTCCCTAAAAGCGAAACAGATTATATCTTTGATCTCACAGACGATCAGCTATCAGGTATGATACTGTTTTCAAAAAAGGTTGCTGTTGCCATAAAAAGTGCTATTCCATGTAACAGGATAGGGGTTGCAGTTCTTGGACTGGAGGTGCCGCATGCACATATCCACCTGGTTCCTATGGATAGTATGGACGACATTAACTTCAGGAACCCAAAGCTGAAATTCTCTTCTGCCGAATTTCAGGAAATTGCTGCCAAAATAAGCAACAGGGTTATTCTTTAACAACCTTTGTTTAATTTTTCCCGGTAATTTAGTATATTTAGACAAGTTCTGATTCAGCTCGCTGCATGAATTATCTTTACGATTTATGGGATGATTTTATTAGTCTTCTCTTTCCGAGGCTATGTTATGGTTGTGGCACGCAGCTGATGAGGAATGAAAAACTCATTTGCACTGAATGTTATATAATGATCCCACGCACAGGGTTTCATACCTCTCCCGGAAATCCTCTTGAGCAGATATTCTGGGGTAGATGCCTGGTTGAAAAGGCAGCTGCATTCTCTGTATATAACCGTGGTAGCAGGATAAGAAACCTTATACATAACATGAAGTATAAAGGGATAAAAGAGATAGGCTACGAGCTTGGCAGGATATACGGGGAGTCATTAAAATCATCGGGATTTTCCAGTGATATTGACTTTATCATTCCGGTACCATTGCACACTGGTAAATTACGTATCAGGGGATTTAATCAAAGCGAAGTTATCGCGACCGGTATTTCAGAGACAACCGGAATACCAGTAAATGCTGAAGCAATGGAAAGGATTACTGGTTCAGCCACTCAGACCCGGAGGTCACGTTATGACAGGTGGACTAATGTTGAAGGTATTTTCCATGTTGTAAGTCCTGGACCAGTAGTGGACAGGCACGTTTTACTGGTGGATGATGTGATAACCACCGGATCCACAATTGAATCATGTGCAGGTGAGCTCCTGAAAATAAAAGGAGTAAGGGTCAGTGTTGCTGCACTGGCATATTCTCCGCTGTGATAATTGTGTTTTATTTGGTTTTTACTCTGCGGGGATTCTTATTCATGAAGTCCTTCCAGCTATTATATGCCTTTTCACCTGTCGGCTTGTTAGTCTGATAGAAATGGCACAGGGCTGCTGCCAGGCCATCAGTGGCATCAAGCTTTATATCGGTCAGTTTGAATTTCAGAATATTCATCAGCATAGCAGCAACCTGTTCTTTTGATGCAGCTCCCTGGCCGGTGATTGACATTTTAATTTTTCGAGGAGCATATTCAAAGATTGGAAGAGACCTGGATAGTGCTGCAGCAATTGCAGCTCCCTGTGCTCTACCCAGTTTTAGCATCGACTGAACATTCTTGCCATAAAAAGGCGCTTCAATGGCCAGTTCATCAGGATGATATTCATCTATGATGCCTGTGGTCCTTTCGAAAATATGTTTAAGCTTTATATAATGGTCATCATATTTAGAAAGATCAATCGCCCCTATTGAGATCAGTTCGGGTTTCCTCTCAACAACCTTAATGACACCATATCCCGTAACATTCGTGCCGGGATCGATACCCAGTATGATCCTTTCTGACGGTTTTGCCTTCAAGAGAAGTAGTTAATTATTTTTCTTTTATAAAGGTGTTTTTCATCCATTCAGGCCTTTCAGAGAACTGGGGATAGCGTTTAAACTGTCTCAGGCTCCTGGCTGATACCGATCCGTGTTCAAGATAGTAAATTGCATCATTTAGACAAAGCTCATGCCTGTCGCTGAAATCATGTGTTATATCATCAGACTCTTCCTTATCCGGGATGATACCTGCAAAATAATCACCCTGATCATCCGCATTTACGATCTTAAAAGTAATAGGCCACATCCAGAACTTCTTTCCTACTGACCAGCCATTCATGCCGGTTGGTTTCCCGTTTGTAGTGTCTCCAATAGTGACCACATTAAGATATGGTTTAAGTCCGTTAATGACTGCCTCACTGGCAGATGCTGTTGACCGGCTTGTTATTACAACGACTCTTGACAGACCAAGTCCATTGGTGAAAGCCAAATATGGATATGAGTTATTCTCATCAGTATGTTTGTCGTTATAGGATAGTTTTGCAAAGACAGATCCCTGGTAAGAACTTCCAGCAATCCAGCTGGCCAGTCCCTGGGCTATGTAGAGATATCCCCCGGTGTTGTATCTCAGATCGAGAATCAGGTCAGTTACACCGTTATTCTTAAGATAAGTGAAAGCATCGTTAAGTTCCTGGGCTGACGGTTCAACGAATGACTCAAAGACAAGATGTCCTGTTACACCTGTAGTCAGATGAAGAGTATCACACAGTAGTACCGTATGCACTGTGAATGAGGATTTGGTAGCTGATATGGTTACATCCGTGCCATCTGGTTTTGTAAAAACGAAGGTGTTAGTGATCCCTGCCTCTCCCGGGCCAATCAGGTTTGAGTATGTAGTTGCGTCACCTGCAATCAGAATTGGAGCCAGATCGACACCATTTACTTTCTTAATGATCCAGCCTCTTCGCACACCATTGAGATAAAGTGAAGAGTTATCATAGATCATCGCAATACGGGCATGGCCGGCATCGTCAAGGCCGACTCTGAAGCCATGACCTACAAAAGTACCCTGCATCTCGGCATTAAACTCATCATAATCAGCGACAAAACTCCAGCGATCCAGCTCTTTATAACGCATTGCCTCAAGGAGTGCGTAAGGATCGGCATAATTGTTCTTTGTTGTTGTGGTTATACTATTGGCCTCAGATTCATTATACCAGTAATACCATGATTTCATAATATAGAAAAGACTGTCCCTTGCCATCTCGTCTGTAACACCAGTAGTCTCCGGTGCAACATTGTTTTTCTTACATGAAGAAAAAGCTATCAACAATAATACGGGCAGAAATATGAGTTTTTTCATTCTTAGTAATAATTTATGTTAGTACTTTATTTATTTAAGTTCTGGCAGGCTTTCTATTCTGTACTAATATTCCGGTAATAATAAGTATCATGCCTGCCGGAGTAGTATAATAAACGGGTTCATGAAGAATAAAGTGTACAAATATAAGAGAAATAAACGGAGCAAGATAAACAAGATTGCTTACCTTATCTGTTGTAGAAGCCAATTGCAGTGCCTTAAGCCAGAAATAGAATGTTATTCCCATCTCAAAAACACCGACATATACTGCTGAAGCCACTCCTTTCAGGCTCTGTCCAATATCCCAGTCTCCTTTTATGATCATCGCAGCTACCAGGTAGGCAGATCCGAAAAGAAATCCCAGGAGCAGCTTGACTGATTCATCCCTTTTATCCTTTACGTTAAGTATGAAATAGAAAGCCCAGAAGACAGAACTCACGGTTGCCAGCACAACTCCTTTCAGGTTAGGAACCCCAGTGTCGAAAGGATGGCCTTGTGAGGAGATCAGATAGACACCTGTAAAACTAATGAATAGCGCAATAAAACTTTTTTTAGCTATCTTTTGTTTTAACAATGGCACTGAAAGGAAGACCAGTATGATTGGCCATATCATATTAAGTGGTTGCGCGACTTGCGCAGGCAGCAACTGGTAAGCTTTTAGCAGTATCAGGTAATAAAGAAAAGGGTTGATAAACCCTAGTACTGCTGAATAGATTAACTGCCTTCCGGTTGCCCTGAAGATTAAAGCCGTTTTTTTCTCTGCTATTACTATTGACAACAGTACAACAGAAGAAGTCAGGGAAGCAATGGTAAGCATCGGAAGGATCTCAAGTTCCCCGAGGCTTAACTTGAATGCAGTGGGTATAGTTGACCAGAAAAAAATTGCAAGGCCTGCATAAATATATGACTTTCGGGTTTGATCCATTTTCTCTCTGAGAACTTTAGCATGCTTTACAAACCTGATGGTTAAATTCTTAACTGATTATGTTAAACCCGGTATATGGTATCAGCGCTTCAGGGATCATGATACCTGCTTCACTCTGGTTATTTTCAAGTATTGCGGCAACAATCCTGGGAAGTGCAAGTGCGCTCCCATTGAGGGTATGAACTAACTTTGTCTGTTTTTCACCCTTCTCTTTGAATCTGCATTTCAATCTGTTGGCCTGGAATGATTCGAAATTAGATGTAGAACTTACTTCCAGCCATCTTTTCTGGGCAGCTGACCATACCTCGAAATCGTATGTAAGAGCCGATGTGAATGACATATCTCCACCACATAGTCTGAGGATGCGGTAAGGCAGATTGAGTGCGGAAACAAGACTCTCCACATGATTAACCATCGATTCGAGTGATTCATAGGAGTGATCGGGATGAGCAATCTGGACTATCTCGACCTTATCAAACTGGTGTAACCTGTTAAGTCCCCTGACATGAGCACCCCACGATCCGGCTTCTCTTCTGAAACAAGGTGTGTAGGCCATGCTCTTAACTGGCAGATCTCCTGAATTAAGAATCACGTCCCTGTAAATATTTGTAACCGGCACTTCTGCTGTTGGTATCAGATAATAATTATCAAGTGAAACATGATACATCTGCCCTTCTTTATCGGGTAGCTGCCCAGTTCCAAAACCCGAATCCTCATTAACCATTATAGGAGGCATTATCTCCCCGTATCCCGCTTTTTCACCCCTGTCAAGGAAGAAACTGATAAGTGCTCTCTGCAATTTTGCTCCTTTTCCCTTATAAACCGGGAAACCTGCACCGGTAAGCTTTATTCCAAGGTCAAAATCAATAATATCATACTTTTTGATTAGTTCCCAGTGAGGAAGTGACGGTTCAGGCAATACCGGTACCACACCACCCTCACGCACTAATACATTATCATCAGCTCCAATGCCGGCAGCGACTGATTCATGAGGTATATTGGGAAGTCGTATTACCTCATTCCTGAGATCATTCTCTAATATGATCAGTTTATCAGAGAATGCTTTAATATCTTCCTTAAGAGAATATGTCTTTTCTTTAGCAGCCTCAGCTTCATCCTTTTTGCCTGCTTTCATGAGGGCCCCGATCTCCTTTGAAATACGGTTCATTTCTGCCTGCATTATGTCGTTTCTTGACTGAATATCACGTCGGGCAACATCGAGTTCAAGGATCTTTTCAATAATGAGGGTGGCATCAAAATTCTTGATCTTTAACCGGGATATTACAAAATCTTTATTTTCGCGTATGAGGTTTAATGCTAACATTTTCCGAAATGATTAGATAAAAAAAAGCAGGCTGAATTTCGCCTGCTGTAAAAGTATTAAAAACTCCCGATAATCCTTTCCCTGTGTGAAAAAGAATTTCCGGAGCACATATCATTCAATACCTGGTCCTATTCGGAAACCGGTTTAATAGAAACGTAACTCTTGTTGTCCTTCTTTCTTTTAAATTCTACTTCACCATCGGTGAGAGCAAACAAAGTGTGGTCCTTACCAAGGCCTACATTTAGTCCTGGATTGTGTTTGGTACCTCTCTGGCGGACAATGATATTACCAGCCTTGGCTGTCTGGCCGCCGTAGAGTTTCACTCCCAGTCGTTTGCTTTGGGAATCGCGACCGTTACGTGAACTACCTGCTCCTTTCTTGTGTGCCATAACTATATTCTTTTAAATATTATACTTGCCTTATTATTCTTTCCCCTTTGCCGGTTTTTTTACAGCTGGTTTCTTAGCAGCCGGTTTCTTTACAGCCGGTTTCTTTACAGCCGGTTTCTTTTCAGCCGCTATCTTAGCAGCTGGCTTCTTTTCTGCAGCTTTTTTCACCGGAGTGTCATCTTTTGCAACTGTTTTCCCGGTAACCTTCTTTTCTTTCACGGGTACTTCGGCAACAGCAGTTTCTGCAGGTTTTGCCTCCTCTTTCTTCGGGGCAGCTTTTTTGGAGCCGCCTTTCCCGTTTATATTGATAATCTCGATCTGCGAGAAATTCTGACGATGACCATTCTTTATACGGTAACCTTTTTTTCTTTTTTTCTTGAAGACAATTACCTTATCACCTCTAACATGGTCAAGTACCTTGGCTTCAACCACAGCATCTTTTATAGTAGGTTCACCAACAGTGACCTTTCCATCATCCTCAATCAGGAGAACCTGGTCAAACTCCAGCTCGCTTCCCTCTTCTGCTTCAAGACGATGGACAAATATTTTTTTCCCAGCCTCTACTTTAAACTGCTGACCTGCAATTTCTACGATTGCGTACATCATTAATTAATTTTTATGTTACTCCGGGAGGCGTATATAACTATTCATTTACATATCTTTATGGTGCCCCTGCGGATTTATCCAATTTTGGACTGCAAAGATAAACAAATAAGGATATATACAAACCATTGCAGTGAATTTTTTAAGGGTCACTGGCATAATAAAAAGCATCAGTGTCATTATTAGCTATGGACACTGTTTTAAACGCTCACCTCTTTTGATTATCTTAGCATCCTGTTGAAAAAAAGAACTATGTTAGCCGGAGTGATACTGCTAATATCTTTATATTTGTCAAAGACAACGAAGAAGCGGTTATACATCTGTGCCCTAAATAATTGATATGAAGAGAGTAAAGCTGAAGGTGATGGGTATTTCGTACAGTCAGACCCAGTCTGGTGCTTACGCCCTGATTCTTATTGAAGAGAACGGTGAAAGGAGGATCCCAATAATAATAGGAGGATTCGAGGCACAGGCTATAGTGATAAAACTGGAAAATCTTGAACCTCCGCGACCACTTACTCATGATCTTTTTAAAAGGTTTGCAGATGAATTTAGTATTAGCATCAGTGAGGTGATGATATACAAACTTGAGGAAGGTGTTTTCTTTTCCAGGCTAATATGTAATAATGGCGACAGGGAATATTCTATCGACAGCAGAACATCCGATGCGGTTGCTCTTGCATTAAGATTTGGGTGCCCAATCTATATCAGCGAGGAGATACTGGAAAAAGCAGGGATCACTATTAACCCGAGTGAATCGGATACCGAGGCTGCTGATGAGATAGATGATATTCTGGACCCGGAAAACAACAAATATGATTCATATTCTGATGAAGAGCTTTTTAAAATGATAGATGAGGCAGTAAAAACAGAAGACTATGAACGTGCTGCAGCTGTCAGAGACGAGATTGAGAAGAGAAAGAGAAAGAAGAAGCATTAATATATCCCTCTTATACTAATAATAAAATATAATATGATGAAACGATCATTATTACTGGCGGTATTATCTCTGATTATTGCAGGAATTGCCTCGGCAAAGGATTATCAGATCAGTTCACCTGATAAAAAGATTACTTTGAATGTGAATATTGGGCACGGGATAAGCTGGTCAGCTAACTATGAAGGGAAGGAAGTAATGAGTGCCACCAGGATAGCCATGATATTGGACGATGGCAGGGTGCTGGGTGAAAATGAAAAGGTCAGAAAAGCTGGTGTTAGTATGTTGAATGAGATAATCAGACCTGTGGTTCCCAACAAAAGATCAGAGATTGTAAATAACTGCAATATCCTTGAAATTTCATTCAGATCGGGATTCTCACTTCAGTTCAGGGCATATAATGACGGAGTGGCATACCGATTTGTTACAACTTTTAAGAATGATATTACGATTGATAATGAGATCTCCGAATATAAGTTCCCTGCTGGATCTCATTCCTGGTTCCCTGAGGAGACAGGATTCATGTCGCATAACGAGCGAACCTTCATATATTCTTCGCTTGATACTATAGATGAAACTCATCTGGCAAGTCTTCCCACATTGTTCCAGGTTAATGGCACAGATGTTTTGATCACCGAATCAGATATTGAGGATTATCCTGGAATGTGGCTTCGTGGTGCCGGTGAGGGACAGGTCAGGGGAACCTGGGCCAAATATCCTGCAACGGAGAAGCTATCGAGAGATCGTGACCTTTTTGTAACGAGTACAAAGGATTATATTGCATTGACAGGAGGCAACCGTACATTTCCATGGAGGGTCTTTGTTATTGCATCCAGCGATATCAAGCTCCTCGAGAGTGACCTTGTTTATAAGCTGGCACCTCCCAGCAGGATAAAAGACCCGGCATGGATCGAACCCGGCCAGGTGGCATGGGACTGGTGGAACGCAAATAATGTCTATGGAGTGGATTTCAGGGCAGGTATCAACAATGAGACTTATAAATACTATATTGATTTTGCCTCAGAGAACGGGATCAAATATATTATTCTCGATGAGGGCTGGTATAAGCTGGGAGATGTTCTTTCGCAGGTTCCAGGGATAAATGTGCCTGAGCTCTGCAAATACGCCGAAAGCAAAAACGTTGGAGTGATACTCTGGGTTGTATGGAAGTCTTTCTGGGACAAGATGGATGAGGCTGTGACACAATATGAAAAATGGGGTGTAAAGGGAGTCAAAGTAGATTTTATGCAGAGAGATGATCAAAAGATAGTCAATTTCTATCATGAAGCTGCTCAGAAGACTGCTGAACATCATCTTCTGATTGATTTTCATGGGGCATATAAACCTGACGGTCTTAACAGGACCTGGCCGAATGCTCTTACACGTGAGGGTGTTAAAGGCATGGAAAACGATAAGTGGAGCAGGGATATTAATCCGGATCATGATGCCACTATACCTTTCACCAGGATGGTTGCCGGAGCAATGGATTATACCCCCGGGGCTATGGTAAACATGGACAGTATAAATTTCACTCCACTCTTTACACGTCCTGAGAGCCAGGGTACCAGGGCGCACCAGGTGGCGTTATATGTGATTTATGAGAGTCCTCTTCAGATGCTGGCTGATAGTCCTTCAAATTATATGAAGGAGCAGGAGACGACAGATTATATTGTTAAGATACCGGTAATATGGGACGATATAGTAGGACTTGAGGGCAAGGTAGGAGACTACCTTCTTCTGGCCCGGCGCTCGGGAACCGGGTGGTTTGTGGGAGCAATTACTGACTGGACAAGCCGCGATCTGAAACTCGATCTGTCTTTTCTGCCATCCGGAAAATATAACCTTGATATCTTTCAGGATGGAATAAATGCAGACAGGTATGCCAGCGACTACAAGCATTATAAAACAACAGCCAGCTCAGGTGATGTTATGACAATTCATCTTGCTCCGGGCGGAGGATGGGTTGCACGGATCACCCCTGAATAATAAAAACTTAAATACGGGATGAAGCAATATCTTGATCTGCTTGATCATGTTCTGAGTACAGGGACTGAAAAATCTGACAGAACAGGTACGGGAACAATAAGTGTTTTTGGTTACCAGATGAGATTTGACCTGGAAGAAGGATTTCCTCTTCTGACAACAAAAAAACTGCATCTGAAATCTATTATCCATGAGTTGCTGTGGTTTATTTCAGGGGATACCAATATAAAGTACCTTAATGATAACGGAGTCAGAATTTGGAATGAATGGGCTGACAACGATGGTAACCTGGGACCTGTTTATGGCTACCAATGGAGATCGTGGCCAGCTGCCGATGGACAAAGATCGATCAGCTTGGTGAAGTGTCATTGATTCAATAAAGAAATCTCCCGATTCAGGCGGCATATTGTAAGTGCCTGGAATGTGGGAGAGCTTGAAAAAATGGCTCTCCCTCCCTGTCATATTCTTTTCCAGTTTTATGTTGCTGATGGGAAACTATCATGTCAGTTGTACCAGAGAAGTGCTGATATTTTTCTGGGGGTACCTTTTAATATTGCTTCTTATTCTCTTCTTACCCTGATGGTTGCACAGGTAACCGGATTGAAGACCCGGCGATTTTATTCATACTCTGGGCGATGCTCATATTTATCTGAATCATATCAGCAGGTTAAGTTTCAACTTACACGTGAGCCATATAGTCTGCCCCGGAATGGTCATCAATCACTGGAGTGGAAGATATTCAGAAATTCCGGTTTGAAGATTTTACTCTTGAATAATTATGTTGCTCATCCACATATTAAAGGTGATATTTCAGTTTAATTAAAGTAATATGATATCAATAATTGTTGCTGTTTCAGATGATTTGGGTATTGGAAAGGACAATGAACTGTTGTGGACAATCTCCGACGACCTGAAGAGATTTAAGAGCCTGACCTATGGTAATACTGTTATTATGGGGAAAAAAACATGGGAATCACTTCCCCGTAAACCTCTGCCAGGAAGAAAAAATATTGTCCTTACCGATACTGCCGGTGAATGCATAGTTTTTCGGTTACAGCATATTCAATTGAAGATGCACTTAGTAAATGTGAGGAGGGGAAGAGATATTCATCATTGGAGGAGGAAGTATATACAGGCAGTTTATGCCCCTTGCCGATAAGCTCTATATTACACATGTCCATAGCAAGCGCCTGCCGATGTTTTTTTCCCTGGATCGATCTAAGTATCTGGGAAATAACATACAGCGAAGATGTTAAAATTAGCAAAACCAACAGTATTCCCTATACTTACACTGTCTACGAACGAATAAACAGGGTCAAGTGAGCTGTACATCTGGGTAATTCAGGGAAAAAAATTTCGTCGCCGATTAAACCTTTTGGCCTGTTTGCTATCTAAAAGTTGTTGATCGGAAATACAAACTAAAAATATAAACTTATGAAGACGAAATTTTTTATTATTGTTGCAGCTTTTGCATTTTTTTCACTCTATTCATGTACAAAAGAGCAGACTGTTGATCAGACAAATGTAAATTTTGCTGATGATGAAGCACTCAGTGATGCTGTATTTGATGATGTATTCAATACTGTGGATAATGCCGATATTATTCTCGACAATTATTCCTTAAGCAGGTCATTACTGCATCTTCTGATACCTGTCCGGTAATTACAATTACTCCCTTACCCCAGGTGTATGGCCAAAGATTATAACAATAGATTTTGGTACTGGATGTACCGGGCTTATATGATAATACAAGATCCGGTAAGATCATTATTGAGATTACCGGTCCACGGATGGAGGAAGGTTCTGTGAAGACAGTCACTTTCGAAAATTATTATTTCAATGGTATCAAGGTTGAAGGTACCAAGGTGATTGAAAATATGGGTTATAATAATAATCTTAACCTGGTTTTCTCAGTTCAGCTGATGAATGGTAAGCTTACTTTGCCTGAAGGCCAGACTATCGAGCGCTCTTTTCATGCACCAGAGAGAATGGACTGCAGGCATGCATGACCAGAAATATTTGGGATGATGAGTTTCTTATTACAGGCACTTCGGAAGGACAGACAGTTAACGGGCTTGCATATACCAATACAATCATGAATGCAATCAGATGGCAGCGTGTTTGCAGGTTTGCTGTAAGTGGCACAGTTAGTATTCAGTGCGAAGGAGCAGATCCAGTGGTGATTGATTACGGAAACGGAGACTGCGACGATGTGGCAACTGCGACCAAAATGGCGAATCAAAGCAATTACAGTTAAAATTCAGACACAGGTTTATGATGGGTAATTAACCAGGAAAAAAGGAGGGTGTCTCAAAAAATGAAATCCAATAACCGCTGAGTTCGCTAAGAGTAAACGCAAAGATCGCAAAGTGTTAAATTTCAAAATATTGCCTTTGTGTTCTTTGCGCTTGCCTTGCGTCCCCGTCCGACCGGTATCCAGTATAAACAATTCCATAATGGCATTTCAGCCAGGCGGGCTTTGCGGTTAAAAATATCTTTTGTGACAACCTCTTTTTTTATGATGCTTTCAGAACCTTTAAGTTGATTCTTTCCAGTTTGTGATTGGCATAATCAATTGTTATTTCAAGTTCACTTGTTTCATGTGAAGGCATTTCAAACATTGCATCCAGCATTATTGCCTCACAAATCGATCTCAGTCCTCTTGCCCCAAGTTTAAACTCAATTGCCTTATCAACAATATATTCAAGCACTCCGTCGGCAAATGTCAGTTCTATATCATCCATCTTGAAAAGTTTGATATATTGTTTTACCAGGGAATTCTTGGGTTCTGTAAGAATTGCCTTGAGCGCGTCCCTGTCGAGTGGATTAAGATGCGTCAGAACCGGAAGTCTTCCAATTATCTCCGGAATAAGACCGTACGACCTCAGATCCTGCGGGGAGATATATTGAAGCAGGTTATTCTTATCGACCTTCTCCCTTACTTTTGAAGCACCGAATCCAACAATCTGTGTATTGAGTCGCTGGGCAATTTTCTTCTCAATTCCCTCAAACGCACCTCCACAAATAAAGAGTATATTTTTTGTGTCTACAGGAATCATTTTTTGTTCCGGATGTTTACGACCACCCTGTGGTGGAACATTAACTATTGAACCTTCCAGAAGCTTAAGAAGTCCCTGCTGAACACCTTCACCTGATACATCACGGGTTATTGACGGATTATCTCCTTTTCTCGCAATCTTGTCAATCTCATCGATGAAAACAATTCCCTTTTCTGCTGCCTTTACATCATAGTCGGCATTCTGAAGCAGACGTGTCAGAAGGCTTTCAATATCCTCCCCACATAACCTGCTTCGGTTAATATTGTTGCATCAACTATAGTAAAAGGGACATGAAGCATTTTAGCAACAGTCCTTGCGAGAAGTGTTTTTCCCGTCCCGGTTTCACCGACAAGGATAATATTTGATTTTTCTATTTCAACATCCTCCGCATCAGGCTTTTGCATAAGCCTTTTATAGTGATTGTATACAGCAACAGAGATTGTCTTTTTTGCCATATCCTGACCGATCACATACTGGTCGAGGAAATTCTTTATTTCAATGGGTTTTAGAAGATTTATAGCTGATAAGTCGATATTCTTTTTGCTGCCAAGCTCCTCATTCATTATGCTGTAAGCCTGCTCGATGCAATGATCACAGATATGACCCTCGAGACCTGCAATTAACATATTTGCCTCTTTCTTGGTTCTGCCGCAAAAAGAACATTTATCCATTACATTCTATTTTTCTGTTTTCTGTAGGATCTCGTCAATCATCCCATAGTCTTTCGCTTCCTGTGACGTCATCCAGTAATCCCTGTCAGAGTCCTTTTCAACCTTTTCAATAGGATTCCCTGAGTGAAGGGCAATAATCTCGTAGAGTTCCTTTTTAAGCTTTACTATCTCACGTACAGTAATCTCGATATCGGAAGCCTGTCCTTCAGCACCGCCCATTGGCTGATGTATCATGATTCTTGAATGTTTCAACGCGGATCTTTTCCCTTTTGTTCCTGCAGTAAGCAAAACAGCACCCATTGATGCAGCCATACCGGTACATATAGTTGCAACATGAGCTGAAATATATTGCATTGTGTCATATATACCCAGTCCTGCATTAACCGATCCACCGGGAGTATTGAAATAGATCTGAATATCTTTTCCGGGGTCGGAGGAATCGAGATAGAGTAACTGTGCCTGTATAATATTTGCAACATAATCATCAATAGGGAGACCCAGAAAGATAATTCTGTCCATCATCAGCCGGGAAAACACATCCATTGACGCCACATTCAATTGTCGCTCTTCAATTATTGTAGGTGAAATATAGCTTCCATACACTGAAGAATATCTGTGCAGATTAAGACTGCTTATATTGCGTTTGTCTCGTGCAAACTTCCCAAAATCGTCCAAAATATTCATTGTTTTTCATTAAAAATTATCAAACAAAGATAATAAAATAAAATATACGGTTAAACCTGAGAACTCTATTCAAAAAGCTTATTGAACTCATCAACAGTAACATTCTTCGTGTCCAGTTTGACCATATCCTTAATCAGGTGAAGAACTTTATCCTCAAGGATTTTATCAGCTATCCTTTTGGCGTCCTCTTCTCTTTTCAGTGTTTCTTTTGCATAGTTGGTTATCTGTTCATCAGTGGCATAGTATAAAGTCCGTATTGCTGAAACTGGTTTCTGGTGATATTAGCGGCCTCGGCCAGGAGTTCATCCTCAGTTATCTTAACCTCGTTATCACTAGCCACTTTATTACGAATAAGCTGCCATTTAAGGTCTTTTCTGAAGTTGTCGAATTCCTTTTCAACCTGGTCTCGGTGTTTTTCTCATCTACTTTGAGAAGCCATCTCTTCAGGAATTCCTCGGGGAGCTTCATGTCGTTCTTTTCAATTGCCAGGTTTTTAATATCCATCATAAGTTTATACTCACTTTCCTTCTTAAGGTTAAGCTTGATTTCCTCCTCTATCTTCTGCATGAATTCCTCTTCAGAGTTCACCACACCCTCACCATATACCTTATTAAAGAGTTCCTGTCCCATTTCGGCAGGGAAAAAACGGCTTATCTCAGCTATTGTAAACCTGAAATTACCCTCAATATCCTGACTTCATCTTTCTTCAAATGCAGGATTCCAGCTATTTCAGTATCGTTGGGGAAAGCTGTTTTCATGATCAAAATCGATAGTATCATTTACTGCTTTCTTATAAACAATTTTTTGATCTTCTTATCCTTGATTATATCAATGCCTATTGAAGTATCTTCAGTTGAAGGACCTGCCTTCAGGACATTTCCTTCAGTATCTACAGCCTCTATTTTCCCTTTTATGACATCCTTCTCCCCGGTCTTTTCAACCTTCTGCAATTCACCAAAACGACGTGTATAGTTTTCAAGGTAGTCACTTCCTCATCTTGTCATCGATGCTGATTTCATATTCACTTACCTTGTTTTTTGTGAAAGGGGCAGTACCACCTCAGGTGTCAGGCCGACCTCAAAGGAAAATGTAAAATCTATCCTGGGTATCGAAATCAACTTTTCTCTTCTCATTCTCTCTTGGAATGGGATCGCCAAGAATATCCAGCTTCTCAGCTCAGTAATATATTCCTGGATATTATCTGTCACTACTTTGTTTATCTCTTCAATCCGGACGGCTTTTCCATATATCTTCCTGATCATGCCTATCGGAACCATTCCGGGACGAAAGCCTTTTATCGAAGCCTTCTTGCGGTAATCCTTTAAAACTTTTTCTTACTTTTCCTCATAATCGGCTTTGTCGATGTTTATCTTCAAGTACGGCGTTCAGATCATCGATGTTTTCTCTGGTGATATTCATTTCAGCAATTGTTAATTGACTAGTTAAAAAAACCGCCAAAACGCTCTATGAACAGATCGTCACGGGCGGCTTGGTTTATTAGTGCGGATGAAGGGACTCGAACCCCCACGTCACAAGGACACAAGATCCTAAGTCTTGCTCGGCTACCAATTACGACACATCCGCGTTAAAAAATTTCCCGCAAAAGTATAATAAATTCTTATCAAAACAAACTGATTATGTTAGCGTGCGGAGCTCAAAGTTCTTTCCAAGATACACTTTTCGTACGTGCTCGTCGTCTGCCAGTTGAGCTGCAGTGCCGGATTTAAGAATTCTTCCTTCGAAGAGGAGATAGGCTCTGTCGGTTATGGAGAGTGTCTCATGGACGTTATGATCGGTGATAAATATGCCTATATTCTTCTCCCGAGGCGTTGAGACGATTTCCTGGATATCTTCAACTGCAATCGGGTCCACGCCGGCAAACGGTTCATCGAGTAAAATAAATTTTGGTTTAAGAGCCAGTGCCCTGGCAATCTCAGTACGCCTTCGTTCTCCTCCGGATAACTGTATCCCTTTACTTGTCCTTATTTTCTGCAGACCAAATTCCACAAGTAGATTCTCCAGCCTTTCGGCCTGTTCTGCTTTTGGGAAACCCGACATTTCCAGCACTGCCCGTATGTTATCTTCAACAGACATATTCCTGAACACTGATGCTTCCTGGGCAAGATACCCGATTCCTCTTCTTGCTCTCTTATATACAGGAAGAGTAGTAATCTCTTCCTCATCAAGGAATATTTTTCCTTCCCGTGGACGTATCAGCCCAACAATCATGTAGAATGAGGTTGTTTTACCTGCACCGTTCGGGCCAAGCAGACCAACGATCTCCCCCTGTTCGACCTCAATGGAGACATGATTTACAACCGTCCTGTTGTGATATTTTTTTACCAGGTTCTCAGTATGGAGTCTCATGCTGTTTTCTATGTTGTTGCTGATTCAGTATTCCCGGGCTCCTCATCATTGAAGAATGCCTCACGGTCCTTCTCTTTCTGCTTCATGATCCTGGCTGATATTAGAATGCTTATCTCATACAGCCCCAGGAGGGGAATAGCAACCAGTGTCTGTGAAAAGACATCAGGTGGAGTGATGATGGCAGATAATATAAAAATAACTACTATCGCATGCTTCCTGTAACTCCTCATAAAGGTTGGAGTTATTATCCCAACCTTGGTAAGGAAAAACGCGATGATGGGCAGTTCAAAGATCACGCCTGTTGCGAGACAAATAGATGATAATGTACCGATATATGATCGTATATTTATCTGGTTGGTCACTTCGGGACTTACTTCATATGATGACAGAAAATGGACAGAAAGAGGAGCAAGCATATAATATCCGAAAAGAACACCGGTAAAGAACAATAATGAAGCAGCAGATACGGCTCCTCTTGCATGTCTTGCTTCATTGTCTTTTAAGAGCAGGTTTGAAGAACTTCCAGAACTCCCAGAGAAAAACAGGGAAAGCAAGGATCACCCCGGATACCATAGCTACTGCAATATGTGTTGTAAGCTGACCCGACATCTTGATATTAATAAGGTTCAGGGGATGTGTATTGATGCATAAATGCATTATTGTGTAGCAGGCTTTCTCCCAGTTTGCATAGCATGCGGTTTGTCCAGAATCCCAGGGCTCTTTGGTGCCAGAATTATATTATCAAAAATAAAGCTTTTAAAAAGGAAAGCAATTACCATAAAGAATACTATAGCCAGAATAGAACGAATTATATGCCATCTTAACTCTTCCAGATGTTCAAGAAATGACATTTCATTTCTCACCCTTCTTCCCCTTTTTCCAAAAATTAAACATGAAATTCAGAATAAAATTGGTTTATAAACAGCCTGTAAAGATGATAAATCTTCTTCTTCAAAACAAAATTATTGTTAATCTGTTAAAAAATCAGTAAGTGCGGAATTATTTAACCAGAACATGCGCCGATAAATATCTCGTAAATGGATTCTAATACAGCTCAGATAGTCGCATGGAATTATTATTATTAGTGTTACTGAAAAGTTAGCAGATAAATCTCGGGAAAGGAAATTAAAAGGCATGTTAAAATTTATATTAAATTAGCATTATATTAATTTATGATCAGGAAATTTACTAACTTTATTAAACTGTATAATATAAATTAATTACAGGATTATTATCCTCTTAGAATTGTTTATGTTGAATGATTCTACTATACATGATTATTTAAAAAGGTATTTCGGATTTGATACTTTTAAAGGTAACCAGGAACAGATAATAAAAAATGTGATTTCAGGGACGGATACTTTTGTGCTGATGCCAACCGGGGGCGGCAAGTCTCTTTGTTACCAGCTACCGGCAGTTATGGGGAAAGTGGCACTGCCATTGTCATCTCCCCACTGATCGCTCTTATGAAAAATCAGGTTGATGCAATGAGGAATTTCAGTACTGATGATGATGTGGCACATTTTCTAAATTCCTCTTTAACCAAAACCGAGATCGCCAGGGTTAAGAATGATGTATTATCCGGAAAGGCAAAACTACTTTATGTTGCCCCGGAATCCCTTACTAAGGAGGAAAATATAGAGTTCCTTAAGAATATTGATATATCCTTTTATGCTATTGATGAGGCACATTGTATTTCTGAATGGGGACATGACTTCAGGCCGGAATACAGGCGTATCAGGCCAATCATAGATACTATTGGCCGGTCGCCATTATTGCCCTCACTGCTACTGCCACGCCGAAGGTCCAGCATGATATCCAGAAAAACCTCGGGATACTTGAAGCAGATATATTTAAATCCTCCTTTAACAGGCCCAATCTGTATTACGAGGTCAGATCAAAACAGGATGTTGGCAAGGAGATAATAAAGTATATAAAGAATAATTCAGGCAAATCTGGAATAATATATTGTCTGAGTCGTAAGAAGGTTGAAGAAATGGCAGAATTGCTTAAGGTAAATGGCATAAAGGCATTGCCTTATCATGCAGGAATGGACTCAGCGACCAGGACCGCTAACCAGGATAAGTTTCTGATGGAAGAAGTAGATGTCATAGTTGCAACAATAGCATTTGGAATGGGAATAGATAAACCGGATGTGAGGTTTGTAATCCATTATGATATTCCCAAAAGCCTCGAAGGATATTACCAGGAGACTGGAAGGGCAGGAAGGGATGGAGGAGAAGGTAATTGTATTGCATACTATAGTTATAATGATATTCTGAAGCTGGAAAAATTTATGCAGGGTAAGCCAATTGCAGAGCAGGAAATAGGTAAACAACTTTTACTCGAGACTGTTTCTTATGCCGAATCTTCTGTCTGTCGAAGGAAATTGCTTTTACATTATTTTGGAGAAGAGTATGACAAGGATAACTGCGAAGCCTGCGATAATTGTCTGCATCCAAAGGCCCAGTTTGAAGGTAATGAATCTGTGGTAAGTGTACTCGAAACCATACTTGCTGTAAAAGAAAAATTCAAAGCAGATCATATTGCAAATATACTCTCAGGGAAAGTCACCTCAGCCATAAAGTCCTATAAACATCATAAGATGGAGTACTTCGGAATAGGTGAGGACAAGGATGAAAAGTTCTGGAATATGGTAATCAGGCAGGCATTGATAGCTTTGCTGCTGACAAAGGATATTGAGAACTACGGGCTTTTAAAGGTAACACCAAAGGGTATGGAGTTCCTGGAGAACCCAACCTCTTTCATGCTGGCTGAAGATCATGATTATGCTGACAACTCGGAAGAGGAATATGCTTTCGGAGCCAGGACAGCTGCTGTTGATGAGGAACTGTTCAGTATTCTTAAAGACCTGCGTAAGAAATTATCGAAAATAAAAGAAGTTCCACCCTTTGTGATATTCCAGGATCCGTCACTTGAGGATATGGCAATACAATATCCCGTCACCATTGACGAATTACAGAATATATCGGGAGTGGGAGCAGGGAAAGCCCAGCGGTATGGGAAGGAATTTGTTGAGATAATAAAGAAATATGTAGAGGAGAAGGAGATTATCAGACCTCTGGATATGGTTGTTAAATCAGTGGTAAACAAATCGGGGATCAAAGTATATATAATTCAGAGTATCGATATGCAAAGACCACTGGACGATATTGCCGAAGCCAAGGGTCTTGAGATGGGAGAGCTATTATCGGAGATTGAAGCAATAGTGAACTCCGGTACCAGGATTAACCTTGATTACTACATCAATATCACCATCGATGAGGAACGTCAGCACGATATTTACTCATACTTCAGGGAAGAGGCTGAATCTGATTCCCTGGTGGAAGCTATAAAGGAACTGGGCAATGAATTTGAGGAAGAGGAGATCAGGCTTATGAGGATCAAGTTCCTCTCTGAAATGGGGAACTAAGGTTTCTTTGCCGGTCAGGAAATAAAAGACTGGCTGTTACACCAATGATATAAAAAGGGTAGATAATCTGGACAGGTATAAACCAGTTCAAGAGGCTTTTTATCCCATATCTTTGGGCAGTATCTTTAAGTATGAGGAAATCAGGAATTGATTTGATAATTAATAATGTCAGAAGAACATAGGGAAAAGCAGGACTGATGAATGATGCTACCATGACTGATAAGATCAATAAACTGGTTGAAAATGTGACTATTCCCAGTATTATTGTTCTTTTGTCACTGTAAGCTCCGGCTTTGGAAACCCATCTCCTTCTCTGCCAGATAAAAGCTGCAGGTGATGGTGAAGCCTCAGTGGTAATTAATGCTTCGGTTGATTCGAGCCACATAATTTTTGAACCGGACTGTCTCTTCAGGCTGTGTAACAAAAAAACATCATCCCCGGAAATTAACTCCCGGTGCAGATTACCGGAATTTTTAATATAAGCTTCTTTTGTAAAAGCGAGATTTGCTCCATTACACATTGTACTGTCATTATCTGAGGCTGTGCCTGCTGTTATACCCTGCAGGCCCAGGAACTCCAGTTCCTGAAATTTTCTGAACAGGCCGGGTCCGCTTTTAAGTCTGACCGGACAGATGATCATGTCAGGCATGTAACTGCAATAAAAGGATACAATCGAACTAATCCATTCCTTTTTGACATGACAGTCGGCGTCAGTCGTAATGATAAGGCTTCCGGAGGAGGCCCTGATACCGTTGCTAATTGCCTCTTTCTTCCCCTTTCCCTTGTTACTGATCACTTTGATATTGCGTATCTGTTTGAAATTAAGGGCAATCCTAAAAGTGTTGTCAGTGGAATTATCATCCACAACAATAACTTCGAAATGAGTATCCGGGTAATTTTGATTTGCAATATCGATGAGAAGGCCAGTAAGTGTCCTTTCTTCATTTCTGCAGGCTATAATTACAGAAACATCTGTCTGCTCTTTTTCCGAGACTATAAAAGGCCTTATTTTTTTTAGGCTTCTGTAGATTTGCAGAAGGAGGATTAAGTACGGAACGACCAGTATAATAGTAAGCCACTGCATTATTATTCCTTAAGCCATTCATACATTGTATAATGCTCGTGTGACATACCCAGGGCCTCATATGTCTTTTGAGCCCTGAGATTATTAGTCTCAACATAAAGCCTTAGTCCTGCAACTCCAAGTCTTTCGGCTTCAGCCCTGATATAAGAATACATAGATCTGAAAACACCGGTGCGTCTGTGTTCGGGCAGCACATAGACTGACTGGAACCACCATATATCGCTGTTTCTCCAGTCACTCCATTCATGGGTTATAAGAAGGGATGCAATTACAGATCTATCCTCTTCCACTACCCAATAGCTGCCTCTTTCCGGCTTTTCAAAAACAGCTTTCACCCCCTTTTCAAGTATAACAGGATTTAGAGTTAGTCGTTCTGTTTCCCAGGCCATTTTTTGCTGGAAATCAATAATTACTTCAGCGTCTTCAGGTTTCCCTTTTCGTATTATTGTCATGTTGTCTGGATGTCTAAATGTCTGGATGTCTGGTTGTCTGGATGTCATGCAGGTCGTGAAAATAGTGCCGGTTAGGTATCTGCTACCTGCACCTAATTACTAAAGAACCATTTAATCCTAAATAATTACTTATATTCATCCCAGCTCTTAATCTTCAAGTTATCATTATTCAATTTGCAGAAGGCCAGGATAAATGCACTGGCCAGGCGAGCATTTGTAATAAGTGGTACATTGAAATCAACGGCACTTCTCCTTATTGTATAATCATTGTTCAGTTCGGAGGCGCTCAGATCCTTAGGGATATTTACCACCAGGTCAACTTCGCGTGATCTTATCAGTTCAATTGTATTTGGTGATTTTTTTTCATCTGGCCAGTATGCTACATGAGCTTCCACCCCGGCATTCTGAAGGAACTGTTGCGTTCCTCTTGTCGCATACAGCTTATGTCCCTTCTCGCGAAGCGCTTTTGCACTGTTCAGCAGCTCGACTTTCGACCTGGCTGGTCCGGTGGAAAGCAGGATACTCTTTTGGGGGACCCTGTACCCGACTGAGAACATGGCTTTAAGTATAGCCTCATAAAAGCCTTCCCCAATACAGCCGACCTCCCCGGTGGATGACATGTCAACGCCCAGTACAGGATCAGCTTTTGCAAGTCGCGAAAAACTGAATTGAGGAGCTTTAACTCCAACATAATCAAGTTCAAATGTGGTTTTGCCAGGCTTTTCAGCAGGAATACCCAGCATTACTTTTGTTGCCAGTTCAATGAGATTGGACTTAAGCACTTTTGAAACGAATGGCATACTCCGGCTTGCCCGAAGGTTGCATTCTATTACCTTAATATCATTGTCTTTGGCAAGAAACTGAATGTTAAAGGGTCCTGATATATTCAGCTCTTTAGCAATATGTCTCGAGATACGTTTTATCCTTCTGGAAGTCTCGAAATAAATCTTTTGCGCCGGGAAAACCATTGTTGCATCACCAGAATGGACTCCTGCAAATTCAACATGTTCACTTATGGCATAGGCGATCATCTCACCTTCACGAGCCACAGCATCCATCTCGATCTCCTTTGCATTTTCAATGAACTCAGATACCACCACGGGATATTGTTTTGACACCTGGGATGCAAGTTCAAGGTAATGTGATAACTCATTCCTGTTCGATACCACATTCATGGCGGCACCTGATAACACGTATGAAGGTCTGATGAGTACTGGAAATCCAATTCTGTCGACGAATTCAAAAATGTCATCAATAGATGAAAGCTCTTTCCAGCGGGGCTGATCAACAGAAAGTGCATCGAGCATTTCCGAAAATTTATGCCTGTTTTCAGCCCTGTCAATCGAAACAGGTGAAGTACCCAGAACGTTTACATTTGCATTGAATAACCTCATCGCAAGGTTATTGGGAATCTGACCACCTACGGATACAATTACACCTCCCGGGTTCTCCAATTCAATAATATCCAGGACTCTTTCAAAAGTAAGCTCATCAAAATACAACCTGTCACATATGTCATAATCGGTGCTGACTGTCTCTGGATTGTAGTTTATCATTATCGATCTCAGTCCTGCTTTCTTAATAGTCTCAATAGCATTGACCGAGCACCAGTCGAATTCCACACTTGAGCCTATCCTGTATGCTCCTGACCCCAGTACTATTATTGATTTCTTGTCAGGTTCGCAAATTATATCATGTTCGGATCCGCTGTATGTCAGGTAAAGGTAATTTGTTATTGCAGGGTATTCGGCTGCAAGAGTGTCAATCTGTTTTATATAGGGAATAATCCCCACGGATTTTCTGTATTCCCTCACTTTCATAAGATCCTCATTTATTTTGCCGCTACCGGATCCAAAAATATGACGGGCGATCTGAAAATCGCTGAAGCCGTTTATCTTTGCATGAGAAAGAAGTTCAACAGGGACAGACTCAAGCTTATCATATTCAGATAATTCATCTTTAATGTTTATGATATTCTTCAGCTTGTACAGAAACCATTTATCTATCCTTGTGAGTTCATAGATACGGTCGACCTCTATTCCCTTTTCCAATGCTTCTGCAATTGAAAATATCCTCATATCAGTTGGCTCGGCAAGCTCTCTCTCAATATCCTCAAAACTCAGGTTACGGTTTCCTGTGAAACCATGCATCCCCTGTCCGATCATCCTCAATCCCTTCTGAATAACCTCTTCAAAGGTCCTCCCAATAGCCATGACCTCACCGACACTTTTCATGCTGCTTCCTATAAGATGTGATACCCCGTCAAATTTATTCAGGTCCCATCGGGGAATCTTACAGACAATATAATCGAGAGCGGGTTCAAAGCATGCAGTTGTGTTTTTCGTTACCGAGTTCTTCAATTCATGCAGTCCGTATCCCATCCCCAACTTTGCTGCAATGAATGCCAGTGGATAACCGGTTGCCTTTGAGGCTAGTGCACTTGACCTGGACAGGCGTGCATTTACCTCAATAACCCTGTAATCCTCAGAATCAGGGGCAAGTGCATACTGTACATTGCATTCACCTACAATGCCAATATGACGAATGATCTTAATTGACAGCTCTCTGAGCTTATGATATTCACTGTTCGTCAGTGTTTGTGAGGGTGCTACAACAATACTTTCACCGGTATGTATTCCCAGTGGATCGAAATTCTCCATGTTACAAACAGTGATACAGTTATCGTATTTATCTCTTACTACTTCATATTCAACCTCTTTCCATCCCTTTAGCGATTCCTCCACAAGTATCTGCTCGGTATATGAAAAAGCTTTTGATGCCAGTGTCCTTAGTTCTTCAATGTCTGATGCAAATCCGCTTCCCTGTCCGCCAAGAGTATAAGCGGCCCTGATTATAACAGGAAAACCAAGTTTCCCTGCAGCTTCAAGTGCCTGATTAACGCCCTTGACTGCAATGCTGCTGGGTGTTTTTATTTTTATTTCGTTCAGTTTGCCGACAAATAGCTCCCTGTCCTCAGTATCCATAATGGCCCTGACGGGTGTTCCAAGTACCCTGACATTATATTTTTCAAAGACTCCTGATTTATATAACTCAGTTCCGCAATTGAGAGCTGTCTGGCCCCCGAAAGATAACAGTATACCATCGGGTTTTTCCTTTGCTATCACCTTTTCAACAAAATAAGGTGTTATGGGAAGAAAATAGATCTTGTCGGCAAGGTCCTCAGATGTCTGTACCGTTGCAATGTTCGGATTTATAAGGACGGTTTTTACTTTCTCCTCCTTCAGTGCCTTCAGAGCCTGGGAGCCAGAGTAGTCAAATTCACCTGCTTCTCCTATTTTAAGTGCTCCCGATCCCAGGATGATCACCTTATTTATTGCATCTTTCATTGTTCCGATTTGAGGCTCAAAAATAACACAATTTTTTTATTTGGGTTTGATTTTGTAAATAAATGAATATATTTGCACAAAAAATGCATAAATATGCAGAAGACAAAAAGACTTCTGGCAATGGAGAAGATCATTGCAGAAGAGAGCATATCGACACAGGAGGAATTACTAAAGAAGCTGAAAGGGAAAGGGATGAGCTGTACACAGGCTACTCTATCCCGTAATTTAAGGCAACTTGGTGTCGGAAGGGTCCCCGACGGAAAGGGCAGGTACAGGTACACTCTGCCAGACAGGACAGGAATGTCTGCCGGCAAAGATATGAAAGTCAATATTGTACCTGTTATACAGGATATTGTTGAGGCAAAAGATCTGATAGTTATTAGGACCATTCCGGGTAATGCCAGTAACACAGCTTTTGTGATAGATGGTGCCGGCCGATTTGAGATTGCGGGTACAATAGCCGGTGATGATACTATATTGGTAATACCCAGAGACGGGATAACTCTTAAACAGGTACATACATGTCTGGAAATAATCCTTCCGGGGATTCATGACCAGATCAGGAAAAAGTAGTCGGAAAACAGTAATAATAGGAACCTGATCAGGCAAGAAAACGGATACTCAGGATTGTGTAATTGGATGAAATAGTATTTTAATATTAATGATAACTAAAAAATGATGAAAGAAAAAGTTATTCTCGCGTACAGCGGGGGTCTGGATACTTCGGTAATACTGAAATGGCTTATTGAAAAAGGATATGATGTAATAGCCTTTGTGGCTGATGTAGGCCAGAGTGATAATTTTGAAGAGTGTAAAAATAAAGCATTGCTTCTAGGGGCTTCGAAAGTAATAATAGCCGACCTTAAGAGGGAATTCATTGAAAAATATGTTCTAAAAGCAATTATGGCAAATGCCATTTATGAGGACAGGTATCTTCTTGGGACAGCTCTCGCCAGGCCACTGATAGCCAAGAAGCAGATTGAGGTAGCCAGGGAGGAAGGTGCTGTGGCGGTGGCACATGGCGCAACAGGAAAAGGCAATGACCAGGTCAGGTTTGAGCTGTGCTATTATGCCCTCATGCCAGAGGTTAAAGTGATATCACCCTGGAAGGACAAGGAATTTCTTGCAGCCTTTAAAGGCAGGACCGACCTTTTAAAGTATGCTTCTGAAAAGAAGATCCCGGTTAAGGCCAGCATAGATAAGCCTTACAGTGAGGATGATAACTTAATGCATATAAGTCATGAGGCCGGGATTCTTGAAGATCCAATGTACACACTCCATAAGAGTATGCTTGAAAAGATGGTAATGCCTCAGGATGCTCCTGATAAAGAAACAAGGATAGTTATCCATTTCAAGAATGGGATGCCCGTGAAACTCATTAACAAGGAGGACGGAACAATAATGGAAGATGCCTATGATATGTATGTTTATCTAAACGACATGGCTGGTAAAAACGGAATTGGTCTGCTTGACATGGTTGAGAACAGGTTTGTGGGCATCAAATCGAGAGGTGTATATGAGACGCCAGCTGCTACTGTTCTTCACATTGCGCATAAAGATATAGAGGGAATTGCCATGGACCGGGAGGTAATGAGACTGGTTAACATGCTGACTCCTAAATTTGCAGAGATCATTTACAATGGTTTTTGGTTCAGTCCTGAAATGGATTTCCTGATGGCTGCTATCGAAAAGAGCCAGGAATTAATTGATGGTAGTGTGCATCTTTGCCTGTATAAAGGGAATGTGATCATAGAGGGACGAGAATCACCATCATCATTGTATGATAAGAAACTCTCAAGTATGGATATTGAAGGTGGTTTTGATCAAACCGACAGTAAGGGTTTTATCAGGATCAATGCTATCCGGCTAATGGCACACAGGGCTATAGTGGAGGCGAATAAAAACGGTTTGAAATAATTTATCGCAAAGTCAATTCAGATGCTTAAAATATACTAACTTACAATGGGTGTCTGAAGAAAAATCCTCTGGAGGACCCTTGTTATGACCCCGGTATAGGTATGTGGTAAAAATTTGAATGAAAAATAATTTGGAAAATGAAACTCTGGGAAAAAGGAATAAATCCGGAACCTGCCATAATTGAATTCACAGCGGGAAAAGACAGGAAAACCGACCTGGCACTGACAAAATGGGATATAGTAGGCTCAATGGCGCATGTTATCATGCTCGAGAATGTCAAATTGATCTCAGAGCACGAGAAGAACGGCCTGTTGAAGGCGCTGCATTCGCTTTTTGTCTGGGATGAGGAGGGTTCACTTGTAATTGAAAATGATGTTGAGGATATACATACCCAGATAGAAAAGGAGATGTCCTCCATTCTGGGTACAACCGGAAGGAAGATACATACCGGCAGGTCAAGAAACGACCAGGTCCTGGTTGATGTAAGGCTTTATACAAGAGAAGAGATTGATAAATTGTCGATTCTTATTTCCAGCCTCTTTACCAAACTCCAGTCATTAAGTGAACAGCATAAGGAAGTTTTAATCCCGGGCTATACACATATGCAACCCGGGATGGTTTCTTCCTTCGGATTATGGTTTGGGGCATATGCTGAATCGCTGGCTGATGATATTTTGCTCCTTTCCGCTTCAAGGGCCCTGAACAACCAGAATCCGCTGGGTACCGCAGCAGGATATGGAACCACGCTGCCAATTAACAGGAAGCTAACCTCCGAACTTCTTGAGTTTGATGACCTTATCTATAATTCGGCATATGCAAGCTTAAGCAGGGGCAAGATTGAAATGGCTGTTGCTTCTGCACTTGCATCAGTGGCACAAACTCTCGGACGATTTTCAATGGATATATGTCTTTTCATGACATCTGAATTCCGTTTCATCGATTTTCCCGATGAGTATATTACAGGATCCAGTATTATGCCACAGAAGAGAAATCCCGATGTCTTCGAACTGATCAGGGGCCGGTCGAATATTATTCAGACGCTGCCCGGACAAATTGCAAACCTGACATCCAATCTGCCTTCCGGATATAACAGGGATCTTCAGCTTCTTAAACAACTGATCTTTGATGCCTTTAACGATCTCAAGGAATGTATTGAGATTATGTTGCTCATGCTTAATAATATTAAGCTGAGGAAGGATATAACGGATAGTCCCCTGTATAATAATATTTTTAGTACTGAAGAGGTTAACAGACTGGTAAGGCAGGGTATCCCGTTCAGGGATGCTTATAAAGCTGTTTCGGAAATGGTCAGGAACTCTACTTTCTCCAGGACATCTGTCTCGGATTATGTTCATGAAGGGAGTATTGGTAATCTGTGTAATAAAGAGATTGCCGCCATTTTCAATGAGAGGATGAAGAGCTTCAGGAATACTCCTGCGGCTGAACTTGCCGATAAGATGATGCAGCATGTTACAGCAGTGGGAAACCCGGAATAGTAGTATTAAATAAATAAAGATTCGTTGTTTTTTTGGGGTGTTGAAAAAGTCAAAACAGATTAACCGCAAAGGTCGCAAAGTATTTACGCAAAGATCGCAATGATTTGAATTTGTGTGTTTTACCTTTGCGTACTTGGCGCCTTCTTAGTGTTCTTTGCGGTTAAAAAGCAGGGTGGTTATTTAGGGTTTTTTTGATTTCTCTATATTTTCAATAAAGACATCGAAGAGGTAATCCGTATCGGTTGGTCCCCCTGAAGCCTCAGGGTGAAACTGTGTTGAAAAGAACGGTTTGCTTTTATGTTTCATCCCTTCATTGGTATTATCATTGATATTGATAAAAAAAGGCTCCCAGTCTTTTCCGAGTGTTTTATTATCGACTGCAAATCCATGATTTTGTGAAGTGATATAAGCTTTATCTGTGCCAACTATCAGCACCGGCTGGTTATGGCTTCTGTGACCGTATTTAAGCTTATAAGTATCGGCTCCCGATGCAAGAGCCATAAGCTGGTTACCAAGGCAGATTCCAAATACGGGGATATCTCCTTCAAATGCCTTTTTAATATTGCCTATGGTGCTGGAGCACATCTTGGGATCCCCTGGTCCGTTTGACAGGAAAAGTCCGTCAAATTCTTCCTTGTGAAAATCGTAATCCCAGGGGACTCTTATGATCGTTGTATCTCTTTTAAGAAGATTCCTTATTATATTGTACTTAACACCACAGTCAACAAGCAGTATCCTGTATTTTCCATTTCCATATATCTTTTTTTCGGAGGTACTGACCTCATCTACCAGGTTGACTTTATTTGGATCATAGAATTCAATTTCCTGACCATCAGGTTCAATCTTTCCCAACATCGCACCTTTTTCCCTGATCCTTTTAGTTAGAGCCCTTGTATCAATACCATATATACCCGGTACATTGTTTCTTTTCAGCCAATCAGCAAGACTTTCCGTCGCGTTCCAGTGGCTGTATTCGAATGAGTAATCAGAAACTATCAGTCCGGATATATGGATTGAAGAGGATTCGTAAAATTTGTAAAGGTCATTTTCTTCACTTCTGGCAGGAGCACCGTAATTTCCGACAAGCGGGTAAGTAAGACAGAGTATCTGTCCCCGGTAGGATGGATCTGTCAGGCTTTCAGGGTATCCTGTCATAGCGGTGTTGAAGACTACCTCACCGGCAGCAGGAGTTATCGAACCGAAAGAGCGTCCTTGATAAATAGTGCCGTCCTCAAGGGTGAGTATAACTTTTACACTGTTTTTCATTCTTATGAATTTACTGGTTATCTTAAAATTGAAACAGCTTTTTCTATCTGTTCCAAAGCTTTCACTAGTGTATCCTGTGTTGTTGCAACATTCATTCTCATGAAACCTTCTCCTCCCGGGCCAAAAGTTGAACCCTCGTTCATGCCAACACCCGCCTTTTTTATAAAGAAATCAGGAAGATCCTTACCTTTCAGGCCCAGCTGGCGGCAGTCGAGCCAGATCATATATGTTGCCTCAGGTCGGACAGGTATAATTTCAGGTATCCTCTTTTTAAAATAATCTTCCGCCAGATCTATATTATTATTTATATACTGCATTAATTCCCAAAGCCATTCGTCTCCCTGCGAGTAGGCAGCAGTGGAGGCTATTGTACCGAAAATATTTCCATTACCAATATGAATATTTTCAACAATTTTGTTAAATGATTTTCTTAGAGGGAGATCAGATATTATTACCGATGATGTGGAAAGGCCGGCGAGGTTAAATGTCTTGCTGGGGGCCACGAAAGTAACTGTTTTACTGGCTATCTCAGCAGACAGTGATGCCAGTGGAGTATGGCTGAAGCCCGGGAGAATAAGGTCGCAATGGATCTCATCCGAGAGCATAAGGATATCGTTTTTCAGGCAGATGCCTGCAAGTTTCTCCAGTTCTTTACGGGTCCATACCCTGCCTATCGGATTCTGAGGGTTTGAGATTATGATCATTCTCGTATTCCCTTCAATTGATGCTTCAAGGTTGTCAAAGTCCATCTCCCATCTTCCCTCATTCACTGCGAGAGTATTATATATAAGTTTTCTTCCATGTGATTCCACAGCTGAAAAGAAAGGAAAATATACAGGTGGCTGAACAATTATACTGTCACCAGGCTTTGTAAACGCCAGTGTTGAAAAATTGAGGGCTGGAACAACACCTGGACTGAAACAGATCCAGTCTTTCTCTATCCTCCATGAGTGCTTCCTCTCCAGCCAGCCAATTATTGAGGAGTAATACGCATCTGGCCTGAATGAATATCCGAATATCTCATGTTCAAGACGATCATGCAGGGCTTTTATAATAAAATCGGGTGTTCTGAAATCCATGTCAGCCACCCACATCGGGATAATATCGTTACGTCCAAAATTTTTTCCCCTAAGATCATATTTTATACAGTTTGTTCCCTCCCTTTCAACGGGTTCATTAAAATTCCAGGTCATTAATTTTGCTTTAGATTCAGGGGCCTAAAGATAAGTAAAAGGGTTGAACATTTTAAATTTGCCACTTGTTTTGATTAAGTGCAGGAGTGGGTAAATATCCAAAATCTGCTTTTTTATTAAGAAAATTAATCATTTTTAGAAGTAGACAGGAATGTCCTTAATTAATTTCAATATTTTTATTTACTTTTATAGACAGATTTTTTTAGGCAATTTAATATTTAAACTAACTGAAAATGAAAAAGATTTTTCCAGGTGTGATACTTACATTGTTGATAATAAGTTTCACTTGTTTAAGTTCATGCAAAGACAGGTCTGCTAATAAACAGCAGAAGAAAATCGAAAATGAGCAGAAAAAAACAATTGAAAACCAGATTGAATCAAATGTTTATCCTTTGCCAACATCGGCCGAAGTAATTAAGATGCTCACCGAATTTGAAGTTGGATACACAATAGGAATAACAAATCCTGTTGAAAATACCAAGAAATATTTTAGTAGTTCCACCCGGGCTATAAATGTTGGTGTTTTTGGAGCTGATCTGAGTTATGCGACACTTTATAATCAGCAGCAGGAAGTATTAAATTATCTTAATGCCATCAGGTCACTTGCCAGTGAACTCAATATGTCAAAGATCTATGATGAGAGTTTATACACCAAGATCAGGAACAATTTTGATCAGAGAGACACACTTGTACTGATTCTTACTAATGCCTTTAATGACACATATGCTAACCTGAGCGAGAATGATCAGCAACCTCTTGCATTGCTTGTTGTAGGTGGCGCCTGGGTAGAAGGCACATACCTCACAACACAGGTTTCAGATGCTGCTTACCAGTACGAAGGCATATCAAGGGTTTTACTGGAACAGAAAAAATCACTTGATATATATATGGAAATTACAAAACCTTATGAGGACGATCCGAGTGTCAGTGATTTCCTTAAGATACTCGCCCCAATAAATAAAGTTTACGAGGGAATAGGGACAAGTCTCACAGAAGAGAATATTAAAGACATAACAAAAGTTATAACTGATATCAGAACCCAGATTGTACAATAAATATCCCTTTTATATCGGGCCGCAAAGAGCTTGTCTTTGCGGTCTTTTTTTATTTGATACCTAAATGAGAGAATCTGTTCTACTTGCTTTAATTCACATTTTTGCAATTGTATCCACTATAAACCCGGGGGGTATATCATCAAGGGGAAGGAAGATATTGCGTAGTTATCTCAGAAGGTATCTCAGCAGGGAACTTGAGGAAGAATATTTCGCCCTTTTTGAGAATAATCTTGAGTTCTATTATAATGAACTGAAAAGTGTTGATAAGGCTGAACTGTCAGATGATGATTCCCTGATAACTTTTCAGATAACCAATATTTGCAGGCAGATAAAAAAGGGTCTTTTCCTTGAGGAGCGTATGATTGTTTTCCTGCAGCTTATCGAGTTTGCCTTTGAAGATGGGATGATCTCGGAACAGGAGAGGACCATAATTGATATCGTTGCAAGAACCTTCAACATTTCAAAGAAGGAATATGACAATGCATATGCCTTTATGATAGGCAGATCATATGATGATGTTACTCCTGAATGTATACTTATCATAGAGAGTGACAAACCTGAGTTATCCGGGGCCACACTTTACAAGAACTATTATAAATGGCGGCATATCAGGATTAAAGGCTTTAAGGGTCACCTTGTGGTAATGCATATTGAGAGCACCGGGACCCTGCTCATAACATATGATGGTCCCCTTGTACTTTACTTCAAGAGCCGTGATATAATAGCATGCAGACCTTATCTCCTGGAGAGAGGTGTGAACATAAAGGGGCAGGGAATCGAGCCAATATACTACTCAAAAATCTTTAAAAAATTTGTTTCCAGAAAGTTCCCTGAAAAGATATTCTTTGAAGGACATGACGTTGAATACCAGTTCAGGAATTCGGATAACGGAATTCAGAAGATGAATTTCAGGGTTGAGTCGGGAAATCTTATTGGAATTATGGGTGGCAGCGGTGTAGGAAAAACGACCCTGTTAAACCTGCTTCATGGGAAGATACAACCTACAAATGGTAACATCTTTGTTAACGGGTATGATATAAATTCCGATGCTGAGGAGTTAAAAGGATTAATTGGATTCGTCCCCCAGGATGATATGCTCATTGAAGAGCTTACAGTATATCAGAACCTCTATTTTAATGCCCGATTGTGTTTTGGCGATTATAGTGAGGAACAGTTGAATACTACTGTGGATAAGGTACTTCAGGACCTTGACCTCTATGATATTAAAGATCTTCAGGTTGGTGACATACTGAATAAGAAGGTAAGTGGTGGTCAGCGTAAACGACTGAATATCGGTCTTGAGCTGATGCGTGAACCGGTGATTTTATTCATTGATGAACCCACATCCGGACTATCTTCTTTTGACTCTGAGAAAGTGATGAACCTGTTACGAAACCAGGCCCTTAGCGGGAAACTGGTTTTTGCGATTATTCATCAACCCTCTTCCGATATAATTAAGATGTTCGACAGGTTATGGCTTCTGGATAAAGGTGGCTATATGATCTATGACGGAGATCCTGTTGAGGCCCTGGTATATTTTAAAACCGAGACTTCTCAGGCCAATGCCGGACAGAGTGAATGCCCCAATTGTGGCAATGTTGAAACCGACAGTATACTTCATATTGTTGAGGTGAAAGTTATCGATAATACTGGATTGCCTGGAAAGGAAAGACAGATCAGCCCCAAAGAATGGTACGAGAAATATAAGAAAAAAATGATGCCTGTGCTTGGAGACAAACCGCTAAAAACGGTAATCCCTCCCAGTAATTTCAGGGTTCCCAGGAAAGTAGAACAGATAAGGACTTTCATCTCACGAAATATTATCAGGAAGATAGCTGATCGTCAATATATGGTAATAAACCTGCTGGAGGCACCGCTGCTTGCCTTCATACTGGGTTATATCTCAAAATTTACAGAAAACGGTACATATACCTTTGCCAACAATAAGAATTACACGGTATTCCTCTTCATGGCGGTCATCGTCGCGCTTTTTATAGGATTGACAGTAAGCGCCGAAGAAATTTTTCGCGACAGGAAGATCCTTGAGAGGGAGAAATTCCTTAACCTTAGCAGGTCAAGTTACCTGATCTCTAAGATAAACTTCCTGTTCACCTTGTCTGCTATACAGTCATTATCTTTTATCCTGGTTGCCAACCTGATACTGGGAGTCAAGGGAATGCTGTTGCAACAATGGATCATACTTTTCTCAACAGCCTGTTTCGGGAATCTTATGGGATTGAATATCTCTGCAGGTATGAGGACTGCAGTGAGCATCTATATTCTTATTCCTCTCATACTGGTGCCACAGCTATTGCTTGGAGGAGCCATGATTAAGTTTGATGATCTTCACAAGTCTCTAAGTAAAAAGATATATGTCCCGGTAGTTGGAGATATGATGGTAACAAGGTGGGCATATGAGGCTCTTTGTGTTGAAGAGTTCAAAAGCAACAAGTTTGAGAAGCCATTTTTTAAATACGACATGGAGAAAAGCCAAAATGACTGGTATGCCTCATTCCTGATACCGGCTCTGGATGTCAGATTGGAGGAGTGTCTTAGTGCAGGCAGGGATTCTGATTATATGGACTATTCCAGGAATAATTTTAAAAAACTGAACTTTCATATTAATAATCTTACCGAAATATCAGGCATTAAGCCCGGACCCTGGATCAATAAACTTAACTATCAACAATTCAATGGAATAGTAGCAGATGATGCAAAGCACCTTCTCGATAGTCTCAAATTGTATTTCAGGCTTAGGGACAGGAAATATTCATATTCCAGGGATTCATTGTATAAGCAGATAACAGAGAAAATTGGAGACTCTGCCTTCAGGGCCATAAGATCAAGAAATTATAATGAGAGCCTTGCAGATGTTGTACTCAACAGGCTGTCTGCAAATAAAATATATGACGCCGGCAACAGGTTTATACAAAAGGCCGATCCTGTCTTTATGCATCCACTGTCGAGATATGGAAGGGCACATTTCTTCGCTCCTTTTAAGCAGATCGGAAATTTGGAGGTTAGTACGCTTATTTTTGACATTCTTGCTATATGGATAATGATATTCATCCTGTTTATTTCACTCTATTTTAATGTCCTAAAACGTTTTATAGTTTTGCTGGAGATGCTTAAGCTCCCAATTTTAAGAAAGTTCGGCAGGGATCTGCTTCAGTTTTAAGCAGCTACACTTAAATATTATTATATGAGGAGGGTTCAGCCAAAAAAAAATCTTGGACAACATTTCCTTATAGACGAAAATATCGCCCATAAGATTGCTGATACACTTACAGGTACAGGCTATGACTCTGTCCTGGAGATCGGTCCCGGGATGGGCATTCTTACAGCTTACCTGCTTGAAAGAAGTTTCGGAGACTTCAGGGTGATAGAGATTGACAATGAATCTGTTCATTATCTTCATTCTCATTTTCCTGATCTGAAGACAATTATTACTGGTGATTTCCTTTCGCTTGACCTGGAAGGCTTATTCAGCTCTAAAATGGCAATAATTGGTAATTTCCCATATAACATATCAACACAGATTTTTTTTAAGGTCCTTAATCACATCGATAAGATTGTTGAGGTTTCAGGTATGCTGCAGAAGGAGGTGGCTGAAAGAATCTGTGCAGGTCCCGGATCGCGAACCTATGGAATACTGAGTGTTTTGCTGCAGGCTTATTACACAACTGAATATCTCTTTACAGTTCCGGAATATGTATTTTCCCCACAGCCAAAAGTGAAATCGGGAGTGATAAGACTTACCCGGAATACTGTAAGACATCTGGGTTGTGATGAGGGGCTTTTAAAAGGGTTGTAAAGGCCTGTTTTAACCAGCGAAGGAAGACATTGCGGAACTCTGTAAGAGCAGCTTTTAAGATGAAAGTGAAGATTATCCTAACCTGTTGGACTGCGGCCGGAACAGTTGTCAGTAAGCCAGTTTGTGGATCTGACAAACTGGATTGATGAGAACAGGATAGTATCAGAATGAGAAACCCATGGCATCCACAGGATTCATTTTGGCAGCTGCATAGGCCGGGGCATAACCTGCCACTATACCAATGATACCCGATATAAATATAGCCAGAAGGGTATTTGCCAGTGTAAGATAAATATTCATTTCCTACAGGTAGTTTATTACCAGTGTCGCTATAAAAATAAGGAAAACTCCTACCAGTCCTCCGATTATTGAAAGGAGCACAGATTCTACAAGGAATTGCTGAAGTATAAAGAATTTTTTGCCCCGAGTGCCTTCTGGATGCCAATGATATTGGTTCTTTCCCTGACTGAAACAAACATTATATTAGCAATACCGAATCCACCTACAAGTATTGCGAAATCCCCCTATTACCCATCCACCGATGTTGATCCCTGCAAAGACAGCGTCGAAGCTCTGGGAAATCACGCTTGCCCTGTTGATTGAAAAATTATCATCTACATCAGGACTTAACCTCGGCTGCCCTTAATATCATCGTTGTCTCATCACTTAGGTCCTGTAATTGGCACTCCCTCTTTTGCACTTATCATAGGGTTGAATTGAGAAACATGTTTTTCATGTTGATGAATGTCTTCCCGAAATTAAGAGGAATGACTGTCATATCGTCCATCCCGTTATCTCCTATGCCACCTTTCCCCTCTTTCTTGAATACACCGATAACCGTTGTCCTTTTACCTGCAATTGTAATCTGTTTACCAACAGGATTTGCCTTATCGAACAGCTTTCCGCCAGAACGGCTCCCAGTACGGCTTCATTTCTTCCCGAAGCTATTTCCTCGGGTGAGAAATACCTTCCGTTCTCTATCTCAAATGTTCTGATATTCTCAAAATCGGAGCATACTGCAAAGACATTTATGTCGCTGGCCAGATTTTTCTGTACTTGATCTGTTCTGCCTGTGATACGGCAAGACAAGCATATTTGGCCTTTGTTGATCTTATTCAGTATTGCCTGGTAATCAGTTTTGGAAATTGCGGGCCATTTTATAATATCCCACCACTGGAGATTTGTATTCAGTCCCCATGGCCATTTTGAAACGTACAGTGTATTGTCACCAAGACTGGAAATACTGTCGCGGATAGATTTCTCCATCCAGTCGAGCATCGTGAACACGGAAATAATCGAAAAAATACCTATCGTTATCCCGAAAAGAGAAAGGAATGTCCTTAACTTATTAACAAATATTGAGTTAACAGCAAACAGGAAACCCTCTTTTAGAAGTCTGAGAAACATTGTATTATTATAAATTATAATATTCTTACTTTAAAAAGCCAAAGATACTAATTTCATTGGTTAAGGAGGCTGAATCAAAGGTCATTTTTGAGCCTATAAAAGGGTTAAACGTTTTTTTATGCCTAATCGACAATAATAGAATATATTCATAATAAGATTGCATTGAGTATAATAAAAAAATATCTATTTTTATCCACCTTAAAAAGGTATCCCGAATCAGTCCTAATTATCATAAAATGAGTGAGAAAAAAATAAAGAGTGCTCTTATATCAGTTTTTTATAAAGATGGATTGGAAATATTGTCAGAATATTAGACGGACTCGGATAAGCATATACTCCACGGGAGGTACCTGGAACTTCATTAATAGCCTCGGTATCAGGGCTGAAAAAGTGGAAGATCTGACAAATTACCCCTCTATTCTTGGGGGCAGGGTTAAGACTTTACACCCTTCTGTCTTCGGTGGCATACTTGCCAGAAGGGATATAAGGGAAGATCAGCTTCAGCTTGATAAATATGATATTCCTGAAATTGATCTTGTCATTGTGGATCTTTATCCCTTTTGAGGAAACTGTAAAAACAGCTGAGAATAGCGATGAAATAATTGAAAAGATCGACATAGGAGGTATCTCGCTTATAAGGGCTGCAGCTAAGAACTTAACGATGTACTTGTTATCCGGGAGGGATCAATATCCGGAGATCTGCTTTCCCTGTTGAACAGAGAGCAGGGAACTACTATCTTTCAGAACGTCGAGTTGTTTGCCGCCAGAGCTTTTCAGGTGTCTTCAGGCTACGATTCAGCAATTTTTAATACTTCAACAGGGAGGATCACTTACAGGTCTTTCGTGAGAGTATTGATAAAGCATATCCTCTCCGGTACGGTGAGAATCCGCATCAGAAGGGAATCTTTTTTGGCGATACGGATATGTTGTTTGATAAGATTCATGGTAAGGAGTTGTCGTATAACAATCTTCTCGACCTTGATGCTGCTCTTTCACTGATCGATGAATTCAAAACTACTACATGTGTCATTATAAAGCATAATAATGCGTGCGGTGTGGCCAGCAGGGATAATGCGACTGAAGCCTGGAAAGATGCGCTGGCCTGCGATCCTGTTTCTTCCTACGGTGGTGTCATTATAACAAATGTTACTGTTGAGAAGGAGATGGCCTCAGAAATCGACAAGATTTTCTTTGAGATAATAATAGCTCCGGAGTTTTCAGGGGAGGCACTGCAGATACTTCAGCAGAAGAAGAACAGGATTATTCTCAGGAGAAAGACACAGGATAAGACTAAGATCAGATTCAGGTCATTACTAAATGGTGTTTTGTGGCAGGAAAATGATAACAGCACTGAGACTGCGGAACAGTTGAAACCGGTGACAACAAGGAAGCCGCTTCAATCTGAAACAGAGGACATGATTTTTGCCAATATCATTGTAAAGCACAGTAAATCGAATGCTATTGTACTGGCGAGGAACAAACAACTCTGTGCAAGTGGAATAGGTCAGACCTCCCGGGTTGATGCCTTAAAGCAGGCAATAGAAAAAGCCCATTTATTCGGCTTTGATCTTAAAGGTGCTGTTATGGCATCAGATGCTTTTTTCCCATTTCCTGACTGTGTAGAGATTGCTCATAAGGCAGGTATAACTGCGGTTGTTCAGCCAGGAGGATCAGTAAGAGATAATGAATCTGTTGAATACTGTTCTGCCAATGGGTTGGCCATGGTACTTCACAGGTATCAGACATTTTAGACATTAATAACATTAATTATCACATTATATGGGGGTATTTTCATTCTTAACACAGGAAATTGCGATTGACCTAGGCACGGCTAATACAATTATCATCCATAATGACAAGATAGTCGTTGATGAACCTTCAATTGTGGCTTTGATAAGGTTACGGGAAAGCTTATAGCAATTGGGGAACAGGCACGGCAGATGCATGGCAAGACACATGAAAGCATAAAGACTATCAGACCTCTACGCGATGGTGTCATTGCTGATTTTAATGCAGCCGAACTAATGATCAGGGGCATGATTAAACTGATCAATAAGGGACCGCGTCTGTTTGCTCCGTCACTGAAAATGGTTGTCTGTATACCGTCAGGAAGTACCGAGGTTGAGATAAGGGCTGTCCGTGATTCTTCGGAACATGCCGGAGGAAGGGACGTATACATGATCTACGAACCGATGGCAGCAGCCATTGGAATAGGTCTTGATGTGGAAGCTCCCTGAAGGATGTATGGTAGTGGATATTGGCGGAGGAACTACTGAGATTGCTGTGATTGCACTTGGAGGCATTGTATGCAATAAATCTATCAGAATTGCCGGCGATGGATTTACTGCTGATATCCAGGCATATATGCGTCATCAGCATAACATTAAGATTGGAGAAAGGACAGCAGAAGATATAAAAATAGCTGTCGGGGCAGCACTTCCTGATATTGATTCGCCTCCGGCCGATTATGTTGTAAGAGGCCCGAATATCATGACGGCATTGCCGATCGAAATCCCAATCTCTTACCAGGAGATTGCATATTGTCTCGATAAATCTTTATCAAAAGTAGAGGCAGCTCTCTTAAGCGTGCTTGAACAGACTCCGCCTGAACTTTATGCTGATATTGTTAACAAAGGAATATACCTGGCAGGTGGAGGAGCGCTTCTCAGAGGTCTCGACAGGAGGCTTGCCGATAAAATAAATATTAACTTTAATGTTGTGGAGGATCCCCTTCACGCGGTAGCCAGGGGAACAGGGGTGGCTCTTAAAAATGTTGATAAATTTCAGTTCCTAATGAGATAAAACAACCCGGGAAATGAGGAACCTACTGAATTTTCTGGTAAAATTTAATAACCTCATCATCTTTATTATTCTTGGGGGATTATCCATCTTTCTATCTTGCTATCGGGCAGTGATTATCATAATTCACGGTTTATGGTCGGTCTCAGGGGCCTGACAATGGGGCTGGACACAAGGATAAGCAATGCAAGGTCCTATTTTCATCTGAGGGAAATCAATGCTTCTCTTGCAGAAGAAAATATTGATCTCAAAAACAGGCTTGATCATTATTTAAGAGAAAATAACCCGGTTTTTTTTTCAGAATATGATTCTGTTTACAAGCAACAATACGAGCATACTTCGGCTGTAGTAATCGAAAACTCTATCAACAAGCAAAAGAATTTTTTTACGCTGAACAAAGGGTAGGCTTCAGGGTGTTAAACCTGATATGGCTGTTGTTTCTAATAGATTGGTGGCTGGTATGGTTGTCGGGAGTTCGGATAACTTCTCAGTGGCAATGTCATTGCTTAATCTTGATTTCAAATTAAGTACAAGATTAAAGCCAAATGGATACTTCGGATCATTAACCTGGGATGGTAAAAATCCACATGAGGGCTGTTTTAAATGATATCCCTCAACATGTGTCTGTGAATATTGGTGATACTGTTGGAGACTACGGGATATTCTGCTATTTTCCCCGAAGGTCTGAAGGTAGGTACTGTAAGTGATTTTAAGAAATCGGGAGGTGATTTCTACAAGATAACAGTTACACTCTTTACTGATTTCAGAAAGCTCCATTTTGTGGAAATCATTGCGAATATGAAGAAGACAGAACTTACAAGAACTTCAAAATCAGTATCAATGATCAACTCAGCCTAAGGTTTCTGATTATTTTTGTTCTGCTTGTATTGCTTCAGGTGCTGGTGTTCGATAATATTCAATTCAGTGGGTATGTTAATCCCTATGTATATATAATGTTCATTTCTTGTTACCCGTTGAGATTCCTGCATGGTTGCTTTTGTTCGCTCTCATTTTTCTGGGTCTTACAATTGATCTGTTCTCCGGAACACCGGGCATGCATTCGTCAGCAACTTACTTGCTACCGGTTTTGTACGCCCTTATGTACTTAGTCTCGTCGCACCCAGCGACGGATATGAAACAGGTTCTGATCCATCGATGTATACTTATGGCTTCAGATGGTTCTTAATATATACTGTTGTGATTGTATTGATTCATCATACTGCTCTTTTTTATCTTGAAGTGTTCCGTTTCGCCGGATTTTTCAGAACCTTATTAAGGGTACTGTTGAGCTCAGTATTTTCCGTTTCATTCATACTCCTGATTGAATATTACAGGAAGGGGAGATAGAGGAAGAAAACATGAAGGATGTATATGTAAAAAGGAAGATTGTTGTAATCACATTAATTGTGTTTGCATCGCTTGTGCTGCTTGTCAGACTGTTTATAATACAGGTAGCCACTAGTACCTACAGGGTATCGGCTGAGAATAATGTTCTTAGGTATGTTACCCAGTACCCTGCCCGTGGACTTATTTTTGACAGGAACAGGAAACCGATAGTTTACAACCAGGCGGCTTATGATCTGATGGTTATCCCGGCACAGACCTCAAAGGATATTGACACATGCAGAATTTTGTGACCTTCTGGGCATATCTCCTGAATATTATCATGAGAGCGAATGAAGCAGGCATCAGAGTACTCTAAGAAGGGTTCCCTCGGAATTCCTCAAGCAGATATCCAATGAGACATATGCCAGGTTTCAGGAAAAACTGTTCATGTACCCTGGTTTTTATGTGCAGCCAAGAACCCTGCAGAAAATACTCCAGGCCTGTCGGAGCACACATCCTGGATATGTAAGTGAAGTAGATGAGTCAACAATAAGGAAAGATCCGTATTATAAGGCAGGTGACTACATTGGCAAAGCTTGGCATCGAAGAGGCATATGAAAAATTTCTAAGGGGTAAGAAGGGTGTAAAGATTTACCTCGTTGATGTTTTCAACCGTATAAAGGGAGCATATAACAATGGCAAAATGGACACTGCAGCGGTTCAGGGATCAGATATTATCTCCTCAATCGATCTCGATCTGCAGGAATATGGTGAGAAGCTGATGCAGAATAAAAAAGGCAGCATAGTAGCCATCGAACCAAATACAGGAGAAGTACTTACCCTTGTTTCTTCACCCGCTTATGATCCTGGACTTCTCGTTGGAAGGATCCGTTCGGAGAACTATACCAAACTTCTTATCGATACTGCTATACAACCCTCTGTTTAACAGGGCTCTGATGGCCAGGTATCCTCCGGGTTCAACATTCAAACCTATAAATGGACTTATAGCTCTTCAGGAAGGTGTGATACAACCTTCAACCTTTGAATGCCATAACGGCTATCTCTTTGTTGGCTGTCATTCTCACAGGTCCCCACTGGATCTGCAGGATGCAATTATGATATCATGTAATGCCTATTTCTGCCAGGCATACAGAAGAGTACTTGAAAATCCTCAGTATGGTACTGTTACTAGGCTTATAACAATGGAGGAGTTATCTTGATGAATTTGGTTTTGGAAGGGTTCTGGGAACAGACTTTGTGAATGAGTTGCCCGGATTTATTCCTCAATCCGTATTTTGATAAGTATTACGGGAAGAACAGGTGGAAAGCACTCAATATTATCTCAATGGCTATTGGACAGGGTGAGATACTTGTACACTCCTCTGCAGATGGCAAATATGACTGCAGCAATTGCCAACAGGGGCTACTCTATACACCACATATAGTTAAATCGGAATAGGGAAAGACATGAACAATTGATAAACAATTTACCACCAGGCATGTTATTGATATTGATTCAGCTAACTTTGAAGATATAATTCTTGGGATGGAGGCTGCCGTTAACGGTGACGCTGAGAAAAACGGCAGGGGTGGCAGCATTGAAGGATATAATTGTTTGCGGTAAGACTGGGACCGCCCAGAACCCGCATGGCAAGGACCATTCGGTATTTATAGCATTTGCACCGAAAGATGATCCTAAAATTGCTATTATGGTTGTTGTTGAAAATTCGGGTTTCGGAGCAACTTATGCTGCACCTATAGCAAGCCTGATGATTGAAAAATATCTTACAGGCAATATTACAAATAAATACCGGGAACAAAGTATTCTGAATCTAAATTTAATTCAGCAGTGAGACGCAACATAATATCTGGAGTGGGATAGATAAGATCACAATTGTCTTTTCCTGGTTCTCGTAACACTTGGATGGTTCAATATATATGCTGCAGTATATAATGAGGAGCATTCAGGACTGCTTGATATGTCGCAGAGTTATGGGAAGCAGTTTATCTGGATTATTGCCTCTCTTGTCATTGCAGTTTTTGTGGTAATAATCGATAACCGGTTCTATTTCTTTTTCTCCTGGATCATTTATGGTCTGGCGATGGTTCTTCTGGTCCTGGTGCTGTTGATCGGAACCAGGATAAACGGAGCCGGTCGTGGTTTGAATTTGGAGGAATTAGTGTTCAACCCTCTGAATTTGCAAAGTTTGCAACGGCTCTTGCCCTTGCAGGTTTCCTGAATCAAAAAGACAGGAACTTACACAGTCTTAGAATGTTTATTCCTGCATCAGCCATTATTCTTTTCCCTGCTCTACTAACTGCACTACAGCCGGATATGGGATCATCCATTGTTTATTTCTCCTTGTTCATCGTGCTGTTCCGGGAAGGGATGAGTCCTTATATATTTGTGTCCGGCTTCTTATGCTTGTACTCTTCTTTCTTACCCTGCTTGTTAATAATCTTTACCTTTCCCTGGCACTGTCACTTATTGCTGTTCTTCTCATCTGGATTCCAACAAGGAAATGGAAGACAGTGCTTGCCGGGACTCTGATTTTTATTTTCATCACTCAGTCCTGTATCGCTTAATTATTTTATTTTAAAGTCATTAAACAGGGAACTCATCGTAATTATTTCACTTCTGCTTTCAGGTTTCGCCTTTGCATACTATATTTACTCGCGACAAGGTATTGTCCATTTTGATAATCTATCTCTTTCTGATAGGGAGTGTGTTATATATTAATGTCGGTCGATTACAGATTCAATAATGTACTTCCGGCACATCAGAAAGACAGAATCAATATTCTTCTTGGAATCAAATCAGATCCGCAAGGGACAGGCTATAATGTGAATCAGTCAATTATATCAATTGGATCCGGAGGTCTTACCGGGAAAGGTTTCTTACAAGGAACACAGACAAAATTCAAGTTTGTCCCAAAGCAGAGTTCTGATTTTATATTTTGTACGATAGGTGAGGAATGGGGGTTCATGGGGTCATTTATTGTAATTGGAATGTACCTGTTTTTGATGCTGCGCCTTATTTTCCTTGCTGAACGGCAAAGATCGGTTTTTCCAGGGTATATGGTTATGGGGTTGTTTCAATATTGTTCATCACATGTTTTTATTAATATAGGGATGGCAGTCGGACTGGTCCCTGTTATCGGAATCCCTTTACCATTCTTCAGTTATGGAGGAAGTTCGCTATGGGGATTTACAATCTTGCTGTTTATTTTCCTCAGGCTTGATGCCGGAAGGGCCGAATACCTTGATATAATCAGAAGGGTACGGTTATCCTGTGGGAAATGTCAACCCCGAAATCATTTTCAACATAATCTATCAGCTGCGGAAAGAACTCCATGAAATCATCCTGAAGTGAATAATAGTTCTTTTTAAGGGCCCTGTATTGCAAATCTTGTCTCATTGGGCAGTGTGGAACGTTTGCTCAGTGTATTTAAGTACATGACGTATGCCACCCAGGGTCTGGTATGATTCTATCCAGTTGTTTATTATAAAGAATGGCATCATCTCCTTCACATTTTCCGGAAGAATATCATAATTATTTACAAGTGCCCTGTAAAAATTATATGTTACACTTTCAAGTGGTCTTCTGGAGAAAAAATCCCATTCCTTGGTAAGAAAATGATCGTAAATTATATCAGTTATCACTCCTGCATATTTATGATATTTCCTGGTAAAAAATATCTTACTGCGGTGTACAACAGGATGACGGTCGGTAAAGCCATCTATATGCCGGTGCAAAATAATTCCTTTCCTGATCAGATCGGGATAATTAAGATAATCGCGCCCTTTAACATAATCACCTATATAATTGCCTATGATTATCTTATCTGAATCGCCTGAAAGATATATGTGCGCCAGTACATTCATTTAATGATATAATAGTACAAAGAATTTGCCACATACCGTCCCTAGTGGAAAACATTTTCTTTAACATGTTTTCACGTACATGCCTCAAACATGGTCTAACATATCTGTATATACAGCAATTGACTGCATAAAATAAGGCATTTTAAAAAATACCAATAAATTACGTGGAATTTCGGTATGCAAATTATAAATTTGTTACTTCATTTTAAAATGAAAATTCTATTTCTACAAATTAATATCAACTAAACAAGGAGGTTTTATGACTAAGAAGAATGTCATCATCATTGGTGCCGCGGGACAGGGATTTCCATAATTTCAATACCTGTTTCAGGGATAATGAAAATTATAATGTTGTGGCCTTTACTGCAGCACAGATTCCTGATATTGATGGAAGAAAATATCCAAGAGAACTTGCCGGAAACCTGTACCCTGATGGAATTCCGATATTTGCAGAAGCTGATCTTCCTGATCTTATCAGGAAATATGAAGTTGATGATTGTGTCTTTTCATACAGTGATGTCACATATCAGAAAGTATGTCGGTGAGTGCCATTGTAAATGCAGCCGGAGCTAATTTTGTTCTACTTGGGCCTGCTGCTACAATGATTAAAGAGCACTAAACCTGTTATTGCTGTAGGTGCCGTCAGAACAGGTTGTGGTAAAAGCCAGACTTCCAGGAAGATCATTGAACTCCTGATGGAAAAGGGACTTAAGGTCGTGGCTGTACGGCATCCTATGCCTTATGGCGATCTTAATGCCCAGAAAGTACAGCGTTTTGCTAAGTTGTTGACGATCTCGAAAAACATAAATGTACCATTGAAGAGATGGAGGAATATGAGCCTCATGTTGTAAGAGGAAATGTTATCTATGCAGGCGTTGATTATGAAGCAATTCTCCGGGCAGCAGAGAATGATCCCTCAGGTTGTGATGTCATTCTCTGGGATGGCGGAAATAATGATTTCCCCTTCTATAAACCTGATCTGATGATTACTGTTACTGATCCTCACCGTGCCGGTCATGAACTGAGATACTATCCTGGTGAAGTAACACTTACGTATGGCTGATGTGGTTGTGATTAATAAGATGGACAGCGCAGCCCCTGAGGCAATACAGATTGTAAGGGAAAGCATTGAAAAGGTTAACCCTGATGCTGTTGTTGTTGATGGCGCTTCACCTATAAAGGTTGATGATCCCGGCACTCATAAGAGGGAAAAGGGTACTTGTTGTTGAAGATGGACCTACACTTACTCATGGTGAAATGAAGATAGGCGCCGGTGTTGTTGCAGCCCGTAAATTTGGAGCAGCAGCACTTGTTGATCCACGGCCATTTACAGTTGGCAGGCTGAGTGAAACTTTCAGATTCTATCCAAATATCGGGACACTTCTTCCTGCTATGGGTTATGGGGAACAACAGCTGAAGGATCTTGAGACAACAATTAATAATACCGATTGTGATAGTGTAATCATTGCAACACCGATCGATCTTAACCGTATTATCAAAATCAAGAAACCTAATACAAGGGTTTATTATGATCTTGCAGGAGATAGGTGATCCGAACCTCACTCAGGTTATAGATGACTTTGTTAAGAAGCACGGACTTAAATAGTATACCGATAAAAAGAGGCTGTCTCAAAAATCTTTTTTAACCGCTAAGCACGCAAAGCAGGCGCAAAGGTCACAAAGGCAAAGCCTGACATTATGTGCTTTGCGATCTCAGCGTAATACCTTGGCGATCTTTGCGGTTAACGGATTTTGTCTTTTGAGACAGCCCCTGGTTACTATTGTTTTTCAGGTTTACTGTATTTTTGTACACGCGCATCGTTAATAACACCCTGCCAGTTCATCCCGAAACCGAAATCATATGTATGCCCTTCGGTATCAACATGGCATGTCATATCAAATGGCACATCTTCCTTCTGCAATTCGACAGTTTTCATATCAGCCGGCATCTGAAGAGGAAGCAAGCCTGAGGGTTCGGCTGTTCCGGATATTATATCCAGAATAACCTGATCCTGGACATCAAATGTTGCAATTATCCCATCGGTCTCTTTTTCAAATTCGCTGAATACCATAGGCTTCGACATGGCAATTGAAACAATGACAGGTTTTCCCTTCATCGTCTTCCTGGTATCGAGAATCATCTTAAGATCACCTTCATTGGCTGTACGGACTGACTTGCCCCTGTAGGTCCTGTTGGTGAATGACTCGAAAGGATCACCACCGGCTATACTTGGATCGCGGGCATCTGTTGCTGTATAGGGCCTGTACTGAAGGCTGATGGGCACATAACCGGTACCTCCTTTTTTCACGTCCTCAGGATCATATCCACTTCCGGAATTGGGACTAGCCACAACAACAAGTGCGAAATCGGCTTCGGCAGGATTGTCGGTGACATTATAGTACTTTTTAACTATATCAATATTAATGGGATAATCTGTAGAGCCCGGTATCCTGTTTCCAAACATACCCACAGAAGGCATGACAGTCCTTTTAGGGATATAGACAGTTTTGTTTTTCTCCACAGGGATAACATTATTCTTGTTCTTAAGCATTACCACAGACTTAAGCTGAGCATCATAACCAGCTTTCATGAATTCTTCATTACCAACAGTTTTAACTGTGGATTCAACATTCAGATAGGGATTTTCAAAAAGACCTACATGGAAGATGTTCCTTAGAAGTCGGACAGCTGACTGTTCCATCCTGTTTCTCATATACTCTTCCCCATGTTCTTTGACACCCATCTGGTATGCTTCAATCACAGGCCCGGCATCATTGTTACCTCCGAACTGATCAACTCCGGCCATTATAATCTTATAATGACGTTCTGGTATTGTAAGCTTTTCAACTCCCCAGCATGTTGTGCCGAAGCTGTTAACAGCCCTTTCATCGCTTGTAACACCCCAGTCGGTACAAACCACTCCATCATAGCCATATTTCCCACGGAGAAGATCGTTAATGATATATTTGCTATAGCTGTTTCCAACGTTTTCATGATATACAGTATCAACATCATATGATATTGTATAATAAGGCATTACGGCAGCTGCAGACCCTGTTTTCCCATTTAGTTTCATTGCCCCCTGTGTAAATGGGATGAGGTGATCTGAAATATTATTTCCAGGATATACCGCATATTTCCCAAATGCGAAATGTGCATCACGGCCACCCTCTTCCGGTCCACCGCCCGGCCAGTGTTTTATCATTGTGTTAACGCTTGTATAGCCCCATCCGTCAGCGATCTCCATAGAGTCTAAGGAGGTCTGGAACCCATCTGCATATGCTCTTGCCATATCAGCTGAGAGCTGCGGACACTCACCGAAAGTACCGTTTACCCTGGCCCAGCGTGGTTCAGTTGCAATATCTATCTGTGGTGAAAGGGCTGTTGAAATACCAAGAGCTCTGTATTCTCTTGCAGCAATCTGACCAAAATGTTCAACGACCGAAGGATCAAAAGTAGCAGCCAATCCTAAGGAACCAGGCCACATTGAGATCTGTCCTCCCGAACCCACATTATATTCAGCATCTGAAGCAGCTCTGTGCCTTGGATCTGAACTGTTATTTGCCGGAATTCCCAGACCAATCTTTTCACAAAGTGCCTGAACATTATTATTCCATGTGGCAGCCACTTCCGGGCTTTCCACTGAAGTTACAAGTACGTGACGCAGGTTGTCTTCCGTCAGGAATTTAATCTGTTGATCGCTCATATCGGAAGGCTTTGCCCCGCTCTCTTTGTATGGCTTCCCATTGTATGAACTGGAACCAAATCTGGTACTCGATGCAGGGATAGCCTGGTGAGCACTGTAAAGCATCAGACCGGCAATCTGCTCAATTGTCATCTTTGACGCGAGATCTTTTGCACGTACATCCGCACTTTTGCGCCAATCTTCATAAGCGTCGAGTTTACCGTTTTTATTGAGGTCCTTAAAGGCAAATCCATTGCTAGTGAGAATGGTTACCCCGGAGGCAGTGTCATAACCCAGCGTCTGGCCTCCCTTATTGGTTACTATTCTTATAGGTCCGTCGCCGGTTTGGCTCCATTTTTTGCAACCACCCAGTAATGATATAATTACAAGACCGGCAATCAAATAACTTGAAAATTTCAGGTTCTTCATTTCAGGTATTTATTTAGGATTATTTATGACGATCATTATTCTTTCAGCCTTTCCCTCAACTTATTACCTTCCTCCTCAAACCCAGGCTTATTGAGTAGTGCAAACATATTGTGTTTGTATGCTTCAACACCGGGCTGATTAAAAGGATTAACGCCAAGGATATACCCGCTTATTGCACATGACATCTCAAAGAAGTAAACAAGCTGACCCATATAAAATGCATCAAGAGATGGTATCTTGACTGTGATGATTGGTACTTTACCGTCATAATGTGCTAAGATAGTACCTGCTTCGGCATTGTGGTTCACCTGTGAGAGTCTCTGTCCGGCAAGATAATTGAGCTGATCTGAATCATCTGATTCCCGTGGAATAGTGATTTTCCTTTCAGGTTCACCGACAATGACAAAAGTCTCAAAAAGGATTCTCTGACCATCCTGGATATACTGTCCCAGGGAATGAAGGTCAGTAGTCATGTCAACTGACGCAGGGAATATTCCTTTACCATCTTTCCCTTCACTTTCTCCATAAAGCTGTTTCCACCATTCTGAGAAATAATGTAGTCTTGGGGTGAAATCCCACCTGTACCTCAACTGGTCTTCCTGTCTGCAGAATAAGGTTTCTTGCTGAAGCATACAGAAGAGAGGGATTTGAGTTGATGTCCTTATTATTACGTGTTATCTCTTCCATCGATCTTGCCCCCTTTACAAGAGCCCTTATATCACACCGCTCAAAGCAATTGGCAGCAGTCCGACGGGTGTAAGGACAGAATACCTGCCACCAATATTATCGGGTATAACAAAAGTCTTATAGCCACGCAGTTCAGCAAGTGGCCTGAGAGCTCCTTTTTTTGCATCTGTTATGGCTATTATCCTTTCTGCGGCTGCCTCTTTCCCGACTTTCTTCTCAAGATGCTCCCTTATTATCCTGAAAGCGATAGCAGGTTCTGTTGTGACACCTGATTTTGATATTGCTGCAATCGAATAATTACGCTGATCGAGCAGATCGAGCAGGTCAGCCATATAATCCTCACAGATGTTCTGGCCGGCAAATATTACATCATGATGTTTACTCTTCATGAATGGGGAAAAGGCATGTGTTAGGCTTTCTATCACTGCCCGTGAACCCAGGTATGAGCCCCCAATGCCTATAACAACGGTTGTGTCCGAGATGTTCCGCAGATGTTTGGCAGTCTCTTCAATAGTATCAAGCTGGACCAATATATCATCGGGCAGGTTAAGCCATCCCAAAAAATTATTACCAGGACCTGTCCCGGAATTAAGGGTATCGATATGTTTTAATGATTCTTTTGCAAGAGCAATTATTTCGTCATAATCAACAAAGTTGGCGGTGTGTCTAAGATTGACACTCAGATTTTCCTTCATGTTATTTTAAAGTTAATAAATGTTTTTCTCAATTTTGAAATTCATGTCCAAAGGTAATAAAAAAGCCATCGCAAGTAAATCGATGGCTCTTAATTATAAGGGAAATATATATTGATAAGAAGTTATCTTTTGTGTATCCCCCCGGCACTGGAGGAATGGAAATCTATATATTTAGGATCCCCCTTGTAATTGATGTCTCCTGCACTTGATGCCCTGGCCGTGATTTTTTCCGATACATTTATATCAGCGTCTCCTGCACTTGATACGGAAATTTCAACCTCCCGTACCATCAGATCAAAAGCATTCAGATCACCGGCGCTGCTCAGGTTCGCATCAAGCATGTCAGCATCACCGCTGAGGGTCATATCACCTGAGCTGCTAATACTGAGCTTTATCTCTTTTGCATGCACTTCAAGTTTTATATCACCTGCACTGCTTGCAGACAGTTCAAGCCTGTCTCCTGAAATTGGGGTTTGTCCGATAATATTCCCTGCACTTGTTGACCTGACAGCTTTAATGTCGGGTATTGATACATATACTCTCATCCTTTCTGCCTTGCGTATATTTGCATCAGTATAAACATTAAGTTCTCCGTTGCGTACCTCGGTTATTATATATTCCTGGAGATTCTCATCTGCTTCGACAGACAGGGGTTCTTTTTCTCCCTGTTTAAGAAATACATCAACTCCCGAGCTTGCTTTTACACGGGTAAATGATTCAGTATTTCTCTCCCTGGTGACCACATTATGATCACCATAGACTGTTTTGCGGAACTGACCGGATGAGCAGGCGGAGAATGCTACTACGACAAAGGTTACTGCTATTACTCTCAGATTTTTCATTGTATATTAAGTTTGGTTATTACGCGGCTAACTTTACTAAAGACAGCCCCTGGAATAATATGTTGCATACCGGGGTGAAAAATTTCAGGTGATAAGGATATCACAAACCAATAATTAATAGTATTTGAATTCTCTGCCAGCAGATATCTCATCCCGGCTATTAATGCCATTTGAATATTTTCAGTCCTGCGGAGAAGAAGACAACACCAATGCTTAGAAGTATTAGTACAGGCATAGCGACTTCATTATACCCGGCCCCTTCATTGAAGATACTTCTGACTCCATCGGTGAGCATAGTCAGTGGAAGGTATTTTATTACACCTATACTCCAGTCAGGGAAATTCTGATAACTGAAAAATATACCCGAGAGGACCATCATGGGAAAAACGACAAAATTTATTAGGCCGTTACCGACCTCGGTATTGGATGTATTGGATGATACAAAAACAGCAATCCCGGCAAAAGCTATATTACCTGGCAATATATATCAGTACCAGAGATGATATATCGCCCTGTATTTCATCCTAAAAACCAGAAGTGCAAAGATTAACAGAAATATTAGATTCGATCAGATTCATTATTATCCTGACGGAGATAAGCGCTACGAGGAAATGCGATTTTTTCATTGGTGTGGCAACCAGTCTTCTGAGCAGTTTTTTCGATCTCTTCTCGATAATTCCATAACTGATGCCCCACATGCACGACATCATGACACCCATTGTAATCAGACCGGGAACAAGGAAATCTATATATCTTGTACCTGTAACGGTAAGAGGCTTTATTTCTGAGTTATCACCGTGGTTGATAATGGGCTCACGGCTCCGACAATTGAGGACTAAGCTTTATGTAAGTAAGCTCAGCATCCGGGTTCTATGGGGTCGAAATGATATTCCGGCTACCACCCTGTTCAACAAGAATTACATTAATTGTTCCTCTTTTTAGAAGTTCCATTGCTTCTCCCATTTCATTTTAGTGAAACAGAATACGGAATTTCCCAGTTTATCATTCTTTATGGAGTGTTTCCAATGCCATGTCATCACTTTTTACATGTTTTTCTCGCAGTTTGTTTAGGAATGTTAGTCAGCCATTTGTTTTCCTGACTTACCGCGCCTGGTTCTGAGTTTGTAATAACTGCGACTTTTCGTATCATGTCAGCTTTTTTGTAAATGCAAGTCCCAGTCCAAGAGACATTAGTATCGGGAAGAGGATTCCCCAGAAGAGTACTCCGGGTTCCCTGATAATCTCCCTGAAAAGAGAACTAGAAAGTCACCAAAGCTGTATGAATCTGAACATCTTATTCATTTATTTTCTTCCTGTGAGTGCAACAAACAGATCATCCAGTGTCTTTCGTCTGCATTCCATATGCCTCAGACTTATGTTTTTTGATTTCATGAAAGAGATAAATACAGGCAGTTCATTTTCAAAATCCGAGAGAGCTTACAAATCCTTTTCCCTGTTACCCGCTGTGAATTTTGAATGGGAATCCTGCCACCGATGATTCAGTGAAGCTTAAGCCGTTCAGCTGAGTAAATTCGACGACCTTTTCCCGGATTCATCCTCAATAAGTTGATGCATTGTGCCCTCCTTCAAGAATTACCCCATTATCCATAATTATTATTTTTTCGCACAGATTTTCGGCCTCCTCCATATAGTGTGTGGTCAGTATCATTGAGGTCTCCGATTTCTCCCTGAGCCCGGAGGATCTCCCAGATCTCTCTCCTGGCATTTGGATCAAGTCCTGTTGTTGGTTCGTCGAGCAGAAGTATAGCTGGGCTGTTTATAAGGGCTATACCTAGGGCAAGTCTCTGCCGTTGTCCGCCGGAAAGATTTACAACATATGATCTTCTTTTCTCTTCAAGATCCACTATATCAATTATTTCATTAACCCGTTCCCTTCCAAGGTTAAAAAAACCGGCAAAAAGATGAAGTGTTTCCGTCACCCTCAGTTTATCGATAAACCTTGTTTCCTGAAGGGAAAGACCTATTATCCGGTGAAATTCATCTTCATTCCCCTTCCACTTTGCCCATAATGGGTATTTCACCCTTATCGGGTTTCTGAATACCTTCTATCATTTCAACCAGGGTTGTTTTACCCGCTCCGTTTGGCCCGAGAAGGCAACAAACTGACCTTTGGAATATTCAGATCGATTCCTTTTACGGCCTGTACAGTTTTAAACGATTTCCAGACGTTCTTTACCTCAATAACAGGATCATTTTTCATACTTAAAATTGAAGTGTAATTTAATTTTTTTTTGGATATGAAAAGTAGAAGAAATAATAATTCATTCCTGTCATTAATCATTGTTCAACTTTCATATATTTTGTAACTTTAAAAAAAAATGAACTTTACAAGAACCGTTTTCCTTTTGTTTTGCATTGCAATATTTTATGAGTGCAAACCGGGAAAATCAGAAAAAACAAAAGATACAATACCTGCAGTTACGAAAGTAAATGTCTCTGGTAATTTTACAATTAGTGGTGCATATGCCCTCTATCCGCTAGTCAAAAAATGGAGCGATGATTTTATGAAGATCCATCCTGCCGTAAAGATTGATCTGGAGACTGGAGGAACCGGACAGGGAATAGAAGACCTGTTATCTAAGAAGAGCCAGCTGGCCATGATATCCAGACCATTGACCGATGAGGATTTTGATGCCGGGATATGGACAATACCCGTAGCCAAAGATGGTGTTGCAGCTATTGTGAACCAGAAGAATCCCTATATCAGGAGAATCATGGATCAGGGTCTGAGTTCTGAAGAGTTTCTTAAAGTTTTTACAGGTAATAAACCGTTGACATGGGGAGAGTTACTTGATACTTCAGGAAAAGAGAAAGTATTGGTATTTACGCGAACTGATGAATCTGGGGCAGCCGAAGTTTTGGCAGATTTTCTCAATAAGGAAGCCTCTGATCTGAAAGGGACTGGAGTAAATGGTGATGACGAGATGATAAAAAATGTACAAAAAAATCCACTTGCAACAGGTTTTTGTAATTTTTCATATGCGTTTGATTTGTCAACAGGGGAACGGATAAAAGATATCCAGATAGTGCCTTTGGATATTGATTATGATAATAAGATTGACAGGCAGGAGCTACCCTTCAGTAACCTCGAAAAAGCACACAGGGGCTTATGGCTCGGACTTTATCCGAAACGACTTTGCCGTGAACTTACTATTGGTTCAGTTGGAAAGCCGACTGATGAAGCGGTAATTCAATTCTTAAAATATGTTCTTATTGAAGGGCAAAAAGAAGTTAAGACTGCAGGACTCTGTGAATTGAATGATGTATATACAGGGTACGCCCTTGATAAATTGAAATGATCATTCTTCATTTTGTTCCAAAGAGCCTGTCGCCCGCATCCCCAAGTCCGGGTACTATATAACCATGTTCATTTAATTTCTCATCGAGTCCGGCGAGATATATCTGTACGTCCGGATGATCCTTCATAATCCTCTCCACGCCCTGCGGAGCTCCCACAATACAAACAAGCTTTATGGTCCTGGCGCCCTGTTCCTTGAGAACCTTAATAGCATCTGTTGAACTCCCGCCTGTTGCCAGCATAGGATCGAGTACCATCACCACAGCTTCGCTGAGATTTTCTGGAAACTTTGAATAATAGGTCATCGGTTTCAGGGTAATATGATCACGATACATACCGATATGGCCTATCCGGGCATTTGGGATCAGGTTGGAGATTCCGGTGACCATGCCGAGTCCTGCCCTGAGAACTGGAACCAGAACAACATCCATGGCAAGTTCCATGGTTTTACATTCACCAATTGGGGTCTCAATGGTAATATCCTTCAGAGGAAGGTCACGGGTTATCTCGTATGCCATTAATCCAGCTATCTCGTCAAGAGTACAACGGAAATCCTTGACACTTGTCTCCTTGCGACGCAGGATTGTCAGCTTATGTGTAAGCAATGGGTGTTTAAGTAAGTTTAGCATATTGAATCACATGTGTTTGTTGGATCATTCTCAAAGATAATAGAAAATTAAAAAGCAAGAGGGAACAGTGGGTAGCGAAAAGTAAAGGAATGCTTGCAGCTGCTATATTTTTACCGGCCTGAAAACAAAAACCAGTCTCTTATATCATTATTGTAAGGGAGATAATTATTTATGATTATTTAAAAATCTTTCGTTTCAATGCTTATTCGTCGCGTTTTTTTAATAAATTTACTATCAACATAGTATATAAGATCAGGTTGTTTTGAAATGTTATTTTAATACTGATCTGTAATGAGAAAAAGGTTCCTTATTCAGATTGCTCTGGTAAGTTTGCTTACCACACAGGTTGTTAGCTCGGGCGTTAACACCAGGGATACTGTAACTGTACCGGGAGCTCCTGAAAACAGTTACAGACTCTTTGAGGACGAAGATATACTTGAGATAACTCTTAGATTTGATCTCGCCTCTTATTTTCGGAATTTGCCCAAGGAAGGTTATCTGAAAGCTAATATTACCTTTCAACCCGGAAGTTCTGATTCAGTAAGCAGAAACATAAAGCTAAGAACCCGAGGCATTTTTCGCAAAAGCTACTGCTATTTCCCACCTATTGAGCTGAATTTTAAAAAAGTCGATTTTGGATATTCCGATCTGAACAGGATAGGAAAAATTAAGATGGTTCCACAGTGCAGGTCCGGTGTAGAAAATGGGAAATATGTCCTGAAAGAGTACCTAATATATAAGCTCTTTAATGTGATGTCAGATACAAGTTTCAGGGTGCGGCTTTTAAGAGTAAACTACATTGATACAAAAGGGAAAAGGAAAACTTACCGACAGTACGGATTTTTAATCGAACCGCTGGACATGCTTACTGCCAGAACAAATAGCATCGTCATAAAATCAGGTACACTGAACCAGAAGAACATCCTTCCTGCCGTTATGGACAGGCTTGCCATATTCAATTATATGATTGGTAATTTTGACTGGTCAGTACCCGGCCAGCATAATATAAAAGTCATCAAACCTCTGATTATAGATGCTCAACAGCTGGGTATAGCAATCCCTTATGATTTTGACTGGACTGGTTTCGTGAATGCATCATATGCTGTTCCTGCTGAGATAGTTGGAGTGGAATCAGTACGAGAGACTCTTTCTTGGAGTATGCCGGAGCCGGAGCACATATGAGAATGAGCTTAAGAATTTTACAGCTTTTAAGGATAAATTCTACAAAGTTGTCAATGACTTTCCTTTACTAAATGAAAGGGATAAAAAAGAGGTAATAGACTATCTCGACGAGTTTTATGATAATCTATCAGGTAATAATGACGTAACAGACATATTCCTGAGAACCTGCAAAAATTTCTGAACTTAAAAATTTCAATTATGGATGGAACTTTTTTTGACCTGACCAATCAAACATTTCTGGGGATCATGATACGGTTTGTAGTACACATCGTATTCCTCTTTTTTCTGATCAGGGTTATCTACTTCAGGTACTCCATGAAGGAAAAGTACTTGTTCGCTTTTTCCCTGATGGGTATAATCACATTCTTTATCTGTTCCATGCTGAGGACCGTATACGTGGAGATAGGTATGGCTTTTGGTTTATTTGCGATCTTCGGCATTCTGAGACTCAGAACGAGAAATTTCAACGTAAAGGATATGGCATATACCTTTACAATAATTGGCATCTCGGTGATTAATTCATTAAAAATTCTCAAGTTCCCGATGCTGGGAGTATTGATCATCGATGCCCTTATTCTTATCTCAGCATATCTTCTTGAAGAATATGTCAGCAGAAACAAGACTGAGTCATATACAATAACTTATGAAAACATTGATCTGCTCAGACCTGAAAAGAAACAAAAGCTGTTAAGGGACGTATCTGCTATGACTGGCAGGGAAATATTACGTGTTAAGATTCGCAGGATAGATTACAAAAGAAAAGAAGCTGTGCTCGAAGTATCTTGCAGGGTAGAGTCATCTACATGAGCCCCGTACAACATTAAAATTTAATACCGATTATAGTAATATCATCAGTCTGTTCTTCATCCGATTCTTCCCGCCACCTCTCAAGCTCTTCGTATAGGAGATCATTTTGTTCCGGCATTGGGTGTTCATGTATCATAAGTAAGAAATCCATCAGTCTTTTCCGCTGATATCGTTTACGGTTCTTTCCGCCGAACTGGTCTGAGAATCCGTCAGAACATAAATACAAGATATCTCCGCTTTTTAACCTTATTCTCCTGGATGAGAAATGGTATTCCTGGTTCAGATTACTATCATCTTTAAAGTATCCCAGACTGAATTCCCTGATCTTGTTATCACGATAAAGAAAAATAAGATTGCCTACTCCCGTGAATGTCAATAGTTTATTATTGACATTAAGTTGGCAAAGTGTGATATCCATATCGTCTCCAAGACCATTACCTTCCGCATTTCTTCTCATGAACCTATGAAGGCTATTGTACAGGTAACGAAGTATAGTGGCAGGACTGATTATCTTTTTTACATTTACTGTCTGATCAAGATAACCGTATCCAATAGTACTTATTAAGGCTCCCGGTATCCCATGGCCCGTACAATCAGCCAGCGCAAAAATTACTTTATCGTCCTTTCTGCTGAAGAAATAGAAATCTCCACTCACAATATTTTTAGGCTTGAACAGAATAAAACTTTCAGGGAAACATTCTCTTATATAAATATCTTCTGGTAAAAAGACCTCCTGTATATGACTTGCATAATTATAGCTTCCCTGGACCTCCTTTAATGTCTCTTCAATTTTGTTGTTAATTGTTTTTATCTTTTCTCTTACCTCTGGTGATGACAAAACCAGGCTGTCTATCTCGTCCATCAGTCGGCGGCTTTCACATAGAAGCCTGTAGATCGAACTATGTTGCTTTATTGCATATGGCAGGTTTTTAATCCTTACAAGTGAAATAGGATAAACTTCAAAGCCTATGTCCTTAAGAAATGCAGGAATTAGTTTTACCAGCTCCCTGTCCCTGTCTTTTTCGGTCTCATCAAGATCGTCATAATTAATCAGGCTGGGATGTGTTTTCCTGACAGGATCCCTCATTTCTCCGAAGCGCCAGCCATTAAGCCTCCTCTCCCAGCACCACCGTAAATGTTCGACGCGCGACATTGTCTCGATCTCGTCCGCATCTAATGAAAGTGATACCTGCCTGTACCCTTTTTTTGCAGGTCTTATCCTGTAGCCTATAGCCAGCAACTTAGTCGGAATATGTGCAGCATTATCAAGGTTGGAGATTTTAGTATCCGGGGGAAGGGTATCAAAATTGGTGGAATATATATCATTTCCGTTATTAGCAAGTCCGGGGATGTTGTAGGCAGGATTCCTGTTATTCCCTTCCTGTTGCGTCCTGGAATCATGCATGTATTTTGCATGAATAGCCCTCGCCAGTTTATAAACCATCTGTGGATCAATCTCAGCTACCTCCTCATTACGTATTATCTCATAGCCAGCCTTCTTGAACTGAACCGGTATAAGCATGTTGATATCATGATAAAAACGATTGTGATCATGTATATTATCAATTTTAACTTTTCCTTGTTTTGTTTTAGAACTGTTAATATCTGATCTGACAAGTGATTCTATTTCATTCTCTGTAATGATACATGTCCGGCAGAAATCCTTGTATGGACGAATGAAGAGTCCCAGGTCTTTTAACTTTTCAGGTATGCCCGAAACATAATCAACCCAAAACTTTCTAAAAGGCTCACCCGGTATTTCAGATTCACTTTCTGTACTTTTTCCCAGGTGTAACAAATTATGAAACTGTGATATGTCCTTAATAAGACCCGTAATAATAGTCTCAGTCAGAATTCTTTCAATGTTACTGTCCAGGGAAGGAGTTTCCCGATTAGAGGCAGTTTTATCACTATAGAAGATTTTTTCCCACATCGCGGATGCTGGTTAAGATGTTTTAATAAGTATCAGACTAAGTGTACTATAAGATGGCTGTTATTCCATTTTCTCAATATACTCGAAAGGAACCCTGACAATTTTAGATAACTCTTTCCCAACTTCCAGCATATCATAATCATCTTTTTCAAAATGCCAGTTTATGTTCAGATTGAATCCATCTGAACGCAATGTTGCCAGGCTCTTACATATATCAAGAATGAGTTTTCCTGATGATGAATTGAAGTACTCAAAGTCAAAGTTAAAAACAAGGGGTTCCGATTTGCTTCCTGAATTTTTTAGGTAATTACTATACTCATCGAACCATTTAAGAACCTGACTATAAAACTCCCGAACATCAGGTGGCCTCGATTCTCCTGAAATTTCAAATATTTTTTTATCAGGATCAAGAAATACCTTTGGTGAATTAATCGTTTTTTCAATAATTAACTTTCTCATGTTACATTTATCAATTGAAATTTGAATATCAAAAAATAAGAATTTACTTTCTGCCTGACTGAAGCTGTAAAGAATGTCATTCCCTGATTTAAGTCTCATGATCAGGAAACCGAGTCCCGCGCCATTTTTCCCTTGCTTCATCTCCTCGCACATGATCTTCTCGTACAGTGCGAGAAGCTCACCTTCATTATTCTTATTTAGCTTGTCAATAAATGACCTCAGGTTCTCTTTCTTCTCTTCTTCAATCAAATTGCCAGACCTGACAATGATCTTATTATCCTGGTCCTCAACGGAGATGTATGGCCATAATCCCTGATCGGGAATTGAAACTTTGGCGGAATGGTTAACAATATTTTCAAGACATTCAACAATTACTGAATATACTCTTTTACCTGTTACCTTATTCAGATCCCTGAATTCTCTTTTTTCCCTGATTTTTTTAAGAATATCCTCAATAATATTAAAATCTATAACACCTTTATGGGAAAAGAAAAGTACTGATTCAGCCATTTCAGCATTAATTATTTTTCTAAGTGAGTATAAATTCCTATACTTGAATAGGTTTAAACAAAGATAATCTTTAAGAACTTCCCTAATGTGATCATGACTTATTTTTTTATGAATTAATTACCAGGTTAATATTATGAGCGAAGCAATACTCAAGGCACTGATGAAACTTTTTGCACTGATTGGTGACATTCACGATGACACTGTTATATCAGGTAAGGAGAAGAATATTGTCAGGTCATTCCTGACGCGACACTTGAATAATGAGCAGATTATCAGGTATATGGCTATATATGAAGAAAATCTTGATCGCTATAATTCAGAGAATATCGCAAAGGGTAGTAGAAAAGACAGAAAGAGAATATCTCTCAACACAATGAGAATTCTTGGTATTTGTGAAGAAATAAATGCTGAGTTGCAACAGAAACAAAAGATATATCTGCTTATACAACTTTTAGATTACATCTCTCTCGGTGAAGAGACAACTGACAATGAACTTGAATTTCTCCAGACAGTTGCAAGTGCCTTTTTTATTCCTGAATCTGAATATGCGGACATTATGAGTTTTATTATGAGCAGTGTAATTAATGTTCAGGATAAAAGCAGAGTCTTAATAATAGATAGTAAGACAAAAACTCAATCCGGGGATATTAAACATATTACCAAAGCAAATCTGCATGGTGAAATAATGTTCCTGTATATCCCTTCCACAAATACTTACCTCCTTCGCTATAAAGGTCCTGATGATCTGTATCTTAACGGGTATAACATTTTAGCCGGACAGACTTATATCTTCGATCACGGATCAGCTGTAAGGGGAGGCGGAATAGAAGCTATTTATTATACTGAAGTGACCGGTCTTATAAGTGAAACCAGGTTTAAGCATAAAGTGACTCTTGATGCCAGAGACATTAATTTTAAATTCAGGAACAGTGATAGCGGAATCCACGAACTAAATGTCATGGCGGAATCGGGTATGCTGGTTGGCATATTAGGTGGCAGTGGTGTTGGCAAATCAACAACTCTTAGTATTCTGAATGGTACCATGAAGCCACAGATGGGTGAAATACTGATTAATGGTTACAATCTTTATGATGAAGAGGAACGTAAATCTTTAAATGGAGTCATTGGATTTGTACCCCAGGATGACCTTCTGATAGAAGAACTGAGTGTATACCAGAATCTTTACTACAACGCAAAAATGTGTCTTGATAATCTTCCGGAAGATAAATTGATAGAACAGGTAAATCAGACACTTTTAGATCTTGATCTGGATGAGACAAGGGATCTCGTTGTTGGTAATCCACTTAAAAAAGTAATCAGTGGGGGCCAGCGTAAGAGAGTCAATATTGCCCTGGAATTGATCCGGGAACCGACAATCCTGTTTGTCGATGAACCTACATCAGGACTATCATCCGTTGATTCGGAGGTTGTTATGAATCTCCTTAAAGATCAAACATATAAAGGTAAACTGGTTATAGTCAATATTCATCAGCCCGGGTCTGACATTTATAAAATGTTTGATAAGATAATGATCATTGACAAAGGGGGATACCAGGTCTATTTTGGAAATCCTTCAGAGGCAATTGTGTATTTCAAACGCATAATTAATTACGCCAATCCGGATGAGGACCAGTGTGCAAAATGTGGGAACGTGAACACTGAACAGTTGCTCCAGATAATAGAGGCAAAAGTTATTGACGAACATGGAAAGGCGACAAGAACAAGAAAAGTAACTCCTGAGGAATGGGCACGGAAGTTCAGGAGAAAACTTTAAAAAGGAGAGAAAGAGTACCTCCCGAAAAAGAGAGACTCTTCCTGATAATAATTACAGTCTTCCCGGGCTTATAAAACAGATCAGAGATCTTCTTTATTCGTGACTTTTTATCAAAGTCAGCTGATAAACAATTATATTGTATAATTTACTAGGCCCTCCGCTCCTGGCTCTTCTTCTGGCTTATCTTTACAAAATCGGGTTCCGGAGGACTATATCATTTCAGTGATAATGAAAATATCCCGCTTATATGTTTATGTGCATCGATTACTTCACTCTTTTTTGGGCTTATCGTCAGCTCGGAAGAAATTATTAAGGACCGGAAAATTTGAAAAGGGAATCTTTTCTTAATCTGAGCTGGTTCAGCTACCTGAACTCCAAGATTTTGATAATGTTTATTTTTTCTGCAGTTCAGACAATATCATTTGTATCTGATTGGAAACCTTATACTGGATATCCAAGGGATGACCCTTAGCCTACTGGCTGGTGCTTTTTACCACTGCGTGTTTTGCTAATATACTTGGACTGAATATTTCTTCAGCATTTAATTCTGTTGTTACAATTTATATCCTAATACCTTTTATTATTATACCTCAATTCTCTTCAGTGGTGTGACTCGTAAAATTTGACAAGCTTCACCTTCGGATTCTGCTTCCCACGAATATGTTCCTTTTGTTGGTGATCTGATGGCTGCCAGGTGGTCATTTGAAGCTCTGGCAGTTGAGGAATTCCGGGATAATGAATATGAAAAGCATTTTTTTTTATCTATGATATTGAGGCAAGTCGAAATCCGATACTATGCAGCATGGCTTATTGATAGGTGACTAGAAGAATGACCTACAGGCTTGTCTCGTATTTCATGGATAGTATCGATTTCAAGGATGACGGAATCGCCAGGTTACAAAGGCTGAATTATTATATGTCATGAAACTGTCTGACTTGAGAAAAATCTGATTCCCGGTTCAAGTTGAATAATCTAAATGTTGAGCATTTTACATGCTGAAACCGGCAGATCGTCGAGAAATATCTTGATTCATTAAAAAAAGATTTATCCAGGCTTCCCGGAATTTAATAGAAGCAAAGGATCATCCGGTTTTGTGAGTGATTCACTGGAAATAGCTTTAGGGACCGCTAAGGCTTGTGACAATTAAGGGATAGATTATGAGAATAAAGACTTAAATCCTTGTCCTGGGTCGGAGACATATAACAAAATTCCATGAAACCATTATAAAGTATATTCAAGGATATAATCCGGGATTTATGAAGGCCACCTCGAAAATTTGGCCGCGCACATTTTTTTGCTCCCTATAAAATGACTCGGCAATCCTTGAATTTGATACTTACTGGTTCAACCTGCTTGTTGTATGGGTTATATCAATAGCCCTTTACCTGGCACTTTATTATAAAATATTCAGAAAGCTATTGGATCTGTTCGGGAAGCTGAATTTTGGTAATTCCGGTGATTAACCCAAAACCATAGAGTCAGAGGATCTTTGCTCCTCCGGGCCAAAGCCCCTTTATTCAATCCATTTACCAACTGTCTCGGGACTCAGCCCTGCAAGTCCAAGTTTATTTTTCTTATTATAACCATTCAGGTCATTGGCCAGTTTTCCGGGTTTTTCTATCTCCTTAAGTTTTGCAACGGTAGTAAAACCCAGTGCCTGCAGGGGGCCAATCCACTCTCCGGGGATTCCCAGGTCAAGATAAGCCTTTGTACTGTCAACTGAGACCTGTGCCCTGACTTCCGGCTTCATCTGGGGAAAGAAGAGAACATCCTGTATTGAACTCTGGTTGGTAAGAAGCATGGTTAACCTGTCAATACCCATACCCATGCCTGAGGTAGGAGGCATACCGTATTCAAGAGCCCTGACAAAATCATGGTCAATGAACATAGCTTCATCATCTCCTTTTTCAGATAGCTTAAGCTGTTCCTGGAACCTGTACATCTGATCAATAGGATCATTAATTCCGAGTAAGCATTGGCTATCTCTTTTGAATTAATGAAGAGCTCAAACCTCTCTGTCAGACCTGGTTTGCTTCGGTGCATCTTGGTCAGAGGGGATGTTTCTGTGGGATAGTCTATTATAAAAGTGGGCTGGATGAGACTGTGTTCACATTTCTCACTGAAAATTGCATCAATAAGCTTTCCTTTACCCATTGTTTTATCATGTTCAACATCAAGCTGGTCGCATACCCTGCTCAATTCTTCCTCATCCATCCCGGAAATATCAATTCCGGTATTTTCCTTTATCGAGTCAAGCATACTGATCCTCTTATAGGGAGGATTAAGGTCTATAGTTTTGTCTCCATATACTATTTCCGTTTTTCCATGCAGGTCCAGAGCAGCCTTCTTAATGATCTCTTCGGTGAATGTCATCATCCAGTTATAGTCCTTGTAAGCTATATAGATCTCCATTACAGTGAATTCCGGATTATGAGTCCTGTCCATTCCTTCATTTCTGAAATCCTTGGCAAATTCATATACACCCTCATAGCCTCCAACTATCAGGCGTTTCAGGTAGAGTTCGTTGGCAATTCTCAGGTAAAGAGGTATATCAAGTGCATTATGATGTGTGACAAAGGGCCTGGCAGTGGCTCCACCCGGTATGGCTTGCAGAATTGGCGTTTCCACTTCAAGATATCCTCTTGCATTAAAGAGTTCGCGCATTGACTGAATGATCCTTGTCCTTTTCCTGAATACCTCGCGTACTTGGGGATTGATTATAAGGTCAACATAACGCTGACGGTAACGCATTTCAGGATCGGTTACAGCATCGAACATTATCCCGTCTTTCTCTTTGACAACAGGAAGCGGGCGCACCGATTTACTTAGAATTGTAAACTCTTTCACGTGAACGGTGGTCTCACCCATTTGTGTGACAAAGACAAATCCTTTTATCCCAATAATATCTCCGATGTCAACCAGCTTTTTAAAGACTGTGTTATACATTGTCTTGTCTTCACCCGGACAAATATCATCACGACGAAAGTATATCTGGATTCTTCCTGAAGAATCCATCAATTCAGCAAAAGAGGCATTACCCATTATGCGGCGGCTCATAATACGGCCTGCAAGACTTACCTCCTGATAATTATTTTTTTCAGCAGAATAATTTTCAAGAATATCCTGAGCAAATGCATTTGTCTTATATTCAGCGGCAGGGTAGGGGTTAATTCCCAGTTTTTTTAATTCCTCAAGCGATTCCCTCCTGATCTGTTCCTGTTCACTAAGATTAGATATGCTCATGACTTATTTAAAATTTGTGCAAATATAGAAAATTTGAACTTATGAGAGCAGTAGATTCATTGTTTCCTGGTAAGTACTCCGGCTTCAAATTTTGCCTGAAGGAGCCTGGTAACAGGTCCGGGTAAACCATCGCCTATTATTGTGTCTCCTATTACTGTTACAGGCATTACTTCTGATGACGTGTTTGAGATAAAGGCTTCATCAACATTTTTAAGGTCACTTACATTTACCGCATTCTCCTTTATACTTATTCCGTTCTGCCTGGCAATTTTCAGGATATAATTCCTGGTTATGCCCGAAAGAATATAGTTAGACTCAGGATGAGTATATAATATATTATCGATCACAAAGAAGATGTTTGAGTGGGAGCCTTCGGTTATTAAACCATCCCGCACGAATACACACTCCTGTAACTTTTTTTCCACGGCTTCCTGGAAACTTAAGGTATTGGGAAGGAGAGCGATTGATTTTATATCGCACCGGCTCCACCTTATGTCATTTTTAAGCATTACCCCTATTCCGTTTACCTTTAAATGAGCCTCGCTCAAATGCTCCCTTGCAAAAGCATAAACAGTCGGCCTTACTGTATGAGCTGGAAAACTATGGCTTCTGGCGGATGCTCCCCTGGTAACCTGGAGGTAAACAAGTACATCTTTTCCTGTCAGATTATTTTTCTTAATAAGTTCTTTGGATATAACAGGAAAACTATCATAGGCGTCCCATCTGATATTTAATTCATTGAGACTCCTCCTGAGCCTGGTCAGATGGGGGCCCATTTCGAAAAAGAAATCCTGGTACCACCTGACAACCTCATAGACTCCGTCAGCAAAAAGGAATCCGCGGTCATCGGGACTGATACAAATTTCATCGTGTGGAAGGAAATTACCGTTAATATAGGAGATTGACATGATTATTAATTTTTGGTTCAATGGCGCAAACCACCTGTGCCAGGGCTTCGGCAGTCAAAGGATACAGCGGCACAATGGCTTAAGAATAAAAGCATTTATTTCAATATTGGTTCGATTATTTCAATTTTGTAGTCTATTGCTGTTCCTGCTTCTTCCGGTGTAGCAGCATTCCCGCATGCTGCCTGGACAAAGAGGGATGCTCCAAGAACAGTTGTCTCTTTGTGGCTGATTATTTTCAAAGGAATACCTGTCGCGTTGGCTTTCAGCTGGTTCCATAATCTGTTCTTTGATCCTCCACCCACACAAATAATGTCTTCTGCCCTGAACCCACCTGCTTTCTCCAGAGCAACTTTGCCTTCAGAAAGCTTCTCAGAAAGAGCTTCAAGCATGGCCCTGTATATCTCGTCACGTGTAGACTCCATGGTCAGTCCGGCAATCTCACCTCCTGGGCTTCCACTGAGCTCCTCGTAAAATCTTGGATTTACTCTTACCCCGTTACACCCTGGTGGTACTCTTTCAGCACCTGAAATCATGACTTCAAATACATCTTCATTTAGCTCTCCATAAAGGTTCTTCCTTGCCCATTCAAGGACACCTGAAGCGATCCACTGATTACCTATATCAAATAAACCTGGTCGGGAATCTAATTCTGTTGTTATTCCCATATTAAGCTCGTCCTTACCTGTTCTGTAATTCTCTGACCTTACCATAAGGATCTCCCAGGTACCTGAGCTCAGGACAGGTTGATTTTTACCAGCCCCTGATCCAAATATTGCGAATTGAGTATCATGACCAGTTGCCACTACGGGAGTGCCGGCCGGTATTCCAGTCATTGCAGAAGCCTCCGAATGGATCTTTCCGGTAATTGTCCCCGGTTCAACCGGTTCTCCGATCTTTCCAGGTGGAAAATCTATTCTGCTGAGTATATTATCTGAGAAATGACGTGAAGAAAGGCTGGTGAGCATCGATGTTCCCGCCATTGTAGTATCATTTATCATCTCCCCGGTGAGTCGGAATGAGAATATTGAAGGCATGAAGAGAAACACATCACTCTTTTCGACCAGATCAGGTTTCTTCTCTGAAAACCAGATAAGCTTATTTATAGTATTGAATGAGAAAGGAAGGATGCCTGATTCGGCGTATAGTTCTTCAACGGGAAGGAACCTGTCTATCCCGGCCATAATTGAATTAGTTCTCTCACATTGCCATGAAATTACGGGATAAAGCATCTTACCTGACTTGTCGAAAAGCGTACCGTCAACACCAAAGGTAGTAACAGTAACACCGGCTATTCGATTTAGGTCAATATTACAGATGACCTTCCGGGAAGCCAGACACATTTTTTCCCATATCTCGTCAACATCCCATATCCTGTAATCAGGATAAAAAGGATCTGGTTTTGTGTTATTAGGAAATGATTCAGCAGCAAGTATTATCCCTTTGCCGTCGAGAGCTATTGCTCTTACATTTGTAGCACCACAATCAAATACTATTACAATATCTCCTTTTGGCATAAGCAGAGGACTTATTTCAATGGATTATGATAAAACAATATATCAGGTTCTGATTTAAGTATCAGGTTAGATAATAGATTATTAAACAGGGCCGTTAAAGAGAGTTGTTGAAAGACCGGCAAAAACTAATGCTACCACATATATCAGCAATATAACAATTATGAGGACTCCGATATAGACAAAATAGTTTCTAAGATACTTCAGTGAGTTGCGCAGGGCTTTTTTATCATAGTTGTGAACGGCACGCGCCATATATTTAGAATACCTGAACAGAAATAACCCGGGGAAAAATAATACAATAGCTGAAACCGGTACTGCAATCATGGTCAGTGATTCGGGTATTCCCAGGCCGGTCTCCCCTGATTTAAATATCGACAAAAATGTCCCGGCCAGTAGGCCGAGGATTATAAATAAGCCGAGGAAGATATATCCCACAATCGCCAGGAACATTGTCCATTTCCTCGTGGTATTAAGGTAATTCAGTGTCTCCTGTCAATCTCAATTTTCTTATTTTCATGTTCCGGTTCCATATAATAATTATTTATAAAGTGCTCCGTAAGTCTGACATGCCCTGTAATCAGCTCCTTCCTGTATCCATTCCAAAAGCATTCCATGCACTTGGCCTGAATATCCTGTCATCCTCAACGTTATGCATACAAACCGGTATTCTCAGCATGGAAGCCAGGGTGATAAGGTCATCACCTATGTGGCCATAACTTGAAGCGCTATGGTTGGCTCCCCAGTTTGCCATAACAGAATAGACATCTGTTAAAGGCTCCCTTTCCTGTCAGCCGTGGGGCGAACCATGTCGTCGGCCACGTAGGATTAGTTCTATCAGTTAGCATCCTGTTACACCCTTCCGGCAGTTCCACCGTCCATCCTTCGGCTATTGCAGTACAGGACCAAGCCCCTTACCAGGTTTACCCTTGATATTGTCACCGGCATTGTCCCTTTTGTATCGAATTGTGATGAGAATCCACCTCCCCTGAAGTAGCCAGTATCGGCAGGTGGCCATTGGGTAGCTTCCAGGCATGCCCTGGCATCCTATCATTTATCTCCCAGAACGGTTTTATACACGGCTCCCCGTTCCTCGTCTCCCTCCCGGAGAAATCAAGGGCGGAGGCTCCCGAGTTGATAAGGTGAATAACTCCATTGGAGGCCAGGCCTGAGGTTTCTTACCAGTGACTCTTGTAACAGCTTCAGCGCTCCAGAATGTTCTGATATCGGAGAACATCTGGGTTGTGTTTGTAAGAAGATATCCGAAGAGCATCGGTACTCCATTCATTGCATCGTTTTCTGTTGCAACAAGATATGGGGGTCTGATCCCATTCCAGTCGAAAGAAGAACATAGGATAGCTTCAAGGAAGTCGCCGTTTGGCATGTGATCGGTCCATTGACGTTGTCCCTGGAACCCGGCAAGGATGGCATTATGTCCCATAGCCTCTTCACCGTAACCCGCCTTCTTTAACTCCGGGTTTCCAACCATCAGGTCACGTGCTATCAGGGTCATCTTAACTACTGTTTCCCATTCCCTGTCCTTTATACCGCTTGATTTCTTTGTGGCGTTAAGGTCCTTGCCCTCTATACAGTTTTCTTTGTCCATCTATACGCCTTTTGGAATTCATCTTTATCATAGATCTCCGCATTGAGTCGCCTGGTGAATTCACTCATATCTGTATATTCGTTCCTCATCCCAAGGTATTCCTGGAAAAAGTCTTCTCTTACAATTGATCCTGCTATTCCCATTGACACCGAGCCCATTGAAAGATATGATTTTCCTTTCATCATCGATACAGCCAGTCCGGCTTTTACGAATCTTATAATCTTTTCACTCACATCACCGGGGATCGACTGGTCGCCGGCATCCTGTACATCCCGTCCATAGATTCCGAATGCAGGAAACCTTTCATGTTATGACCTGCAAGTGCCGCAGCCAGGTAAACTGCTCCGGGACGTTCTGTACCGTTAAATCCCCAGATCGCTTTGGGTATATCTGGTCTCATGTCAATTGTCTCGCTTCCGTAACACCAGCAGGGTGTAACAGTAAGACTCAGACCTACACCGTTCTTTCTGAATTTCTCTGCAGCACATTGCTGCCTCAGCAACGCCACCGATACATGTATCGGCGATAACACATTCAACAGCGCTTCCCATCGGTGTACTTAAGTGTGGAAGAAATAAGTTCGAGCAGCATTTTTGCCATGTTCATGGTCTGATCCTCAAGAGACTCTCTTACACCGTTCATCCTTCCATCGATAGCGGGTCGTATACCCACCTTAGGGTAATCACCTATAACTGTCTGGTAGTTATGGTTTATTGTCATTTCTGTACCTGCCATTTAATTGTTTTATTGGTTATGTGAATTAAACTGCGGGTTAACAAATATAAGTCTTTTTAGTACCTTTGAAACTCAGTAAAAAATAAATTTTCAGATGCAGGAAAGCAGAAGATTACCTGGCTGGTTAAAGATGCAGCGGGCCAGCGGGGAGAACTATTCAAGAGTAAAACATATTGTCCTTGGGAACGTCTCCATACTATATGCACAAGCGGAAACTGCCCCAATATAGGAGAATGCTGGAATGCAGGTACTGCAACGTTTTTGATCCTTGGCGACATCTGTACCAGGGCCTGTAAATTCTGTGCTACCAAGACTGGCAAACCTGCGCCTCCTGATGTGGGAGAAGCAGACCGGCTGGCAAAATCAATCCGTACCATGCGCCTGAAACATTGTGTAATAACATCTGTCGACCGAGATGACCTGGAGGATGGTGGAGCGTCTTCTGGGCCTCAGTGATCATAAGGGTTAAGGATGTCAAATCCAGGACCACAATTGAAACACTTATTCCCGATTTCGGACGGAAAGGAAGAGAATATAAGAAAAGGTAATTAATGCAGGCCCTGATGTGATTTCTCATAATATAGAAACAGTAAGACGACTTACGCCTTTGATAAGAACCAAAGCAAAATATGACACCAGCCTTAAAGTTATACGGTACCTCTTTCGAAAATGGCATGTTATGCTAAATCAGGATTCATGCTTGGGTCTTGGGGAAAATGAACAGGAAATATTTGATACTATAGAGGATCTGTTTGCAGCGCAGGCTGCAGAATCCTGACTATCGGGCAATATCTCCAACCGGGCCTGGATTACCTTGAAGTTGCTGAGTATATAAAGCCGGAAAATTTGAAGAATACAGAATCTTCGCTTTCGAAAAGGGTTTTGACTTTGTTGAATCCGGTCCCTCTTGTCCGGTCCTCTTTTCATGCAGAAAAACATGTTAAGCACGATAAATTTGATTATCTTAGCAAGACTGGAATACAAAATAAGAATTGAGCTATTACGTTGAATATAAGGATATTGGACAAAGAGATTATAAAGAGACCTGGGATTACCAGGCAGATATCTTTAATAAGCTTGTTGAAAACAAAAAACACAATGCACCGGTCCACAGATTCCGTTTTAATAAAGGATCCCGGAACGCTAATTTTTGTCGAACATCCTCATGTTTATACGCTTGGCAAGAGCGGCTCTGAAAATAATCTTCTGGCCGACAGCATTCAGTTACGTGCAAGGGAGGCTGCTTTCTACAGGATAGACAGGGGAGGTGACATAACATACCACGGACCCGGACAGATAGTGGGATATCCGATATTCGACCTGGAAGCAGTTGGAATTGGTTTAAAGGAATATATTTCCCGCTTAGAGGAGGTTATTATAAAGACCCTCGCCTATTATGGAATTAATGCCTCACGTTATCCTGGCGCAACAGGTGTATGGCTTGATTCCGATATGGAGAACAAGGCCAGGAAGATATGTGCAATCGGGGTGAAAGCCAGCAGATACGTGACGATGCATGGATTTGCATTCAATGTAAATACCGACCTTACATATTTTAACTATATAAATCCGTGTGGATTTACTGACAAGGGTGTTACCTCACTTCAAAAGGAGTTAAGCGGTCCTCAGGATATTGAAGTCGTTAAAAATATTGTGAAAGGATAACTTCAGGGAGGTTTTTGATCTGGAATGGACTAACAAATAGAGGAATGGAAAAGAGATGGGTTGTGAAAGAAAAAGGAGATATTGCAGTTGTAAAACAGCTTGCAGGGTCCCTTGGAGTGTCTGAATCCTTGGCTAACCTAATGGTTCAGCGTCGTATCACTTCTGCAGAAGAGGCAGATGCTTTTTTCAACCCGAGTCTCGATTACCTGCATGATCCCTCTTTAATGAAGGACATGAATATTGCCGTGGAAAGAATATCATCGGCAGTAAAGAAAAATGAGAAAATCCTTGTATATGGCGATTATGATGTTGACGGTACAACTGCCGTCGCTCTGATGTATTCCTTTCTTAAGGATCTCTACTCAAATGTTGAATATTATATTCCTGACAGATATAAGGAAGGATATGGAGTCTCATTCCAGGGTCTTGATTTTGCATATCAGAATAACTGTAAGATTGTCATTACTCTCGACTGTGGAATAAAAGCTGTTGAAAAGGTAAAATATGCTCACAGTAAGGGACTTGATGTTATCATTTGTGATCATCACTATCCCGGCGATGAGATACCTGATGCACTTGCAGTCCTCGACCCGAAACAATCCGGCATGCAATTATCCGTATAAAGACCTGTCAGGTTGTGGTGTTGGATTTAAACTTATACACGCTTATTCAAGGATACACGGCATCCCATTTAGCAATATAGCTCATTATCTCGATCTTGTGGCAGTCAGTATAGCTTCTGATATTGTACCTCTAACCGGAGAAAACCGTGTTTTGGCCTATTTTGGACTGAAGCAGCTAAATGAATCACCCCGTACCGGATTGAAAGAGATAATACGTGAAGCGGAAGTCAATCGGGCCCTCTACTATTGAAGATGTTGTTTTTAAGATCGGACCTAGAATTAATGCAGCCGGAAGAATGGAAACAGGTAGCAAAGCTGTTGATCTGCTTGTATCCAATGACAGGCAACTCGCTTCAGGCATCAGCAAGGAAATCAATAACTTTAATATCGAAAGAGAAGCGTTGACCGCACTATCACCACTGAAGCAATGAGGATGATCGCTGATGACCAGGGTAAGGTAAATTCAAAAACAACAGTACTCTTTAATCCTCATTGGAAAAAGGGAGTTATAGGCATTGTTGCCTCACGACTTATTGAGACATACTACCGGCCTACAGTGATACTTACTGAATCGAATGGCTTTGCCACAGGTTCCGCACGTTCAGTGCAGGGATATGATCTCTACCAGGCTATTGAAGCATGCAGTGATCTGCTGGAGAGTTTTGGCGGGCATATGTATGCTGCAGGACTGACTCTTAAAAAAGAGAATATAGAACCCTTCATGAACAGATTTGAAAAATATGTTTCAACCACAATTTCTGAAGATCAGCTTGTACCCCGTGTGTTTATTGATACAGATCTGTCATTCTCGGAAATAAATGATGATTTTTTCAATACAATGAACCAGTTCCAGCCCTTTGGACCGGATAACATGTCTCCCATTTTTGTTTCTAGAAATGTTTTTGATATAGGTTCAGGACGTATGGTAGGCTCGAGCGGAGAACATCTCAAGCTGGACCTGAGCCAGGATATGAATGGTTAAAATGCTTTTCTGCCATCGCTTTCAACCAGGCAAATCATTTTGAATATATTAAAAACAGGAATATGTTCGACGTCTGTTATTCTTTGGAAATGAATGAATTCAGGGGCAATAGGAATCTCCAGCTCAATATAAGGGATATAAAAGCCCATCAGGAGTGAAAATAGTGAGTTGCTTCAAAATGATACGCGAAACTGCATCTTAAGCTCTTCCCTGTTTTCCGGCAATCTTCCAGTGTCAGTTAATGTAGTGATTCCATACCGGAAACGCATCTCAGCCTTACTGCTGATCTTCCATTTTATCATAAAATAACTGTGGCTTCCCTTTCCCGATAATGAAGGTATACTGAAACTGTATAGCAAATCATTTTCATAGGTGTAGATCCTGGAATCATAATCATCTGTATAGAATAGGCAGTACCTGAGCCATACTGAAACAGGTATTTTATTAAAACTGACAATTAAATCCTGTAATATTATTCTTCCCGAGCTTCCTGAGGGATGGATGATCCGGTAATCCATACGCGTTACTGTTTTGAAGTTGTCAGTTACTGAATATTTTAATGTTCCTTTGTAAGATTCAGACCTGATATCTTCCTGGCCGGAGATACCGGTAGAAGTTACTATATCGGACTGTGTCAGTCTGTACTGATAAGATAGTTCTATTGTCAGCTGTTCCACGGGAGAATACCTGGTTCTCAGTTCATGTTTAACACCATGGGAAGGAGCACTGCAACGATATCTCAACCAGGGATATCGCCAGACGTCACAACCAAAACTTATGAACAGGTGTTTTGCAGCTTCTAAAGTAAAGTTTCCTAACAGGCCCACTTCATTTTGTGCGCCAGAACTGTTACCCGGACCATTGCCATGAAAGCTTGTATAGCCGGGATCATATTTTCTGTAAAGTAAATTAACCGTAAGACGATCGGCTGGTCTGAGTGATATGCCCTGAATGACAGCATAATGATAATGTTGATTTACAGAAAGTTCCCCATAAAGCAATATCTTGTTTACCAGGGTGTTATAATACATGGTAAATAACGAATTCCTGCTGCCGTTAAAATTAAAGGCTTCTTCCGGATCAGTGCCAGCAGACATGATTGGCAGGGAAAGCCTGTTATTTGTACAGGTGAATCCAAGCCTGAGGTTTTTCATGTTATAGAGGAGGTTCAGACCATAAACCTGTTCGGAGATTGCATTTTTTCTTTTTAACAGAGACGGAGTATTATGGATTCCTGAGGTGTACAGGTTCTCAATGTAATAATACGAATATCCTGAAGGAGAACCGGGTGTTGCATCCGAAAACCTACTGGAATAAAAAATTGAAACAGCAATATTTCTGACAGAGAGCTCGGTTGCGATACCTCTTAGAAAATTTGCCTCATTGGTCGATGTATATTGTTTTATTTCATTCCTTCCTGAGAGGTAGCCGGATGATGTGATAGACAGCCCTGTTCTGAAACCTGTATTCAGATTTGTTCCCTGTCCGAAACTTGCAGCGAAATCGCCTGCAATTACCTTTCTGATTATCCCTTTCCCTTCATAGGCGAGATGAGCTGAGAGAAAGTCTGGCATTTTTCCCGGGATGCTTATATATTTCTCACCTGCATCTTTTTCCGAGGTTATACCTCCGGATATACTTCCTGCTGTAAATTTATATTTTGCCAGGATCTTCCATGGGGATCCAAGAAAGGAGGTGTCATCAGTTCCTGGTTTTATTGAAAAGTTGGTTAAAAGACTGTTTCTCAATACTGAGGAATGTGAAATGGGAGGAGTTGATTTACCTACATAGATAAATGGGACCATCATTGCCGTTGTCTCCCTGTCAAAACCGGGTATGTTGGCGATTTCATAAACAGAGAGAATAAGTCCGGTTGAAGAGGTATAGTCCTGGAGGGTCTTTATTTGAAAATCAGAGAGGAAGAAAAGACGCGACAATTCATCATCATCTGGTGAATTGATGTCCACCGGGTGTTCAATAAGCTCCTGGAGCCTGGAAATATAATCTGTGGCCGCTTCAGGGTCCGGATCATTGGCTGCAAGCTCCTCGGCAGTGGCTATTATCCTTTCTGAAATGGATTCTGTTTGCGAGAATATTTTTGGTTGTATTAATAAGAGGAGGCTTATCAAAGAAATCAGAAAATAAGAATAGAAAAGTCTCGTATTTAATTTTTTTTTAACCGCAAAGTGCGCTAAGGTTTGCGCAAGGATCGCAGAGGATTCTTTAGATATGGTTTGTTTACCCATGTTGTTTTTTATGTCATAATTGATTAACAACTCTTCTTAATCCATCTTTTAAAAATCCAACATTAAAATTGATAAGCAATCCAAGTTTGTATCCACCAAGTTTCATGTAAGTAAGAATTTGTGCAAGATGTACATCATTCAATGCTTCAATATTTTTAACTTCCAGTACGACTTTTCTTTCAACCAGTATGTCTATCCTGTAACCACAATTTAGATTAACCTCTTCAAAGATCAGTGGCATTGCTTTTTCTTTTTCAATGTACAATCCTTCATTGGAGAGTTTATAGCTTAAGCACTCTTTATATGCACTTTCAAGAAGTCCGGGTCCAAGTGCTTTATGCACTTTTATTGCCAGACCAATAATTATATTAGACAGTTCATTTTCATTCATATGATAAATTTATTTTGTAATATACTTTGAGCCCTTTGCGTAAACCTTAGCGAACTTTGCGGTTAATTGATTTATTTGATTTTAAAAACCATTGATGCCGATGAGCTTAGCCCTAGTCTCTCATGATTCACAAAGCCCAGATCAAAGATCAACTTCCTGAATACCCAACCCAGACCAAAGCTAAAGGCATTGTTTTCAGTACTGAAGCCACTCCTGATCCTGAAGTTCCTGGCAACTTCATATTCAAACCCTGCTCTTGCAACTAATCCGCTTCCTGACGTCATCTCACACTCCATGCCTGCAAAAAGAGTCTTGTTCAAATAGCTCCCCACTCCCGCTCTTACTCTTACTGGCATATAGTACTTTCTGAAAGATCCAGGGATGGGATTAAATACATGTATCCCTATCCTTAAATTCTCATTGGGAATGATGAGAATACCTGTTTCACATGTAACTGATTGATAATTATAATACTCCCCTGATGCTCTTTCAGTAAAATAATCCAGCTGTATACCTGCTGCAATTTTATCACCTAATCTGATACCACTGGCTAAACCAACCATATTCCTTCTGAAATCATCATATCCGAAATGGCTGTACACTGCTCCCATGGAAGCTTTCCCTGAAGGGATCACAATACATGCTGAACGTGTTGCCAGTTCGCTGACTGAGAACCTGTTCTCGTAGTTGAATCCAAAGAAGAATGAGTCATTATAGCCCAGGCTGGCCTGGTTATGAAAGGAGGACCAGTATCCGTTTTTCATAACGCATACATATCCCATTCCAGCTTCACCTGCTCCTGGCAACAGATGATAGGGATCAGTTGCAGCGGAGGTTAAGGAGAAAGAAATAATTATCAGAGAAACAGCTATTTTAAGCAGCGAGCTCAACCATTTCAGTTTTGTCTCTTAAAGATACAAAAAAAACAGTAAAGAGATGCAGGGGCAAAAGATTTATGCCTGCATAATATTTGCTTTTTGCTGAATAAGAACAATTCTTTTCCTGCTTGCACAGTGAGACACTGAGGATTCCCGGAGTGAAAGCATGATCTGCTTATATCAGTTCGTTTTATATTGATATTTTACACCCTTGAGCTCTTCGTTTGCCTGGACGATTTTCTTTTTCAGGGATTCCTTATATTTTAACACTTCTTTTAATACTTCACTGTCACCTGTTGCAATTATCTGAGCAGCCAGTATACCTGCATTCAGTGAGGCATTAACGCCAACTGTTGCCACCGGTATCCCGGGAGGCATCTGCAGGATGGAGAAAATTGAATCCAGTCCTTCAAGGGAGGCTTTAATAGGTACGCCGATAACTGGAACTGGGGTCATGGCAGCAATAACTCCTGGCAGGTGAGCTGCCATGCCAGCAGCAGCAATAATAACTTTAATCCCGCGCGATTGTGCATTTTTGGCGAATTTTTCCACCTCTTCAGGAGTTCTGTGAGCCGACAGTGCATTCATCTCGAATGGAATCCCAAAACTGTTCAGAAGATCTGCTGTCTTTTCCATTACCGGCAGATCAGAAGTGCTGCCCATTATGATGCTTACTAAAGGTTCCATTTAAAATAATTTAATTTAACATGCTGATAAGGACAAAAATAAGGTATTATTTTCATATTTTCGCACCGGTGAACTGTTCAAAAGAAGCCATAATGAAAGAAATCCGGATAATCGACAAAACATTCAGGGAACTAATTAGTGAAGAGGCTATTAATAACAGGATTAATGAGATCGCTGAACAAATAAACAATGATCTTCAGGGAAAGGACGTAGTGTTCCTGGGCATATTAAACGGGGCATTTCTTTTTGCAGCAGATCTGTTCAGAAAAATTAAGTTTGAATCAAGGATTTCATTTATCAAGCTGGCTTCTTATAAAGGGACCAGTTCCACAGGCTCAATAAAGGAGCTGATCGGATGGAATGAAGATATAAAAAGCAAAACTGTTGTGGTGATTGAAGATATTGTGGACACCGGTAATACCCTTGAACGGGTTTTCGGTGAGCTTGTAATCAGGAAAGCATCTGAAATTAGGATTGCCACTTTATTATTTAAGCCTGCTGCATACCAGAAAGATATTCATCTGGAATATACAGGCTTTGAGATACCAAATGACTTTGTTGTCGGCTATGGGCTTGATTATGATGGCTTTGGCCGCAACCTGCCTTCTATCTACACATTGGTTAAATAACATGTAATTTATAAATCGTTATTCATAATTTGTAATTAATTAAAGACTATGGTTAATTTTTTGATTTTTGGCCCTCCCGGATCAGGTAAAGGGACACAATCGGTTAAACTGGCAGAAAAGTTCAACCTTCTTCACCTTTCAACAGGTGATATGTTGCGTGCTGAAATAGCAGCAGGCACGGAGCTTGGGAAAAAGATGAGTGTCATAATGTCGAAAGGGGAGCTGGTTCCTGATGAAGTTGTAATTGAGATGATCGCAAACAAAATCGATAGCAGTAAAGGTATTGCCGGTTTTCTGTTTGATGGCTTTCCCAGGACCGTTGCACAAACAGTTTCACTTGAAGAGATGCTTAATGATAGGGGAATGCAGATAGATCAGATGCTTGTACTCGATGTTGATCATGATGAACTGGTAAAGCGACTTATAGCCAGGGCGGAATTATCAGGAAGGCCCGATGATAAGGATCCAGCAGTTATTGAGAACAGGATTAGTGTATATAAAGAAAAGACTGAGCCTATCATTCATTATTGTGAAGAGAAAGGGATTTATCAGCCGGTAAACGGCATGGGTTCTATTGAGGATATCTTTAACAGGCTCTCTGCTTTTATGCAGAAGTTGGTTTAATGAACTCTGTGGTCTTCTTTAGTCCCGATAGTTATGTTATACTTCAGTATTTTTGTAACAAATTTATTCCATTTTATGAGACTTTTACCCCCTTTCAATTTCCCCCAAGGGGGAAAGGTAAGGTTCCTTCCCCCAAGGGGGAAGGCTAGGATGGGGGTTTTTAAGATCAGAAAAAGGTCATAATCTTTATAATAAAAAAAGTGTTACACGAATTCTGAAGAAATACATAGTTATCGGGACACTTTGGACCAATGTGTGACGAAGAAAAAAGAATTGTCACAGAGTTGCACAGAGTATACACAGGGTTACACAGAGAAATTATACAGTTATGTCGGGCTCCAACTTTGTAGATTATATAAAGATATACTGTCGCTCAGGAAAAGGAGGGGCAGGTTCGGCTCACTTCAGGAGGGAGAAATTTGAACCAAAAGGTGGTCCTGACGGAGGAGACGGGGGGAGGGGAGGTCATATAATCCTCAGGGGAAATGACCAGATGTGGACACTTCTCCACCTTAAATACCAGAGACATATCTTTGCCGGACACGGTGAAGCCGGTAGCAGGCAGCAATCCTCGGGAGCCAGTGGAAAAGATGTGGTTGTGGATGTCCCTCTTGGTACGATAGCGAAAAACTTTAGTACCGGTGAGGTTCTTTTTGAGATCACCGGTAATGGAGATGAAAAGATACTTGCAAAAGGGGGAAGAGGTGGACTTGGTAACACTCATTTCAAGTCATCCACACATCAGACTCCACGATATGCCCAACCCGGCGAACCCGGTGTCGAGGAGGAGTTTATTCTTGAACTTAAAATACTGGCTGATGTAGGGCTGGTAGGTTTTCCAAATGCCGGAAAATCTACCTTGCTATCTGTTGTTACAGCTGCAAAACCCAAAATTGCCGATTATGCTTTTACCACCCTGGTTCCTAATCTCGGGATAGTAAGTTACAGGGATGACAGGTCATTTGTCATGGCAGATATTCCCGGTATAATTGAAGGAGCCCATGAAGGTAAGGGGCTGGGTATAAGGTTTCTAAGACATATAGAAAGAAATTCCATGCTGCTCTTTATTATTGCAGCTGATAGTGATAATATAAGGGAGGAATATGATATTCTCCTCAATGAATTGAAGATGTACAATCCAGAATTGCTGGATAAAAAACGACTGCTCGCAATTTCAAAATCAGACCTCCTCGATGAGGAACTGATGGATGAGATAAGGACTGATCTGCCAGATCTTCCAAGGGTATTTATTTCTTCACTTACAGGACTGGGCATTATAACCCTCAAGGATATGATTTGGAAAATACTCAATTACGATTAATGTACTATGCTCGAACGACTTGACCAACAGCTTTTCCTTTTTCTAAATTCAATTAACTCTCCATTCTGGGACCAGGTAATGCATGCCATCAGCGGTAAGATTATCTGGGTTCCTCTCTACCTTGTTATACTGATCGCAATGGGAATTAAGTATAAAAGAAAATTTCTTATTATACTCCTTTTTATTGTCCTGGCTGTAACCCTGTCGGACCAGACATCAGTTTTACTGAAGAATATTGTACAGAGACTGCGCCCCTGCCATGATCCATCTCTCCAGGGACTTGTTCATCTGTTCAACGGGGAATGTGGGGGATTATACAGTTTCGTTTCTTCACATGCAACAAACTCTTTCGATGTTGCACTTCTTGGCATCCTGTTTCTCAGAAAGAGATGGATTACTGTAAGTTTAATAATATGGGCACTTGTTGTCGGGTACAGCAGGATCTACCTTGGAGTACATTTTCCCGGTGATGTGATTTGCGGCTCAATACTGGGTTCTCTTATTGGCTGGGGAATATATAACCTCTATGTTCTGACCGACAGAAAAATTTTGATGAACAGGCCATTTTTTAATCCGGTACATTTGAAATAGTATATGCTTTGCATTACCTCTGAATCGGACGATCCATTCTATAACATTGCTGTTGAGGAAGTACTTCTGGGGAACAGTAATGAGGATTATCTCATATTATATGTAAACAGTCCATCTGTTATTGTCGGGAAACATCAGACTGCCCACAGGGAAGTAAATACAAAATTTGTATTTGAAAACAGGATACCCGTGATAAGAAGGATTTCCGGAGGGGGAACTGTTTACCATGATGAAGGAAACCTTAATTATACCTTCATCATGCAGAGTGAACCCGGGAAACAGGTTGACTTTAAAAAATATACAATGCCTGTAGTAGAATTCCTGCAATTTCTTGGAATTAATGCAGTATTTGAAGGGAAAAATGATATCAGGGTGGACGGATTAAAGATATCAGGCAATGCCGAACATATTCACAGGGAAAGAGTTCTTCATCATGGCACATTATTATTTGATGTCTCACTCGAAAGGCTTGGAAATTCAATCAGGAAAGACACATCCTGCTATTCCGGACGATCGGTGGATTCAAATCCATCTTCAGTGACAAATCTGAAAGAGAGATTATTAAACTCCTTTGATATTGACGAGTTCAGAAATGAGATGATAAATTATTTCAGGAAGATAAATCCCAGTATGATATTAAGCCTTTTAACGCAGGAGGATAAAAAAGAGGCTGAGCAATTGGTCAGGACAAAATTCAGTACATGGGAGTGGAACTATGCTTATGGTCCCGAATATATCTTCGAAAACAGTTTCATTATGCAGGGAGCTGAACATAAATGTCACCTTTCTGTTAAGGATGGTATTATTAATGAATGTGAAATTACAGGTTCTCAAAAGGTATCTGGTAGAGGCAAATGGCTGATCGGATATCGGCATATGCCTGATGATGTCCTGACAGCTTTCAAAAAGGAAGGCATTTCAATACATATTAGTGATATATTTAACTTTTTTTAAAAATTTTGCGGTGATATTGTGAAAACAGTAGATAAAGATTGTGACATATTCCCCTTCATATCGGCGGATACTTAGCAGGATGGGCTACTATGACTACCAGAATAGGCTGATTTACAGACGCCTGAATCATGGTAGTGAATGGGACAGGCATCTTGAAAACAGCAGAAGCTTTATTATAAAAGCAATAGATCATTTTTACCCATCGCATATTACAGTTATCGGAAGCGGCTGGCTTCTGGATCTCCCTCTTGCTGAGCTTATTGAGCGATCGGTGCGGGTGACACTTATCGATATTGTTCATCCACCCGATGTCAGGGAACAGACGGAAGGAATAGACAATATAGAACTGATTGAAACTGATGCCACAGGTGGTCTGATTAGTGAAGTCTGGAAAAAAGCAGGTGGGTTTTCTCTGTTAAGAAGAAAAACTGCATTATCCGATATCGTCGTTCCTGAATTTGTAGCAGGCAGAGATCCCGGATTGGTAATTTCACTCAATATTCTTACGCAGCTGGAGGTACGTATTATTGAACTTATAAGGAGGAGGACCACGGCGACTGAAGAAGAATTATTAAGGTTCAGGACGGAGATACAGGAAAAGCACATAAATTTTCTGAAAAAACATAATTCTGTTTTAATAACAGATTATGCTGAGATATTTACAGATAAAAATGGAGAATCAAATACTGTGACCACTCTTCTTACCAGTCTGCCTGACAGCATAATGAGAGATGAATGGACCTGGAATTTCGACTTGTATGGAAGTGATTTTTATACAAACAGTAGTGTAATGAAGGTAGTTGCTATAGCAATATAAAATATGGTACAACAACAAAATATTCAACGATACCTCGAGGCTGTCGGAAAATACAGGACAATGGAGGCAAGAGAAGAAAGGCTTCTTCTGTTATTTTCGTTGGCCAGGCTCATCATCTTTTTTGGAGGATTGGTTGTTCTCTGGTTCGGTTTTACAAGAAATACCCATATAGGAATACTACTGCTGTTAGTTGTTATAATTGCATTTTTGGGAATGGTGAAGATTTACTCTTTCCATACCGGGCGGAAAAATTTTCTTAACAACCTGGCAATTATCAATCAGAATGAGGCGAATGCCCTTGAAGGAGATATTTCAGCTTTTAATCCGGGGAGCTCATATATTAATATCCATCACGATTTTTCATGGGATGTAGATCTATTTGGTAAAAAATCCCTTTTTCAGTATCTCAACAGGACAGTTACAGAGTATGGAAGAGATATCCTTGCTGAATGGTTGTCTGATCCTTATGCTCTTTCAGATGAGGTTATATCACGGCAACAAATAATAGAGGAACTGGCCGGAAGGGAAAAATGGAGGCATGAATTCATGGCCACGGGTATGGGAGCACCCCTGGAAAAGAAAGAGATATCATCACTGCTGGAGTGGATGGCAGAATCAAGCTCCATTAGTTCATCCAGGGTAAAAATAATTTTACTTTATCTTCTTCCTCTGGCAGCAACTGTTACATTCATATTGGCTGTTACTGGATTATTGGCTTACCAGGTATTTACATTAATATTTCTAATTAATCTGTTTCAAATTGCTGCCGGATTGAAGAGTTCGAATAGGATACATATTGCTCTCACAAAAAGGAACCAATTTTTGCAGTCACTTAAGGGTCTGCTGGAAGTATTTAAGAATGAAGATTTCGAATCATCTGAACTTAAAAGGATCAGGTCGGGTATTGCCGGGAATATAGTCTCGGCTGATATTGCAGTGAAGAAACTTGGAGATTTGATACAGGCTTTCGACAGCAGGATTAATATGATAGCCGGAGTTTTGCTCAATGGAATGTTCATGTGGGACTATCAATGTATTTACCGGCTTGAGAAATGGAAAGCGGAGAACAGAGACCTTTTCCCCACCTGGCTTGAGATGGCCGGACGCATAGACGCATACATCAGTCTGGGCAACTATGCATTTAATAATCCCGGTTATGTTTATCCTGAAATTTCTGATGCATCTTCACAGATTGATGCAAAAGATCTTGGCCATCAGCTTCTGGATGAAACCAGGAGAGTTTGTAATGATTTTTACCTGGGCAGCAGGGGCACTGTGTGTATTATAACCGGTGCCAATATGGCCGGGAAGAGTACATTTCTCAGAACAGTGGCCATTAATTATATCCTAGCTATGGCAGGAGCTCCTGTTTGCGCGTCCAAGATGAGCTTTTGTCCTGCCAGGCTATTTACAAGCATGAGAACAACCGATTCCTTGTCAGATAATGAATCCTATTTTTATGCTGAGTTAAAAAGGCTCAAGTTATTGAAATCAAAGGTTGAGAATGGGGAGCCTGTTTTTATAATTCTCGATGAAATTTTGAAGGGGACCAATTCTGAGGATAAGAGTGCCGGTTCCAAACTGTTTTTACTCAGGATCGTCGACAAAGGGGGAACGGGTTTAATAGCAACACACGATACATCCCTCGGGAAGATGGAGGAAGAAAGGCCGGGGAAGGTTATTAATAAGTGCTTCGAAATTGAGATTGACGGGCAAAATATTAGGTTCGATTATAAGCTTCATGAAGGTATAACACAGAAGATGAATGCTGTATTCCTTATGAAACAGATGAAGATACTCGAGTAATATATAGTTTGTTATTTTTATTTAATAGTAACTGGAAATCTGGTCCAGACAGGATTTTAATGATCTTCAATATAAAGCTGGCTGATTCTAGAACTATTTACTTATAATTGTAAATTCTATTGAGAATAATAAGTGCACAGATGAGCAAGAGCAATGAATTTCAGAGTCCGGAAAAGATACAATTAAAAAGAGAGCTTGGGCTTGTCGCTGCAATTGCAATCGTAGTCGGTAACTGCATTGGTTCAGGGATCTTCACATCTGCTGCTTCACTGGCCCTGGCATCAAACCCGAAAACATCGATAATAGCGTGGGTGATTACCTCTCTGGGATCGATACTGATAGCACTCAGTTTTGCAAGCCTTGGTACTGCCATGCCGCGAACAGGAGGACCCATAGTATATACCAGGGCAGCTTTCGGAGATTTTGCCGGCTTTCTTATAGCCTGGACTTACTGGATAGGAGCATGGGTGGGCAACGCTGCCATAATAACAGCTTTCATGCTATATTTTACCTACTTTGTACCTGCTGCTGACACACCTGTTTTGGCCTTTTTGATAACCTCAGGCGCGTTATGGGTTTTCACTATTATTAATATTCTGGGTGTCAAAGGGGCAGGTATTGTGAGCATTATTACAGTTGTACTTAAAGTAGGGGCACTTGGGGTTTTTATTGTGCTCGCTGCCCTCCATTTCAACCCTGAAATGCTTAAGACAGTATCAAGGCCGGAGGTCTCTGGTATGGATACTCTTCCTGCAGCTATAGCCATAGCACTTTGGGCTTTTGTGGGTATTGAAAGTGCCACGGTTCCTGCCGGAGAGATAAAAAATCCCAAAGTCAATATCAGGAGGAGTACCATAATAGGAACTCTTCTTACCGCACTGGTCTATATAACAGTATCGGTGGTAGCGATGGGTGTTCTTGACCAGTCAACGCTGGCAGAATCAAAAGCTCCTCTCGCGGATATTATAAATAAAGCCACAGGGGGTACCTGGGGAGGAAATTTTATAGCCGCAGGAGCCATAATATCTGCTCTTGGAGCTACTTCAGGATGGGTTCTGACAACTGCAAGAAGTGCTTATGGAGCTTCAACTGACAAGTTATTTCCCAAAGTGTTTGGAAAGTTACATCCTCGGTTTAAGACTCCAGTGGCATCTCTCTTAATAAGCGGTGTAGCCGCAAATTTGCTACTGACACTGAACTATGTCGGTTCATTGACATCAGCATTTAATTTCATGTTGTTACTTGCCACATTATCATTCCTGCCAGCTTATGCCTTCTCGGCCGCGGCGGATATCCTGCTCCTTAAGGCCCATTCGAAGGACTTCAATATATTTAATTTTCTGAAGAATTCTTTTGTGGCTCTCCTTGCATTTATTTATTCAATTTATGCAATATACGGAACAGGGCAGAAAGTGGTGATGTACGGATTTATTCTGATGCTTATCGGCATCCCGGTTTATCTTTTTATGATGATACAAAACAACAAGTCAGACAAAGTAGTTGATAATTTAAGGAAGGATGCCGGTTTAAAGATCTGATAAATATATTAAGGAAATTCCTTTACCATTTATCAACACTCTTGCATTTAATATAATCATCAATCAATCAGCTAAATATTTTATTAACAGCTGGTTTGTCCTTTTTTATCCAATCAGGATAAAGGTCGATTGTTGAAAAATTAGATTATAACAGCACTTCTAATTAGTTATATTTGCGCAAAATTCTGCAAAATGTCAGTAGGTTATTCGGAAGAACATATTAAAACATTAGAGTGGAGGGAACACATCCGTCTTCGTCCGGGTATGTACATCGGGAAGCTGGGTGACGGATCGTCCCAGGATGATGGGATATATGTTCTGGTGAAAGAGGTTATGGATAATTCCATTGACGAATTCATGATGGGAAACGGGAAGAGGATCGATGTAGCAATAAGTGGTAAGGAGGTCAAAATAAGGGATTTTGGGCGTGGAATACCGCTTGGTAAGGTGCTGGATGTCGTTTCAAAAATGAATACCGGGGCAAAGTATGATTCAAAGGCATTTAAGAAGTCAGTTGGTTTGAACGGAGTTGGGGTGAAGGCAGTAAATGCTCTTTCAGCATCATTCACAATACGTTCAATACGGGATGGACAGCTTAAGGTGTGTGAATTTTCTTGTGGTAATCTGGTAAAAGAATCAACCCTGGCAAAAACCGATGAGGATAATGGAGTTGAGGTGATCTTTCAGCCTGATGAACAGATGTTCGGGAATTTCTACTATATATCGGAATACGTGGAGACAATGATAAAGAACTACGTATACCTTAATTCCGGACTGGTAATAACATTTAACGGTAATAAGTTCTTTTCACGTAACGGACTTGTAGATCTCCTGAATGAGAATATGAATAAGGAGGGATTATACCCGATTATTCATCTAAGGGGTGATGATATTGAGATTGCCATAACCCATGGCCTGCAATATGGGGAGGATTATTATAGTTTTGTAAATGGTCAGAACACTACCCAGGGCGGTACACATTTGCTGGCATTCCGTGAAGCAATAGTAAGAACTATTCGTGACTTTTATAAGAAAGATTATGATCCTTCTGATATAAGATCGTCAATTATTGCGGCAGTAAGCATAAAAGTAGAGGAACCTATATTTGAATCACAGACCAAAACCAAACTGGGCTCAAAAGATATGGGCCCCGCAGGACCCTCTGTAAGAAATTTTGTTACGGAGTTTATTAAAAAGCAGCTGAACGATTATCTTCATAAGAATCCTGAAACAGCAAGGATACTCTTAAAGAAAATACAGGATTCTGAGAAGGAGAGGAAGGCTATCTCTTCGATACAGAAACTGGCCAGGGACAAGGCGAAGAAAGTCAGCCTGCATAATAAAAAGTTAAGGGATTGTCGTATTCATTATAATACAAATGATGATAACAAGCTTGATTCTACAATTTTTATCACTGAAGGTGATTCTGCCAGCGGATCCATTACCAAGTCTAGAAATGTGGAGACTCAGGCTGTTTTCAGCCTGAGAGGCAAGCCTCTCAACTCATTTGGACTTACCAAAAAGATTGTATATGAAAATGAGGAGTTCAATCTTCTTCAGGCCGCACTGAATATTGAGGAAGGTATTGAAAACCTCAGATATAACAATGTTATATTAGCCACTGATGCTGACGTTGACGGGATGCATATCAGACTCCTTCTTCTTACTTTCTTTCTTCAGTTTTTTCCTGACCTAGTTCGTAAAGGGCATGTCTATGTACTACAGACACCTCTTTTCAGGGTTCGTAATAAAAAAGATACAAGGTATTGTTATTCCCCTGAGGAGAAAGCCAGGGCAATTGGGGCACTGGGGCCTAATCCTGAGATTACGCGATTTAAAGGACTGGGAGAGATCTCGCCTGATGAATTCGTTCATTTCATCGGGAAAGATATGAGACTTGAACCAGTCAGGATGAAAAGGAACGATTCAGTTAATGGGTTCCTGGAGTTTTTTATGGGTAAGAACACACCTGAAAGGCAGGATTTTATCATTGATAACCTCAGGATTGAAGAAGATAAAGTTGAAGAAGAAATAGACCTGTGACAGAAAGCCTGTCAGAAGTACCGGAATGTTTATGGAAGAAGAAATTGATATCAGTGGTAAGGAAAATACTGAAGTGACACCAGCAGGCCCGACTGCTTTGCATACCGTAACTGCTTTATCCGGTATGTACCAGGACTGGTTTCTCGATTATGCTTCATATGTAATCCTTGAGAGAGCTGTTCCCCACCTGCATGATGGCCTGAAACCTGTGCAGAGGAGAATTCTTCATTCCATGAAAAGGATGGATGACGGCCGCTATAATAAGGTAGCAAACATTATTGGCCACACAATGCAGTTCCATCCCCATGGTGATGCATCAATTGGTGATGCTCTTGTACAGCTTGGACAGAAAGAACTTCTTGTGGAGACCCAGGGTAACTGGGGAAACCTGCTTACCGGTGACGGTGCCGCAGCCCCCAGGTACATCGAAGCCCGCTTGTCTAAATTTGCACTTGACGTGGTCTTCAACCACAAGACCACAGAATGGAAACTGTCATACGACGGACGCAACAAGGAACCAGTCACCCTGCCTGTTAAATTTCCCCTGCTACTGGCCCTGGGAGGAGAAGGTATTGCTGTGGGGCTGGCATCTAAAATATTGCCACATAATTTCATTGAACTTATTGATGCATCGATAGATTATCTGCAGGGCAAGGACTTTGTCATCTATCCCGATTTCCCGACTGGTGGAATGGTCGATGTATCGAGGTATAATGATGGACAGCGTGGTGGTGTTATAAAGGCCAGGGCGAAAATTGATAAACTTGATAAGAAAACACTTGTAATTAATGAGATCCCTTTCGGAAAGACAACAACTACTCTCATTGAATCAATAATTAAAGCAAACGAAAAAGGTAAGATCAAGATCAAAAAGATTGATGATAATACCTCGGCAAAAGTGGAGATACTGGTTCACCTTCTTCCCGGCGTATCACCTGACAAAACCATCGACGCGCTATATGCACTGACTGACTGTGAATATTCCATATCGCCCAACACCTGTGTCGTGGTGGATGACAAACCATCATTCATGGGGGTAAGCACCATCCTCAGGCATTCAGCTGACAGGACAGTTGAGCTTCTGAAATCAGAACTGGAGATCAGGAAAGGAGAGCTTGAGGAGGAGTGGCATATGTCGTCGCTCGAAAAGATATTTATCGAGGAAAGGATATACCGTGATATAGAGGAGTGTGAAACATGGGAAGCCGTAATTACAGCCATTGACAGAGGGCTTGATCCCTTCAAGAAGCTGCTGCTCAGGGAGGTAACACGGGAAGATATCATTAAACTAACCGAAATAAAGATAAAGAGGATTTCAAAGTTTGACGCTAATAAAGCAGATGAACACATCAAAGGTCTGGAATCCGAACTGGAAGAGGTAAAGAATCACCTGGGAAATATCATCCCTTATACGGTGAATTATTTCAGGCAAATAAAGAAGAAATACGGTAAGGGAAAGGAAAGAAAAACAGAGATCAGAAGCTTTGATACCATTGAGGCAACAAAAGTGGTAGCCAATAATGCAAGGCTCTATATCAATTACAAGGAAGGCTTTATCGGAACCAGTCTTAAGAAAGATGAATTCATTTGCGATTGTTCAGATATTGATGATGTAATTGCGATTCGGAAAGATGGTGTGTACCTTGTAACAAGGGTCGCAGAAAAGGTATTTGTGGGTAATGATATTCTTTATGCCCAGATCTTTCTTAAAAATGATGAGAGGACTATTTATAACATAATATACCAGGATGGAAAAGATGGCCCTCTGCTGGCAAAGAGATGTGCCATATCGGGACTTACACGCGATAAAGAGTATAATCTTACACGAGGGAAGGCAGGGTCCAGGATAGTCTATCTGAGTGCAAATCCGAACGGAGAAGCAGAGGTAATAAGAGTCCATCATAAACCCAAAGCCCGTCTTAAAAAACTAATATTCGAATTCGATTTCGGTCAACTGGCAATAAAGGGTAAATCTTCAATGGGTAATATACTTACCAGGAACGCTGTCCATAAGATAACCCTGAAAGAGAAGGGATTGTCAACCCTTGGAGGAAGAAAAATTTGGTTCGATGATGCCGTCTTCAGGCTGAATGTTGATGCAAGGGGAACATACCTTGGTGAATTCAGTGCCGATGACAAGATACTCGTCATTACTAAAAACGGTTATTTCAGGGTTACCGGATTCGATCTTTCGAACCACTTTGAAGATAATATTCTCGTCATAGAAAAATTCCGGCCTGAGAAAGTCTATTCCACTGTTTACTGGGATGCAGAACAGAATTACTACTATGTTAAACGGTTCTCAATTGAAGTGTCGGAAAAGCCTCTCTGTTTTATTAACGAAGATCCGGACTCAAGGATGATAAGTATTACTGAGGTTGAATACCCAAGGTTGGAGATTCATTTTGGCGGCAAGCACAAGGATCGTGAAACAGAGATCATTGAGGTTGCAGAATTCATTGGAGTGAAAAGCTATAAGGCAAAAGGTAAAAGGATCACCAGTTTTATGGTTGATAATATAACTCAGATAGAACCGGTGCTAAAAAAGGAAACCCCATCCTTGCAGGAGGAAGAGCCTGAGGAGGAACCACCGCAACACCCGGTAAATGATGATCCTGCACAGATGAAACTGGAATTGTGATGTCCTATAACCGTAAAATATACATTATTGGTTTTATGGGAAGCGGAAAAACAACTGCAGGAAGGAAGCTGGCGACTCTTCTTGGCTGGTCATTCCTAGACCTTGACAGGAAAATTGAGCAGAAATCAGGTATGAAAATAGCTGAGCTCTTCTCCAGTCAGGGAGAGGAATATTTCAGGAAAGAGGAAACCGAGGCTCTGAAGAATACTGAACTTGAAAATGATATTGTAATCTCTACAGGTGGTGGCACTCCATGCCATAGTGATAATATAGATTTCATGCTTGCCACTGGATTGACTATATATCTGAAACTCAATCCGGTACAGTTGCAGAGCCGACTTTCAAGATCAACCGGGAAAAGACCGCTTATAAAAGATATGTCAGGGGATACTCTTCTCGGGTTCATAAAGGAAAAACTTGCCATCCGTGAATACTGGTACGAGAAGGCAGATATTGTAGTCGACGGTTTTCCTCTGGATTTAAGATTATTGTGCTCTATTGTGAGATCCAAACTCAAAATCTGATATCTTTTCACCAGTTCTGACCCGGAGATAGTTAATTACCAGCCGGTAATGTTAATAACTACAGAAATTAGCTAATCCCTAAATGTTTATTTTAGTAACTTATAATATGTAATATGGCAAAGTATGAGTGAATGGTTGTTCGCTTCACATAAAGCAGGATCAGGGGAAAACCCTGTTTTATCTATGCTCCTTGTCCAGTCCTTTTTCCTGGGCATTTTTCTCGGGGCTTTCGATATATCTGCTCATTCGCTCTTCCTCTCGGTATTTGATGAAAAGATGCTTGCAAGGGGCTATGTTGTTTCGGGGCTGGCAGGAATAATATTTATCTCCTCCTACAAATGGTTACAGACCAGGACTAAATTCAGGACTCTGGAAATTTCGGGCCTGTTATTTGTTACGCTGGTGACTTTTGCGATCTGGATTATCCTGGTCAAAACTATGTCAGTTGTAATAATCTTTGTTTTCTTCGCACTACTTGGGCCTTTAAATATCCTGGTCATGATGGGGCTGAGGACAAGGTCCGAGGTAATGCTGAGTATCAGTCAAAATAAGAAGTCTTTTGGTATAACCGATAAAGGGCTTATTGCCGGCATTATTTTTATTTGTTTCCTGATTCCTTTATTGCTGTCATTCGGATTACGCACTCATTATATTCTTTTAGCAGGAGCTATTGCTGCTCTTATTGCAACTGTAATTCAGATAGTTAATACCAATAAGCAGGTGTTAAGTGATGAAAATGCAGAAATACCTGCCGGAGAGGAAGAAAAAAGATCAGTTTTCAGACTCTTTATTGAAGACCGTTCTGTGCGACTGATAGGGATATTTATTGCTCTTTCAGTGATGACACTGTTTTTTGTTCAGTATTCTTTTCTGGCTGTTACCCGTGAGCAGTATCCTGAAGCAGGAGAACTGGCAAAATTCCTCGGGCTTTTTACAGGGAGTATGATGATCCTTATTCTCCTGGGTAAACTTTTTGTCTTTTCAGTTATTTTGCATAATTATGGTCTGCGATCAAGCCTGATAATTTTACCGGTGCTACTTTTTATTTTCACCGGAATAGCTGTAACAACCGGAACAATCCTCGGTTATACACATGAATCGGCAAGCGGATTTCTAATATTCTTCATATTATTAGCCCTCAGCAGGCTGTTTTCGAAGGTACTGAAAGATACCGTTGAGACTCCATCTTATAATATCATTTACCTGACTATTGATGGTAAGATCAGGCATAATGATAAACCCAATATGAGTGGTAGCTTTAATGAGATTGCAATATTCTCGTCAGGACTGATTCTTTCAGGTATTGGGATGTTGGGTTTCATAAGACTTATTCATTTTTCTGTCATCCTGTTATTTATAATTCTGGCCTGGATCTTTGTTGCCCTTAAGGTATATTCAGAATACAGGAAATCAATACATAATGCCCTGGAAGAAATAAAGAAGAGAAAACCGGACAGGGGCGAGGACTGGAATGAAGTAATGTATGGCAACAGGTTTGCGGCATCTCTTACATTTAAACGCGATTATTTCAATCTGATCTCGGGTGACTTTTCGATCCTCGAGCGAAAAAGAAACAAACTCTATTTTGAAACTCTGTTTACCAGGACTTTAAAAAACAATGATGTTAGTATGCTTCCTGCACTGAGAAGAATTGTGGGTACAGTTGCCATTGACAAAGAGATAAGGCATAAGGCAACTGAAATATCTGAGTTATTGAAGCAGAATAAATCTGATAAAGAAGCTAACAATTCCTGGGAGCAACGGGTAAAAAACCTGTTATCAGGTCCACGTATGCCACAGACATCTGAGATACTGAGACTCTTAAGGGATAATCGCATTGAATCAAAACGACAGGCTATACATATTATCGGAAAGTTCAGTATATCTGACCTGTTACCAGAGGTATGTGAATGTTTAAGCATAACCGGGCTAGAAAAGGATGTTATCGCTGTCTTTAAAGTATTCGGAGAGAAGGCGTCCAGCTCATTGATACGAACTTACCTTGTGAGTTCTGGTAATGAAGCAGTTTCCCTGATAATTTTGCGATTGCTTGGGAATATCGGCAATGAAGAAAGCAAAGGATTTCTTTTTTCAAGAATATGGTCAAATTCACGATTACTCAGAGAGGAAGCTCTAACTTGTCTTATCCGGACTGATTTTCAACCGGTACCTGAGGAAAGGAATCGTCTCTTTCAGCTTGTCTCAGAAACAATCGGATACCTTACCTGGAACCTGTCAGCTAAAATCTGCCTGGAAAAACAGCTTGACAACTTCCTTCTGCGCGTGATGAAGAAAGAAACTGAACGATGGGAAAAGTTCCTTTTTAATATTCTGGCAGTCATATACGATAGCGCTTCTATAGACAGTCTGAAGAAAACCATTGATATTGAGACAATCGAAAGTACCAATTATGCTTTGGAGATGATTGATATGATGATGGATGAATCAATCAAGTACCTGTTAATATCCTATTTTGATGATGTTCCGAAACAAAATAAGATAAGGACTCTTCACAGGTTTTTTCGTGGTCATGTTCCGCAATACCATGGACTGCTTGATGATCTTTTAAATCGCGATTACAATCTTATTAGTCTGTGGACAAAAGTCTGTACTCTCAGATCAATCCCGGGGATTGAAGGAGAAAAAATGAAAGAGTCAGTTATTGCCATGTTATTTAGTCCCGATGAAATTATTCAGGAGGAAGTTGCACGATTGATTGCCAGGTCAGATATGAAACTTTATGAGTCTGTCACAACAAGAATCCCTGACCTGGTTAAGAACAGGCTGGATATAATAATCAGGGGAGAGAGAGAACAGGAGTCTCTGCTTTATGAAAAGGTGACTTTTCTGGCTGGTTGTTTTAAGGGTTTAGTTGAAGATAATCTTATAGGACTTGCTGAGAATATGAGTTATGAGAGCAGCATCAATTCAGTCCTTAATAACTATCCTGAGGGAGCTGTTTTATGGCCTTTGTCTACCGATGGCCTGGCTGAAAGATCTATTCTTTTCTATGATAAGGAAACCTTCCCCGGCGAGACAGGTGAAAACCTTGATGATGATCAACCCTGTTATTTATTGCCATTAAAGATTTTGGATGAATTTATTGATCGTTTCCCCGGCTCCTCCGGGGTGATCATGAAATATATTGATGCCAGTGAGATTCAAAGCATGAGTCTAACTGAAAAATAAAGTTGCGTAGGATATAATGTAATTAAAGGACATTGTAAGGATAAAAGAGAAAATGGGACCAAAAAGAGAAGATAAGAATTTCAATCCATTTCCCGGATTAAGGCCTTTCTCCCCGGGAGAAAGTGAATTATTCTTCGGGCGTGAAGAAGAGAGCGGGGTACTGTTAAAAAAGTTACTGCAAAACAGGTTTGTTACGGTAATTGGTGCCTCCGGAAGCGGTAAATCATCACTTGTGCACAGTGGTGTTCTTCCAAAATTGAAAGGAAGTAATTCAGATAATCCATCGGAATGGAGGATCATGTCTTTCAGGCCCGGAAACGATCCTTTCGGAAATCTTGCCGACGCGCTTGCGGACGATATCGAAGCCCGGGGTCAGGTAAGACCTGAGAAAGTAAAAGTCCTGTCCGAACTCCATAATAATCCGGAGGGAATATCAGGAGCGGCAAAAAGCCTTATGATCAGGTCCGATGAGAAGATTCTTATGGTCGTTGATCAGTTTGAAGAGCTTTTCAGGTTTAACCCACAGGGTAAACCAAGTAATGCAATGCCTGTAGCTGCAAGGTTTGTTGACTTTATTGTCAAAGCTGTAAGCGAGTTATCGGTAAATATCTTTACTGTTGTTGTAATGCGTTCCGACTATATTGGGGAATGCGCACAATATCAAGAACTTACGCGATTGATCAATGGCAGTAATTACCTGGTTCCCCTGATGGGGAAGGATAACTACAGGAAGGTAATTGAAGGCCCGGTGAAATATGCAGGGAATAAGATCGACCCTCAACTCGTTGAAACCCTTCTTAACGATATAGGTAATAAATCTGATCAGCTTCCCGTACTTCAGCATGTGATGATGAGAACTTATGATCACTGGTTGAGGATGAACGAACCAGACAGGCCGGTTGGCGAGGTGGATTATGAATCGGTTGGTACCATGCAAAGAGCCATGTCAATGCATGCCAATGAAGCATACGATGAGCTTGATAATCGCGGCAAAGAGATTTGCCGCACCATGTTTAAGATAATAACCGGTAAGGGATCAGATAATAAGGGTTACAGACGTCCCGATGATGTTGAAACAATTACATCTATTGCCGGTTGTAATGAGGAGGAACTTTATGATGTGATTGAAAAATTCAGGGTGCCTTCCCGCTCTTTTCTTACACCACGGCTGGATCTCCCAATTACAGAAGAGTCAATAATAGATATTTCCCATGAGAGCCTGATTAATCTTTGGGACAGGCTAAGGGATTGGGTTGATGAAGAATCATCCTCAGTTCAGATGTATAAGAGGCTTTCTGAAGCTTCAGCAATGTACCAACAGGGAAAAACGGGTATTCTAAGGCCGCCTGATCTGCAGATGGCTGTCAACTGGAGGGAAGAAAACAAACCTACGCTTGCCTGGGCCGAAAGATATAATCCTGCTTTTGAAAGAGCTATGGTTTACCTGAGAACCAGCGAAAAAGAATACCTGGAAGAAGAGGAGACCAAGCTAAGATCGCAAAGGAAGAAGATAAAAAGGACACGAGTAATTGCTTCAGGACTGGGTGTCGCAGTTATTGTCTCACTCTCTTTTATGCTTTTTGCAATCGTTCGCAAGAGCGCTTCAGACAGAGCCAGGGCACTGGCGCAGGTTGAAAGAACCAAAGCTGAACAACAGAAGATCAAAGCTGATTCTATTGCACTGGTCGCAGCTGCAGAACGAACTGCAGCTATCACAGATGCCAAAGAAGCAGAACAGGTGGCGCAGGAGGCAGATAATAGCGCAAAAATTGCCAACCAGGAGAAATACCTGGCATTACGTGAAAGGGAAGTGGCTTTGGAAAATGAGAAGATGGCTGTAGAAGAAAAAGAGCAGACTCATCACCTCAGAATGTTATCAGTAGGTAAATCTATGGCAATAAGGTCGTTGCAGTTTGCGGAACAAAAAGGGCTTAAGGCAGCTCTTGCTTTCCAGGCCTTTTTGTTCAACAGGAATAATAATGGTCCGGAGAATGATGCAGATATTTTTGCCGGGCTATATGATGTTGCCCGGAGAGATGGTGACAAATATTATCAATCGTTCAGGGGACAAGAGGGAGATATCAAGAGCATTGCTTTCGCTCCTGCAAGTAATGAATTTTATACCTCAGGATCAGATGGGAAGATCATTAAGTGGTCACTCGATGGAGCAAACAGGACCGTTCAGGTTATTTATTCCGGATCAGAAATAATGGATGTCCTGGCTGTTAGTCCCGATGACTCGTGGCTTGCCTGTGGAGGCGAAAACTCTGTTATCAGGATGATCCCGCTTAAACCAGATAACCAGGAGTATAATCTGCAGGGACATGCTGGTAAGATAAATTCCCTGGTCTTTTCCTATGATGGTAAGTTTCTTTATTCAGCAGCGCTCGATGGAAAAGTTTTGAAATGGGATCTTGCGGTGCGCACCAGTACGGACGTTACAGACGGATCAGTCCACATTACTTCAATCGATCTCTCAGGAGACGGGAAGCATCTGGCCGGGATTAGCAAAGAAGGAGGAGTGATTGTGTGGAACCCTGGAAACAATGAGGATAAATTCAGTATTGATACGAAGGATAGAGACATCAGGGCAATAAGGTTTGATCCCGGGAATAATCTGCTCGCACTTGGTGATGCAACCGGTAAAGTGGAATTATGGGATATAGCCGCACATAGAAAGATATCAGAGATTATTGCACATGATTCGCAGATTAATGATATTCAGTTCAATACCAGGCTGAAGCAAATGGCAACAGCTGGTAATGACAGGAAAATAAAACTGTTCAATATAGAAAATCCTGAGGACCTGTCTGACCTGCCTGTCACCTTTAGTGATAATGATGGAGTGGTGCTTGTTATGCAGTTTAGTCCGGACGGACAATTTATTGTCTCCGGTGAATTCGAAGGAAGCAGGAACCTGATAAGCCGTCCAACCAATGCCGACTATCTTGCTGTCAATTTCTGTGATAACTTAACCAGGAATATGACGCAGCAGGAGTGGAATAACTATGTTGGCAGGGATATACCTTTTGAAAAAACATGTGATATCAGCAACTTCAGAATTAAGGTGGATGCCATAAAGAAATAAATTGACTTTACCAATAGATAATGAGGCTGTATCAATAGATGAAATCCAATAACCGCTGAGTTCGCTAAGGATCTGCGCCAAGATCGCAAAGTATTTAATGTCAAAATATTGCCTTTGCGTCCTTTGCGCCTGTATTACCCACCGTACTTTGCGGAGGTGGGCTTTGCGTCCTTTGCGGTTAAAAATAGCTTTTTAAACAGCCTTTTCCAATCGTCGGTGAAAGCGGGTTGAGGCCGGAGATAATATCAACAGGATCGCAGTTACTGTTTTTTAATTAAATTTGTACCCCGTTACGTACTATCAACAAGAGTACTTTATTTAGTTAAATATTACTACGGCTGATAAAAGCACCTAAGACACATATAAAAATATGAAAGACAAGAAAACATTATTAATGATACTGGACGGCTGGGGAATAGGAGATGGTTCAAAGGCTGACGTGATAAGCCAGGTTCCAACTCCTAATATTACATATTATAAAAATAACTATCCTTCTTCAAGGCTTCATGCATCCGGTGAGGATGTCGGACTGCCTGACGGACAAATGGGAAACTCGGAAGTAGGTCACCTCAATATAGGTGCCGGAAGGGTCATATATCAGGATCTGGTTAAAATCAATAATGAGTGCAGGACGGGAGCAATTAAAAAAAACAAGATACTTACTGATGCATTCTCATATGCCAGAGATAATGATAAACAGGTGCATTTTCTGGGCTTGTTATCTGACGGTGGTGTGCATTCTCTCGATAAACACCTCTACTCACTTTGTGACATGACCATGGATTACAGGTTAAAAAAAGTATTTATCCATGGGTTCGGTGATGGAAGAGACACGGACCCACACAGTGGTAAGGGTTATATGAAGAATCTGCTGGATCACCTTGCTAAGTCTAATGGTAAAGTGGCGTCCTTTATTGGCAGATATTACGCCATGGATCGTGATAAGCGATGGGAAAGAGTTAAAGTGGGGTATGATCTGGTTGTCAATGGCAAAGGCACTCCCACTGAAAATATCCTGGAAGCTATGCAGCAATCTTATAATAATGATATCACCGATGAATTCATGAATCCGATTGTTGTCACTGATAAAAAGGGTAATCCCGTTGGGACAGTGGAAGAGGGAGACGTTATTGTCTTCATCAACTTCAGGAATGACAGGGCTAAAGAACTTACAATTGCACTCACTCAAAAGGATATGCCTGAAAATGGGATGAAGACCATGCCTTTATATTATTGTACCATGACTCCTTATGATGCCACATTCAAAGGATTGCATGTTATATATCCAAAGGAAAATGCTGATAATACAATCGGTGAGGTACTTGCAGATGCCGGGAAGCATCAGCTTCGGATTGCGGAGACAGAAAAGTATGCGCATGTCACATTTTTCTTTTCCGGAGGAAGGGAAGAGAAATTCAGGAATGAAGAAAGAATACTTATTCCTTCCCCTAAAGTAGCTACATACGATCTCCAGCCTGAGATGAGTGCGTATGGTGTAAGGGATGCTGTAATCGATGCAGTCAGAACAGAAAAATTTGATTTTATCTGTCTCAATTTTGCAAATGGTGATATGGTGGGCCATACAGGTGTTTATGAGGCTATCGAAAAGGCAGTTAAAACTGTAGATGAATGTGCAGGCGCTGTTATAAAAGAGGCTCATCAGCACGGATATGATATATTGGTCATTGCTGACCATGGTAATGCTGACCATGCTTTGAATGAGGATGGATCACCAAATACGGCTCATTCTCTTAACCCTGTTCCATGCATACTTGTCAGCGATGACTATAAAGGAATAAAAGAGGGCATACTGGCTGATTTGGCACCAACGCTTCTCACGATTATGGGCGTTGATATACCAAAAGAAATGACCGGTAAAATACTTGTTTAGAATCTCTGTGTCATTCTGTGCATCCTCTGTGTAACTCTGTGTAAGTTCTTATTGGTTACACAGAGTAGCACAGAGTTCCTCCTGAGGCGGTAACACAGAGAACCACAGAGGTAGTAAAGGCAAAATTTACTTTTAATTAAGATGCTGCGAATTAACGATATCATATTCAGTCTCGATCTGCTTGAGAAGAAATTCAGGTGTAATCTGCCGGTCTGCCTGGGTAACTGTTGCCGCTACGGTGATTCAGGTGCTCCCTTGAGTGACGAGGAGGCTGATATTCTTAATAATATATGGCCTGTCGTCAGATCATATTTGCGAACTGAAGGCATTTCTGCTATTGAGGCAAAAGGCACAAGCGTTACTGACTCTGATAATGATATAGTTACTCCACTTATCGGGAATGAGGAATGTGCCTATACAATAATGAGTGACAACATTTACATGTGCGGTATTGAAAAGGCATGGTCAGAAGGTGCAGTATCATTTCAAAAGCCCCTGTCATGCCACTTGTTTCCGGCGCGAATGAAATATTATTCTGATTTCCGTGCAGTTAATTATGTGGAACTGGCTATCTGTTCATCCGGAAGGCAAAAAGGGAATGATGAAGGTGTTCATGTGTATGAGTTCCTGAAAGAACCTTTTATAAGAGCATTCGGACAGGATGTGTATAACGAATTGTGTATTGCTGCTTCCGAACTCAGGAAGAATAATGTCATTAAATAATATTTCTGTTACTTCTGTTAAACCATCCTTCTGAAAAATAAATGCCTGTTTAATCACTGTACATGCCATATATATATAGGGAATCTATACATGTTAGCAAAACCTATAATGTTTAATTCTGATTAAACATATATTTAAATAATGAATAGTCCTTTCAGGTCCATCTTTATTGGTATATAAAATAAGGAAATCCAATTCACAGGATAGCTCAACACTTATTGGTTATAAGAGACCAGATCCGGGATGATTTCTGCAAAATAGACTCTGGCAAAAAAATGTGCGGTTCATAATGCTTGCCGTAGTTCATTATGAGTATGTTATAATATAAGGAAGACAAACATCAGCAGTGTATATGATTTAAGTCATTTAGCTAATATATTGTTTTTAGAGTGAAATAAAGTCTATTGATTATAAATAAATGCAGTTCTAAGATTAAAAATTTCAATGATATTGTATGTTTGGATAACATAATTGCTGGTCGGATTTGTAAATAATGGGTTTATTTTTTGGAAAGTTAAACTCTTTAGCTATTTTTATTGTTGTTAACTTAAACCTAAATCTAAATTCGTATGAAGAAACTATCTCTACTGATTGCCTTGCTTGTGTTTATAAGCGGTTCAGCTTTATATGCGCAAACAAAAGTGATTACTGGAACAATTACCTCCGCTGCTGAAGGGGAGGGAGTGATCCCAGGAGTTACAGTTACTGTTAAAGGGACTACTGTAGGTGCATTATCCGATGTTAATGGTAAATATACCATTAATGCACCGGCTGCTGCCACCACTCTTGTATTCACCTATATTGGGATGAAACCCCAGGAGGTTGAAATTGCCGGACGTTCAGTCATTGATGTCACAATGCAATCTGACATTGTTGGACTAAATGAAGTTGTAGTTACAGCGGTTGGTATTTCACGTGAAAAAAGAGAACTAGGTTATAACATCCAGAGTGTTAACACCGACGTTATAAGCAGTCAGCCTAATGCTGATATTGTAAATTCACTGGCTGGCCGTACTTCAGGAGTTCAGATCATCAGTTCAGCTGGAGATGCAGGTGCAGCAACCTATATGACTATTCGTGGTGCACACTCCATTACAGGGAACAATCAACCTTTGTTTGTTGTTAATGGAATGCCGATTATTTCAGGTGGTGGTTCAGGAGGCGTTGATGGTGTAACCACATCAAGCCGTTCTATTGACCTTAACCCTGATGATATTGAGTCAATAAGCGTACTTAAAGGCGGTGCTGCAACAGCTCTTTATGGTGTAAGGGCAGCAAACGGTGCCATAATTATTACCACTAAAAGCGGTAAAGGCCTTAAGTCACAAAAAATTGAATTTCACACTTCAGTCGGTTGGGATCAGGTCTCTCAATTACCGGATCGTCAAAAAATCTGGGCCCAGGGTAACAATGGAGTGTGGCAGGGTGGTAACGCCGCTTCCTTTGGACCTAAAATTGCAGATCTGGAATATGACGGGGATGCAACATATAAATGGGATCCCCTGGGAAGGCTTGTTCCTAAAGGAACCGGCGACGGAACCCCTGCACAATATTATGATCCGTATAAATTTTTCCAGACAGGTTTTTCTACCAATAATCGTTTAAGTGTTAGTAATGGTAATGATCAGGGTAGCTATTTCTTATCTTTATCAAACCTTGAACAGAAAGGTGTAGTACCTAATAATAAATATGGAAGAACAACATTGCGTTTGAATGCAACGACAAAGTTATCCAAGAAAGTTACTGTTGGTGGAGATTTTGCTTATACAAATTCGGTTGCTACTCAGATACAAAAAGGATCTAACGTATCAGGTATCATGTTAGGCCTTCTCAGAACCGCATCAACATTTGATAATAGTGCCGGATATATATTCCCTGATGGGACACAGCGTAACTATCGTAATGGCGGAGGTTATGACAACCCTTACTGGGTGTCAAACATGATCGCTTATGATGAAAATGTAAACCGTTTTACTGGAAGCCTGGACCTGAATGTAAAATTTACCGATTATTTAACTTTACATTATACCGGAGGTCTTGACTGGTACACCAGAAGATATCTCGACAAGTTTGCTATTAATTCAAGGGCTTATCCAGCTGGTTATTATGATGAGTACCAGACTTATGCAGGTATCTTTAACTCTGACCTGTTATTGAGCTTTGATAAAAACATTTCTGATGACTTTAGCCTTCAGGTCACATTGGGTAACAATATGTATTCCACATATAGTAAGTATTTGTATGGGGATGCAACGGGACTGGTAATTCCGGATTTCTATCAGTTATCCAATACAGCCACCAATACGACCAGCGATGGTGTAAATAATTACAGGACAGCAGCCTTTTTTGGTGATTTTCACCTTTCATTCAAGCGCATGTTATATTTGGGTTTGACCGGGCGTAATGACTGGTCGACTACTATGCCGAAAAAGAACCTGTCGGCTTTCTACCCCTCTGTAAGTTTGGGATTCGTATTTACAGAACTGGGAGGTCTTAAAGATAATAACATATTATCATATGGTAAAATAAGGGCTTCTGCTGCACGTACTGCAAACATAGCCGGTCCGTATAATACTTCCAATTATTTCTATAAAGCCGGTGCAGGTGATGGATGGACAAATGGTGTCACATTTCCATATATGGGCCAGGCCGGTTTTTCCCTTGGCTCAGGGTTAGGAAACCCCGATCTTAAGCATGAAACTATGGATTCATGGGAAGTTGGACTGGAACTGCGGTTATTAAAGAATAAAATTAATTTAGATCTTTCTTATTTTAGTAACATAAACAAGGACTTGCTGATGCCTGTACCTATTGCTGCTTCAACCGGGTTTACTTCAGTATTCCTGAATGCCGCATCGATGGAATCAAAAGGTATTGAGGTTAGTATTGATGCTAATATAATTAGTACACCAGATTTCACCTGGAATCTGTTGGTCAATTTTACACAATTGAGCAATAAAGTTACAAAACTGGCTGAGGGGGTAGATAACCTTTTCTTAGGCGGATTTGTCGAGCCACAGGTACGTGCCGTTGCCGGTCAGGATTACGGAAGTATATTTGGTTTGGACTATTACAGAGATGCTGATGGTAAGATCTTAATAAATGATGATCCTACTGACAGTTATCGTGACGGATACCCCTGGACTAATACCGGTTTGATGGTACCAATTGGAAACACACTTCCTGACTGGACGGGTAACTTTACCAATACATTTACCTATAAAGGAATTGGATTGTCATTCATGTGGGACATAAAACATGGAGGCATGATGTATAATGGTACAGCTTTTGCGATGAATTATTTCGGCACATCGGGCCGGACTGCAACTCGCGAGGTATATTATACTCCGGAAGGAACGATCGATTTTGACCAGACTCCCGCCGAGAACATTGTTGTTTTTGATGGTGTTTACGGACACCTTGATGCAAATGGAGATCCCGTGAGTGATGGAAAGCAAAACACAACACCGGTTGTTTTGGACCAGGCCTGGTACACAGGAATGGGTAGTAACTTTGGAGGAGGACCTACATCAGCTGCTATGGAACATGCCGGATGGGTAAGATTAAGGGATATAACTCTCAGCTATAATTTGCCGGTGAAGAAGACTTTCATGAAAGATGCTCAGTTGTATGTTACAGGGAAGAACCTGTTATTGTACACACCTTATACAGGCATTGATCCTGAAACAAACCTTGAGGGAGCCATAAATGGTCAGGGTATGGATTACTTTAACAACCCGGGTACTAAATCTTATGTGATAGGTTTTAAAGTAACCTTTTAATTAACCTTATAAATAATTATGTAATTATGAAAAAGTACATTATTAATATATTAAAAGCGATAGGATCAGGATTTGTTTTTATCCTCATACTTTCCTCTTGCGAAAAATGGATCGATACAGGTATCAACACCGATCCGGACTCTCCTGCTGATGTACCTGTTAATCTGATGTTACCCGCTATTGAACAGGCTTTGGGCTTTAATATGGCTGGAAACGATCTGGTACTTACAACCAATATCTGGATGCAGCAATTTGATGGTGTGAGCCGTCAGGCGTTTACTGAAGCCCGGTATCAATTATTACCTTCAGATGTAAATAATATCTGGAACAGCATCTACACCACAGTATTGATGAATTCAAAAGTCATGATCGAAAAAGCAGAAGCCGAAGAATCTCCTCATAATGCAGGAGTTGGACGAGTTTTAACTGCTACTTCCCTGGGGATTGCAACAGATGTTTTTGGTGATATGCCTTTCAGGGAATCTTTCAGGGGTGATAAAAATGTTTTACATCCGGCTTTCGATACCCAGGAAATGATATATGATACCCTGGGCGTTATCATTGATCAGGCTATTCAGGATTTAAGTGCTGCTACTGATCCTTTAGGGATAAGTGGAGATGTAATCTATGACGGTAGCGTTAGTAAATGGCTGAAAGCAGCTTATTCAATTAAAGCAAGACAGGCTCTGCAGTTATCCAAAGTAAACGGGAATGCTGCCTATACTGATGCATTGGCTGCAGCAGCCAACGGATTTGCTTCGAATGATGATGATCTTATAGTTCCATGGAATGCTGATAATCATAACCCGCTCTTCCAGTTTATGGAGCAACGTACTGATGCACGGATGGGTGCTCCCTTTGTTAATATGCTGGCAGTCAATGGCGATCCGCGCTTACCTTTCCTTGTTGCTAAGGATGGAAACGGTGATTATACAGGGAGTATAATCGGTTCAGAAAACGGGGAGGCTTCCAAACTGGGAAGTTACATTGCCGCATTATCTGCTCCTTCTGTAATTATGTCATATTCAGAACTTTTATTTATAGAGGCTGAATGCAACTTCAGGCTTGGAAATACCCCTGAGGCACAGGCTGATTATGAAGCTGCGGTAGCTGCATCTGTTCTCAGGATTACCGGCGATGCTAATCAAACCTGGTTAGATGATAACATAAACGGAGTGACTGTGACTCTTGGTCTTATTATGACACAGAAGTACATTTCATCTATCGGAACTAATCAAGCGTATGCAGATTACAGAAGAACTGGTCTGCCTGTTATTGTAGTTCCTCCAGGTGCTGTTCTCCCTGCAATGCCAAGGCGTTTCCCATATGCGCAGGATGAGATTACTTACAATGGAGATAATGTTCCATCTGTAACGATCAGTGATAAATTATGGTGGGATCAATAGATCATGAAATAATCATTAAAATATTTAAATCATGAAAAATATACTTAAAATTTTATTTGTTTTTATGGCCACCGGAGCATTGTTCTTTTCGTGTGAAAATGAGGCTACAAATTTTGATGCACTTACAAAAGCACCGGATGCCAATGCATCATATTTCTTGCAGTTTATTGATGCAGCACAGTCTTTTGAAACCGGAGTCACTGTGGATGGTGATTTAATTGAAATTCAGACTCCCGTTTCGGTAGTATTGATGGGAATGCCTCAGACACAGGATATTACTGTTAATTTGACAGTGGATCCTGCTTCAACTATTGCTTCCGACATGTACACCCTTTCGGCTTCAAGCATAACTATTCCGGCCGGACAAACATCAGGTTCAGTTGATCTTACAACTATAGCTGCTAAGATGCCTATTGGCCAGACGGTGGATCTTGTTCTGACAATAGATGCCGGGGAACATAATTCTCCTAACCCAGTAGGGACTAAATTAAATTACGAACTAAAACGTATCGAATTTTGTCCGCTTGTAAATGGAGCAGCTGATCTGGTAGGTTCATGGACTGGCGATGATGCCTGGTATTCAAGTATTATTACCACAGTTGTCAATGGTGAGAACCTTGATGTTTCAGGTATGGGTGTTGGCTTTATCGAAGATTGGTGGGGAGAAACGGTAACCGCCGGGGGCACAATTACCATGACAGTTTTAGGCAATGGAATAGTCGATATCCCGAGGCAGTATTTATTTACGACAGATTATAAGGGAGCAGCTTATGATTACGAGATAGAGGGTTCCGGGAAATGGACAAATTGTGGCGCAAAGCCTACATTATTAATTACGTATGATATATATTATGCGGGAGAAGATACAGGATTGGCCACACAATATGCATCTTATTTTGACAACATACCTTATTTTACCGCTGATGTTACTCTGTCAGGTAAGAAATCTTTGGTGAAATCAGATCAGATAATAAACCTACACCCGGAAAGGCCAGTGATTAAGAGATAGCCTTTTTGGATTTTAGTACAAATGAAAGGGTGTTCAGATTTCTGAACACCCTTTTTTATTAAGGATTAGAATTAAACGGAGAATTTGTGAAATTAGAAGGAGATTCCTCATTCCGCTTTGCTTCATTCGGAATGACATGTCAATTTGGTGGATACTGGGGGGTGAAGAAGTGGCGATTCGCAAATAAATGTCTCTGATATTCAGATTTGTGTCTCGAATCGCCACTTCTTCACCCCCATATTCTCCTCAAAAGAGCTGTCATCCCGAGCGAATAGGGCACCGCAGCGTTAGCGGAGGTGACCAGCGAGGGATCCCCTACTCATAACCTGAGTATCAATAAAAGGGCTCTGTTGTCATCCCCGAGTGGTATTAGGGTTTTCCCACGCACTTTACAAAGAAATCTTACTTGTACATTTTTGGGATAAAAACAATATGCATAAAAGGTCTTTTGGGTAAAAAGATAAGTGACTTATAATGTTTCTTTCGTAAAATGTTGTCATTAGTAGGCGAAAGTGAGGAATCCCCTGCCCCCATTGCGAAATACATTTGAAAATATAAATCCGATATTTTTATTACCACAATGCTAAAGTATTACATGACAATCGGGGCTTAGAGTTTTTTGCTTTTTAAAATAGCTATTTCAACAGCTCGATTAAATAAAGATTCAATTTTAGAAAGTATATTTTTTATTTTAGGAGGGTATTACAATAGGTTACAATTTTAACAAGATCACTTGTATTTTTCATATTTAGCTTATTCTCCTTAACGAATTGTTTTATCTTATTCTCCTGAGCGGGAAATAATTTATAAAACTGACGTGACGTAAGTATTTTATGCATGACATTGTCTATCCTGATCCAGTTAACAGGGGCCGGGGTAACAACGAACTCAACGGGAAGCTTCAGATTATACGTGTTATTGTCAGAGTATAGCTTCGAAACTGAAACCGGACCGCTGGTTTGGGATTTAGTTCCGTAAGGACCGGGTCTGCCTGTTGATGAAAGATCACTTCTATGTTGAATAAAAAGAGAGACAGGACCGTCAACAAGCACTTCAAAAAAAGCATTATCTAAAAATACAAACTTATTGTTTTGTAAAATTACTGTGTCAACAGTCTCGGGCTTGACTAAATCCAGCAAGGTGCCGCTCTGAAAGAAGGTCATCTTTTCAGTCAGAGTGTTATAATTCATATTTACAGTAGTACTTTTACCGGATTTCAATATGATCTTACCAGCACTGAATTCGGGGTACAGGTACTGGGCAAGATTGTTTAAAGAGTCAGGCTGGGCTAGTGCAGGAATAACCTGGCTTAAGATGAGTATTACAAGAAATATCATCTTTCTTGCATGGGGGGGGGTGGAATTTTTCATTTATGTTATATTTAATTAATCAATACCATTAATATATATACTTCGAATTAACAGGTATTCTATATGACAAAAGTCATTCTTTTTATTGAGAGAGCTTGCTAATTGTTCATAAAATTTAGCAAAATTGTCTGAAAAACGCGTAAACTGGCATGCATTAAATTATAAAGTGCATTTTTTTTTAATTTTTTTAATTTTTTGAACAACATCTATAAATATATAAATTATATTAGCCCCGTTAATTAAAACCTAAAACTAATTTGTATGAAGAAACTATTTCTGCTTATTGTATTGTTTGTGTTTATAGGTGGTTCCACCTTATTTGCACAATCAACACTCATTTCAGGTACAGTTACCTCTGCAACAGAGGGAGAAGGCGCAATGCCCGGTGTATCTGTTACTGTTAAAGGAACCACACTTGGTGTCCTGACAGATGCGAATGGGAAATATTCAATAGCAGTGCCACAGAGTGCAACAACGTTAGTTTATTCCTATATAGGGATGAAAAGGCAAGAAGTTGTGATTGGTGGCCGGACAACTATTGATGTTGTTATGGAATCCGATGTATTGGGATTGGACGAGGTAGTAGTAACAGCCCTCGGAATTTCTCGCGAAAAGAAAGCTCTGGGTTATTCTGTTCAGGACCTTGGCGGAGACAAAATTGAAAAAACCAAGGTATCTAACATTGTAAACGCATTCCAGGGTAAATTATCCGGTGTTCAGATTACCAACTCTGACGGTGGCGTGGCTTCCGGTGTAAGGATTCTTATCAGGGGTGTACACTCACTTTCAGCCGGTGGCGACAACCAGCCACTTTTCATAGTGGATGGAGTTCCAATTAATAACTCCACATCCTCTACAGGATCCTATGGCGGACGTGACTATGGTAATGCTGCCAGTGATATAAACCCCTCGGACGTTGAAAATATCAGTGTTCTGAAAGGCGCAAGTGCTGCTGCTCTTTATGGCTCCAGAGCCGTTAACGGTGTTGTTCTTATTACAACTAAATCAGGTAAGTCAAGGCTTGGTCAATCAGGACTGGGAGTGACTCTTGAAGAAAACGTCATGTGGGAAAACCCTCTGATTCTTCCAAACTATCAGAACCTTTATGGACAGGGTTCTGCAATTAATGATGCTCTAGGAACTTATGATTTCGCTTATGTGGATGGTGCATATGGTGGTACTAATGACGGTGTGGATGAGAGCTGGGGTCCTCGTCTCGACGGAAGGTTAATACCTCAGTTTGACAGTCCTTATGATCCGGAAACAGGTGTTCGTACACCTACCCCGTGGATCGCACATCCTGATAACGTGAAGAGCTTCTTTAACACAGGTCTTAAAAGAACTACCAACCTGGCTGTATCCGGTGCAAAACAGGGCGCCAACTTCCGTTTATCATTATCAAATCAGAAAATTTCAGGTATCCTGCCTAATACTGACCTTACCAAGAACAGCGTCGCTCTTAAAGGCGAACTGGCTGTTACGAGTAAGATAACAGTTGGTGGTAGCGCTAACTATATCAGCAATAAGAGTGATAATATTGCCGAAAACGGTTATAATGGTGGTAACCCGATGCAGTCACTGGGCCAGTGGTTTGGACGCCAGGTTGACATGGCTGCCCTGAAAGCAAACTGGAATACAATTGATCCTGTTACCAACTTGCCTTACAACTGGAACCATAGTTACCACAATAACCCTTACTGGAACCTGAATAAGAATACCAACTCAAGGAACAGGGACAGGCTGATTGGTAATATCAACATGTCATGGAAACTTGCCGACTGGCTTTCTTTTGAAGGTACCGCCGGTACTGACTGGTATATAGAGGATATCCTGGAGCGTGTTGCCCAGGGTGATGTTGGAATTGGTTACCCTCTTGGTGAATTTAACAGCTACTCGAACCGCAGGCAGGAGATAAATGCCAACGCAAGGTTAGCATTTGTTAAGAACTTCGGTGCAATCACTTTCGATGGAAGCTTAGGTGGTGAATACAACCACTATAACAGTCAGTATCGTAATACCAACGTTGCTCAGCTGATAGTACCTGATCTTTATTCTGTAAGTAATGCCGCTGTTGCAGCTACTACAAATGCAACCGAGTATCACACAGAAATACAGAGTGTGTTTGGTACAGCAAACTTTGGCTACAAAAACTGGGCATTCCTGAACCTCACGGGAAGGAATGACTGGTCATCAACACTTCCTCTTGATAACAATTCTTATTTCTACCCTTCTGTATCTCTTTCATTTGTTCTTTCAGATGCACTGGGTATCAAATCTGATTTTCTTTCCTTCCTGAAATTAAGAGCGAGCTATGCTGAAGTTGGCGGAACTGCCGGTGCATATGCGCTCAATGGCGTTTACAGTGCTTCACAGCCATTTGATGGTAACCCATCACTTGGTTACACAGGTACAATCCCTCCACTCGGGCTTAAACCACAGAGAAAGAGATCTAAGGAAGTAGGACTGGAACTGAAACTCTTGCAGAACAGAATCAGCTTTGATGCAGATGTATACAAGGAAAACACTGTTAACCAGATCATGAATATTGCTGTTTCCAATACAACCGGTTTTGGTAGTAAGACTATCAACGCTGGTAACCTGCAAAGTGCCGGTGTTGAATTACAGGCTATGTTTACTCCTGTTCAAACCAAAGATTTTTCATGGGATATTGCTGTGAACTGGTCAACGAACAAAAACAAAGTAGTTGCCCTCTATGAGGATATGAAATATCTGAGCCTGTACGACCTGAGTTGGGGAGGATATGTTTATGCGTTCCCGGGTAAAGATTACGGAACAATTTTCGGTTATGCAATCGTACGTGAAAACGCTACTCCTGTATACTATGATGATGCTGAGACACAGCTTGCATATTATACTTATTCAGGGAGGCCAATCGTTAATACCAATGGTGAATATATCAGGTCGGGCCAGAGGACTCCTCTTGGAAATGTGTATCCTGACTGGTTTGGTGGATTATCAAACTCTTTCACCTATAAGAATATTAACCTGAGTATATTGGTAGACTTCAAAAAAGGTGGAGATATCTTCTCTGTAACCCATATGTTTGGTATGTACACTGGTGTACTTGCACCAACAGCTGAAACTAATGCAAATGGCATGAATGTAAGGGATGCTCTTGCTGATGGTGGCGGATATCTTATACCCGGTGCAGTTTATGGTAAAGTAAATACTGACGGAACAGTATCTTACACCGACGCAACAGGAGCTGAAAGTGGTACAGCAGTTGAAAACTCAACTTACGTTCCTGAAAACACATACGGTTATGACTTCTATGGCAAGACTGAGCTTTCAACATTTGACGGCAGCTATACAAAACTGCGTGAAGTTTCTCTTGGTTATACATTCGATAATTTCAGCTTCCTGAAGAAAGCCGGTATTAAAGATGTTAACGTGTCTTTTGTAGGTCGTAACCTGTGGATCATTAGTAAGAATATTCCGGATATTGACCCAGAAGTTAGCCAGAGTGCTGGTAATACCAGTGTTGGAGCAGAAACCAATGCTATTCCTTCTACCAGATCCTATGGTTTCAATTTGAAGTTTAGTTTCTAACCTAAATGAATCTGATAATGAAATATATAATGAAATCACAAAAATTTATATCCGGTTTGTTCCTAGTGATTCTGTTCCTCTCATCCTGTACAAAGAATTTTGAGAGCATTAACACGGATCCCAACAACCCGGTGAGCGTTCCGGCAATTGATATATTCACAAATGCCGAAGTAAGTTCTATAAGCCGTCAGATGGGCGGATGGATTCAGCACACCTACCTTGGGGTATGGTGTCAGCAATGGTGTAAAGTACAGTATATCGATGAGGACAGGTACATGCCACGCGATATGTCAGGAGAATTCCAGGCTCCTTATACAAATGAGCTTAAGAACCTTACCATTGTTATTACAAAAGCTGCTGAAGAGGGAAATGAAAGCCTTGTCGCAGCTGCAAAGGTCCTGAGGGCATGGTCATTTTTGTACCTTACCGATGTTTGGGGCGATGTGCCCTATTCTGAAGCGCTGCAGGGTTTCCAGGTTGATGGTACACTAACACCAATATATGATACACAGGCAAGCATTTATACTGATCTTCTTGCTCAACTTGAAGAGGCTAACGTTGCCCTCGCCGGTACATCTGTTAACTTTGGTGGAGGTGATGTTATCTACGGAGGAGATCCGGTAGCATGGAGAAAGCTTGCTAACTCATTAAAATTGAGAATACTTAACCGTGCCGCGGGTACTCCCTGGTCATTTACTTATAATATGGCCGGAGGAACACAGGTTACTACATCTGCCGGACCTGCTGCCATGTCTGACGCTGATGCTCAGATTGCAACAATCCTTGGTAGCCCGAGTCAATATCCTATATTTGAGTCAAATGACGATAATGCCCAGCTATTCTTCCCGGGGTTGCCTTACAGAAATCCTATATTCAATGCATTGTATACAAGGACTGACCAGGCTACCTCTGAGACTATGGTAGACTGGCTTAAGGCAAGAAATGATCCAAGGATTTATATTTATGCACAGCCGACTCCAAATTCAGTTGATGCAGGTACTCCTGATTTTGTAGGATTCCAGAATGGCCGCGGTATAACTTCCGCTAGTTTCCCTTCAGTATCTCTCCTTGGCACACAGATTGCCTATACTGAAACTGCACCACTTTATTTAATGACTTTAGATGAAGTTGATTTCATCAGGGCAGAATATTATCTGCGTGCAGGTAACGATGGAGCTGCTCAAACAGCTTATGAAGACGGGATTACTGCTTCAATGGAAAGATGGGGTCTGTCTGACGGTGGTACAGTTCATGCAACATATGGTGACGGGAAAGTCGGTATAACAACCGATGCTACGGCTCATGCTGTAGACTTTACAGCTTACCTTGCAGGACCTTCAGTGGCCTGGGGTGGAACTGATTCACATAAATTCCAGCTGGTCTGCGAACAAAGATGGGCCGCTATTTACGGTGAAGGTGTCCAGGCTTACAGCGAAATAAGAAGGACCGGATTCCCCGAAAGAATATTCGAATACGAACTGGAAGGAGCATATTATCCGCACCTTGGTCTTCCAATAAGGCTTCAGTATGCATTGAGCGAAGATACCTATAATACTAATAATGTAGCTGCTGCAAGAGCTGCACAGAACATTGAGGCTATTAATGAAGGTATGTTCAGCACAAACGGTACCACAGCCCAGGTATGGTGGAATACAAGGAAAAATCCTATTCCAACAGTAACAGATGTTCATTAATATTCATCTGATAAATGATTGTAGAAAAGAGCCTTGCGGGGCTCTTTTCTTTTTTTAGGATGTTTCCTGTTTCTGCAAATCCCTGTATTACCGATTTATTTACTATATGAATAAAATTATATACTTAACTTTATGATCAGGATTAGATGAAATAGGTATTACTTAATCAATATCTGGTATGAAAAAATCGTTGATATTTGCCTTTATTATAATGTCACCTTTCTGCATTAAGAAAGTTACCGCACAGGACAACTGTAAAGTGCTAATGGAAAGCATAGGCAATTTTTACAAAGGCACATGTAAAAAAGGCCTGGCGGACGGATATGGAGAAGCATCAGGGATTGACAGTTATAACGGACATTTCAAAAAAGGTCTTCCTGATGGACAGGGAACTTACATCTGGGCTACAGGCGAAAAATACATTGGAGACTGGAAAAAAGGTCTGAGGGAAGGACATGGGAAATATACCTATAAAAGCAGGGGAAGAGATACCCTGATTAATGGTATCTGGAAAGAGGATAAATACCTGGGAGAAAAGGTTGTTGAACCATATGTTATTGAATACAGGAACAGTATAGGCAGGGTGTCATGTGTGAAAGTAGGTGACCGACCTTATGTGAAATATGTTTTTTCACGAAATGGAGCGCCATCAAATGGAATAAGTAACCTTTTGCTCCAGGGAAGTTCCGGATCGGAAAAAATGAGTGCCTCTTTTACAGGATTTGAACAGGTGGAATTTCCTTTTAAAGGGAAAGTGTCCTACAATGCCCCGAACTCATGGATGACAGCAATTCTGACCTGTGAACTAAGACTTGTAATAAATGTACCAGGTTCCTGGATTGTGACTATGTTTTATTGATGGGAATTAAAAACCTGCCGCCTGATGCCTGCCGCCTGACACCTTTTTATCCTATCTTCAAATCAACCAGCTCAAGCCGGGTAGTAGTGGCACGCAGAACTTTTATTACAATTTTTCCAATTCTTATTACATCATTATTTCCCGGGATACTGCCATGGTAAAATAATACCATGCCGGCCAGAGTTTCATAATCATCCTCTTCCGGAAGCTTCAGGTGATATTTTTCATTCAGGTAATCAATCTCTATCCTTCCTGACAGTATATATTCATTCGGTCCAACAACCTTTTCAATAAGATCATAAGTATCATGTTCGTCTTCGATATCACCAACAATCTCTTCAAGTACATCTTCTATCGTAACCATACCAGAAGTACCACCAAACTCATCAACAACCAGAGCTATATTCCTCTTTTCGTCAACAAATAACTTCAGAAGCTTGTTTGCCGGCATGGTTTCAGGAACAATAGCAAGTTTCCTGATCAAAGATCTTACATCCTTAGGGTTCTTGAAAATATCCTTTAACTCGAAATACCCAATAATATTATCAATGGATTCCTGGTAAACCAGGATCCTGGATAGCCGTGTATCTATAAACTTCTCTTTTAGCTTATCAATGCTTGTATCACAATCAACTGCCTCGATCTCTGTCCTGGGGATCATGCACTCACGTAACTTCACACTTGAGAAGTCAAGTGCATTCTGGAAAATTCTGAAATCATGCTGCTCAGCTTCAGACTCCTCTTTGTTCCTTTTGCTCAGGCTGACAAAATGATCAAGGTCGATCCTGCTGAAGATAATATTCTCCTGTTTCTTTTCTCCAGGTTTGATCCTGAAAAACAGTTTTATGAAGAGGTTGGAAGCCCCAAGTGTTAACTTGCTTACAGGGTAAAACAGAAAAAAGAAGAAGAGGGTTGGTATACTCAGGAACTTGAGAAAGAAATTTGGAGAAATGACGAATATTGTCTTTGGAAAAAACTCCGCGACAAAGAGTATAATAGCGGTTGAGAGAATAGTATTAACTATAAGGATCACAAGGTCGGAAGCAATGAAAGGTTTAAGAACTGGTCCGAGAAGATTTGTAAAAACAAGCCCATAGATGACCAGTGAAATGTTATTGCCAATAAGCATTGTGGCAATATACTGACCAGGATTATCAGTAAATAATTTAATTATTTCCGATCCGAAAACTCCCTGCTTTCTGTCTAGTTCTATCCGTAACTTATTGGAGGCAACAAAGGCTATTTCCATCCCGGAAAAAAATGCAGACAGAATAATTGCCAAAAATATGATCAGGATTCCACTCATACTTCAAAGATAACCTTATTGAGTTATTCTTCATCATCAAGAGTTATTGTTGCACTTACTTTTTTGATTTTTCTGTGCTCAAGGTGGGTGTCAGATTCAAATCCATAACCCTGAATAACCTGATTTTTACTTAATATCTTAACAAACCTGTCAGTATAGATGATATCCTTATTCTCGTCCCAGTATAACAGTTCTGTCTCCAGCTTTTCATTATTACTGTTTATAACAACAACACTATCTTTAAGTTCCCAGAGATTATCTTTTTCGGTATACTTCGCATACTTAGAGGTTACCTTACCGATTGTATCCTTCTCTCCTTTGAATAATGTCACTTTGAGACCTTTTCTGAATTCCGTGTAGGGATCCTCCTTATTATCATATTTTTCCATTAAAGGGGATGACAATATAAGCTGTACTTTGCCTGAATCAGTAAAGACTGTTTTAAAGTCAATGCCTGTGACAGATGGAAGTGACAAGAGATCGGACTTGGGTATGAAAGTGATTTTCTTCTCGCATGACATCAGTAATCCGCCAAACAAAACAAGTATTGCGAAAAGGGGAATTTTGTATTTTATGTTAAGGAACTTCATGGCAAATACTTTCAAAATCAAAATATTATGCTTCCTTTATTTTAAGTAAGGCCTAATCATATTTACGCTGAAGAAACCAGCGGCCATCATATAAATTAAGGCTGATTCCGATAGTAATAACATTTTCGGTATGCAGATCGCTGGCGGATGTTCCGTATTTCTTTGTGTAGTCAATAAACATGGTGGCCTGTGAATGTGACTTTCTCAATGGAAGGCCGAAGCCGGCACTTGCCCCTATCTCTTTGATCTTTTCCCCGCTTATGAAGAGATAATTATTCCCGATATGTGCTCCTGCGCGGTATTCAATACGTTTCAATAAGCTATAATTTGAATATTTATCCGGTATAAATTCTGCGCCAATCCTAAGCGATTTTGTATCAGTCATATATCCGGCAGAGCCCGGTATAGTTGATTTGGACCACTGAGAATAAATGAAGTCCGCACCGGCAACAAACTTGTTTGTTTTCCCGATGGCTATACCTGCCCTGAGGGTGGCCGGTATAACTGATGATTTTGATTTATCTGAAGTATATACAAGGGTATCTACCGATCCGTATGCATTGTAACGGTAAGAAATCTGGTTGTAAGTGGTAGTATACTTCTTTGAAGGAGTTAAAGAGACTCCCGCATTAAAGAAGTAATCATTCTTCAAAGCGCCTGTATATTGGATACCATATTCAAAATTCATCCCTCCCAGTTTTAATACTTCCGAGCTTTCATCGTGAAAAGAGTTATAAAAATCTGCAAAATCGAAAAGATTGGAACGGGTTAATTGTCCTACCATATATGTAAGGTTCACACCAATTGAAAAATTCTTATTTAATCGCAGACCTGTTCCGGCATATACCTTATAAATTCCCCCATCACCCTTATGATATTCAGTATATTCTCCTGTAACTGGGTTATATTCAGGATCTGCTGAAGTTACAGCATCTTCGAGGTTGTAATAACCGTTACTGAATGGAATTACACCAACTGAGAATCCAAGTCCCTTTGCAATAGGGAACCCCATTATCAGATGATCAAAATAGAAATCATTTGAAGAATAAGTAGTGCTGTTCCCTGAAAGTTCAGTACTGTTATATTGCAGACCAAAATCGAAAACAAAAGAATTGGTATCTATACTGCTGTAGGATGACGGATTTGAGAAATATATTGATGAGTTATTTCTCATTGCCGTCCCTATACCTCCCATGCTCTGACTCCTGTAAGATCCTGAAGGTTCAATGGTTCCCAGGTTAAACCTGGAATAAGGTGAATTTATTTGATTCTGTGCGTTGATTGCAGATGAAAATGTAGTTAATGTTATAATTATGGCTATAACCAGTCTATTTCGCATTGTATTCCAGAATAAAATTTAAACCATCAGTTACAATATCAGGCGCGTACACCAGCGTTGGCCTGGTATTTTTTTTAATTAATTCGCTATCGCCGCCTGTCAGTATTACTTTAAAGTCAGCACGCTCTTTTTCAAACGTGCGAATATACTCATTTATTTCATATAATATCCCGGTAATCACTCCAGCGGCTATTGCATCTGTTGTATTTCTTCCGGGGGAAGTATATCTTTCAGAGGGTTTAACCAGGGGAAGACGGCCGGTAAACTTATTAAGTGCCTTGAATCTCATGGAAAGTCCGGGAGAAATATTGCCTCCTTTATATACATCGTTTGCCAGAAAATCAAAGGTTAAAGCAGTGCCTGCATCAATAACCAGTATATCACTTCCAGGGAAAAGAGCGTAAGCACCGGCAATGGCTGCAATCCTGTCTGTCCCAAGTGTTTCCGGAGTATCGTAATCGATCCTGAAGGGGAGTTTTGATTTATATGACAAAAAGTGAACCAAATGGATATTCGGAAACAGGAGATCCTTCAGGAAAAGAGGCAACTCCTTTACAGATGATACAATAGCTTTATTGATACTGAGTCCGGAGAGCTTTTTTTCAATCTCCTCACAACTCAACTCATTTACCCTTGTTACACTGATCTTTCTGTTCTCATTATAGATTGCCAGCTTTGTACTGGTGTTTCCGATGTCAACAATCAGATTCATGGTACAATATTATTTTTACAAAGGTAATAAATGCATAAATAAAGTGCATTAACAAAATGTACTGATTGTATCCGAACAGGAATACTAATAGGCACCGATTGCATCCCGATAACTATGTATTTCTTTACAATTCATGTGACAAATTCCAACCAATTTATCATAGATAAATTTGCATCAGTTTATTGTTCAATGAAATCCTTTTACTTTCGTAACACAATTCATTACAACATATCTTTCTGAATATAATTCAGATACAAGCAGGAGATTACCTTCGGTGAGCTCGGCCCTGATAACAGGGCCTCGGTTCCTCATTCATCCCGCTCTTGCGGGATTCATTCGGAATGACAGATCATATTGATATAGTGGGGGGAAGAAGCGGCGATTCGCAATAGTAAACTGAAAAAGAAAAATATCATATGCGAATCGCCGCTTCTTCCCCATATACTTCCTTTAAATCCTGTCATTCCGTGGCGAAGCCGAGGAATCTTCTTCACCCATAGGAGTATAAAAATCCAGAATTATTGTAACCACAATACTGAAGTGTAACATAATTTTCGGGACGGCTCCAGCGAAACGTGATGCCGGGAGCTTGATGGTAATCCCTTTAGGTAAGCTGAAGCTGATGAAAGGCCAGAATTTCATCAAGAATCTTAATAGCCTCTTTGACCGATCTTACATCTGAAATTGTCAGACTGAGCTTTGTTCCTTTTTGTTTAACATCCATTTTTTTGTACTTGCGATTAACGTAATTCATAATTGAAACAAAAAGACTGCTGTGATAGAATGGTGAATTATGATCTGAGACAAAGTATGCTATAAGCAAGTCATTTTTAAGCAATATCTTCTCTATTCCCAGCTTCATGGCAATCCACTTTATTCTCACAATATTAAGAAGCGATTCGGCTGCAGCAGGAACGGGACCAAACCTGTCAACAAGTCTTTTTTCAAATTGTTCCAGTGCATCTTCTGTCCCAATTTCGTTCAACTCCTTATATAATCTGATTCTTTCTGAAATATTGGATATATATTCATCAGGAAACATGATTTCCAGGTCCGTGTCAATTTGAAAGTCCGACACAAAATCCTCTGTTGGTTTTTTCTTGACCAGGCTTCCGGTAGTCTCCTTTTCATTATCGGGACTTCTCTCTTGGTAATCAGACTCCCTGAGTTCTGTCATTGCTTCGTTCAATATCCTCTGGTAGGTTTCGAAACCTACATCAGCAATGAACCCGCTTTGTTCTCCCCCAAGAAGGTTTCCCGATCCCCTGATATCAAGATCCTGCATAGCTATATTAAATCCACTGCCAAGTTCTGAAAACTCCTCGATGGCTTTCAGCCTCCTTCTTGCCTCATGTGTGAGAGTACTTAGCGGAGGGGCAAGCAGATAGCAGAATGCCTTCTTGTTTGAACGGCCAACCCTGCCTCTTAACTGGTGCAATTCAGATAATCCAAATCGCTGTGCATCATTTATAAATATTGTATTCGCATTGGGAATATCCAGTCCTGATTCAATTATTGTAGTTGCAAGCAGCACATCATAATCACCCTGGATAAAATCATACATTACATTTTCGACATTACGTCCCTCCATCTGTCCGTGTACAATTGCTGTTTTAACATTAGGGCAGATCCTGTTGATCTGTGCCTCAACCTGCTTTATATTCTCAACCCTGTTATGAATAAAGAATACCTGTCCGTTTCTGGAAACTTCATATTCAATACCTTCCTTGATAATCTCTTCATTGTACCCGTGTAACTCCGTCACAATAGGCATCCTGTTGGGTGGAGGAGTATTAATGATGGAAAGATCACGGGCACCCATAAGTGAAAACTGAAGAGTACGGGGTATAGGAGTAGCAGTCAGGGTCAGTGTATCCACATTGGCCCTGAGCTTCTTTAGTTTTTCCTTGACAGATACACCAAATCTCTGTTCCTCATCAACAATAAGCAGCCCTAGATCCTTGAACCTGACCTCATTACCAGCCAGTTTATGGGTTCCGATGATAATATCAATCTTCCCCTCTTCCAGTTTGGCAAGAATTTGTTTCTGTTCTACGGCTTTCTTATGTCTGCTGATATATTCTATTGTACATGGAAAGCCTTTTAGTCTCTCGGAAAAAGTCTTGTAATGCTGTAGGGCGAGTATTGTAGTGGGTACCAGAACGGCAGTCTGTTTACTGTCAACAGCAGATTTAAATGCAGCCCTTATTGCCACTTCGGTTTTTCCAAAACCTACATCACCGCATATCAGCCTGTCCATCGGGTGTTCTGCTTCCATGTCGTGCTTTACTGCGAAAGCCGCAGTCATTTGATCCGGCGTGTCTTCGTAGATGAAGGATGCTTCAAGCTCCCTTTGCAAGTATGAATCGGGAGAAAATGGATAGCCAGGTGATGACATCCTCTTTGCATAGAGCTGAATAAGGTCCTTTGCAATATCCTTCACCTTTGCCTTTGTTGTCTGCTTCAGCTTCTGCCAGGCCCCTGATCCCAGTTTATAAATCTTAGGCTCTGTACTATCTTTGCCTTTATACTTGGATATCCTGTATAAAGAGTGAATTCCGACATAAAGGATATCGTTATCCCTGTAAACAAGTTTTATTGCCTCCTGAATTTTGCCGTTTACCTCAATCTTCTCAAGTCCCCCGAATTTGCCAATGCCATGATCAATATGAACTACGTAATCACCTGGATTCAATCCAGTTAGCTCTTTTACAGAGATGCTCTCTTTTCGTGTAAAGTACCCTTTTATCCTGAATTTATGATACCTGTCGAAGATCTGGTGGTCGGTATATACGGATATCTTCAGGTCGTGATCTGTAAATCCGTTGTGCAGATTTATCAGCAAAGGTGAAAAGTGTACCTCAGGGTTGATTTCAGAAAAAATATCCCGGAGTCTTTCAATCTGTGAGTCACTCTCTGATATAATATAGGTGATATAGCCATTTTCGTTGTTTGCGAGAAGCTTTTCTGAGAGGAGTTCGAAATTCTTGTTGAAAACAGGCTGGGATTCGGTGTGAAATTCGAATCGCCTGTCCTCTACAAAGAAATTATGCCTTCCCAGTTCAATCATCCTGAAATTCTTACAATGATCGATAAACTTGTTACCTGTCATCACAATATTCTTTTTATCAAGGATCTGCCCCGATTCTTCCCTCTGAACGGTTTGTTCAAAAATATTATTGATCTTTTCCTTTATAAACGCAGCATCTTCCATCCAGATAAATGAAGACGGAGGCAGGAAATCTGTAAAGGAATCACTTATTTCCTCAATTGAAATATCCTGGATATTAGGTATTACCGAAACCTGGCGGTGGACCTCCACTGAAAGCTGATCATCAGTATTGAATGACCTTATCGTATCCACTTCTTCACCAAAGAAGTCAATTCTGTATGGGAGATCCGCCGAATAGGAGAAAAGATCAGCAATGCTTCCCCTTATGGCATATTGTCCTGGTTCATATACAAAATCGGTTCTTTCAAAATTGTATTCTCTAAGGACCTCCTCAAGAAATTCAAGTGATATCTTATCACCTTTGCTTATATGAAATGTATTCTTTTTCAGGTTTCGCCTGCTGACAACCTTCTCCATAACCGATTCGGGATATGTGATTATAATCCCTTTTCTCTTCCCTGACGCCAGTTGATTAAGAACTTCTGTCCTCAGGACAATATTTGCCGGCTCTGTCTGTTCATACTGCACTGATCTTTTATATGTTGATGGGAAGAAGTATATAGTGTCTTCGCCCAGAAGTGAGATCAGGTCATTATAGAAGTAGGCAGCATCCTCCTTCTCCGGCATTATTACAACATGGGTTGTCTGGGTTTTCCTGAAAATCAGTGAAAGCACAACTGCTTTTGACGATCCTGAGAGTCCTTCAAGACATATCTTTCTAATCGTTTCATCATTGATGGTTTCAATCAGGTCCGGGAGTACCGGGTGGTCATTAAAATGTTCTGTTATCTGGTTTTCTTTCATTTGAGCAAATTCGCCGGCAAATTTACTAAAACGATTTTTAATAGAGATGTCTGAAAGATGAATTGCAATGATATTGAGAAATACTAATTTTAGCGAAAATTGTATATTATGAAAGTATATAAGTTTGGAGGCGCATCGGTCAGAGATGCTTCAGGTATAAGGAACCTTACCGGAATTGTATCCAATGATTCTGATAATCTTGTAATTGTAATTTCTGCATTTGGCAAAACCACAAATGAACTGGAGGAGGTCTTACAGGCATGGCTCCATGATGAACCTGAATTCAGTAGTCTCCTGGATAAAATTTATGACAAGCACATAACAGTGGCAGTGGAACTGTTTGGAAATAGTTCAAAGGCAGAGAAACTGCTGGATGATTCATTTGGAAATCTTCGCAGGTACCTGGAAAACGGAGGTAAAGGTCGATATGATTTTGAGTATGATCAGATTGTTTCATATGGAGAAATATGGTCCACTTTTATAGTGGCCGAATACCTGAAAAGATGTTTGGAGGCAGTTGAATGGGTTGATATAAGGAGAATCCTGGTAACTGACGACAGGCACAGGGATGCCAATGTTCTCTGGGGTGATGCTGCAAGGAAGATTGAAGCGGCCATAAGTTTCGATGACAGGAGGATCTATGTCACGCAGGGATTTATTGGGGGAACAGCTGACGGTCTGACCACAACTCTTGGACGTGAAGGATCGGATTATACTGCAGCTATTATTGCTAATATACTGGATGCTGAGAGCGTTACATTCTGGAAGGATGTTCCTGGTATTATGAATGCTGATCCACAGTGGTTCCGCGCTACACTTAAGCTTGAGGAGATATCATACAAAGAGGCTGTTGAAATGACATTTTCGGGTGCCAAAGTTATACACCCAAAGACAATAAAGCCCCTTCATAATAAATCTATTCCCCTGTTTGTGCGTTCATTCCTTGCTCCTGAAGCTGAGGGAACACTTATTTCTTCCGATCCTAAAATAAGAAAGACTTTGCCTGTTTTTATAAAGAAAGAAGATCAGATCCTGCTCTCAATGTTACCTACTGATTTTTCATTCGTGATGGGCGATAATCTCAGTATGATCTTTAATTATTTTAATCAGCACGGAATAAAAGTCAACCTGGTTGAAGCAAGTGCTGTCAGTCTTGATATTTGTGTGGATGATGAACGATCAAAGGTTATTGAGCTAATTGATGACCTGAAGTCATCTTTCTCAACTGTTTATAATGATAATGTGGAGATGTTGTCGGTGAGGCATTATGACCGCGAGGCTCTTGAGAGAATAACTGACGGCAGAGAAATTTTACTTGAGCAAAGAACACGAACCACAGCAAGGTATGTGGTTAGGAAGGCTTAATGGCTCAACGGCGCAGAGGTAAAAACCATTTTGCCACAAAATCATTCATCCATTGCGCCATTGTGCCTTTTCTTATCTGTCGAACAACAATCTTTGTCCACGGTAGTCTTCATTAATTTTGCCATCTTCATAAACAACAGTCCCATTTACAATTGTAGTTTTTACTTTGGAACCAAATGTTGTTCCGGTGAGAGGTGACCACCGGCATTTATAGAGAAGGCTCTCATCAGTGACAGTCCAGTATTGGTCGGGGTCAATCAGGCACAGGTCAGCTTTATATCCTTCCCTTATGAAACCACGCTCTTTTATATTAAAAAGGATAGCAGGATTATGGCACATAAGTTCAATAATCTTTTCAGGGTCTATTAATTTTTTGTGCCATAATTCGAACATTGTGACGAGTGAATGTTGTATGAATGGACCACCTGAGGGAGCATTGAAATAATTCTTCTTCTTTTCTTCGAGTGTGTGAGGAGCATGATCAGTTCCTATAATATCAATAATGCCGTTATTTAGGGCGTTCCTCAAAGCGTCCCTGTCGAACCTTGTTTTAATGGCCGGGTTCCATTTGACAAGTGTTCCCAGTTCATCATAAGCTGATTCTTCAAACCAGAGGTGGTGCACACATGCCTCGGCTGTAATTCTTTTTTCTTTAAGAGAGATATCATTCCTGAACAATTTCAGTTCATCAGCTGTAGAGAGGTGAAGAATATGAAGACGCGTATTGAATTCCCTTGCAAGGTTCACAGCATGAGAGGATGAGACGAAACAAGCCTCCCTGTTACGTATCAGAGAGTGCATTTTAACCGGAATGTCATCTCCATATTTCTGACGGTAAGTATCACTGTTCCTCCTGATAATGGTTTCATCCTCGCAGTGGGCAGTTACAGGCATGACTGCCTTAGAGAAAAGCTCTCTTAGAGCTATTTCATTATCTACAAGCATATTTCCGGTTGATGAACCCATGAATAGCTTGATACCACATACCCGGGTGGGATCAGTTCTCATTATATCATCCAGGTTTGCATTTGTTGCACCAATATAAAATGAATAATTTATGACGGACTTTTCGGAACCGAGCGAATATTTCTCCTCAAGCAGACTTAAGGTGGTGGCCTGGGGTCTTGTATTTGGCATTTCCATGAACGAGGTAACTCCCCCTGCAGCGGCGGCTCTCGATTCGGAGTTAATATCTGCTTTGTCAGTAAGACCGGGTTCCCTGAAATGTACATGATCATCTATCACTCCGGGTATCAGGAACAGTCCTTTTGCGTCGATGATCTTTGCATGTTCAGGAACTGTTCATTTCCAGAGCTTCCCTATTTCTGAAATATATTCATCAGTAATAAGAAGGTCGCTGTGAAACCGTCTTCCTTCATTAATTATTGTACTGTTTTTTATGAGAATGCTGCTCATGATCCGGTTCTAATCTTGTTACAATCGCGCCGTTATGCCGTTGCGCCCCTGCGCCTTTGTGCCTTTGCGCCGTTTTTTAAATCCTCTTATACCTTGTAAATAAACTCCTTATTTTCATCCTGAGCACACCCCAGAGAGCTTCATTAAAAATTCCACCAGTCATTTTTGATGAACCCAGTTTCCTGTCGGTAAATATGATAGGCACCTCTACTATTTTATATCCCAGTTTCCACGCAATGAATTTCATTTCAATCTGGAACCCGTAACCTTTTGATTTGATCTGTTCAGGCCTGATATTTTCAAGTACTTCCCGCCTGTAACATTTGAAACCGGCTGTGGTATCCATTATTTTCATTCCTGTGATTGTTCTCACATAAATTGAAGCAATATAAGACATCAATACCCTTGAGAGGGGCCAGTTAACAACATTAACACCGCTTATATATCTTGATCCTATTGCCAGGTCAGCACCATCATCATGGCAAGTTCTATAGAGTCTGATCAGGTCATTAGGATCGTGTGAGAAATCTGCATCCATTTCATAAATAAAGCTATAGTCATTCTCAATTGCCCATTTGAAACCTGTAATATAGGCAGTGCCAAGACCAAGTTTACCAGGTCTTTCAAGGATATAAAGGTTTGGGAAGGAAGCTTGAAGTGATTTTACAATCTCTGCTGTACCGTCATCTGAGTTATCGTCAATAATAAGGATGTCGAAGGGAATGCTCAGAGCGAAGATAGTTTTTATAATAGCTTCAATATTTTCTTTTTCCCTGTAGGTGGGAATAATTACAATGTTAGACATATTGGATAAATAATTACGAAAATAGCACTTTTAATGAGACTTGTATGAAGCCCCGTGCTTATTTAAGAAATTATTCGAAAAATTATATCAATTTTTTTGCAGGGAATCAATGAAGCATTATCTTTGTCCTCCCAAAAGATAAAGAGGGGCCTGAAAGGGTTAATAGAATTTAGAAAAGCGCCTTCTGAGCTAAGGCCAGCGGGTGCGAACAGTTCTTTGAAATTTTGAAGTAAACAACCAGGCGAGACATGAAAAGGTCTCGTCGAGATAACTTGTTAGTATTTAGAATTGAGACGCAGGATTGTTTTTTGTAAAGAGACAATAAAGTACAATTTTTACAATGAAGAGTTTGATCCTGGCTCAGGATGAACGCTAGCGGGAGGCTTAACACATGCAAGTCGAGGGGCAGCACGAGGTAGCAATACTTTGGTGGCGACCGGCGCACGGGTGAGTAACGCGTATGTAACCTACCCTGTACAGGGGGATAGCCCGGAGAAATTCGGATTAATACTCCATAATGATAAATCAAGGCATCTTGATATATTTAAAGTTTCGACGGTACAGGATGGGCATGCGTAACATTAGCTAGTTGGTAAGGTAACGGCTTACCAAGGCTACGATGTTTAGGGGTCCTGAGAGGGTGATCCCCCACACTGGTACTGAGACACGGACCAGACTCCTACGGGAGGCAGCAGTGAGGAATATTGGTCAATGGGCGTAAGCCTGAACCAGCCATCCCGCGTGCAGGAAGACGGCGCTATGCGTTGTAAACTGCTTTTCCAGGGGAAGAAAACCCGCTACGTGTAGCGGCTTGCCGGTACCCTGGGAATAAGCATCGGCTAACTCCGTGCCAGCAGCCGCGGTAATACGGAGGATGCAAGCGTTATCCGGATTTATTGGGTTTAAAGGGTGCGTAGGCGGATTAATAAGTCAGTGGTGAAACCCTGCAGCTTAACTGTAGACTTGCCATTGATACTGTTAGTCTTGAGTATGGTCAAGGTAGGCGGAATGTGTAATGTAGCGGTGAAATGCTTAGATATTACACAGAACACCGATTGCGAAGGCAGCTTACTGGTCCATTACTGACGCTGATGCACGAAAGCGTGGGGAGCGAACAGGATTAGATACCCTGGTAGTCCACGCCGTAAACGATGATCACTCGCTGTTGGCGATACACAGTCAGCGGCTAAGCAAAAGCATTAAGTGATCCACCTGGGGAGTACGGCCGCAAGGCTGAAACTCAAAGGAATTGACGGGGGCCCGCACAAGCGGAGGAACATGTGGTTTAATTCGATGATACGCGAGGAACCTTACCTGGGCTTAAATGTAGAGTGCATGAAGTGGAAACATTTCTTTCCTTCGGGACTCTTTGCAAGGTGCTGCATGGTTGTCGTCAGCTCGTGCCGTGAGGTGTCGGGTTAAGTCCCATAACGAGCGCAACCCTTATCGTTAGTTGCCAGCGGGTAATGCCGGGAACTCTAACGAAACTGCCGGTGTAAACCGAGAGGAAGGTGGGGATGACGTCAAATCAGCACGGCCCTTATGTCCAGGGCTACACACGTGTTACAATGGCCGGTACAGAGGGCAGCTACCTGGAGACAGGATGCGAATCTCCAAAGCCGGTCTCAGTTCGGATCGGAGTCTGCAACTCGACTCCGTGAAGCTGGATTCGCTAGTAATCGCGCATCAGCCATGGCGCGGTGAATACGTTCCCGGGCCTTGTACACACCGCCCGTCAAGCCATGGAAGTTGGGGGTACCTGAAGTCCGTAACCGCAAGGAGCGGCCTAGGGTAAAACTAGTGACTGGGGCTAAGTCGTAACAAGGTAGCCGTACCGGAAGGTGCGGCTGGAACACCTCCTTTCTGGAGAAAAACAAAACTGAATCTGTCATTCCGATGGAAAATGGAAGACAGAATCATGTCCGCCTGGTTTACTTCATTATTATAATATTTTGAGTATGCGTGGTATGAGGTATAAGGTATAAGGTATGAGGGATAAACACCCTTCAACCTGCATCCTGTAACCTGCAACCTGATTTAGTCCCGTAGCTCAGTTGGTTAGAGCGCTACACTGATAATGTAGAGGTCCCCGGTTCAACTCCGGGTGGGACTACGAAACAGTATTGAGAGTGAGAGTGAGAGCGGGTTTTCTCGCACTCAAGACTCACACTCACACTGATTACGGGGAATTAGCTCAGTTGGCCAGAGCACCTGCCTTGCACCCGCAGGGGGTCAAGGGTTCGACTCCCTTATTCTCCACAATAACGGGTTGCCCCCCAGCCCCCCTAAAGGGGAGGTTAAAACGGTATTAAGGTTACTTGGTACCGATGTATATAGCACCCTTGGGGAAGTCACTGCGAAGCGTGTACAGACCGTGCAGACCCGATAAAGTTCTTTGACATATTGGAAACAAAAGAGTTAATAAAATTTGATTACTCAAGAAAGTAAAATAAGAGCGCATGGTGAATGCCTTGGCTCTCAGAGGCGATGAAGGACGTGACAAGCTGCGATAAGCTGCGGGGAGGAGCAAATATCTGTTATATCCGCAGATTTCCGAATGGGGCAACCCACTACGATGAAGACGTAGTATCCATAGTAATACGGAGGCGAACCCGGAGAACTGAAACATCTTAGTACCCGGAGGAAAAGAAAACAAAAGTGATTCCCTTAGTAGTGGCGATCGAACGGGGAATAGCCCAAACCGGTAACGTTTTGGCGTTATCGGGGTCGAAGGACCAGTGACATTATAATGTATATGAAATGGAATATTTCTGGAAAGTTAAACCATAGGGGGTGAAAGTCCTGTACATGTAAGTATATATTGTATAACTGGTATCCTGAGTAGGTCGGGACACGAGAAATCCTGATTGAATTTGCCGGGACCATCCGGTAAGGCTAAATACTTCTGAGAGACCGATAGTGAACCAGTACCGTGAGGGAAAGGTGAAAAGCACCCCGAACAGGGGAGTGAAATAGTACCTGAAACCGTGCGCTTACAACCTGTCGGAGTCCTGTTTAGGCGGGATGACGGCGTGCCTTTTGCATAATGAGCCTACGAGTTACACCTCACTAGCAAGGTTAAGACTTAGAGAGTTGGAGCCGAAGCGAAAGCGAGTCTGAATAGGGCGTATAGTTAGTGGGGGTAGACGCGAAACTTTGTGATCTATCCTTGGTCAGGCTGAAGTTCCGGTAACACGGGATGGAGGGCCGAACTAGTTGACGTTGAAAAGTCTTTGGATGAACTGAGGATAGGGGTGAAAGGCTAATCAAACTGAGAAATAGCTCGTACTCCCCGAAATGCATTTAGGTGCAGCCTCGTGGTGAGTCTTGCAGAGGTAGAGCTACTGATAGGGCTAGAGGGCTTCACCGCCTATCAACCCCTGACAAACTCCGAATGCTGCAAGATATACACGGGAGTGAGCCCGCGGGTGCTAAGGTCCGTGGACAAAAGGGAAAGAACCCAGACCATCAGCTAAGGTCCCAAAATATATGCTAAGTTGAATTAACGAGGTGCGACTGCTTTGACAGCTAGGATGTTGGCTTGGAAGCAGCCATTCATTTAAAGAGTGCGTAACAGCTCACTAGTCGAGCGGTTGTGCGTGGATAATAATCGGGCATAAGCATATTACCGAAGCTATGGACTTACTGACGTTTACCGTCAGTGATTGGTAAGGGAGCATTCCAGTCAGCGCAGAAGATTTACCGTAAGGTGTATTGGAGCGGCTGGAAAAGAAGATGTAGGCATAAGTAACGATAAGACAGGTGAGAAACCTGTCCACCGAA
>CAWJLF010000005.1:0-20437 GCA_963843635.1 uncultured Bacteroidales bacterium | reverse complement strand
GAAAAATATTATATGCCTTGTAGCTGATGATGAAGATGGAAATACTCATTTGATCGATTCAGAGGATCTGGCATCAGGACTTAATGATAGTGTCCCTGTGTACAATATGGACAAGATATATCTTGATGCATTCAAACAATCCACATCCGTAAGCGGCGACACATACCCTGAGGTGAACAAGGCGATCAATGACAGGATAAACGCGGGTTGCCTTATATTCAACTATGTAGGTCATGGAAATGAGACAGGACTTGCAAGTGAAAGAGTCGTCAGAATTGAAGATATAAACTCCTGGAATAATGGCAGTAAATTACCTTTATTTGTGACTGCCACATGTGAGTTCAGCCGTTTTGATGAAATAGAACTTAATGTGGCAACCAGGGAGATGACTGGAAAAACTTCAGCCGGAGAGATGGTATTATTGAATAAGGATGGCGGGGCTATTGCACTTATGTCAACTACCAGGCTTGTGTATTCGGCACCCAACCATGTTCTGAACAGTAATATCTTCAACTGGGCTTTTACAAAGGACAGTACAGGAGACACAAGATGTCTCGGTGATATTATAAGGCTGGCCAAAAATACTTCAGGTAACGGATCGAATAAACGAAATTTCACCCTGCTGGGAGATCCTGCCTTAAACTTGCATATCCTTGGCACGGCAAGGTAGTTACCGATTCTATTAACGGGATACCCGTAACAGGTAACCCTGACACACTGAAGGCGCTTTCGTTTATAAGCATATTCAGGGCATATTGAAGATACCAAAGGCCAGCTCAGAAATAACTTTGAAGGGACAGTTACACCACTAATATTTGATAAGGAGACTAAAGTACAGACTCTCGCTAATGATGGTGGTCAGGTAATGGATTTCCTAATGAGGAATAATATTATATTCAGCGGTAAGACAAGGGTAAGGAAGGCAGGTTCAGATTTACTTTTATTGTCCCCAGGGACATTAACTATTCCATCGGGAATGGCAAAATCAGCTATTATGCATCCGGTAAAAAGAGGATATGAATGGTTTCTACAACGGAATAAAAGTAGGTGGTTTTGCCAGTGAAATACCTGTTGATACCATCGGACCCGATATTATGTTGTATTTGAATGATACTTTATTCAGAAACGGGGGGATGACCGATCAGAATCCAGCCTTGCTGGCAGTCATTGACGACAGGGTGGAATAAATGCTTCAGGATCGGGAATAGGACACGATATTACTGCTTATCTCGATGATGATCAGGCCGGGCTCGTTCGTTCTGAACAGTTATTTCGTCAATGATATCGATAACTATATGAAGGGAAGGATATCATACCCTCTGTCAGGTTTGAGTGAGGGCGATCATAGTCTTACCTTGAAAGCCTGGGACAATTTAATAATTCTTCCCTGTCGAAACAATTACCTTCCATGTGGAGCAGGTGATAAATTCATGCTTAAAAATCTGCTGAACTATCCGAATCCCTTCTTTGATAGTACCAGATATACAGCTGAACACAACAGGCCCGGATCAGAGTTGAAAGTGATCATAAACATATATAACATGAACGGGAAGATAATTATAGGATCATCCGCACAAAAATCCCTTCAGATGGGTATGAACTGCCTCCTGTTCCATGGGATGGCAATGATGACGGAGGCAAAAAGCGTGGTAAGGGAGTGTATCCGTATACGGTAACGGTTACCACTTCGGAGGTGAAACTGCAAGAGTTTCAGGACGTATGATCATTTTATGACATTGACACAATATTGATGGTGAAAAAATGTTATTATATTTGTAAAATCGAAGAATGGCCTCAGCGGAATGTTTTGTATTGAATCAGGATTACAGGCAGGCACGCTTCATAATTATAGTATTAATTATAAATCTACAGAATGAAGAATAGAATAGTAATATTTATATTCCTTGCATTAGCAACAGGAAATTCCTTTATTTATTCACAAGCAAGTAGCGGACAGTTGAATGCCATACAAACTGTTGTGCCTTTCCTGACTATAGCCCCTGACTCCCGGGCAGGTGGTATGGGCGATGCAGGGGTAGCTACTTCACCTGATGTTTACAGCATGCACTGGAACCCTGCCAAGTTTGCATTTATTGACGGGGAAAGTGGTGTTGGCCTCTCCTATTCACCCTGGCTGAGAAACCTCGTTCCCGATATTAATATTGCATACCTTTCAGGATATAAACGGATTGACACAAAACAGGTGATTAGTGCCAGTCTTATCTATTCCTCCTTGGGTGATGTCCCATTTACTGATGATTTCGGAAACCTTGAAAGAACCTTTAATCCGAATGAATTTGCTATTGATGCTGGATATTCCGACTCTTCACGGACCATCTGTCAGGAGGTATTGCTTTCCGGTTTATCTATTCTAATCTGACAGGAGGTTCATATGCCGGCGGTGTTGCAACAAAACCCGGAACTTCGTTTGCTGCAGATATCTCCGGCTATTATCATAAGGATATGTCAATTATGGATAAAGACGGAGAGCTGGCTTTTGGGCTTGCCTTCACCAATCTCGGATCAAAAATGAGCTATTCCGACTCCCAGACATCCGATTTCATTCCGATGAATATGAGGATAGGTACATCTGCCACTTTAAACCTTGATACTATAATAAGATTACTGCGACGATCGACCTTAATAAGCTTCTTGTTCCTACGCCACCGACTCTACGATTCGACAAGACAGATTATTGCAGGAAAAGACCCCAATATTGCAGTACCTGTGGCCATTTTTCAGTCATTTTATGATGCCCCCGGGGGGTTTAAGGAAGAACTACACGAAATTACCTATTCATATGGACTTGAATATTGGTATAATAACCAGTTCGCTATAAGAGGAGGATATTTTCATGAGAATGAAACCAAGGGTAATAGAAAATATTTTACTGCAGGTGCCGGATTCAGACTGAAGGGCTTTACTCTTGATTTTTCATATCTTATGCCACAAACCCAGAATCATCCTCTGGCACGCACCCTGAGATTCTCCCTCTCATTTGATTTAAACGCACTTAGAAACGCAGGTAAAACAAAAGGATGAGTGTAAGAATAGGCCAGGGTATCGATTTTCACCGTCTGGAGAAAGGTCTTAAACTCTGGCTTGGGGGAATTAATATTCCTTCCGAGAAAGGTTGTGTCGCGCATTCTGACGGGGATGTGCTCCTTCATGCTATATGCGATGCAATGCTTGGCGCAGCAGGAATGAATGATATTGGATTTCATTTTCCTGATACCAGTCCTGAATTTAAAAATATCGACAGCAAGTTCTTCTTGGAGGGATCTTTGAAATGATAGGCGATAAAGGCTAAGTGTGATCAATATTGACAGTACAGTGTGTCTTGAAAAACCTAAAATTGCCTCATTCAACCTGAACATGAGGAAAACAATTGCAGAATATCATCGAAACTGATCCTGAAAATGTCTCAATAAAAGCCACAACAACAGAAAAAATCGGGTTCACGGGTAGAGAGGAAGGAATTGTCGCTATGGCTTCAGTCCTTCTTTCTGATAAAAAAGAAAATGACTGCGACCTACGGAAAAAGTGACATTTGTACTGGGAGCAAGTACCAAACCGGAAAGATACTCTTATAAAGCGATTAAGGCTCTAAGTGATAAGGATATACCGGTAATTGCCATCGGAAAAAGGCAGATTGAGCTTAAGGACCTGCTTATAAGGAATGGTAAACCAAATGACATTGGGGAAATACATACTATTACGCTTTACCTTAATGCAAAAAACCAGAGGGAATACTATGATTATATGCTCTCCCTGAAACCTGAAAGGATTATCTTCAATCCGGGAACATCCAATCCGGAATTTGCAGGAATGGCTAGAATGAAAGGTATTGAGGTGGTTAACGGATGTATGCTTGTAATGCTGAGCACCGGCAGTTTTTAAGGTAGTATTTTTTTCAATCAGATGGCAATTCTACCATGGCTATTTATTGATCTCAAATATCATCAAATGCCTGTTCAATAATACCATCTTCTGCTAAATAAGGCAAAGTAACATTTAGGTCCGGTGTTCTTTCCATCTCTCTCTTTAAAGTAAACATTGCGCCGTCATTCCGTGCCCAGCTGCGTCGCGCTATTCCATTGTTAACATCCCAGTGCAACATCATGCGAATTTTCTTTTCAGTGTCTTCAGTCCCATCTAGCACCATTCCAAATCCCCCGTTTATAACTTCGCCCCATCCTACTCCTCCTCCATTATGCAATGATACCCAGGTTGCCCCCCGGAATGAATCACCAATCACATTATGAACTGACATATCTGCAGTTAATTTGGATCCGTCATAAATATTTGAAGTCTCCCTGAAAGGAGAATCAGTTCCAGATACATCATGATGGTCGCGACCAATCACAACAGGAGCAGATATACTCCCATCTCTTATTGCCTTGTTAAAAGCACTTGCTATGGCCATCCTGCCTTCGGCATCTGCATATAATATCCTTGCCTGGGAACCTACTACAAGCCTGTTCTTCGCTGCTTCATTTATCCAGTGTATGTTATCTGCCATCTGCTGCCTGATCCTTTCGGGCGATTTCTCCATCAGCAATGAGAGAGTAGCTGATGCCAGTCCATCAGTTATCGTGAGATCAGCGGGATCATTTGAACAGCAAACCCATCTGAACGGACCAAATCCATAGTCGAAACAAAGTGGTCCCATTATATCCTGCACATAGGATGGATATCTGAATTCTCCATCAGGATTCAGAACATCACCGCCTGCCCGTGATACTTCCAGGAGAAATGCATTACCATAATCGAAAAAATATGTTCCTCTCGCAGTATGCCTGTTGATAGCCTCAACCTGCCTGACAAGTGATTTGCGAACAGCTTCCCTGAATTTATCCGGGTCATCTGACATCATCCTATTTGACTCATCAAAGCTCAATCCTGCAGGGTAATATCCTCCTGCCCACGGGTTATGAAGAGAGGTTTGGTCAGAACCAATATCCACATATATCTCTTCATCAGCCAGACGTTCCCAGAGATCAACAATATTTCCCTCATATCCTATAGATGTCACCTCTTTTCCAGATAATGCACTGTGTATCCTCCTCATGAGTTCGTTAATATCGGAATAGACCTCATCAACCCATCCCTGCGAGTGTCTTGTTGAGATTGCCTTTGGATTCACTTCCGCTATAACAGATAGGATACCGGCAATACTTGCTGCCTTAGATTGAGCACCCGACATGCCACCCAACCCGGATGAAACGAAAAGCTTGCCTTTAAGCCCTTCATTACTGATCCTCCTCCCTGCATTAAGAATAGTAATGGTTGTGCCATGTACAATTCCCTGCGGACCAATATACATATATGAACCTGCAGTCATTTGCCCGTATTGAGAGACTCCCATCGCATTTAATCTTTCCCAGTTATCCTGAGATGAATAATTAGGAATCACCATCCCATTGGTAACAATCACTCGCGGAGAATCCTTAAAGGAAGGAAACAAGCCCATTGGATGACCGGAATACATAACCAGGGTCTGTTCATCAGTCATCTCAGACAGATATTTCATTGTCAGCCGGTACTGGGCCCAGTTCTGGAATACTGCTCCATTACCTCCATAGGTAATAAGCTCATCAGGGTGCTGGGCAACAGCATGATCCAGGTTATTGGATATCATCAGCATAATGGCACCAGCACTGGGAGTTCTGTGTGGATAGTCATCTATGTGACGTGCTTTTAATTCATAATTCGGCTTAAAGCGATACATATATATCCTGCCAAATTGCAACAATTCACGTGCAAACTCCTTTGCCAGCACATTGTGAAACTTCACAGGAAAATATCTTAGTGCATTTTTTACAGCCAGCTTCTTTTCTGACGGTGTAAGAATATCTTTCCGCTTTGGGGCGTGATTAAGATTTATATCATATTCTTTTGGTGCTGGTAAATTGTCCGGAATACCTTCTGCAACAAGCTGTTTAAATTCTTCAGTGGTCATCCTATGATTTTCTGGGTCCTGATGTAAAGTTAGAAAAAAAAGCCGGCTGAACGGTTAGCCGGCTTTTAATAAATTCAAAGTATCTCCTACAAATGACCTTCTTTTATTATTTCATCATCAACAAGTATACGGCCACAATATTCGCAGACGATTATCTTCTTTCTGGATTTAATATCCAACTGCCTCTGTGGTGGTATCTGGTTAAAACAACCGCCGCATGCATCCCTTTGAATAGGGACTACGGCAAGTCCGTTACGTGCATTAGTGCGGATTCTTTTATAAGCAGTAAGTAATCTTTCTTCAATCACTGTTTCAATCTTCTCCGATTTCTTATACAGTCCATCCTCCTCTTTCTGTGTATCTGAGATTATCTCGTGCAGCTCGGATTTTTTGTTATCCAGGTCTGTTTTACGGTCAGCCAGAATACCTTCAGAATCTGCTATTACAACTTTCTTCTCTTCTATAAGAAATGCGAATTCCTTAATTTTTTTATTGAATAATTCTATTTCCAGGTTCTGATATTCAATCTCTTTTGAAAGTGAATCAAATTCCCTGTTATTTCTTACATTTTTCTGCTGTTCCTCATATTTTTTAATCAGTTCTTCAGCCTCAGAAATCTCATTATTCTTCTTAGAAACAGATTTTTCAAGATTAACTACCTCCTCTTTCAGGTTACCCAGCCGGGTTTCAAGACCTGCTATCTCATCCTCCAGATCCTGGACTTCCAATGGAAGTTCACCCCTTAGTATCTTAATCTTATCTATTTCTGAATCAACTAACTGAAGACTATATAATGCTCTCAATCTCTCTTCTACAGAAATTTCGGACTCGTGCGATTTAACTTTTTCCATTTTTAAAAATAATTTATCGGATTCGTTTTTACTTCTGAAAACCGGAGTGCAAATTTAGGGAATTTTTTGATAATTAGATCGTATAAAATTTCAGTAGAGAATTTTTCACTCTCATAATGCCCGATATCAACCAATAATATTTTGTTATCGGCTTCAAAAAAATTGTGATATTTAATATCAGCCGTTATGAAAACATCAGCATTCCCTGCAAAGGCATCCTGCAGAAGTGAGATACCAGATCCACCGCAAAGAGCAACCTGTTTTATCTTTCTGCCGTTAGTCCTTGTATATCTCAGCCCATTTGCGTTAAACACTTCCGAAACATATTTTAGAAAATCCAGTTCTTCCATACCTTCCGGTAATTCACCAACACATCCCAATCCGGCATAATCATTTCTATTTGCCAAGGGGAAAATATCATAAGCTACTTCTTCATATGGGTGTACCTTCAACAGGGCACTTATTACTTTATCTTTCAGATGTGATAACATTACTGTTTCAAACCTGATCTCTTTTTCAAAATGCATTTCACCTTTTTCCCCGGCAAAAGGGTTGGTGTTCTCATTCCCCCTATAACTTCCGGTTCCTGCAGAGGCAAAACTGCACCTGTCATAATTTCCCAGTACACCTGCCCCGGCTCTGAAAATCTCATTTCTGATCTCTTCAATATGAGATTCAGGGATATATGTAACCAGTTTCAGCAAATTATTAGCCTTCGGGGATAAGATCCTAACCTTTTGCAAATTCATCTTTTCTGCCATTTTCCTGCTTACCCCGCCGGCAATCATATCAAGGTTGGTATGGGATGAGTATATGGCCAGGTTGTTTTTTATTGCTTTATATACAATTCGCTCAGTAATGCTATTTCCTGTAATATGTTTCAGACCATTGAATATAAGCGGATGGTGCGATACAATTACATCACATCCCTTTTCAATAGCTTCGTCGGTCACTTCTTCAGTAATATCAAGGGTTATTAATGCTGATGTGATTTCATTACCGGGTAACCCGATCTGTAAACCGGAGTTATCGTAATTTTCCTGAAATGACAATGGCACTTCCGAATCGAGATATGAACTAAGGTCTTTTAATATCATGAGTAATACCTGTTTGTAGCACCATATTTCTGTTATAACAAAGGCAAATAAAATCTGTATACAGACTCAATATTTCCTCCATGAAAATATAAGTCAGATCAGATATCATCCCTTATTTCCAATAGTATGGATTTTATTCTCTGAAGCGTCTCATTGATCTCATACTTGTATTCTGTCTCATCCCATTTTTCAGTCAGCTTTTTCCTGACACCCGCCAGTGTCATTCCTTCTTCCTTCAGGAGATGGTGGATGATCTTTATAGTTCTTAATATCATTCTGAGTAAATAGCCTGTTCCCTTTTTTATTCTTCATTGGTTTAAGAGCATCAAACTCATTCTCCCAGAAACGAACCGTAGATACAGGTACCTCAAGCATTCCTGCAACTTCTCCGATTGTGTAATAAAGCTTCTCTATTTTCTTTTCTTTGTAAGGCATAGTAGCTATTTATATGTTATATCACCATTGTCAGAAATATCAACCATAGCATCGGGAAAGTCTTCCCTGGTAAGGTCCCTGATCTTTTCTATCACCTTTCCGAGAGGGTCTATTTTGACCCCTCCTGGCCATGGCTGGAAAATCGGTATGATTTTTCCGTACAGGAAACGGCCCTTACGGTCTGTTACAACTCTTATAATTGGAGCTATGCCATTTGGACCGGCAAGATTAAATCTGCCATAAGTGCAAAAATTCCCCAGGCTGTAACCTATGAAATGGTTCCTGTACACCTCAACAGCCCTGGTTACATGGGGACCATTTCCAAAAACAACATCTGCCCCGTTATCAATCATTGTATGTGCAAAATTAAAGACATTTCCCCTGTCTTCTCCGTGAAATATCTCATTTTCCTTTGGAACATGCTGATAATCCGCACCTTCTGCGCCACCATGAAAAGATACAATAACAATATCACATGTATCAGCCAGCATTCTTACAATACCCGAAGCCTTAGTAATATCATTAATGTCAACAGTGCCAGCATTAGGGGCGAATGCGCAAAATCCGTAAAGTACGGAATCCTTGCTGAATATTGACCAGGGGTGCTCCAGCAAGCCCCCATAATGAATCCCTACCGAGTCAAGAATGGCTAATGTCCTGGCTCTGGAAACAGTCCCAAAATCTCCGAAATGGTTATTAGCCAGGCTGAGGATATCGAAACCCGAGGATGTAAGGGCAGAAACATAATTTTCAGGCATCCTGAAAAGGTAGCAGATTGTTGTGTCTTTGCATTTCTTTACTGGATCTCCCTGGTTCAGGAAGGATCCTTCAAGGTTACCAAAAGTTATGTCAGATAACCTTAGTGTATCTGAAACACTCTCTAATAAAAGGAAAGGATCGTTATGTGGCGGCAGGAACTTTACAGAAGGGAATGACGTTCCAAGCATTATATCTCCCACACCTGTAATAGTGATAGTTTTGTTTAATTCTAGTGTGTCAGATTTTGTTGAATCCTGATTCCTGTCGGATAACCCGGCATAAGCTGATGGAATACTATTCAGCAGTAGAACAAACAATGATTATCAGGCTGACCGATCTTTTCATAGCAATGGTTTCATACCCTAATCAAATGACTGACCGGTTTTTGAAGCAATCTCAACCATTCTTTCATATTCTGAAGCAGTAAGATCTTCAAAATAATAATTTACCGGATCAACATTGGTTCCGTTAAGCTTTATCTTCATAATGCAAATGGTTTGCCACTGAGGTACCTGTATTACCCACATATCCAATAATATCACCCCTCTGTACCTTCTGGCCCACCCTAACATTGAAACCACTCAGGTGTGCATATATGCTTGTATATCCGAAACCATGATCAATGATTATATATTTCCCGTATCCTCTCTGTGAGGTGATCACAGCGACTACTTTCCCATTTCCCGTAGCATAAACATCCGTCCCTGCAGGTGCAGTAAAATCCATGCCATAATGGAATTTGCTTATTTTGTAGATCGGGTGGATTCTCCAGCCGAAACCCGAAGCTGTCCTTGTAAGATCCTTATTGGAAATGGGAATTATAGCAGGAACTGATTTCAGCATATCTTCCTTGTTACTTGCAAGATGAATAAGGTCATCAAAGGATCTGGACTGAACATAAATCCTTTTACGTATCTTATCCAAACGTGATGCTGTTTCAATAACGAGCCTTGAATTTCTGTATCCTTCGAGCGAAGCATACCTGTTTACACCTCCTATACCCCCATCCCTTAATGAAGAAGGTATCGGTTCAGCCTCAAAGATAGTCCTGTATAGGTTATCATCGGTTTTCTGGAGACCATCCAGCACATTCTCAATATCAGCCATTTCCCTGTGCATAATATCATATTGGATCGTCATTTGTTCAATCTCACGCTTAAGTGCTTTCTCTTTAGGTGAATCAAAAAATGCGGCAAACACAACCCAGTAGACCAGTGCTATCAGAACGGAACCGGTGAAATATGCTAAAAACCTCAAAAACAAAGCCTTGATACCTAATTTGACTCTGTCATAACTAAGTGAATCGGGATTGAATTTATACTTTGGATTTGGCATAACTCGTCAAAGATAAAACAAATATCAAAAAATATTTATAACAAATTCTCACAGGATCTTAAGAAGGGGGTTGTTCGGAAAGGTATAAATTACCTGAAATTGGATTTTGATTCCATTGACTGGATCATCTCATTATATTCTTCAGCAGTAATATCGTTATTAAAAAAGAAGATCGGATTAACATGTTGGCCAAATTTTTCAATCTGGTAATGCAGATGTGGTCCCGAGGATAAACCTGAACTGCCACTCAGCCCAAGAAGATCACCTCTCTTCACATTCATTCCCGAACTTACTTTAATTACACTCAAATGCCCGTATATAGTCTGAAGTCCGTATCCATGATCAATTACAACATAATTACCGAATCCCCCTGAGTTCCAGCCTGATTCAATTACCTGGCCATCACCTGTGGCATAAACATTGGTACCATAAGGAACCTCGAAATCCTGACCATAATGCATTCTCGGGCGTTCCCAAGAATAGGATGAACTTCACGAAATTTAAACCCGTCGCCCAGTCTGTACTTAACATCAACAGGACTTATTAACGGCATATGATCCATTTCTCTCCTCCATTCGTTCGTTTTTTCCTCAATCGAATTAAAAGATTCACTCTGTATCTTTGCCTTGCTCTTTATTTCTTCAATTCTTGTCCGGAAATTTATAAGCAGGTCGGAATTGGCATATCCGGCCAATTGAGTAAATCTGTCAACACCTCCGAAACCGGCTTTTCTGTATGAATCAGGCAGAGTAATCCATATCAAGGATGGGTCTGTAAAGCCTGTCATCAGATAACCTGAAATCCTCTAATGAATTACGGAGTTATCCAGTTCCCTGCCAAGAAGGGAATACTGAATTTAAGATTCTCAACCTGTTGCTCCAATTTCCTGACTTTGGGTGAACCATATGGTACTTTCGAAGATGATAGCCATAAAAAAGGGCAACTAGTTATTGATCCCGGCAAACCATATTGAAAATCTGAACACTTTAACCTTCCAGTGCAACTCTTACCTGTTTGTACTGCAGACTTGTTGGATCTAGTATGTATTTATGGTTTCTTAGCAACAAATGCCAGTTAATTAATTTTTATTTTTCTCGCATCGGACAAATCTAAACAAATAAATTAATTTTACAAACCAAATTTGAGGTATATTTATATAACACTATGATTATTAAAATGAAGGCACAGGAACTGAGACAATTTTTCCTTGATTTCTTCAGGTCGAAAGACCATAGAATTGTGCCATCAGCTCCAATGGTGGTAAAAAATGATCCCACGCTGATGTTCACGAATGCGGGAATGAACCAGTTCAAAGATATATTTCTCGGAAATCAACAACCTGTTAATAAGAGAGTTGCAAACTCCCAGAAATGTCTGAGGGTATCAGGTAAACACAATGACCTGGAAGAGGTTGGCCATGATACCTATCATCATACTATGTTTGAAATGCTTGGTAACTGGTCATTCGGTGATTATTTCAAGAAAGAAGCTATAGAACTGGAGCTGGGAATTCCTTGTAGAAAAACTGGGTATACCGGAAGACAGGCTGTATGCAACGATATTTGAAGGCTCGGCAGGAGATAATGTGCCACCCGATGATGAATCACTTGCTTTGTGGGAAGAGATGTTTTCACTGATCCTGAAGGCAGAATACTGGAAGGTTCAAAAAAAGATAATTTCTGGGAGATGGGTGAAACTGGGCCGTGCGGACCCTGCTCTGAGATACATATTGATCTCAGGGATGATAATGAAAGAAAGATAATACAGGGCCATGACCTTGTCAACAAAGGACATCCGCATGTTATTGAAATATGGAACCTGGTCTTTATTCAATACAACAGGAGGGCTGACGGAATATTGGAACCATTGCCATCAAAACATGTGGATACCGGAATGGGCTTTGAGAGACTTTGTATGGTGATCCAGGGCAAAAAATCAAATTATGAGACTGACATCTTTCAATCTGTTATCAAGGAGATATCATCCATTACCGGCAAAGAATACGGGATGAATGAGAAATGGGATATAGCTCTCAGGGTTATAGCTGATCATCTCAGGGCAGTTTCCTTCTCCATTGCTGACGGACAGCTACCTTCAAACAACAAAGCAGGTTATGTGATAAGGCGGATACTCAGGCGCGCAGTCAGGTATGCTTATAATAACCTTGGTATTGAAGATCCTTTTATATATAAGCTGGTTCCCATACTGGCACTGACCATGGGTGATCATTATCCTGAACTAAGGTCGGGCGAGGAACAGATCTCCAGGATAATTTTTGAAGAGGAAACAGCATTCCTTAAAACACTGGGGAAGGGTCTTAAGATGATTGAAAAGATTATTGAAGATCTTAAGCTAGAGAAAAAGAGTGTATTTCCAGGGAAGGTAGCCTTTGAGATGTATGACACTTTCGGCTTTCCTGTTGATCTGACGCAGCTTATACTGAGGGAGAATGGTTTGGAACTGGACCTTAAAGGGTTTGAAGAAGAAATGGCAGGACAGAAGAACAGGTCACGTGAGGATGCAACAGTAGAGACAGAGGACTGGGTGGTAATAAGCGATATTGAAGGTACTGAGTTTACAGGCTATGAAAAAACCGAGGATGATGTTCTTATAACCAGATACAGGAATGTCAGGGTTAAAGGCAGGATGATATGCCAGCTTATATTCAATAAAACGCCATTCTATGCCGAATCGGGAGGACAGGTCGGGGATACCGGCGAAATAGTCTCCGGTCCAGACAAAATTCCAATAACTGATACTATAAAAGAAAACAATCTCATAATACATCTCGCGGGAAAACAACCAAAGCAACCAACAGATACCTTCAGGGCCTCAGTTGATACTGAGAAACGGACAATGACTGCAAATAATCATACAGCGACACACCTGCTTCATTTTGCACTGCGTAGGGTTCTTGGCGAACATGTTGAACAAAAGGGTTCGCTTGTGACACCTGACAGACTTCGCTTTGATTTTAGCCACTTCGGACGCTTAAGTTACGATGAGATTAAAGCGGTTGAGTTGATGGTAAACAGGATGATAAGAGAGAATTATACAGGAATGATTAATGATGGTGTACCAATGGCCAGAGCAAAAGAAATGGGTGCCATGGCCCTGTTTGGTGAGAAATATGGTGAAAAGGTAAGAGTTGTGGAATTCGGTGACTCTGTAGAATTGTGTGGTGGCACACATGTAAAGGCGACCGGCACCATTGGTATCATGAAGATTGTATCCGAGGGAGGTATTGCAGCGGGAATAAGGCGAATTGAAGCCGTGACGGCATCAAAAGCTGAAGAATATATCAATGAAAGACTTAAAAGCCTCGATGAGATAAGTGCATTGCTCAAGAGTTCAGGAAATATTACTGAAAATGTAGAAAAGCTCGTCTCAGAGAACAGCTCCCTGAAAAAAACCATAGAGAAATCAGAGGCACGTTTGGCTGCAAATGCCGTCAGGGATTTTGTTAGCAAGGCTGTTGATATTAACGGTATACGTTTTGTATCCGGACAGATAGACAATGGGTCCGCTGAAATAATGAAGAATATGGCATTCCAGGTGAGATCAGGATCCGATAATACTATCCTGGTTCTTGGTTCAGAGACAGGAGGGAAAGCCAGCTTGCTGGTGATGGTAAGTGATAAACTTGTTCAGGAGAAAAATATAAATGCTGCAACAATCATAAAAGAAATTGCAACTGAAATAAATGGCGGAGGAGGAGGTCAGCCATTCCTGGCAACAGCCGGGGGAAAAGATCCAGCGGGAATTGGACGAGCCCTGTCAAAAGCAGCAGAGCTGATTAAAAAATTATGAATAAGACCTGCCCTGATAAACCAACACTATTTTTTATAATTTTGGGACTTTCAGAAAGTTTATGAAAAACCTTGCACATCAATATCTTTACATCTTCCTGTCAGCATTGATATTATTTTGTCTGTCATGTGCTCCCCAGACATGTTATGATAATGTCGACGCAGAGGTAAAAGCATCCATGTACCTTTATAGCACAAAGAAAGCACAGGCCCCTGATAGTATTTCTGTATGGGGCCTCGGCATGGAGTCTGATAAACTGTTCGATAAGGTCAGAAATGTGAAGATCATGAACCTGCCATTAAATGTCACAACAGACTCATGTGTATTTGTCATTGAAATAAATGATGTTTTTGATACTATAAGCTTTGCCTATGACAGTTTTGAATACCTTATATCCAAGGAGTGTGGTTATACCTACTTTCACACCCTTTCGGAAGACTCTCCATATTATACAAACCATGCCATCGATTCAGTTTCAGTAAAAAAAAGAAGTATCACAAATCTCAATGAGGAAAATATTCGGATATTTTATTAGTGTTCTCTTAATCACTTTAAGTGTGACATTCAATCTTAAGGGTCAGGACACCACTGACTTTCCTCTTAAGATCAGGATAGGTATCGAATTGTCAGGACCTGTCTCGTATTACACTAATAAAAATATTCTTAATACTGAAGCTTTTATATCAACTGATCTTGATGAAAAACACTCATTGATTCTCGCGGGCGGCTACCTTGATTACAAATATTCCCAGTATAACTATGAATTCCTGAACAAGGGTTATTTCTTCAAGACAGGAATGGATTTTAATTTACTTAAACCTGCCAAATCGCAGGGAAAATACTGGGCAGGAATAGGTATAAGATACGGTGTAAGTCGCTTTACTTACGAGGTTCCGTCTTTCAGTCTTGATAATTACTGGGGTACCACAACCTCATCAATTTCTGCCAAAACAAGCTGGGGGCATTACCTGGAAGCGGCTCCGGGAATCAGGACAGATATTTTTAAAAATGTAAGTCTGGGATGGAGGGTAAATGTTAGAATATTGATATACTCGGGAGCAGGAAAAGATATCAGGCCTATTTATTTCCCGGGTTACGGAGATGGCAGCAAAAAGACAAGCACAAGTTTCAGCTATTACCTTGTCTGGAATATCCCTTTTAAAAGGATCAGAGTTATTACCAGGAAAGAGACAGCCCCGGAGACTGATGATACAGAAGCCGGTAGTCCTGGCCAGACTAACCAGTGATCATCCCCTTTCTTCCCATTATACTACAATCTGCTTTTTTGTAAAGCGTCATAATCTGTCAAGGCTTTAAGTGGTGTAATTATACTGAAAGGTAAGACCTGGAATACAACCTAGACTTCCACCTGAGGTTTTCGACTGAATATATATAACCCGATAAAAGTTAGTAAGCCGTTAAGCAGGAGCAATTCGAAGCCAAATTTATAACCATTGAATAGCTGTACCGAATATTTACTAAGGAAGAAACATATCAGCGGAGAAAGTACGGCAATATAAGGTGTAGCCCTGTCTTTTACTTTTCTTCTGGTAAACAGTCCGAATGAATACAAGCCGAGAAGAGGACCATAGGTATAACCGGCAATTGTAAAGAGCTTATCAATAACAGCTTTGTCGTTGAGCTTACTGAAAATGATGACACTTATAAAGAATACAAACGCTACGCAGATATGCACCATATATCTTATCCTGGTTTTTATTTTCTCACTCATACCTTCCCTCTGATCCAGTCCCAGAAAATCAATACTGACTGAAGTTGTCAGCGATGTCAGTGCACCATCGGCACTTGGGAATGCGGCTGAGATAAGTCCGATAAGAAACACCAGGCCGGCAACGGGTCCCAGATATTCCAGTGCTATTGTAGGGAAAATGTCATCACTGATAGCAACTGAAATACCCTCTTTCTGCATAAAGATAAGCAACAGGGCACCCAGAAATAAGAACAAAAGATTTACAAATACCAGTATCCCGCTGAATGTGAACATATTTTTCTGAGCTTCTTTAATATTCCTGCAACTCAGGTTCTTCTGCATCATCTCCTGATCGAGACCAGTCATAACTATTGTAATAAACATACCGCTGAAGAACTGTTTCAGAAAGAATCTGGGATGATGCCAGTCTGTTATGAACATCCTTGATATAGAACTTTCTTTCACTGTTGTTATAAGTTCAGGAAGAGTTGTATGCAAATCCTTGCTTATATAAATCACTGACAGTACTACTGCCAGCAAGCATGAAAGTTGTCTGAAGAGTATCCGTCCATACAATTGTCCTGATACCCCCTTTTAATGTATAGAATTATTAACAGGATAAAAACTAACACATTTACCCAGAAAGGAATATTCCAGGCATCAAACACAAATATCTGCAAAACATTAATTACCAGGAACATTCTTAAAGAGGCCCCAAGTGTCCGGGATAATATAAAGAATCCGGCACCAGTTTTATATGACCAGTAACCAAAGCGCTGCTTCAAGATATGAATAAATTGATGTAAGTTTTAACCTGTAATATAGAGGAAGTAACACCAGTGCAATGACAAAATATCCGAACAGGTATCCCAGCACCACAACCATATAGCTGAACTGAGTATCTTTCACCCATCCCGGCACTGACATAAAGGTTACGCCTGAAAGAGACGCTCCTATCATACCATATGCAACCACAAACCAGGGAGATACTTGTTTCCAATAAAAAAAGACTGGCTGTCAGCCTTTCTGGCAGTAAACCATGTTACGTGAAAATAACAATACTGTATAGACAGGAATACACCCAGTATAAATAGTGGTGACATAAACGGGTCAATTATTTTACAAGAATAACAAAAAGATGGGAAGACAAAAAATTCTCTGTACATTTAATAACACCGGAAAATTGAGCTAATTTTGTTAAAAGTTTATAGTTATGAGTTTTAATGAATTTCCTTCAAGGCTACTGGAAAATGCAGTAAATGAATTTGCCTCTCTCCCGGGTATCGGAAGAAAAACAGCTTTCAGACTGGTTATGAGTCTTTTGAGAAGAGATGCCGAGGAGGTAAAAAAATTTGGGGAGAGTATTATCAGGTTGCATGAAGATATTCATTATTGCAAGATTTGCAATAATATTTCCGATACGGAGATCTGTAGTATCTGCAGTGATGATAACACGCGACAGATCTGTGATCTGTGTGGTTGAAAATATCCAGGATGTCATGGCAATTGAAAACACCAGGCAGTATAAGGGTGTTTATCATGTTCTCGGAGGAATAATATCACCAGTTGACGGTATTGGGCCTTCCGATCTTAAAATTGATAGTCTTGAAGAAAAGGTCAGGAAGGGAGGTATAAAAGAAGTTATTTTTGCATTGAGTACTACCATGGAAGGTGATACAACAAATTATTATCTTTATAAAAGGCTTAATAAGTATGGAATACACTGACAACACTTGCAAGGGGTGTCGCTATAGGTGATGAACTTGGAGTATACTGATGAGATAACGCTTGGGAGAGCTATTAATAACAGAAATCCATATAAACAATGATAAGCTTCTTTCAACAGTTTCCTGTCAGAATCAGGAAAAGGGATGAAAAGATCTGCTATCAGGGAGATACTCAAACTACTGCAGAAACCAGGGATGATCTCCTTTGCAGGTGGTTTGCCTGCTCCTGATACATTTCCGGTTGAGGAACTTAAAGAGATTACAAGGGAGATTCTTGAAAAAAATGGTCCTGAGAGTTTACAATATGGAACCACCGAAGGAGATCCCAGGCTAAGAAAGATGCTGGTTGAGAGGCATAAAAGACAGGGATTGAGTATAGGGATGGAAAATCTTATTATCACCACAGGTTCACAACAATCACTGGATCTTATTGGAAGGATATTCCTCAATCCGGGGATTATGTTCTTTGCGGCTTACCCTCCTATCTTGGCGGATTAAATGCTTTTACAGTTTATGGAGCCAAACTAAAAGGGATATGCCTGGATGACAAGGGCATAAGACCTGATCTCCTGGAAGAGACCATTATAAATCTCAGATACCTTGGAAAGAAGATAAAGTTCATATATGTTATCCCGGACTTTCAGAATCCAGCTGGAATAACAATGCCCGGATTCGAGAAGAAGAGAGATAATCGAAATAGCTGAAAAATATGATCTTCTGATAGTGGAGGACAGTCCATACAGGGAAATACGGTTTGAAGGGAAACCTCAGAAGATGATCATTGAACTGGATACTTCAGGAAGGGTTATTACACTTTGCAGCTTCTCAAAAATTTTTGCACCCGGATTCAGGGTAGGATGGGTTATTGGGCATCCTGAGATACTTGATAAGATTGTAATGGCAAAACAGACTGCTGATCTTTGCACCTCCCCTTTCGTTCAGCAGATCATTGCTCTTTATATGGAAAAAGGACTTCTTGAGAAAAATCTTGAAAAAACAATCAGCCTTTACCGTTCAAGGCGCTCATTGATGCTAAGCTGTTTTGAAAAGTATATGCCGGGGAGAGTGACATGGACAAAACCCCAGGGCGGACTATTCCTGTTTGTAACACTTCCGGATCATATCGACACAGACGCCATACTCTGTAAGGCAATTGAAAAAAATGTGGCATTTGTTGCCGGTTCGACATTTTTCTGTAATGAATCCGGACATAACACACTGCGAATCAATTTTTCTTACTCTGATGAAAAAGATATCGAGATTGGAGTAAAAAGACTGGCAGAGGTCATTAAGGGGGAGATAAAGGGACAGTATCTTAGAATGGAACTATCTGTTATTATTGTCAGCTTTAATGTCAGAGAATATCTGAAGAATTGTCTGGTCTCGGTTCAAACAGCTGCAAGGGATATCGATCATGAGATTTTGGTTGTTGATAATTTCCTCTATAGATGGATCAGCTGATATGGTCAGTGATGAATTTCCTGACGTGAAACTCATAAGGAATAATGACAATGTCGGATTTTCAGTTGCCAATAATCAGGCCATCAGAGAGTCGGAAGGGGAATTTATCCTGTTACTAAATCCTGATACCATTGTTGAAAAGGATGCATTTTTCAAATGTATTGGCTTCATGGATTGAGTCACGAAGATGCAGGTGCTATGGGTGTTAAGATGATAAGTGGTGACGGTAACTTTCTTCCCGAGTCGAAAAGAGCACTCCCTTCTCCCCTGACAACATTCTTCAAAGTCACCGGGTTATCATCGCTATTTCCCAGGTCACATTGATTAACAGATATTATCTTCCTGATATCGGGATTGATGGACGTTGCCAGGATAGAGGTGGTATGCCGGCGCTTATCATGTTAATGCGAAAAACATGCCCTTTTTAAAACAGGACTTCTTGATGAAGATTATTTTATGTATGGTGAGGATATTGAACTTAGTTACAGTGCTTTAGGGCAGGTTATCACAATTATTATTTCCCTGAAGTCAGAATAATACATTTTAAGGGAAAGAGCACCTCTTCAGGACCATGTATGATGATCTTTATCACTTTTTACAGGGCAATGCGCATTTATGCCTGCAAAAAGGAAAAGAGAAAAATTCTACCTTTCGTATTATATTAATTATTCCTGCAGTTACAGTTACTAAGGTATTGGCATTTTCGAGGCATTTCTTAAAGAATAATCATCGTCAGATTAGCATTTATATGGTCCATTGATTAAAATTATTACACGTTAACACTCGTGCCTCAAACAATTCTCTTAACAATGTTGTTTAGTAAGAAAAGATAATAATTTGTAAATTTATTGATGTTCTTACAGATGTAGCTGTTGAAAGAGTCTTCTCAGGATTTCGGGGGAAGGAAATCAAAGGAAAATGTCTTAAGGGATTACGGATTTCAACTGTTTTTATGAAACAGGGACATACAGGAAAAAGAGTATATTATGGCAAAAATGAACATTTTACTACCTGCAATGGGTGAAGGAGTTATCGAGGCAACTATTACAAATGGCTGGTTTCGGAAGGTTCAAAAATGTAAAGGAAGATGATCTTCTGGTGGAAGTAGCCACTGACAAAGTTGACTCTGAAATTCCAGCTCCGGCTGCAGGTACCCTTGTTTCAATTGTTGCAAAGGAAGGTTCCGTCACCAAAGTCGGTGAAGTACTGGCAATCCTCGAAACAAACCTTGTTAAAACTAAAGAGGAAAAGAAAGAAATAGACAAAGAGGTGAGCAGGATACGCGAGAC
>CAWJLF010000004.1:0-79063 GCA_963843635.1 uncultured Bacteroidales bacterium | reverse complement strand
CGAGGCGATTCATCCAATGGTTGTGTGGTACCTGAACCTACGTTACGTATTGATATTGCATCATCACTTGGAGTGAAGGACCTTGTATGGTTCCCATCAGCTTCTTTTCCCTGCAATGAGCCCCTTATCAGGTATCTCGATGACGGGACTCTGAACCGGATAGAAGGAAGTATGAACGGACCGCTGGGAAGGTATGTCTCTGAGGGAAGGATGAAAGGAACTGCAGTGTTAAGATCACATGGAGGACGTGTACAGGCCATACAGGATGGTGAAGTGAAGATAGACATTGCCGTTCTTGCCGCACCATCGTCTGATGCTTTTGGAAATGCCAGAGGTACGGGAGGACATTCAGCCTGTGGGGTATTGGGATATGCAAGGACAGATTATATGTATGCCTCGAAGGTAATTGTTGTAACTGATAACCTCGTTGATTTTCCCTGTTACCCGATGGAGATAGAGGGAAATTATGTTGATTATGTTGTTGTGACTGATAAGATTGGAATTCCTGAGAAAATAGTTTCCGGAACCACCCAAATAACGAAAAGTCCTGACAGGCTGTTGATTGCAGAACTTACAGCATCTTTCCTTGATAAATCGGGTATTTTAAAAGACGGTGTTAATATACAGGCAGGAGCAGGGGGAACCTCCCTTGCAATTGCAGTCTACCTACATGAGATTCTTAAGGATGAGTCGTGGAAAGCCAGGTTGGGGTTTGGAGGAAGCACAAGATATATGGTTAAAATGCTTGAAGAAGGTCAGATGGATTATATCCTTGATGCACAGGCCTTTGATCTTGATTCGGTAAGCTCAATTGAACATAATGAAAATCATGTCCCTTACCCTGTTTTTAACGCCTATAATTATCATTCAAAAGGAAACCTTACAAGCATGATGGACATAATGATACTGGGAGCCACAGAAGTAGATCTGAATTTTAACGGTAATGTGGTTACTCATTCAGATGGATGTCTTCTTCACGGTATAGGCGGATGGCAAAATTGTCTGCATGCAAGGAATGTTATACTTCCACTTCCCCTGTTTCGTGACAGGATACCTGTTATAGTGGATGAAGTTACTACTCTATGTGGACCGGGTGAATTGATAGATGTTGTAGTTACAGAAAGAGGGATTGCCGTAAATCCCGGCCAGTAAGGATCTTATCGAAAGGCTGCAGGGGAGCGGTCTCCCTCTTAAGAACAATGAGGAGTTAAAGGAGGAGGCCGAAAAGATTTGCGGAAAGCCCGAAAAACCGCCTTTGAGGAGGATATTGTCGCGGCGGTTAAGTGGGTTGACGGAACAGTGATAGATGTGGTAAGGAAACTAAAACAAAAGAGTAAAAACTTAGCTGATGAAAAAATATAAATGCACAGTCTGCGGCTACCTGTATATCCCTGAAGAGGGCGATCCGGCAAGCGATATAGAACCGGGTACTGACTTTACAGATCTGCCTGATGATTATATTTGCCCTGTTTGCGGAGCCGGAAAAGCCGAGTTTGAAGAATATGAGGAATAATTGAAAGGGAAAGAATCTATTCTATTTTGCTGGCATGTTTTTGATTACATCAATCAGAAGATCCCAGAACATTTGAGCAGTAGTAATTTCTATCATCTCTTCCGGAGTATGCGCTCCTTTTATTGTCGGGCCAAAAGAGATCATATCTATGCCTTTCATATTTTCATAGATCAGGCCACATTCAAGGCCGGCATGTATTGCCCTGTACCATGGGTTCTTTCCCGAAAAGTCTCTTATAAGAATCGCGGGTTATTCTCAGTATCTCTGATTCAAGGTTAGGTTTCCATCCCGGGATAGCCACCTGAATGGACTACATGTGCACCTGCCAGTTTCAGGCAGGACTCAACCATTGAAGCAGCATCATATTTAGCTGAGTTGACCGAACTTCTTTGAGTTGTTATTATTGTAATTGTATTATTGTCAGTAAACTTTGCAGAAGCAAGGTTAGTGGAGGTCTCAACCAGGTCTTCCATCTCCTTCGACCAGGCAATTACGCCATGAGGACAGCAGTTTAGGACACTTATAAGACGAATCTGTGTTTCGGCATCCATAATAAAAGAAGGAAGTGCAGTCTCCTTTACAGCTACTCTGAGATCTTTCTCGAGTCAACCAAATTCATCATGAAGAGTGTTCTCAAATTCGTTTACAAGACTTATTACTGAATGATGGTCCTGCTCATCCACAACTATTGTGGCAAATGATTCTCGGGGAATAGCGTTCCTGAGGTTACCTCCATCGAGGTTGGACAATGAGATATTATATTCCGACGATAGCTTCCAGAGGAGCCTGTTCATAAGCTTAACAGCATTTCCGTAACCCTTATGTATTTCATCCCCTGAGTGACCCCCATGCAGTCCTGTAATGGACAGGTCAAGGGCTATTGAAGCTCCTCGGTACCGGTAAAGTCTTGTAAGCCATGGTACCTACCGTATCCATACCCCCGGCACAACCTATAAAGAGTATTCCTTCATCTTCTGAGTCGAGATTCAGAAGTGTTTTCCCGCTAAAAAAACCGGATTTAAGATTAATCGCTCCAGTCATTCCAGACTCTTCATCGACAGTAAAAAGACATTCTATCTTACCTGCTTTAAGCGTGTTATCAGTGAGTATTGCCATCTGTGCTGCAATTCCCATACCATCATCGGCACCAAGTGTTGTCCCTGTGGCCGTTACCCAATCACCTTTTACAACGGGGATAATAGGATCAGTATCCCAGTTATGCGGATAATCAGCATTCTTTTCACCAACCATATCCATGTGGCTCTGGAGAACCATGTTTTTCTGTTTTCATAGCCGGGAGAAGCGGGTCGTGTGATCAAGTATATTTCCAACTTGGTCCTCTTTGTATTCAAGGCTGTTTTCCTGTGCGAAGTCGACAAGATAATGTCTTATGTTCTCCTCCTTTTTTGAAAGACGCGGAATCATGCAAATCTCTTCAAAGTATATCCAGATCGATTCCGGATTCAATTCACTTAAAACACTCATACATTGTTAGTATAATCCCTAACTGGCTGCAAAATTAGTTTTTTTTTTAACCTTAACAACTTAATTGTAAAAATATTCAAATCTGCTTCCCTGCAGTAAAAATTTGACTATTTTTACAGAAAGGATCAATGTTTAACACTAATTCATTTTTTTATGGCTAAGCCAGTGATTGTAATTTTGCCGGGTGACGGAATAGGGAAAACTGTTCTTAAGGAGGCACTTAGAGTTCTTGATGCTGCAGGGTTTGAGGCCGATTATGTGCATGGTGATATAGGATGGGAATTCTGGTGCAGTGAAGGCAATCCTTTGCCCCAGCGAACGATCGACCTTATTGAAAAACATAAAATTGCACTTTTTGGGGCTATAACCTCCAAGCCAAAGGATGAAGCAAAAGCTGAGCTATCACTGTGCATCCAGGGATAAGGATTTAGTCTATTCAAGTCCTATTGTGGGGCTCGGCAACACTTTAACCTTGATATTTGTGTACGTCCCTGCAGATCTTACAAGGGTAATCCTCTTAACTTTGTCAGAAGAGGTAAGGGTAATACAATAGATGAGCCAATGGTCGATGTTGTGATTTTCCGTCAGAATACGGAAGGCCTATATTCAGGAGTTGAATGGACCAATCCCACCTGAACAGGTGTATAAGGCATTGATGACTCATCCAAAATTCATGAAAAATTTTGGAGATGTACCGGTTGAAGAACTTTCAGTTTCAACAAGGATATTCACAAAAAAAGCGACAGCCAGAATCTCTTGTAGCAGCATTTGAACATGCACGTAAATATGGCTATAAGTCGGTGACTGTTTGTGAGAAACCAAATGTAATAAGGGAAACTTCGGGAATGATGTGGAGACTGGCGAAAGAGATTCAAAAAAGCTCTTTTCCGGAAATCAGGCTTCAGAATACAAATATTGATGCCCAGATGATGTGGCTGACAAAAAATCCTGAGGATTATTCTGTCATTGTTGCTGGAAATATGTTTGGAGATATTGTTTCTGATGGTTTTGCCGGACTGATTGGAGGATTGGGTTTTGCCTGCAGTGCGCAGTTCTCATCCGGAGGAGTGGCTGTGTTTGAACCAACACATGGATCTGCTCCCAAATATGCCGGTTATGATGTTCCTATTGTTAATCCAGTGGCAATGATTGAATCGGCATGCATGATGCTTGATTATATGGGAGAGGTGCATATCTCTTCCAGGATTCGTAAAGCAATATCAGAAGTGATCGAAGAAGGAGATGTAAGAACATATGATATGATGAGAATGCGCGGGAAGGCCTGAGGTTTTGCAAAATGGCGCAGCTTCTACATACCAGATGACTGACGCAATAATATCAAAGCTGTAGTGAAATAAATATTCACGTAATGAAAGCAGATATAGAAAAGTTATGGCCTGAGCTTGAATGGATCAAAGATGAATCACTTAGGGCAAAGACTACTGCCACTTGGGAGCTTGCTCTGGAAAGAAGTGTTCTGATGGCTGAGGATCTTGACAGATTCCTTTTACACTGCTTGTGCGGACCTGATCTTAAGGTGAGTTTTATGGCACATAAACGTTGTGTTGTGCATATAGCAAAGGCAGTGGTGAAAAAATGAATGAATTTTTTGGTACTGAACTTCCTGTCAATATGGATGTTCTGATTTCAGGGGCCATTCTTGCGGATGTGGGCAAATTGCTTGAATATGAGCTTGATGAAAATGGGAAAGCCATTCAGGGAAAATATGGCCAATATTTAAGACACCCTTTTTCCGGAGTATCACTGGCCGAGGAATGCGGAATACCTCCGGAAGTCTGTCATATTATTGCTGCGCATGCCCATGAAGGTGATCTTGTTAAAAGATCGTACGGAAGCCTATATTGTTCATCATGCCGATTTTATGACTTTTCTGCCTTTTAAAAGCAGGCTTATTATCTGACTTCCCGTTGATATTACTCAGGGTCCTGTTTTTTCTCAATAAGGTAAGTTATTGTTCTGCTCTGCCGTCATCCCATTTTGTAAAGGCCTTTAAAGTAGTTGTTTTATCCAGTATCAGAGGTACGGAATAAACTGCAGAATTTATATCAGGCCCGCTTCCATCTGTTGTATAATGTATTTTACCCTTAGGCCGTAAGTTTGAGAGTTCAGCGGAGTAGCTTTCTGTGAATGTTCTTTCTTCCCAATTCAACGAAGGTGGTACCATATCATTATTAGCCTTATACACATTATCAGCCCCATTTTATTAATTTTCCTGTCGTATGTCATAAGGCCGTTTGTCTCGGTCTCTACATCCGTTGTCTGTGTATAGATACTGGCACTTAGTCCGTTTTCGGATACAAACCTGAATACCTGGTCAAGATATGATTCATATTTTGATAATAGTTGAAGAGTATCCTGCATATTTCTGTAACCCCAGTTCTTCTGTTCCCATGTGTGTCCCTGAAGGGGTAATCCAAGACCTCCGAACTCACCCAGGACGATTGCCCTGTTTTCTTCAGGTGCCGGACATGCCGGATCAGGGTAATGGTGTATATCATTGACATCTCCGGTGCCCCTGTCAGTCCATCCTGAAGCACTGTTAACCAGCCTTGTAGGGTCATATTCGGAAATCAGCTGTGTGATCCTGCCTGTTGCAAACTGGCCCCAGCCTTCATTAAAGGCCACCCACATTATTATTGATGGATGGTTGAACTTTGTTTCTATCATTCTTTTTAATTCATATTCAAACTCATCTGCAGACTCTCTGGATTTTTCGATGTCAGGCTGATCCCCGCTGATGTATTTATCTCCACTGGGCATATCCTGCCATACCAGGATACCTAGTTTGTCACACCAGTAATAAAATATCCTGTTTTCAACTTTAACGTGTTTCCTGAGCATGTTAAAACCCATCTTTTTTGTCATTCTGAGATCATAGACCATAGCCTCAGGTGTGGGAGGCGTATAGATACCGTCGGGCCAGAAACCCTGGTCGAGCGGACCTTTCTGGTAGATGAATTTATTGTTAAGCATCATCCTTGTAAAACCATCTGCTGTTTTACCGAGTGATATTTTCCTTATACCCGTATATGAAGCTACCCTGTCTATAGTCTTTCCATTGTTCTTCAATTCGATGTTGATATCATAAAGTGCCGGGTTATCCAGGAGACCAAAGTTCCGGATTCTCAATTTTTAATGATGTCTCCTGATCGAAAGGTCCACTCTTACTGGCAACAGCTTTCCATCTTTCAGGATTGTATATACAAGATTACAACTGCCTGGATTTGTAACGACAGGTTTTAATGTAATGGTGCTGTCATCCGGATTACTGATTATGCGAAATGAAGCAATATGTGATTCGTTCACAGGCTCAAACCATACTGTCTGCCATATTCCTGTTGTTGGGGTATACCATATACCTCCAGGGGAAGATACCTGTTTCCCCCTTGGTTGAGTACCCTTATCAGTCGGATCCCAGACACATACAATAACTTGTGTTCCCTGTATCTCCAAGTGCCCCAGTAATATCAAAGCCAAAGGGATCATAGCCTCCTTTGTGATCCCCACTTTCTTCCCGTCTACCCAGACGGTTGTTTCAAAATCAGCATGCCTCAAAATTCAGCATTATATGTTTCTTTTTCCAGCCATTGGGAACCCTGAATGTTCTTCTGTACCACAGGTTCTCGCTCTTCCGAAACTCTTTTCTTAACTCCTGAGAGAGCAGATTCGACGGGATAGGGGACGAGTATTTTTCCATCCCAATTTTCCGGTATAGTATCTTTTTGTGTGATTGTATAATCCCATAATCCATTTAGAGAGACCCACCCTGTACGTACCAAATCTGGTCGAGGATATTGAAGCCATGGGTTATGAGGATCAACATCAGACGCCCATTTCGTCATTATAGGATTATCGGCTGGTTTCCATTGCAGAGTATTATTATTAAGTGTGCACGATACACTTATGAAAAGCAAAAGAATCATAATCAATGACAGGGGATTTTTCATGATCATTATTTAAATTAAATATTGTATAGGTGCTTAATATCAGCCAAGCTTCATTTTTTCTACTTCCTCGCTATTCCATTCATTACTAATAACTTTAGCATCAGGAGTATATAGATAGTCAATAAGATCCTGGTATCTATCCATGATCTTACCTCTTACTATTTTCATTGTTGAATTCATAAGTCCATTATCTTCAGTAAAGCTCTCTTCAAGAATTCCTATGGTTACCGGAAGCCAGCGCTGGGGGAACATTTTACCATATTTCCCATTTGTCCTGTATTCATTTACCTCGCTTTCAATAAGGTTCAAAACGGCTCTTTTGCCATCATCTGAGTTGGCAGTAAGGTTTTTTTCCTCGAGGTAAAGTTTAAGGGAATGTTGATTTGGCACAACGATTGCGACAGTATAGGGCTTCTGATTATTATACAGCATACATTGTTCAATGTATTTCGATTGTTCAGTGATTGCCTCCTCAATGCCTTCAGGACTGAATTTCTCACCATCATCAGCAATAAGCAGGCTCTTGAAACGCCCCAGGACATATAAATATCCATCGTCCGACATGTATCCCATATCTCCCGTATACAGCCATCCATCCTTAATGACCTCCCTGGTTGCAGAATCATTCTTCCAGTAGCCATGCATTACATTTCCACCCCTAATAACGATTTCTCCCTTCTCACCTGCTGGCAGTTCATTTCCATCGTCATCACATATTTTAAGGTCCATGTTATTGACAAGAACACCAGAGGATCCTAGTTTATGCCTGCTTGTAGAATTTGACGAGATAACAGGAGAAGCCTCACTCAGTCCATAACCCTGATACATAGGAATGCCCAGGGCATAGAAAAACCGCTGAAGCTCTATGTCGAGAAGCGCACCTCCTCCAATAAAATAATCCAGTTCTCCGCCATAAGCTTCCCTGATTTTTGAGAATAGGATCTTATCATATAATTTTAATAAGGGTCTCTTCAATTTTTGCAAGCCTTTTCCCTTATTCCACCCTTCCTTGTTGTATGCATACGATATTTGAAGAGCATTGTTGAATAAAATTTCTGTTAACCTGCCTTTTTCCTTGATTCCCTTTTCAATATTCTTCCTGAAATTCTTAGCTATTGCAGGCACGCTCATCAGAAGATTTGGTTTAATCTCTTTCAGGCAAGATGGCAGGTTTCTGAGGGTTTCCATTGGTGTTTTACCTGTCTTAACCGATGCAATGCTGGCACCTCTTCCCATGAAAGCAAAGATGCCGCATGTATGTCCGAATGAATGGTCCCATGGAAGAATCAGCAATGTTTTATAGAAAGAAGGGATATCCATCAGGCTATATGACTGATATACGTTTGTAACATAGTTTCTATGAGTCAGAATGATACCTTTGGGATCGGCAGTGGTTCCTGATGTATAACAGATATTTGCAAAATCAGAAGGTGTTATGCTCTTGCTGATTTCCTCAAATTTTGAAATATTTCCTGGTAGCTCAAGCCATTCCCTTCCCAGCTTTCTTACCTCATTAAAATGGATCTCATTACTCTCATATTCTTCCTGGGTATCAAAGTGAATTACTTTTTCAATAGTTTTACAATCATGAATTACATCATTTAGTTTCTGAGCCTGAATGGATGATACCAGTATCATCCTGGCACCGGAATGGTTAACCCTGAATTTAATCTCATTGGGATTCAGCTTTACAGATAAGGGTACGTTAACTGCTCCTGTATAAAGAACTCCTAACTCACCTATTACCCAACTATTGCGACCCTCTGATATAAGGCTTATCCTGTCACCTTTCTTTATCCCGAGCTTAATGAGACCGGCAGCAAATTCATAGACCTGTTTCTTTGTTTCACCGTAGGTTGTACCTTCATATTTATCAAATGGTTTTTCCCATAAATAAACATTACTACTGTACATTTCTACGCTTTCCTCGAAGAACTGGATTAATGATTTCATGAAATAATATTTGGTTAGCTTGCTTATTATTTTAGTCGAATATACAAAATCCGCAGTATTTTGGTATTTTCCCGGCACACAAATTATCATTTGCTTAGATTTTTAATTATTTGTATTTTTGATTATTAAGTAATACTCTGTTTTTAATGATTTTCTGACTAACTCTTTAATTATTTTATTATGAGACATTTATCAGCAGTTTTTTTAGTTGCATTACTGATTGTTTTACCATCATGTAAATACTTTAAGGGCAAAAAGTTATTCGGAAAGAAAGTTGATACCATGATGGTCTGGTATGCTCGTCAGGATAGTATCAGGGTTGTTGATTCGATTGCTGATGCTCAGGCTTTGTTACTGGCAGAAGAAAGTGCCAGAGCTGATTCTGTAAGAAGAGCTATGGAAGAGGGACAGCCGATGGAGAGCATATACAAGTACAATATCATTGTTGGGAGTTTTTATACCCCTGAGTATGCAAAAAGTCTTGCTGCTGATTACAGGCAAAAGGGTTACGATATCAGTATCCTTAAGATGGATGGGAGCCGCTTTGAACTGGTATGTGCTGAGGCTTATGATGACTTTCCCAGGGCAATGTCGCGTCTTATATATTTCCAGGACAATATTGAGAATGATGCCTGGCTCTATATAAAAAAGTAGTCACGAACGCCTGTTTCATTTCCTGTCTTTTCCCTGAAGATATGCAGACACCACTTTAATTTGCGGTGAAGGCTTAATTGCGGAAAATGGTCTCTTCCCTGTCAGGTCCCACCGATACCATAGTTACAGGTATTCCTGTTTCCTTTTCAATAAACTCAGTAAAGTTAATCAGAGAGTCAGGGAGCTTTTCGAATTCCCTTATGCCTTTTATATTTTCATTCCATCCCCTGAACTCTTTGTATACAGGTTCAATGACCGAGTCGTTGAAATAAGGTATCTCTATGCACTCTTTTCCATCGACTTTATAGGAGGTACATATTTTAATAGTATGGAATCCTGAAAATACATCAGCTTTTGTCATAAAAAGCTGAGTTATTCCGTTAATCATAATTGAGTATTTCAATGCCGGAAGATCAAGCCAACCGCATCTTCGTGGTCGTCCCGTTGTAGATCCGAACTCCTGTCCTGTGTCTCTCAGAGTATTTCCTGTATCGTCATGAAGTTCAGTCGGAAAAGGGCCGCTTCCCACCCTGGTGCAATAGGCCTTAAATATCCCAAAAATTTCACCTATAGCTTTTGGTGATACCCCTAACCCGATACAGGCACCGGCACTAATCGTATTAGAAGAGGTGACAAACGGATATGAACCGAAATCTATATCAAGCATTGTCCCCTGTGCTCCTTCAGCAAGAATCTTTTTCCCTTCAGATAACAACCTGTTTATTAGGTATTCGGTATTGACAGGTGAGAATTTCTTTAACATTTCAATACCTTCAAACCATCCTTTCTCATATTCCGCAAGGTCAAATTTAAAATCATAGTTTTTCAGGATTGCCAGATGATTTGAGACATGTTCGAGATACCTCTGGCGAAAATCACCTCTCAAAATATCCCCGACCCTGAGCCCGTTACGACTGGTTTTATCAGTATAAGCAGGACCAATGCCCTTTAGTGTTGAACCGATTTTTGTAACTCCTTTATGGCATTCATAGGCCGCATCGAGTATCCTGTGTGTTGGCAGAATCAGATTGGCTCTTGTAGATATAATAAGTCGTTTGGTCAATTCGCTGACTGGAAAACCCAGTTCATCAATTTCACTTTTGAAAACAGCAGGATCAATAACAACACCATTCCCGATAATATTAATTTTGTCAGTGTGAAAAATACCTGACGGGATCAGGTGCAAAATATGTTTAACATCATTGAACTCCAGTGAATGACCTGCATTTGGTCCTCCCTGGAAACGCGATATTACATCGTAAGCAGGACTTAAAGCATCGACAATCTTTCCTTTTCCTTCGTCACCCCATTGCAGTCCTAACAATATGTCAATCTTCATGTTATAGATTATGTGATAATATATTTTGTGTTCTACAAGGTACAAAATAAATCAACTTATAGAGTTGGTCCTCAAAAGAAATAGTAATTCTGATAACGGTTACATATATTTGTTTTAATTAAAGTGCTCATAATTAATAGACTAAGAATAAATCCAGCCATAAATACTGACCATGAAAAGAATAGTTATCATTCAAGGGAAGGCCTACGTCGTTCGGGGGAGGATTACTAGTTGGCAGGCAATGGATAACGGCTTCAGGTTTTTTTGAAGGATTTAAGCCCAGAGTAGGTTTCGCTCTCGGTTTCTCCTTTTAATCATCGGGGCTTTTTTTAGCCTTTTCAGAGAGAGTGCCGTAAATATACAGGGAATGATATTGCGGGGTGAAGTTATGAAGGTCGCTTGCGGTATTGATAATTTCATGAATCCTCGGGTCGCAAAATTCAATTACTTTCCCAGTTTCTATATCGATCAGGTGATCATGCTGTCCACATTGGTACGCCCTCTCAAATTGGGCAATATTCTTACCGAACTGATGTTTAATCACCAGGTTGCAATCGAGTAACAGTTCAATAGTATTATACAGGGTGGCCCTGCTCACCCTATAGTTTTTATTCTTCATAAAGATATAGAGCGACTCAATATCGAAATGACCCGGTCGTGAGTATATCTCGTCGAGAATGGCATATCTTTCCGGCGTTTTTCTATGTCCTTTCTTTTCAAGATATTCAGTAAAAATCTTTTTTACAGTTAACCGTGTATCATCACTAAGCATATCCGGACTAATTTAAAATAATAACAAAAATATGTATTTTTCACGGATTAAATGAGATAATCCCTTATAAAAATTATTAAGAGAAATCCTCTACTCTCTTAACATTTTCTATTCCTTTTATATTTGATATTTTAAGGATAAGGTTATTGAGGTCCTTTGTGTGATGAACATACAGATCGATTGTCCCTTCAAAGATCCCGTTCTTAACAGAGATGTTAATATTGGTCATGTTTACTTTTAGTTCCTCGGATATAATGGTAGTAATATCATTTACCAGTCCTATCCTGTCAATACCGGTCATGCTTATCCGGGCAAGGAAAGACACCAGTTTGTGTATGGTCCATTTAACAGCTATAATCCGGTTCCCTTCATTCGACATTATCCTGATTGCTACCGGGCATTTAGGTTTATGAATAATGATTGCACCTTCACGTGAATGGTAACCAATAACCTCATCACCAGGAATTGGGTTACAACATTTTGCTATTTCGTATGACTGTTCTGCATTCTCCACATTCTCTCTCAGAAGGAAGGGAACACTCTTGTCAATTTTTTCCTGGGGTGCAGTTGTATCCTTTTTATCCTTTTTTGATCCTATAAGTTTGAGTTCCCAGTATTTGATCACATTCTTAGAGGGGCTCTTTTTGATTATTTTCTTCAGGTTGTCGAGATCGATGGATCCGCTGCTGATCCCTGAAAACAATTCATCTTTATTAAGAACATCATATGCTAGCAGAAGTTTTTTTATTATGACCGCATTTAAGGTCATCACCAAAAGTTCTTAAGTTTTGCATCCAAGAATATCCATCCCTTTCTGGATGCTGTCTTTAGATTCAGTCCTGAGAGCATTTTTTATTGCATCCTTTGCTTTTGATGTTCTCACAAATGAAAGCCATTCTTTCTCCGGTTTTGCTATTTCCGAGGTTATTATTTCTACCTGGTCACCGCTCATCAGGATAGCATTGATAGGATTAAGCTTATAGTTTATTTTGGCACCGATAGCCTTATTGCCTATTTCAGTATGAATCTCATATGCAAAATCCAGGGCAGAGGCACCCTTTGGAAGACTTACAAGTGACCCTTTTGGTGTAAAGACCATTATTTCGGAAGAAAAGAGATTCATCTTGAATTCATCAAGGAATTCTATTGGATCCTCCCTGGGGATTTTCAAGCATAATCCTTATCTTCTTGATCCACTTATCCAGTTCACTTTCCTGAGAATCATCGCCTTTGTATTTCCAATGAGCTGCATAGCCTCTTTCGGCGATCTCATCCATCCTTTTACTTCTGATCTGAACCTCAACCCATTGGCCTTCAGGTCCCATCACAGTAACATGAAAGCCTCATAACCATTTGGTTTTGGTCTGCTGACCCAGTCGCGGAGCCGTCAGGTTTCGGAAGATATGAATCGGTAATAATCGAATAGATATTCCAGCACTGTGTCTTTTCAGGAATTCCCGGCATCGGGTTCAAAGACAATCCTGTACTGCAAGAACATCGTAGATCTCCTCGAAAGGAACATTCTTCGCCTGCATCTTTTTCCATATTGAGAAAATCGATTTAGGACTTCCACTTATATCAAACTTAAATCCTGCAGCCTCTAAGTTTTTCAATTATAGGAATGGAAAATTTATTTATGAGTGCTAAATTCTTTTTCTCACTGTGCTTGAGTTTGGCTGCGATCTCTTCATAAATCTGGGGTTGCCGGAATTTAAAACTAAGATCCTCCAAGTTCACTTTTTATTGCATATAATCCAAGACTGTGTGCCAGGGGAGCATACAGAAATATTGTTTCACCGGCAACCTTCATCTTCTTATGCTCCGGCATCGAATCGAGAGTCCTCATATTATGAAGACGGTCGGCAATTTTTATGAGAATTACCCTGAGGTCATCTGAAAGGGTGAGAAGCATCTTTCTGAAATTTTCTGCCTGCATTGAGGAAGAGTTTTCCTTATTGTATGTACCTGATATTTTTGTCAGACCGTCAATAAGGGATGCTATTTTAGGCCCAAAATCCCGCTCCACATCCTCGAGGGAATAATCAGTGTCTTCAACAACATCATGAAGAAGAGCCACTGCAATCGATTTTGCACCAAGTCCAATCTCCTGGTTAACGATTTTTGCTACAGATATAGGATGAATAATATAAGGCTCGCCTGATTTTCTTCTCATATTCCAATGAGCCTCATTGGCAATCTTAAATGCATTGTCAATTAGTTCCCTGTCACCAGGCTTATTGCACCTTATGAAGATTATTAACCAGACTGTTATACTCAGACTGAATTCTGTTCTTGTCTTCTTCGTCAAAAATATCCTTGGTCCCCATAAATCTACTAGGCAGCAACTTTTTAAACAAGTTACAAATATAACCTTTCCCTCTAAATTTCGTTACTAAAATTCAATACGTTAATCTGTGTCAAATTAATATTTATCCACCCCCAGTCTGTTTTTCTGTTGGAATGAAGATTTTGATTAAATAAAGGACCTCGTTGAAGGTGACTCATCTTTTTCTGATGATAGTTACTGTACCGGTTCTTGTTATAACTTTTCCTGATGGGGTAGTCACTTTAAGGTACCAAAGATATACATCCTGTGGAAGTGGTTCTCCTTTCCCTGTACCATCCCACTCTTCAAGGTAGTCTTTTGAGTCGAAAACTGTATACCCTTTCTATCGCTGATAACAAGATGATAATCAGTCGGAACAAATGACATCACAGGTTTAAAGCGGTCGTTCAGAAGATCGTTGTCAGGAGTAAAAATATTTGGGACTGTCACTATCTCAACAGGTTCGGTACATGCAACAGAAGAATGAGTTTCTCCTGTTATTCCATGAGGATTGCCTGATTCTGTTGCGTTTACGAAGAAACATATTTTGTTGCCTGAAACCTCATACATTATCTCCTTATAGCCCAGTACAGTGCTTGTATCTGGTGGCTGTACCATCGATCGTTCCGAAAATCCGTTACCCGTATCAACATATATCCTGTACATGGAAAACTCCCAGCCATTCTCTGTACGGATTCCAGTTAAGGACAAGGTCCTCTGTCATTCGAATGAAAGTGACAGAACAATATTGGAACGAAAGGTTTGAAACAGTAACAGGAATATTGCAACTGTTCATTGCCGATAACCTGTAATAATTAATACTGTTTATATCGGCATTATTATCGCTATAAATCAATGATGCAGATACTGAAGTAAATCGGTTTATTTCCCGAAATTCCGGAATCCCGGTTTTCTTTTCCAGGCTGTATGTGGTTATATCAGTGGATGGATCAATTGTAAATGAGAGCATAATTCTTACCATCTGTGTCCACTGTGGCATAATCTGCATTTATCCATTGTGGTGGCTTTTGAGTCTTTGCGAGAGGCAAACTTGTTTGAAGTGCTGTTTACTCCGTCCTCCAGATTTGCACGGACATAGTAACAATATTCCATGTTTGTTTGAAATCCGAAAGGGTATAGATGAATTGAAGGTAGATATTATCAAGTTCACTGAAGTTGATATTGTCATTTGACGACAGATTGAGTAACCAGTAACATTCTCTGGAAGGCTGGGTAGCTGTTCCACTTGAGCGATAATATTATTGCATGTATCAATGTGTGATGTAAAAATATGGTGGTTGAGTAGGGAATTGGAAAGAATACTTGTACATCGGGGGAACCTCATTGCCGCAAGTACATATGAGGTGCTGAAATATTTTGTACCTGTGGTAGGAAGTGTATAACTGGTCACACCCGGGTCCCAAATTGTATCCACAGGCAGTCCGTCACCGTTGTCATATGTGTATATTATATATGCAGCTATATCAGGGGAAGGACTTGGTGTCCACCTTAAGTCGTGTAAACCCTGTTTCTGGTTCAACTGAAACGGAAGTGAGAACCGGAGCCAAGGGGGGGTCTGTTATGCAATTGACCTGGGAATATCCCTTATAACTTAACATGCCTAAAAAATATATAATCAAAAGTATACATTGTCTTTTTCATTTCTTGCCGACAGTTATTTCATAGAGATTCTCTATTTGTAATACGTACGGGCAAGGTCGATTATTTCATCTGCCCCTATAGTCCTTATTTTTTCAGCAAGCCTGTAATAGTAGTCATTGTCAAGTCCAAACTCCCAGGCTGACCGGAAACTCTCAGCTAATGCAAATGGTCCGTCAAACATTCTTAACATCTCACCTGACATATAATTTCTTACAAGCTCCAATTCCTCATCCTTCACAGGCTCATTCTGCAGCACTTCTATCTCTTTATATATTTCGATCGAGCGCCATCGGGTATTTTTCATGGCTGACTTCCGTGGATATAACTATATAGCCTGAGAGGTCAAGGGAAGTGATACCGGCTGATATTCCATAGGTATATCCTTTTTCTTCCCTTATATTCTTCATGAGCCTGAACCGAATAGCCACCCAGTATCGTGTTGAGTACCTTTAAACCAGGATAGTCCTGTTCCCTTTTATTAATTGTTCTCTGCCCCAATCTTTATGGAGCTTCTGTACTGCTCCTGGTTTTGAGAGATGAATTTCCTGTTTTTCTTCCTTACAGTTTATTAACTTTCCGGACTTTTCTTCTGGTGTCTTCAGATCACCAAATTGGAAGATTTAAAAGATCGATTGTGTCTTTACCTGATCTTACCTGATATGATAATAGCATATTATCAGCAGAATAATTATTTTGATGAAAATCTTTCAGAAGATCCGGAGTTATTTTATCAAAATCTTTTCTTCGATACCTGGTGACCATATGGATGATTTTTTCCGAAGATTGATTCAAAAAACTTGTCCATTAGCTATGTTCTGTACTTTTTCCCTGTTTACAAGAAACCAGCGGAGTCTTTTCTTCATCAGAGACTGAAATTCAACTATCCGGGAACAAAGGGTCAGAAAAGTATCTCTTTTCCCAGTTCAAGTACTTTTTCAAGGTGTTTGTTAAGAATAAAAATTACTATGCCGGCCCGATCCTTATTCAAATGACTGGTTAAGAAATGCAGCCATAATAGTCAAGCAGTCCGGTAAGCTCTTCAGATGTGTAGTTAAGTGAACCTTCAGTAAGCATCATATTTGTTGAGGATGCCAGCAGAGGTATGCTTTCTTTAACCTGTCCTGCACGGAAAGTAAATTCTATTCTCATTATCTCCTCAGTTCCCGGCTTCAATCAAATATACAGGAATACCGTTATTCGAGAATTAACTATTGACAGGTTCAGGTATAATTACATTTTCAACGGGATATACTGGTGGTTTCTTCTTTTCTCGGTTATCCATTGTATTTTTTCTGGTTGATTTATAATACAGTGTACTGCAATTTGAAGCGGTTAAATACCTATCTGACAGCTTCCTGACCATATCTTTATTAACACTTCTGTAACTCTCTACCTCGTGGTTTATCAGATCCAGGATTTCCAATAATTCATAATAGGACAGGTTGAGTGCCTTATTCAAGTATGCTGGTATTGGAAAATACAGTTGAGGATTCAAATCTATTCCTTACCTTTTCCATTTCATTGTTCAGCCCGTTCTGATTCTATAAGACTTTCAATTACTTCATTACAGCAGCATTATCTGCGATGTCAAATTCGACATCTTTCATTAATTTACCATGTATAATTATAAGCCCGGGATCAATATCAGAAGTTATATACGCATTTATTTCACTGAATAATTTCTTTTCCTCTGACCAGTTTCTGTTGTAATCTTCCTGATTCACCGCCTGAAAGAAGATCTGTGATAAGATCGAGTGTATAATAATCAGTGCTATGCCTCGGGCATATATGCCAGGCTTTGTATAGATGCATCAGACGGAACATCTCTTTCAATAGTAAGTCTTCTTTCTTCTTTCTGAACAGGTTCGGCTGGTAATTTCTTGTTTTGACTTTTCGTCTTTCAATGGGGCCAAACCATTTTTCAGCCAGCTTGTAAGCATGTCCTGACTAATATTTCCGGTAAGGGCTAGAATTGCATTATTAGGGCATAATGAGAAAAGAAGAATCTCTGATCTGTTTCAGATCAGCTTTTCATATATGGGAAATATCCATCCCTATTGTGGGCCATCGGTATGGATGCACTTTATAGGCCAGAGGTCTGATATTAGTATTGCATCACCATATGGCTGATTAAGGTATCGCTGGTTGAACTCTTCGATAACTACATTTTTCTGGGTATCAAGATTTTTCTGGAAAAATCAAGATCCAGCATCCTGTCCGATTCAAGCCAGAAACCTGTTTCAATATTTTCGTGATGGAATGGTAAGATAATAATTAGTTATATCATTATTTGTAAAAGCATTGTTCTCTCCACCTACCATCTGAAGAGGAGTGTCATATTCAGGAATTTTTACAGAACCTCCAAACATAAGATGTTCAAAAAGATGAGCCAGACCGGTCATTTCAGGATCCTCATCTCTTGAGCCGACATCATATAAGATATTCATTGCAACCAGAGGTGTCGAACTGTCCTCGTGAACCAGAACCCTTAATCCGTTATCGAGAGAGAACCTGTTAAATTTGATCATTTCTTAATTCAATATTAAGATAGTACTGATCAGTGCAGAATAAATTATTCACAGGACAAACTTAAATAAAAAACAGCGAAGGATTAGTATTGTTTTTATATTTGCATAATTATGTTCAGAAATCAGTATCTCAGAAAATTTATTACATCACAAGGTTGCTTGATATTGACCAGGTAAACTAGTATATTTACTTAGCCTGGTTGTTGGGTTGTTGAGTGCCCTGGCTGCTGCTCTTGCTTAAAAATGCCATTCATTATACTCACAATTCTTACCGGAGGTAATAACAAGTGAATCAGGAAGTTATCTCTATCTTGCTTATCCACTTGTAGGGATGTTGCTGACTCTGATTATTTGTTAGATACCTTGTTAAGGATAAGATAGGGCATGGGATAAGCAGGATACTGTATGCTATTTCAAAGAAGAAAAGTTATCTTAAGAGCACATAATACACTGGAGCTTCCATTATAGCCAGTACGTTTACTATTGGTTTTGGAGGATCAGTGGGAGCTGAAGCTCCGATTGTCCTTACCGGATCATCAATCGGATCTGCAATTGGCAGATTTTTCAAACTGAATTATAAAAATATTACACTCCTGGTAGGTTGCGGGGCCGCAGGAGCTATATCAGGGATTTTTAAAGCTCCTATTGACCGGAATCGTCTTTACCCTTGAGATACTGATGCTTGATCTGACTATTTCCTCAATTGTCCCTCTTGCTAATATCTTCGGTAACAGCAGCAACAGTTGCATATTTTCTTATGGGAGATAAAGTACTTTTTTCTTTTAATGTTACTGAGTCATTTCAATATTCTCAAATATTCCATGGTATTTGTGCTGGGAATTATTTCACGGTATTGTTTCACTTTATTTTTCAAAGATGACTATTTTTCTTGAGAGAACATTATGAGAAAGATCAAGAATGTCTTATATCACGGCTTGTTGCTCGGAGGAATAGTGCTGGGTGGTCTGATCTATCTCTTTCCCCCTTTTTATGGTGAGGGTTATGATACAATAATGACACTGTTACAGGGTAATGCTGATGTGATAATTTACAACAGTCTATTTTCGTAATCTGATCTCAGATAATTTTCTGTCATGATCTTTATTTATGGCCGGACTTGTTCTGCTTAAGGTTTTTGCCAGCAGTTCAACAAATGGAGCAGGGGGTGTGGGGGGTATCTTCGCACCTTCATTATTTATGGGGGGTGTTAATGGTTATTCTTGTTGCAAGTCTGCTGAAAGATTTCTCAATGTTGATCTGCCCGATAACAGATTTGTTCTTGTGGGGATGGCAGGAATGATGGCAGGAGTAATGCATGCCCCGCTGACTGCTATTTTCCTTATTGCTGAAATAACAGGAGGATATAATCTTCTTATACCTCTTATTATTACATCAACAGTAGCATATATAACTACAAGACAGTTTCAAAAGCATTCGATTTATCATGTTCAGCTGGCACAGAGGGGTGAACTTATCACACATGATAAGGATAAAGCTGTTCTTGACCCTTATGGACTGGAAGAAAGAAATTGAGACTGATCTTTTAAAAGTCAAATCGGACGATACCCTTGGAGATCTTGTTAAAGGTATCTCAAAATCAAAAAGAAACCTTTTCCCTGTTGTCGATGAATATAATATTCTTGAAGGAGTAGTGTCACTCGATGATGTAAGAGAGATAATGTTCAATCATGAACTTGTACAAAACAACATTTGTCAGGGATCTGATGACAATTCCTCCCTCTTATATCGATAAAGGGAAAATATAGAAACTGTTATGGAGACCTTCAGGAAAACAGGTGCATGGAATCTGCCTGTCCTCGATAATGGATATTATGTGGGATTTCTTTCAAAATCGAGGATATATTCCACTTATCGGGAATTACTTGTCGAGTTTTCAGATGAATAAACAGAATTTATAATATATATAAAATGAAAAGAGATACTCTGATTTTTGATCTTATTGAAAAGGAACGTCAACGTCAGATAAATGGAATTGAATTAATTGCTTCCGAAAATTTTGTAAGTCCTCAGGTATTGGAAGCTATGGGATCCGTAATGACAAATAAATATGCAGAAGGATATCCTGGCCACAGGTATTATGGTGGATGTGAGATTGTTGACCAGTCAGAACAGATAGCTATCGACAGGCTTAAACAACTTTTTGATGCTGAATATGCAAATGTTCAGCCTCATTCCGGAGCACAGGCAAATATGGCCGTATTCATGACTGTACTTAAGCCGGGAGATACTTTTATGGGGCTTAACCTGGCTCATGGAGGACATCTTTCTCATGGATCCCCTGTCAACTCTTCAGGTATGTGGTACAGGCCTGTTGCCTATAGTGTTAAGGAAGAGACAGGTCTGGTCGATTATGATATGATGGAAGAAGATTGCCCTGAAGGAAAAGCCCAAAACTTATTATAGGAGGGGCATCAGCCTATTCACGTGAATGGGATTATGAAAGAATGAGAAAGATAGCTGACATGGTCGGAGCAATTCTTATGGTTGACATGGCTCATCCGGCAGGCCTGATTGCTGCTGGGCTTCTGAAAAATCCGCTCAAATATGCACATATTGTAACTTCCACCACTCATAAGACACTTAGGGGTCCCAGGGGCGGAATTATACTGATGGGGAAGGATTTTGTTAATCCATGGGGAATTACGACAACAAAAGGAGAGGTCAGGATGATGTCCTCCCTTCTCAATTCAGCTGTTTTTCCCGGAATTCAGGGTGGTCCACTGGAACATGTTATAGCCTCAAAGGCTGTTTCTTTTGGAGAAGCGCTTATCCCTGAGTTCAGGGAATACCAGGTACGAGTGTAAAAAGAATGCGGATGTTATGGCAAAGGCTTTTATGAATAAAGGTTATAAAGTGATTTCAGATGGTACCGATAATCATCTTATGCTTATTGATCTACGGACCAAATTCCCTGAAATATCCGGCAAAAAAGTCGAAAATACTCTTGTGCTCTCACATATAACTGTAAATAAGAACATGGTGCCTTTTGACAGCAGTTCACCGTTCCTTACTTCGGGCTTAAGGGTAGGAACACCTGCTATCACCACCAGGGGTCTTAAAGAAGAACATATGGGGATTATAGTGGACCTGATTGATGAAGTGATTTCCGATATTGAAAATGAAGCCGTTATTAAAAGAGTAGGGGATAAAGTAATAGATATGATGAAAGTCATTTCCTCTGTTTTCAATGTAGATTCTTTTTATTACTTTTTCTCTATCAGCTTATATCCTGGTAACCCAGTCCTGCCAGTTCAGGATAATATTGGAAGGTTTCTTCGCGGGTATAGAACCCTGTTATCAGTACGTGGTAGTAATCCCATTGCTGGACTATCTCGACAGGCAGGTTTAGTTTTGATATGATCCTTCTCTGGGCCCGTAATGCCTCGGATTTCTTGTGGAATACTCCTACCTGCAGAGAAATATAGGTTCGGAAGGTATGACGTTCCGGATGATATGTCTTAATCTAGTAACCTGAGGTACTGGTTCTCTCACCACAGTCGGTACTTTCCTGTTCCATTCAACCGGGTCGATAGGTATTTCAGGCTGACCAATGGCAGGTTGCATTCTCTCAATGCAATTCAGTGGCGGTACTACCCAAATATCTTTTAATCTCAGTTTGCCAATTGCAGGTTCAGCTTGTTATTCATCTCATCCAGGACATCCTGTTCCATAATGGGCTTCCTGTAAGCCTGATTTTATAAAAATTACCATCAATGACCATTTTTAACCTGCTTCCATACCTGGCTTTAAGATGTTTCAGAAGGTCCAGAGCATTTGATCTCACTCGGAAAGCGCCTAACTGAATAATAATTTCAGGGCCAAGTGGGATTGTTGTTTCTGTTATAGTGCTAATAGTATCCTGTCTTTCATTGATAACCCATTGCTGTTTCTTCGCCTTAAGACTGATTACCCACAGTTCATTTATTCCGTTTTTCTGTAAAATAGCTATATTTTCATGTCGACTTCCTCGCGATCTTTCAGATCGTTTATACGAACTTTATAAAAGTCCACCCTCAATTAACTATATCAACTTTTTTATTTAACTGTTTCTGGAGCTTACGACGCATAGCCTCAGCATTTGACTTGCTCTTAAATGCGCCCAGTTGTATAGCATAACTGTCTTCAGTTATGGTGACAAGCTCCTGGGTAACCTCATGTATGATCATCACAGTAGTATCTTTTTTTACAGTCGGTTTTTCAGGTACGGGAGCTTTAATCCTGGAAGTATCAGGCTTGCTCCTGACAATAAAATCGAGTCCGTTTATGATTTCTCCTTCTGTTCCGGTTTTAACTTCAAAGGATAAAGTTTTCGGCTCTGAGATCATATTCAGTTTATTTAACTGACCTGTATCTATCATCACTGAATATCTGCCCGGAGTCAATCCGAAATAACTGAAGTAGCCATCATCTTCCGAAAGCGTTTTTCCGGCGGACCTCATATTTGCATAGAAGAAACTTACTATGATGCGTCCAAGACCTCGCTTTTCACCTTCCTTTTCAATTTTTATTGTTCCTGTTGCCTCTCCAACCACCGAAATCGGGATCTCAATAAGTTTCAAAATATTTGGATCGACTTCAACATTTAAAGTTGGTTTTTGCAGACGCCACGAAATATTGTCAAAACTGTTAGGATCGAGTTCTATATAACATGTGGTATATGGTTCCAGGCCAAGTATCCTTATAGTTGAGTCACGTTCGCTCTTCTCAACTCTTCCTCCGTTTGCCCTCAGATTCAAGCCATTAGCTTTTGGTTCCCCGGGATCTTTTCTGCCATTGGAATTCAGATCAAGGAATGGTAAAATGGTAATGCCTCCTTTACCAACATTGGTACGGTTATCGGCACCAAGGTACTTTGTCTTTTTGTCATTTATAAGGCTTCCCCTGGCATACTGAACAAGGGTTGTCTTACTGTTGGATTGCCTTACTGATGCTCCTGTCTGAGCAAAAGAAAAATCGTAACGGAATCCGAGCTCAGCCATCTTAAGATTGCTGCTGAAAAGTTGCTCGTATGACAGATTCAGGAAGGCATGCTCCAGAAAGTGTTTTTCAACTGCCACTCTTGCAGAGATAAGTTCTTTTTGTGAAAAAGAATACTGTGCCTGGGGCATAAAGACAAAACCACCAGGAAGACGATATGATATTGAAAGATTGCTATATATATAAGGGCTGCTCTTATCCAGAAACAGACCATATGTAGTTAGGTTTGTGTTTACACCAAAAAGTGATCCGGATAAAAGCCATTCACCTGTGGTATATTTAGTCGCAGGAAGGACTATCTGATAAACTGAAAACCTTTGATAAGTTGAGATCTTTCCAATTTGCAAGGGAACTGACAGTGCCGCTTTTCTCTCCTCCCTGTAATTATAACTGATAGCTTTCTGATTTTTATCGTACCATGTATAGTTAAGATCAAGCTGCATGTTTGAAGGTAACCTGTAGGTAAGAGTACCTTTGGCTCTTACCCCGTATGTATATTCGCTCGAAAGTAAAAGGTTGTTGGTAATTCTTAGTGAAACATTCAGATATGGCATGGCTGGTCCTGACTTTACTGATGACAGATACTCAATGCCTCCTCCCAGGGTCAGGCTCCTTGTCAAGCCGTAGTTAATATTGGCCCGGGAATATTTGCTGCCAGCGGCATCTTCAACTATCCCGGCGCTTACAGTATATTCAAGAGTGTTTTTTGGCAGAAAATTAAAAGGGATAGTTATATTCTGCTCTCTTGTCTTTTCTTCTCCCCATGGTCCGTAAAACTTAAGTCTGACAATTGAATTGCCATAAACCAGAGGGACCTCAAAGGTAAAAAATCCTGATGCATCGGCTTTGACATAATCCACCAGGACATTATTGACATAGAGTTCAACTATCCAGCCTGGCTCAGTTCTGTCACTAAGCGTGTATGAGCCGAAGGAACGCCTGTATGTTGTCGGTGTATTAGTAAACTGAAGCCCTATAACAGGATTATAAATAGAAGATATTGCATTAACAGGAATCTTCCCTACCATTATTTGTCTCAACGGGCTGAAATTATTATTCACATACCGCCAGTAATAATTTTGCTGTTTCTCAGAAAAAGGGTCACTGCTGTTATAATATAATGAAGCATTTGCTTCTCCACCGGCAATCATTGCTCCGAGTGCCAGGTTAAGCCTTGTTTCGGAGTTGCCATTTATCTCCTCGGTTCCAATTGCCGACCAGTCGGCCATACCAAATTTAAATAATGGATAACTGCGTCCAATAGTTGTGTCAGCTTTAATTTCCCCTTTAAGGCGGGTGATATTTTTCCTCATCTCCTCCTGCCGCATTTCCCTGATCAGTGGCAATTCAAGCTTGCTTTTGATTGTCGCTGACAGGCTTCGGAAGTTAAATATACAATCGAGACCGAACACTTTTCCGAACCAGGAGGCTCTGAGGTAAAGATTGGATTCTGTGCGTATCAGGTCGCCAGGTTCAAGAGTAAATGTCTTATCCTGGTAACGGATCTGATTATCTGTTCGCGAGATAACATATTTTGCATCAGGACTGATAAAAAAACCAGAAATTGTTTCCAGTCCGGGAGAAGGGACATTTCTGATCTTTAGAAAATCAAAAAGGTCAGTAACAGGAAGAAACAGCTCCTGTCCTTTTATTACAGATGCAATTTCGCCACCTCCAAAAAGCGGAACATTTATAAATATTGAAATTTCATCATATTCAGGGTATTCCTGGGCGTATAACTTGCCGGGAATCAATATTGAAGAAAGGATGGCAATAAAAGTATAAAAACCTGTCAGAATTAAGTGCATACGATTTGACAAATACTAATTTGGAGTATGCTTTTCTGACGGTCATTATTCTTAAGTCTCGTTTTTTTACAGTTAATTATTCCTGAATAAATGTTATATCAAACGAGCCACTGTAATTGCCTGCCGGATTAGATGATGAATTACCAACAGTCAATGTTCCGCCTATATATAACAGAGTATATGATGAAAGATCAGTGGTAATGATAAACGGGATAGTGGGGCTTGTATCAGCGATATGAAAAATCATTGAACCGCTTGGACTTCCGGTTAAAGTGTAACCTGATGGGTTGATAACCAGAGTGATTAATGTTCCCGGGTTACCAACAAGTTTATAACATCCGGCAGAAATGGGAACTCCAAGGCTCAGCAGGATTATATCACCTGAAGCAACAAATCGTGTTCCGGAAGAATTGACTGTAACAGTACCTCCAACTACGCCATATGTCAATGCGCCAAAACTAATATTTTGAGTTACTGTAACTTCAACAGGCCGGGGTGGTGGCTCCTGGGCAAATACTTCACCGCAGTATAACAGGAGGATGATTGTTAATACCGTTATCCGGAGATATATGTCCAATACACTTGCTGGTATTCTTTTTAAATTCATCAGTTCTGTATAATAATTTTTCTTGAAATTCTTTCAGTGCCGCTTATAAATGATATTATATAAATACCGTTATTAACTCCCGGGTTGAATTCATAATATCCTGTATCATATATCATCATTGTAAAAAGGATCTGGCCAGTCAGATTGTAAAGACTAAACGTGCCTTCACCACCCGGAAGGGTATTTACAGTGGTTCTGAGAATCCCATTAACACAATAAACAATGAATATATCAGTCGTTCCGGTATTTCAGGTACTTTTGTAGTTATATTGGACAGATTGAGAATAAACCTGTTATTATACTCACCGGTTCCCAGATTGATTGTATATGCTTTATCTGGTATCAGGTCCTGATTTATTCCTGTAACAAGGTCAGTTAAAAAGATTCTTTTCTCTGACAGCGACTGATCAATATCATGGATTCTGAATATAATTTCTCCAGGCCTGTTAAGTTTAAGTCCAAGTGGGATCGAAGTTATCTCATCAGTGTTATCAGGCAAAGCACTTACGATAGTTTTGATCCGTCGGGATTGACTGCATACAGGTTAGCTACAGATAAATCGGTATTAAGCAATTTAAGGGCATCAAGCCGGTTGTTAAAATTATCGGAAGCCTTATTATCAAAATAGATAACCAAAGGATCTGATGAACCCGGATCATCTGAAAACCCTGCAGTAATTCGCAGCACCGGAACAGATGATATCCCCTTGGATTTGGCAAAAGAATGTGTGAGATTAGCAATCCTTACACTGTTGGTAGAAGTAAGTGTTCCTGTCACAGGATAGCTTCCATCGGAAACATGAATAAGGAAACCCTGCATAGAAGATATTATATTGTCTACTGTTCCATCACTCGATATCCCGTTTATATACGTACTGTACGTTCCGCTATACTGATCAGACGAACTAGGTTTAAAAAAATACAGGGCATTGTCGATATTGGTCTTTGTCCATCCTGATACTGCATCCCAGTCAATAGGAGAAGGATATGGGTTTCCCACCAGGTTGAAACCCTGTGTATAAGTGTTATTATGGTTATACAAAGTTATTGATACTGTACCATTATTTGCAACACCTGTTTGATCAACGGTATTTGGATCTGAGACAGAGCCAAAGTTAATGGCATAACCTGTTAAGGGGATCAGAGGATTTGTTACCGGATTATTATAACTGACCCATCCGGAACCGGTTCTGCTCTCATCATACCTGTAGAAAGTAAAATATCCCAGAGTCATATCATCGGCAAACTCATTTACTGTAGCCGACTGGAATGGAGAGCTAAAATATCTGTAACCGAAACCTGAAGGCAAATATCTCTGCATCGTTATGTTACCTGTAACATTTCCTGTCCCACTTCCCGAGATCATTGCCGTTTCTGTGGCAGTAGAGAGAAGAGTAAGGTTTCCGTCAGAGGCAAGATCACCACTCTGCAGTGTTACTTCTCCGCTTATGTTCAGTGGGCTGGTCAGACTTACTCCGGCCGGGTTATTTATTATCAGGTTTCTGATTGTGTTACCGGCAAAAAAGGTACCTCCTATCTCCTGTGATGATGTGCCATTCATCTGGATAGTTCCATCTGTTGCTGAAATAGTCCCGTTATTGGTTATGGTACCTGCTATCTGGATTGAATTACCTGTCAAAGTAAGTGATGACCCGGTTCCAATTGCCAGATTGTTTACTGTCCCTGCCGCTCCTGAGCTGATGACTGGCAAATTGGAGACGTTTGGTATGTTCACTGAATTAGTTAGTCCTGGTACCATTCCACACGCCCAGTTACCCGGGTTATTCCAGTCAGTACTGACGGCTCCTGTCCAGGTGAGATCTGAAATTATTGAAATGGGATTTGTGGCTGTCACTTCGCTGCAGCCACCGGATGCAACAATGGTATTCGTCACGGTATAGTCACCGGCAGTACTCGCGGCCAGGTTTACCTGACCGGTAGCTGTACTCACAAACACCAGTCCGGGTGTTGAAGAGAATATACCGGCAACACCTCCTCCACTAAAAACAGGCAAGGGGTCAGATGCAGTCGGGCAGTAGGGTGTATCCGGGTAGCTGAATGTGGCCACGGGCAGAGCATTAACGGTAAGAGCAGCTGAGCTGCTTGTTATGGGAGAAGTACCACAGCTTGTAGTAAGAACACACCTGTATTGTGCACTGTTTTTAGCAACCCCCGGATTAGTCAGGGTAAGAGTTGCAGTACCTGTTTCACTGTATATTCCTCCATCTGTAATATTAACACCATTTTCCTGCCACTGATAATGAATATCATAGCCAGTTGCTGTAACTGAGAATGTTGCATTTCCTCCTTCACAAATTGTTGTAGGTGAGGGTTGGGTGTTAATTGTAATACCTGTTGAGATAGTAAGTGTTACACTTGTGGGAGTGCTTTCGCACCCATTAATAGTCTGAGTAACATAATAGGTATAAATTCCTGCAGTTGTCTTACCGGTTGCAAACGGGGTACCTGTTCCGACAAGAATTGTCAGACCTGCATCACTGTACCATTTCAGGTTTGTTCCCGTTCCGTCAAGATCCGCAATATTCGAAATACAACATAGCTTATTTGTTGCTGCAGGTGCAGCTGGTATCGGGGTTACAACAATATTTTTGACAACACTGCTTGAACAACCATTGCCACCGTTATATAAATATGTAATAGCATGGGTCCCTAAACCGGCTAATGTAGCGTTAAAATTGTTGCCGCTTACACCGTCTCCACTGTAGATCCCTCCGACAGGAAAACCCTGATCAAGGGTATAAGTTGTAGAACAAACCCCCACAGTTGACAGCAGAGTAGCATTTACTTCTGAACCCAGGGTGATAAAGGCGGCAGGATTATTCTGATTATTGTACTCTGTAAGTATCCACCCCGATGACTTGGGACTCATTGAAAACCTTGGCTCATCAAGATTCGCATTTATATATTCACCATTGTTGTAACGTCCAATATTACCTTCGGTTGGTAAAAGTGTTTGTGGAGCGACTGTTGAACTGCCTTTTAATAGTCCGTCGACATAGAACCAGCTCGTTGTACCATCGAAGGTATAGACATAAAAGTGCCAGTTATTTATAGAGGGAGCAGCACCTCCGTTGGCCAGAATAGTACCACCCCATTCCCACGCAACCGCGTTGCCTCCCCTGAAACCAAGCTGGATTGCAGAACCAGACTGACCGGCCTGAAATGATATCAGATTCTGGTTGCCGGATGGAATGACCGGGTAATTTGCCCAAATGCTTATGCTCTGGTTATTATCATTTGGTACAAATCCGTTAGTCGGGACTCCGATATACGCATTAGTTCCATTAAACCCTCTTCCTCCGGCAATTTTACCAGTAATGTTAGTTGTATTAGTGCTGGTTCCATTATTCAGATTTGTTGTAGCATCAGTATAATCAGATCCATTCAGATGCCATACCCCTTTGTAACTGCTTGTCCAGACAGATTTTACTGAAGGATTTACTGACACAAGTTGATTTCCGTAATACATTTTTATTGTGGTTGATGACGATTGGGACAATACTGGTATCCTGACCCAGGCTACATATTCACCTGTCGAAGCATCATAATATTCTAACTGATGATCGAGTTTACTACCGTTCTGGTCAGTGAATATAATATCATAACCGTTGGAATTATTAGTGTGGCCGCCAAAGGCAGTTGTTCTGAGCAAAGAAGATGTAAAGGAGATAAGTGCCGGAAAATCAGTAAGATCAGATGGTCCTGAAGCAGGATTAAGAGTAATGGTTCTCTCATAACTGTAACCCATTGATGCCGGAAGGCAATAGGAGATAACTAATAATCCATCAGCGCCACAGCCGCCTGTCCTGTTGTTGGGAGTGTTTGTTGACTGCACCACTACCTCCACCTCCGTAATTGCTTCCGTTGTACCCGTTGTTGCTGCCTCTCACACCATCCCCTCCGTTGCCGCCATTCAGAGTAGTTACCCGACTCCAGTGTTTGTGCAATCGCGTCACCTCCCGGACCTGAGCTGCCAGCACCACCTCCACCACCACCTGACCATGTAGATCCTCCATCAGCACCATTACCACCACGGATATCTTACTGTACCAACGAATTGGCAACGGACCCTCCATTTGCCCCGGCACTTGACTATTGTTTGTACCGCCATTGCCCCCTGCAGCAACAACCCACTTTACATTGAAAGAAGAATTGCCGCCTCCGGCACTATTTTGCATTACCTCCTGTCCCTACAATGAACGAATATGTAGCATCCTGCAGTTACTGTAATAATGCTTTTGCATAAGCACCACCACCTCCGCCACCTCTCTCTTATTCCAAAGTCGTTTGTAACCCTGCTTCCCCCGCCGCCTGCACCCCAGCATTCAACGGTTATTGAGGTGACACCGGCAGGAACAGTGAAGCTTCCGCTGCTGGTAAATGTCTGTGACTGACCGTACGAACCTGTGCCAACTGATATTAGCACAATAGCTAAGAACACTCGAACAGTGACAGACTTGGATTTTATAAATAAAGAAGCCATCATAGTTTTTCAACGAAACATGTTTTGAATTCAGATTGTCCGGTATATGTTGCACACAATATGTGCTGAAACAAAAATTGACTGTATAAATTTTTACCTGCGATAATACCCGGGTGAGCGTTTCAGTTTAGAGCAAGTTCTGCTTCGGCATACCTTACCGGTTTTACGTCTGAAGGTGCTGAATATATAACGCGCAATGTGCCCTCATGAAAATTAACACCAGGAACTTTGTTCAGATCAAACTGAAACTGCCGCTTTGTGTTAGGTGTATAGACAGCTACTCCATTGGCGATTCCAACACGTGTGATTTTTCCCGCAGTGGATATATAGTCAACAGAAATATCTCCGTATACCGACATGTTTCCTGACCGGTTAAATACAAAACCAAATTTTGGTATCGAATCGTTAACCATTTTTAAAGACAGATTGCCAAGTGAAACCTTTGTAGTAGACTCTCCAACTCTAATGATTACTGGTATTGTTATACCAAAAATAGGAGTAAGTCTGACTGAAATTGACGTTGTATCCTGTGCCGCTTCTTTTTCTCCCAATGGCCTGGCTTTAGGCACTGATCTGAAGTAAAAATGAGAGCGATATTCTCCATTGGTAAGGTCATTTGATCTTGTTACCTGCACTTTGACTACCTGGGCTTCATCAGGCCCCAGAGTGACAGATCTGGGAAAGAATCTGATATATTTGTCGGCAAACCGCTGACCAGGATCCGGATCTGTTATGATTTCAAATCCTCCATCCTCTTTCATTCTTATCTGAACAAGGGAAATTGCATATGTTGCTGTGTCCTGTCCGGTATTGGCGAGGTTAAGATCGATTGATCTTTTTGAACCCTCGAAGACTATTCTTCTTGGAGTTATCAGAAGATTTCCCTGAGCATTAAGATCTTCAGCAAAAAAAAACAGGATTCCAGCTAAAGCTGAGAGAACAATACAAATCGACTTCATCTTGAGGGAATCAGCGTAAATAGGAATTCTTTTTAATTTAGGTAAGGACATTAAATAATAATTTTAAGTAGTCCATTAATTGAAGTCAAATGTTATTGTATAGGATCCTGTATATATTCCAACCGGATTATCATTCAGTGTTCCTACTTTAAGCGTGGCACCGACATACACTTCCTGGAAACCGTTTTGAAGCTTGCCTGCTCCTATACCCGGTGAGGGTATCGATACCCAGTCTTTGACCTGCATGGTTTTTGCATCTGATAAATGTCTTATAACTACAGGATCTGAGGGTAAGGTAATTGAATAAGCAGCATCAACATCTCCGGTTACATAAAAACTGGCAGCATTGGCGGTTCCCGGTCCCTTATATACACTGCCTATAACTGAGATTGTGCTCCCAGGTGTAAGTACTATTTCACCACCCTGGGGGCCGGGCGAGAACCTCCCGAAATTCATCTGGGAGATCTCACTGGCAGTAAAAATTGGAATTACCTCAGCAAAAATATGACCCTCAGCAGATACCGGCGGTGCTACCTGCGCAAGTCCATAACCTCCGGTAATAAGTATTATTAACAAACTGCTGAAAATATATATTTTAAGCCTTTTCATTATACTTTTTCTGAGAAAATAAAGATGGTCTAAGCTATTATTGATAGTTAACTGTTACAGTGAATGGGGCCCCGGCAGAATTATACACTCCGGCAGGCTGGCTAGCAGGAACATTAAGTCTTGCACCTACCGTAAGCGTAGCCGGAAGAGTCCCTGTTCCTGAAGGATTACTGGTAAATTGATCAACAGTCATGTTATTGGTTCCATCTGTAATAATTGCTGTGGCTGGAAGTGAAATGGTGAAAACAGCACCAGCAAGTCCTGTAACTGAAAAAGTTGCTGCGGGTTACAGTTGCACCAACAAGGGTAACTCCCCCTGCAGCAGCACGCGTCGATGTAGCAGGATCAATTATGACCGTTCCGGGTGTTGCATTTACTGCCATACTCCCAAAGTCCATGTTCCCAGTGTTAGAAATAGCAATTGGTGTAATAATAGTAGCTGATGCCGTAGCAGTAGCAGACACCTGAGCAAATGTACTAGCTGAGATAGCAATCATTCCGATTGCAAGCGCGAAAAACTTCGTGATTCTCTTCATTTTTGTCTGAATTTTTAGTTTTTGGATTTAAGAATAATTATTATTGTTTCCCTGGTCAAATGTAAATTATTGAAAAGAAAATTCAAATGTTAGTTTTTTAAAAGTTGTTAATAAATGCCTATATTTATTAACATTTATTAACAAGGAAGAATATTTGAATTTTATTTTAACTTTGTAGTTAACTACAAAAATATTTTTTAATGAATAAGCCTAAACTTATTTTTATTGTAGATGATGATTCGTTTATTAACATGTTGGTAGTTAAACGTTTTACATCTGAAGGATTCCAGGTGGAGGCTTTTGAAAATGGAGAGGATTGCCTTTCATCACTGGATAAAAATCCTGACCTCATAATTCTTGACTACTTTTTTTCAGATAATGAAATTGATCTGATGAACGGAATGGAGGTTTTTGACAGGATTAAAGAACGGAAACCGGAGCTCCCGGTAATAATGCTATCTGGTCAGGATAAAGGAGAAATTGTACTGGAACTGGCACGAAAGGGGATAGATGATTATGTAATTAAGGATAATAACCTGATTGATAATTTGCATACTGCGATAAAAGAACTATTTGAATAGGAAAATTAAATCTCTCAAGTAAAAGACTCAACAGGAAATCAAATTATATCATACTCCTGATATAATTACTTCAAAATAAAATTATAAGTTATAGTACCTTTCTGAATTACAGGGGCATCCGGTTTGGCTTCAAACCTCGCCTTGAGGGCAGCTTCTTTGGCAACCCTGAGAAGATATTCATCGAGTGTTGTTGATCCTTTTTGTCCGGGTATTGCCTGGATCACTTTACCATCCCTGTCAACGCTGACTTCAACAACAACCTTGCCTCCAACCTGGATGTGGTAATTAGGGAGAGGGAGTGCCTGAAACCCTCTTCCCTTTAAATCATAAGATATTCCCTTGTCCCCGAGTCCGCTTCCATCACCTCTTATTTTTGAGTCGACAGATCCATTGTCTGCGCCCTGATTCCCCTGACCTCCCGTTATGCCTTCGCTTGTGGAATTCGTACCGGCATTCTTCGAGTTTGCCAGGGCGTTTTTAGTACGGTTTATAATATCTTCCTGTCTCTTTTGTTCCGCCTCAATTTTTTTTCTCTCAAGCTCTTCTTCTGCTAATCTCTTTTTTTCAGCCTCACGTTCCTCTTTGATCTTTCTGTCAGCTTCTATCTTCTCAAGCCTCTTCTTTTCTGCCGCGGGATCCACTTTTTTAACCTCCGGAGCTTCCTCATTGTCCTGTGTAAGTAATGGATCTTCTGACTGTTCATTAGCTGTTTTGACAGGAGGGGGAGGGGTGACCCTGCTTTCGGTTACCGGTGTTGATGGTTCAACAAGCCCGCTACCTGTCTCTCCTGATCCGAAGTTAACCAGGATACCCTCTTCTGTCTCAGGTGGTGGAGGCACAGAAAAGCCTACAAGTACCAGTAATAAGATTAATACTGCATGTATTATTATAGTACCGGCAATTCCCTTACCTCTTTCGGAAGGGAACCTGTAGAGATCATTATTTTGGCGTGGTCGCAATTATTAATTTGTAGTTATTTGACTGTGCAATATTTAATACTTTAACAACACTTTCAAAGGGTACATTTTTATCCGCATGTAGTGATATATACATATCCGGTTTATTTCCAAGCTTTTGTCTCAGTACTGTCTCCAGGTCATCAATGCTTACAGGCTGTTGTTCAACATAGTATCGCTGGTCTCTTGTTATTGATACAGATGTCTGAGGCTTAGCAGATGTCTGGTTGCTTCCCTTTGGGAGCAGCAACTTAAGGGCGGTTGGATGGACCAGGGTTGAAGTAAGCATGAAGAAAATAAGAAGGTTAAAAACAACATCAGTCATTCCTGTGGAACTGAAGTTGATACTTATCTTGTTTCTTTTTGAAATAGCCATTTTAATATTCAGATTTTACCGGTTCATTTAATATATCCATAAACTCTGTCAGGGTGGCTTCTAAATTAAATACCACCTTTTCAACTCTCACTACCAGGGTATTATAAGCAAAATATCCAATAATACCTACAATCAATCCCGCTACAGTTGTAATCAGGGCTGTATAGATCCCGCCTGACATCATTGAGACATCTATATTATTCCCGGCCTGCGACATGGCATAGAATGATTTCACCATTCCAATAACTGTACCAAGAAAACCCAGCATTGGTTCTGCACCTGTTATTGTTGCCAATGTGGGGAATCCTTTTTCCAGTTTTGATATTTCCAGTTTACCTACAGTCTCAATCGCAGTACTGATATCCTGCAAAGGTCTTCCGAGCCTTGCTATCCCTTTTTCAATCATACGCGCCGATGGACTGTCAGTCGATCGGCAGAGCGCAAGTGAGGCATCTATCTTACCATCATGGATATAGTCCTTGATCCTGTTCATGAAATTAATGTCTTCTTTTGTGGCTTTTCTGATTACATAATATCTTTCAATAAAGATATAAGCCGCAACAAAGGACAGGAGTATAATGGGAATCATAACCCAGCCTCCTTTCATAGCAAGATCAAGCAATGTAAGTTTCATTTCGCCTGCTTTTTCAACAGGAATAACATTTTCCTGCATTATGAACTGTAAAAATGCCATATTCTTCTTTTTGTTTATTAATTACCAATTATTTATATCTATCATCCGTTAAACCAGATGCGAAGTTATTAAAAAACGTAATGATAAGGGGTTCTATTATCCGGTGTTAATAACAATGCTGAAATTTTTATTAACTGCCTGTGTTATTTCTTTAATGATGCAGAAACTATTTGTCAGGCTCTTTCTTCTTTTTTATTGTGGTATCTTCTTCCTTTTTCATGTCAGATCTGGCTTTCTTTTTAAAGAGATCTGATAATTTATTGAAGTCTCTGGTGAACAAAATTCCAATTCCCTGGGTATATGGTCCAAGACCGGTATAAATATCATTAATCCTGTTAAATACCTTTAACCGTAACTTTTCTGTTAGCTTAATCTCTGCATCAAAATCACCCATAATCTGGCCGGTGTTGCTGGCCGTAGCCCCTGATGTGCCCATAACATCGAGATTGCCATTAAGGATGACCTTATCATTCAGAAGCTGTGTAGACATTGCAACCTGTAGTTCCTGTGGATTGATCTCACTGTTATTGGCACTTGATCCCGGCCGATATGTGAATCCAAGATCGAAATCGTTGCTAATCTGTGATATCCAGTTGCTTAGTTGTGTCGAAATCATTTCGGTTGTTGTGACCGCCATAGCAGAGGTACCTGTTGATGTGGCGGAATTATTGTAATAAAAACTATTCATTATAAGAAGGTACAGAAACTGGCGATTTAATTCCTCCTCAGAGGTTATCGCATTTCTAACAAGGGTCTTGGTTTCTTCATCTGAATTTGGCAGATTGATATCGAAATTAACGATTGGGTTAAATAGTTTCCCGGACAGGTTCAATTGTGGTTCGACACGGACCCTTTGTTTTGCATATTTTTCATCCTGGATAATAGGGTACAGGGATGTTTCCAGGTTTTTATAAATGGCTTTCAGTTCAATCTCAGCATTATCTATATCTCCGTTGAACATAATTTTCCCTCCGCTTTCAACAGAAAATCTTTTATTAAGGAGATTCCCGGCAGTAAACAGGTATTCTCCATTTTCTATAATATAGTCTCCTGATATCTTTAAGTCCCCTTTGGGATTAAGTGTAATATTGAGCATCCCTGAACCGCTTCCGGTCATCTTATCACCCACCTTTGAATCAAAAATTATTTGTGCTTCTGCATCAGGAGTCACATCAAGGTCAATATTTATATCCATGCCAACCTGTTTCTGGGGAGGAGGGATATGGTCCATGACACTTACAGCACTATCCCCCTGATTATTCTTTGAAGAATCTATAAAGCTTATAAATGAATTATCCGAAACAGAAAGTGCATTACTGAGAGGTATAAAGAACCTCGAATTTTCACCTGTTTTTGCGGATATATCAAAAGACAAAGTGTTTGGTCCCGCTTTGATTTTAGTTACACCCGACGCATAAACAGTACCATAGAACATCGGGTTATCTTTAGCCTGGGTATTAAGGACGAGGAAATTTTTGGAAATGATATTGATTATGAGGTCAGGGTTAAAGACCTGGAAGTTTTTATTGTAAACTGCCCCGGAAAGAGTTGCTATATTGCCCCGGGGGTCTTTAACGATTATATTATTGAACTTAATCCCTTCTTTATCAAAGCGTATGGTATCATTAATCCTGTAAACGGTCTGAAGATAATCAATTTTTAGTGAAGCATCTTCGATCATCATCTTCCCGTCAAAATAAAGATTATCAGGCCCGCCATGCAAACTCAGCTCTCCTGATGTTGTACCCTTAATACCTGAAGCGAATACTTTGAGCAGGGGATTAAGAAACCCGATTGGCAGTTTTGTTGTTTTGGCAAGCAAATCTATTTTCTTCAAAAATGGATTGTAATTACCTGATACACTGAACATATTTATGCCATCAAGGTTATTGGAAGCCGTGATATTAACTACCTTGTTATCTTTGTCCCAGGCAGATATAGCATAAATATTTCCATAATTATTTCCAAGTATTGAAAAGTCGTTTATCGTTAAATTGCTTTCAAGGAGCAGGTCGTGGTAAACATTTGTTAATAGTATTTTGCCATTCAGCAAGCCCCTGATATCCAGGGATATCTTGTTAGCATCAGTGTTATTCCTCTGGGCCAGGTAATTAAGAGGAGAGATATCAATACCTTCAAATTCCAGTTTTAATGTGTCTGTAGGATTTTCAGAAACAGCTCCCTCGATTTTATAATAATGGTCATTATTGTTTATCAGAAGTCTGTTTATCCTGACGGAGCCTGAATCAATAATTATTGCAGAACTGTTTATCTTCCAACGATTATTCCCGGCATATATATTTGTTGAATCAATATTAATTTCCAGAAGAGTTCTGTTATTTCTACTGGTATCTCTGACAAAGGAACCTCTGGCAATGAACTGACCTTTACTGTTGTTTGCATCTTTATTATCCCAGCCTGTGCTAAAAAGGAACATATCAGGCTTTGTTTTTAGTCCTGCTTTAAAACCATTCAACTCCGTCTGCTGAAGAAATGTAAGCGATGAGGTATTTATATCTGCAGTAAGAACAGAATCTGAAACATTCATATTAAAATCAAAATCATGGAAAATATTGTTCTTAAAATTCAGGTATCCTGCCTGACCCTCAATGTTGATAATGCTGTCGGGGAAAACAGAACCGGTAACCCTGCTCTTATCAGCCAGGAGAACGCCTGTTTTAAAAAATTCATTGATCTTGTCGGTATTCTTGAAATTAATTTCAAAGTTAAAATCGTTCTTTTTAGTAATACCATACTTTGATAAATGATTGAACTGGGAAGGCATCAGTTTTGACAAAGTGGTCTGAACAAGATCTCCGATAGTTGCAAAATTATAGTGCCCTTTAATATCAGCATCAACAAAATCAGTATGAAGGCTCAATACAGGCTCATTATTCTCTGAATAAGTTTTAACGGCAAAATCATATAGCTGAAGAGTCTTGCCATATTTGACAAAATTCGAGTTCAGGAGTTTTATTTCACCGTCAAGATTATCAATATTGTTCCCCTTGAAATTTGAAGTAAGAAGCAAGGTAATTGATGAAGTGGTGTCTTTTTTATCCAGATTCAGATTATATAGGTTAGCTTCAGGAAGATTAAGGGTGAAGTCAAATTCAGGCAGCTCATTTCTAAAGTTGAACATACCAAGTAGATCCATCCTTATATTTTTATCAGATACCTTTATACTACCATCCCAGGTTTTTTCTGTAAAAAAGCCTTTCAGGCTAACATTTCTGTATTTATACCTGTTTATCCCGATGCTGTCAATATTACCGGTAAGATTGGCTGCAAATTTTTTGAGGGAATATGCGTATCCATCCACATTGGCCTGCATGCTCACATTTCCAAGTAACTCAGGTTTGCCGGTCAGGTAACCAAGATCAATCCCTTTACATGTAAGCAGTCCCTGTATCTTATATCTCTTTGACTTCTCCGGCCGAAGCGAGATATCAGTCCTTACAACTCCCCTGTTAGTCCTGAATTCACCATAGGTAACAAAATCTGTGGTAAACCCGGTAAAATTGCCGTTAAAAGATATTGTACCCATTTTGTGGATAACTTCCGGAATAACAATATTGTCATTACCTGGGATCCTGATTTTTTCAAGATCATTAGCGTTGGTTTTTAAACTGTTAACGCCTACATATATATATACATTTTCGATGTTTGGCAATCCTGAAAGATCAAAGTCACAATCAAGGGTTGTTGAATCTCTGTAAGCAAGACTGATATCTCTTCCTCTAAGTTCGGATACAGTTCCCATAATCTTGCCTGATAACCATATTGATTCATCGTATCCTTTAAGAGCAGGCACGAAATATTTCAGATCTGCGGAGCTTATAAGAGATTTTTCAAGGTCAATATCAAGCCTGACTTCGTCAGTAAATCTCCTGAATGAATCAGCGGAATCAGCTTCTAATCCAAATTTTGCTATGTTAATAGTGCTGCTGTCACAATTAAGACTAACTGATTTAAACAATAAGTTCTGTTTCGAGATTAGCACATTGCTTGCCAGTCTGTTAACGTAAAAACCACTCTTCTCCCTGAAGGCAAGATTATAAATATTGAATGTTATGGTATCATTAATTATTTTAAAATCCTCCAGTATTCCATTTAATCTTGTGACCATCAGGTCATTAAAGTCAATGCCTTGTGTATTCAGATTCGCCTGTCTGTTAATAAGTGAGAAACTGGAATGACTGATGTCAATCTCGTCAATTCTTAAATTACCCCCACCTTTTTTTGAAGAGTCAGATGGCGATTTAAGCATATCAAGATACCATGCGAGATTATTTACTCCGGCTGAATCCGTAATAATGGCAACCTTCGCATTTATGAGATTTATCTTACCTATTCTAACAGATTTTTTCCTCAGGTCAATCTTTTTTATTCCGGCACTCACTCTGTGTGAAAATATTAGTGTATCATTGTCCCTGTCCTTTATCAGCAAGTCAGTGAGTACAAGTCTGTTAAAAAATTTGTACTCTACCTTTCCTACAGTAATAGTTGATTTTACTTCATCGGAGAAATGGCTGGCAATACGTTGTACAACCAGAGTCTGGAATTCGGGAACCTGGAGGAGAAGATAAAGGATTGTTGGAGGCATAATAATTATCCCAGCAACAATAATAAAATACTTAATCGATTTTTTAATAATTTTGACCATTGAAGCGGGTTAAAAAACCAATAGTCAAAATAACCTAAAATATACGGAAAAACAAAGTATTGATGGCAGTTACAATATTAGCAATAGAATCTTCATGCGATGATACTTCGGTAGCCGTTATAAGGGATGGATATGCCTTGTCAAACCTTATTGCGAACCAGGAAATACATATGGCCTATGGTGGCGTTGTACCGGAACTTGCCTCTCGTGCCCATCAGGCTAATATAGTACCTGTAACGCACCTGGCTGTTACAAGGGCAGCTGTAAATAAGGAAGATATAAATGCTGTTGCTTTTACAAGGGGACCAGGATTGCTTGGTTCACTTCTAGTTGGCACATCATTTGCAAAAGGTTTTGCATTGGCTCAGGGGATACCTCTCATTGAAGTAAACCATTTACAGGCACATGTTCTGGCACATTTTATCCTGGAAAAAGATAAGGTAAAGCGTTTGCCGGAATTTCCATTTCTCTGCCTGCTTGTTTCAGGAGGTCATACGCGTATAATCGTTATGAAGAATCATCTGGAAATGGAGGTAATAGGTAATACCATTGATGATGCGGCGGGGGAGGCTTTTGACAAATGCGGTAAGTTAATGGGATTCACCTACCCGGCTGGTCCGCATATCGATAATCTGGCCAGGGAAGGAAACAGGGATGCTTTCAGGTTTGCAAAACCTTATGTAAGGGGTCTCGATTTTAGCTTCAGCGGTCTTAAAACCAGCTTCCTTTACTTTTTGAGAGACAGGTTAAAAGAAGACCCTGATTTTATTGATCATAATAAGGCTGATCTCTGTGCTTCACTTCAGCATGTAATTGTAAGTATCCTGGTGAGCAAGCTTGTAAAAGCAGCCATGCAAACCGGTATAAAGGAGATCGGTATAGCAGGAGGAGTTTCAGCTAATTCCGGACTACGCAATGCTATGATGGAAGAGGCTGAAAGAAGAAAATGGAATTTGTTTGTCCCTGAACTCAGGTACACAACTGATAATGCAGCCATGATAGGCATTACAGGTTATTATAAATATCTTAACGGTGAATTTTCCGGACAGGATATTGTGCCACTGGCCCGGTATTAAAGATGATATTTAGTACCGAAAGCAATATGCTATTTTCCCAGGTCATGCACCTTGACCGGATTACATCTCTGGTGTATCTGATAATCTCATTCAAGGCATATTGAAATTTCAGTAAGAGATTTGATCAACCTTTTTTTGACAGATTCAATTAATAAATGCATTTTTGTTATAAATTTATTAAATTAGTGGTAAATTATTTTAAATGGAAGAACTGAGGATAGCACCATCAAAAAACACACCTGAGATCTTCTTAAGTCCCGAAGGTACAGTAAGAATCAAGGGAAGGTCGATACATGAGAATGTTGCTGATATTTTCGTTCCTGTTGAAGAGTGGATAAGTGAATATATAAGGAATCCTGCTGAAGTAACTTCAGTTGATATGCATCTCGAGTATTTTAACAGCGCCAGTGCAAAAGTATTTATCCATCTGCTTCAGAAAATCACTTATGTAACATTAAAACATAAAAAATATATCTTTAACTGGTATTATGAAGTTGGAGATGAGGATATATTGGAGCGTGGTGAGTACTTTTCCTCAATCCTTGATGTTCCCTTCAATTTTATTAAAATCAAATAATTGAGTCAAACGCCTGCTCAAGGTCACCTATCAATGCATCCGGTTCATCCAGACCTATATAAAATCTTACCAGGTTGTCTGAGTAATTTTCCTTTGTTCTCTTTTCATCAAATGATGAAGCCGGAAATACAAGTGATTCGTGTCCTCCCCAGGAAACGCCAATCAGGAATTGCCTCAGACTGTTAACAAATGTTTCAGTTTTGTTTTTGTCGTCTATGGCAAGCCTTACAGAGAAAAGTCCTGTTGGCTTGACCATTTGTTTAACAGCAAGATCATATTGAGGGTGTTGTTTGGAAAGTGGGTGTAGTACTTCTTTTATCATCTGGTGATTCTCCAGGTAAGCTACAACCTTTTCTGTTGTACTGGCTATCCTGTCAATCCGGGCCGGAAGCGTCCTCAGCCCCCTTAGCATAAGCCATGCATTGAATGGAGAAATGATACCTCCCAGCCCCATAAATTCATTATTGAAGATCTTTAAGATGTTATCGTGCGAGCCACATACAATACCGGCAACAATATCACTGTGTCCACCAAGATATTTACTGGCAGAATGAAGGACTATATCAATTCCCATCGATGCCGGAGACTGCGTTAGCGGCGAGGAATAACTATTGTCAATAAGTGTGGTGATACCCGCTGACCTGGCAATAGCTGCAACGGCTGAAATATCCTGAAGTTCAAAGGTCAGTGAATTAGGGCTTTCGAGGTAAATAATTTTAGTGTTTTTCCTTATTGCCTTTTTGAAATTCTCATTGTCACGGCCATCAACAAAAGTTGTTTCAATACCAAATCGCGGGAGGAACCTGGTCATCAGCATATTAGTCCAGCTATAATTATTCCGTACTGAAACAATATGATCCCCCGAATTAATGCATGATAATATGGCTGCCGAGATAGCCGCCATACCACTGGCAAAAGCCAGTGCCTCGTCGGTATCTTCAAGTGCTGCAATCTTTTTACATAATATATCAATAGTGGGGTTATTACCCCTTGAATAGATATAATTATTTTTTTCGTCAGCTATTGACTTCCTGAGGTCATCAACACTCTTGAAAGCGAAATTACTTGTCTGAAAAACCGGAGGTGTAACAGCATTGAAGTATGATTCACGGTCCTCCCCCAGGTGATTTATTATGTATGAAATATCTTTCATATGTAAATGATTTATTTTTTGGCGGGGAAATTTTTCCTTTTAAAGAAAATGAACACCGGCACCCCTAACAGTAGAAAAAGAATGCCGATACCCATGTGTAGCGGTTTTCTGATGGTTATATTTATTACAAACCAGGTGATTATAGCAATGAATATGACAGGAGTTACCGGATACCCGAGTGTCTTATAAGGTCTTTTGGCATCTTTAAGCCTCTTTCTGAATATAAATATTCCGGCTGCGGCAAGAGCAAAGAAAATCCATTCCACAGATACTGTATATGTTATAAGGTCCTCAAATGTCCCCCAGAAAAGAAGAAGGACTATTGCCCAGACGGATTGCGCAACTATAGCATTTACCGGTGTCTTAAAAACGGGATGCACTTTTGCGATTTTCTTGAAGAACAGGCCATCTTCAGCCATTGCATAATAGATCCTTGGGGCGGACAAAGTGTATATCCCAATTGTCCCAACAGTGCTTACTGCTATTATTCCGGCTACCAGCATACCGCCGAAGGGCAGTACAGTACTGACAGCGTCAGCTGCCACTTTTTGAGACGCTATAATAGCATCCAGGGGCAATAACAGCATATAGCTTATGTTAACAAGCAGGTATATAAGTGTTACAACCAGGGCTCCTGTTATCATGGCAATGGGGACATTCCTGGTGGGATTTTTTGTTTCACCGGCCAGGAAAGTCGCATGTTGCCAGCCTCCATAGGAAAAAAGAACTCCAACAAGAGCTACACCAAAGCCTGACAGATCAGATCCTTCTGCTGAAAAACCTGGACTGCCGAATGACAGGTGGCTGTTACCATATAATATACCTGCGCCTATTATAATGAGTATACCGGCAATCTTAAGCCCGGTAAAGAGATTGGAAAAAATCTCTCCGAATTTAGCCCTGAGAATATTCAAAATCGTAAGAAGGCTTATTGCAATTATACTGGTTAATATTTTACCGGCATCATTCATAGGGATGAAGAAACTCAGGTAGTAGGAAAAGGCAAGAGCAAGAACAGCAATTGATCCGGAAGTAATGATCATCAGGTATGCCCATCCATACAGAAATCCAAGCCAGCCTCCATATGCCTCAGATAAGAAAACATAAATTCCACCGGCTTTAGGGAACAGGGCTCCCAGCTCTCCAAATGTAAGTGCCCCTGTCAGGGTTATTAATCCCCCGATTATCCAGACAGCTATGATCAGATCAGGAGAGGGTATCGTTTGGGCAATCTGTGATGGCGTGACAAATATACCTGAACCGATGCATGATCCGATAGCAACCATTATCAATCCATACAGGGTGAGCTCTTTTGCTAACTTGGTCATATTTAGTTATATCCGGGAAATATATCAAAATATCTCATGCTTTCTGCTTTGGTCTGGTATTATTTTTTCTGGATGTTTCCTGGTAGGCTTTGAAATATATGAGAGAGACAACAAAGAAGATCATGCCTAAAAGCAGCAGCATAATAAAAGTAAAAATGGGAGGTTTATCCGCCCCGGGTATGGGATGTTTTAATCTGAAAATAAATCCTGCTATAGTGTATATTAATACAATAATTGAAACAACAAAACTGAATATAATTGAGGTCTTGTCAAGAATTTTGGTGCTTCTATATAATTTGGTGTTTTTGAAATTATTATAAGAGACACGTGCATATACTGTTGCTCGTTTGCGGGAACGGTCCTGCCGGTATTTCCTCCACTCCTCCTTCGCCCTGTCAAATGCTTCTGAGTCCTCTTTGATTTTTGAATGATTCAATATTAGAAATTCATATGCTTCAGTTATAAGGATGAACTTGTCCTTGGCATCCGGGGCATGATTAATATCGGGATGAAACTGACGGGCGAGATTCCTGTAAGCTTTCTTAATCTCGTCAATGGTAGGATTGGAAGGCAGGTTAAGTATTTTGCAATAGTTCACCATTACGCTTCTTATTTTACAATTCCTGTAAAGCCCATAAACGCAAGTGCCAGTATGCCGGCAATAACAAGGGATACTGGTACTCCTTTCATCCCTTTGGGGACATCCGCCAGTTCGAGTTGCTCCCTTATACCGGCCAAAATAATAAGAGCCAGTCCGAAGCCTATGGCTGTAGCCCCGGCATATACAACACCTTCAATAAGATTATACTCTTTTTTTATAACAAGGATAGCGACACCCAGAACAGCACAGTTGGTTGTTATTAAAGGCAGGAAGATGCCAAGAGCCTGGTATAGCGGCTGACTGACCTTTTTAAGTATGATCTCAACCATCTGAACAAGTGCTGCTATTACCAGTATAAAAGTAATGGTTTGCATGAATCCTATACCAAGCCTGTTAAGTACATATGTCTGAATAAGATAGGTAACTATTGTTGCAAGCACTATAACAAAAGTAACAGCACCCGACATTCCAAGTGCAGTGTTTACCTTATTTGAGACTCCCAGAAACGGGCATATTCCTAGAAACTGTGCAAGGACGACATTATTGATAAATATTGCCGATATGATGATTAGTATGTATTCCATTGTTTCCTGTTTTAATTTTTTCTGATCCGGTTAACGATAGCAATTAGATAGCCCAGGGCAATGAAAGCTCCGGGCGCCAGAATAAAAACAAGGATTCCGTCACCCTTTATGAATTTATATCCAAAGAGGGCCCCGCTTCCTATAATCTCCCTTATTGCCCCAAGTACTCCCAGAGCCATGGTAAAGCCAAGTCCCATACCCAGGCCGTCAATCAGGGAAGATATAATTGTATTCTTGCTTGCAAAAGCCTCAGCTCTGCCAAGTACAATACAATTGACTACGATAAGCGGGATAAAAATTCCCAGGGTAACATAAAGGGCAGGTACATATGCCTGCATGAGCAGGTCTACGATCGTTACGAACGAGGCGATGATAACGACAAAGGCAGGTATTCTTACCTTATCGGGAATAATGCCTGAAAGCATCGATACCACAACATTCGATCCGACAAGTACAAAAGTGGTTGCAATGCCCATTCCTATACCATTCAGCGAAGATGAAGTGGTTGCCAGGGTAGGACAGGTCCCAAGAACGAGTACCAGGATAGGATTCTCTCTTATAAAACCTTTGGTGAAGTTTTCTAACTGATTCATTTCATTCCTCCTTTATGAAGTGTGGTATATGCCCTCTGAATTGCATCACAGAAAGCCCTTGAGCTAATTGTCGCAGCGGTTATTGCATCTACCTGTCCACCATCTTTTTTTACTTTTAGCGTGAACTCTGCCGGATTTTTATCATTAAACTGATCTTTAAATTTCGGGTCCGTCATCTTGGTTCCAAGTCCGGGAGTCTCTTTCTGCTCAAGGACTCTGATATTAATTACCGTTCCGTCCGGTTTGAATCCGGCCATAAGCCGAATAATACCTGCAAAGCCGTTTTTGGAATAGGTATTTACAGCATATCCTACTATATCTTCTCCTTTCTTCGCAGGATATATTTCAAGACTGTCGCCATCGCCTGTAGGTAATTTGAACATATCATCATTCGGATTATTGGTGAACTCCGGTACAACAAGTTTTATTGCATCGAGTTTCTTATTCAGGTTAGACAATTCTATTGGCTTCTTTGTAAACTCATAAACAAATCCAAGGCATATTGCTGCGCCAAGAGCGATCAGGGTAAGAGATAACACCATATTCCTGAAATTTGATTCTATCTTAGCCATTTATAACCTCCTCTCCGAATCTTTTGGGTTTAATATACACATTCATCAGGGGCACAAAAGCATTCATTATCAGGATTGCAAAAGAAACACCTTCGGGGTATGCGCCGAAAACCCGTATAATTACGGTAATGAATCCAATGCCAATACCGTAAATGATCATAGCCTTGGGATTCATTGGTGATGTAACGTAATCAGTTGCCATAAATATTGCACCAAGAAGTACTCCACCAGCAAGTATATGGAACATGGGATTCGCATTCTTTTCGGGATCAACCAGCCAGAGTATTGTAGTAAAAATGGCTACAGTTCCGATAATTGATACAGGTATATGCCATGTTATAATTTTTTTATAGAGCAAATATACAAAGCCAAGCAGAAGAGCGAAGGCTGCTACTTCTCCCATTGATCCACCCATTTTACCCATGAACATATGCATCGTGTCCGGTATCTTTCCCATCAGAGCAGATAATGAATCACCGTTTTTAATTCCTTCTTTCAGAATAGCAAGTGGAGTGGCCCCGGTAACAGCATCTGTGTATCCTGTACTGAATCCTTTAGGAACAGGCCATTTGGTCATTTGTACGGGGAAGGAGATAAGCATAAAAACACGTCCGACAAGAGCAGGATTAAACGGGTTGCTTCCCAATCCGCCGAAGGTCATCTTGGCAATACCTATAGCAACAAGGCTTCCTATTACAATAATATGTACAGGAATATTGGATGGCAGGTTAAAGGCCAGAAGAATTCCTGTAACTAGAGCCGATCCGTCAGTGATAGAAACAGGTCTTTTAAGAATGTATCTCTGTATCAGGTATTCAAAAGATATGCATGATATAACCGAGACAGATGTAACGATAAGAGCTCCAACTCCAAAATAGAATACTGATGCTAAAAAAGCGGGCATAAGTGCCAGGACAACTCCATACATCAGTTTCCTGGTCGTCTCAATACCGTGAGTGTGAGGGGAGGGTGATATATTCAGCAGGTTACTCATAGAAATTTATATAGCCATTATTTTAATTTATGTTCGCGTGCCATTCTGATAACAGTTGATTTCCCAAGTCTTATATAGTCGAGCAGGGGCCTTCCGGCCGGGCAGGTATAACTGCATGATCCACATTCCATGCAATCTGTTATACCTTCTTCACCCGCCCTTGCAAAGAGTTCTTTTTCCGCAAGGGTCATAAGTAGAAAAGGCTCAAGGTTTATCGGGCAGGCTGTTATGCATTTTCCACACCTTATGCAGGGACCTGATGCCGGTCTGGCTGATTCCCTGTCAGGGACTAGAATTATGCCTGATGTACCCTTGACAACAGGAACTTCAATACTGTTAACAGCCTTACCCATCATTGGTCCCCCGCTAATTATCTTGCCTGTATCTTCAGGAAGACCACCGGCTGCTTCTATAAGCATCTTTATTGAAGTCCCCGTTCTGACAACGAAGTTGCCAGGCTGTTTTAAGGATTTACCTGTTATTGTGACAACTCTTTCGAAGAGAGGCTTGTTTTTCTGAACAGCTTCGTAAACAGCAAAGGCTGTACCTACATTATGAACAACTGCTCCCACGTCAATAGGGAGTTGTCCGGAGGGAACCTCACGATTTATCAGTGCTTTAATAAGTTGTTTTTCAGCTCCCTGAGGATATTTGACTTTTAGTGCGTGAATTGTAATGCCCTTAAATCCTGTAGCAAGACCGGTAAGGTGATTTATTGCATCATTCTTATTGTTCTCAATACCAACCATAGCCTTTTCAACACCCAATGCTTTCATCAGAATGGATGTGCCAACAAGGATTTCTTCTCCTTTCTCCATCATGAGCCTGTGATCGGATGTAAGATAAGGTTCGCACTCAATCCCATTGATGATTAAAACGTCGCACTTTTTCCCTGCTGGTATTGATAGTTTTACATGTGATGGGAAAGTAGCTCCTCCCAATCCTACAATTCCTGATTCGAGACATTTCTTTATAATTTCCTCAGCTGAAAGTTTTATGTCTTTTACTAAATTATTGCTTCTATCGATATCCTCGACCCATTCATCTCCTTCAACATCAATAAAAACTGCAGTCTGCCTGTAGCCAGTGGAATCGATGACTTTATCAATCCTGCTAACTTTCCCTGAAACAGAGGAATGAATATTGGTTGAGACAAAGCCTTTAGAGGCGGCTATCACCTGTCCTGTCTTTACTGAATCACCCTTATTGACGATCACTTCAGCAGGGGCCCCTATATGCTGCGAAACAGTTATTGTAACGCTTTCCGGGACCGGGAGGTATTTAATTGCCTTCTCAGCTGTCAGCTTGTTTTCGGATGGATGTATACCGCCGAGCGGGAATGTTTTTAACACTATATTATGCTTTTAATTTATTCTTAAATTATCCGTTTACCGTTTCTGCCCGGACTTCAGGTTTTTGTTTCCTGGGAGGAAAATTTAGCTCAATTATCGAATTTGTCGGACATTCAGCAACGCACTTCCTGCAGAATGTACATTTTGTTGCATCAATATATGCAAGATTGTTTTCGATTGTGATTGCTTCAAATTCGCACACCTTGAAGCACTTATTACACGCAATACATGCCACTTTACATGCCCTTCTGGCAGGTCCTCCCTTATCACAGTTCGAACAGGCAACAAAAATCTTACGGTCCTTCCTGGCTTTCTTCCGTAGTTCAATCAGGTCTCTGGGACAAGCCTTTACACAGGCCCCACAGGCAACACATTTCTCATCAAGTATCACCGGAAGACCCGTAATCCTGTCCATGTACATAGCATCGAAAGAACATGCTTCCACACAATCGCCATTACCCAGGCAACCATAGCTGCAGTCAGTCTCTCCCATATAGAGATTACCAGCAATACGGCAATTAGATACACCGTCATATATGGAAGTCCTGGGCCTGTTGTCCGGCGTGCCATTACAAAGAAGCACTGCAACAAGAGGATCTACTTCAACAGCCTCTTTGCCTAAAATCGCAGCTGCCTTGCCCATAACTTCTGATCCTCCTACCGGACAGTTAAGGCCTTCGAAAGGTCTCTGCTGACACCAGCGCTTCTGCAAAGTTTCTGCAGCCTGCAAAACCGCACCCACCACAATTGGCAGCCGGAAGTATATCCTGAACTTCATCAATCCTGGGGTCCTCATATACCTTGAATTTCTGAGCTACAAAGTAGAGAATTATGGCTGCAATAAGAGCCAGGGCACTCAGACATATGACTGTTATCAGGATCGTAATACTCATTAATTATTGTTTTAACGAAAAAGTAAATTTTTTATTGATCCTGTTCCTGAAAAGGAATAGGATCACATAGTAAGGGATAATGATGCCAATGGAGAGTAAACCTGCAGGTAATTCTGGAACATTAAAAGAAACACTTACTATAAGTGTAAGAATTATGAGTATCAATGGAAGAAGATATCCCAGGAAAAGCGCCGCATATCCCATCGACCTTTCCATCAAAACTGTAACCCTGTCTCCTTCCCTGACATTATACTTGCCTGTTACCTCAATAATTTTATCTTCCTTGTCCGTCATTGAACAGGAACCTTCTGCCTGGCAGCCGGAACAGGCTGATACCGATGATATACAAATAACTACTGATTCCCTGCCAATTTTCAGCACTGTCCCCTCATGTGTTATGCTTCCTTTGCCCTCTATCTTCTTCATTTCTATAACGGGAATTTCAATTCGCAAATTTATAATTAACAGCTGATTGAAAACTGCTTTTTATCAGTTTTTAGCCCCTTATTATAATTTATTCTGATTTTAAATAGATTATTGTCAACTTATGTAGCTCCATGATTGCTGCTTACTGAAAAGACGTCTCAGTTCTGTTCTGAATATCTGATTCCGGTCCTCTTTCAGCAACGGATCTTCTTCAATAATTTTCCCGGCAATATTTCGGACATATTCGATTAACTGGCCATCTCTGCCCAGATTAGCAATCTTAAGGTCGAATGGGATACCGCTTTGCTGTGTTCCTTCAAGGTCTCCCGGTCCTCTGAGTTGAAGATCAGTCTCAGCAATTTCAAACCCGTCATTGGTTCTTGTCATGATCTCAATTCGTTTTGCAGCCTCTTTTGAAAGTTTATCAGAGCTCATTAGGATACAGTATGACTGATCAGCCCCTCTTCCAACGCGACCTCTAAGCTGGTGAAGTTGAGAAAGCCCGAATCTTTCTGCACTTTCAATAACCATAACAGTCGCATTTGGGATATCAACACCTACCTCAATGACAGTTGTGGCTATAAGAATATGTGCTTTTCCCCCTTTAAAAAGTTCCATTGAGCTGTCTTTTTCCGCAGAAGACATTTTTCCGTGTACAATTGTAACGCAATATTGCGGTGCAGGAAAGATCCTTGTTATTGTATCCCATCCGTCTTCCAGGTTTTTATAATCCAGCGTTTCCGACTCTTTTATCAGGGGATAGACAAAAAATACTTGTCGTTTTTCAGCAATCTGTTGCCTGATGAATCCAAATACCTTGTTTACTTCCGAATCGGTGAAATGCATAGTCCTGACAGGCATTCTTCCAGGGGGCAGTTCATCAATTACTGATACATCAAGATCTCCGTACAGGGTCATTGCAAGGGTCCTGGGAATGGGAGTGGCTGTCATCACCAGGATATGAGGAGGATTTAAATTTTTCCGCCACAGCCTTGCTCTCTGTTCAACTCCGAACCGGTGCTGTTCATCTATGATCACCAGTCCCAGGTTGTTGAATCGCACACCCTCTTCAATAAGCGCATGAGTCCCTATTAGTATGTTAAGTGAACTGTCGAGCAGGGATTCTGTGATGGTCTTTCGTGATGATCGTTTGGATGACCCGGTCAGTAAATGTATCCTGATATCCAATCCTTCCAGGAGTTTGCTGATTGTTTGATAATGCTGGTTAGCCAATATCTCTGTAGGAGCCATAAGACAAGCCTGGTATCCGTTATCAATTGCGATAAGCATACTCATTAGCGCAACCAGCGTCTTGCCGCTGCCAACATCGCCCTGAAGAAGCCGGTTCATCTGTTTCCCGGAACCAAGATCCTTCCTTATCTCCTTCATCACCCTCTTCTGAGCATCAGTTAATTTGAAAGGAAGATTATTATAATAGAAATTATTAAAATTTTCACCTACACTGGAGAAGACAAATCCTTTATATTTCTGGTTGCGGTTTGATTTGTAGCGAAGCAGATTAAGCTGGATATAAAAAAGTTCCTCGAACTTAAGTCTGTATCTCGATCTCTCCAGTTCATCAGGACTGGAAGGAAAGTGAATCTTATGAAGAGCTTCATGAAGATCAATGAGATTATACCGGGAGCTTAGGAAGGGAGGGAGAGTCTCGGGAATCCTGAACTTTATCTGTTTCAGTAGGTTACCAGTAAGCTTACTGATCGTTTTTGATGTGACATACTGGCTCTTTAATCTTTCTGTAGTGCTGTACTGTGCCTGGAGCGCTGAATTCAGTCTCTCTGACATTTTCTCAACCGCTTCAATCTCAGGATGAATAATATTGATCATTCCATTGAATACTCCCGGTTTGCCAAAAACAATAAACTCAATCCCGGTACCATAAGTTCCTGTTATCCACTTGCCCCCTTTAAACCAGATAAGTTTAATTATTCCGCTATCATCCTGAAAATCAGCGACAAGTCTTTTAGCGTTTCCATGTCCTTCAGTGTAATAACCTGTTATAACACCCTTGATCTGAACATATGGAAGATCCGGATCTAAATCAGATATCTTATAGAACCTGGTCCTGTCAATATATTTATATGGAAAATTATACAGCAGATCCCGGAAGGTAAATATTTTAAGCTCATTATTGAGCACTTCAGCCCTTTTCGGTCCAACACCTGTCAGGTATTTGATTTCAGTATCAAGAAATTCCTGTGCGACCATTTACTGTAATTAAAAGGGCGTTCAAATAAAATCCGGAAAATATCTCCGAAATTAACTATTTTTGAAAATCTGTCCTAATTTATGATTACCGGGATATATAGAAAGAAATGATTTTGTCTTTAGTGTTCAGGGTTCAGGGTTCAGGGTTCAGGGTTTAGGATTCAGCGTTCAGTGTGCATAGGTAAGGATCAATATTAAATTTTGTCATTAGCTTTTTACTCCTTACCAATTTATCTGAAAAAGTATGATCATATTCCGTTTTGTGAGAATTCTAAAATATTTTCTGTTTGCCGGACATAAAAGGGGACATGGTCTCCATAGTCCTTTCGTATTTGATCTTGTGACAAGAGTATTCCGGAATAAAATAGATAAAAATGTTGTCAGTAATATAAAAGAGACCAGGGAAAGGCTTAAACTTGATAAGAGGCTTATAAAAGTGAATGACCTCGGTTCAGGATCGCTGAGGTTTAAAAGTAAAATAAGAAAAGTGTCGGAAATAGCCAGATATTCATCTGTTCCTGAAAAATACGGTCTATTGCTGCTCAACCTGGCCTCGGAATTCGGGAAACCTGAGATTGTGGAGATGGGAACTTCTCTGGGCATTAGCACTCTGTACCTGGCATCTGGTGCGCCTGACAGTATTGTTTATACAATAGAGGGCTGCAGTGAAACCAGTGAAATAGCAAAACAAACTTTCATTATGGCAGGATTGTCCAATATCAAACTCATTAACGGATCTTTTAAAGAAATCCTTCCTGAGATCATTGGCAAAGGCATAAAGCCAGGGTTGGTATTTATTGACGGGGATCACAGGAAAGAATCCGTAATAAAATATTTTAATCAACTGGCATTAATAGCCGGCAACAATACTGTCATTGCAATAGATGATATTAATGAATCAGTTGGAATGTCAGAAGCATGGGATGAGATCAGACACAATGAAAGAGTCTCGGTTACAATTGATTTATACAGGATGGGATTGGCATTTTTCAGGGAAGGAATAAATCATAATGACTATATAATCAGATATTAACAAAAATTAAGAATTTATTATTCATTATTCGGCTAATTTAATCTAATTTCGGACTTTCAAATTTATGCATTATGGACAAAGTAATTGAAATCAAGGATATCGTAAAAAATTACCAGATCGGTTCGGTTATTGTAAGGGCTTTAAGAACTGTTTCTGTTACTATTGAGAGGAATGAATATGTGGCAATTATGGGACCTTCCGGCTCCGGAAAATCCACACTTATGAACCTTATAGGTTGTCTCGACACTGCCACAAGTGGCTCTTATATTCTCAATGGTGTTGATGTAAGCAAGATGGAAGATGATTATCTTGCCGAGATCAGAAATAAAGAAATTGGGTTTATCTTTCAGACTTTCAACCTGTTACCCAGGTATACAGCTCTTGAAAACGTTACTTTGCCTCTGATTTATGCCGGAGTTCCTAAATTAGACCGGGAAAAGGTAGCGGTTGAATCACTTGAGAAAGTAGGATTGTCAGACAGGATGACTCATAAACCCAATGAGTTATCGGGGGGCCAGCGTCAGCGTGTTGCCATTGCACGTGCCCTTGTCAATAAACCTTCCATTATTCTTGCTGATGAGCCTACAGGAAACCTCGACAGCAAAACATCAATTGACATCATGAGATTACTTGATGCTATTCATAGCGCCGGTAATACAGTTATTGTTGTCACCCATGAGGAGGATATAGCTATGCATGCAGCACGGATTATCAGGCTGTTTGATGGTGAGATTTCACAGGATTACTCTAATGAGAAATACGGACAAGTTTAATTATTGACCCGGTTTTACATACGGGTTGTTTAGCTGATTTGTTATGAAGATCTATACCCTTACAGGTGACGATGGTACAACATCATTGGCAGGAGGGAAAAGGGTTCCTAAACACTCATTGAAAGTTGAAGCTTATGGTACTGTCGATGAGCTTATAGCATGGATGGGTCTGTTGCGTTCACATAAAGAAATAGGTGAAAGGAAAGATATGATTCTTTATATCCAGAATCAGCTCATGAGGATAGCAGCAGCAATAGCATGGGACAATGAGAACCTTAAAACTGTTCAGACATTGCCTGACAGTGACTCAGTTACAGTTCTTGAGAAAGAGATTGATAAGATGGAAAGAGAGCTGCCTCTTCTCATGAATTTTATCCTCCCCGGTGGAAATATCCTTGTATCGTATTGTCATATAGCAAGATGTGTTTGTCGAAGAGCAGAAAGGGCTGTTATACGACTGAATGAATCAGAAAAAACTCCCGAAATAGTCAATAAATTCCTGAACCGACTTTCTGATTTTTTATTTGTTCTTTCCAGGATTATCAGCTTAGAGACTGGAAATGAAGATGTTAGCTGGTTTGCATAATATACAGAAATTCTTAAAAAAGGTATTGTTTTTTAAGTAAAATAATATATATATTTGCAAACTTTGTTAAAGGTTAAATTAATCAGAATAATATGTACTGGACACTTGAATTAGCATCAAAACTTGAGGATGCTCCATGGCCTGCCACAAAGGATGAGCTGATAGACTTTGCCATTAGGTCAGGTGCCCCTATGGAAGTTATTGAGAATTTACAGGAGATTGAGGATGAGGGAGATATTTATGAAAGTATTGAAGATATTTGGCCTGATTATCCAAGTAAGGACGACTTCTTTTTTAATGAAGATGAATATTAAAGAAAGGCTGATTAATTTAGATCAGCCTTTCTTTATTTTAGGAATATATCTGATTTCTTCTTTGGCCGTATGCGGTCAAGCCATGTAAAACCTGGGAGACGTGTTGTATCAGGGGCATTAATTAGCGGTGGATCGATAAATCCATCAGGGTTGCCGTATTCGTAGATATCCGTGATCTTATTCTTTTCAACATATATTATTATATTGGCGCATTTAGTCTGGTTCCTTCCGGTGATCAGGTCATTATCAAGCAGGTAATATATCGATTCCCCATTTCCTTTGATGTCTATCTTATAGAGCTCGTTGTTTTTGAAGTACCCTGTGAGTGATCTACCCTTGATTTGGTTATATCGCAGGGAATCCACCTGGCTGGTGACAAAAGCGGAATTATACAATTCAAGTCTGTCAGCCTGTTGGTTTTTGGTGAATATCGCCATTGAGTCGGATGTCAGCTGGTTCTCAGCTGACCAGATGACAGGCAATGTGTACATCCTAATCACAGAATCACGAAATGAGTAGGAGAGGGAATCGCATTTTGCCTGAATATTCTGGCTGTAGATACGGCAACCATGATAGGACTTGACAATCCTGTATCCGGGACCGGTACTATCAAAAATTGTGACCGCTCTTATTGTGTCAGAATGGAGGAATAGGGAATCATCTTTTGAGTACTGAATGAATACAGCTTTTTTCGTCACCAGGAACTGTTCAGGCTGTTTATAGTACCAGGCATAATCGCCTTTAACTATCATTTTGTTAGTTGTGTCGTTAATTACTACATTCCTGTATGATTCGCCATATCCGGTATTATTATTAAAATAGATTGAATCACCATAAATGACCTGCTCCCGGTTGTCTATCATCGCATTTTCCCATATGGAGGTGATATCCCTGTCGGTATCGTACCAGCCTTTTTCACAAAAAAGATAGATGCTGTCACCTCTTACTTCTGTTGGACCGGTAAAATATGATGTTTTTGTTTCGGTATTATAATCCATAGTATCGGCAGTCATGACATAATCCGGATTAACTATTTTGACACTGTCCTTGAAATGAAACATGTCCTCGTTGACATAGTATATCCCAACAATACTTGTGAGAGTATTTTCTTCATTGATTATCCGGCCCCTGTTTGTATACCTGGCAATCCTGTTTCTTACATCATAATTAATAGAATCAGTATAGAGATGTGTTTCATTATTTATAAGTTCAACATTTCCCTTTACAAAAGCCATCTCACTTCTTCCGTCATAGAACAGATAATCACCATAAAGATTCAGGGTATCTCCCTGTTCTATGTGAATTTTGCTAAATGCCTGCACCTCGTTTTTATCGGGAGTAAAATGAGCACTATCACACCACATTACAATATCATTATGTCGCAAATGGACACTCCCGACAAAATGGTGAACATCCTGACCTGTAAGTGGATCTTTTAACATGTTATCGACATCGGCATAAATAAGCTCAATTTTCTTCTTTTCAGTTTTCCTCACCTGGTTGACCTGGGACTGCAGGAAGGGAGCCGACATAATGATAATAAGAATTATGACCAGGTTTCTGGTCCTATGTAAATTATTATTTTGAAAAAAGAGATCTATTTTAGCCATCCGTTTTTCAGAAAGTCACAGGATTCAAATTCATCACTTATTCTGATATAGGTGGTAGCGATCTTCTGCTTTATCCATTTATCGAAAACTTTCGATCTTTCTGCATCAAGAGCTGCGTTATAAATTGTCTGGTAGTCATCCTTAAGGTTTGCGGTGTGGGCCGGCAACTCATCATCGAGTCTTATGATTCTGAAGACCACGTTATTATCATCATCAGTTGTTCTAAACGCCTCTGAAATCTCACCAACCTTCATATCTCTAACCTTTAAATACATTTGAGGATTCAATTCATCAAGAGTAAACCAGGTGATCCGGTCAGAGGGATTAGAACTCACAAGCTTACCGCCGTTTATCCTGCTGTCTTTGTGAGTAGAATATCTCAGGGCAGCTGTTGAAAACTTGAGGCTGTCTTTTCTGATAAGATTGGCGAGGCTGTCTAGCTTGGACATGGCCAGTGCCGCTTGTTCCGGTTTTACTCTGGGGCGAATCAGTATATGTCGTGTATTGACCATATCTCCTTTTCGGTCGATAAGCTGAATGATGTGGAACCCAAATTTTGTTTCCACAATTTTTGAGACAGTGTTCTTTGTGAGACTGAAGGCAGCATCGGCATAAGGTTTTTCCAGCTCTCCTCTTACACGGTAGCCTATTTCGCCCCCGTTTTTAGCCGATTCAGGATCTTCTGAGTACATTATTGCCAGCACATTAAAGCTTTTTCCGGCAAGGATCTGGCTCCTTATATCAAGGAGCTTCTGACGGGCTTCAGCTTTGTTCTCCTCATTTGAAGGAGGATCAATTTGTATAATGCTTAGCTGGTATCTTGCCGGTATCACAGGAATACTGTCTTTTGAAAGGGAGGCATAAAATTTCCTTAAAGCGGCAGGAGTTACCGTGACGTCTTTTGCAATATTGTTCTGTACCTCCCTGACAACCTCCTGTTCCATGAGAGTTTTCTTTATATCACGTCTTATCTCAAGCATGCTCTTTTTAAAATATCCAACAAGCGCTTCTTCACTTCCGGCAGTTCTTATTGCATCGTTCATACGCATGTTCAGATCACCCTCCACAACATCATCTGATACCGTAATACTATCTATTCTTGACTGATCCATAAAGAGCTTGGAAACAAGCATCTGTTGCAGAACCGTGCATCTTAACTGATCTGCGGAAGTCCTGTTGCCACTCCTTCTCAGGTCTGCGACTGTGTTCTCTATATCTGACAGGTAAATAACCTCGTTCCCTACAACAGCAGCAATTGATTCCACCAGTTTCTGGGCATTGATTGTGATAAAGCCCGGCATCAACAAGGTTATCAGTAGCAGGGAAAATTGCAATTTTCTTTTCATCATTATTTATATATCTTAAATCTATTATCTTTTAAAGCTTCATTATAAATCCCGTTTTCGAGAGCCTGAATGAATTCAAATCTCCTTGAATTCCATATAATTCTTTTAATATCATTCTTTACATACTCAAAAGGAGCCAGCGAAGATCTCAGCCTATAGTCCCTGATGGATAGAAGGTAGACTGTAGAGGAATCGTTTCTTTCATAAAATGTATTTCTTCTCAGAAAATTTTCCTGATTATTTATCTCCCCTGGTAATTCAACAAGGATTCTGTCCATAGGTACCCATTCCTCATTAAAATCGTCAAATTTCTCGGCAAACTGAAAACAATAGCTTTCAAGTTCCTGCATGTCTTTTTGGTTGCCCGACCGCGCCAGAACCTTAATTTTATTCAGATAAGGGGTTTCTACAGGAAGCTTAATGAAGAGAGCCTTGACTATGTTAGATGTAAGCTGGAAACTAGGTTCATTATTTGAATAATAATTTTCCATCTCTTCGACTGATACCACAGTATCCATTTTCTCAAGCATCATCTGGCGCTGATACTGGTAAATGACAAGATTTGACTTAGTCTCCTCCACCTGCATTTCAATGTTATGTTTCATCTCAGGTGATAGATTTTCTTCAGCTTTACTGAGCAGGAGCTGTCTCTTTGCCCATTTATTTATATAATTTTGTACAATCCCTATACTATCAGACCCGCCGACACTATGCCTGATCAGTTCTGGCACCTCATCATAATAAAGAACCACTTTCCCGACCTCGGCCAGAGGGATTCTCTTTAAGGTTGTTGTATTTCTTTTACAACCTGTCAGAATCGATAGTACCAACAATATCAGGACCGTTCTATTCATTATTTAAATTCTTGCGGATTTCTTCAAGTACAGAATTATCAATCAAAACGGTATAATCCGACTTTAATTGCGTTATCCATTTCTTATCGAGATAATCCTGGTACGATGTCATTATTTCACCTTTAATCTCATTAAAAGATTCAGGTTCAGGAGTATAAACCTTTTTAATATTAATTATTGCAGGATAACCATCTGCTATAAATGACTGGGAACCTGTAGACCACTTCAACCTGTCCATATCGCTGTTTTCACCTTTATACCACCTGCCGTTACTGATTGTGAGCATGGTGTCGTTTGTCTTATTAAATCTCTCAGACAGAAGTATATCAGTGTTACTTTTCCTGGAGTATTTTCTGTACGCCTTGTTAAAATCTTTTCTTTCAACAGGTGACTTTAATATATATAACTTACCTTCAATACTTCTTTTTGTAAGATATTCATTCTTATGTTCATTATAGAATTCTTTCAATCCGGTTGAATCACTTGTAACCTTGTTCCAGACCTTTTTACCTGATATTTCGAATAACAATATCCCATCATGGAATTCCTTCATAAGGTATCGGAATTCAGGGTATTTTCTTTCAAGTATTGAATTCTCATATCTTAATATTTTGTCCGATGAACTCGTTTCAATTGCCCTGTCAATGAACATTGCAAAATCGCGTGTTAAAATCAAAGGTCCTCTTTTTTCAATGTAGTCTGCAAATTCGTTGTTGGTAAAATGCTGGTTGGCAAAGGTATAAAGATTGCCATCCGGCATGTCTGTCCTGTTATATTTACCTAATCCCTGCATAATAAGGGTATCAGTATTATGAACAAACCATTTATAGGCTTCGTCGCTTATAATGAAACTATACTCTTTTTTCAGCTTTTCAATAAGTGATCTCTTGCTAAGAGAGTTAAGATAGGAGCTGTTTATCTTGCTTTCAAGAAAGGATTTTGTCTCACTGAATGATCCAGGGGCTTTCCTGTCTAATAATTTAATGATATGCCAGCCATAAACCGTACGGACTGGTTTGGTAAAATCACCTGTATCTTTTATGGCGAAAGCCGCTTCAGCGAAACCACTTATAATATCACCTGCTCCAAACCAGTTAAGCTCACCTCCCTTTACAGCAGACGGTCTATGATCGGAATATTTCCTGGCAAGGTCAGCAAATGAAGCTCCCTCCAATAGTTCATTATAGATAGAGTCAATCTGATTCCTGGCTTCTTCGGCCCTTTTTTCATCACTTCCGGGTGGTACTGCTTTCATTATATGTGCAACCTTTACCTTTCCCTGTGAAGGCCTTATATCAACAACCTTTATGATATGATATCCATATGGAGTTCTGACAGGTTCTGAGATTTCTCCTTTCTTAAGTGAATAAGCAGCATCCTCAAAAGGCATTATCATCTGGAAGACAGTAAAATAACCAAGATTGCCACCGTTTACCTTAACAGAAGGATCGTCTGATGTACTGCGAGCTACCTGTTCGAATGGCTCACCTCTTATTACCCGTTCCCTGATATCGATCGCTTTCTTCCAGGCTTTAAGGGTGTCATCAGGTGAGGCGTCAGATGATAACGCTACAAGAATATGCCAGGCATTAATCTCTGATAGTGATCTCTTATAAGCCTTCTGGAGAAGCTGTTCTCTGACCAGAGTATCCGTAAGATAATTCTGAGCCAGCTGGTTCCTGTAACCGTTCAGTTCAGTCCGGAATGCTCTGGTTGTATCATATCCGTCATGAAGTGCATCTGCGACCTTCAGCTTGAAGATAATAAACTGTTGTAAATAATCATCTACATCAAGCCTCTTTCCCGGTTCACTACTTTTTTTATACATCCTGATAAACTCACCTGCATCCACTTTATTCCCTCCAACAGTCATCAAAATTTTATTATTGAAGTCCTGTGCCTGGCTTATAACCGGCAACAGAAGAACAAAAATTATTATTGATGATCTGATCTTCATCAGAATATTCCGATACCTGTTATTCAAAAGATTTTCTGCTATAGTTTGGTGCCTCACGTGTTATCGAGACATCATGAGGATGACTTTCAATAACCCCTGAATTGGTTATCCTAACAAATTTTCCTTCTTTCTTTAGAATAATTATGTTTTTAGCGCCCAGATATCCCATTCCGGCCCTGAGACCGCCGGTTATCTGATAAATAACCTCTGCTAAAGTACCCTTATAAGGCACCCTGGCTTCAATTCCTTCAGGTACAAGCTTCTTTATATCGTCTTCCATATCCTGGAAATAGCGATCCTTGGAACCTTGCTGCATTGCCTCAATTGACCCCATTCCCCTGTAGGCCTTAAATTTACGTCCGTTATAGATGATGGTATCTCCAGGCGATTCTTCCACACCAGCGAATAATGAGCCTGCCATAATGGAATCTGCTCCTGCCACTATGGCTTTGATTATATCGCCGGAGTACCTGATACCTCCATCCGCAATAACAGGAATCCCTGAGCCTTTTATGGCATTGGCAACATTGTAAATTGCCGAAAGTTGAGGAATTCCAACACCTGCAATAATCCTTGTTGTACAAATTGATCCGGGTCCGATTCCCACTTTCAAGGCGTCGGCACCCTCATCAGCAAGTCTTTTTGCTGCTTCAGCTGTCCCAATGTTCCCTGCAACAACATCTATGGACGGGTAGTTTCTTTTAATTTCTTTTAATATGTTTATGACTCCTTTTGTATGTGCATGGGCCGTATCAATTGAGATAGCATCTACACTTGCCTTAATCAGTGCTTCTACCCTTAAAAGGGTGTCGGAAGCAATTCCTACAGCTCCGGCAACTCTAAGCCTTCCTTTATCGTCCTTGCATGAGTTCGGACGGTCTTTAGTCTTTGTAATATCCTTGTACGTAATAAGACCGATGAGTTTTCCTGATTCGTCAATCATAGGAAGTTTTTCGATCTTATGCTTCTGGAGTATCCTTGCAGCCGATTCGAGGTTGGTCTGATGATTGGTGGTTATAAGATCGGTTGTCATAACCTCCGTGATTTTACGGGCATGATTATTTTCAAACCTGAGATCCCTGTTTGTTACAATCCCTTTCAGGATACCATTATGGTCTATGACAGGAATACCACCGATCTTGTATTCACTCATCAGGTTCATAGCTTCAGCAACAGTCGCTTCAAGGTCAATGGTAACCGGATCAAAGATCATGACATTCTCAGCCCTCTTGACTCTTTTCACCTGGGCTGCCTGTGCCTCAATTGACATGTTTTTATGGATAACACCTATTCCACCTTCCCTGGATATTGCAATTGCCATATCTGCTTCTGTGACAGTATCCATGGCTGCTGATACCACAGGTGTATTCAGACGTATATTGCGTGTGAACATCGAACCGAGGTCTACTTCCCTTGGAAGTATTTCAGAGTATGACGGAACGAGAAGGACATCGTCGAAAGTCAAACCTTCGTAGAGAATTTTATCTTCAATAAATGACATCTCCAGCGTTTTTAAATTTTTGATGGCGCAAATTGATGGCGCAAATTACTAAAAAAAAAGAACCGGACATAATTCTCGCTGTTTTAACCTATTCTAAAATTTGGTTTAATGTATTCACATCTGCTATTCCTTTGCTTTTTGCCCGCCTGTCCTTGCCCGCTGGCGCGGATATGTTATCCGGTCACATGGCACAAAGGGGGATATAGGCCCCTTTTCCCTTATTCTGCCGCGGATATGTTTCCCGTGTATCATGAATGTTAATAATACCTTATAAACAGATGTAAATGAACTCAGAAACTCAATAATTGAATAACAGTTACTACATTTGTATTAAGTGCAAAAGGATATGAATTTAGAACAATACAGGGAAATTCTGACCCGATACTGGGGATATACCACTTTCAAGCCACTGCAGGAGGAGATTATAAGGTCAGTAGCTGAAGGGAGGGATACACTTGGGCTGATGCCAACTGGTGGAGGAAAATCTATAACATTCCAGGTTCCGGCTTTGGCAAGGGAAGGGATTTGTCTTGTTATAACTCCCCTTATTGCACTAATGAAAGACCAGGTTGCCCGCCTGAACAGCATGGAGATAAAATCAGCTGCAATACATTCAGGAATGTCCGGGGAAGAGATAGACATTGCGCTTGAAAACTGTATTTATGGTGATTATAAATTTCTGTATGTTTCGCCTGAGAGAATAGCCACCAGGCTCTTTCAAAGCAGGGTAGGGCGGCTTAATCTGTCACTGGTGGCAGTTGACGAGGCGCATTGCATATCGCAATGGGGTTACGATTTCCGTCCTTCATACCTGAAGATAGCCAACTTACGGGATTATATATCAGATAAGATACCCTTCCTGGCACTTACGGCTTCGGCCACACCTCCTGTTATTACAGACATAATGGAGAAATTGTCGTTTAAAGGCAGGAATGTTCTTAAAACAAGTTTCGACAGAAAGAATATCTCTTACCTGGTAAGGAAAGACAGAGGACAAAGGAACCTATCTTGTTAGGACCCTCAAAAAAGCAAAGGGCAGCGGAATAGTGTATGTAAGAAGCAGGAAACGTTGCAAGGAGGTTGCTGAACTCCTTGTCGCCAATGGTATTAACTCAGATTTTTATCATGCAGGCCTGACTGATGAGTTACGAGATAAGAAACAGGCATCGTGGACAATGGGAGAGACGAGGGTCATCGTTGCAACAAACGCTTTTGGAATGGGCATCGATAAGGCAGAGGTGAGGTTTGTTGTGCATTGGGATATACCTGATTCATTAGAAAACTATTTTCAGGAGAGCGGAAGGGCTGGAAGAGATGGAAAACCGGCTTTTGCTGTCCTACTCTACTCACCGGCTGATAAAACCAGGTTAAAAGAGTCGCTTAGAAAGAAATTTCCACCTGTAGAAAAAATCAAAGATGCTTATGAGGCTCTGTGTAACTATCTTCAGGTCCCTCTGGGCTCAGGTAAGAACAATGTTTTCGACTTCAGCATAGCCGATTTCGTTTCTAAATACAGGCTACCTGTAATAGAGACCTACAACAGCTTGCAATTTCTTCAGAGAGAAGGATATATGGAGTTCACTGAAGAAATTAATAATCCCTCCAGAGTACACTTCATTGTTAACCGTGACGACCTCTATAAATTTCAGGTTGCCAATGAATCTTTTGACACCTTCATAAAACTTCTGCTCAGAACATATACCGGCATGTTTACTGAATTCGTGCCTGTTAACGAGGAAGCCCTTGCCAGGAAATCTGCCTCAACCAGGGATACAATATATCAATTCCTTGTAAAATTATCAGCCTATAACATTATCCGCTATATACCCGGGAAAAGGACTGCATTAGTAATATTTACAGAGGAAAGACTGGTCCGTAAGGCTTTGATCATTTCACCTGATAATTACATTAACGTAAAAGAGAAATATGAAGCAAGGCTTGAAAAGATGGTGGAATACGCAGATTCTGACCATCATTGCCGATCCGTTTTTCTCCTGAATTATTTCGGGGAAGAATCCGATCGCTGTGGTATTTGTGATGTTTGCAGGGAAAGAAACGAGCTGGACCTGAGTAAATATGAATTTGACCTGATCCTGGAAGAAATTAAATCATCCCTCGAGGAGAAGAGTCCAGACGCCGGGGAACTCGTAAAGATGATCGATTATGCGGAAGATAAAGTAATCAAAGTAATTCGCTGGTTACTCGATCATGATAAAATAGTCCAGGATAGTCAGCACAGGCTCACCTGGAAAGTATAAGCTGACTTATTTTTCAGGAATTTTTATTTTTACTGGTCTGAAGCTATCAATTATATTCTTATTTTGCACATCCTGTTTTATCATAAAATTTAACTGAAAGCTTAAAAAGCTATAGATGGATATTCTTTTTTCAGATGCTCTGAAGCTTAGGGGACCAAATGCCTTTAATGTGATGGTGAAACCCACCGGATCAGTTTGCAATTTAAATTGTACATATTGTTATTACCTGGAAAAGAAGAAACTTTTTCCTAATGAAAATAACTTCAAACTGGAGGAAGCGGTTCTTGAGAATTTCATTAAGCAGTATATTGAAGCACAGCAGGTACCTGTTGTGACATTTACCTGGCAGGGAGGTGAACCCACACTTTTAGGACTTGATTACTTCAGGAAGGTTATTGAGCTGGAAAGGAAATATTCCAACGGCAAGCGGATTGAGAATTCATTCCAGACAAACGGGACAAGATTGAATGATGACTGGTGCAGGTTTTTCACTGATAACAATATCCTTGTTGGTATTTCGATTGATGGAGAAGAGCATAACCATGATCACTTCAGGATGACAAATTCAGGAGGAACGACTTTTAAAACGGTTATGAGAGGTATCGAATTATTGCATAAGCACAAAGTTGAATTCAATACATTAAGTTGTGTAAATAATTATAATGTTACATATGCTTCTGAAACGTACAGGTTCCTTAAACGCATTGGAAGTGGTTTTATACAGTTTCTTCCAGTTGTAGAAAGAGTTGCTGTCGATCCTGGTGAAGACAGGCTGAACCTGGTAGCTCCCGGATCCGGGGATGATGCTGTGGTCACGGACTGGTCCGTAAGAGGAAAAGACTTTGGCCAGTTCCTTGTTACTATTTTCGATGAATGGGTCAGGCATGATGTTGCAAGATATTATGTGCAGATATTTGATACAACTCTGGCCAATTATGTGGGAGAGATGCCCGGACTTTGTGTTTTTTCGGAAACATGCGGGGATAATGTCGTTATGGAGCATAACGGGGATATTTATTCATGTGACCATTTTGTCTATCCTGAGTATTTTCTTGGCAACATAACTGAGAGACCTATCACAGACATGATAAAATCACAGGCGCAGTTCGATTTCGGTATAGCAAAGAGAAACAAGCTTCCATCGTATTGTTTGCGTTGTGATGTTCGGTATGCCTGTCATGGTGAATGCCCGAAACACAGGATTCTTATGACACCCGATGGCAAACCGGGATTGAATTATCTGTGTGAAGGTTATAAAATGTTTTTCCATCATGTTGAGCCCTACATGGAATATATGGCAAAAGAACTTAAAAATAAGAGAGCACCGGCAAATGTTATGACATGGATCCGAAACAAAGATAGCCAGGTGATCAAACCCGCAATTCCTGAAAGGAATGATCCCTGTCCCTGTGGCAGCGGTAAAAAATTCAAGAATTGTTGTGCGGGGAAGCCTTTATATACTAACATGTGAGCCCGGGGGTATGGGATATAGCCGGATATAAAGTTGAATTTCTTCATTATCTTTACTTTATTGCTATGAAAACCCGCTTTTTAATTATTTGCTTCTGCCTGTTTATCCCCATAAATATGGTTGGACAGAAGTCCATGTTACCAATCAGTTACAGGTTCAAAGGAGGAAGTACAGGATTAAGATCATTTCTTACAAGGAATATTATTTTTCCGTCATCTGAAGCAGAAAAGGGAATTATATGCAATTCCATTACCAGGATTTCTGTTAATCCCGATGGTGAAATCAATAATATCACTTTTATTAATCCGATTGACAGCCTCATTGATCATGAAGTACTCAGGGTTCTTAATTTATCTGATGATCAATGGAAAAAATGTGATACAGTTGACCATGACCAGGTATTTTATATTCAGATTGCTTTCACCGCATCTGGATACCTTCCAAATTTATATGAACCAGATCAGTTTAAATTTATGAAGTTATTTCCTGAACCTGTCATAATTAGCCTTCGCGACAAATTGTTACCCGGTTTATCAGATACAGAGGATTCTAAAATCCCTTTTGTTAAAAACGAGACCATTGCCGGTAATATGAATTCATTACTTGAAAAGGGGAAATATGAAGAGGCTTTACCCCTCTTAAATGAACTCATTAAAAGAGACCCCTTTAACAGGGATCTTTATAAAGTACGGATAATGATCAATGTCAGGCTTGATAACAAAGAACCTGCTCTTCAGGATGATAATAAGATATTCGATTTTGCGGAAGGATATTCCCTGGATGAATTATACAGAGGACAGTAGCGGGTTATTTTATGCTGCTATAAATTTGTACTTGCTTTGTCGACAAGGTATACGATAGATTTATAGGACACACCTGAATGCAGGCTTAATCCTATTTCACAGGTACGGCTTGTGGAATAGCCATGTACAACATCACCAGGAAGCTGACCTTTAAGATCTTTTAGTCCATGAGAATTAAGCTCCGGGAAAGTGAAGCCCCTGTCACCGGCGAATCCGCAACAATTGGTATCCGGTACAACAACCTCGCGCGCGCATAATTTTGCCAGTTCAACCAGTTTTGTATCGAGATCCATCTTTTTCATACTACACACCGGAAAAACTGTCACCGTCTCATCAATAGGAGTTATTGTAAGGTAGGGCAGGAGATGTTCTGTAATAAACTCAACGGGTTCGTACAGCCTGAGACTTTCACCCATATTTTCTTTCATGGTATACAGGCACGGACTCATGTCACACAGAACAGGGTATTTGCCATCGCCACTTGCCTTCAGCAGCGCATCTTCAAGCTCCTTCGATTTCTTAAGACCTGCCTCGACATATCCTTTACTTAAAAAGGACATACCACAGCACAGGTTATTCAGCTCTTCCGGATAAATAACTTCAAATCCTCCTTTTCTAAGCAGCTCCTCCATCTTTCCCGTGAGCTGTTTTTCTTCCCTGTGATCCTGCGACACTCCCATTGACCGATTGATACAGGAGGGGAAATAGACCACCTTGCGATCACTCTCTGCTGAATTTTCACCGTTAATCCTGACCTTTGACGCACCTGATGGCATAAACCTGTTCCAGGCAGGTACCCTGTTATCCGATACCTTTCTTATCCATGAAGAAAGATGTTGCACGAATCCTGTGCCGAATATCCTGTGAAAAAAGCTCACAACTGACAGTCCTGTTCTGGCAGCAGCCGTGACTGTACTCATGTGGTCTGCTATCTTCATAGCTCTGCCGGTATTCTTAGATACCTGTTCCTCCCGCAAACTCTTCACCAGCTTACCGGTGTCTATTTTAACCGGACATGCAATGGAGCAGAGTCCATCTGTTGCACATGTCTCATCACCGGCATAGCTGTATGATTTTGCAAGTGAGGAAGCAATATGGGGTTCATGCCCGTTTTTCTTTAGCGATGAAAGTTCCCTGTGGATCACAATCCTTTGACGAGGAGTTAGGGTAAGGTCAGCCGATACACAAGATGACTCGCAGAAGCCGCATTCAGTACATTTGTCAGTCAGTTCGGATGCGAAAGGGACAGGTTTAAGGTTTTGCAGGTGGATCTCATTATCCGGATTAAGTATTACGCCGGGGTTCAGGATATTCAGTGGGTCAAAGATCTGTTTGATGGTTTTCATAAGGTCATAGGCTTCTTCTCCCCATTCCATTTCAACAAAGGGTGCCATATTACGTCCTGTACCATGTTCGGCTTTTAATGACCCGTCATATTTATGTACTACCATGTCCGATACTGCAGTCAGAAGAGATGAATATCTTTTTATCTCATCCTTTGTACTAAAATCCTGTGTAAAAACAAAATGCAGGTTACCTTCCAGAGCATGACCAAAGATAACAGCCTCTCCATAGCCGAATTTTTTCAGCAATCCCTGGAGATCGAGAGTTGCTTCAGCGAGTGATGGAACAGGAAAAGCCACATCTTCGATTATCACTGTAGTCCCGGCTTTCCTCATAGCGCCTACCGAGGGGAACAGGCCTTTACGGATATTCCACAAAATCTCATATTCTGCAGGGATATCTGTGAAATGAATATCTTTTTTAGTGGGAATTAATTCAATCGACTCTTTGATTTTCCGAATGTTTCTATCAAGATCCTCTTTAGATTCCGCTGAAGTCTCCACCAACAGAGCACAAACAGCATTATTTAGTCTTTTCAGGTAAGACGGCATGCCTTTTTCATTCTCAACTGATCGCAATCCCGCCCTGTCAATCAGTTCAACAGCTGCAACAGGCTCCGATTTAAGGATTGACACAGCCCTGCATGCCTGTTCTATGTCGGGGAAGATCATAAGTGAGCTGGCCCTGTAAGGTCTTTCAATGACAGTTTTAAAGGTAATTTCAGAGATGAATCCAAGGGTGCCTTCAGACCCTATCATTATATGTTCTATTATGTCGAAAGGATCGGAATAATCAACCAGAGAGTTAAGGCTATAACCAGTGGTATTCTTCATTTTGTATTTTCTCCGGATCTTTTCAGCAAGAGGTGTGTTTGTTTTTGTCGATTGCGCCAGTTCTTCCAGGTTGGAAATAAGTTCTGTGTGCGATGCAGCAAAATCTGACCTGCTTTTTTGGTCCCGTGTGTCAAGGATAGTTCCGTCAGCCATAACTAAGCGCATACCTTCAACTGTCTTGTACGAGTTTTCTGCAGTACCGCAACACATTCCACTGGCGTTGTTAGCAGCTATTCCACCTATCATAGCAGCATTTATTGAAGCCGGATCAGGACCGATCTTTCTACCATAGGGGGCAAGGCGGGCATTCACATAACCTCCTCTTAAGCCGGGTTGCATTGTAATTGTCGAATAGTCGTCACTTATATGGAATTTCTTCCAGTCATTACCTGCAATAACAAGTACAGAATCTGTTATCGCCTGACCGGAGAGACTTGTTCCCGCAGCACGGAAGGTTACCGGCAGGTCCAGGGAAGAGCATTCAGTGAGTATCAGGGATACTTCATTTTCATCCTTCGCCCTGACTACCAACTTTGGTATTAACCTGTAGAAACTGGCATCAGTACCGTAGGCCAGGGTGTACATAGGATCGTGAAAAATACGCTTTTCATCGATCTTATTTCTAAGGATATTGTACAGTATTTTATAGTTTCCTGACAGCATTCTTCTACATTTGTAACTTCAAAGTTAAGATATCATTTTCATTTCCAAATCATAACCTGTGCAGGTTTTACAGGATTACTACCAATTAGAATACTGGAACCAGGAGGAAGAGATAACATAAAATCATTATCAGTATAGTTAACTGCAGTATTAAACCCATCTCTCCATTCCATGTAGACACCCGGGGGTAGATCCTCTATCTGTACACCCGCTCTGTCATATACATCCCGAACCAATGCCCGTTCAAGGATTCCGTCTTCAGAGGCCACGCCGATAAATGTTACCGTTCCATTACCCAGGTGTCTTGTAATAGCAGCAGCTTTTCCTCTATAGTACTGATCGCTATACACTGCTATTGGTTCAGTTTGTGTAGCCGGAGAGAGTATCTCAGCCCAGGCATTCCACCTGTATGAATTGCTTTTAAAATCTACTGTCCCGAATGCGTCAGGAGTGAGCATATCAAAGAACTCAATCTCAGCTCCAATGAGAGGTTTCAAGGGTCCTGCCCATTTTGACTCGAAGAAATGTCCATTCTTATCTTTCTGGCCAGTCCGGCATGTAAGAATGAGGTTCCCTCCATTTTCAGCATAGTCCTGCCATTTTCTGACAAGAGTACTGTCAATTAACTGGTAAGCCGGTGCTACAAGAAAGGGATAAGCTGAAAAATCATCCTCTTCTGATATGAAATCCATCGGAGCTCCAGTGGATTTCACTGCGGCAGTATATGTATTTCTGAAGTTCCAGGTATTCCACAGTGTTGTCTGTTTCTGAATATCTAGGTCCCACATTACCTCATGACTCCAGAGTATAGCGGTTTTTCTCCGTACAATTCTTTCAGGTATTGTTGCTACGGAGTCGTATTCAGCCCTTAAGAGTTTCAATTCATTAATTGACTGTACGAATTCTTTCCCGCCTTCAGAAAGAGTAAGCCCGTCGGTACCAACGATGCCTTCGTGATACATTTCACTGCTCCATAAGGGATGCCTGTATCTGTATGTACAAAGAAATGAGTTTCCACCTCCGAAAGCTTGCATAATCCACATATGGACGGTACCTGGTAATAGTTGTGGATTGATTGAGCCCCAGTTTACCTGACCCGGCTGAAGTTCCATCACACCGGTAACTCCATCGATAGAGCGGTAATAGTCACATGCCTCATAAATTTTATATGGAATTCCTGTACGAAAATTATTTCCCCCCAAAACATTTTTTCCGCTTACAGGGTACATCGTAAAGGTAGGAAAATCGATATGGTCGGACCTTCGGGGATCAGCATCCCTGCTTACATTTGTATAATTGGTTGTTATCCATTGTTTGTCTGAAATGTTGTTTTTCAGAATATCAGCCTGTCTGTTTAGAAAGTCTGCTGTAACATCCGCAGTAAATCTTTTAAAATCGAGCAGGGCATGCGGACTTAGTTTATCTTCTGCATTAAGCTCTTCATTAGGTATCAGTACCTGTTCAAAACTGTCATACCGTGTACTCCAGAAGCTGCCTCCCCATACTTCGTTAAGCTTATCAATAGTACCATAACGGGACTTAAGCCATACCTGAAAAGCTATCCTGGCAGATGGGCTGTAATCGGGAATAGCAGGAGGTTCGTTGTCAATTTGCCATCCCCATATCCGGTCATCTTTAGCATAGTGTTCTGCCATAGCTGTCACAATCTCATCAGTGAATTTCAAGTAGATAGTGTCAGACAAGGATGCGTTAGCCCTAATCCCATGTTCCCGTCTTCTACCATCAGAACCCACCAGGTAAATTTCGGGATACTTTTCTCCCATCCATGCCGGAGGACAGGGGGTAGGTGTGCACATGATGACCTTTAGTCCTGCCCTGGAAGCCATATCAATTGCCTTATCAAGCCAGCTGAAGTCATATGTTCCTTCTTGCGGTTCAAGATAGGTCCAGGAGAATTCAGCGAAGTGAGTAAATGTGAAACCTAAGCGGGCAATGTTCTGTAAATCTCGTTCCCACTGATCTTCAGGCCATTGTTCGGGGTAATAATACACTCCTATCTTCATGAGATCGGATTTAGGGAAAAAGGAAGCAACCCGTTTATGATTCATTAATTCTTCAATCTGTACATCGTGATCATCTTTAACGTTGTTCTGACAATCTGTAGCCAGAACAATGACTAGAAGAGCTATGGCTAACCTGGAAAATGCGGGCTTCATTTGTAGGATCATCTCTGAAGATATTTATAATTTATAAGTAATTAGATATCAGGCAATTCCGCCACCGTCTACAACAAGATGAGCACCTGTTACCCATGTTGACATGCTGCTTGCAAAAAACAGGACTGCATTTGCTATATCATCCACTGTCCCTATCCTTTGTATTGGTCTGCCCGTTATGCAGCTTTCAAGGTAGTTCTCGTCATAAGTATCTCCAAGCTGTTCACATTCACTTTTTAGCATGGGAGTGTCAATATCTCCCGGACACACAGTATTTACCCTGATATTATATTTACCAAAATCTATAGCCATGGCACGCGTCATATTAAGTGTGCCACCCTTCATGGCACAATAAGCCACCGCATTCTCTCCTCCTTTTAGTGACCATCCCGACCCTGTATTTATAATGCTTCCTCCTCCGGTTTTGATCATATAGGGTACGGCATATTTAGTCACGAGGTATTGTCCTTTCAGTGAAACATCCAATGCCAGGTCCCATTCTTCAGGTTCCAGGTCAACAGCATTCTTCCTGATTGCAATACCGGCATTATTAAAAAGGATATCTATTCGTCCGAAGATACTGAAGCTTTCGTCTACAGCTTTCTTACAGTCTTGAGCGATCCTGACATCACAATTAATATACCGGGCTGTCCCACCTGCCTGTCTGATCTCATTTTCAGCTGATTTCCCATTACTGTCATTCACATCCAGTAATGAGACAGATGCACCGAATGCGGCCAGCTTCCTGGCGGTTCCAAAGCCGATTCCAGAAGCTCCTCCTGTGACAATAGCTACTTTCCCTTCAAGTGAAAGTGGTTTATCCATAATAAAGGTTTTATCAGAATGGGTCATATTTTTTTATTTTTAAACCAACAATAATATTAAGCAAAATTAAACTGACTGACAAAAAACGGGATGGTGCTGCCAATCATAAGTATAAATGTCTAATTTTGTACCACAATTTAAAAATAAATTATGGATACCAGTTCAGATCCGGTATATTCGAGAAATGTCATTGAGTTTGTTGCTGTTGCAAATGAATTCTGCAAATATGCAGAACACGCATCAGAACTGAAGGGGGATGAATTACTTAAAATACTTCAGCGTATTTTACCGTTAATGTATCTGAAAGCATCTTTGTTGCCACAACTCGATCCCTATTTCGAAGAGGGTAATGAGAAGTTTGTAACTGAATCCGACTGGGTACAAATACATGATATTCTGAGGGAAAAATTCGGAACGGCTGATGATTATCTTGAGGTGTTTGATGGCAGGATAAATGATACTGGACGGCCCTTTATTATCAAGTATTTCTGAGAACATGGCTGACATGTACCAGGATGCTAAGGATTTCCTGCTTTTATACCAGACAGGCACAAATGAGATAATGAATGATGCAGTATGGGAATGCAGGCTTAATTTTGAGAATTTCTGGGGTCAGAAACTGGTTAATTCAATGAGAGCAATACATAAATTTTTATATTCTGGTGAGACTATTGGTAAACTGGAAGAGGATAATGAAGACAGGGACGAAAACAGGGATACCTCAGACTGGTTTATAACCAGAAGACAAAAGGATTACAGGGAAAATGGTGAATAACAGATATCAGGAAAACATTACTGCTGAGGAAATAGCCAGTCATGAGCTATCTTGGTTTAAAGGAGAAATAGTAGTCGTAGACAATTTACAAACTTATCAAGAAGTCTTTCCAAGACTTCTTGGATCTGACCTTTGGGTTTTGATACTGAGACAAAACCGACTTTTAAAAAAGGAAGAAAAAACTCGGTTTCATTTATACAGCTATCTACCGGTAACCTTGGCATGTTTGTTCAGGATAAACAAAATTGGGATTCCTGACAAGCCTTGCAAACTTGTTGTCTGATCCCTTGGTACTGAAAGTCAGGTGTGGCTGTTCATGACGATATAAGATATCTTGAAGGGGTTAAAAAAGTTTACCCCAGGGGTTTCATTGACCTTCAGGGTTTTGTAAAGGATTATGGAATTCAGAGTTCAGGATTAAAGAAACTGGTTGCAATAATACTTGGCTTCAGGATATCCAAGCGCCAGCAGATTACCGACTGGGAGGCAGAAGAGCTTACTGAGGCGCAGCAGATTTATGCAGCTACTGATGCCTGGGTTTGTTATGAGATATACAGGAAGCTGGTGAATGGAAATGAAACCCCTCTGTCACGCTCACCGGGACATCTGGCCTAAAGAGGAGCTGACCAGGAAGTATTAAGTGTAATATTCCTTTTTGATAGCGAATTAACTTCCCTTTAGGGGGGCAGGGGCAAAAAATCAATTTTCAAAGAAACTATATAAATAAAAATTAATATCGGTGGAACGAATTAAAATAATCCTTAAATCGGGTAAGGATCAGTCAGTAAAAAGGTTTCATCCATGGATCTTCTCTGGTGCAATAAAAAAAATGTATGGTAATCCTTCTGAAGGAGATCTTGTGGATGTTTTTGACAACAAAGATAATTTTCTGGCAACAGGCCACTATGCCCCAAGTTCTATTGCAGTACGCATTCTCACCTTTAATCAGGTTGACCCCGGATATTGAATTCTTCAGGGATAAGATTAGCACGCTATTAACTACAGGAAGAATATTGGTATCATTGGTAATCCGGATGTTAATGTATTCAGGCTTGATTCATGGAGAGGGGGACGGGCTACCAGGACTGATAGTGGATTTTTACAATGGGGTTGCTGTGATGCAGATGCATTCCGTGGGATTTTATAAAATACGAAGGGAGATCATCTGCATTCTGGTCGAATTGATGAAAGATCAATCATAGCTGTATTTGATAAGAGTGAAGGCACAATTCCTCATATGTCTGGTACAAGGCTACATAATGAGTTCCTTTATGGAAAGTCCGAACCTGTTGTTGTTACTGAAAATGGCTATAAATTCAGGATTGACTGGACAACAGGGCAGAAGACAGGTTTCTTTATTGATCAGAGTGATAACCGGAAATTACTTGAAAGTTATACACGATGGCAAAGATGTCCTGAATATGTTTGGATATACAGGCGGTTTCTCTGTATATGCCATGAAAAATGCCTCTTCAGGTTCATACTGTTGACAGTTCATTCTCTGCCATTGAGCTGGCTAGTTGAAAATATCAATCTCAATTTTGGAGATGACAACAGACATGAAGCCTTTCAGGTTGATGCTTTTGATTATCTTAACAATATTAAAGACAAGTATGATCTTATTGTTCTGGATCCACCTGCTTTTGCAAAACATAATAATGTGCTTGCCAATGCATTGCAGGGATATAAACGTCTTAATATAAAAGCTATTGAACAGATCAGACCGGGAGGTATCATTTTTACTTTCTCATGCTCACAGGTTGTTTCAAAAGAAAATTTCAGGAAATCAGTATTTGCAGCAGCGGCCAATACAGGTCGCAATGTCAGAATTTTGCACCAGATGAGTCAGCCACCTGATCATCCTGTAAATATTTATCATCCTGAAAGTGAATATCTTAAGGGTCTTGGTTATTTATGTTGAATAATATTATCATGGATACAAATAAGAATATATTGCTTGTTGCTAAGAAACTTGGTCTTGCACGACTGGCAGGTTGAGAATACAATCAGGCTGATGGACGGTGGAGCTACAATTCCCTTTATCAGCAGGTACAGGAAAGAAATGACCGGCAGCCTTGATGAAGTGCAAATAATGCATATCAAAGAAGAATATGACAGGCTTAAAGACCTTGATGCCCGCAAAGAAGCTGTGATTAAATCCATTGAGGATCAGGAGAAGATGACAGCTGAACTCAGACAAAAGATCGATACAGCACTTACAATGGCTGAACTGGAAGATATTTATCTGCCATACAGACCCAAAACGAAGGACACGGGCTACCATTGCCAGGGAGAAAGGACTGGAGCCTCTTGCAGATATTATTATTCAGCAGAGGGAGAATGATCCATTCCTGAAAGCGGAAGAATTTATAACTGATGATGTGCCTACAGCCGAGGAAGCACTATCAGGTGCTTCAGATATCATTGCTGAATGGATAAGTGAGGACGAAAAAGCAAGGAGGCAACTGAGAATATCTGTTCGAGAAGAGAGGCTGTCATTGTTTCGAAGGTTATAAAGGGAAAAGAGGCTGAAGGTATTAAATTCAGTGATTATTATGATTGGTCTGAGCCTCTAAAAAAATGCCCTTCGCACAGGTCTGCTGGCAATGAGGCGGGGTGAGGAGGAGGGATTTCTCAGGCTTTCCATTGAGCCAGATGAGGAACATGCTCTTGATATGCTGAATCGCTATATTTATTAAAGGAAGAAATAACTCATCGGACATTGTAGATGCTGCAGTAAAGGACAGCTGGAAGAGATTACTCTCCTCATCTATGGAGACAGAATTCAGGAATGTCTCAAAAGAAAAGGCAGACAATGAGGCCATCGCTGTATTTGCTGATAACCTGCGGCAGCTGCTGCTGGGTTCACCGCTGGGTGAAAAAAATGTTCTGGCAATAGACCCGGGATTCAGGACAGGTTGCAAAGTTGTATGTCTTGACAGGCAGGGAAATCTTGTTCATAATGAGACTATCTATCCTCATCCACCTCAGAATGAGACTGCCATGTCGGTAAAAAAAATCCTTTCTCTTGTAAATGCATATAAAATTGAAGCTATAGCAATTGGAAATGGCACCGCAAGCAGGGAGACAGAGGATTTTATTAAATATGTAAAGTTTGAAAATGATATTCAGGTTTTTGTTGTAAGCGAAGCCGGAGCCTCAATTTATTCTGCTTCAAAAACTGCAAGTGATGAATTTCCTGATTATGATGTTACTGTAAGAGGTGCTGTTTCTATCGGACAGACGGCTCATGGATCCGCTTGCAGAGCTGGTTAAAATTGATCCCAAATCAATTGGAGTCGGGCAATACCAGCATGATGTTGACCAGCAAAAACTTCAGAGATCACTTGATGATGTGGTAATAAGTTGCGTAAATGCTGTTGGTGTTGAGGTAAATACTGCCAGCAAACATCTGCTGACCTATGTCTCGGGATCTGGGTCCACAGCTGGCACAAAATATTGTTGATTACCGGACAGAACATGGCCCGTTTAAAGCAAGCAAAGATTTGCTGAAAGTTAAAAGAATGGGAGACAAGGCGTTTGAACAGAGTGCCGGTTTCCTGAGGATAAGAAATGCAGATTATCCACTTGATAGCAGCGCAGTACATCCGGAAAGCTACCATGTTGTAGAGAAGATGTCAAAAGATCTTGGTTGTGACGTTAAGGAGCTAATGACCAATGAAATTAAGAGAAAAGAAATAAGGCTTGAAAAATACATCACACCGGTGACAGGTCTTACCCACATTAAAGGATATTATTAATGAGCTGGCCAAGCCTGGCCGTGATCCAAGATCAAGAATAAAAGAATTCAGGTTTGCGGATATTCATTCGATGGAGGATCTTATTCCGGGCATGATTGTACCGGGAATTGTGACCAATGTGACAAAGTTTGGAGCATTTGTCGACATTGGAATAAAACAGGACGGTTTGGTTCATATCTCAAATATGAGTGATAAATATGTTTCTGATCCTTCTACAATTGTTAGGTTGCACCAACATGTTACAGTGAAAATTATTGCGGTCGATATAGAACGAAAACGGATCCAGTTGTCTATGAAAGGTGTTGATATTAAAAATGACTGATTGGCTTGAGATAATAATATTACAGAAGCTTAATAAACTCAATCTTTCTTGTGGAATTGGAAAGCTGGCTTTTTTCCTGGCCGTTTATTTTGATGTCCATATTTACATCCTCGTGTAATATTCCATGCTCTATCTGTTTGTCTGTCAATGAAACCCAAACGGTTCCCCAGTAGTGACTTCGCCCCTTCATAACCATCAAATCAGTTTTGATATCGAGAGGATTGTTCATAGCAAGGAACTCAATGACCGCACAGATCTTATTATTAAATGTTGAGATGCCTGTCCATGTCAGTTGAATATCACTATTTTCAAAACTCCCCATACCATCCAGGTCAATCTTGCGGTTCATCTTAGTAGCAGTAAACGGGATATTAAGTTGCAGGGAATCGTAATATGTCCAGGAGAAAACCTCAAAACTCAGCACATCCCAGATGAGATTCCTGGCAAATATACCGGTAGTCATTGGAAATTTCTTAAAAGCCTCCAGGTTCAGTAGATTCTCATTGGGATTATAGGATAGTCCTTCCATATATTCCTGCTTTGTTCCTGATGGAAAAGGCTGATCAAGGCTTTGAGCCTGAGAAATTGTAACATCATTCCACCTGGCCATTCCGTTTTCTATCCCCCGGGTATATATTCCCCTAACCTGCATTTTATTTATAAAATTTCCCAGGATATCATGATTGTAGTAATCAGTAATCATCTCATAACTGTAAGGTTTTGACTCTTTCAATTTAAGGTACGGCGGAAGCTTCCTCATTGAAAGGTAATCAGGAAGGTTTCGTTTCTGTGCGTTAGCAGTAAACATGGAAACTAAAAGGAGCAGGGTAACAATTAAAATACCATGCCTGTTTTTTTTAAAATCTTTTCCGGTTGTTTTCATCTTTTTGATTTTTTAATATTATAAAGTAAAAGTCCATGTAATTTTCAACTCAGAAAAAAAATATTTGCTGAACGGTTGAAAAATATTGCAGACCTGTAAAATCAACTGTCTGAACCGGAAATAGAAGAGGCCGTTTCAAAAGATGAAATCCAGTAACCGCTGAGTTCGCCAAGAATATACGCGAAGATCGCAAAGTATTAAATGTCAAAATATTGCCTTTGTGTCCTTTGCGCCTGTGTTACCCACCATAGCTTTGCGGAGGTGGGCTTTGCGGGCTTTGCGGTTAAAAATATCTTTTGAGACAACCTCTTCCCTGATCACTATTAGCCCTATAACCAATCAATCCTAACGGTTCTGTCTGTCAGTCTTTTCTTTTTTGATTTGCCTGTTGGCGCGATTCTGTTCGCGTCTGAGCATTCTCTTTTCCTGCGGTGTTACTTTTCCATCAGCTTTGGCCATTCTTTTTTCTGCCTGGATCCTGTGCTGCTGCCTTTCCAGTTTGGCTGTCTCTGCCCTGGTTAATTGTCCGTTACTAACACCGTTTGTTATTCTGGTCTGTTGAGTAACCTGTCTAGCTGCAACGCTTCTGTTTGCCCTCTGGGCATTCGCTAATCCTGCTGAAATAAAGAACAGGACGACTGTGATAAATACTATTCTTTTCATATCTGTTTCTGTTTTGGTTTTTATATCTCTTTGATAGAAATTATGACCAAAGGTTTAATCTTGCGGTAGTTTTTATTTACAGTAAGATTAATCAGCGTGGGTCCTCCTCAACAATAAGGATATGGTTTCACATTTCGTAAGAGAAGGACAGTATTCTACTGATCTATAATGACTTTTTAGATAATCTTTAATAACTTTAAAAGAAATTGCCAGTTTATCCTAACCTGATTAAAACAAATACCATTATGAAGAGAATTAACCTGTTTTTGAATGCATTTTTTACAATACTGGTTGTTTCATGCACAGTTCAACCTTCACTTAAGGCTCCGGTTGCAGAAAAAATTCCCCACGAATTGTTCAAGAACCGTAACGATAATTACTATTGGATGAGGCTGAGTGACGATCAGCAATACGGTACCGGAACCAGTAAACGACATAACAAT
>CAWJLF010000003.1:0-108870 GCA_963843635.1 uncultured Bacteroidales bacterium | reverse complement strand
CATGCTTTCGCCCCGTCAGTCACACAAAAATGACTAATAAATTTATGAAACATAGCGATTTTAACCTTTGTAATTATCCTTCTTCTAATAGATGTAAACCTTCGAATCCCTATTATTATTATCCATAGCAGTAAAACTATGGAAAATTATCAAATAGACTTATAAATTTTGATAAATGATCTTATCCATTCCATGTACCTTGGATTGTATCATGTTTACCATATTCAGATATTTCTTAATCATAAATGAATCATTACGGATACTTAGCGATCAAAGTTGAACATGCCTTGAAAAGGCTATCCAGAAAAAACTAAGTACTTATTGATCTTCCATGATTTTTGATACCCAATTTGATATCAAGTCTTCATAGTATATATTTGTTTATAATTTTGGCATTTTTTTATTGTCTTATTCTATTAACATATTTATTCAAACAATTTATTCTGTCCTGGTAACAGTTACACAACGAGGCGATGATAACAGTGCAGGTAAAATAAAATCTATCAACTATATATATTAATTGTGCTTGTCTAACCGAATCGAAAAATTACTAAATTCCATTCAGTAAATATGGAATGATAAAGTTATTGACATAGTTATGTGTTACACATTAAATACATTAAATTCGTTAAAATTTTGTGGGTTGAAAAATGCATTGATAATATTGCTCTTATTACTGAGTTCTTCTATCGAAGCTACTGTTTACTACATTAATCTTTCAGGCAGTAAATCCAAATCAGGTTCATCCGGTTCTCCATGTGAATTATTAACCCGTACATGTAAAGGGGCCACAGGTTACCGAGATATTATTAACTGCAATCTGGATGTGAATAGGATACAAGCAGCTCCCATTATACTTATTGATTACCCGAAAACAATATTTGGTGGATTTGTTGGTGAACTGGATGCTACAGCGTCATATGATCCAGAAAATAATTCAATAACCGCGGAATGGATTGTTCCCGCCAATGTACCTGTTTCTGGGACAACTGATCTTAACATTCGGTTCCTTGCCCCCATTGTTGATAAATCCACTAAACTGGATTTTAAACTTAATGTGAGCAACGGTACCGAAATATCATCAGAAGATATTTCAATCACAATACTTCCTTATCACCCTGAACTTTTTGCAGCAAAAATAGCTGATATTGAGGCTAGTAACTTCATACTACCAAATATCCCTGCTTATGCATCAGATGATAATACAGGAACATTCTGGTCATCTGACGGGGATAATCAATGGCTTCAGCTTAGACTATCCAAACTATCCGAAATTACCTATTTGCAACTGGATTTTCTGAGGGAACAGGACTATTCTTCCTATTTTGATATATACGCATCAAAGGATTACCTTACCTGGGATCCTGTGCTTATCGGAGCAGAATCTTGTAACTTCTCGGGAGAGAGCCAGATCTTTGATTTCCCTTCAGAGTATGTTGATTCGGCGTATCTATATATTAAATATATTGGTCACGGAAATGCACTAAATTCATTGAACAGTGTTTCAGAATTTAAAGCATTTGGACCAGACACGTCAAAATTGGTAACTGATAATAAATTACAAATAAATATATATCCAAATCCAGCCAAAGATCTGATTAACATTACAATAAAAGATTCGGAAATTAATCCTGACAGGCTTATTATAGCTGGACTGTCCGGTAAAATTATGCTGGAAAAGTCATTGAGTCCCGGCAGTAGTGATCTGCAAATACCCTTAAATCTTAAATCTGGTGTATATGTTGTGGAGCTCCTCTCAAAAAACTTAATCTTAATAACTCAAAAAATCATAGTCATTCCAAACAAGGATTTATGATCATTATCCTCTGCAATATTTAATAGAAGGATATTAACTTCCCCATGTATAATTATAATTATCAGGCAGATATGTAATTAATTTCATTAAGGACTTTTCTGAATACCGGATTTGCTCTATATCCACCTGACACAAAATCATTACGCCTTATATCATAATCAGAATTCCCTTCAATCAATACAGGTCCAACATCACTGATAGCAACGTCCCATCCAATCAGTCTTATTTCAGGTATATAGGAAGCCACTCTTTTCACAAGTTCTTTAACCTCATTGAACTGCGGAATTACAAAATCCTCAAATATTGTACCTGTAATAGGATGCTCTTCAAGAACTTTTACACCAAGTGTATATATCGAGGAATAACCTTGTTTATTAAGTTTTCCTGTTTCAATATCTATCCCAACCGCGCATCCACCTTGACTAATATTATCCACACAAATATTATTAATACTCATCCTAATATAGGCTGATATTATTTCTATTTCGCCCTTTATATTCATAAAGGTGTCTATCCTTATGGTATTAAGACTTGAAGGATTCAGTCTGTTCAACTCATAATGTTGCCTTACTGTTTTTTGGAAAACGTACTCTGAATTTACTACCTGAAAAAATATTTCTTCTGTCAGCTTAATATCTTGCATGGATTCGTCCCGATAAAATTTATAAATATTGGACCCACCTGAACTGGAATTAGTCTTTTTAATAAATAGGGAATCAATAGAATTAGTATTGAAAATATCATTAAGTAATGCTTTAAAATCATTTACATTTCTAACAGGAATACTGATATTATTGTAAACAAAAATATTTCGAATATTAAACATAATGACTTCTGGTACTTTGATATTTACTTTATTGAAGAACATATCAAAATAGAGCTTATTATCCAATACCTCTTTTACTGATATGTTGTTAAAAGAAGGTTTGATTTTGCGGTCAAAAAAATTATTTGGGAGATAATCCTTAAAATTTTCTATATTCTTTTTAAACAAGTACCTGCTGAAATAGTGATTAGGCATTTCGTGATACTTAATAAGGAGAACCCCCAATTCGTATACAATACGAAGAAGTTGCTTTCGGTCCGGATCATTAAGAAGTTGTTTAAAAAACTCAAAGCGATTTATTTTCCTTATCATTATCATATAGTATTTTTAAACAGTAAATGAATTTTAAATAGCAACAAATCTATTAGAATGTTTCTGTTAATTTAATACTTTTAGCTAGAGTATAGATTTAATTAAGTGTAAAGCATATTTATATTATCATCATGATGCATCGCAAAGCCCGTAATATCTCATTTTTCATTCTGATAATATTGTTGGCAGGATATTTTATGCTGAAGCCTGTCTTCAAGTATCTTGACAGGTTCCTGGCAGAATCACAGCCTGTAAATGCCAACCTTCTGGTTATCGAAGGATGGCTGCCTGATTATGCCATTGATGAAGCTTTAAAAGAGATCCGGAAACATCCTTACCAGCATATAATAACAACAGGTCTAAAATATTCAGAACGGTATTTTAATCTCTCGGAAAATGGGTATCTTATTTTTTATACAAAAAGCAGGAAACCTTTCAACACTGAATCCAAACCTCATATATTCGAAATACAAGCTGAAGGATCACTTAGCGGAAAGTACTCTGCACATTTTAACTTCTATGTAAACGACTCCCTTATAGCATCATATGTGGCAAACAAACGTAAAGAGAAGTTTTTCGCTAAATGGACAGGTTCACTATCATCGGTTGATTCATTTATGGTCCAGTTCACAAATGACTATAAGGATGAGAAACACGATATCAACCTGTTTGTTAAAGATATTACTATTGACAAAAAAATAGTTTTGCCATATATGTACAATTCTGAATTCGACATATCAAAGCTTGACGGAAGGAGAAGAATGCGGAATAATTACAGTTCACTGGCTGAACGGGCAAGAAACAGGTTACTGGCAAAAGGTATTGATTCTTCACTTGTTATCGCTATTCCGGGGAAACATGCTTTTGTTAACAGGACTCTTAAAAGTGCGCTTGCTTTCAGGCACTGGCTTGACACTACAAATTGTGAAATAAAAGGTATCAATGTTCTGAGCCTGGGAACGCATGCCAGACGTACATGGATTATTTATCGCAAAATCCTTCATGAAAAATATGATATTGGTATTATTTCAGTACCTGATTATAACTTTAATCATTCCAGAGCTACAAGGTTATTCAAAACAATCAGGGAAATACTTGGAATAATTTATTACTGGTTCGTTCTCCTGCCCTACTAAATTCATGACCATATAACAGGCACAGGCTTTTTTTATCGGCCTGAATGGATTTATTTAATAATCCTGAAATCTATTCGTCTGTTCAGTTTCCTGTCCTTTTCAAGGAAGTTTGGTGCAATGGGTAGCGAACTTCCATATCCTACCGGGATAATCCTGCCTGGCTTTATGCCCCTGGTTATCATATAATTAACAAGCAAATCAGCCCTGGATTGGGATAACTTAAGTTTTTCTGTCGCAGGTCCCAGAGAATCCGTATGAACACCTACTTCCATTCCTATTTCAGGATGCCTGTTAAGCAGTTTTACAATCTGGTCCAGCATAATATATGCATTGGAAGTTAACCTGTCTGAAATGTCAAAATAATAATCTGTACTAACTCCATTTATTTTGACCAGGTCAAAAAGTTCCTTTTCAGCCGGATCAGTAAGAACATACAATTTTATCCTTATATTTTTAAATCCGAGTCCATGAAGTTCCTTATATGCAGGGTAAGTAGCCATCAGGCTCATCTGTTGATCAATAACATAGCTGTAGGAACTGTCAATGGGACTAAATATTTCCCTGATTTTGTACTTGTCCGGTATATTATTGAAAATAGAATTTCTTATTCCAAGTTTCTTAGGTGATGAAAAGAGTTCAATACAAAATACTGCTGGCTGTTCTGATTCTGATTCTGCTGAAAACTTGATCTTTATCCTGGCATTCTTATAAGTATTAATATCAGGAAATGAAGGAGTTGTTGCTTCCTTGCTATCCTGGTTCTCTGATTCTTCCTTATTGCTGGCAAATAGAGAAATTCTTTTAGATATGCCTGTTCTCCGTATTTCACCTGTTGAATTTGATCTAATCCTTAATCCCATATTTACCAGGTAGTCACCCTTTTTGGAATACGTATGTTCTGCGTGACTCCCCTGGACCCTCTGTCCATCACCAAAATCCCAGGTATAATCAAGAATTTCATATCCGGGTAAATTCGATTCATTCCCATCAAATGAAACAGGTCTATTTACAATTGCTTCATCAACGGATTTTATATAAGGCTGGATAAAATCAAACAACTCGAGATCATAAGATAGTTTTGAGAAGAAAATGTTCCCTGTATTTCTGTCAACAATATCAAGTTTAACATGGTAAGTACCTGATGTCTTAAAACAATGTGCTACCTGCGAACCATATCCTTTAGAGTCATCACCGAAATCCCATATATATCTGAGATTAACAGTATCCACAGCTATATCTCCGTCATCAGAAAACCTGAAACAATAACGGTTTTCTTTCTGAATAACGTTATAGAGTGGCTGGGGGAAAATGGTCGTGAAATGAAAAATATCAATCGATTTGCCCCTCGTGGAAGAGAAATAACCCTCACTCATTCTGGGGGCTGGTTACTATCCCGAAATCATCAGAGCTTGAATTTATAGGCTCATCAAGATCGACAGGCTTCATCCATGAAGTATCCGAAATACTCGAGAAATAAATATCTTTCCCTCCAAGTCCATGATGACCATCGGAAGAAAAAAACAATTCTCCGTGACGAATTATGAAGGGATAAGATTCATTGCCGGATGTATTAATATCAGGGCCAAGATTAACAGGATCATCCCATCTTCCTCCTTCCATTCACTGTAATACAGATCCGATCCTCCGAATCCTCCGGGCTTGTCAGACGCAAAATACAGCTTTCTCCCATTAGGCGAAAGGCAAGGTGTAGTTACATTATACCATTCATTATTTATCCGGACATCCCTTATCTTCTGCCATTTGCCATCAGTAAATACAGCATAAAAAATTCCCAGGTAATTTCTCTGGCTTACTACATCCTTAAATTTACTGCCGACATCCTGATTTCGGGAGAAATATATAGTATCCATTGATTTATTGAAAGTTACAGGTCCATCATTGAAGATTGTTGTAAGTTCTTTCGAAAATAGCCTTGCCCCTTCCCAATTCCTGTTCCTGAGGGTATCAATATATAAGATCTTAAAAAGCGGCTTATCCTTTGATGTTGAATGATTGGACAACCCGAGATAGCGATTTGAACAAAACACAATACCATCAGTATAATAGACAGGTGAAAATTCATCGTACCTCCTGGAGCTGAAATATGCTTTTTCAACAACATATGTATCAGTCTGTCCTAACAGCAAACGGGTAAAGAGCGAAATAATAAATATCAGATTCAATCTTCTTTTCAGCATAACTCATATAACATAAGAGTAGACTTAATCCTTTGAGGAATTTAGTCTTTTCCGTATAATTGCAAATATGGCAAAACTCTTTCTTATTTTAAGTCTGTTCCATATAAACAAATCAAATTTAAGTATTAAAAATTAAATGGGCTTACTGCCTCAACCTTATAATGGAATTCATATCTGAGCATAATTTCATGTGAACCATTACTGAAATGACCTAGGCTGCCGGTTGTAAAATCATAGTCATAGGCTATTTTGAGCTGATTATTAATTGCAAATTGAATAAGAGCGCCAAGAGATCTACCGTTCCTGTAAGAGATACCAGTCCAGAAAAAGTTATTTACACTTACATATGCATTCAGATCAATTAATACTTTTTCTTTAGGAGTAAATGATATTAAAGTGGAAGGTAAAAACTTAATATTTTTGTTAATGTCGAATTTATATCCGGTATTTAACAAATAACTGTATCGGGCAAGGCTAAACAGCACAGTGTATTTATTCTGTTCAACATTGAATCTGTATCCCAGCAGTTTTGGAATTGATATGCCCCCAAAGAAATTCTGACCCGAATAGTATACCCCAAAGGAAAAATCAGGAACTACATAAACACGTGAATCAACAAGATAATTTTCATCACCCTGATCCAGGGCAACAAGTTGCGACCATGAAGAGTTTGTTGTTATCAGTCCTGCACCCAGGCCCAGGGAAAGAGTTCCATTTTTTGTATTAATCCTGTATGAATAATCTGTGAGAATATGAGTCTCTTTAGTCACACCCAGTTTGTCATTGACCAGTGTAAGCCCAAACCCGACTTTTGAATCAAAGAATGGTGCATCTGCAGCCAGGGTCATCGTTTCAGGAGAACCCTTAATCCCTGCCCACTGCTTTCTGTAGAATGCAGCTATATTCAGGGCGCCCCTGTTACCGGCGAATGCCGGATTTATACTTAAGGGATTAAGTACATACTGGCTGGTTACAGGAGCAAGCTGACCTGCCAGGCTTATTGGAATCAGAAGTAATATGAATGTTTTAAGTAGTCTTCTCATCTTTAATGTCGTATTACAATATAACCGCTTACTGATTTACCTATCCCAGTCTTAAGTACATAAAAATATGTATCATCAGGAAGAAAGTCATTATTATTATCAACTCCATTCCATGAATTATCATAATCTGTGTTCCTATAGACTATCAGTCCTCTCCTGTCAAAAATATCAAGCTCAGTTTTTCCAAGAGCTTCAAGGCCTTTTATAACAAAATAGTCATTCCTGCCGTCCATGTTAGGTGTTATAAGGGTGGGCACAATAAAATTATTTACAACTATCAACACCGTGTCATGGGAAAGCGGGCAATATCCGTTAGAGACACTCCATATATATCTGTTATCTCCAATCGATATTTCACTAACTCCTGTTTTTGTATCTGTAGTGTCAGCGAATATCCCTGTACCGGACATTACCGACCATACTCCTGTTTCATAATTATGTTTAAGACTGGCATCCAAGTTTGTAGCAAAGGTAAACCACAATTGTTGATCCGGGCCTGCATCAGCAACAGGATCTTCCCTTACCTCAACCACAATGCTGTCAGTATTTATACATCCATACTGGTCAGTAAGACTCACATGGAAAGTTGTTGTTGTATCAGGATTTACTACAGGATTGCCAACCGAAGGATTATCTACTGGTTCAGCCGGGATCCAACTGAATGATCCGTCTCCCTGAGCCTGTAATTGGACAGTCCCTCCCTTGCATACCACTGTATCCCTTCCTGCATTAACCGGTGGAACATCATGGAATACTACGTTTACTACCTCACTTGATGAACAGGTGCTGTTAACAACTGTCCAGGCAAAATTATACTCGCCAAATTCGTCCACTGTAACCTCGGCATCTGCCTGAGTGCTGTCCGGAACAAATTCTGCTGTTCCCGGACCGTCCACCTGTGTCCAGGAGCCTGTTCCTATGGTTTCCACCGCACTAAGTTTAAATGATTTTCCGCAAGCGTCACCTCCGGTCCCTCCATTGGCAGAAGCCTGTTGAATGAACCGGACAGTCACATTTGAGCTGTTCATACAGATACCATTTACGACAGTCCAGCTGAAGGTATACGTGCCGAAATCGGAAACCGTTACAGCTGCATTCGGTGAGTTGGGATCAGGGCTGAATGTCACATTTCCCGGTCCGCTAACCTTAGCCCAGGTACCAACACCTGTATTCAGGGAAGCATTAAACCTGAAAGTGAGACCGCAGTTATTTCCACCGGTCCCAGCATCAGCAACAGGATTAAGGTAAAAAATAACATTCACAGTTGCACTGCTGGAGCACTGTCCGCTTACTTCTGTCCACCTGAATGAATATGTACCGTAATCTGACACCGTGACTACCGCGTTTGGCGAGTTGGCGTTAGGTGCAAAAGTTGCCGTACCTGGCCCTGAAGCCATTGTCCATGTGCCTAAACCAATACTGGGAACAGCATTTAATTCGAAACTCATATCACAGCTATTTCCCCCGGTACCCGCGTCCGCCACTGGTTGAGGGTAAACAGTATTTGTTATTCCCTGGGATATGGCTGAACAACCATTGGCACCGGTTACCACCACATCGACTATTTGTCCATTTGACAAAGTACTGGTTAAATAAGTTGGTAAAGCGCCACTCTGAACACTTGTTCCTCCTACCCTGAAATTATAACTATTGCCCCCGCCGGCAGTAAAGGTAATACCTGTACCGGAACAAAAAATATTATCAGCATCGGAGCTTGATAAAGTTGGAGTGGGAGCTGGAATAATAGTGTTTGTTATATTTACAGAGGTATTCACACATCCATTTCCATCCGTAACAATCACATTTACTACCTGTCCATTTGTCAATGAACTTGTTAGGTAGACTGGGGCCGCACTGTTCTGAACACTAACTCCATTAATTCTGAAGTTATAGTTGGTACCGTTACCAGATGTAAATGTCACCGGAGTTCCGTTGCAAATTATATTGTCAGGATCAGAACTTGTTAATACCGGAACAGGCAGGGAATGGACCGTATTTGTTATAGAGGGTGATGTTGCAGAGCAACCTGCCGCATTAGTCACTATCACATTAACAACCTGGCCGTTGGTCAAAGAATTGGTAGTGTAAACATTTGATATTCCGTTCTGTACGCTTGCACCGGCTACCCTGAAGTTATAGTTGGTTCCTCCGCCAGCAGTAAATGTTACACTTGTTCCGGCGCAGAAAATATTGTCCGCATCTGAGCTTGTAAGGGTAGGTACAGGTATCGGGTTCATGGTAAGTGTGATAGCTGTTCTTGTACCGCTTGTACAATTTGATGTTATATTTCTTGCTTCTGCATAATATATCCCTGCAGCGGTGGGCGTATAACTGAGGCTTCCACTTCTTAAAGGGGTACCTCCTGAAGCAGCGTTATACCAGTCTGCAGTTTCACCTGTTGAAACTGTTACAGTTAGTGCAGGAATGATCCCTGTAGAACAGTATGATATGTCACCACCACTGACAGGTGGTTGAATTACAGGACAGTCGCAGTTTGGTGCTGGAACTTCTCGAGTTGTAATACAACCTCTATTGGTGGTAGCTGTAAGAGTTATAGTTGTTCCGGCTGGAATATTAGTAATACTCCATATACCACCACCGTTGTCTGCAACCATACCGGCGGTAGAGATAAGCGTGGCACCAGGAGTTATTGCAACTGTCAGGGAATAAGTATGGTAATCGACAGAACATGCCGGCTGAATAGCAATACTAATAGTGGGTTCAGGATCAACAATATTGAGAATACCTGCAGAGGTAGCGGAGCAGCCGGCTACATTGGTCACAACTACAGAAACAATCTGTCCATTTGTAATTGATGATGTAGTGTATGTTGATAAAGATCCAGTTTGCAGGGTTACCCCATTAACCTTAAAATCGTAAGTACTCCCCACACCTCCCCCACCTGCAGTGAATGTCACAGATGTCCCTGCACAAAATCTGTTGTTTGCATCGGAACTTGTTAATGTAGGAACTGGTAAAGGAATAACTGTAGCTAAAACTGCAGTCCGAGGTACTGATGAACAAGTGCCAGACGTGGCGGAAGCATAATAGTTTGTGGTAACCGAGATACTTGGGGTGGTAAATGATGGTCCTGTCCCGAGAGACGATCCTCCCGTTGAGGCTGAATACCAATTAATTGTGCCTGCTGATGCTGTGGCACCTAGAGTAACTGTCCCTGATCCGCACACCGAGCCCGGTGTGACACCTGTTATTGTTGGTACCGGGTTTACTGTAGCAATAACCGGGGTCCTTGATCCTGTTGTACATCCATTAGAAGTTGCATCAACATAGTAGGTTGTGGTAACTATTATACTTGGGGTGGTAAATGATAGTCCTGTCCCGAGAGACGATCCTCCCGTTGAGGCTGAATACCAATTAATTGTGCCTGCAGATGCCGTGGCACCTAGAGTAACTGTCCCTGGCCCGCACACCGATCCCGGTGTGACACCTGTTATTGTTGGTATCGGGTTTACTGTAGCAACAACCGGGGTCCTTGATCCTGTTGTACATCCATTAGAAGTTGCATCAACATAATAGGTTGTGGTAACTATTATACTTGGGGTGGTAAATGATGGTCCTGTCCCGAGAGACGATCCTCCCGTTGAGGCTGAATACCAATGAATTGTGCCTGCTGATGCTGTGGCACCAAGAGTAACTGTCCCTGGCCCGCACACTGAGCCCGGTGTGACTCCTGTTATTGTTGGTACCGGGTTAACTGTAGCAACAACCGGGGTCCTTGATCCTGTTGTACATCCATTAGAAGTTGCATCAACATAATAGGTTGTGGTAACTATTATACTTGGGGTGGTAAATGATAGTCCTGTCCCGAGAGACGATCCTCCCGTTGAGGCTGAATACCAATTAATTGTGCCTGCAGATGCCGTGGCACCAAGAGTAACTGTCCCTGGCCCGCACACCGATCCCGGTGTGACACCTGTTATTGTTGGTATCGGGTTTACTGTAGCAACAACCGGGGTCCTTGATCCTGTTGTACATCCATTAGAAGTTGCATCAACATAATAGGTTGTGGTAACTATTATACTTGGGGTGGTAAATGATGGTCCTGTCCCGAGAGATGATCCTCCCGTTGAGGCTAAATACCAATTAATTGTGCCTGCTGATGCAGTAGCACCTAGAGTAACTGTCCCTGATCCGCACGCCGAGCCCGGTGTGACACCTGTTATTGTTGGTATCGGGTTTACTGTTATTGGTAGTTCAAAATGAGAAGTACCAACATCATCTTTAACATCTAAACTCGCAATAACAATACCTGAACCTGAATATGTTACAGTGTGAGGACCAGCATCTGAAGCACCAGAAGGTGTTGCTCCTGTTCCAAAAGCCCATGTGTATGATGGTATTCCTATTATATTAGTTGTATTATCGGTAAAAGTTATACTGGAACCACTACATACACTTGTGCTGCTAACTGTAAAATTAGCCACAGGCTGCGCCAATCCTTTTATTGAAATTAGCGAAAACAAAACAATATAAATAACATGTACTATATTAATCTCAACTCTAGTATTGGGAAAGATTCTTGAAATGATCTTCATATCAGGTTGTTTTTCTTAGATTTCAATGGTTAGCCGAAGTGCTCTTAGTTATTAACAAAACCCAGCGTAATTTGATTAATTTCTTTAATGCAATTTACGTAAAAATTTGGAATAGCTGTATCTGGAATAGTGTTTAATGATTGCCTGAAAGCACCAAAAAACCTAACCATCAGATAAGCTTTCGCCCCGTCAGTCACACACCGGCAGACTAACAAGAGGCAGTTAATTAAACTGTTATTTATTGTGACTGAGCTCACAGGGAATTATTTTACCTTAGCTTAACTACCGGTTTTCCTGACCAGAGTGTAAACAAATTAATATAAATGAATAGCTCTACACCTATAAATAACATCCCGAAAATAGTTATTTTACAATAGTAAGATTAATTAATTTGACCAACATCAGTATTCCGTAGGTCAACAGCTAAATCCATGAAACTTAGTTTTTAACTACCATGAATACATTATATAAAAATGTCTTTCAGAATATTTTAAAAGTGATTTTTACAGTTTTTACGGGTAATAAATATCTTAATAAAGTTTTATCGGAAAATCCTTGATAAGTCCGGATGTAATCCACAAAAAAGACCTCAACAGCTGTCTGGTTTTATAAAAAGCACTAATAAATTGATGATTTATTGTTTCTTTTTGACTAAAAAATTATTATAATTAAAAAGTTACCTTAAATTTGAAAGTGTATTTTAAACGGAATGACTGACTTAATTCAGATGGAACTTACCAAGTTATACATTGAATCGTCCCCAAAGACTCCAAATATTGATTTCAATTCATTCACAGGAGAGCTCATTTTATCTGGAAAATCAATACCTGAGAATGCAGCTGTTGTTTATGAAAGAGTTCTTAAATGGGTTAATGAATATATCAAGTCGCCTCGTCCGACAACAAACTTCAGGATCAACCTTGACTATTTCAATACTGCCACAGCTATCTGGTTATCAAAGATAGTCGCTTCCCTCTGTTCAATTGGAAACGAGGAATGCACCCTCCTTATCCATATGTATATAAATATTGAAGATTATAATTATATGGATGAGGAAGATCTTAAGGATGAGCTTCACCCTATTATCCATATGATTGGTAATCCGTCTATTAGTGTCGCAATAAAAATTTATGGCACCGACAGTAACGGCGAAATACTTAAACAGTCAATGGTTCTAGTCTGATCCTTTACATTAACTATTACCCTTTAGCCTTTTTTCTTCTCATTTTTTGGCATAACTTTATTTCGCCAAAATATTATTCTAATGAGAACAGTATTTATTGTTTTGCTCTCAATATTTACTGCTATGGAATCCTTTCCCCAAACAAAGACAACTGACAGACAACCGGTTGCAGCAGGCAGATTCTATTCAGGTGACAAAGTGACTCTTACAAAAGATATGTCTATCCTGTTTGAAAACTGCAGAAAGCCACCACATTTCAATGAAGTAAGAGCTATCATCAGTCCGCATGCTGGATATGTCTTTTCCGGTGAGGTTGCTGCTGCTGCATATGAATCAATCCCAAAAGATGCCGTATATAAAAATATCTTTATCATTGGGTCAAGTCATGTAATGTATTTTAACGGGGCATCTGTATATAATTCAGGTGATTACATTACTCCCTTTGGGCAAGCTTCCTGTCAATATGGATATTGCCAATAAGCTTATAATTGATAACAAAGTATTCCATTTCCCTACCGACGCTCATATTCAGGAACATAGCATTGAGGTGCAATTACCCTTTATTCAGTCATGGTTCAGGACAATCCCGCCAATTATACCAATCATTATCGGTACCGATAATGAAAATACGGTTAAGAAAATTGCAGAAGCGCTGAGACCATATTTTACCCCTGAAAATCTCTTTGTCATAAGCAGTGATTTTTCACATTATCCGGCATATGAAGAGGCTATAGATAATGATAAAGCTACCGCTAACAGTATCCTGTCGGGCGATCCGGGGACTTTTCTGGCTACTTTAAAAAAGAATGAGGAAAAAAATATAAAAGGACTTGTTACAAGCATGTGCGGCTGGACATCCGGATTAACACTGCTCTACCTCACTGAAGGGAACAACAATCTTGAATATAAACTCATTGATTATGCTAACTCAGGCGATTCTCCATACGGGGGCAAAGAAGAAGTGGTCGGATATAATGCAATTGTTGTTATTGACAATTCGGCTTCCGGAAAAACCGGGCAGTCAGACAAAAGTGAATTTTCATTCTCAAAGGATGAGAAAGAACTTCTTTTCAGGATAGCAAAAAATAGCATCCACACATTTCTTTATGATGCTAAAAGATATCAGCCTGACCCCAATGAAATGCCACTAAAACTGAAAATGAAATACGGAGCATTTGTAACACTTAAAATTGACGGTATGCTAAGAGGATGCATTGGAAGGTTTATCTCTGAAGAACCTCTTTATAAAGTTATCAGCGAATCTGCTTTCTCATCCGCTTTTGAAGATCCACGATTCGCACCCCTTACAAAAAAAGAATATCAGAAGACAAGTATGGAGATCACAATCCTTGGTCCACTGAAGAGGATCAAGGATACCAGTGAGATAAAACTCGGGAAGAATGGTATATACATAAAAAAAGGATCTCATTCAGGTACAATGTTACCGCAGGTTGCAACAGAGAACGGATGGACTGTTGAACAGTTCCTGGGTTATACAGCGCGCGACAAGGCGGGTATCGGATGGGACGGATGGAAGGATGCAGAATTATATATCTACGATGGGTTGGTACTGGAAGATAACGGCAAATAATCATGTATCATGTCATTGGCACTGGTTCTGTTGCAATACTGTTATATCTAATAAGTTACTTTTTTTACAGGATCGGATTCTATTCCCTGGGCATTCATAGAAAAATCTGGAATTCAATTCTCGCCCTTACATTTGTGCTGACACTTGCCGCAGGGCTTTTCCTTGCATTACAGGCTACTTATAAATGGAATATAACTTTCGTAAAAAGCATTCTGAAATGGCACGTGGAATTTGGTATAGGACTGTCTTTTACCGGAATATTTCACCTTATCTGGCACTATTCTTACTATAAAGGGATCTTCAGGAAATCTGTTTCCGGTATCGGGATAAAGTACTATCATGTAAGATCGGCTCAGGAGGTTGGGATCAACCTGTTCATAACAGGTTTTGTCAGTTCTTCGGTTCAACTTCTGTTCATTAGGGAAGTACTTAATATTGCAGGCGGATACGAACTGATTACAGGAATATTCCTGGGGTCGTGGCTTATAGGGTCAGCAGCCGGTTCCTACCTGGCAGGAAAATCACCTCTTAATGACATACGAAAAATCAACCTGGTATTTTCCCTGTCTCCTCTTATCTCTCTGTTTCTTTTGCTTCTATTATCACGCTTGTTTTTAAATACAGGACAGACACCCTCATTCCTTGTAAGCATTATTTTTACTCTGATAACTATTTTACCTTTCTGTCTTGTATCCGGTTTCACTTTTATAAAAATCCTCACTCTTGCCAGATCAGGAAACAATTTCATCCCCGGAAAGTCCTTTTCAATCGAGACTACAGGAGGAATCGCTGCAGGCTTGGCAGTTTCAATGCTTACCTCAGGGTTTCTTAATACTTACCAGTTACTTCTTTTAATCATCCTAATGACTATTGCCTATGTCTTACTGACATACTACATTAATGAGAAAATTTATAAGTATCTCATCAGGATTCCTGTTGTGTTTCTTGCCGGTGTAATCATCATATCCAATCCTGATGTGATATTCAGAAAGTTGCTGCTTCCCGGGGTAAGTGTAATAAACACTATTGACACTCCTTATGGCAATATTACAACAGGCCGTTATAAGGGGGAGGTCAGCGAATATTACAACCAGCGTTTGCTAAGCTACAAGGATGATATAGTAGAGAGAGAGGAGGATGTTCATTACGCTATGGTACAAAGCGATAATCCGGATAATATTATGGTTGTCTCAGGCTCTCTGCACTCCTGCCTGCCTGAGATATTAAAGTATAACGTAAAAAAAGTCGTCTACCTTGAAAGGGATCCTGAGCTGATACGATCCATCCTGGCATCAGCTGATAGTCTTCCCCCGATTGTCCTCATTGAAAATGACGATGCGATTAGATTTGTCAGGAATACAAAAGATACTTTCGATGTCGTTCTTACATTGGTTCCACCTCCTTCAACGCTCCTTCTAAACAGGTTCTACACTACTGATTTCTTCAGGGAAGTTAAAAATAAACTAACTAAAAACGGCATATTCATGTGTTCCCCCGGACCTGGTGCTGAATATTTCAATAAGGAATCTCTAAACCTCTACTCATCAATATTTAACAGCCTTCATTCTGTTTTCAGTAATGTTATCCCTATTGTTGGTAACAGGGTATATCTTATCGCTTCTGATAAGGAACTGTCCACTTCAATTTGCCACCTGGTGGAGGTGAAAAACATTCATAATACTTATGTAAGTCCCGATTATCTGGCAGATGATCTTATTACTGATAAATCGAACAAGCTGTTAAGTCTTCTCAATCCTGATGTCAGGCAGAACAGTTCTTCCTTTCCCGTAGCATGTTTCCACTTTCAGTCATTTAATTTCAGCAAAAATCTTCCTGAAAAGATCCCGGCTATTGCTATGCTTATACTGCTGTTCGCAATTCCTGTTTTTACTATTAGGAGAACAAATTTCCTTATGTATTTTAGTGCATCAGCACTTGCCGGCTATGAAATCATAATATTACTGACTCTCCAGCTGATGCTTGGCAATATGTATCAGCTTACTGGACTTATCCTTGCGGGGCTGATGGCAGGACTGGCTATGGGGTCTGGTTTAAGGTCCAGGGTACTAGATTCACTTTCCCTGAGATTTAAAAGTTTAATTCTGATGATATTTTATATTGCGATGGCATTATTCTTTAGCTTTTTCCTTTCTATCAGGTATGATGTCTTAGCCTTAACCGTTCTTCTGTTATCTGCATTTCTGCCGGCATTTATTACAGGTCGATTATTCAGAGATATTACCCTTGGAACTGATGACAGGATAACATCTTCCGGAACCTACAGTGCAGATCTGACGGGATCTGCATTTGGCTTTATCCTGATGGCAGGACTGGGAGTTCCGGCTTTCGGAATAAAAATCTCAGTACTTATACTGTCGGCTCTGATTTTTACTGGTATCCTTCTTGGAACAGTACGTAACAAATTGTAGTTTTATTGATCAAAATTATTATCATGAATAAAAGATCAGGACAAGATAAACATAAAATGGACAAGCGGGAATTCCTGAAAAGATCGCTGGCTGTATCAGCCGGAATGCTTTGCTTTCCCGGTGAATTGATACATTCAGAAATCATCTCAGGCACGAATGGAATATACAAACGTGAAGCAATGTATCAGGAGGAGACTGCTCGTGGTATTATGTGCAGAATATGCCCGAATGAATGCGTATTGAAGGAGGGTGAATTAAGCAAGTGTAATAACAGGAAGGTTCACAACTCAAAACTCTATACCCTTGCCTTTGGTAACCCTTGCTCGGTAGCCGTTGATCCTGTTGAGAAAAAGCCACTCTATCATTTCCTGCCCGGCTCGAGAGCTTATTCAATTGCAACAGCAGGATGTAACCTGGTATGTCTGAACTGCCAGAACTGGGCTATATCCCAGACCAGCCCGGACAAGACCCGCAACTATGATATGATGCCGGAAAAAGTTGTTGCCAATTCGGCCAGTAACAAATGTGTATCAATAGCATATACATATTCAGAGCCTGTAACGTTTTACGAATACGTATTTGAGACTGCCTCTCTGGCGAGGAAAGAAGGAATAATGAATATTATGAAATCAAATGGTTACATAAATACTGAACCTCTTAAAAAGTTATGCAGTGTAATTGATGCGGCTAATATTGATCTTAAGGCATTTACCGATAGCAAATACCTGAAGCTAACAGGTGGAAAATTACAACCGGTTCTCGACTCCCTGAAAGTATACAGGGACATGGGCGTCTGGCTTGAGATTACGAACCTGATAGTGCCTACCTGGACAGATAATTTTGATGATATTTCAGCCATGTGTAAATGGTTGGCTGAAAATGGCTTTAAGAATACTCCCATTCACTTTGACCGGTTTTATCCTTTATATAAGCTTGAACAATTGGCTCCTACTCCTGTTGAAGTGCTGGACAAAGCAGTTAAAATTGCAGAAGGAGAAGGATTGAATTATATCTATACGGGAAATGTTCCCGGACATGAAAGATCAGATACAATTTGCCCGTCCTGTAAATCAGTAGCTGTTGGCCGGCAGGGTTACAGGATAACTGCTAATAATATAACTGATGGAAAATGCAACAAATGCGGATACAAGATAGCAGGTGTCTGGGACCTGACCGGTAATTGAATATCAAATAAGCGTGTGAAATAACCTGACCAGGATATGAAAAAATCTGAAGCAAAGGAAAGGATTGAACAATTGCGCAGAGAAATTGAGAAACATAATCAAAACTATTATGTTCTGAATCAACCCGTTATATCAGATTTTGAATTTGACATCCTGCTAAATGAACTGGATACCCTTGAAAAAAAATATCCCGAATTCAGTCTGACGATTCGCCTACCAGGCATGTTGGAAGTGATATAACCAGAGAATTTACGCAGTATGAACATAAATATCCTATGCTTTCACTGGGCAATACATATAGTGAAGAGGAACTTAGGGAATTTGACAACAGGATAAGAAAATCAATATCAGATGATGTTGAATATGTATGTGAACTTAAATTTGATGGAGCATCTATAAGCCTGACTTATAGAAATGGGATGCTGACAAGGGCCCTGACCAGGGGTGACGGGACAAAAGGTGATGATGTTACTCTCAACATCAAAACTATCAAAAATATCCCACATAACATCACAGGCCATGAAAGTCCCGGCTGAGTTCACAATAAGAGGTGAGATACTGATGCCACGGGCTGTATTTGACAGACTTGAATGAAAAACGTATCAGGACTGGTACCGACTCCCTTTGCCAATCCCCGTAATGCAGCTTCCGGCACCTTAAATTACTTGATCCAAGGATTGTGGCATCAAGATCGCTTGAATGCATGGTTTATTTCCTGCTGGCTGAAGAACTTCCTTATGACTACTCATTATGAAAATCTTATGGAAGCTTCAGAATGGGGCTTCAATGTACCTGACAGCATAAGGTTATGCAAGAAATATGGATGAAGTAATCAAGTTTATATCCTACTGGGAATCAGCACGAAAAAACCTTCCTTTTGATACTGATGGTGTTGTTGTCAAGGTTAATTCCCTCAGCCATGCAGGAACAGCTTGGTTTTACTGCCAAATCGCCACGCTGGGCTATAGCCTATAAATACAAGGCTGAACAGGCTATCAACAAGGTTATTATCTGTCTCATTTCCAGGTAGGCAGAACTGGTACTATTACTCCTGTCGCGAATCTGGAACCTGTATTCCTTTCAGGATCAACTGTAAAAAGAGCCACTCTTCACAATGAAGACCAGATCGCGCTTCTTGATCTGCATCTTAATGATATGGTCTTTGTTGAGAAAGGTGGTGAAATAATTCCTAAGATTGTAGGCGTTGATCATTCCTCAGAAATGAACAACAGTAAGGAAATAGAGTTTCTAAATAAGTGTCCCGAATGTGGCACTACACTTGTAAGAAAGGATGGTGAAGCAAATCATTTCTGTCCAAACTATCTGCACTGCCCGCCGCAGATCAAAGGAAGAATTGAACATTTCATAAGCAGGAAGGCAATGGATATTGATGGTTTGGGTGAAGAAACGATTGACCTCTTTTTAACAATAAACTTATAAGAAATTTTGCTGATCTTTATGATCTCACAGAAGAACAGTTGATCCCTCTGGAAAGGATGGGTGAAAAATCAGCTTCAAACATTATTAAAAGCATTAAAAAATCGATTAACACTACCTTACCAAAGAGTTCTGTTTGCCCTGGGGATCAGGCATGTTGGTGAAACAGTTGCAAAGACAATTGTCATCGAAATTCAGGACAATTGATGACCTGATCAATGCTGATGCTGAACAGATAACAGAGATTACATGAAATCGGTCCGAAAATAGCTGCAAGTATTGTTACTTATTTCTCCGATCAAGAAAACATTGAAATCATAAAGAGACTAAGGCATAAGCGGTATTAAGATTCAGTACAGAAACGGAATATAACAACACTGACAAGTGACATACTTGCCGGAAAGACTATTGTCATTTCGGGAGTCTTTGACAAACATAGCCGGGATGAGTATAAGGAGATTATTGAAAAAAACGGAGGAAAAAATTCCTCTTCTGTTTCCGGCAACACCTCATTTATTCTGGCAGGTGATAACATGGGACAATCAAAAAAAGAGAAAGCAAATGAGCTTGGAATACAGATCATGAGTGAGACATGAATTCCTGAAAATAATTGGTGAAGAATAACTATGCACTCAATGTTATTTAAATAAAAAACTCTTAGGTTTGTATTATGGAATTATTCGAAAATATCAGGCTTAAGATTGGAAAATTTCTACTCGCCAAGAAAGGTATTCAAAGACTAAGAGAAGAAAACATTATTCAAATATTCAGCGATGTCAGAAAAATTGGAATAGTTTGGGATACATCAAAGCCCAAGTGAATTTGGCACTTTGTCGAAGTTCCACCAGAAAATGAATGAGCAGGAGTATTGATGTAAAAATTATTAGGTTATTATCCCGGATAAGAATCTACCTGATCAATATACAGCACATAAGATATCTGACATGTATCAGAAGGAACGAACTTAATATTTTTTATATGCCGGTATCAGATGAATCCAAATCATTTATTATCAGACACAGTCTGGATGTACTCATTGATATCAATTTCAGGAAAGTGTTTCCTCTGCAGTATATTACTAGAGCTGTCCGATGCAGGTTTTAAGGTCGGATTACTTGATTCAACAAATAATAACAGCCCGCTTTGATATGATGATGGAAATCAAATCACCTGTTAATTTAGATAATTATCTGAACCAGATAGTTGAATACCTTGAAATGATCAATGCCGAAAAACCTAAACAGAATAATTAGAACCAGATGAAAAGATTTAAAGGTACAGGAGTTGCAATTGTTACACCTTTTAAAAATGATTACAGTATTGACTTTGCAGCATTTGGCCGTGTTATAAACCATGTTATTGACGGTGGTGTGAATTATATTGTTGCAATGGGAACAACAGGGGAATCAGTCACACTTACCAAAGATGAGAAAAAAGCACTTATTTCATATGTTGTTGAAGTCATTGATAATAGTGTTCCGCTTGTTGTGGGTATTGGTGGTAATAATACACAGGAGGTAATAAACTACATTAAGGCAGTCGAATTTAAGCGGAGTGGACGCTATACTTATCTGTTGCTCCATATTATAACAAGCCAAGTCAAAAAGGTATTATTTCAGCATTTTAAAGCCATTGCCAACATGCAGTCCTCTGCCTGTTATTATGTATAATGTCCCAGGAAGAACAGCATGTAATATATCAGCAGACACCTGCCTTGAACTGGCACATGCATGTGATAATATTATTGCTGTTAAAGAAGCTTCCGGCGATATTACTCAGATAATGAAGATAATAAAGGGCAAACCTGACAGTTTCGGGTTATTTCAGGTGATGATATGATGACCCTTCCTATAATTGCAGCCGGGGGTGCCGGTGTCAATCTCAGTTCTGGCAAATGCTTTTCCTCCCAGACAGCTGAACTTGGTAAATCATGCCTTAAAAAATAATTTTAAGTCTGCCCGTGAGATTCAGTTCCGTTTCATCGAAATGACCGAGCTGCTTTTTGCTGAAGGCAATCCTTCCGGAGTATAAAGCAATGCTGAACATACTGAATCTGTGCCAGTAATAACCTGAGACTACCACTTGTACCTGTTAGCAGGAGCTATATTCACAGGATACAGAAAGCCATTGAGGAAGTACAGTAAAGCTCTGATTACACGTTGGCGCTGACATCCTGACCTTCACTCCTGTGCCTTCCATGACATTGTTTATATTTCTTTCCACTGCCACAGGGACAAGGATCATTTCTGCCAACCTTTTTATCCACACTAACAGGTTCAGGCTTCTTATTCTTATCCTGTGTCCCGCCTCCCCTCCTGCTCCTGTTGAGCTATATTGTGAAAAATCGCTTTTTGAAGTTCTCAGTTTACTCATATCCACCTGCTCTTCTCTGTGCTTCTTTTACCTGTTCAGGATCCTGAGTTGGAATATGGCCTTTCATAAGTGTGCTGACAACATCTTTATTGACTTTTTTAAGCATTGTTTTGAAAAGTTCAAACGATTCGAACTTATAAATAAGCAAAGGATCCTTCTGTTCATATGTTGCATTCTGTACGGATTGCTTAAGCTCATCCATTTCACGAAGGTGTTCCTTCCATGCATCATCAATGGTTGCCAGAACAACTGTTTTCTCATATGCTTTTGCGAGTTCCCTTCCTTCCGATTCTGCTGTGGCCTTCAGATTTGTTATTACCTGGAAAACCCTTACTCCGTCAGAAATAGGAACAACAACATTTTCATAAACATGCGACATCCTGTCATAAACATCTTTAAGCACAGGATAAGCCTGTGCAGAAATAGATTCAACCTTTCTTTTATATGTATCAAGAACTTTGGAATAAACTTTTTCAGTTACTTCTGTTGCAGTAATCTTTCTAAAATCCTCTTCTGCTACCGGAGAATCCATTGAAAATGAACGTATAAGGTCAAAGTCAAATCCTTCAAAATCGCCATCATTATGGTAGGTATCAACAATATACTCGGTGACATCATACATCATATTGGCTATATCAACACTAAGTCTTTCACCGAGAAGAGCATGTTGCCTTTTCTTATAAATAACCTCTCGCTGGGAGTTCATTACATCATCATACTCAAGCAGTCTCTTTCTTATTCCGAAGTTATTTTCCTCGACCTTCTTCTGTGCTCTTTCAATTGATTTTGTTATCATAGGATGCTGGATCATCTCTCCATCCTTCAGGCCCAGCTTGTCCATTATGCCTGAAATCCTTTCCGAACCAAAAAGTCTCATCAGTTCATCCTCCAGAGAAACAAAGAACTGTGATGAACCAGGGATCCCCCTGCCTTCCTGACCGTCCTCGAAGCTGCCTGTCAACACGTCTTGATTCATGCCTTTCAGTACCGATGATAGCGAGCCCGCCTGCTTCTTTAACTTCCGGAGTAAGCTTAATATCAGTACCACGACCAGCCATATTGGTTGCAATAGTAATAGTACCTGTCTTTACCAGCTTCAGCAACAATTTCTGCCTCCCTCTGGTGCAGTTTTGCATTCAGAACATTATGCTTCAGTCCCTTCATCTTCAGCATCCTGCTAAGCAAGTTCAGAAATCTCAACGGATGTTGTACCAACCAGAACGGGTCTGCCCTTCTTGTTCATCTCCGATATCTCATCAATTACAGCATTATATTTTTCCCTCTTTGTCTTATAAACAAGGTCTTCCCTGTCATCTCTTATAACAGGCCTGTTAGTAGGAATAACAACTACATCAAGCTTATATATATCCCAGAGCTCTCCGGCTTCAGTTTCAGCAGTACCTGTCATACCAGCAAGTTTGTGATACATCCTGAAATAGTTCTGAAGAGTAATAGTTGCATATGTCTGTGTTGCCGCTTCGACTTTTACATTTTCCTTTGCTTCTATTGCCTGGTGCAATCCGTCAGAATATCTCCTTCCTTCAAGTACCCGGCCTGTCTGTTCATCCACAATTTTGACCTTATTGTCAATAACAATATATTCCGTATCTCTGTCAAAGAGTGTCCATGCTTTAAGTAAGCTGGGTCATGGTGTGAACACTTTCCGATTTTACGGAATAATCCTGAAGCAGTTCATCTTTTATTCTCAGTTTTTCCCTATCGGAAATATTTGATTTCTCAATATCGGCAATTTTGGATCCCACATCAGGAAGAATAAAGAAACTGGCATCTTCCACTGAATTGATATAAGATCAAGTCCTTTTTCTGTAAGTTCGATTGAATTTGCTTTTTCATCAATGATGAAGTAAAGATCATCCGTCACTTTCGGCATCTCCTTGCTGTTGTTCTGCATATAGAAATTCTCAGTTTTCAGCAGCAGTGATTTATTACCTTCCTCACTTAGGTATTTAATAAGAGCATTGTTCTTTGGAAATCCTTTATATGCCCGGAGAAGGAGCATGCCCCCTTCGTCCATTTTTAGTTCGGAGATAAGCTTCTTGGAATCGGCAAGTATCTGAGTGACAAGCTTTTTCTGGGCATTTACAAGTTTGTCTACTTTTGGTTTCAGCTCATCAAATTGCTGGGTATCACTTTTGGCTGTGGGACCGGAAATGATCAGAGGAGTACGGGCATCATCGATAAGTACCGAGTCCACCTCATCAACAATTGCATAATGGTGTTTTCTCTGGACAAGGTCCTCTGGATTGATAGCCATGTTATCCCTGAGGTAATCGAATCCAAACTCGTTGTTAGTTCCGAATGTTATATCGGCATTATATGCTTTCCTTCTATCCGGTGAGTTCGGCTGATGCTTGTCAATACAATCGACTGTAAGGCCATGAAACTCATAAATTGGGCCCATCCATTCCGAGTCACGTTTCGACAGGTAATCATTAACAGTAACAATATGAACTCCTCTCCCTGCCAGAGCATTTAGAAATACAGGCAAGTGTTGCAACAACAGTTTTCCCCTCTCCAGTGCTCATCTCTGCAATTTTCCCTTTATGAAGGGCGACTCCGCCAATAAGCTGAACATCGTAATGTACCATGTCCCAGATTATCTCATTTCCACCTGCAATCCATTTGTTACTCCAGTATGGCTTTGTCTCCATTAATTGTAATACTTTCCCTGGTGGCAGCCAGGTCCCTGTCATATTGTCGTGCTGTCACCTCCAGTGTACTGTTCTCCTTAAACCTTCGTGCAGTCTCCTTTACTACGGCAAAAGCTCTTGGGACCAGAGAATCAAGTACATCTTCTAGCTTTTCATTTATCTGCTTTTCTATCTTGTCTATTGAGTTGTATAGTTCCTCTTTTGCATATACATCCTGCTCATTCTCAGATTTATCCCTAAGTGACTTTATCTCATCTTCCTGCTCGGCAATACTATCAATAATTTCCTTCCTTATCTCATTAGTACGTGTCCCTGAGTTCATCATTCGATAAAGCCTGAGCTTCTCAAACTCAACGTGTATTTTATCTACATATGGATTGATCTCTTTTAGATCTCTCTCGTATTTATTACCAAGGAAAAGACCCAAAACACTATTTATAACGCTCATTTTTAGATGTTTTACATTTTTTTAAAATATCAGCAAAATTAATTTAATTTTCTGATAAAGAATTCCAAAAAAGTACTTTATGCAAAAACCCCGCCAATTATGCGGGGCTCTTAAATTATTTTATAAGATAATATTTGATCCTTTTAATCCCGTCATCCCTGTATAGAAGAATAATATACAAACCCGACGGGTAGCCGAGATATCTATTGTCCCATCAGTACCGTCAATAATCCTGTCTTTCATAATACAGATACCGGCGGAATTAAATACACTGTATCTTAATAAGCTCCCAGTGTTTGCAACCTGGTCTCCCGATATATTTATCAGTCCCCTGCCCGGATTAGGATAGACAACGAGTGGCAAATTAGTGATATCACTAACTGCATCTACCAGGGGATTTATTTTCAGATTTTCTATGACCCACCCCCATCCATTTGCATACGGATCAGAAAATAACCTGAACCTGACCATCAAGGTGTCACTGGCTGAAATTTTGTCAGAGGGAGCACAAAAGATTGTCTTCTTCCGTAACATATCTTCGGTTCCCGTAAATGTAGAATTCATGCCATCGGCAGACATCTTACTGTTATAGGCAGTCTCCCAGTCCGGATATTCCCTGCAATCGTAACCGGGTGAGAGATCAAACCAGGATCTTCCAAAGTTCTTTGATCCCTCAACAATGACATAATCATAAAAATCTGATGAACCAAAGACTATCCCCGGTTCTCCCGGCTCAACAAGTACCAGTTCATTGAAAGTTATGAGCATCCCTGACTCATTGAATTTAATGGGAGAACGCAATAAGGCTAACGAGTTGATACTTTTATTATTGTCTTCAGGGCTTACATAAGGGTGCTCTGAATTCAGACCATAATTAGTGAAATCAGGAGGTCGGGATATTTCAAACCCAATGTTGAAAAAATCAGGGGTAGCGTCTGGCAAAATCGGTTGCATAGGAATCTATTACAGGCCCAATAGCCTCTATCCCAATGGCAAAATATCCGCTTTCAGGAAGGATTGCAGTATTAGGGTTCATTGCCGTATCAATGGCAAATATCCTGTATTTTAATGAATCTCCTCCATTAAGGGACAGGAGTTTTGCGTTAATGATACTGCTGAAATTATCATCTGTACCATGTACCATTCCTAAATATTGGGTAGGTCCATCGTTTACCCTGTATTCCACATAGACCGTATCAACCCCAGGTTGTCATACACTGTAGCATTCAATTTCACAGTATCAACATTCTGCAAATAGTACAAAGCCGGAGTATGGTCTATTACAGGCTTAAGCGTGTCTGTACCAATATAAACACTGTATTTCAACGTATCGTATAATGAAGGCGACCTGTAAAGACGTAAGAAATCGTCAGTTACAAAGTAATAATACTTAAGACGGGAATTATATGATGGTATAGCTATGGTTGTCGAGTAGGAATCATCTGAGTTAAGTGAGACCATATAGATAGTATCACTGGAAGCGAAATCATCAAAAGAGTAAACAACACCAACATTGTTATGATCATAAGTAGTGTCAGATTTTATTGTAACATCCAAATTGACTTCCGTAAGGTGCGCTTCTGTATCATTAATAGTATCAGGAATAATCCTGGTATTGATCCACCCAAGATCACCCAACATCGACATCACATACTGTCCAGGATCGTGAATTGCTTCTCCCAGATCAATAAAAGGGGTCATAAGCTGGTTTTCATTTGAGTAGGTCAATTCGTCAAGATGAGAGATGCTGGAACCTTTGTCCCATACCGATGGGGCATACAGCTTAGCCCGTAAGCCATTTGTCGATTTGCTGAAAACAGGACCGCTAAAGAAAACCTTATTCCCTGTCAATGATGAATTGAGATCAGACGAATAATTACTATAAACCAGTGTATCAACCAATCTCTTCCGTGTGATGTCCTCTATGAATGTATCATAGATCAATGGGAAGGCCCCCAGACCCCACCATCCTATTGTTCCGTCTGTGTTCATACTGTCATAAAATCCAAGACCATGACAAATCTCATGAAGAACCACGGTTACCAGATCGTATTTGGTATTTGGAGTTGACCCGTCGATTCCCGTATACCAGTTGATGGAATTGTTTATAGTCAGCACAAGGTCCCCAACTGAATCCTCATCGAGTTTTTTACCTGCAATTTTTTCAGCCAGGGCAACCGGATAGTAGGCCCTGGGATTCAGGGCATCAATTCCCCAGCCGGCTACAAAACCTGTAACTGATGTCTGACCCAGAGTACCCGGTGAAGTAATTTTCTGCCAGTTGGCAATAATGGTAAGGTTTGTATCAACAGGAAGTATCGATTCCAGAATAGATACCGCGTAATCAAAAGCAGTTTTTGCGCTAGTAGGAAAGCCTGTGTAATAGACCTTTATGGATGCCCCCCCTTTGTTCCCTGTTCTCTTAAGAAAGGATTTTGGAGGTGGCACATAAACCCTCTTCACATTATTCCCTGCATAACATCGCGCAATCACAGACCTGTTCGGAATAAACTTCTGTGCACTGAGAGGGGGAAAAGAAATAAAAATTAGTCCACAAATCAGCAAAAACAGGTTTTTTTTCATGTAGCAGACTGAGTATTGTTGCTTGCTGATCTGAGACTGAGAATATCCCTGTCGAACTGATACAAATTATTCTTACCAACCAACTTGCACTTTGTCAAGAATTGCTTTAGCCGAAGCTTCTTCTTCAATCTGTTCCATTACAAACCACTGCAAAAAATTATGTGTATTATAATCTTTTTCTTCAAGAGTCATAGCCACTATCTCGTTGATGCTGGAAGTTACAAATTCTTCATGCTTCAATACTTCTTTGAATATCTCTTCAATGCCCTTGAATTCTGATGCTGGCTTTTTAAAAGCAGGAATCAGAGCTTTTCCACCTCTTTCATTTATATACTTAATGAATTTAAGCATATGGAGTTTTTCCTCATCAGCCTGGACATATAACCATGATGCAACGCCGCTAAAACCATTTATTTCGGCCCATGATGCCATGGACAGATAAAGATTCGATGAGTAACCTTCTCTTTCGACCTGTCTGTTGCAAATGTCTTCAATATTCTTCTTCAACATAATATTAAGTTTTTATGGGTTTAAATTATAACAGATAAATCAGTCCACTTGTTTTATATCCAGTAATTCTTCAATCTTGATTGATAAGATCATTTATTGAAAAAGGTTTTGAAAAAACAGCATTAGCACCAAGGGCTTTTGCCAGATTCAGGTAATTTCCCGGACCTGCTTTTCCTCCCCCGGAAATGGCAATTATCTTAATCAGACGGCTTAATCTCCCTTAATTTCATAATTACCTTTAAGCCCGTCCTCATCGGGCATAATGAGATCTGTGATAACAAGGTCAGTTATTGAGGGTTTGAAATGAAGTATTGCTTCTATTCCATTCTCAGCCTCAAGCACAGTATATTTTCTTCTGGTCAGTGAGATTTTCAGCATCTCCCTGAGTTCCTTCTCGTCTTCCACTATTAATACTCCAGGCATTAAATCTGTATTTTGTTGTTATTTTCTGAGGTTGTATGAATTGCATCACGTATTTCTTTTAGTGAAACAGGTTTATTAAGATGTTGTTTAATAATTCCCGAATGTAATAATTTTTCATCGATTAATTCCTGATCTGGGTCAGTGATAAGAAGGCAGGGTATATCAATCCTAAGTCGATTGTAAATGTCTTCAAGCTCATCCAGATGGAACTGCCTTGAATCAGTCATAAATATCACAAGATCAGGCCTGTCAGCAGGAGGAGTCATGAACTTAATCATGCTTTCACTGTTACTCATTTTTATAAGCTCATATCCTGAACTCTCGAGTGCGAGTGACAGTATCCTGGATTCATGCTTATTAGCGGACAGAAATAATATCTTTTTTCTCACGGTATTAATTTGTTGCTGTCCAGAGTAATTTTTAGATATGGGAAGATAGATATAAAATTCTGAACCTTTATTACTTGTACTTGAGACCAGTATCTCCCCCTCCATTTCAGTAATAATGCCATGTACGACTGACAGGCCCAGGCCAGTCCCCTTACCGATGTCGCGGGTTGTAAAGAATGGTTCAAATATCCTCTCAAGGAGTGATGGTTCCATTCCTTTTCCTGTATCCTGAAAGGTAACCAGTACATATTCATCGGCAACGATATCTTTGTTAAGCTCATGTTGAACCCGTTTGCCTTCCTCTACATTCAGAGAGACTGTCAGCCTTCCTCCCTTCTCCTCCATAGCCTGGAAAGCATTTGTCATAAGGTTGAGAAATACCCTGAAAAGTTGAGTAGGATCAGCATATACAAAGGCACCGGTTTTTGTGATATGGCTCTTTATTATTACAGATGGTGATAAAACAGATTTAGTAAAAGAGATTGTCTCTTTAAGAACCTCTGCCACATCAATATTTACTTTTTCCTGATCAACCTGCCTCGAAAAAGTTAAGATCTGATTTGTTATTGACCTGCCTTTTGAAACTGCGGATTGTATCCTGCAAACCTTATCTGCATCTTCCGAATCTTTTGGCAGGTCCTCCTTCAGCATCTCCGCATATCCCGAAATAGTAGCCAGAATATTGTTGAAATCATGTGCTATTCCACCTGCAAGAGCTCCTATTGTCTCTAGCTTCTGAGCCTGCATGAGCTTATCCTCAAGCATCAGCTCCCTTGAAGAATCTTCGATTGCAAAATCAAAATATAACGGTTCCCCATTTTCATCAGTGCCACATAACCAGTAACCTGCAGGGTATCTCATCTCCGTTACAATCCTTAAGAGTAACATTGCCAAAATTCTTTGTGCCACTTTCTTTATCTGCATTAGCTGCATCTCAAAAAGACCTTTTTCAGAATAAAAACTTCGGATATTCATAGGCGAGTGTGAGATTTCCATGCTGACATCCCATAATCCTCAGAAACGACCTGTTGGCATGAATAATTTTCCCATCCGGATCCACTCTTATGAAATCCTATAGGAAGATTTGTTTCAAAAGTCCTGAATTCTTCCTCTTTCTCGATAACAGCCTGTTTAGACTGAATAAGATCATCAATGTCGATTGTCTCTGCAAGCAGGTGGCGTTACCTCATCCTTCCCGAGCAGATAAGGGTCTGAATATTACTTCAAAATATCTCTTCCCCAGGCCGGGAGTATTGAAAGATGCTTCATACCTTATTGTTTTCCCATCGAAACACCTGTCCACCTATACTTTATAAATCTCGTTAAATGTGTCATCTCCCCATATATCTGCAAGAGATTTACCTATTATGGCTTTGCTTATCAACCTTATGTGCGCTTGCAGAATGTTGCATTTGCCTTTTCATAGTTATAGTCCCTGTTAATAATTGTTATCATCGATCTTGACTGTCAATGATCTGATCTGAAATACTCTTTTCTTTTTCAAGGTACTTCAGATGAGACTTTCAACCTCATCCCTGTCATATTTTTTCCTGAACATGTTATTCGGTTAAGTTTATGTCAAGATTGAAATTTTTCTTCATTTCCTTGAGAACAGGATATTTCTTAAAAAGATAATTCGACTTCTGCTCATCTGTGTAAAGAATGTCATTTGTTTCAGCGAGATCAATATTTGTCTCTATTTCGATCTCATCAATAATATATCTATCCTCAAGAAATTTTATCAGACTGTGTTTATAGTTCTGAACAAACGTATCTTTCTGGTCCGCATTACTCAAGTGAACACTTATAATATTTTTATTTTCAAACTCCGGTTTTATTGAGTTAAACATACTCACAATACGTGTTCCTTCTCCCTTCAGCTGACCTGTAAACTCCAGCCAGGCTTTATCCAGAGCGTCAGGGGTAATCTCTGTCCTCTCCGTTGAATTGTGCCCTGCTCCAGGCTGTCTGTGCTCTTCTTCAGGTTTTTCAACACTCTTTGAAATCTTCCGAGATGACATCTTTTATGGAAAATGATTTTACAGGTTTTTCTATAACAGGGTCATGTTTACCGACAGTAGAATCAGGCAGGTTGTTCCTGTTTGACCCGGGTTTGATATCTTCCCTTATAATCTCAGATTTTGAGGGCAGGGGAATTTCAGGTTCTTTTTTTACTGATTCGCTGTTGTCAGGCTTTTTTTTTTCAGATTCCCTGGAATTTTCTTCTGTTATCCTGCACATTCTGATCAGGGCCAGTTCGATATGAAGCCTCTGGTTCTTGCTGCTTTTATAGGCAAGATCACAATCATTTCCTATCTCCAGGGCGATATACAGGAAATCTACAGAACATCGGGCTGTCTGTTCAAGGTACTTTTGTCTGATCCCGGGTGTTGCTTCAAGAAGACGAATAGTGGATTTATCTTTGCTTACAAGAAGATCGCGCATATGGCTGTTCAGGCCCGAAATAAAATTATGTCCGTCAAATCCCTTTTCAAGGACTTCATTGAATGTAAGTAATACTGATGAAACATCATTAGTAATGGCTCCTTCTATAGTCTTGAAATAATAATCATAATCTAAAACATTCAGATTCGCTATTACATCCTTATATTCAATCTTTTTACCGGTAAGACTAACTATCTGATCAAAGATGGACAATGCATCACGCAATGCTCCGTCGGCTTTCTGACCAATAATATGCAGAGCCTCCTCAGTGGCTTCAATTTTTTCATTTTTAGCAACATACATCAACCTTCCCACTATGTCCTCAATTCGGATCCTGTTAAAATCGAATATCTGGCACCTGGAAAGAATTGTTGGTATTATTTTGTGTTTTTCGGTTGTAGCCAGGATAAAAATTGCATGAGCAGGGGGTTCCTCGAGTGTCTTCAGGAAGGCATTGAAAGCAGAGGAAGAAAGCATATGAACCTCATCGATGATATAGATACTGTATTTACCTACCTGTGGTGGTATCCTCACCTGTTCATTAAGGCTTCTAATATCCTCAACTTTATTATTAGATGCTGCATCAAGTTCATGTATATTAAAAGAACGCATTGAATTGAAGGCCTTACATGATTCGCATTCATCACAGGCTTCAAGATTGTCACCAAGATTATTGCAGTTAATTGTCTTTGCAAATATCCTCGCACAGGTTGTCTTGCCTACACCACGGGGTCCGCAAAAAAGGTAAGCATGAGCCAGGTGATTGTTTTTTATTGCACTTTTCAGCGTATTTGTAATAGAGTCCTGACCAATTACCATATCAAAGCTTGCCGGCCGGTATTTTCTTGCTGAAACGATAAAGTTTTCCATAAATAAATGACTCTTTTTTATACAAAATTGTTGAAATACAAATATAGTTAAAAAGCCTTCGTAACAAGAGCCAATTGCAAATAGAAAAATATTCACATTAATAAAAAATCAGGACTTTCACTGAGAGTCACTGAGAAGCACAGAGTTCCACAGAGAACTAACATCCATTGCTACACCTGGGATAACTCGTGTGTAACTCTTTGTATCCTGTATGGAACATCTGTGCAGCTCTGCCTGACCTCTGTGTACCTCTTTAGACACTCTGTGTTACTCTGTGTTACTCTGCGTAACTCTGTGGACACTCTGTGTAACTCTGTGGACACTCTGTGTAACTCTGTGTAAGTTCTTTATAATTCTAATTGACCTGTATCTCCTCTTCTTAATTAATAAAAATATTTCATCATATAATTTTTGAATAAACCAAATTAATTGTACTTTTGCGAGCCAAAATAATCAAACTAATAAACAATTAATTACTATGTTGAATCAGTACGAAACCGTTTTCATTGCAACTCCCGTTTTATCTGAGAACCAGATGAAGGAAGCGGTACAAAAATTCAAGAAGGTCATTACCGATAACGAAGGTGAGATCGTTCATGAAGAGAACTGGGGCCTTAAAAAACTGGCCTATCCAATCCAGAAGAAGTCGACTGGCTTCTATTACCTTGTTGAATTCAAGGGTGCAGGTGATCTTATTGAAAAACTGGAGGTACAATATCGAAGAGATGAGAGGATCATTAGGTTTTTGACTTTCAGGATGGAAAAATTTGCCATCGAATATGCAGAAAAGAAGAGAAAACAGAAAGAATCAGTAAAATCGAAGGAGGAATAAGATATGGCACAGAATGAATCAGAAATAAGATATTTGACACCCCCTACGGTTGAGGTCAAGAAAAAGAAGTATTGCAGGTTCAAGAAAAACCGGATCCGTTATATCGATTATAAAGATCCTGAATTCCTGAAGAAATTCCTGAATGACCAGGGTAAAATTCTTCCAAGGAGGATTACCGGTACTTCACTTAAATATCAGAGGAAAGTGGCGAAAGCCGTTAAGAGAGCCAGGCATATTGCTCTTCTTCCTTATGTTACTGACTTACTTAAATAAGGAGGAATTAATATGGAAATAATACTATTACAGGATATTGATAAGCTTGGATTGAAGGACGATATAGTCCAGGTGAAAGATGGTTATGGAAGGAATTTTCTGATCCCCAGGGGATTTGCCGTAGCTGCAACATCTTCTGCGAAGAAAATGCATTCGGAAAATCTCAGGCAGAGAGCTCATAAAGAGGAAAAAATCAAGACTGCTGCCCAGGAAATAGCCAATAGACTAGCTGACGTAAAAATAGTCGTTGGAGCGAAAACCAGTACTTCCGGCAAGATATTCGGCTCCGTTAATACAATCCAGATTGCAGAATCGCTCAAAGAGAAAGGATTTGATATTGACAGGAAAAACATAACTCTTCCTGAAGATCAGATCAAGGAAGTAGGTAATTATAAGGCAGTAATTAAACTGCACAGAGAAGTTAAGGTAGAAGTTGATTTTGAGATTGTAGGCGAATAATATCTTTTTTAACATAAATAGGAGGCTGTCCCAAAAGATATATTAACCGCAAAGGACGCAAAGAAGGCGCAAAGGACACAAAGGCAATATCTTGACATTTAATACTTTGCGATCTTCGCGTATATTCTTAGCGAACTCAGCGGTTACTGGATTTCATCTTTTGAAACAGCCTCTTTTGTTTTACTAATAGGTATCGTGGAAGTCTTTCCTTCTTTCATATTTAAGGTCACCAAGGACTGGTGATTTAACCCGTATTGTAAAGTTCCACATCTTCAGAGTACCATTAGGTACCCAGTTGAAGTTCATCTCCCAGCAATGCAGATCTCGTGTTATCCCTATCTGTGTTGGGGTTATCTTCTTCCCCGTGAAATCGTATCCAGAAGAGTAAGTAACTGACATTTTCTTGGTAAGCGAGATATTCCCCCTGAAAGTAATACCCTGGGTGATTGTCGATTTAAGTCCTGGTTTCGAATAGTTGAGGCTATAGCTCACATTCATCGACCATGGCACATTAAAAACAGGATACCCGTATTCGTCATATAATCCTGATCCCGCATCACTCTGTGACAGGTCATTTGATCCAGGTACGGGACTGTTCAGGTCAGATTGCGATGTCATGGAATTATTCCTGGTACCGGTCCCTGTCTTTGCCTGTCCCGAACCAGATTTTTTACCCTTTAGTAAGTCACTCAGGCTGAAGTCAAGACTGGTAGTGAAATTTGTAAGGCGCATAGTTTTTTAGTATTAGTAATTAATAGAATTTCCCGATAGAGATTCCATTATCATTCATGGCATACATTGAAAAGCTACTTCTTGCCGATATATTTATCTTATTAAACAGTGATGTGTGCATCTGCATTGAAATTGGAGACCATTTGAGTGAATCAGCAAAAATATTATATGATGTGGTGATGCCGAAATTATCAATTAGCTTGACTTTTTTGAGTTTCCCGGTAGTGTCATTTTTATCGAATACCTTGGCTTCCAGGATATTAACAAGACTGAATGACACATTTCCGCTTCTGCTGGCCTGTGACGGTGTTGCGTAAAGTGCTCCCTTCAAATATTGAGTATTCTGAAAAAAATGAACCTGCATCATCCGTCTGGACCTGCCTGTACATCTTGGAACTTAAGACCGGTAAGTGCATGGGACAAAACTGAACCCAACTGAAGGCTTCATAACGTGACGTATCACCTGGATCCGTGGCATTTGGATTTCTGAATGTATAGTAACCGTATATCTGTGGACAGAAGCCGGCACTGATGTTGGGATTTAAAGCCTGGCCGTAGAAAATCCCTTTGTTGTGTCAATCACCACTTTTTCAAGTGACTGGATCCCAGACTTTTTCAATTTTTTGTGAATACAATACACCGGTATAGGTCATGGACGGGGAAATGGTAAAGTTATTAAATGGACGTATCTGAAGACTGACAGGAATTTCATGCTTAAAGCCGTTTTTCATCTTATTGAAAATGTCGCTCGTAAAGAGAAGGCTGTCTTTAGTTTTAATCTGGTTATCAAGAGATGCTGAATATGATAATTGTAGTTCCTGGTACCATTTTGTTTTACCCACGGCGTTCTTTCCCTTCAAAGGGAAAATCCTGCTCATATTAAAGTTAGCCTTTGGAAGGTCAAGGCTGACATCCCCGGTTTTCACATTCTGGCTGTGATTGGCGCTAACGGATAAGTTAAACGGAGTGCCATCCCATGTTTTGGAATAGCTGACACTTGACTGCCGCTGTGTTGTAACATGTTCCGTCACCACGTAACTGTTGCTTCTGTCAAACCCGTTTGAGCTCATGTTTACACTTGCGGAGAATCTCGATCCGGGAGAAGCTTTGGGGTCCTGGGTATATGTCCATCCCAGACGGTAATTGATCACTTTGCTGTAATCAGGAAGTCCGAAGTGTCCGCTTATATTATTAGCATAACTAAAGGTCAGGTTACCACTATACTTATAAAGTTTTTTATAGTTCGACAGGGCTGTCAGCATCCAGGTCCCATTTGCATAAACATTACCTTTAAGGGCCAAATCGAAATAATCGCTGACAGCAAAATAATAACCCCCGTCAGTGAGGGAATAACCTCTCAGGTTCTCCTGCCCCACCCTGGGAAAAATGATGCCGGATGCCGCTCTCCTGGTCTCTATTGGAAAATAACCAAATGGAATAATCAGTGGCAATGGAATACCTTCCAGCACAAGATTACCGGGACCTGAGACTATCTTTTTACCTGGATAAACCCTGGCTCTTGGAAGATTAATGTAGAAATGAGGTGTATCAAGGTCGCAGGTCGAATATGTACTGCGTGAGATATTTGAGGTGCCATCTTCCAGTAACTTGGTGAACTGACTGTGTAGCAACCCGCCCTCCTGCTTGGTTACAATATTACGTATAAGAGCCTTATGTGTTTTGAAATTGTAAGTAAGAGTATCAGCTGTGAATTGCTGACTACCATCCTTAAAATCGGGTTTTCCTTCAACTTTACCGGTACTGTCCCTTCTGCCAGTCGCAAAAAGGATATTTGTATTCATGTTAAAGACAATGGAATCTGCTTTTATCTCCAACTCCCCGTAATTTACAACTGCTGATTTTACAAGGATAACCTCCCTGTTCTTCAAATCATTTTTCTTATAGCCTGCAGATGAATAAGTTATCTTGGTGTCGATAGCGTTAGGAGATATTTTTCGCAGTCCAGTAAAAGTTGTATCGGTTACCAGGGTATCCCTGCCAACCAGGAGAGTGTCAGTTGTGATTTTTACTTCCTGCGAAAACAGCGAAAAAAATTGGGCCATCACCAGGACCACCAGAAGTAACCGCTTTTCTTTAAGAAAATACAACTTAAATATTATTTTTGTATAGTTTTTACAGGATCCTGTGGATGCCAGCGCAAAACTAATTAAAAAACACCAACAAGAAATGCATTCAGAAATTAAAAACGGAAAACAACGTACTAATAATATATACTTGATAGAATTGATTATCCTCTTTCTTGTTGCGACTCTTGTATACGCATCAGGAACAGACATCAGGAATGATAAGAAATGGGTGATTGTTATCGATGCCGGTCATGGGGGAAAGGATCCGGGTGCAATTGGTTCCATGAGCCGCGAGAAAGACATAGTGCTGGCGATAGCACTCAAAACAGGAAATTATATTGAAAAGAATATTCCAAATGCTAAAGTTATTTATACAAGGAGAACCGACTCCTTCCCCGAACTGAGGGACCGGGCAAACATTGCAAACAAAAATAAGGCTGATCTTTTTATATCAATACATGCCAACTGGGCTAAACAAAAGAGCGTAAGAGGAGCTGAAACATATGTAATGGGGGTTGCGAAAGATAAGCAGAACCTGGAGGTTGCCATGAAGGAGAATGAAGTCATTCTTCTGGAAAATGATCACACAACTAAATATGAAGGATTTGATCCAAAATCAGAAGTTTCATATATTATGTTTTCACTTACTCAGAAAGTATTCCTGGAACAGAGCATCGAACTGGCTACTCTAATACAAAAAGAATTCAGGGAAAGGGTCAACAGGAACGACCGTGATGTAAAACAGGCCGGCTTCTGGGTATTATTCACCACTACAATGCCAAGTGTTCTGGTTGAAACAGGTTTTATAACAAATCCTACTGAAGAAAAATTTCTTAATTCGTCACAGGGACAGGATTATCTTGCTTCTGCAATATACAGGGCCTGTAAACAATATATAAATGAAATAGATGGTAAGAGTGGAATATCGTGGGACAAAAATCAGTCAGAAGGGCAGGTAGGTAGTTCCGGGGTAACTGTCATAAAACCTGCTGAGACGATCTTTAAGGTACAGATTGCCACCTCTGCCTCCCCAGTGGAAACAAGACCAGATAATTTCAGCGGCTTAGAAGATGTTGTTCAATTATCTTCAAATGGATTATATAAATATGCTTCCGGGACTTTTTCCAATTATGATTCAGCTGCCACCTACAGGAAAAAAATAGAAAGTGACTTCCCGGATGCATTCGTAATTGCGGTAAAGAACAACAAAATATTACCTTTGCAGGAGGTATTGGAGACAAACAAGCTTAAATAAACATACAATCAGATGAAAAAAATCTCAAATGAAGTTAAGGTAGGGGGTACAGCACTTCTAACCATACTTGTATTTATCTGGCTCTTCAATTTTTTAAAAGGAAAGGATCTTTTAAAAAGTACCGCTATTTACTATACTGTTTATGATAAAGTTGGAGGATTGGAAGAATCAAGTCCTGTTGAGGTAAACGGGTTCAAGGTAGGAGTTGTACAATCTATTAAATTCCTTAATCCCACGAGCGGAAAGCTTCTGGCTGTTTTCTCTGTTAACAAAAATTTTAAATTACCAAAAAACACTGTTGCTGAGATCATTCCGGTCTCCCTGCTTGGAGGTATGAAGGTTCATTTTGTTTATGGTCAGGGTCCCGGAACCTATTCAGAAGGAGACACTATTCCCGGCCGTCTCGCTGAATCTCTTTCCGATAAAATAGATTCCGAATTGATACCCGTGAAAGATAAGCTTGCCAGTCTGATCACAAAGATTGACACTGTAATGAGCTCTGTCAGTGATGTAATGGACGATGATTTTAAGAAAAACCTTTCTGGGACAATGTCAAATCTGAACGGTACAACAAAAAGCATAAATAATGTTCTGGGATCAAAGGAGAAAGAACTTAAAGCCACACTCGACAATATCACCAGGTTTTCCAAAATGTTATCAGATAATTCTGACAAGATGGGAAAGACATTTACAAATCTTGAATCTATATCAGACACGCTCGCTGCTGCTGATATTTACGGATCTGTTTCGAAGCTTAAAGCCAGTCTTGAAAACGCTGCTTTGCTAATGAACAACATGAATGACGGCAAAGGCACTGCAGGGCAACTACTTACCAATGACACGCTCTATACTAATATTACCAATAGTCTGGAAAGTCTGAACCTCTTATTGCAGGATATGAAAGCAAATCCCAAAAGATATGTTCACTTTTCTGTTTTTGGTAAAAAATAACTATTAAACTAAATCATTTTTTCTAATTTTCACTGTATCTTCAAATTAAAAAATCCAGCAGGTTTCCCTGACAATATCTTACTACTATTGGAGCCTGAATGTTGAATTTTGACTATAAATCCATAATAAATTGTATTACACATACAAAAATGAAGCACAACTCGTATCTGTTTGATGATCAATATATTAATTTAATTCAAAAAAAATAATCCCATAAGTTGTTGATGATTAAAAACATATACTTTTTTTGAAAAAGTCAAGCAAAAAAAATTTTTTTTATTAGTTTTTTTTTTACAAATATTGCTATCCGAATCACCGAGATTCTAGCCTTAAAACTTAAAATAAATCGAATTCCATGAACAAGTCGCATAATGACGTTTGGAATAACTGTCTTCAGATAATACGGGATATTATTCCATCCATCAGTTACAAGACCTGGTTTGAGCCTATTATTCCCCTGAAACTGGATAAAAATGTTCTGACAATTCAAGTACCCAGTCCGTTTTTTTATGAGTACCTGGAGGAGCAGTACATCGATATTCTCAGGAAGACCCTCAGACGAGAGATTGGTGCTGATGCAAAGCTTGAATACAACGTCGTTATGGAAAATTCCAATTATTCTGACGGTAAGCCATATACTGTCAGGTATCCTTCAAGAAACAAAACTGATCTTAATAACAAACCTGTGCAGGTACCATTTGATGCTGCACAACCATCAATTAAAAATCCTTTTGTAATACCCGGAATTAAAAAAGTACATTTTGATCCCAAACTTAATCCTGACTACAATTTCAACAATTACGTTGAGGGTGAATGTAACAGGCTGGCAAGATCAGCTGGAATTGCAGTAGGGAATAATCCCGGAGGAACAGCTTTCAACCCCCTCATGATTTATGGTGATTCAGGCCTTGGTAAGACACACCTTGCCCAGGCTATTGGTATCCTGGTAAAGGAAAAACATCCTGAAAAAACCGTACTCTACGTAAATGCAAATAAGTTTCAGACCCAGTTCACTGATTCAGTCAGGAATAACAACAAGAATGACTTCCTCCATTTTTACCAGATGATAGATGTCCTGATACTTGATGATGTTCACGAGTTTGCAGGAAAAGAAAAAACACAGGATATATTTTTCCATATCTTTAATCATCTCCACCAGTCAGGTAAACAGCTTATCCTCACATGCGACAGGCCTCCTGTTGAATTACAGGGTATGGAACAGCGGGTTCTGTCACGTTTTAAATGGGGCTTACAGGCTGATCTCCAACGACCCGATTACGAAACACGCTTAGCCATACTTAAGCAAAAGGCTTATAATGATGGTATTGAATTACCTGAAGATATATTTGAATTTCTCGCTGTGAACATTTCAAACAACATCAGAGAACTTGAGGCAGTGCTGATATCATTGTATGCCCAGTCAACACTAAACAGGAAGGAGATAACGCTTGACCTGGCAAAGATGATGGTGGAAAAACTGATCAGCACTACCCGGAGGGAGATAACAATTGAATATATTCAGAAAATTGTCTGTGATTATTATAAAATTCCCATAGATCTGATCCAGGGAAAGACAAGAAAGCGCGAAATTGTGCAGGCACGGCAAGTCTCAATGTATTTTTCCAAGAGTCTTACCAAAGCTTCTCTTGCAAGCATAGGATCACATATAGGTGGAAAGGATCATGCTACTGTACTTCATGCATGTAAAACAGTGAATAATCTGATTGATACGGATAAGCACTTTAGAAACCAAATTAACGAAATTGAGAAAAAATTGAAAGTATAAAGATGGAGACGAGCAACCTATATGAAAATTTTGATCAAAAATACGGGAACAGGAATGATAAACCTGTTCTTTTTTTCTCCCCGGGCAGAGTTAACCTGATCGGTGAACATACTGACTATAACGGAGGATATGTTTTCCCATGTGCACTGAACTACGGCACCTATTTATTGATACGCAAGACTGATGATAATGCACTTAAATTCAGTACATTAAACTTTGACGATGATATAAGCACTTCTTTAAACGGCCCCTTTGTCAGGGAGGGCAAAAAGTGGATAAATTACCCCTTGGGAGTAATAAATGAATTTTTAAGCAAGAACATCAATCTGGGAGGTCTTGAATTTCTGTATTGGGGAGACGTGCCCAATGGAGCAGGTTTATCATCATCTGCATCAATTGAAATGGTAACGGCTGTCGCCTTAAACGAGTTTTTTAATGCCGGACTGGATACCCTGGCATTGGTAAAAATGTGCCAAAGAGCTGAAAATGACTTTGTTGGAATGAACTGTGGAATTATGGATCAGTTTGCAGTTGGCTTTGGAAAGAAGGATCATGCAATATTTCTCGATTGTGATACTCTGTCATATGAAAATGTGCCAGTTGAACTGGACGGCTACTCCCTGATAATTACCAATACAAACAAAAGAAGAGGACTCACTGATTCAAAATATAACGAAAGAAGGGGTGAATGCGACAGAGCTGTTGAATTGCTCCAGGCGTATAAACCGATAAGAAACCTTAGCGAACTTGATACCTCTGAGATAGAAATACTTAAAAAATATATTAAAGACCCGGTGATCCTGAAAAGAGCCAGACATGTGATCACTGAGAATGGAAGGGTTTATGAAGCTGTAGGGGTATTGAAAAGCAATAATATTGCCCGTTTCGGGGAACTGATGAATTTGTCGCACGATTCCCTGAAGAATGACTATGAAGTCACAGGCTTCGAACTCGATACTCTTGTAGATGAAGGTAGAAAGCTTCCCGGCGTGGTGGGAACCAGAATGACAGGAGCAGGATTCGGTGGCTGTACTGTTTCAATAGTTAAAAAGTCTGATGTGGACGGATTTATATTAAATTTGTCCACTGCATATCAAAGGATCACAGGACTGAAACCTGATTTTTATCAACCTGAAATAGGTAATGGTGCGGGTAAAATAAAATGAAGATCAGTAATATTAATCAGCTCAGTGTTTACCACTTAGTATCTTACCATTAACATCCCTCACGCACCGGAATCCCAACGTTGGACTCCTGTCAAATCCCGGAGATACCAGGAGTAACATCTGGGTCCTGTCTAGTGACTGCGGCCCTCCCTGAAGATACCACCAGCTTGAATCAGGCTTATAATAGCTCCCTCCTCTTATTATTGCAAAATAATTCGTCCCATTAAAATACATATCATTGGTCATCTGCCATACATTACCTACCATATCAACCACGCCGTATGGACTTTTCCCTTTCATAAAAGCATCAACAGGGGTCGGCCTGTCAAAAGAATTATTACAGTATGTTCCATGGAATTCATTCCCCCATGGCCAGTACACGACTATCAGTGCCCTGTGCCGCTAACTGCCATTCAACCTGGGTAGGCAGCCGCTTATCAGCCCATTTTGCATAAGCAGCCATATCTTCGTAACTGAGATATACCACAGGGTAGTTTTCCTGCCCCTGTTTATATATTCCCCTCAGCCAGTGTTTTAAGTACCGGCTAGTATCAGCAGGTTGATAACCGGTCTCTGCCAGGTAGTTGTAGTACTGTATATTTGTAACTGGAAACCTGTCAATCAGGAAACTATCGACTTTAATGGTATCTCCCTTGAGATCTGGATATGGGATAAAATCATCATTTGGACTGACATCCAAAGACAGTAAAGCTTTGGGAACCAGCACCATATCCTCAGGTATCTCGATTGCCCTAACAGTATGGACAATTTTACTTATTACCCATGGCTTACCCCCTTTCAATTCGAGGACACATTCATCTTTCAGGTGCTTATTGATCATCAATTGCAATACAATCTTGCCCTCATAATATCCAAAAAGACTTTTGACACTTAGTGTTGTGTCTGTAATATTCTGAAATCCAATGTATTGCGAACTATATGATGGCGCCCCTTTCCAAATTAGCAATTCCCCATTGGCAGCAAGTCCTATTTTTAATGAATCACCTTTAAGCTTTGAACTAATAAGCACCGGAAACTCAGCAATGCAATCAACTGAACCCTCTTTTCTGGTACCTTTGAAAGTAGGGTCCCATCCTTCCACATGTGATACAGCATAATATCCATCTTCCTGCATCACCGGATCCATTTCCTCATGATTCCATAGTGAGACAAAATGTTTGCCTTTGTTTTTATTTACCCTGAAGAGGTTTCCATTCACACCATCAGGTCGCATATTCAATATGGTATATACTGTCTTGCCACCGGATTCCCACCTGTTAACATAAACATCATCAGCGCGCGTATTGATGAGTGGAGTCCAGCTCTGATCAAGAAATGCATCGTTATTCTGTCGGAGTATAAGTGTTGTACGCGACAGGAAATCAAGATCACTTCTGTAATTGTCATCTCTTCTCCCGGGTCTGAACATGTTTAATTCCGTTCCATAGCCATTGAAAAATGCGATCGCCAACTCACGATGAATAATATCTTCTCCAACATCACAAACCCGGAATATTGAAAAATCGGGTTTAATCAGCTTATTTAAATTCAATTCAGGACTTAAATATATTGCATTGTGAACACGACCCGAAATAATCCCTGGCATATCCTTGGTCACTGCCATACCTTCAGAATACATTATAACACCCTCTTTTACACTGTCAGCAGCTGCCTGAAGCTCATAACTTGAGCTTCCCCTTGTATCAAGAACAACTCCATCTGCATCTGTTTCATCAATAAGCCTGGCCATCCCCTTGTAATGGTCTTCAGCACGAGTGCTGTTATCCCATGGATTATAAGCTATGAAGAATCTTGTTCCGGTCTGTTGCGACATTTTCACCCAGGTCCTGAGTTGCTTTATTCCTCCGGGAAGATCGCCATAAAGGTCCCACTGATTTCTATGATCAAGACCCAGCCGTGGCCATGTTGGCCAAATTCCATAAACATCGATCTTTCCGAAATTTTTTATTCCATTTTTGATCACTTCAGGAAATGTATACCTGCCTTTTAACCGGTCATAGAAATCTTTATCCCAAGCCATCTGTAGAACAATTAGATAACTCTCTTTTATCCAGTCCAGGTCTTTTCTTTCATATAGTGAATTGTCAAAATTATCAAGGTCATACAGGTACCTGTCACGGAACATAAGGCGCAGACCATTCTGCCACTCTCCCCCAAAAGTATCAATATGCATTGTATAAGTAACACTTGCCTCCGGAGGGAGCAATGTCTCATACCGATGTTTCTGTCCCCCGTTAAATACCTGTCCTTCTGGCAATAGCGCAAACAGATATATTTCATCGGAAGCCTTTAATGAGGAATATCCCATCTCCCACGCATTGTCAGGCAGATATTACTCTAACAGGACTGTATCCCGGACGAAATAACCAGGCTCTTGCTAGATCTGCAGGTCCTTTACCTGTAATATATACTGAATTGTCATTTTCTCCAAAGATAAGCACATTACTAATTGAAAGGGTATCACTCCCCTGTTTTCAAATACAATTTCTCCACTTTTACTCCCTTTGTTCTGATCGTGACCTATGTGGCTTATTACATATAGGTTGCTATCATACTTCTGATAGAACCTGTCTCCATTTATTTCTACTGATGCATCTTCCGAATTGAGCGCATATTATCCAGTTGGAAACTAAAAAGTGGCCTTGCAACCGAAAGTGATAAACCACTGCTGTCTGAAAAGATCAGACTATCTGCTCTCAATCCATGTTTGTCAGTCATCTTATGCTCTGAAGTCCTGTGATTGTACTGTTTGTGAATATAAAAATCCTAAAATAAAAGAAAGCAGTACTACTTTTCTTCTTGAAATAATAATTAGTTTACACATAAAAATGTCAATCCCCGGAACTATGAAATTTGTCCTAACAACTTCAGTGATTTTTAAAACAACTAAATTATTGAATACCAAACCATTCATAATAAACTGTCTCCGACAAACCCGGATTAAACCATGGGCTGAAAATAGCTTTGAATAATTATGCAATATAAAACATCCTATTCATTAAAAAAATCTTTTCCAGGGCCTGATATATAAGAATAATGATGCAATTATTTTCTTTTTTCTAAATAAGTTGTACTTTTAGATTCGTTTCAAATTAAGATGTGATAATGTCTAACTTCATCAAAATATCAAAGTCCCTGCTAATCACCTTCTTAATTTTGTTTGCATGTTCATGCGCCACTTGAAGAAAAAATCCATATTATAAAAAGAGAAGAGCTGCATCACATATTAACACTGAACAACTTGGCAGGAACAGGTATTATTTCTCCCCTGGCTATCAGAAAAAGCTCAACACTACTTTCAAGAAAAAAAACAATAAATTGAATTGTCTTTTCAATCATCACACATAAAACTTAATCCGTCATAGGCAAGAAATATGCCTGGAGGCAGTTCTTTAGATACAACTGAATAATTGCCCATCTGGTGACTTATATGTGTTATATAGGCTTTCTTCGGTGATATTTCTCTAATGAAATCAATGGCTTCGCGTAAGCTAAAATGCGATATATGCTTCTCTTTTCTCAGGGCATTAATTACCATATATTTTACACCGATAAGTTTCTCCCTGCTCTCTCCGGGGATATAATTGGCATCTGTTATATATGCAAAATCACCAACCCGGAAACCAAATACGGGAAGCCTGTAATGAAAAACCCTGACAGGGGTTATCGTTATACCTTTTATAGTAAAATTATGATCAGGTATCGGGTTTAGTCTCATTTTGGGAACCCCGGGATACTGGTACTCAGAAAACACATATGAATATTCCCTCTTAATTGCTTTTTGTACTCTCTCTTCAGCATAAATGTCAATGGCATCCTTACTCTTGTAATTAAATGCCCTTACATCATCCAGTCCTGCAATATGATCCTTATGTTCATGTGTAAGAAGAATTGAATCGAGCTTTGTAACATGATGAGCCAGCATCTGTTGCCTGAAATCAGGACCAGCATCAAATAAAAGAGTGGTTTCCGTTGTTTCAAGTAGAAGAGATGTTCTTAGTCTCTTATCATGGGTATCCTTTGAAAGACAGGTGGTACACTCACATGCTATTACAGGTACACCCTGGGATGTTCCAGTACCTAGAAATGTTATTTTCACAATTTGAATATTTCACGACAAACCTATATTAAAAATAGAAAATTGTCAACAGAAATGATAAATATTGTAAATAGCTTCAGGACCTTATTAATTGCTATATTTGACTAATAATCGCATAAGTGTGAAAGGAAAGCTATATCTGTTACCGGTTACGCTGGGCGGACCAGAATATTCCAGGGTCATCCCTGAAACAGTACTCAGCCTGACAAGAGAGCTTCGTTTTTTCATTGTTGAGGATATCCGAAGTGCAAGAAGGTACCTCCGGCTTATCGATAGAAATTTTCCAATCGATGATACAACTTTCTTTGAATTAAATGAACACACAGCAGATTCAGAAATCTCACATTTCCTGGATCCGATAATGAATGGATCAGATTGTGGTGTCATGAGTGAGGCCGGCCTGCCTGGAATTGCTGACCCGGGGGCCAGGATTGTAGCACTAGCGCACAAAAAAAGAATTGATGTGATACCTCAAAGCGGTCCATCATCAATATTATTAGCTTTAATATCTTCAGGTATGAACGGACAGCAGTTTTGTTTCAATGGTTATTTGCCTGTAAAGCCTGCTGAACGAGCTTCAAAAATAAAGGACCTGGAAAAAAGAGCTTCAGAGGGTTTTTCTCAGATATTTATGGAGACACCGTATCGAGCACAAAAAATGGCTGATACACTTCTTTCTGTGTGCCGGCCCGATACATTCCTGTGTATTGCATCTGATATTTCACTTACTTCGGAATCAATAAGGACTTTGGAAATATCAGAATGGCGTTTAAACCCTCCTGAGCTTAATGGAAGACTTGTAATATTTATACTTAGGTGACGCTATTTACCGGGTCCCTTTACTACCCTGGCGAGATACACATCAAATAAAAGAGGAGTATAGCCTCCTATAGTATACCAGCCTGTAGCGCCATAGGCCAGTGAAGAAGGCAAAAGAAGCAATGCTTTGCCACCTGCCTTCATATACGTGATACCTTCATCAAAACCTTTTACCATGTAGTTCTCTGAGACAGGAAATACAAGCGTATCTGTTGTACCAACGTTTGTGTCAAAAGCAGTCCCATTAAGAAACATTGCAGTATACATAACATAAGCCGTGTCATGAGCAACCGGTGCAATCCCGGTCCCTACCTGTGTCTCGGAATAATACAGACCGCTAGGCTTGAGTTCAAAGTTAAGTCCGTTGTTGCTGGCAAGATAATCCTGGATAGCAGATTCTTCATCTTTTTCATATTGCTTTGCAGGATTACATGAATTGAATGAAATAATAAATACAATAGCAATCAGCCATGACATTTTTAATATTTTTTTCTCTACCATAGTTAACATTGAATTAGATAATCAGAACATATTCAAGAAACGTTAAATCCATTAATATATTATTCGGTCCGCAAATTGTAAACACTATATACAAGTACTGCCCTGGGGGGTACCTTTTTTCTGTCGCCCAGTAGGCCATAACCCAGAAATGGAGGTATGATGAAAATTGCCTCCGAACCCGGTTTAAGCATCCTCAGACCTTCATTAAGTCCCTGTTCAATATCAGTCCTTCCCAACACCACCTCCTTAGGTCCGAGATCATCAGAGGAATAACAGGGAGTACCATCAAGTAATGAACAATTATAATCAAATTCTATCCTGTCGTTTTCCTCAAAAGTCCTCCCCCTGCCCTCCTTGATTATCTGATACCACAGGCCAGTTCCAGACTCTTTCATATGAAGCTCCTTACGATCAATATAGTTTTGAATCCTTTCCCTGTCTTTCTGTACAAAATACCTGTTGAGATCGGCCATTTCTTCTTTTCCCGGTTTACCGGCACGATCTGATTTTATTGCATTGTTCCTGCACGAAATGAGTCCGGAAGAAAATATAAAAAGTACTAAAAAAATATTCTTCACAAGTATCAAAATTTTATTATCTAAAATACAACCTCCACTTCCTTAAGTGACTTGAGAAAATATTCAATTGTATTCTCAAGACTATCACGGTATTCTCCACCTGATGCATTGCGGTGCCCTCCCCCCGAAAAATATCTTGCGGCAAACTCATTCGTATGAAAACTGCCACTTGACCTGAAGGAGAGTTTAATAAAATTCTCCTTTTCAATAAACATTGCAGTAAAATAGATCCCTTTTATTGACAGTGGCATATTTACAAATCCTTCAGTGTCGCCTTTAACATGATTGTACGCCTTAAGATCAAGCTTTGACAAATATATATATGCAGTGTGGTATTCAGGAAGAACCACCATCCTCTCATTCAGGGCAAATCCCTGGAGTCTCATCCGATCGATAGAAAAATTATTATAAATAAGGTTGAGGATTTTTTCTTTTTCAATGCCCGTATTTAGAAGGTCAGCGACAATCCTGAAAGTCCTGGAAGAGTACGATCCATGTTCAAAATTTCCTGTGTCAGTCATATTCCAACATACAATGCTTCAGCATAAGATTTGCTCAAAAAGTCCTCACCATTTATCTCAAATATAATCTCGTACACCAGTTCGGCAGTGGAACATTTAGTAGAATCTGAAATAATTAGATCCGCAAAGCTCTCAGGATTCAGATGATGGTCAATTATAACTTTTTTTGCAAGCGCAGCTCTCACAATATTTTCTGCCTCCCCAAGTCTGTTTGGCTGATTAAAATCAAACATTATTATAAGATCCGCTTCGTCCATCAGTCTTTTACATTTTTTTCTTTTCCTTATAAAAATCGAGATCTGATCTGACCATCCATCCATTTCAGAAATTCCTGGATGTTATTTGGGGCAAACATGTTTACCTTTTTACCCTTGATTTTAGGTAATGATAAAAAGCAAACTGAGAGCCTATTGCATCACCATCAGGATTTATATGAGATATTAGGAGGATGTTCTGAGATGTGAAAAAGTTTTACTAATTCTTTGGTATTTCTGGATAAATCCGCCACTTTTGCTACAGTTTTTATAAGTTGACAAAGATAAAAAATATTCCTTAAGAGTTATCCTGTGAACAATTTCAAATATTGAACCTAATGAATGCCGAATTTACTTTCTCGATCATAAAGCCCAATGCAGTCAGAACAGGCAAAACAGGCCCTATTCTGGCCATGATAAATGAAGCAGGATTTGAAATTTCTGCCTTAAAATGGTAAGGATGACCTCCTCAGGCCAGAGTCATTTTATGAGGTGCATAAGGACAAACCTTTTTTTGAAGGACTTGATCGAATTTATGACGTCAGGACCTGTTTTTGTTATGATCCTTAGACATAACAATGCAGTTGAAGAATTCCGGAAGCTAATCGGATCTACCGATCCTAAGAAGGCTGATCCGGGCACTATCAGAAAGATTTATGCTGTATCCGTTCAGATGAATGCTGTTCATGGATCCGATAGTGATGAAAATGCAAAAAGGGAAGCCAATTTCTTCTTTTCAGAACATTGAAAGGTTCTGTGATAAACTTTTAAACAAGCTTTGTGTTATTAGATTTATAGAATTATAAGAACGATATAATGGATTCAATAACTAGCATTGACTTTTCCGATAATAAAACTCTCGAAAAATATTCGTCTGCTTTTACCTTCTCCGATATGGAGATTTTCATTTTTCCTGACCTCTTTTATCCCCTGCTGCTTGCTAATATAATGTCTGAAGAATTATGGGAATGGAGGGATGATCCATGGTTTAAAGATATTGAGAAAAAAGAGTTTACATATAAGGCCAACAGGGTTAAACAATTCATTATTCAAAATTATATTTTCAATCTGGATCTCTCAACATGGGGTCTGACTACAAAAAGTAAAGAGATAAACAGGTTTATGATTTTTTTGATATTGGATTGCTTAGTCAGTCCAATGCTCTTTTTGGCTATGAGGGTGATAAATATTACTTTGATATTGATATCCGGAAACATTTTGGTCTTGACAAATTTAACTCTGATATCATTCCTTACTGGAAAACGGAGACCATTGAAGCTATGGGTGCTTTCAGGTACAAAGAAAATTTTACTTCAGGAGCAGGCGAATGTGTCTCGTTATCCGCTCTTTATGCAGCTGCTATGTTTGTTGTTGGCAGAATCCCACTCGAAAAAATATTTCTTATTGCCACCCCTCTTCATTCCCAGAATTTTATTATGGAGAAAGAGGGATTGATTACAAATAACGCAGAATTGTCACTAAGAACATGTGGTATAACGGAACATCTCTGTCTGAAAAAGCAAGAAGAGCCATGGAGAATGAAAAAATTACCATTGTGTCACATATTTCAGGATATATTCATAGTCTTTACAATGAAGCTACTATTGATAAAAAATCGTACGATTGCTTTACTAAAAAACTCAGGGAATTTCTGACAACAAAACTCAATTGCATCATATTTATCAATTTCCTAAGGTTTAAATCAAAATACAAGGCCCTTTACCAGTACAGATCCAACTGTCAGGGAAACAGAAATATATTCTTCTGGAGAAAATGTTTGAATATGAGCATACCAGCAAGTATAATGTATCTCCCGATGTAAGGGACTCTCTTATCAGGGAAATTGAAGGAGATGAATTCCATCTCAGTCCTCTTATAAATAAAATTACACTTAATGATTTTGAGGAAATCCTTAACAATAATCCTGGGAAAACACTAGAGGAGTATGAGGAACAGTTCATAGATGCAGCAGGAGAAGATTTGGCGGGATTCTACATGATATGTTCTTCGATTTGAAAAAATTTATTTTCACCGACCCGAAATTGCCAGATACAGATAAAGATTTCATAGATACCGGTACTCTACCCATATCCATAGACAACAGCCGCGATGAGATCATTTCGATTATACACAAAAACGCGGATAAGTCTGAACAGGCACTCATTGCACTCTATACTTACAGGCAGATGGACAAGATCAACTGGCTCCCTTTCATCAAGGCTGCAATGGAGAGGAATCCTGTCTGTTTTACAGACTTGAATGGTAAAACATATTCAGAGGTTTATACAGCATTGGATACCTTTCCTGATGAATCCATTTATGATGGCAAGAGACTGGCATTTCCTGATGAGGTTTGGAACTTTAGGCGCGGTGACGGCATTGAAAAAGCGCTACTGCTGGCTGACTTTATCCGTTTTAAGGATGATGCTTCGAATATCTGCATTAAAGTGGATAAGAGAAAGGTAAGCCTGCAATCGGTAAAAGTAATTTCCAGTTTACTTCCAAGAAAAATTTTGAAAAGACAATCTGTATTAGGGGAACTGAGTATAGTATTGATTGAATGTCTTGCGGTAATGCAGTCATGCAGCCTTGCTTTGTCAGCCGTAGCCTTGGCGAAGGTTGGCGGTCGCTTAGCGAAGTACAATTTCCCTTATCACTTCGGCACCGGCTTTCTCATTCAGTTTTTTTCTGAGTTCCTCTCTGAGCATCAGAAGCTCATTTCTCACAACTGATGAATTAAGATGTATAAAGAGAACATGATCCTTAATATATATTTTGAGGTCCTGGAACTGATTGCTTTTCCTACAATCTCTTCCCATGAATTCATACAGAAGCTTCCTCCAGCTTCTCACCAAAATTCATTTCGTTGATATAATCCTTAACTGCTTCAGCGAGCGATATGGTCTTGCTTCTTCTCATATTATTCCTATCTGTTTTCGATTATCTCATTCACCGCCATTTCTGATTCTGAACAACTTATATTCAGTATCAAGAGATGAGAGGATGTCATGCAGACGATCCTGGTTTGTATCTGTTATAAAAATCTGACCAAACCTATGGTTACCCACAAGTCGAATGATCTGTTCTACCCTTTCTGCATCGAATTTATCAAAGATATCATCCAGTAGACAGTATCGGTGATACATCTGATTTTCTTTTTATATAATCAAATTTTGCCAGCTTCAGGGCAACAAGGTAAGACTTCTGCTGTCCCTGTGAACCCGTCGATTTTACAGGGTAGCCATCCATTTCAAGTACAAGGTCATCTTTATGTATTCCCGACAGTTGTATATTCAAGAAACCTGTCTTTTGTGAGAGAGGTTGAAGGGCATCCAGGAAATTCCCTTCTGAAAGTTGAGATTATATGACAAGCTTAACTTTTTCCTTTGCTGATGAAATAAGGGAATAATACTCCTGGAATACAGGAATAAGTTCCTCTACCAGAGTACCTGACTTTCATTGATGTACATACTCCCATACTTCACCAGCTGGGCATCCCATATTGAAAGAACATCGTTATCAAATCGTCCATGCAGCCTTAAACTCCTTTAATTGCTGGTTCGCTGCTGAAGGCCTTGCCGTATTTCAAAACAGAATCGAGATATTCTCCGTTATACTGGCTAATTATTTTATTCAGAAACCGTCGTCTGTCCTCACTACCTTCGGTAATCAGCGCACTTCAGCCGGTGATATCATCACAACCGGATATCTTCCAATATGGTCCGATAACTTCCGGTATTCTTTACCGTTTCTCTTAAGCTGTTTTTGTTCTGCTTTTGAAAAGAACAATATATATTAGTCCTCCTCTCCATTTCTGACAAAAGTCCCGTTTATGATAAAGATATTCCTCCCCATGTCGTATATTGATACTGTCAATAGTATTAAAAAAACTTTTCGTCAACGATAAGTAATGTATCGCATCAAGAATGTTGGTTTTTCCTACACCATTATTGCCCGATTAAACAATTTATTCTTGGTGAAAATTCAATTTCAGTGAGATCGTAGTTTTTAAAATTTGTAAGTACAAGCTTCTTAAGGTACATGGGTACAGCATTACGTGTTATCTTTCAATAACTTGATGGTTTAATAGTTAGACTGATCCATAGATTTTCCTGACATCAAGCACAACCCCAGTATTGAGATTTACAAAGAGCATTAGATATAAATGATTTGCATTTTCGATAATGTCGATAGCCTTCAACGAAGCTAAACACTGTGTCCATCTGTATGAAATTGTTTCTTTTTTAATCATGAATACTGTTAATTAGTATACGAAAACCCTGGTACTATGTATACAAGTATAGCCATGAATCAACTGACTGAAAATCAATGTATTATGGAACTTACAAATATTATATTTCAGACAAATAATCTTTAAACGAATTGTTTTATAATTATCTGAAAAAAATTACTTTTGCGGAGGTAAATTTTTTAAGTTCAAACAGTATAGACCAGTATGGCTAAAAAGAAAAAGGACACAAATCCACAGACTATTAAGTGTTGAGGAGACACTAACAAAAACAGAACAATTTCTGGAGGAGAATTATAAATCACTGTTGATTGTACTGGGTAGTAATAGTAGTTATTGTTGGTCTGGTCTGGCTTGGAAAGCTCTATCTCAGCAAGAGAAATACGAAGCCCAGTCCCAGATGTACCAGGCCGAAAGATATCTTGAGAATGGACTCCACTAAACCTTGCACTTAACGGAGATGGCAACTATCTTGGGTTTCTTGATATTGCCAATGATTACAAACATACAAACACGGGCAATCTTGCATATTATAGTGCAGGAATTTGTTATCTGCATCTCGGTAGATTATGAGCAGGCAATTGATTACTTGAATAAATATCAAAAAAAGATAAGGTCATTGGTTCCCTGGCTATTGGTGCAATAGGTGATGCCTATGTTGAACTTGGGGAATACGGAAAAAGGTGTTATCCCAATATATGGAAGCTGCTGATTATGCCAACAATTCGTTTAACACTCCCGTGTTTCTGATGAAAGCAGCTGAACTTTATGAATTGTCAAACAAGTATTCCGATGCCTTAAAATTATACGAGAGAATACAGATGAATATCCGGAGAGCACAGAGGGAATGACAATTGATAAATATATTGCCAGGGTAAAGTTGCTTATGAAATAAGTTTTTCATGGATTAGGTATTAACAATATTACGCATCCGGCATTTTTAAATAAGCCTGATGGTTTTTTTTAGAAGATATCAATGAGTACAATCAATTTGTCAGCTTATGACCAGGAGTCAGTCCCGGATGCCAGCAGATATGAGATTCGGAATTGTGGTTTCAGACTGGAATAGGGAGGTTACCTGGGCACTTGCTGGAAGGCGCAGTTAATACACTTGAAAAAACATGGTGCCAGTAATGAAAATATTGTTGTAAATCATGTTCCCGGAAGTTTTGAGCTTACTCTGGGAGCCCAGTTACTGGCAGAATATGATGATCTGGACGCTGTGATATGCCTGGGATGCGTAATACAGGGAGAGACACCCCATTTCACTTATATCTGCCAGGGTGTCACCCAGGGAATTACCCATCTTAATCTTGAATATAACATTCCCTTTATTTTTGGAGTACTCACTACAGTGAATCAGGAACAGGCTGTAGACAGGGCCGGTGGCAAACATGGTAATAAAGGTGATGAGGCAGCCGTTACTGCAATTAAAATGGCCGCCCTGCAGAGAGAGATAGAGAAATGAAACTCATCTCAGTACCTTACGTACAAAAGCCACTGTGAAGTACGACATCAAAAATACTCCGATAAATCCCTCAAGTCCGGAAATAATCCTGGCTGAATCCTACCGGATAATACATCACCATAACCTATTGTAAAAAAGGTAATAGCGCTGTGGTAAAAGGATTGAACAAAAGTCGACATCAGTGTCTGGATTGGCAACAGAGGATACTGTCTTACCAAATCTGTAAGTATCACTACAAAATATGCAAGACCAAAGAAAAACCAGAATGCAATGACGCTGAACAGCACTCTCCCAGGTGAAGTAGCATATAATCCCTATTTTATCAAGAACCAGCCATTGAAAGCCGTAAGGGATATATGCTGCAAACCTTGTTATTCCCCCCTTTTCCTTCCTTTCTGTAAGCAACGATATGACTTCATAGCGTTTAAACATTATATAAGCTTTATCTTCATCATCATATTTTCCTGTACTGCTGAAATTCTCTTTGAGAATTCTGAATTGTTCAGATTTCTGTCTCAGGTTGGTTCCCTCCTGTGCTACAATGGATTTCTTGACATTTATTTAGTCTCCAGTCTATATACAACTTTCCGATAAGACTCATACCCGACATATCAAAGGTCTTAATATCTACAGGGAAATCATAAGGTTCAAGGTCAACTATATCCCGCACAATAGTATCTGAGATATCAAAAAAATTAGCTTTGGACAGGCGCAGATCAAAATAATGAATCCAGATGGCAGGACTTCAGTGAGAGGGAGCTAAATGATGAGGAATAAAAACTCACGTCCCCCGATCCAAAACTGGTCCGTTCAAAACTGACATCAGCATTTTCCATCTCCATCAGGCTGAAATTTTTCTGACCAGCACCCATCTCAGCTTTCTTAAACTGCATTTTGCCTGCCTTGCATGATGCACCCTCAAAATTAACCTCCCCGGTTCCAAAAACCGATCGGTTAAAATTGATTCTGCCGGATCCGAAATCAACTGTTCTGAAGTCTACCCGGGAATTTCCAAATTCAGTTCTTTCAAATTGTATCTCACTGTCACCAAAAACAGAATAATGAAAATCGATCCTTCCTCCTGTTATTCTTGTTACTTTAAAACTGAACTTTCCTGAGTTAAAACGGGTATTAATAAAAAGCAGTTCCCCACTGTTAAACTCTGTATTGGCAAAACTTACTTCACCGTTTCCGAATTGTAAATCCTGGAAATCTTTTTTGCCATCAAGCACAACTGCATTTTTGAAAAGGAAGTCACCATCACCAAACTGAGACCCTGTAAACTCTATATTCCCATCGCGGAAATAAGTATTAGAAAATACCACATTACCCATTCCAAATACCGAACCATTAAAATGTACTTTCCCCCTTGCAAAATGACTTCCGTCAAAATTGATATCACCATCTGAAAAGGATGAGAAGCTAAAATCTGTGCTTATCCTTGCCTCAAAAAAGGCATTTTTTGCAGATAACCCTTTTATTGGAACCAATTCTTTTTTTTCGTAGCCATTATGCTGTCTGAATGAGGAAAGTGAAAACTCTGAAATATAGTATTCATCGAGGTTCAGGAACTGGCCCTCTTTTATCATTTCGTACACAAAATTGATGTCAACGGCTCCAAAGAGCTCAGATCCAACTTCTTCCCCTTCCTCATCGAGGAAAGTGACAATTGCTGTCCTGGGACATGTCCGGCCATCATCCGCAATGAATTTAACACTTTTGAGCTCTGTACGGTAAGTGGAATATCGTCTGACCATGGGGTTGAGATAAATTTGTTAAGCCAAATTATGAAAAAAAATGATATCAGGAAATTAAACACTATCTCAATTTACCTCATGCATAGTCTTTTATACTCACAAAATGTACATTTTCCCCTGTTATCTGTTGTCATGCTAAAAGGCTCCGCCTCATCGAAAATTACCAGGATAATTTTTCTCAATTCCCTGAGAAATTCATCCCTGACCTCATTATAATCGTTTATAATAGCTATATCCTGCCTGCCAGTTTTTATCAACAATCTGTCATCAACACTCTCGTCTGATATTTTTCTAATTTTATAGATTGAAGGTCTCACCGGGTGATCAGGGTGTACGCTCAACCAGGCTTCACAGTATAACAGAGTTTGAAGCCAGCCATCATACTCCTTCTTCCTGTTGTCACTAAAAAGATCTGCTATAGAATTTACTGAGTCAGCAACGGTTCCGGTCTTGTAATCAACAATTCTTGTAATACCACCCACTTCATCAATACGATCAATTATCCCACCTGCTTTAATGTTAAGTATTTCATTCTCCCTGTTAACTGCAATATCAAAACCATAAAAATTTTCCAGATCCAATATGGTAATGGGAACGTTTTGTTTATCTGCTTTAAGTATCTTCTTAATATAAGTCAGCAGAACATCCCTTATTATTATCTCATTTCCGGTTGTGATCTCGTCTGTCATCTTCCTGAATCTTTCCTTGATTGCTTTTTCTATTATATCTTCCAGCATCAGCCCGCTCTTTAGCAACGAATCAAGTATCTCAGAAGTAATTAACTGACTCCTGTAATCCTTATATATTATCTTCATCGTTTCGTGGAGGATATTACCAAGGATTGCAGGATCAACATCAGCTGAAATTTTATCTGCCTCTTTTAACCTGTTGATGTATCGATAGTAAAATTTCATCCTGCAGTTAAGCCATGTGTTTATTGCGGATGGTGACAACGAATGCTGTTTTTTTCCGGTAAATTGTTTCCTCAACTGTTTTGTATGTTCACCTGTTCTTGCCAGTTTTTCACTCAGTGTATTGTTTGTCCGTATCTCAAAGCCAAGATTAAGGAAATCGGGCTTTATGCCATTTTCATATTTCATCTGCAACAGGAACCTGCTCATCTCCCCGCTTTTAAGTCCTTCTGAGTTTGAGTTATATATAAAAGTAACGTTCTCGGCTCGTTCAAGAAGCCGGTAAAAATGATAAGCATATATTGATTCCTGGTGATTCAGAGAGGGCAGTCCGAAGGCTTCCCGCAAACTGAAAGGAATGAATGAGGACCCTGATGATATAGCAGGCATAATTCCTTCGTTAACTGAGAGGATGATAAGGTTTTTAAAGTCAAGAGCCCTTGTTTCAAGGATTCCCATAATCTGGATCCCGGACAAAGGTTCCCCTGAAAACGGCACAGACTGCATACGCAATAATCTGTCAAGTATCCTTGCATATGTATCATTGGTGAAAACAACATCTCCTGCTCTGATTATTGTCTCAAGCCTGTTTACAGATAAGACAACCCTGTAAATAAATTCGTTAAGAATATTCCTGCGCATCAGTGATGAACCGGTAGTTTCTTCTGTGCTTTCATTATCCGAGGCAATTACCGACAGTATGTATTTAATATATTCCGCCAGTTGAGCAGGATTGGAAGGTCTGTTGAAAATTGCCTTAAGTTGCACCGAACCTGCAAACATGTCAGAAGGTACCCATAAAAGATTTAAACTTATTATCCTGTCAAGGATATCACTGTCTTCTTCCTTCATGATCATTATTACAAGGTCGTGCTTCAGGATGCTGATAACATCCTTGTAGTTGAACCTAACCACCCCACCTGTTACGACAGAGTTCTTCTGAAGTTCAATCAGATGATGTACAAGAGTATAAACCATAGTTTGCCGGAGAGGATAACCCATTGTTATATTAATGTCACCGGCATGTTCCGGAAGACTTGAAAGAAGAGGTAAAAGCAGGTTTTCATCAGCCAGGATAACAGCAGTGTGATGCGCGTTTTGAGGCAGCAGATCAGGCAACTCCTTCACAAGACCTGGTATTAGTTTTACCTGTGCAACATCAGATGAGGTTTCAATTACCCGCCGTGAAACATCAGAGCCAGCTACTGAAAGCATGGTAGTATAATTCCAGTCGGCTGGCATATCATTTCCAAATCTGGTCAGGTTGTCTCTCATAAAAAACCCTGCTGAATTGAGTTTCCCTTCCCTGATAAAAGAAATATCATAATCCCAGTAAAATCGCGCTTTTCCTGCTTTCCTGAATTTTAGCATCACTGTTTTCTCACATTCATTCAAAGCATTAAACCCAATAAAATGAAGCATGTCCCACTTTTCACCAGGAAAAATATCATGTTCAGAACTTTCTGCCAACTCCCGGAAAATCATTCCCTCATATGCAAGACCCCGGTCTTTCAATCCTTTTCGGAATCCCGTATAAAGAGCTGTCAGGATCGACCAGATGCTAATAAAATCTGTTTTTTCACCTGTGGGTCTTTCAGGATCAAAATTGATCCAGAATCTTTTTACGATCTCTATCTGCTCATCCGCTAATCCACCAAACTTCTGATCAATATCCTTAATATCCTGAACATTACGAAACAACATAGTTGCGTCAGCCATATACTTATCCACATCATCAAAATCATTAAGTAGCATGTCGCCCCAGAAATAGAAATCATCAAAGCTCTCAGGTGTCTTCTTTATATCCCTGTATATTTTATATAATTCAAACAGGAGTATCTCATTTCCTGCCACCTGCAATGTGAGAATGAACGGAACAATTCACTAATTGTCATTATTGAAGGTGCCCATACAGGTTTATCAGTTTCTGCAGCCAGGTATTTAAGCAGGTAAAGTCCGGCCCGCCTGCTTGGAAAAACAAGACAATGCCTGTTCAGTGTATTACCGAACTTCTTTTATCAGTGACTTTGCTATTGTCTCAAGAAAATATGTCATTTTATTGTCTTGCGGTTTCCCTGGTCATGCAGGTCTTGCAGTTTCCCATTAGTAATAATTTTTCTCCTGTTTCCAAATTCCTGATCTCTGATTCCTGATCCCTGATCCCTGCTTGTATATAACCGTCCCTGCCAAGTATCAAGCTCTTCCAGTCTCTTTTCCACAAGATTGACTATCTGGTCGGCACGCTTTTTCCCCCATCCTTCACCTGTCAGGTATCGGGGCGGGGCTTCTCCTGTAAATCGCTCAACAACAATGGCAGGATTAAGCCTTTCCAGGAATTGAATTATAAAATCGAGATAATCTTCCCATGAAAAGAGGTCAAAATCACCAGGTTTTTCACTGAACTCTTTTTCCATTGCAGTTCCTTTAATGATCTGCAATTGATGAAATTTAACTGTTTTCAATGGCAACCCCGATATTATGTCAACCTGATTCAGCATCTCATCCCTTGTTTCACCCGGTAGTCCAAATATAAAATGAGCCCCGGTATTTATACCCAAAGCTGAAGTTCTTTCAATTGCATCCCTTGCCTCAGCGAATGAATGCCCACGGTTGATCCTCCTTAATGTCTTGTCATAGCATGATTCGACTCCGTATTCAACAGCCAGATAACATCTTCCTGATAGTTCCTTAAGATAACCCAAAATCTCTTCATCAACACAATCGGGTCTGGTTCCGATTATAAGTCCTGTTATACCCGAATATTCAAGTGCCTCTTCATACAAAAGTTTAAGCCTGTCGATATCTGCATAGGTATTTGAGAATGCCTGGAAATACGCCAGGTAGGATCCTGCCTCAGAATATCTCCACCTGTGAAATTCAATCCCTTCACGGATTTGCTGTGAAACAGATTTTTCGGGAATACAATATGATGGATTGAAAGCGTCATTATTACAATAGGTGCATCCTCCTATCCCTTTTTTACCGTCACGGTTTGGACATGTAAAACCTGCATCAATAGATACCTTCTGAACCCTTGCTCCATATTTAGCCCTGAAGTAATTTGAATAGGCATTGAACCTGCGATCATGCCCCCAGGCATACTCTCTTAAATATCCCTTCTTCACCTGAATTTATATTGAAATTACTTTGTTCTTATCTACGTACCATATAAAGGCATCAACTGAGTCGTAACCCATATCACTAAGTAAACGACGATACTGATCTACCTGTTCAATATGACTGTCATGCTCCTCTCCGAATTTAAAATCTATTACAATTGTCCTGCCATCCCTGAAAATAACCCTGTCAGGACGCCTTGTTGTGCCTGTTTTTAATAAGATACCTGCCTCAGTCATTACCTCATTTTCAGACATAAACCATCCTGACACCTCAGGCCTGGCGATTAATTTTTTAACTCTCTCTGTCATAATTACTGACTCTTCTCCCGGCAGTTTTCCTTCCAGAACCAATTTTTTTACAGCAGGTTCTATATCTTCAAGAGTGTTAATCCCTTCAAAAATCTCATGCATGAGCTTTCCATAGTTAATCTTTTCCCTGACAGCCCTGCTTTCTGATGAGAAATAATTCTCACCATGAAGTTTCAGTCTCAGTGATCCCATATTGTGATGAACAGGGTAAACAGGATTGAAAATGCTTTCAGGCTTTGTGCTATAAGTCTTATTATCAGGAATTTCACCATACTCAAATACCTGTGTTTCATTATTAAAATAACTGCTCAGTACCAGTGTCCTTTCTTCATATTTTGTTTCCTCCATTGACAAAGCAATTTTTAAAACACCAGCTATTGTATTATCTGAATTCTTTGACGATGGTGAAAATCCGAACAGAGCATCCTTTGTCCTGGTTAATGCCACATACAACAGGTTAATATTATCAAGAAATACAGAATATCTCTCCTCAAGGTAGTTCTCTTTAAAAAGTGTATCATTCAAAGCCTTACCATACCTGATGGGAACAATTCCCAGCTCATCAAATGGTTCCGGAGGCCTGATCCAAAGAAAGGGCTGGCTGAATGCCGGGTGATCCAGTTGCCAGGAAATAAAAGGAAGGATGACTATTTTGAATTCAAGTCCTTTTGACTTATGGATGGTCAGGACTCTTATTGCCTCTTCGTCCTCCGGTAAAACAACAGACTTACCTGACCCTGTTGTCTCCCACCATTCAAGAAATGCATTTATATCAGAGTATTTTGAGCCGCTAAGAACAATGACATAATCCTGGAAAGTATTTAAATATGCAACATTATGCGGATAACTGCCCAAATCAAAAAAGCCAATAATATTTTCGATTGCCTCGAAAAGAGTGTATTGATTTATCTTGTCAAGCAATGCTTCGTACCCTTCAGGAAAATATTTTCTTGATGTATCCTGGAGCTCATCATTTACCAGGGGTACTGAATCAGCTGTCTTTTCACCTTTGGCTAAAAGATACATCCGCAACATGGCTGCTCTGTTTATCATATCGGATGTATTATTTACAACAGTAAGAACAGAGATAATGAAACAGATCACTGGTGAATTGGACAGCAGCAATGAATCATTTGATAAAAGGTTGTAATTATATCTTTCCAATTTATCGGGCTCACAGGAATTGCTGTATTCTATCATTGACCTCAGGATAAGTGCTCCTTCCTTACTCTCCCTCACAATGATACCAATATCAGAGGCTTTATATCCCCTGTCCTGAACGGATTCAATAATACCTGGCAGACGTTCAAGAACAATTTCTTTCCATGTCTTTTCATCATCGTCCTTAAGAAACTCCATCCTGATAAATCCCCCCGGATTAATGCCCGGATCATGTTGGACAGCCTCGGAATATAGTTTGCTGAAGTTTACCTGATTATTAGACTCACTTAATCTTTCATCAATAATTTGAGGAGCCAGAGTGAAGAGCTTGTTATTAAATGCAATAATATTTGACCGGCTTCTCCAATTAACCGCCAATGGTTCACTCAAATAGCGATCATTATCTATAAGACTATCAAGTTCCTGTCCAAGAATCCTCCAGTCACTGTTTCTCCATCTGTATATTGCTTGTTTTACATCTCCCACAACCAGGTTGTCAAAACCCTCAGCCATACTATTCTCAACAAGGTTACTGAAATTACTCCACTGTATCCGTGATGTATCCTGGAATTCATCAATCATGTAATTCTCAAACTTTGATCCGATTTTCTCATAGATAAACGGAGACTGTCCTGCAGCTGTAATAAGGTTAAGAACATCACCAGCATCAGAGAGGAGAAAAGTATTTTCAAAAGAGGTTACAGCATGTACATTATGCAATACATCCGAGAAGATCCCTAGTGCATAAATATTTGAAAGGATTGCTAAGGCAGTATTGTAGTTTATAATATTCTCAAAATAATAACCTAAGGTTTCTTTAAGCATTTTTTCAAATCCGTTGTCAAGTGCTTGCTGTAACCTTGCATCCATTGAAGATGATGACCATTTTGGAGGCATACTATTGATTGCCGTCACGTAAGTGTTAGGTTCCCGAATCTTCCCATTATTCAGATTTCTTATATAATCCGGAATACCCCTCTTCTTCTGATAAAACATATCATCTGTAAGCTTGTATTCCAAGAAAATCTTCATGGCTTCTTTACCGAAATCCAGCATCACGGACTCAAATCCTGATTTAATCCCAGAAAGTTTATGGATATAATTCAGAAGAAACTCTTTATTTTCCAGGTTTGCCCTCTCTCCTTCTGAAAGAATCTTAAATTTCTCTTTAAAAAGCTCCCTGGCCAGCTTTGTAATTCCCTCTTTCAGATTCCAGCTTTTCTCTTCCTCTATATTACGCCTGGCATATTCCAGCAGCCAGTTTAAAAGCTGTCTGTCGTCCGAAGATTTTGAGATCATTTCATCAATTGCTGTTGACAGAATTGTACTGTTATCCAACTCAATATTAAAGCCGGGATGAAGACCGGCTTCTCTTGCAAATGAGCGCAGTACCTTCTGGAAGAAACTGTCTATTGTGGATACGGAAAACCTTGTAAAATCATGCAGGATACAGTTTAGTATCTCTGCAGCTTCTTTCCTTATCCAGCTCTCATCCTTGCCGGTGGATTTTCTCAGGTCGCCCAGGTAGTATGTGTCTTCTCCTCTTGCAAGTCTGTCGAGATGTTCAAGTATCCTGGCTTTCATTTCGGCAGTGGCCTTGTTGGTAAAAGTTACAGCCAGTATCCTCCTGTAATTATGTCTAGATTTGAACAGGTGAGACAGGTATATACCAGTTAGTTTGTAGGTTTTACCTGAACCTGCAGAAGCACTGTATATTGTCAGTGTGCCTTTTCCCATAAGGGTTTAAAGTTACCGAATTTTTAACATCCGGGGCCTTCACAATCCAAGCTATTTTTTAAAGCGTCTTAATTACGTATACATCATACACCACAATTTAAATATGCTTTTTAATATAACACCTGTCATCCGGCTTTCATATCTGTAGTTTGCAGAAGGTTGATGTTCGGGACCCGGCTTCCTGGGTCTGGTGTCTTTAATACATTTTCTATACCTTTGCGTCGTGAAGAAAAAAGTTGTAATAGGCTTATCGGGAGGAGTTGATTCCAGTGTTGCTGCATGGTTGCTCAAAGAGCAGGGATATGATGTCACCGGTCTCTTTATGAGAAACTGGAACGATACAACCGGGCTGCTTCAAAGCGACTGTCACTGGGAAGATGATCTTATGTTTGCCGAGATGGTTGCTAAAAGATTAGAGATACCTTTTCATATGGTTGATCTAAGTGAACCTTATAGACAGAGAGTAATAGATTATATGTTTTCGGAGTACGAAAAAGGACGCACTCCAAATCCTGATGTCCTGTGCAACAGGGAGATTAAATTTGACTCGTTTGCTGAAGAGGCCAGAAAACTGGGTGGTGATTATGTTGCAACAGGTCATTATTGCAGGAAAGATAAAATAATGTCCGATGGTAAACCTGTTTACAGGCTTCTTGCCGGAAACGACCCGAACAAGGATCAGAGTTATTTCCTGTGCCAGGTTAATCAGTTACAGCTCTCAACTGCCCTGTTTCCCATCGGAAATCTTAAAAAACCAGAGGTACGGAATCTTGCTGAAAAACTGGGACTGGCAACGGCAACACGGAAAGACTCGCAGGGCATCTGCTTTGTTGGAAAAGTGCATTTGCCGACTTTCCTTCAGCAGAAGCTGGAAGCAAAAAAAGGTGAAATAATCGAGATTAAAGACCTGGCTATATACCCTAAAAATCAGGATGGTCCATTACAAGAATTTATTACTGAGGAAGAATTGGTGAAAATCACTGAGCCATTCATTCATGAACCTCATCATGGGATAATTGCAGGTACCCACACCGGGGCTCATTTCTTTACTGTAGGTCAAAGAAAAGGCATTAATGTAGGTGGACATAAAGAACCTCTTTTTGTAATAGCAACTGACATATACAGGAATATTGTTTACGTTGGTGAAGGTCACTTACATCCCGGACTAAACCGTAAAGGCTTGTTCATCAGGGTAGATGAGATACACTGGATAAGGCCGGATATTGCAATGACAGTTGGAGAAAGCCGTGATTACATGGTCAGGATAAGATACCGTCAGCCTTTACAGCCTGCAAAACTGTTCAGAACCGAAAAGGGTCTTTATATTGTGTTTAATGAGCTACAGAGAGGCATAGCGCCCGGACAATTTGCCGTATGGTATCACAAAGATGAGGTTTTTGGGTCAGGGCCCATAGATAAATAATTGATTAATATATCCACAATGAAAAAGATATCAGTTATAAGCGGTGGCACAGGTGGACTGGGCCTTGAAATTGCCAGTCTTCTTACCAGGGGAGGTAAAAATGTTCTTATCCTGGGAAGGAACACTGTTAAACTGGAAGAGGCCCGTTTAAAGCTGCATAAATTATATACCATGGGTACTGTTGAAGCTCTGATATGTAATATCGGGAATGAAGATGATATAAGAACGGTTGAGAAATTTATTACTGACAGGGACTTTTCAGTTGAATACCTGTTCAATAATGCCGGAATGGGGATGTTTGCCGATGCTCATACATCTGATTCAGAAATGATTGACAAAGTATTTGAAGCAAATCTAAAGGGAATGATCCTGCTCACTTCCGCGATACTCAGAATAACTCCACTGGAGGACGAGCTGACAATTGTAAATATAATGTCAACCTCTGCATTATTAGGAAGAGCAGAGGAGACAATTTACTGTGCTGCAAAGTGGGGTGCCAGGGGTTATACGGAAGCCCTCAGAACCGAACTTAAGGGGAAAAAACGTAATATAATTGCTGTTTACCCTGGTGGTATGAAAACTGATTTCTGGAAAATCCCCGGACAGAGCAGGGATACCAGCACATTTATGGATCCGGCTGAGGTTGCTGCGAAGATTGTCAATGCAGTGATGATAACAGATGAGATGTATGTCACAGATATCACTATTAATAGGAAGAAGTGAGGTACGGGGTGCGGGGTACGGGGTGCGGGGTTCTAGTCAATGCCTGTCTATGATAGTCTTCCTTTGTAATCTTCATACCCGAATTCCTTAATAAGTCTGAATTTATTATCCGATGTCCAGATACCTATCGATGGATGGTGGACCCCGTTAAAAGTTGTGGTCTTGACCATTGTATAATGGATCATATCTAAGAACACCACACGGTCGCCGGGAACCGGTTCCCTGCTAAAAGTCCAGTCACCCATAACATCACCCGATAAACAGGAGTTACCACCTATGCGATAAACCGGTTTTCCATTAACGGGATCAGAAGCTCCTAAAATTTTGGGTTTATATGGCATTTCCAGGCAATCTGGCATATGGGCTGTGAATGATACATCAAGAATTGCGGTTTTTATACCCTGGTTTTCAACTACATCCTCAACAGTTGCAAGCAGCTCACCTGTCTCCCATGCAAAAGCACTTCCGGGTTCCAGAATTACTTGAAGTCCAGTCCTCGCCCTGAAATCTTTCAATAAACTGATAAGATGATCAGTATCATAATCGCTTCTTGTTATAAGATGCCCTCCTCCCATATTTATCCATTTAAGTTGTGGAAAGAGATTCCCGAATTTGCTTTCAACTACTTTCAGAACTTTTTCAAGAGCATAGGAATCAGATTCGAACAACACGTGAAAGTGGAGACCCTCTATTCCGGCAGGCAAACCATTCTGAAGTTCTTCTGCGGCAACTCCGAGCCTGGACCCTGGTGAACATGGATTGTACAGACCGTAGCTAACCTCAGAAAACTCGGGATTGATCCTTAGTCCGGCAGATATCCTGCCGTTACTTTTTCTTAATACTCCCGAGAATTTACTGTACTGGCTCAACGAATTGAAGCTGATGTGGGAGCTGTATCTGATTATCTGGTTAATATCATCCTGCTTATAAACCGGGGAATAAGTATGGGCAGGTGAGCCAATCTCCTCGAAACAGAGACGTGCCTCGTCAACTGAACTTGCAGCCGCGCCTGTAACGTATTCCCTGACAATTGGAAAAACTCCCCACATGGCAAATCCTTTAAAAGCAAGGATAATTTCAGCTCCTGATCCGGATGCTACCATGCTTATTTTTTCCAGGTTCTTCCTGAACCGCGATTCATCAATCACGTAGCATGGAGAAGGTAATATATTATAGTCAACAGGCATATGGAAGGATTTATGATTTATGATTTATGATTTATGATTATAAAAGAACCCACCCCTTGCCCTAAGCTAAGAGTGGCAGGCTCTCCAAGGAGTGGAATCTAAAGCTCTTGTCCCATGACTCACGCTTATAGCCTAGCGTCCAGCGTCCAGCGTCTACAATTCAAGATCCACATCATGTAATTCAACCCATGGTAAGCCCAGTCGGTTAAGTTCGGCCATAAAAGGATCGGGATCAAATTCTTCAACATTCCATACCCCGGGCTTTTCCCATATCCCTTTCAGGTACATCATAGTACCAATAGCTGCCGGAACACCGGTTGTATAGCTTACACCCTGGGCCCCGGTCTCTTTATATGCAGCTTCATGGCTGCAATTATTATAAACATAATATGTCTTTTCCTTTTCGTCTTTTAATCCCCTTATACGACATCCTATAGAAGTCTGGCCTTTATAGTTTTCACCCAGACTACCAGGATCAGGCAATACAGCCTTAAGGAACTGAATAGGTACTATCTCTCTGCCCTCAAACATTATCGGTTCTATCCCTGCCATGCCAATATTCTGAATAACCCTGAGGTGAGTAAGATATTCCGCTCCAAATGTCATCCAGAATCTGGCTCGTTTAAGTGAAGGAAAATTTTTCACCAGGGATTCAAGCTCTTCATGGTATATTACATACGACTCTTTCGGCCCTATTTCAGGATAATTGAGGGGTTTATGTATCTGGTGTGGCTGAGTTACCACCCATTTACCATTTTCCCAGTATTTGCCTTTTTGTGTCACCTCCCTTATGTTTATCTCGGGATTAAAATTTGTTGCAAAAGGTTTTCCATGATCTCCGGCATTACAATCCACAATATCCAGGTAATGCAACTCATCGAAATGGTGTTTTGCAGCATACGCAGTAAATACAGATGTAACTCCCGGATCAAATCCGCAACCTAGTATTGCGGTCAGTCCTGCTTCTTTATACCTATCCCTATAGGCCCACTGCCAGCTGTATTCAAACTTTGCTTCCTCCAAAGGTTCATAATTAGCTGTATCGAGATAAGCAACACCGGCTTTCAGGCATGCATCCATTATATGAAGATCCTGGTAAGGTAGAGCAACATTAACCACTATATCAGGTCTAAAAGATCTGATAAGTTCCACAAGCTCCGGCACATTATCTGCATCGACCCTGGCAGTTTTGATCCTGTCCTTGCCAATCCTGGATGCAATTGCATCACATTTTGATTTTGTCCTGCTAGCAAGCATTATTTCAGTAAAAATCTCCGGTAGAGAAGCCATTTTGTGAACAACAACAGTTCCAACTCCCCCGGCGCCGATAACTAATACTTTTCCCATAATATAATTCAAAATTTAAATTAACAGCTTAGACCATTTGAAAAAAGCTAATCCCTAATGATCAACTACATAACAACTACCATCCAATACCAACTAAGTTTTTCAAATATAAGTGTTAAAAATGACCAATCCATGATTTTGTTCAGCACAAAACATATTATCAATGCTACATTCAAAGGCTGAAGCCAAACAAGTACAAATCTGTTTATATTTGTAATCTGAAATTTCCGGTTCTGAATAATGAAACTGATCAACCCTTACCTGATTCTGAGGATCGTAAGTACTATTTTACTTATAGAGACAATAGCCTATCTCTTTTGTCTTCCTGTTGTTTATATTTATCATGAAAATCCTTACCCGTTTATTATTTCAGCTGGGATAACATTTTTAATCTATTTTGCTTTATACCAGACATCAAAGCCTGCATTAACTGACAAGTTCAGCAACAGGGACGGTTATCTGGCAGTGACTATTTCATGGTTGGTTTTTTCTCTCCTGGGAACTCTTCCATACCTCTTCAGCGGAGCAATTCCATCTTTTATCAATGCATTTTTCGAATCCACATCAGGTTTTACAACAACAGGATCATCCATACTGACAGATGTGGAGGCACTTCCCTATTCCATCCTTTTCTGGCGCAGCCTGACTCACTGGATTGGTGGCATCGGTATCATTGTACTGGTAATAATTATTTTGCCTTCCCTGAAGGTCACAGGCTACCAGCTATTCAGTCTCGAGTCATCACTTCGTGAAAAAATACATCCCAAAACAAAAGCAATAGGATTCAGGATACTTTTTATATATCTGGGACTTACCCTGGCCGAGACAATACTGCTGAGCCTGGGAGATATGAAATTGTTTGACAGTATCTGTCATTCATTCGGTACGGTAGCAACCGGGGGCTTTTCAACCAAGAACACTAGTCTAATGCTGTATTCTCCCTACTCACAGTACGTTGTAATGATATTTATGCTTCTGGCAGGGACGAGCCAGGTCATTTATTATTATCTGATCAAATTCAATTTTAAGAAGGTCCGACAGAATGAAGAATTATGGTTTTATCTTGTTGTAGCAATCATTACCGGCACACTGGCAACTCTGGTTCTGCTGGTTAATTCCACAAGAACATTTGAGGAATCGTTCAGAGAGGGATTTTTCCAGGTTATTTCGATAATAACCTGTACAGGCTTTGCATCTGCAGATTATATAATATGGCCTATGGCCGGAATTCTTCTTATTTTCCTCCTGATGTTTTCGGGAGGAAGTACAGGGTCAACCAGCGGTGGCATAAAAATTGCCAGGCATCTTATAGTTCTTAAAAACATAAAAAACGTCTTCATAAAACTGAATCATCCCAAGTCAGTCTCATTCGTAAAATTAAACGGAAAGAGTGTTGCCGAGAGCACTAACATATCCATTTTATCATTCGTGGTACTATATATGTTTCTGTTTATCATTGGTACATTAATAATCATAATCACCGGTGTTGATCCTCTGACAGCTTCAAGTTCAGTGGCAACCTGTATGGCAGGTATTGGTCCCGGCATCGGGATGGTTGGCCCAATGAGCAATTTTGCTCATATGCCGGAAATAAGCAAGGTTATCCTGAGTCTTCTCATGATCATTGGCAGGCTTGAAATAATCACCGTCTTCACAATTTTCACACGGACATTCTGGAAGATCTGAACGATACTGAGTACTGGCTACTACGATGGTAATTCAATAGTAATTCAGTTGTAATTCAGTGGTAATTCAGTGGTAATTCAGTGGTAATTCGGTGGTAATTCAGTGGTAATTCGGTGGTAATTCAGTGGTAATTCGGTGGTAATTCAGTAGTAATTCAGTAGTAATTCAGTTGTAATTCAATTGTAATTAGGTTTTAACTATGAATTACGTCCCGAGTACTCGGGACAAATTACAATGAATTACGCCCCTACCAAAGCGGGGTAAACTCCGGGCCAAATTTCGGCTGACAAAGTTGAGTACTGAAACAGGTTATACCTTACCGGAAAGTAATTTCCTGGCTTGCTCAAGACTTTCAGGAGTACCAATGTCGATCCAGTATCCGTCGTCATGCAATAGTGTATATATTTTGTGATCTTTTGCAAGTTCAAGGTAAAGACTTGTAAAAGTGTATATTCCCTCTTTCATATAGCTAAATATCTCCGGGTCCATTATGTGCATACTGGAAAATGCTATTTCATATAGTTCTTCATCCACCTTGCCCGCAATAATCTCTTCTCCGGTTGAAATATTTCGCCAACCCCGTATATCTCCTCTACGGTCAATGAGATAGAATCGGTTTCCGGGACGATGCCTTACAGCAAGAGTAGCCAGTCCTTTATTCTTAATATGGGCGTGGTATAGTTCTGTCAGGTTAAAATCTGATATTATATCAACATTATACAACAAAAATGGCTCACTGTTAAAAAACTTCCTGGCTTTGTACAATCCTCCCCCATTTTCAAGAAGCATACCTCTTTCATCTGACACGGATACCCTGAAACCTGATTTATTGAGCTGACTGATTTCATTCTCAACCATATCTGCATGGTGATGCACATTAACTATGATATCATCGAAGCCATGCGATGTACATTTCTCAACGGCCAGTCTCAAAACACTTTTCCCGTTTATCTCAACCAGGGCTTTTGGCACAGTCTGGGTTATTTCACCCATCCTGGTACCCAGTCCGGCAGCAAATATCATCGCTTTCATTGATTGTCCCAGATTTTCAAATTATTGTACATCTTCACTTCGGGAATTGCCCTTACCGTCGCAAAAAGCTCATCGAGATGAATAGGAATCTGGCTTGAATCAACGAGTTGTAAAAGTAATTCAACAGCCGGAATTATACTTCCGGTGAAAGTTGGCTTTTTTTCATACAAACCCCTGAATCCAAAAGCTCCCAGCGCCTGCATTAGCCTGATCATACTAAAACCTGCATAGTATCCACGGTACTCATCCCTGCTCTGACCAGATACCAGGCAAAAATTATTTATGTGATAATCCAGAAGATTTTCGCGTGATTGCCGGGGAACATGTGCCTTTGCATCATATAAAAGAGATGCCACATCATACTGAGGAGCACCCTTTCTTCCTCCCTGGTAGTCAATGAACCACGGCTCCCCTTCAACCAGCATTACATTAGCCGACTGAAAATCACGATAGAGAAAATATTCCTGACCAGTCTCAAGCAGAAAGTCTGCCAGCTTTTCAAAATCATTCTCCAGTCGTCTCTCATTAAAAGGAACAGTAAGTAATTTTAAAAACATATACTTGAAATAGTTCATGTCCCACATCATTGATTGCCTGTCAAAACTACGATGCGGATAGCACAGATCGAGGTTAAGCCCTTCCATGCCATCAATCTGAAAATTAATAAGCTTATCGAGGACCCTGCGGTAAATAGCCTCAGTTTCCGTATCAAACTGATCTGGCGAATTCTTATTCTGAAGCCAGGTAAACAGGTTTGTATCACCCAGATCCTGTAAATAGTAAATATTCCTATCCGGCAGATAAGCAAATACCTCCGGGACGGGAAGACCTTTTGTAATGAAGTGCTTCGTGAATCCAATAAATGCATTGTTTTCTTCCAGGTTGGAATTATAGGCTCCAATAACAGTCTTTGATCCGTCAAAAATCCTGAAATATTTTCGGTCAGATCCCGACTGTGGAAGAGGAACTGTTTCAATATCTGATTTCCCGAACAGATCCTTATATCCCCTGTCAACTATCTCTATCTCGCTCATTAATATGTGTGGTTGTCTTGCAAGTCGTGCAGGTCGTGCAGGTTTACAATTTTATAATTTACTCCGTACTTCTCAATTTTCAATTCTTACTTCTACAACCTGATGAATACTTTCTTCCTGTACAGTATTAACGTTACTGACCAGACAAGCATCACCTGTAACACGGCAAACAGCAGGCTGCCGTTGAAGTTACCGGCAACAGGAACACATAGCTTGACGTATATCCAGTCATACAGACTTATCATCTTTCCGTTGGATGGTATATTAATAATAAGCATCAATCTGGTCCAGATACCTGCTATTACATATGCAAATATCGCATTAGTACCGAAAACCCTGAAAAAAGTTCCCCATGATTGAAATTTAAAAACATCGCTTATCAGATAAATTACAGCCAGTACTATTGTACCAAGCCCTGCAGTATATAATACGTATGAGCTGGTCCAGAGAGGCTTATTAATCGGAAATACAAGATTCCAGATAAGGCCAAGGACTATTCCTGCTGCGCCAAATAATACCAGTTTTATGACAGTCTGAATGCCAGCTGAGTGTTTTCCAATAAGACTACCTATAACATAACCTATTACAACAGTTGCCACAGAAGGTATTGTGCTTAGCAATCCTTCCGGTTCAAAAGGAATTCCAAAACCTGTATAAAGGTGTTTCTTTCCCAACAGTGCAAGGTCAGTTTTCAAAGCAAAATTTCCATGAAGGCTGTAAGGGTCAGCCCCTCCGAAAAACGCCAATAATCCCCAGTAAAACAACAACATAAAGGCTATAACTATCCACAGATATTCACGACGTACCGACAGGCATATTAAAGCTCCAAAACCATAAGCCAATGCTATACGCTGAAGAACTCCCATAATTCTCACTGTAGAATAGTCCACTGATAAAATAGGGAAAAACATTTAGAAGCAATCCAAGTAAAAAAATAGAACCCACTCTCCTGAATATCCTGAATAATGATTTGCTGTTTAGCTCGTTGCCATATTTTTTCAGGGAATACCATGTTGATACTCCAACAATAAACAGGAAAAAAGGAAATACCAGGTCAGTTGGAGTACATCCGTTCCATTTAGAATGTTCCAGTGGAGGGTAGACATAATTCCAGCTGCCCGGAGTATTTACTATTATCATGAATGCCAAAGTAATGCCTCTGAAAATATCAAGTGATACGAGACGTGTGCTTTTTACCATTTAAGCTGCTATTATTGTTTTATAAAAATAATATGTTATTCCGGTCAAATATCAATTAATCTCCTACAATTTTCCTTCCTTAAGGTATTTCATTGCCATTCTATCATCCGGATGTTTCGCGGAAAAGTCAGCCCAGTAAGTTGCGATAGTGCTTTTGATCTCTTTTCTAAGTATCCACAATCCCAGTAGATTAGGTACTGTCATTAGTGCGATTGTTATGTAAGAAAGTGACCAGATAATAGTGGTGTCAGTGAATGAAGCAACAAAAAATGCAGCCACATAAATCAGCCTGTAATAAATCACAAATCTGGGACCTACAAGGTATATAAGAGCCCTGTCTCCATAATATGACCATGATATTGCAGTGGAAAAAGCAAATAAGAGGAGACCTATTGATACAATATACTGTCCCCAGTCACCCAGGATACTCTTTTTAAAGGCTTCGGTTGTAAGAGGGGCACTGTGAATCAGTGATTTACCCGTTATTGTAATGGATGAGGAAGATGGCTGCCACTTTCCGTCCACAACTTTTATTGTTCCGGTGAACGGTTCCTTTTTATCATAAAATACAATATCCTCTGCAATTGATCTGGATGAAATAAGAGATATATGGTTCAGCATTTTTCCATCTGTAATTTCCAGATCTCCGTTGAAGAGGGGAATCTCTTTTCCCTTCCTTACAAAATTCATCACAATTTTTTTCTGTGCCGGTATATTCTCATTATATTGCTTGTTAAGAAAAATCATATCAGCATTCTGAAACTGATTTTCAATTTTCTGGGTCCATACACCTGATGAGAGTATTACCAGGCCGGTAAGAGTACATATGATTATTGTGTCAATAAATGGTTCAAGAATCGCAACCATGCCTTCTGACACCGGTTCCGGGGCACGGGCCGCAGCATGTGCTATTGGTGCAGAACCCTGTCCGGCTTCATTTGAAAAAAGTCCCCTGTTAACACCCCTGTTAATGGCAAACGAAACGGATGCACCGAGAAAACCTCCAACAGCTGCCGTTCCCGTAAAAACAGTGGAAAAGAGAGATATCACAGAAGGTATAATGTTCTGGTAATTGGTGAGAATAACGAGCAGTGCTCCTATGAAATAGAAGATTGCCATACCCGGCACCAGTTTTTCTGTAACAGAGGCAATTCTCTTTATCCCTCCAATAATAATTAAGGCAAGCAGTACCGATAACACTGCTCCTGTTATAATACGGTCTATTCCGAATGAAGTAAAGATAGAATTTGAAATGCTGTTTATCTGGGGCAGACTGCCCGTTCCAAATGAAGAAAGTACCGTTGCAAAAGCGAAAAATGCCCCCATCACAGCACCAACCTTAATGACCTTACCGCTTTTTGTGGTGAACTTTATTCTTTTCTTCATATAGTACATCGGACCTCCGGAAACAGTGCCATCGGGAAGGATATCCCTGTATTTATGGGATATGGTCACCTCAACCATCTTGGTACACATGCCAATGGCAGCAGTAACCAGCATCCAGAAAAGTGCAGCCGGCCCTCCAAGATGTATTGCAAGGGCAACACCAGCAATATTACCAGTACCTACTGTACCCGATAACGCCGTGGAAAGTGCCTGGAAATGAGATGTATCACCAACATCAAGATGATGATCATATTTCCCTTTTACAACATCAATGGCATGCCTGAAATACCTGAATTGGGGAAAACCCAGATAGATTGTAAAAAATACCCCGGTGCCAAGAAGGAGAAATACAAACCACGGATTCCCTCCGATATAACCGTCAAGCATTATAAGAAAATCATTGATTTTATGCATAATAAGGTATTAAAGAAAATATAGGTTAGTGTATGGTGACAAAAATAGCATTTTCAATATAAGATGAAAGAAATTATTATTTTATCCATTAGCTTTTTATAAACAGTACCTGTTCAGGATATACTTGTCCGGACAATTCCGGAGGATTAAAAAATTTGTACATTTGGATTGATTATAAATTCAGCTTACCCGGATCATTCAATTAAAGTTATCAATGTCATGAAATTAAAGCGATATTTTTACTGTTCTTCAATATTCCTGTTTTCATTTTTACATCTTTCATTGCTGCATTCCCAGTCAACTGATCCTCCATTCCTGAAATACATTAACCACCCATGGGTTGATTCAGTGATGAATACTCTTACCCTGGATCATCAGATAGCACAGTGTATCTGGGTCGCTGCATATTCAAACAGGGATATATCGCAAGAAGTTGAAATAAGTGATATTATCAGAAAATTTGGTGTGGGGGGCATTGTTTTTTTCCAGGGTAAAGCTGAAAAGCAGGCTGAATTAACCAATTATTATCAGAGTATCTCTAAAGTTCCGTTAATCATTGCCCTGGATGCTGAATGGGGCGTCGGGATGCGACTTTCCAATGTTGACAAATTTCCATACCAGATGACACTGGGAGCCATTCATAATGACTCTCTGATCTATAACTTCGGAAAAGCTGTCGCTATGCAATTCAAACGATTAGGTATGCAGGTCAATTTCGCTCCTGTGGCCGATGTCAATGTGAATGCACAAAACCCGGTCATCAATTTTCGATCCTTCGGGGAAAACAGGAATGGGTGGCAAATAAATCTCTGATGTACATGAAGGGAATGCAGGACAATGGCATTTGTGCCACCGGGAAACACTTTCCCGGTCATGGTGACACCAATGTTGATTCTCACCTGGATCTTCCGGTTATTACCCATTCAAAAGCCAGGTTGGACAGTATTGAACTTTATCCTTTCAGGAAACTTATTCAGGGAGGCATAGGAAGCATTATGGTTGCACATCTTAATCTTCCTTCTCTCGACACTACCTCCGGGCTGCCCTCTACACTCTCGCCTGTAATTGTTAACGGACTGCTGAAAAATGAGCTTAATTTCAAGGGTTTGGTAGTTACTGATGCCATGAATATGCAGGGAGTCACAAAATATTTTAAGACAGGAGAAGCGGATGCAAAAGCCCTTGAAGCCGGAAATGATGTGGCGGAATTTGTGACTGATGTGGAAGCCACTATCAGGGAAACGAAGAATTATATTATTAAACAGAAAACTTACTCCTGCTGATATTGCCGGTAAATGCAGAAAAATTCTTGCTCTTAAATATTGGACCGGCCTTAATAACAGCAATCCTGTTGAACTTAATAATATTGAGAGGACCTAAGCACAGGATATGACAAAGCTTTGATTCAGGACCTGTATGCCGGTGCTTTGACTGTCCTGAACAATAAACTTGATCTAATTCCGGTGATGGGCCTGGAGAATATAAGGATAGCAACAATTGCTATTGGCCGGAATGAGGTGACGTTATTTCAAAAGAGGATTGCTGATTATCTTCCGGCTGACCATTATTTCCTGGATCCTGCCGATCCTGCCGCTTGCAGAAATCTATTAGATGAGCTCCATGTTATGACATTGTCCTTGCAGGAGTGTTTGGTCTTGATCAGCGCCCGGATAAGAGATTTGGAATTAACCCGAGGTCTCAGGCATTTTTCACTGATCTTATTAAAAAGAATAAGGCTATCATTACCTGGTTCGGAAATCCTTATGGGATAGATATGGTCCCGGCACTCAGGGAAGCTGGCGGCCTTATTCTTGCCTACCAGGAAAATGATTACACCGGGGATCTGGCAGCCCAGCTTATCTTCGGCGGTATTGGGGCTAAAGGTACTCTTCCTGTTACAATAAACGATAAATGGCCATATAACTTTGGATTATCCACACAGGGTAATCTCAGACTAAAGTATGGATACCCGGAAAACGGAGGTTTATCCTCTACCTTCTCAATTCGAGAATTGACTCAATTGCAAAGTCAGGACTTGATTCCATGGCATTCCCGGGATGTGAAGTGATTGCCGCAAGAAATGGGATAGTTGTCTTTCACAAAACCTATGGTTATCATACCTATGATAACAGAATAGCTGTTGAGCCACAGGACCTTTATGATCTGGCATCTGTAACGAAGGTATCTTCAACACTTGCGGGTCTCATGCTACTAAATTCCGAAGGCAGGTTCTCTCCCGATGAGACTTTAGGGTATTACCTTCCATATTTCAGGAGATCAAACAAAGGCGATATCGTGATGCGTGATTTTCTGGCACACCAGGCAGGGTTGACTCCTTACATTCCTTTCTGGAAGGAAACCCTTAAAAAGGACGGCGAATATAAAAGACGTATATATAACTGCAAACAAACCAGGAGGTACCCGCTGGAGGTTGCACAAGGCTTGTATATTAATAAGAACTACAGGAAAAAGATGTTTTCCGAAATGAAGAAAAGCGCCCTTGGGGATAAAAAATATGTCTACTCTGATCTTACGTTCATCATTGCTCCGGGAATTATTGAAAACCTGACAGGTGAAAAATGGAATGACTATGTTACAGACAGCATTTACAGGAAGATAGGAGCTTTTGACCTGACTTTCAACCCATATCTTAAGTATAAGCCAGACAGGATAGTTCCGACGGAATATGATTCTCTGTTCAGGAAACAACAGTTTATTGGCACAGTACATGATGAAGGAGCTGCCATGCTGGGAGGTATTTCCGGACATGCCGGATTATTTGCCACTGCCAATGATCTTTTAAAACTGATGGAACTATATCGACGGATGGGTAACTATGGCGGCAAACAGATTATAAACAAGGCTGTGCTTAAGGAGTACAGCAGTGTTCAATTCCCCGGAAATGACAACCGCAGGGGGCTGGGATTTGATAAACCACTCTTAAATAATTCTCAAATGCCACAGGAAGAGGCTTATCCTGCAAAAAGCGCTTCACCCGGGAGTTTCGGACATTCGGGATATACAGGAACATTCGTATGGGTCGATCCGGAATCCGGAATATCTTATGTTTTCCTGTGTAACAGGGTCTACCCAACCAGGTATAATAATCGCCTTTCTAACATGAATATAAGGTCAGATATACTTCAGTCAATATACGATTCAATACTAAAATAAAAAACCAGGATGAATTTTCAACCTGGTTTTTGTGCCCAGAACAAGACTCGAACTTGCACACCGTTGCCGGCACCAGCCCCTCAAGCTGGCGTGTCTACCAATTTCACCATCTGGGCGAGAAAGGCTTAAAGGCCCAATGGCACAGAGGCCCAAAGGCTTTAAGTTAAGTGATTCATATCAGATATAAAGAACTTTATTATCCGGCTTTCCAGCCCTTAAGCCCTTGCGCCCCTGAGCCTTTACGCCGTTCATTGTGCCCAGAACAGGACTCGAACCTGCACATCATTGCTGACACTAGTCCCTGAAACTAGCGCGTCTACCAATTTCGCCATCTGGGCGCTATACCTTAGCGGCTGCAAAAATAAAAATAAAATTGATATTAAAGAAAAAAGATTAAAAAAGGTTTCATCCTACCTTCCACCCGGCAGGAGCCTTATATTATTTCTCTCTTCAAAATATTTGAAGTAATAATAAAGTTTGTAATTCAGGTCAAGACCGTAATCTATATTTGGACGGTAATCGATATAAGAGTCGATACAGATCATTATTATGCATGCTCTGATATCTTATGTTCCATTCATTTACATAAAGCCTGTTCTTTTGTTCGTAATAATCCTTTGAATAATAACTTTCCGGTAGCTGGGTAGCAAGCCATGTTTCAAAACCCGGATCCTCAACTATTAATCTGTATTCAAGGCTGTCAACTGTAACAGTATCATTCTTTACTTTAATATCCCTATCCTTCTTCTGTCCATATCCGTCGAGACGGAGTAAAAGCAGAAAAGCCAACATTAAAAAAACATATTTCTTCATTTTACTGCATTTTTATTGAAACTTTATTCCAAAACATATGTTAGCAAAAAATATACCAATTAAATAGCGTGTATTGATTAAAAGTATATTTTTGCTCCCTGATATTATAACAAATGAATTTAAACTTTGATAAATTAATATGGTTCATGAAACATCTGTATTACAGATCTGTGTCAGTCTGTTTATTAAACAAACAGTTATTAAAGAAGATAGACAGACCTGCAGAAAGATGCAGGTCTTTTTTTTAATCGGTTCCGGGCGATCTCAAATAAACAATCGCGTTACTGAATCGATAAACAGGAATTAATTTAGAGGAATGAAAATAATGAAATTTGGCGGTACTTCGGTAGGAAATCCGGAAAGGATGAAAGCGCTGGTACCGCTTATTAAAGATGACGAAAGAAAGATTGTAGTTCTTTCAGCAATGTCAGGAACTACCAATAGTCTGGTTGAGATAACTAATCTGCTATATTCAGGTAATATAAATGAAGCATCGGCTAAAAATGAAGAGATGAGGGCAAACTACCACATGGTGGTTGATGAACTCTTTATTGCAGACTCATACAAGAAATCAGGGCATGAACTGATTGATTCGCATTTTGAGTATATCAGGACCTTTACACTAAGGGTTTTTACAAAGCTCCAGGAAAAAGCCATTCTTGCACAGGGAGAACTTATCTCCACTTCACTTGTTCCATCTGATGCTTACAGGAGATGAGGGTAGATTCCGTTCTCCTACCCGCATTGAACTTTATGAGGATTGATAAGGATGGCGAACCGGATTCTTTCTATATTGAAGAAAACTTACAAAGGGAACTCAAAGATCACCAGTCGGAAACCATTATTATCACTCAGGGGTTTATATGCAGAAATGCTTATGGTGAGATTGATAATCTTAAACGTGGCGGAAGTGATTTTACAGCTTCAATAATAGGCGCCGCCATTAATGCATCTGAAATTCAGATATGGACTGATATAAATGGGTTTCATAATAATGATCCACGGTTCGTGGAAAATACAAGTGTGATAAGGGAATTATCATTCGATGAAGCCGCAGAACTCGCATATTTTGGGGCTAAAATCCTGCATCCCTCCAGTGTCAAACCTGCCCGTGAGAAAAATATTCCGGTCAGGCTTAAAAATACGATGGATCCTGAAGATAAAGGCACTCTTATCACTTCAGAATCCTCCCTGATGGATTATAAGGCTGTTGCTGCCAAAGATGGAATCTCTGCAATAAGAATACGTTCAGCGAGAATGCTAATGGCATATGGTTTCCTCAGGAAGGTATTCGAGATATTTGAAGCATACAGGACACCGATCGATATGATTACCACCTCGGAGGTGGCAGTATCAATTACAATCGACAACCCTGAGTTTATCAATCAGATCGCTGATGACCTCAGGGAACTGGGCACTGTCGAGGTTGAGAAGAACCTGTCAATTATCTGTGTCGTTGGTGACTTCCGGACCGAACGCACCGGATCTGCACCTGAAATATTTGAAGCACTAAACACTATCCCGCTTAAAGATGATCTCCTATGGAGGCAGCCCCAACAGCCTGTCTCTTCTCATTGACACTTCAAAGAAAACAGAAGCCCTTAGATTACTTAGTAAACATCTCTTTAACAGAATAAATGATCAATACATGATACCATAAATAAACTCAGGGACATTAGAAACGCCTTTTTATTACTATGACCTTGACGTCTTAGATCAACTCTTGAACTGGTAAGAAAAGAATCAGACTATTCAGGATATAAAGTGCATTATGCTGTGAAAGCAAACTCAAATCCAAGAATTCTGAAGATCATTTCTTCCTACGGATTTGGGGCCGACTGTGTAAGCTGGAATGAGATAGATGCTGCAATGGATGCCGGATTTGACCCTCTGAAATTGTCTTTGCAGGGGTTGGAAAAACAGATAAGGATATAAGGGCAGCCCTGAATGCTGATATCTTCTGTTTCAACTGCGAATCCGTTCCTGAAATGGAAGTTATCAATCAGCTGGCTGCTGAACAGAATAAGACCGCTTCAATAGCACTCAGGATAAATCCCTATATTGAAGCTCATACCCATAAATATATAACAACAGGTATTGAGGAAAGCAAATTTGGTATTAACACATGGGAACTTGATGATGTTCTTAAGAAACTTTCTATTCTGAATAATCTTAAGCTGATAGGAATTCATTTTCATATTGGGTCACAGATAACACGTACTTCAGTTTTTAAAAGTCTTTGTGCAAGGATAAATGAGATACAGGACTGGTTTGCATCAAGAAATACAGATCTGAAGATTATAAATGTGGGTGGAGGGCTGGGTATTGATTATGAAAATCCTGACAAATGCCGTTGTTTCCGGAATACTTTTCACTCCTTAATGAATTTATTGACCTTAGTCCTGGACAGGAACTCATATTGAACCGGGACGTTCAATCGCCGGACAATGCGGAAGCCTGATTTCAAGAGTTTTGTATATAAAAAACGGAAGTAACACACTGTTTGCAATTATTGATGCAGGGATGACTGATCTTATAAGACCTGCCCTCTACCAGGCATATCATAAAATTGAGAATCTGACTTCCAGGGGTAATATCTTACAGGTATGATGTTGTGGGTCCGGTTTGTGAATCGTCTGATACCTTTGGTAAATTCATTGAATTACCTGAAACAAAACGAGGTGATATTATTGCAATAAGGTCTGCCGGAGCATATGGCGAAGTAATGGCATCAAGATATAATCTCAGGGACCTGCCCGGAGCTGTTTTTTCCGATGACATCTAGACAATGTAATTCATTTGACAAATTAGAGGGTATTGAAAAAGTCAAAATACATTAACCGCAAAGGCCGCAAAGTATTTACGCGAAGATCGCAAAGATTTGAATTTGTGTGTTTTCCCTTTGCGTACTTGGCGTCTTCTTTGTGTTCTTTGCGGTTAAAAAAGACTTTTTCAACACCCCCAGCAGCGCAGCAGCAGCTTATTCCGCATTCTTCCTGGCTTTGCTATGCTTAACACTATAAGTAAAATATATTACAAACCCAATAGCCATCCAGATAATCAGCCTTAACCAGGTATCTAAGGGCAAAGATGCCATCTGAATAAAGCATATCGAAGCACCGAGTATAGGAACCAGCGGCACCCAGGGTGTTTTAAAGGGTCTTTCAATATCCGGCTTTGCTTTCCTAAGAACCAATATACTGATACATACAATAATAAATGCCAAGCAGTGTTCCAATTGAGACAAGTTCTCCAAGAATACTTATTGGCAGAATACCTGCGATTATCATTGCGACTGACCCTGTAATTATTGTACTTATATATGGAGTTTTGAATTTCGGATGTACTTTTGAGAAGACAGGAGGCAATAAACCATCCTTCGACATGGTATAGAATATCCTTGGTTGACCAAGAAGCATCACAAGGATTACAGAACTTAGTCCTGCAATGGCTGCAATCTTCACAATTGGTCTGAGCCAAAACATTCCTTTTCCCATAGCATCCACACCAACTGCCACAGGGTCAGCAACATTAAGAGCTGTGTAACTTACAATACCTGTTAGCACTACCGCAACAAGAATATAGAGAACTGTCGAAATACCTAGCGATCCAAGTATTCCCATCGGCATATCCTTCTGGGGATTCTTGGCCTCCTGGGCAGCAGTTGAAACAGCATCAAATCCTATATAGGCAAAAAATATTACACCCGCACCCCTGAATATTCCGCTTATTCCATACTTCCCGAATTCATGGGAATATGCCTTAAGCCATCCCCATAATGACCCATATTCTGATATCGGTGTTGATTCCACCTTATTGGCAGGAATGAAAGGATGCCAGTTGGCAGATTTGACAAACATAAAACCAATAGCCACAAAAAGAATAATCACAGATACTTTGGTTATAACCATAAGGTTATTGAAATTGGCTGATTCTCTTATACCTATAACAAGCAGTGTTGTTAACAGCCCAACAATAAACATGGCGGGAATATTAAGAACACAGGTCACATGAGCCAGTGAATCAACCTGTATTCCTGAAGCTGTAAGGGTATTGGCAAAGGTCTCCGTTAAGTGGTTTCCATCCCATATCCGGTACATTTACCAGCACAGAACCTGCTGCTCCCGTAAACTGAGGCGGAATAACTATATTAAGGTCCTTCAGAAAACTTACCACATATCCCGACCAGCCCACTGCAACAGTTGAAGCAGCAAAAAGATATTCAAGAATAAGGTCCCAGCCGATTATCCATGCAAGAAATTCTCCAAGGGTAGCATATGAATAAGTATATGCACTTCCTGCTATCGGGATCATTGATGCAAATTCAGCATAACATAATCCTGCAAATCCGCAGGCAAGTCCTGAAACAACAAATGATAATACGATGGCCGGTCCCGCATACATTGCAGCAGCCTGTCCCGACAGTACAAATATCCCTGCACCGATTATTGCACCAATACCTAAGGTTGTAAGATTCAGTGCTGTAAGAGATCTTTTTAAACCACCTGACTCCTTTGATTCACTGAATAAGCTGAGGAAGTGGTTTTGTGATAAATAACCGGCTTTTTGACATCTGATTTGAATGAATGTTATGAAATTAATGCATTATCTATTACAAACGTAACTTTTTTTTTGCAAAATAAAATATATTATCCTGTAGTTAATCCCGCCTTTCAGCCAGGAAACGATTTTATGGATTTTTAACATTAAAAAGTTACATTTGAAGTGAACATTCAAAATCCTATTCAATGCGCAAACTTATTTTTTTTCTGATTGTCCCTGTCATTTTTGCCTGTTCTCAGGTTAAAAATAATCAACTCGCTGAGGAGATTAAGGCATGGGAACCTGACATTCAAAAATTCGAACAGCTTGATAAAAGTGAAACCTACCCTTCTGATGCTATACTTTTTGCCGGTAGTTCAAGTATAAGGACTGTGGTCAACACTTGCCATTGATATGTCGCCATATCCGGTAATACAAAGGGGGTATGGAGGTGCTAAACTAAGTGATTTTGCAATATACGCTTCGAGAATTTTTAACCCTCATCAATGCCGGGCAATTGTTATATTCGTTGCAAACGACATTACCGGCAGCGACGAAGACAAAACACCTGAACAGGTAGCAGCTCTGTGCCAGCAAGTGCTTGATACAATCAGGGTCAGACACCCGCAAACACCTGTATTCTGGATTGAGACGACTCCGACATCCTCAAGATGGACTGTATGGCCCCGGATTAAGGAAGCCAATGACCTTATCAAGAATATATGCGATACTCAAAGTAACACCTGGTTCATTTCAACAGATAGTTCTTTTCTGAATGAAAAGGGTTTGCCAAATGATAAACTTTTCAGAGATGACAGGCTCCACCTTAATAGTGATGGCTATGAAATATGGACAGGCATTATTAAAGATGAACTCAATAAGGTCCTGGTTAATTAATGCACACTGATCTTGTAAAGGTCCTGCCAGCTTTCAGTTCCTGTCCTATCAATAGTAAGCTGTTTTGAAGCAGCTTTTCTCTCAAGTTTCTTAATTACAAGAGGACGGGTGCCTCTGGCTAACTCCTTTTCCATGGTCAGCGACATCAACCCAGGCTATAAAACTATTAATCTGGTGTGGGAGAATTTCCGGTGTCCTTATAAAACCCACATCTTCATCTCTAAGGCTATAATTATCATGGGTTGTTTCCCATACATCCACATAATAAACATAAGGATCCAGGTTTGAAAAAACCACCACCCCATTTTCATTCGTAAAACCTGATGCCATCAAATTGGTCTGCGCATCCCAGTCACTTAAGGTTGGATATAGATATACACTGGCATCAGGAACAAGATATTCCTGGTAATACTCACGAACCTCTATTTCAAGTAAGTGTGGGAACAGTAATATTAAGATCGAGCGAGGCTTCATCAGAAACACCTGTTTTTGAGATTGCAGTCAGTGTAACTGTCACCGGACCGGAAGAAGTAAAAACATGTTCAGGTGTTCTTTCATTCGAGGTATAACCATCTCCGAAATCCCATTCAAAATCTCTTGCATTGTGAGAATCATTGTAGAATACAACTGTCTGTCCCACTTCAGGATCAGTTGTATCAGTATAAAAATGTGCCGAGGGGGTTGATTTCGCATGAGAATAATATGACTGGAAGTACCAGTGTCAGATAAATTATCTTTTTCATATTTCAGATATTAAAATTTATAAATCTGGTTTCAAATAACGTGCCATTTTTCTTTAAAGTCTTATTTTTAATCAAAAGCTGCACAGATCTCCGTTTTTTTAAACTTCAGAATAAAAAAATATACTTATCTTTGCACTCCAATTAAAAGATGGGTTCAGAATGATAAAGATAACTTTTCCTGACGGAACTGCAAGAGATTATGAAAAAGGCATCACCGGTCTCGAGATTGCTGAACTAGATAAGTCCCAAGGCTTGCTAAAGAGGTATACTCTGCCACGGTCAACGGGGAAGTGCTGGATTTGACCAGACCAATAGAAAAAGATGCAACATTAAAGCTTAATAAGTGGGAAGATGAAGAAGGAAGGCATGCTTTCTGGCACTCTTCCGCGCATCTTATGGCAGAGGCACTTGAATCATTGTATCCGGGAATAAAATTTGGAATTGGTCCCGCTATTGAGAATGGTTTTTATTATGACGTGGATCCCGGTGATGGCAAAGTCATTACTGAAGCTGACCTCGTTACAATTGAGAACAAGATGAAGGAACTCGCATCAAATAACCTTATATATACAAGAAGACAGGTCAGCAAAAAAGAGGCAATGGATCTCTTCACAAAAAAGGGAGATGAATATAAGACCGAGCTTATAAGTGAACTTGAAGACGGGACAATAACTCTCTATACACAGGGCAACTTCACTGATCTGTGCAAGGGACCTCATCTTCCTTCCACTGAACCTGTTAAGGCAATCAAACTTTTAAGTGTTGCAGGAGCCTACTGGAGAGGTAATGAAAACCGTAAAATGCTGACAAGGATATATGGGATTACATATCCCAAACAGAAGCTGCTTGATGAATACCTTGTTTTCCTTGAAGAGGCAAAGAAGAGGGATCACAGGAGGATAGGAAAAGAGCTTGAATTGTTTACATTTTCTCCAAAGGTTGGGATGGGACTCCCATTGTGGCTTCCCAAAGGATCCGATATACGTCAGAATCTTATCACTTTTCTTACAGGCGTACTCAAGAAAAGAGGATATAAAATTGTTGCAACACCTCATATCGGAAATGTAAACCTGTATAAGACTTCGGGCCATTTTGAGAAATACGGGGCCGATTCATTTCAGCCTATCTCAACTCCCACAGGAAGGCGAACAGTTTATGCTGAAACCAATGAACTGCCCTCATCATTGCGAGATTTACAATGCCACTCCTCATTCATACAAGGATCTTCCCCTCAGGCTGGCGGAATTCGGAACTGTCTACAGGTATGAGCAGAGCGGTGAACTTCACGGACTAACACGGGTAAGGAGTTTTACCCAGGATGATGCTCATCATTTCTGCAGGCACGACCAGCTTAGGGAAGAGTTCAAGAGCATCATCGACCTTATATTGTATGTTTTCAGAATTCTCGATTTCAATGATTTTACAGCCCAGGTCTCATTGCGGGATCCTGATAACAAGGATAAATACATAGGCTCCGACGAGAACTGGGAAAGAGCGGAGAAAGACATTATTGAGGCTGCAGCAGAAAAAAACCTTGAGACCACCGTAGTTAAAGGCGAAGCTGCATTTTATGGTCCCAAACTCGATTTCATGGTGAAGGATGCCATTGGCAGAAAGTGGCAGCTGGGGACTATTCAGGTTGATTATAACCTCCCTGAAAGGTTCGACCTTACATATAACGGAAGTGATAACCAGAAACACAGGCCGGTTATGATCCACCGGACTATTTTCGGATCGATGGAAAGGTTTGTGGCTGTACTCATTGAAAACACAGCAGGAAAATTCCCATTATGGCTTGCCCCGGAAAAAGCAGTCATTTTACCCATAAGTGAAAAATTCAATGATTATGCGGGAAAAGTTTTGGAAATTCTAAATAATTCCGATATTTGCACTCTGATTGATGAAAGAAATGAAAAGATAGGTAAGAAGATCAGGGATAATGAATTAAAGAGGATTCCCTACCTTCTTATTATAGGTGAAAAAGAGGTTGAGAACGGAACAATTTCTGTCAGAAAGCAGGGAGAAGGTGATAAAGGGAGCATGACAACTAAAGGATTTCATTTCTTTCATAAACGCATGAAATTAAGAAAGAAGTTGCTGTTTAAGGCATCATAATTGAAATTTAGTATTAACAAAAGTAAAGGAGGAAAGAGCTATAGCTTTACCAATCAGGCGAAGCCCGGCAAGGATTACCCAGCCGGCTCACAAAATTAATCACAGGATCACTGCAAAAGTCGTCAGAGTTGTTGGTGAAGAAATTGAGTCAGATGTGATGAGTATACAGGATGCTCTCAGACTGGCAGATAACAATGGAACTTGACCTAGTAGAGATCTCCCCCAGTGCTGATCCCCCTGTTTGTAAAATTGTTGATTATCAGAAGTTTCTTTATCAACAAAAAAAGAAACAGAAAGAGATAAAGGCAAAACCTCAAAAGTTGTGGTAAAAGAAATAAGGTTCGGGCCGAACACCGATGATCATGATTATAATTTTAAGCTCAAGCATGCAATCAGGTTCCTTGAAGAAGGTGCCAAAGTAAGAGCTTATGTGTTTTTTAAAGGAAGATCAATCTTATTCAAGGAACAGGGTGAAGTATCTGCTGCTTCGCTTTGCCAATGATCTGGAGGATTATGGCAAGGTTGAACAGCTTCCACGGCTTGAAGGGAAGAGAATGATTGTATCATTTTCTCCAAAGAAGAAAAAATAATTTTTAATATATCTTAAATAGAAAAATGCCAAAAATGAAGACGAATCCGGGTGCAAAGAAAAGATTTTCTCTCACCGGAACAGGAAAGATCAAGCGGAAACATGCATTTAAAAGCCATATTCTGACAAAAAAATCGACAAAACGTAAGAGAAATCTTACCTATGCCGGTCAGGTTCACAAAACAGACCTCAAGAATGTCAAACTCTTACTGGCAAGTAAATAATGCTTATACGCTCGATTAGAAATTAAAAAATAATAGTATTAACAGATTGTTCAGCCGGAAAGAGTCTCAGAGAGACCGCTGACATTCAAAAAAAATGAGTTATGCCAAGATCAGTAAATTCAGTTGCTTCACGTGCCAGGAGAAAAAAGGTACTGAAGCAGACCAAAGGGAACTTCGGTTCAAGAAAAAATGTTTTCACAGTTGCTAAGAATACCCTTGATAAAGGATTGGGGTATGCCTACCGCGACAGGAAAGAAAAAAAAAGGCCAGTTCAGGTCATTGTGGATACAGAGGATAAATGCAGGAGTACGTCAGTACGACATGAGCTATTCGGAATTTATAGGGAAACTTGATAAGAAAGGGATCACCCTTAACAGAAAAACTCTTGCCGATCTTGCAATGAACCACCCTGAGGCGTTTAAAGCTGTTGTGGACAAGGTTAAATAGTCTAACCAATTCCAGGGCCTATTATAAATCAAAGAGGCTGTCTCAAAGGTTATTTTTAACCGCAAAGCACGCCCGGCTGAAATGCCATAATGGAATTGTTTATACTGGATTCCGGTCGGACGGGGGCGCAAAGCCCACCACCGCAAAGCTATGGTGGGTAACACAGGCGCTAAGGACGCAAAGGCAATAATTAAATATTCAGCACTTTGCGATCTTCGCGTATATTCTTAGCGAACTCAGCGGTTATTGTATTTAAACTTTTGTGACAGTCTCTTCGATTTATCTATCTGGCCTTCATGAACATCCTGTTCCACCTGATTTTTCCTAAACCGGTGGCCTCCTTATCAAGTGATAACCAGATAAACTTAGGCTTTCCGACAATATGATCTTCAGGTACAAATCCCCAGTATCTCGAGTCAGCCGAATTATGCCGGTTGTCTCCCATCATCCAGTAATAGTCCATCTTGAAGGTATAGCTGTCGGCCGGAGCATTATTAATATATATCGTACTTCCTTCAACCCGCAGGTCATTCTTTTCATATACATCAATTATTCTTTCATACAAACAGAGATTAGCCGTATCCAGCCCCACTGTAACACCTTTTTTTGGTATCCATATAGGCCCGTAGTTATCTTCATTCCATGCCAGACCAGGACTGTAAGGGAAAATTTGAGGAGCAAACTCACCAGGCTGCGAATAAAATGGCACAACACCTGTTACATTAGTGAATTTAGAAAGCGCTTCAGCATTTGACTTTGTCAATGGAAGAAAATATGCTGACCCGGAAATCATTGACTGATCTGATTTGGAAATATGCAGCCGCTCAAATGCCATCGGATTAATAGTAGTGCCGTTTGTACTCACTATATAAGTTGTCTGTTGTGTTCCGTTATCAGGGACAATCTTTCCATTAACATACAGGATTCCCATTTTAATGGCAATAGTATCCCCGGGAATCCCAATGCATCGTTTAACATAATTATCCCTCCTGTCAACAGGTCTGTATATGACTGTAAATTTATCCCATATCTCTTTTCTTGCTTTCTGATAATAATAGCTGTCGGGCATTAACTTTGCACCGCTGTAACTGTCTTTTAGCCTCAGATCATTTAGCTTCAGATCATTGGCGGCCCTCCTGATAATCTCATAATAGCTGGTGGTCGTCTCTTCCAGGACAACGGTATCGCCTGCCGGAAAATTAAATACAATTGGATCATTGTTCTTTACCTTTCCTAATCCTGCAAGTCTCTTATAAGGCCATTGAACCAGGTTCGACCAAGACCTGCTCTTAGTCAGGGGTAAAGTATTCTGAGTAAATGGAAATGCAAGCGGGGTATTTGGCATCCTTGGTCCATAAGCAAGCTTGCTAACAAAAAGATGGTCACCAACAAGTAAGGACTTTTCCATCGAAGGAGTTGGTATCCTGTAATTCTGGAACAGAAAAATATTGATAAGAGAAACTGCTATTACAGCAAAGATCAATGCATCTATCCACTCAATGAACGCACTGTTCTTTCCATTTCTCTTTTTCCAGAAGGTCCAGTTGATCTTTTCGCTTATATACATATCATAAATTACCGCCAGCCCGATAAGTAACCAGAAATTACCGATCCATATTACAACGAGTATATAAATAACCGCGGCTATTGCAAACCTGATGTTCTTACTTGAAAAGAGTTCGTTCATGATGATTTTATTAAGAAACGGTAAAAATATAAATAATAATCAAAAACCCATCACATCTCTCATCGTGAATATTCCATGTTTGTCATGGATGAATTCGGCAGCAATTACTGCGCCTAATGCAAATCCCTGCCTGCTCTTCGCCTCATGCTTAAGCGTTATGGAATCAACTTCTGAATCCCATGTAACAATATGCGTGCCAGGCACCATGCCTTCCCTGACTGAACTGACAGGTACCTTACCATCAGTAAAGGTGTCCCCGGGACACCATCCATCGTATAGTGAATGCCCTCCCGTAATTCCCTCAACCAGTTTTAAGGCGGTCCCACTGGGAGCATCAAGTTTCTTCACATGGTGTATCTCTTCCACAGAGGCGTTGTATTCATGATAACCCTCCATTCGTTTAGCCAGTTCTGCATTAAGCATAAACAACAGATTGACCCCTATACTGAAATTTGAAGAATGAATAAAAGAAGTCCCGTTCCTTTTACACGTCTCCACAGCTTTGGCATAATTTTCAAGCCAACCTGTTGTGCCAGAGACCACAGGTACACTATTCTCAAGACACCTGTTAATGTTATCGAAAGCTGCAGAGGGAGATGAAAACTCGATTGCCACATCAATATCTTTTAGCTTTTCACTATTTATATCCGAAGCATTATCCTGATCAATAATAAGATTTATTGAATGATTTCTTTTTATGGCTATCGATTCTATCTCATGCCCCATCCTTCCGTAACCTATCAACGCTATTCTCATAATTATCAAATATTTTTGCGAAAATACCTCTTTCGGAACATCATTCGTCAATTTGCATAAATAAAATTATATTTTTTTCATGTAGAGACACAATGCATTGTGTCTCTACATGAAAAATAAATTATATTCCATATATTTCAGAAAATAAATAAATGTTAAATGAAGAATTTAATTGTCACATTAACAATAGCATTCACGATGATTGGCAGTTCATGCAAACAAAAAGAAACAGCTGACCTAGTAATTATAAATGGTAAAATCCTGACAATTGATATAGATTATCCCACAGCAGAAGCTGTTGCAATGAAGGGAGATAAGATCATTGCAGTTGGTTCAACCCAGGATATATCCAGGATGATTCGTGAAGGTGAGACCAGGGTAATAGATGCCAGCGGCAGGCTGGTAATACCAGGATTTAATGATGCCCATGTGCATTTTGGCCCCCTCGATCCGGATTATATCGAATTAAGATATACAACAGATCCTTCGGTTATAAGGGAAAAGGTAAAGGCCCAGGTAGCAAAATCTGAGCCCGGAGAGCTGATCAAAGGAGGGCATTGGGAGCATGAGATGTTCAATAATAAAAAATGGCCAACAAAAGAATTAATAGATAATGTTTCACCAGATAATCCAGTAATGCTAAGCAGGGCGGACGGACATTCCGTTCTTGTAAACACTTATATCCTGAAAGCATCTGGCATCACCAGAAAAACACCAGATCCATTTGGAGGAGAAATACAAAAAGATCCTGTTACACACGAGCCTACTGGCATTCTCAAGGAGAATGCCATGAAACTGATTAAGACCGGTGAGATAAAAGTAAAGAGAACAGCGGAAGAAGACAGTGCCAGGATATGGGACGGATATAAACTTGCTCTCAGGGAGGCGCGTGAAGATGGCGTAACCAGTGTTCAGATACCCGGGAGTGCCGATTTCAATGCATATGGCAGGTTTATGAATGAGGGACTGCTAACATGCAGGATTGACATCGGGAATTTCCTGACGGATGATACAATACAACTTGCCAAATTCGCTGAAAAGGAAAGAGAATATCCCAGGGAAGGCAACTGGATAAGGTTTGGTTATCTCAAATCGTTTATGGATGGAACACTTGGATCAGGAACCGCTCTTATGTTTGAACCTTTTTCAGATAATCCTGCAACATCCGGACTGGCAATGATGAGCTACGAGAAACTGGAAAAGATGGTGATTGAAGCCGACAGATATGGATTTCAGATTGGAATACACGCTATAGGTGATAAAGCGAATAACTGGGTCCTTAATGCTTACCAGAAAGCAATTGAAGTTAACGGTAGAAGTGACAGCCGTCACAGGATAGAACATGCCCAGACACTGACACCTGGCGATATACCACGTTTTTCTGAACTGGGTGTTATTGCATCCATGCAGCCCACTCACTGTATCTCTGATAAAAAATTCTGCGAGAAACGGATCGGACCTGTTAGATCGGCAGGTGCATATGCATGGAGGAGCCTTGCTGAATCCGGTGCCGAGCTGGCATTCGGAACAGATTACCAGGTGGAACCTCTGAATCCTATGGAGGGCTTGTATGCTGCTGTTACAAGAAAAGACAGGATGGGTGAAGTTGGTGACGGATGGTATCCTGAACAGAAGCTAACTATGGAAGAAGCGATCAGATATTATACACTGGGCTCTGCGTATGCACAATTCATGGAAGACAGGAAAGGAATCATCAAGCCTGGATACCTCGCTGATATCGTTATTACTGACAAAGACCTTCTGACTATACCCGAGAACGAGATAATGAAGACCCGGGTGGATTATACTATTGTCGGCGGAAAGGTAGTTTATTCTACAGGCAACTAATCCAACCCCTGGCAGCTTTGCTGCCTTGAGCCTGTTGGAAAATTGAAAATACATTAACCACAAAGGTCGCAAAGTATTTACGCGAAGATCGCAAAGATTTGAATTTATGTGTTTTACCTTTGCGCACTTGGAGTCATCTTAGTGTTCTTTGCGATTAAAAAAGACTTTTCAAACACCCCCAAAACCGCCAGATATAATAAATTACTGTTGATATTTTTTGGGAAAGGGTTCTGATAAGGAGGATAAGATTTTCATGGCTTCCTCCCTGCTTGAGCCACAAAATTCAGGTTCAGGTGTAAAATCCAAACATACAGCCGGTTTATCAGGAGAATCATAGATTGCACAACTATAATCATCTCGCAGATGTACGCACCTCACCCCTGCAGGTTTGCCTCCAGGCATCCCGGGTATGGGTGAAGATATTGATAGTGCTATACAACATGCACCACAGGAAGTCCGGCAATCCATATATGCTATGTAGTTATTTAATTATTTTTTGATGTAATTATCCTGCAAATATACAAAGTCTTGCGGTATCACGGTCTTGCCTTTGTGCCGTTGTGTCGTTGAGCCTTTGCGCCATTCCCCCGTTGTGCCTCTGATTTATTCTTCGTACTTTTGCGAGAAACTGGAAGATGAGAATTGATATCCTGACAGTCTTACCGGAATTGCTTGAAAGTCCTCTGAATCATTCCATCGTGAAAAGAGCCAGAGAAAAAAAGCTTGTCGAAATAAATATTATTAATCTTCGCGACTTCACTACAGATAAATACCGGAGTGTTGATGATTACGCTTTCGGAGGAGGTGCAGGAATGGTTATGATGATAGAACCTGTTTCCAGGGCAATAGATAAGTTAAAACGTGAAAGAGATTATGATGAAATTATATATACTTCACCTGATGGAGAGAAATTCAGTCAAAAATCGGCAAACCAGCTTTCTCTTTTGAATAATATCATTATACTTGCCGGCCATTATAAGGGAGTGGATCAGAGAATAAGGGATCATCTTATTACACGGGAAATATCAGTTGGTGACTACGTCCTCTCCGGAGGAGAATTGCCTGCAGCTTTACTAACGGATGCTATAGTACGTCTGATCCCGGGGGCTATCTCTGATGAACAGTCAGCCCTCTCCGATTCATTTCAGGATGATCTCCTGGCTCCTCCTGTCTATACGCGGCCGGCGGAATTCAATGGCTGGAAGGTGCCTGACATTCTCCTCTCAGGTCATGCTGCTAAAATTGAAAAATGGCGTCATGAGAAATCCGAAGAAAGAACAAAAATGTTACGACCTGATTTGATTAATAATGCAAGCGAAAATGTAAAAGAAAAAGATGATATGTAATATTCTGATTGTAAATTATCAATACCTTTCGTAAAATTGTAAAATATTTTTAACATTTTTTATCTATTTAATAATCAACAATATGAACACACAGGATTATATTAATCGGGAAGATAAATATGGAGCTCACAACTACCATCCTCTTCCTGTTGTTCTTGAGAGAGGTGAAGGTCCTTTTGTATGGGATGTGGAAGGAAAACGATATTTTGACTTTCTTTCGGCCTATTCTGCAGTGAATCAGGGCCATTGTCATCCGAAAATCATTAAAGCACTAACAGATCAGGCTTCCAGGCTAACTCTTACATCAAGGGCTTTTTATAATTCAGTGCTTGGAGAATATGAGGAATTTATTACGAAATATTTCAAATACGATAAAGTACTTCCGATGAATTCTGGGGCAGAAGCAGATGAAACAGCTCTCAAGCTATGCCGCAAATGGGCCTATAAGAAGAAAGGAATTAAAGAAAACCAGGCCATGATCATTGCCTGCGAAGGGAATTTCCACGGAAGAACTATCAGTATTATATCAATGTCAACCGATCCCGATGCACGAAATGATTATGGCCCTTTCACCCCGGGGTTCAAGATAATACCTTACAATGATCTGGAAGCTCTTGCGAAAGCACTTGAAGATCCCAATGTTGCAGGTTTCCTTGTAGAACCTATCCAGGGTGAAGCCGGGGTGTATGTTCCCGATGAAGGGTATCTGAAAAAGGCGTATGATCTTTGCAAAGCAAAAAATGTGCTCTTTATCGCAGATGAAGTACAAACAGGTATAGCACGGACCGGGAAACTGCTTGCTTGTGACCATGAAGGAGTTCGTCCTGATTTACTGATACTTGGAAAAGCATTATCAGGTGGCGTACTTCCTGTTTCAGCTGTTCTGGCCGATGATGATATTATGCTTACAATAAAACCTGGTGAACACGGTTCAACTTTCGGAGGTAATCCTGTTGCTGCCAAAGTGGCTATTGCGGCCCTGGAGGTGATTAAAGAGGAAAAGCTGGCTGAAAAGGCTGAATATCTGGGGAAAATATTCCGCGACGAGTTACGGAGCATAAAATCTGAGATGGTTGAACTGGTACGTGGAAAGGGCCTGCTTAATGCTGTTGTCATTAAACCCAAAAATGGTAAGGAGGCATGGGATGTATGTCTTGCCATGAAAGACCTGGGATTGATAGCCAAACCTACTCATGATCATATAATCAGGTTTGCCCCTCCCCTGGTAATTACCGAGGAGCAACTCAGAGAGGCAATAGGACTTATTAAGGAAGCATTCAGTCTCTTTGTTTAGGCATTACCGCAGATTATTGAATTTATTTATACATACTAAAACATTTCTTGATTTAAAAATATACTATGAAAAAGAAAACTGCTGTTAAATATCTTTCCTGGAACATCCTCTTATCATTTCTGCTCCTTTTTGTTTCCTGCTCAGGAAATAAAGAGGTAACAATAAAAGAACTTACTGATCATATTAAATATCTATCCTCAGATTCTTTAAGGGGAAGACTGACAGGATCTCCCGGCGACAGCCTGGCTGCCGTTTATATTGAAACCAAACTGTCATCCTATGGCTTTGTCCCAATAACAGATGCTGGTTTTCAAAGATATAAAGTAACAAAAAAACTTGTGCCCGGACCTGATAATAAGCTGAGTGTAAATGGAACTGATTTCACTCCAGAAATAGATTTCACACCCATGGCTTTCAGTTCTAATTCTGACCTGACATCAGGAGTGGTATTTGCCGGTTATGGGTTCAGCATCAGCAATGATAGCATTAAATGGGACGATTACAAAGGTACAGACGTTAAAGGTAAGTGGGTACTGATCCTTCGCGCCGATCCTGATCCGGATAATTCAAACAGTCCTTATGTAGCCTCAAGTGCCGACAGGGATAAAGCCTTACTTGCCAAGGATATGGGTGCTGCTGGTGTCTTGCTTGTATCCGGGCCGGTATTTGAACCAGACGACACATTTGATTCACTGGCTGCAAGTGATTACTATTCCGTTGGCATTCCTGTATTCAGGATTAAAAGAGAAGTCGCTGATGATATACTTTCAGGTAAAGGCAACAATGTTGCATCCCTTGAAAAGAGAATTAATGAAACAAAAAAACCTTTTTCATTTCCGATAAATACTAATATCAGTGGAAATACAGAGATTGTAAGGGAAATGGCTAACACAAGAAATGTTGTTATGGAACTTCCCGGTGAAGATCCTCAGTTAAAGAATGAATACCTTATCCTTGGGGCCCATTTCGATCATCTGGGTATGGGAGGACCAGGTAGCGGAAGCAGGGCTCTCGACACTATTGGAATTCACCATGGTGCTGATGATAATGCTTCGGGTGTGGCTATGATGCTTGAGCTTGCAGAAAAATTTGCAAAGACAAAAGGTAGTCACAAAAGAAGTATTGTATGTATTGCATTCTCCGGGGAAGAAGAGGGTCTGCTGGGATCAAAGCATTTTGTTGATAATCCTGAAATAGATCTTTCAAGAGTAGATGCCATGATCAACATGGATATGGTTGGAAGACTGAATGAATCAAATAACCTCCAGATTGGAGGCGTAGGAACCGCGATCGGACTAAAGGATCTTGTGCTGGCCAACAGTGACACTTCTATAATTAAGCTAACTCTGTCGCAGGAAGGTTATGGTCCTTCAGATCATTCCTCTTTCTACGGGAAAGACATACCTGTTTTATTTTATTTTACAGGTGCACATATGGATTATCACACACCAAACGACACCTGGGATAAAATTAATTTTAAAGGTATGGTCGAGATATCAGATCTTATTTATAATGTTGCCAGAGAGCTTGCTTGTGATAGTTCAAAGTTACAGTTCACAGAAGCAGGACCAAAAGTGGAAGTTAACAGGTATCCCAGACGAAGAGGTGTTACATTGGGAATCATGCCCGATTTTGCAGGAGTTGTCAAAAACGGTCTCAGAGCTGATTTTGTTACACCCGGGAAACCTGCAGCACTTGGTGGCATGAAAAAAGGAGATATAATCACTGCAATTAACGGAAAAACAGTCAATAACATACAGGATTATATGTTCCGGATGGGTCAGCTTAAACACGGACAGACAATTAGTGTTGAGGTAACCCGTGATGATAAAAAAGTAGTTTTACTGATACAATTGTAGTTATATAACCGTCTAACAGAAAAATCTATATTATTTAACAATTATAAAATGAAGAAATTTGTCCTCTGGTTGCTGGCTTTTATCATCACTATAGCTGCTGCAATATATCAAAGACATACTGGTCCGACATATCCCAGGAGCCTTGATATCACCGTAAATGGAACTCCTTATAAATTACAATTGGTAAGAAGTCTATCCCTGGATGAAAGAGCTCAGGTGAAGCTTGAGATCATGGATACCTCTGCCAGTGCTAAGCTTTATTATAAGCGCTTTAAGTCTGGTGAAGAATACCAGGAGTCTGACTTTAAATATGAAGTCTACCCTGTTCACTCGTTTATTATGAACAAGGTGTTCAAGAGGACCGAGGAAAAAGGATTCTTTGCCGATGTACCACAGGAGCCTGCTGCCGGGAAAATCCAGTACTATTTTGAAATAACTGACTCAGAAGGAACTCATACATACCTGGAAAATGATCCTGTTGTAATAAGATTTAAAGGAGGAGTTCCTGCATTCATTCTTGTGCCACATATCCTTTGCATGTTCATTGCCATGCTCTTCTCAACCCTTGCAGGACTAATGGCCGCAGTGAAATATCCTTTATTTAAAAAATATGCGTTATGGACACTCATCCTTTTTATTGCCGGAGGATTTATTCTGGGTCCTGTTGTTCAGAAGTATGCCTTTGGTGAATTATGGACCGGCATCCCATTTGGATGGGATCTTACTGATAACAAGACACTTATTGCTTTGGTCTTCTGGATCATGGCTGTCTATATGAATAAAAAATATAACAGGCCAATCTACACTATTGTAGCTGCTATTGTTCTTCTCCTGGTGTTTTCAATTCCACACAGCCTTTTCGGATCGGAATTTAATTATGCCAGTGGACAGGTTACCCAGGGAATGATTCTATATTTTTTATGAAAATATTGAAAATTTCTTAACTTAAGTGCAGCATTTAAAATAATACCACGTCTATTGATTGAAAAATTAATAGGAAGTGGGTGCAGCAACACATATTAAAACTAGTCTTTATATAAAGATGGCAAATGTAGAAGCGGCATTCAGAAACCTACACCAGGATCTTTTAGATGAGTGTAAAAACGGCGACCAGAAAGCACAGTTTCAGATCTACAAGTTGTACTACAAAGCAATGTACAACACCAGTCTGCGGATAGTAAACGACACAATGGAAGCTGAAGACATAATGCAGGAATCGTTCCTGTCGGCCTTTGAAAAAATTGACACCTATTCAGGGACAGTGAGTTTTGGTGCATGGCTTAAAAAAATAGTGGTAAACCGTTCACTTGACGCCCTGAATAAAAGAAAAGGGATCTTTGAGGATATTGATACTCACGTTGGTATCAGAGATGAAAGTGATGACGACTTTGTAAGAAGTGAAGAAATTGATGTACGGGTCGAAGAAGTTAAGGAAGCAATTGAGCGACTACCAGATGGTTACAGGATAATACTTTCACTCTACTTGCTTGAAGGGTATGATCATGATGAAATTGCTGAGATACTCTCTATTAACAGCAGCACTTCACGATCACAACTGTCAAGGGCCAAACAGAAACTAATTGCGGAATTAAGAGGAAAATGAAAAAATTATCAGGGATGAAAACTTTAGAAGACATAATCAACAGTAACAAGGATTTTTTCGAAGATGCTGAGCCTTCTGCCGGGCACCTGGAAAGATTCGACAAGAAACTCGAACTTCTGAGTAAAAAGAATGCTCCAAAAAGGAGCATAGTACCGTACCTGTTAAGAGCAGCAGTGGTTACATTACTGGTAACCCTCTCCTCACTATATACCTGGGATCATTTCATTCGCCGTGATAACAACAAGATGGCACTGGGAGAAGTCTCACCTCAATATAAAGAAGTTGAAAACTATTATATCCACCAGGTAAATATGATTGAGGGTGAAATTGTGGACATTGACCTTAAGAATAATCCTGAACAGAAAGAGGTGTTGTTTAATGAAATGAAGAGCATGGATTCTGTTTATGTTTCACTTCAGAAAGAACTAAAGACAAATCCAAATGATGAACGTATCATCAACGCCATGATAGAACACTATCAGACAAAGCTTGATGTTATGAATTACATACTGAAACAGTTACAAACGATCAGGAATGAAAACCATAATAGTACAGAAAATGAAAAAGTTAAACTATAAACAGGGAATTCTGCTTATTGCCGCTATTCTCTTTGTTTCTCTTACATCATATGCCCAGGAGGTTACAAAGAAATATCACCAGGAATATTCCGCAGGAGCAGCCACTACTCTTAATATAAGTAACCGGTATGGTGACGTAGTGGTGGAAACATGGGACAAAAACCAGGTTGTCATTGACGTAAAGGTCACTATTGACATGCCAAACAGGGAAAAAGCACAGAAATTACTCGATTATATTGATGTTCAGTTTGATCAGAGTGGGGATGAAATATCTGCGAAAACGATGATCGACAGTAAATTCAATTTTACCGGTTGGGGCATGGGTTCAAAAAAATTCAGTATTGACTATAGTGTTAAAATGCCTTCTGTAACCGCTCTTAATCTGACCAATAAATATGGGAATACCGATCTTGATGATCTCAAGAGCCTTGTTAACCTGGATATCAAATACGGCAATCTCAATGCCTCAAGACTTTCAAGAGGTAATGTAAAACCCATGAACACTGTTAATATCGCATATGGCAAAGGCTCCATTAACGATGCCGGATGGCTTAACCTCACCCTGAGATATTGTGGTAATATGGAGATTTCAAAATGTCAGGCTCTTCTGCTGGACAGTAAATATTCAAAGCTCTCCCTTGGAGAAGCCAGTTCCCTGGTCGGGGAAAGCAAATATGACAATATAAGGATTGGTGACATAAATAATCTGGTAATTGATAACGGGTATACAGGTGTGACCATAGGAACCCTGACAAAGAAACTTGATTATAACGGAAGCTACGGTTCATTAACTGTCGACAGGATACCCGCAGGATTTGAATCTATCAGCGTTGAGTCGCGATATATGGGTATTCGTCTGGGTATTGATGAATCGGCCAGCTATGAGCTTGATGCCAAAGTATCTTATGGAGGCCTGAAATATAATGACGATAATTTCAAAAACCACAGAAGAATCGTTGAAAATAATTCCACAGAAGTATCTGGTATAGTTGGAACACAATCCTCACCTGAAGCCAAAGTACATGTGATAGCTTCATATGGATCAGTCAGGCTGAACTAGAGGTTTTTCTTCCATTTATAAAATACAGAAGAGGCTGTCTCAAAAGATGAAATCCAGTAACCGCTGAGTTCGCTAAGAATATATGCGAAGATCGCAAAGTGTTAAATGTCAAAACATTGCCTTTGTGTCTTTTGCGCCTGTGTTACCCACCATAGCTTTGCGGAGGTGGGCTTTGCGTACTTTGCGGTTAAAAATATCTTTTGAGACAGCCTCTTCTTTTTTTTTGCAGCAATCCAGATCAAACCAAGTCTTTATAATGACTAACAGGAATAAAACCACCAAAAGTAAATCAAGATGAATCTGAGATTGAAATTTTCGGGAATATTGCTAGGGACTATTATAATGACATCAGTTTTTGCACAGGATCGGGGTTGCAATCTCAAGAAATCATTTGCAGCTCCTGTAGAAATGAAATTTGTCCTGGCAAATAAGTACGGAGACATAAGTGTTATTACATCAAATACTGATTCTCTTATAATTTGTGCCACAATTAATATTGATCAGGAAAATAAAGATATTGCATCAAAAAGCACCCGACTGATTAATTTCGATATCTCAGAAACCAAAGACTCTGTTTCAATAACCACGGTTTTTGATAAAGAATTTTTTACTCCAAAATTCAGCACAGGAAGGAGACGTTTTAGTGTAGACTACACTATAACTGCTCCCGTATATATAAGTATGTATCTTAATAACAGTTTCGGCAATATTACCCTGGATGAAAATTCTGGTTACTTAAATATCAGGCTTTCCCAGGGTATACTAACAGCAAAAAAACTCAATCGCGGAGATACCAGACCATTAAATTACATATATGCCTTTCATTCTGAAGTTAACCTGCAAAATGTTAACTGGTTAGAGCTTACAACGCGTAACTGTAATACAGTTAATATATTATATGCACAGGCATTACTTATAAATTCCGGATTCTCAAAACTGAGTATTGAAAAAGTCAACTCTCTTGTTGCCAATGCCAAATCTGATAGCTATGACATAGGAACGATCTCAAACCTGCAATCTGAAAACTCATATTCGACTTTTAATATCAAGAGCCTTGATGGCTTGATGGTACTGAAAACTATATTCGGTTCGGTAAATGTATCCCTTCTTAAAAAAGGATTCAGCAAAATTGATATATTGTCCAATCATACTCCAGTTACACTGAACACAGGTGAAGGAGTATCATTTAAAGCCGATATTACCGCTGTTAATAACCCGGTGGATTTCAGATTTGAGAATGACCCGGGAATAACCATGACAATCAAAAACTCAGCATCCAGGATTACTGGAGTTGCCGGTCCGGATAAACAGACCAGCTCCATCATAAAAATCAATACTACACTGGGGAAACTGGAAATAAAATAACCTGATCCTTCCTTCAATAAACCCTATTCCCCCTGCCTGATGCCTGACGCCTGAAGCCTGTCGCCTTACGCCTATATCCCTTCCCCTTCATCCTTGTAAATAAATATTCCACCCTTCCCATCAGCTGTTGCATATCCTCTGAACATGCCTTCAGAATTGAATGGCATCGAAATATTACCTGTTTTATCGACGCAAATAACACCTCCGCTCCCACCGGCTTTCACCAGTTTGTCATTTACCACAAGGTTTGAAGCCTGATCAAGTGTTAAACCTTTATATTCCATCAGTGCAGAGATATCGTGAGCTACGGTCCATCGTATAAAATACTCCCCATGTCCGGTACATGACACAGCACATGTATTGTTATTGGCATAAGTACCAGCTCCTATTATAGGAGAATCTCCGATCCTGTTATATCTCTTATCTGACATCCCTCCTGTTGATGTTCCAGCTGCCAGATTACCATTCTTATCAAGAGCACAGCAGCCTACTGTACCGTGCTTGTCCTTCTTCAGCATCTGTTGTAGCTCCTGGTATCGCTTTTCAGTATAGAAATACGAAGGGGGAACAATTTCGAGTCCCTGTTCTTTCGCAAACTCTGAGGCACCAGCGCCGGAAAGCAAAACATGAGGGGAATTTGTCATAACATACCTGGCAGCTGTAATAGGATTTTTAATATCAGTTACGCAGGCTACCGCTCCCGCATCCAGGTTAGAGCCATCCATTATGGAAGCATCCATCTCATTCCTGCCTTCGTGAGTGAAAACTGCACCTTTGCCTGAATTGAAGAGTGGATTGTTTTCCATGACATTTATCGTCTTTTCCACAGCTTCAAGAGCTGTTCCTCCATCAGCCAGTATTTGCCTTCCTGTATTCAATGCTATTGTGAGAGCTTCCCTGTACTCTTTATCCATGGCAGGACTCATCTTATCCCGTGTTATAACACCGGCTCCACCATGTATAACAATAGCCCATTCCTGCTTCGCAGGTGTAGTTTTATCGGTCTGTGAAGATCCGTTCTGCTCATTCTTACAGGAATACAAGCTAAATCCTGCAGCCAGCAGGAAGACAATGATAATATGACTGGTTTTCATAGGTTATATAGTTAAGGTTAAGGTTAAGGTTAAGGTTAAGGTTAAGGTTAAGGTTAAGGTTAAGGTTAAGGTTAAGGTTAAGGTTAAGGTTAAGGTTAAGGTTAAGGTTAAGGTTAAGGTTAAGGTTAAGGTTAAGGTTTATATTAAAATATTCAAAAATCCATTTCAACAACTGTAATTCCGGATCCGCCAAATTCAATGTGCTCATCACGGAATGATTTCACAACATCAACTGTTTCAAGATATTGTCTTACTAATTGCCTCAATATCCCATTACCTTTCCCATGCAATATCCTGAGATGTCTGTGCCGGACCACCAGGGCATTGTCGATTAGTTCCTGGACAATGCGAATAGCTTCCTCTCCCCTGACTCCCCGGATATCAATCTCTGGCTTGAAAGTAACATTCCTTTGTACGAGGCTAATATCACTATCCCTGGATTGAAGATTAGATCTCAGGTTTTTTTTCAATTCCGCACGGGAAATCCTCTCAATCCTGTCGGCTTCAACTATGATCCTGATATTCCCTGTTTCAACCTGAACCTTTTTCCCCTTAACAGAAAGTACTTCCCCTGCAGCCTGGGTGTCAATCATTCTAACAGCATCACCCGGAGCCAGAGGCCTTTCATTTTTTACCACCGGGGCGGGTTCTTCTTTCCGGATATCAGGTTCTACCCTGATCCTCTTCGCTCTTGAACTCAACTGAGCTATCTTCTCTTCCGACAAAGTCCTAAGAGGTTTTGTCTCTTCCACTACGTTATTCCTGAACTCTTCAAGTTCCTGTCGAACATCTTTTGTCTTTTCCTTCTCTGCCTGCGATTCCCTGATCTGTCTGATCGTGTTCTCAATCACCCTGTTCGACTCTTTAAGCAGTTGTTCAGCCTCTTCTTTGGCCTTAGCGATTATCTCCTTTCTGAGGGCTTTGGCTCCAGATACCTCCTTATCATATTCATCCATTAATTCTTCAAGTCGCTTCTCCTGTTTGCGAATGCTCTGTCGTTTACCTTCCCAGTACCTTTTATCCCTTGCAATGTCCTTAAGATGCCTGTCATAATCTATGTTCCTGACCCCTGCTTTTTCAGATGCTGCAGACAGGATCTCTTCAGGGAGTCCTATCCTCCTCGCAATCTCGAATGCAAATGAGCTCCCGGGTTTACCGATTGTAAGTTGAAAAAGTGGCTGCATAAGATGATTATCAAATGCCATAGCTCCATTGGTAATTCCATCAGTTAAAGATGCAAAGTGCTTCAGGTTCGTATAGTGAGTTGTAATGACACCAAAAACTTTTTTCCTGTTTAGCTCTCCCAGGATAGCTTCAGCGATTGATCCTCCCAGCATTGGTTCAGTGCCTGTGCCAAATTCATCAATAAGGACAAGCGTTTTCCCTTCACCATTTCTTACAAAGGATTTCATGTTAATCAGATGAGAACTATAAGTGCTTAAATCATTTTCAATACTCTGCTCATCCCCTATGTCAATAAGGATATTCCTGAACATACCGGCTTCCGTTCCTTCGGCCACAGGTATTGTAAGTCCGCATTGTAACATATACTGAAGTAAGCCGACAGTTTTAAGGCAAACTGATTTACCTCCTGCATTGGGGCCTGATATCAGGAGTATCCTGTTTTTGTCATCCAGTATTATATCAAGTGGAACCACTTTTCTTCCGGCAGATTTTTCAAATGTAATTGATAACAAAGGGTGAACAGCCTTTCTCCACATCATATGAGGTGCTCCAGACAGTGCAGGCTTTATTGAATTGAGATGATTTCCAAACAATGCTTTTGCCCTGATGAAATCGACATCCCCCAGAAATGAGTCTGCTTCAAGCAGATCATCAATATAAGGACGTATATTATCGGCAAGCAAAGTCAGAATTTTAACTATTTCTCTCTTTTCCTCATATTCGAGTTCAACAATATTATTATTCAGTTCAACAATCTCTTCAGGTTCTATAAAGACTGTCTTTCCAGATGCGGACTGATCGTGGATAAGCCCTTTAATCTTTCTCTTGTCATAAGCGCTTACCGGTATCACCCCACGTCCGTTACGGACCGACACTGTGGTATCCTGTTCAACAATCCCCTCAGACTGTGCCTGTTTAAGTATTGAATGTAACCTCCTTGATACCTGTATACTTTTAGCTGCCAGATCCGAGCGTATCTCTTTTAACCTGGTTGAAGCATTATCCTTAATAACCCCGCGCTTGTCAATTATCCTGTCAATGGCATCCAGGACATATGGATACATCTTTACAGAACTGCACATTTCACTCAGTACAGGATATCTTACAGCCTCTTTACTCCTAAAAAATCCCAGGATGGATTTAACGGTCTCCAGTGACCGCTTAAGATCAAAAACTTCCTGAACCTCCGGGAATGTGCCCTCCACCCGTATCTTATTGAGGCAATCGGATATTTTAAAATAATTTTCTGAAGGGAAATAGTCTTCAAACTGTAATAGCTGTTGAAACTCATAAGTGGCTGACAGTTGATGTGACAGAGTATCGAAATCATCAATGAAGCTTACGGAATCAACCTTCTCTATTCCCATCGGACTAAGACATTTCTCTGACAGTAGTGTTCTGATGCTGTCAAAACCGATCTTGCTCTCAAAATTTTCCGGGTAAATCATGTTCAAAGATAAAGACAAATGAGATAAGTAAAAAGTCGAAAAAAGAAAGTCCTTTATGAAAATTATAAGTACAGGACAATTAGGATCAATTCCAGAAAACCAGTTAAAACATATTAACCATTTTATTACATTTACTATCTAAGAGTATCTTTAATTTCCGGGTTTGCATTTGTAAATAAGGAAGATATTTAGAATATTTATTTTTTGAAACTTATAATCTTTTATGATTGACTCACTCGAAACAGGCAGAAAAGTACCACTTTTAAAAAGGTTATCAAATAAGATTAAATATGGATTAATACTTGATTCGATAAGACACCAGGTTTCCAGGATCGGGATTAAGATAATCCCATATTACTGGGTTCAGGAAGGAATGAATTCAATCCCATAGCCCGAAATCAGGGGAGTAATTTCAGAATTTACTGTAGATTTTATAGAAGCGGAGGAGATTAACAAGATTAATGAAGAAATGGGATCCTATTCAAAGGAAGGACTTCTGGCATACCTGAATGCAGGTAATAAATGCCTGGGGCTTAAGTATAAGGATGATCTTGCGTCTTTTATGTTTATTAACCTGACTGATTGTGATTTTACATTATCTATCCTTCCTTTGAAAGAGGATGAAGCATATTTAACATTCATGTATACTTTAAAAGCGTATAGGGGAAAAAACCTGGCTCCATATTTACGCTATAAAAGCTACGAGATATTGAAGAAAATGGGCAGGGATAAAATCTATAGTGTGAGTGTGTTATCAAATTCATCCGCAATAAGGTATAAAGAGAAATTGAATGCAAAAAACCTTCGACTTATATTATATATTGAACTATTTAAAAAACTTAAATGGAGCTTTAACCTCAGATCATATTAACTTATTCAACTCATCTTACGAAAATGCAAGAAAATCTAATACTCGACTTTACTCCTACAGGAATGATACCAACAAAAAAGCTGACTCCGCATGTTCCGGTTACGGTGAATGAAATAATTGAAGATATTCGTCAGGCATGGGAGCTTGGGATAACGAAGGTTCATCTGCACGCAAGAAACTGCTGAAAACGGAAATCCCACTTACGAAAAGGACAGCTCTATGCTGGAATTATTGACGGGTTTAGGAAATTTGCACCTGAACTGGTTGTTTGCGTGTCACTTAGTGGCAGGACCTTCACCAGGTTTGAAGAACGTTCGGATGCACTGAATCTTGAGGGTGATCCATTAAACCCGATATGGGAAGCCTGACACTCAGTTCTCTCAATTTTAATAAGATCGCAAGTATTAATTCACCTGATATGATCATGGCCCTTGCCGGGAAAATGAAAAGTCTGCGGTATCGTTCCTGAACTGGAGGCATTTGATGCCGGAATGATTAACTATGCAAAATATCTCATAAAAAAAGGACCTCCTTGTAACTCCATATTATTTTAATCTTTTGTTGGGAATATTGCTTGTGCCCAGGCTGATATTCTTTATGCCGGACTGATGATCAGGGATTTACCTGAAAAATCGATCTGGAGTATTGCCGGAATTGGCGATGACCAGCTCAAAATGAACTCCGTCGCTATTGCAATAGGTGGAGGAGTAAGGGTGGGGCTCGAAGACAATATATGGTACGACACTGAAAGAACCAATCTTGCCAGTAATATCGATCTGCTAAAAAGGATCCATGTCCTGGCCGACGCAAATGGAAGAGAGATTATGAAGCCCGGGGAATTCAGGCTGAAATGAATCTTGAGCCGGGATTCGGTCTAATACGGCAGAAAACCAACCTGACCTGCCTCTTAATCAGATACTGCTGCCATTCCTGTATCTTTAGTTCCCTGCTTAGCTGACAATAACGTTAATTATTGTTAAATAACTTCATAATAATTCGATTATCAATATCATTTTCTACATTTGGATAATAGCATAATCTAACCTCTTAATATTCCTAAAATGAAAATGAAGAAAATCTCAACCTCGCTAATGCTCTTCCTGTTCCTGCCATTATGGCTAATGTCGCAGAGTGAAAATGTTGATCTGGATATGATCTTCAAGATCAAGCAAGAAGGATTAAAAAACTCAAAAATTGAAGACATGGCCTTCTGGCTTACCGATTTTGTGGGGCCCCGTCTTACTGCATCTTCAGGGTTTAACAGGGGAACTGAATGGGCAAAGAAAAAAATGGAAGAACTTGGTTTTCAAAATGTCAGGATTGAAGCCGCCAGAGATTTCAGTCGCGGCGGATGGGATAATATTAAAACTTATGCCGCGATGACTGCTCCTTATTATGTTAATTTCGCCTGTAATCCTGTTGCCTGGACCGGCAGCACAAACGGGCTTGTAAAAGGTGAAGTTATTCTGCTCGATGTTAAATCAGAAAGCGACCTCGACCAGTATAAGGGAAACTTGCCGGTAAAATTGTTATGATGCCCTCAACAGCTACTTACGAGCCAAGTTTCGAGCCACTTGCCACACGATACACTGATGAACAGTTAAAGGATCTTTCAATGGATGCAACATCTTCCCAGGAAGACGTCTGTTCGATATGGCTGCCTACAGGGCACAGAGAGTTCTTAGGCAGAAGATATCAGAGATGCTTGCCAACGAAGGTGTAGCACTTATACTTAATAATTCAGGTGTATTCAATGTTCCAAGGTCGAATGGTGCAAACTACAAAGCCGGTGATAAACAGCCTGTGGCCGAATTAAACCTGCCAATTGAAGATTTTGGAAGAATGCAGAGGCTTCTGGAACACAAGGTCCCTGTCGAAATGGAAGTGGAGATCAACAATAGTTTTTTCGACAGCCCTACAGTTTATAATGTAATTGGGGAAATACCTGGTACGGATAAGCTTCTAAAGGACCAAGTGGTACTTGTTGGAGCACATATTGATTCATGGAATGGCGGTACCGGATCAGCCGACAACGCATCAGGTTGTATAGTGATGATTGAGGCACTCAGGATTCTGAAAAGCCTGAATATATCACCCAGGAGAACTATCAGGATTGCTCTGTGGGGAGGTGAAGAACAGGGCTTATTTGGTTCATCAGGATATGTACAGAAATACCTCGTTGATCCCAAGAATAATGAACATAAAGCCGACTTTGACAAATTCGATGTCTATTTCAATATGGATAATGGCTCAGGTCGTTACAGGGGTGTATATCTTCAGGAAAATGAGATGGTCCGACCTGTCTTTGAACAATGGCTGGTTCCTTTCGCAGGAATGGGTTGCTGTACATTAACAATAAGAAATACATCCGGAACCGATCATCTTTCATTTAACAGGGTAGGTTTACCGGGATTCCAGTTCATACAGGATG
>CAWJLF010000002.1:0-52768 GCA_963843635.1 uncultured Bacteroidales bacterium | reverse complement strand
TAGGTGCAGGTACCTTTAAACCTGTCAAATCAAGGTTCATCTCAGGGCACTCTATGCATTCCGAGCATTTCAGCATTAACAGGGCCCTTTTAAAAGAGCTGATCGGGACAGAAAAGAATATTATTGCGGTCGGTACTACCTCTGTCCGTACTCTTGAAAGCATCTACTGGCTGGGAGTCAGATTAAGTGATTCGCGGCCTGACAGTCATAATATGGAGCTTGGTCAATGGGAGCCATACGGGCTGCGCGCTGATGTTGCTGTGGAGGATTCAATGAAGGCTATAATTGATTATATTGATGGAAAAGGATTATCAGCATTAAATGCTTCAACATCCATGATAATAGTACCGGGCTATAAATTCAGAATGATAAACGGGATTATTACAAATTTTCACCAGCCGGGGAGTACTCTGCTACTTCTTGTATCAGCGTGGATCGGTGACAAATGGAAAGATGTATATAAATATGCCCTTGATAATGATTTCAGATTCCTCAGTTACGGAGACAGCTCACTTCTTTTACATTAAAATTGTACTTTTTCCATGAATATTATTTCTATAACGAAATATTTAGTTTAATTTTGATAATAAATTGATTTTTCGTTAATTTGGGAGCAAATAATTTTAAAAAATGAACGAGAGCAGGATCATGCGTCAGATCACGGCAATATTTTCACTATTTCTGGTGGTCGTATATTTTGGAGCTGGAATTTTCTTTATATTTTACTCCGACAAATCTACCTTGACAAGTCACTAAGGATAATTGTTGGAGTTGCCCTTCTTTTTTATGGCTTATACAGGGCTTTCAGGGCTTATACCAGTATTGTTGATGCCTTCTTTAAGAAGGATGATAAGAATAACTAAATAATCTGTTTTGGTATTCAGAATCTTAGGCGGAATACATATTTTTGTTTATCTCAGGTCCCTTGGCACGCACTTTGCAGTAGATTAAAGTAAAGAATAATTAATGCTGATAAATTTTAAGAATATGAAGAGAGTATCATTTATTCAAAATTTTATTATTATTGCGAGCCGGATTAAGAATCTTTCAATCTTTAAACCAGTGAACAAAAAACAGACAGACCATTTTTTAGCTATTACTTTTTGTACTCTTGTATAGCACTGCCCTTACTTATATCCTGCAACGGAGTAACAGCAACCAACGAAACGCCAACAAGAGGGAATATCAGGATAATAGCTGATGAATCTTTCCAACCGCTTATTGAAACTGAAGTAAATACCTTTACACACTTATATACAAGTGCGAAGGTAAAAGCAGAATATAAGCCTGAGTATGATGTCATAAATGACTTTATGAATGATTCCGTAAAAGTCATTGTAACGAGTAAGAAGCTGACTGACGCGCAGATACAATATCTTAGGGATACTCTTGTAATTGCACGTACAACTACTTTTGCATACGATGCTCTTGCCCTTGTAACCAATAAGAGAACCTCGATTCGCTTATGAAATATAATATTGTGGAGGATATCTTTACCGGAAAAACATAAAAGTGGAGCGACATAAATACAGAAATCGAAGCTGGGAGATATAAGGGTAATATTCGATAATACCAAGTCAGGTAATATAAGATATTTCAAGGATCTTTTTGGAATAAAAGATTACTTGGGCAGCAATTTTTTTGCTGTTAACTCAAACGCGGAGGTAATCAATTTTGTTGCCAGAAACCCGGATGCAATCTTGGCATTGTGAGTGTAAACTGGATAAGTGACAAGCATGATTCTCTTACTATGAGCTTTATAAAGAAGATTAATGTAATTGCCGTCTCACAGCAGTTTGTCAATGACGGTTCCTACTACCGGCCCCAGCAGGGTTTTATTTATGACAAATCGTATCCTTTTGTAAGGGAGGTATATCTTATTTCAAGGGAAACATTTGCCGGACTGGGTTCCGGATTCATCAACTGGGCCTGCGGAGAACAGGGTCAGAGGATTGTACTTAAATCAGGACTGGTACCTGCCACGATGCCAATCAGGCTGGTGCAGATCAGGCAGTAGAAAATAATGCTGATGAATATAAAAACAGAAATTTGGAATTTGGAATTAGAATAAGGATATTTGACGACAAGAACAATTATCTTAAAATACCATCAAAATAGGATAACTATGAAACGTTCAATTTTCCAGGCCGGTTGCGATTACTGGCAGTATTATCGACAGCCTTTGCAGTCAATATTAAGGCGCAGGATCTCAATGAGGCAACTCTTCTGACAAGAAGTGAACAGTATGACAAAGCTGATGCAATGTTCAAAGAGTTGATCAGTAAGGATCCGTCAAATGGTGATTATTACTTCTACCTTGGAGAGAATTACCTGGCAGATTATTATTCGGATACAATATCCAACTCGCTTACGGTAATTGCCAAAGAAGCAAAAGATATTTACCAGAAAGGTGTGGATGCAAGTCCCAATGACCCCCTTAACTATATTGGTCTTGCCAAGATAGCCTTCCTGACAGATGATAATAAAACGGCAGATGAGATGAGAGCTAAGGCAAAGAGTTTTCTGCTCCCTTACCGGAATATCAAAAAAATCAATCCACCGGCACCGAGGTATGCTTTTATTCTGGCAAAAATAGCCGAGTCATATATTAAGAATGGAGAGTGTAGATACGTCCCTTGCACTGCCCCTGATCCGTCAGGCAGTATCAATATTGATAATAATAACAGGGATGTGTATCTTATAGCCGGTGACATCTATATCCTTGTAAATGATGGTTCCAAGGCAATCTATTTCTATAATCAGGCTCAGTTTGCTGACCCTCAGTCACCTACTGCTAATATGAAAATCGGTGCCATCTATGTAAGGGGACGTGCGCTGAACGCTGCGATCCCCTACTTTGAGCAGGCTATTGAACTAAATGCCAATTATGCTCCTGCTTATCGTGAACTTAGGACAGTTATACCTGACAGCACAGCGGTTCGACCAGGCCAAAGAGTATTTCAAGAAGTATCTTGACCTGACAGCAGGCAATATACCTGCAAAGATCAGGTATGTGAATGCCCTGTTCTATGCAAAAGACTATGATGGAGTTATCAAGAATGTCCAGGACATATTTGCAGTGGACAAATCCAGAACATATCTGAACCGTATTGCAGGATACTCATATTATGAGAAAGACTCCACCTGATTATAACAAGGCTCTCGAGTATATGGAGAACACTCTTCAAGACAGTTACACCTGACAGGATAATTCCGAAGGATTACCACTATATGGCAAGAATCCTTCTAAAGAAGAACCAGAACTATCCTAAAGAACTTGATGATCTGAACAGCCTGAAACAAAAACTTTCCAAGGAACAGGCCAGGTACTCCGTTGCATCGAAAACTGAAAAGGCTAAAATAAAACCTGGTATAACTGCTATGGACTCTCAGATAGACAGTCTCCAGGGTGTAATTAAGGTTGCTGATAGTGAAATAGACAAGGCATTCAAGGAATATGCAAAAGTCCTTGAACTTAGACCAGATGACCGCTACCTGCTTAGTGAGATTGCCACCAACTACTATAACTTTAGAAGATATGAAGGTGCCGCCAGATACATGGATGAAAATGCTCGATCCCACACAGGACAATACTGAGGAACTTATGAGAATAGGTAAAGACCTATCTATACAGCCGGAAATTTCAAATCTGCTGATTCCGTTTTCACCGCTGTAACAAAGCAAAGATCCCAAATATGTTCAGGGTTATCTGTGGATTGCCAGAACATATTCTAAGATGGATCCTGATACTAAGATGGGACTTGCAAAACCAAAATTCGTCAATGTACTTTCAGTTGCACAAAATGATTCTCTTAAATTTGAGTCTGAAATAGGAGAAGCATGTCAGTACCTGGGATTTTACTACACAATGAAGGAAGATTTCGGAACATCTAAAGACTACTATAACAGGATAATCAATCTTGATCCTAATAATAAGGAAAACAAAGTAAAAGGATATATGAGTCTGGGGTCTGTTGAATTAAGGTCACTCTCATCGGAAAAAACAAATGAAGGACGTCTTCCCTACCTCTCCAGAGCTGCTGATGACTATAATAAAGTTCTGGCTATTGATCCGATGAATTCCAATGCAAAGAGCCAGCTTAACTATGTAAAGAATTTCGAAGCTCAGATTAAAAAAGGCATAAATCCGAACGAAATAAAAGGAGTCGTCAAGAAATGCTGCCGGACAGCCCATCCCTTATGCATCAATCAGGGTGAAGGATACGGCTGCCGAAAACCTTACTAATAGTAAAGGTGAATACAAATTTGAAATCCCGAAGGTTCTGAAGTACTGATCATCAGCGCCAAATGGATATAAATCAGTTGAAATACCGATCACTAAGATCCAGGGTTTATAATGTAACACTTGAACAATAGCGTTGTTAAAAATTTAAATAAAACCAGTAAGAAAATAGGGTATAAGTATTATCATAACGGTCTAAGTATTTGGAGAATCATTATAAACAGTACCAAAAAAATGATAATATTTACTCCGGTTTTGGAAAAAAACAATTCATAATATATATTTGCAAATCGTAAAAAAATTTAAACCTAAACAAATCGATAAAAAATGAGTAAAAAAGGAAGTTCGTTCAAAGATGCGTTGCAGAATGTTTTTGCAACTAGTGCTATTTTAATAGCTTTTATCGTTGCCTATATTTTATTCGTAAAAATTATGGGTAACCCTGTGAATTTTGAAGGTGGCAACCCGAAAGGTCAACCACTGGAGGGTAACTACCTCGGTATTGTTTACAAAGGAGGCTACATTGTTCCTATTCTGATGACTTGTGTTCTAACCCTTATTATCTTCATTTTTGAAAGGGCTATTACACTTTCAAGAGCAAAAGGAAAAGGAAGATTAAACGTATTTGTAAGTAATATCCAGGGTCTTCTTGCAGAAGATAAAATTGAGGACGCTCTTGTTGCTTGTGACACACAGAGAGGTTCTCTTGCAAATGTTATGAAAGCCGGACTGATGCGTTATCGCGACCTTCAGAAGGACAAGGAGCTTGAAAAGGACCAGAAGATCCTGTCAATCCAGAAATCATTCGAAGAAGCAACAGCTCTTGAGCTCCCGATGCTTTCAAAGAACATGGTTATCTTCTCAACCCTCGCATCAATCTCAGTTTTGATTGGTCTTATTGGAACAGTGCTTGGTATGATCCGTGCATTCGCCGCTCTTGCACAGTCAGGTGCTCCTGATGCTCTTGCTCTTGCTACAGGAATTTCTGAAGCTCTTGTAAATACGGCTTTCGGTATCACAGGATCAACATTAGCAATTATTGCATTCAACTATTTCTCTTCAACCATAGACAGTTATACATTTAAAATTGATGAAGCAGGTTTCAGTCTGACACAGAATTTTGCTGCTTCCCTGAAAAACAACTAATTTTAAATTTATCTTTTGGTCGAAATCATTAAAATAAAAAAAGTAAAATGCCAAAGATTAAATTACCAACGAAATCTCCAAGAATCGACATGACGCCGATGGTTGACCTGTTTTCAGTTATTCTTATTTTCCTCATGCTGACAACCACCATGAGGCAACAGGAACCAGCTCCTGTCGATACGCCTTATTCTATATCAGAAAAACCTACACCTGATTTTAATATTATGACTGTCCTTATTTCGAAAGATGACAAAGTATACCTTAATTTTGACAATGGACCGGATACCATTCTCAAGTATCGCCCTAAAATTCTGGAAGCAATGGGTGCCAGGTATAACATCCAGTTTACCGAAAAGGAACTCAGGGAGTTTGAGAAATATCCTTCCAGCATAGGTGTTCCCATCCTTCAAATGCAGGATTTTCTGGATACCAAAACAAGTAAGGACAGAGCAGTATTTCAGACAGGTATTCCCACAGATTCGACTGATAATCAACTTGCATTATGGATACTTTTTGCTCGACAGGTTAACCCCAATATTAACGCAGTTATCAAAGCAGATACGAAAACGGATTTTCCGATTGTGAATAAAGTTCTTGATATTATGCAGGATATGAAAGTTAATAAATTCAACCTGGTTACGAGTCTGGAGGCTGCGAAAATTAACCTAGAAGAAATACAACAGTGATATGGCAGAGATAATTCAAGAAGAAAAAGGAAAAGGCGGGAAACATAAGGGTAAAAAACACCCACCGCATATAGATATGACGCCTATGGTTGACCTGATGTGTCTGCTGATCATATTTTTTATGTTGACTACGGCTTTCAGTAAGCCGAAGGTTATGGAAATTAACCTTCCTGAAAAAATTAAGGATCCCAATGCCGAGCCTCCCAAAATTCCGGGAAGCCGTACATTGAACATACTTCTTGGTCCTAATGATGTAATCTACTGGTATCCTGGACTTGTTAAACCCGAGGATTATAATAATTTACCTCCTCTGAGCGAGACAGATTTCAGTCTACAGGTATCCGTCAGTTACTCCTTGAGAGGAATAAGGCTCTTTTCAGGAAAGATTGACGACTTCAAAAATGAGGTTCTGACAGGTAAGATAAATATCAGTCAGGATTCCTTGCAGGGAGCCATTAAACAGCTGAAGAAAGATGACGATACCGGACCGATTGTTCTTATAAAAGCTTATAAGAAATCAAATTACGGTGATTTTGTTGATATTCTCGATGAGATGAATATCTGCGGAATTGCACGTTATACTTTTGTTCCTATTGCTTGGTACGAAGATAAGATGGTGGAAACCGCAGCAGGTATTACACCAAGAGTGACGATACCAAGAAATAAACCGTAAACCTTTAATAAAATGGCAAAAGAAAACAAAATCAGTTCCTGCCTTTGATGATTTAGTGTTTGAAGAGAGGAATAAGGAATACGGAGCTTACAAATTACGTAAGAAGTATAATCGTACCGTTGTTGTTTCGCTTTTAATAGGAATCATAATAATAGGTACTGCAATTATTACTCCTTATCTTAAATGCAAAAGCTGCGGAGAACAGACAAAGCCGTAAGGAAAGACAGGTAGAGATCAAGATGGAGAACCTTGATCAACCAAATGAGACAGTTGCTCCTCCTCCTCCTCCTCCTCCTCCGCCTGCAGATGTTGTACAGCAACAGAAATACGTTCCTCCTGTAGTTGTTGACTCGGTTAAACCGGAAGAGGTAAAACAGCTGATGACAGCTGATGAAGCACAGACAGAAGTACAGAATACAGAAGTTGTTGAAGTACCTCAGAATGTCAAGGAAGAAGTACAGGAAGCTGAACCTGAAGAGGTACCTTTCGTTGTTGTGGAAGAGATGCCTTCTTTTCCCGGGGGTGATGCTGCACTGCTGAAGTATATAGGAGAACATACAAACTATCCTGAAGTCGCTAAAGAAAACAACATTCAGGGCAGGGTTATTGTTAGGTTCTGTGTTACTGCCAAAGGTGGTGTAAGCCAGGTGAGTGTTCTGAAAGGTGTTGACCCGGAGCTTGATAAGGAAGCTATGAGGGTTGTTACGACACTTCCGCCTTTCAAACCCGGGAAACAGGGTGGTAAACCCGTTCCTGTCTGGTACATGGTACCAATTACATTTACGCTCAAGTAAAACGAATTTCTTATTATATAAAAGAGGATATGCATGAGTCATGTCCTTTCTTTATTTATGTTCTTATAATGCATCAGCCTGTCTTCGCGTTTCGTGACCTGCAGGCAATCCTGTCATATTTATACTACAGTTCCGTGTTTAACTCGTTCTTCAACAGACTTACAAATCCTTCAATATCAGATTCAGTTGTATCCCAGCTTGTCATAAGACTGTATTCAGAAGTCTTTTCATTCCAGGGATAAAAGAAATACTGCTTCTTACTCTTTCAGCAACAGACTGTGGTATTATAACAAATATGCCGTTTGACTGCACTTCCTGAGTAATTCTTATACCCCTTCACCTCCTTTCACTTATCGGCAAATATGCCGGCCATCCGTTGGAATGTGAGCGCACACCTCTTTCCATAGTTCATCACGGAAATAAGCAATATACTGGGCCGATATAAATCTCATCTTTGATGCCAGTTGCATCCCCTGTTTACGTATATATTTAAAGTCTGGTGAAAGACCCTCGCGAAAAAAGCAAACCGCCTCCCCGAACATCATGCCGTTCTTTGTTCCCCCGAATGATAATACATCCACTCCAGCATCCGTGGTAAAGGCTCTGAAAGGAAGGCCCAGTGAACAGCAGCATTGGCTATCCTGGCACCATCCATATGCAACAACAGACCGTTTGAATGTGCAAAATCAGCGATGCTTTTAATTTCATCAGGAGTATAAACTGTTCCCATTTCAGTTGACTGGGTTATTGAGATAACTTCAGGCTGAGAATGATGTTCAAAATCGATTCCATAGATATGCCTGTCAATCATCAGTGGTGTTATCTTACCATCAGGAGAATCGACAGTCAGAACCTTACACCCGGTAAATTTCTCAGGCGCTCCACATTCATCTTCCTCGAGATGTGCTGTGGATGCCGTAATAATTGAATTCCATGATCGTGTAATGGCAGTAATACCCAGAACATTAGCAGCAGTTCCTGTAAAAACAAAGAATGTCTCAGCAGATTTTCCAAATTGTTCTTTAAAAATACGAATAGCTTCTTCTGTAAAAATATCTGATCCGTAACCTATAACATGACCGGTATTGGATTCAACAACCTCTTTCAGTATCTCAGGATGAATCCCGGCGTTATTATCGCTCGCAAATCCTTTTTTAACTATATTATCCATTTAAAGTAAATTGATTACACAATTAGTTCGTTGCTTAATTATAAGGACCCTTGAAAAAATTGAACTCCATCAGGCGCAAAGATCGCGAATCTGCCCAAATGACAGTCAGTCAGGCAGGTATTAACACATTGATCCAAAATCTTAACGTATGTTTTTACTATACTTTTTTCTTTCGTCTGGCAAAATAAAGCAAAACCAGTCCGAAAATAAGCATCAGCACTCCCATGATAATATTGACATTTATGCCAAGCGACTTTTGATACAATTCAGTATCTGATATTGTAAAAAAGCCGAAAACAGAAATAATCAATCCTACAATGGAAAACATAAGTCCTATAGGTATTCTAATATCTACCATTTTAATTTCCTCCTACCAGAATATTACTGTTAATATTATTGCTACAACTGAAACAATTATTGCGAGCCCAACTGGTCTCTCATACCATGAAAGTCCCTTATCATCAAGCTCATGAGGTGTAAGAGAATAGACAAGCCCTTTCAGTTCCTCGTCCGATTTTAACTTTGGTGTAACCAGGGAAAGCCCAACTGTGAAAACCGTACTCACTGTGAATGCGATAATAGCTGTCCAGAAATTTTGAGCCATCTCCACCGGATAAGTATGCAGGGTGGCGATCCAACCTCCTTTAACAAGCGTGGTTGCCCCTTCCGGTATTGTGAGTCCGTGATGAAGCAGAGCCATCAGGAAACCAAGTAAAAGACCCGTGAAAGCTGCATGGCCAGTAGTCCGCTTCCAGAACATTCCGAGGAAGATAACCGCAAACAATGGTGCATTTATCATTGAGAATATAGTCTGCAGAAAATCCATTATGTTCCCGAATTTACTCGCTATATATGCAGAAGCAATACTTAAAAGAATCCCGGCTACTGTCGCTATACGGCCAACCTTTAGATAATGTTTGCCATCAGCTTCTTCGTCACCGGTAGCAGGACGAATGTAACTCTGATAAATGTCATAGGTCCATACTGTATTGAAAGCAGATACATTACCCGCCATTCCTGACATAAATGAGGCCAGCAGGGCAGTTATTCCGAGCCCGAGCACACCAGTCGGCAGGTATTGCTTGAGTAACATTATAATAGTATAATCGTAGATTGGTTTCCCGGCGGCATCGAGTGGCAGCGTAAAACCCTTGGACGGATCATTGAAGAGAGCAAGTGCAATTATCCCGGGCACGATAATAAGGAAAGGAATAAACATTTTAGGCAAAGCTCCGATAAGGGGAACTTTCCTTGCCGCAGCTTTCGACTCAGCAGCAAACGCCCGCTGTACAATAAGGAAGTTCGTACACCAGTATCCAAACGATAAAACAAACCCAAGTCCGAAAAGTATACCAAACCATTCAACTCCAAGAGGATTGGCTGAAGCCTGACCAGTATATTTCCACGTGGTTGTGAATGTATCTGCAGCATAACCATGTGATAGAGCTATGGGAGCCAGATGACTCTTTAAACCTACCCACCCTCCTATGTCCTTAAGACTGAGAAATGCGAGCGGTAGTAAGCCAATGACAATAATAAAAAACTGAAGAACCTCATTATAGATGGCGGATGACAAGCCACCGAGATAGGTATATCCAAGTACAATTAAAGCCGATATCCAAAGGCTTAGATTAAAATCCCATCCCAGTACATTCTCCATAAGAATAGCAAGTGCATACATGGAAATACCGGATGCCAGAACAGTCATTACTGCAAAAAGTATTGCATTCAGTCCACGTGTCTTCTCGTCGTACCGGAGTTTGAGAAATTCAGGTACCGACCTGGCTTTTGAACCGTAGTAGAACGGCATCATAAATAACGCAAGGAAGATCATCGCAGGAATGGCTCCTATCCAGTAAAAATGTGTTGTCAGCATGCCGTATTTCATACCGGAACCAGTCATCCCCATAACTTCCAGGGCGCCAAGGTTCGTAGAAATAAAGGCTAATCCTGCAACCCACGCTGGCATCGACCTGCCGGCTTCCAGAAATGCATTGGCATTCTTCATGAATTTACGCAGGAACCAGCCTATGCCAAGAACAAATAAAAAGTAGATCAACATTATAAGATAATCTACCCAGCTAAGATCAACTTTCATAGTCAAAGAGTTTTAGGGTTTGATTCTTCAAAGTATTTTTTTTTGATCTGGTGGTTTACTATTTTTAAACGACGATAGTAAAAATACATTTTAAGATCGATTTTCTTCAGTCTTGACTGGTTTATTTTTAACACAAAAAACTATATTTACAAAAACCTGGTGTTGAAAACACGATATTTTATATATATCTCATATAAAGGAACTTCCTATCATGGATGGCAGATACAGCCCGATTCTGTAACCGTCCAGCAAAAACTGGACGAAGCTTTGAGCACGGTTTTGAATGAAAAAATCACAACAACTGGAGCCGGCAGGACAGATGCTGGAGTACATGCCATGATATTTTGCGCTCATTTTGACAGCATATTATCTGATCTTTCTTTAACAGACAGGCTTGTTTACAAGTTGAACAGCTTTCTTCCCGTGGATATTTCAGTAAAGAAGCTAATTAAAGTGCTTCCCGATGCAAATGCAAGGTACAGTGCTATTTCAAGGACTTATAAATACTATATTTCAAGGGTAAAAGACCCGTTTTTAGAACAGTCGAGCTGGTATCATTACGGCCATATTGATGTTGATTCTATGAATAAAGCATGTAGAATATTATTTAATTATAATGATTTCACCAGCTTCAGCAAGCTTCATTCAGGAACCGGGACAAATATCTGCAGGATATATGAAGCGCACTGGGATAAAGAGGGCGACCTTTTGATCTTTACTGTAAAAGCTGACAGGTTTCTTAGAAATATGGTCAGGGCTATTGTGGGGACGATGGTCGATATCGGTCTGGGGAAAATTAAACCAGAGGATATTAACACTATTATCCTGGCAAAAGACAGGTGCAAGGCCGGAAAATCAGTGCCTGCAAAGGGCTTGTTTCTTACAGATATAGAATATCCCGGGGAGATTTTCGTATGAGCTATAAGGTAAATAAAGGGTTAATCCTGATTCTGAACATGTGGTTGAAAAGTATATGATAATTATCACCTTTATAAGCTGTTAATAATTTCACAAAGATCAAATTATATAATATTTTTGTGCGTCTTTACCGAACCAAAATAGCAAGAACCTATGAGTAATGAATGGTTAATTTTATTTTTTCTTGTTGGGGCTACTTTTGTAGGATTAGTGCTTATTTTCTCAGGAATAGTAGCTCCGAAATCTATCAATCCCCAGAAATTTGATCCCTATGAATGCGGGATACCCACTGAGGGAGTTACCTGGTTGCAGTTTAATGTAGGGTATTATCTTTTTGCCATTCTGTTCCTGGTCTTTGATGTTGAAACAGTACTGGTATTTCCATGGGCTGTAGTGATGAAAGAAGTGGGGATGACAGCATTTATTGAAATAGTGATATTCTTTTTCATCCTGGGCCTGGGATTACTCTATGCCTGGAAAAAACACGCACTGATATGGGAATAAAAGGAATAAAAAGAGAAGAATTTAATGATAACGAAAGCCTTGATCTGCTTAATGAATCTGGGACCAATGTATTTTTAACAACCATAGATGACGTAATTAACTGGGGTCGTAAAAATTCGCTCTGGCCTCTTACTTTTGCAACCAGTTGCTGTGGCATTGAAATGATGGCAACAGGTGCGCCCCGCCACGATTTTGCCAGGTTCGGCATGGAAGTTTACAGAGCCAGTCCGCGTCAGGCAGATGTGATTGTTGTTGCCGGTACTATAGTTAATAAAATGGCACCTGTGTTAAAACGCCTGTATGACCAGATGTCGGAACCAAAATACGTTGTGGCTATGGGTGCCTGTGCAATATCAGGGGGACCATTTTTCCTCAATTCATATTATACAATCAAAGGAGTAGAGCATGTAATTCCGGTGGATGTATATGTACCGGGCTGTCCTCCACGTCCAGAAGCACTGCTATACGGAATGCTGCAGCTTCAGAGAAAGATAGAAACAGAAACCATTAAATCAAGAAAGACCCGAAATGCTTCCCACGATTCTAAATAGGGAAGTCACATATTCAGAAACCTGATAAAAATGGACAAAACACAATTAGAAGAACTCATAAAATCGATCGATCAGGATATTGAGATCAAGGAGGGGAAACAATATCTGGAAGTAACAGTCCCTCCGGAAAGGTTGCATCTGTTTGCATCACAGTTGAAAGAAAGGAACGAAACTAAATTTGATTACCTTTTTTGCCTTACCGGTGTCGACTACGGCCAGGATCTTGGCGTAATATATCACCTGCGTTCGACCGAATACGGCCACTCAATTGTCTTGAAAGTACGGACTTCGGACAGGGATAATCCGATATTTGATTCTGTCACAGATCTCTGGAAGACAGCTGATTTCCACGAAAGAGAAGTTTATGATCTTCTTGGAATAAGGTTTAAAGATCATCCTGATCTGAGAAGGCTTTTCCTCGACAGTTCATGGGGTTACCCCCTTAGGAAAGACTTTGTTGATGATATAAATATTGTTACCAAATAATTTATGGAAGAAGAGGTAAAAAATATTACTGCAGATGAGCAACAGGAATATGTTATTAACATGGGCCCCCAGCATCCTTCCACTCATGGTGTGCTCAGGCTTGTTGTATCATTGAAAGGAGAAACAGTAAAGAGTGTTAAACCACATATAGGATATATTCACAGGGGAATTGAAAAGATGTGTGAAAGCATCACCTATCCCCAGATCATTCACCTGACTGACCGGATGGATTATCTATCAGCTCATATTAATAATGAAGCGGTATGCCTGAATGTTGAGAAAGCCCTTGAAATTGAAATCCCGGACAGGATTAAAGTCATCAGGACCATAATGTCAGAGCTGACCAGGATACAGTCGCACCAGTTGTGGTGGGCATCATTCGGAATGGACCTGGGTGGACTTACATGTTTCTTTTACGGATTGCGCGACAGGGAGAAGATCCTCGATATATTCGAGGAGACATGCGGGGGAAGGATGATAGTAAGCTATAATTGTCCGGGTGGCCTCATGTATGATATTCATCCTAATTTCCAGAAGAGAGTCAAGGAGTTTATAAAATACTTCAGGAAAACTCTGCCCGAATATGATCAGCTCCTGAGTGGTAATGTCATATTCCGTGAGAGAAGCAGGGGAATTGGGAATCTTTCACTTGAACAAGCTATCAATTATGGTGTCACCGGTCCCTCCGGCAGAGCCTCCGGGTTTTCATGTGACGTTAGAAAACAGGAGCCCTACAGTGCTTACGACAGGGTAGACTTTAAAGAAATCCTTTTTACTGAGGGTGATACTCTGCACAGATACCTGGCCAGGATTGCAGAAATGTGGGAATCTATGAATATCATTGAACAGCTGATCGATAATATACCTGAAGGTCCCTATGCAGTCAAGATGAAACCAGTAATAAAATTGCCTGAAGGTGAATATTACCAGAGAGTTGAAACTGCGAGGGGGGAACTTGGAGTTTATATTATCAGTGATGGGAATAAGAATCCTTACCGTGTTAAATTCAGGTCTCCCAATTTTGTAAATCTTTCAGTCCTTGATGAGATATCCAGGGGATTCAAGATTGCAGACCTGGTGGCAATCGGAGGATCGCTCGACCTGGTTATACCGGATATTGACAGGTAGATACGGGGTAAGGGGTACGCGGTACGCGGTGCAGGGTAAAATTGAATATTAAAAAGACTTTGCAACATGTAATATCAAAAGAGAAATTGAGAATATAATTTAAGAAATAAAATATGCCGTTTGATATTTATGATTTTACTTCACTGACAAAATGGATTGACGTAAGTCTCCATAATGCCATGTCCCCCTTCTGGACGACTTTTACTGAAATGCTTATCATAGGGGTGCTTATTCTTCTTTTCTATGCAGTGGTTGGATTATTCCTGGTATATGCAGAAAGAAAGGTTTGTGCTTTCATGCAGAACAGGCTTGGCCCCAACAGGGTGGGCCCTTTTGGAATATTTCAAACGATAGCTGACCTTATCAAGTTGCTTTTTGTTGAGCTTGTACCAATTAAAAATGCTGATCAGTTCCTTTTCAACCTTGCTCCTTTTATTGTCATTATAGCCTCTTTTATGGCTATTGCCGCGATTCCTTTCGCGTTGGGATTACAGGCAATAGATCTTAATATTGGGGTACTCTATGTCATTGCTGTTTCTTCAATGGGTGTAATTGGAGTTCTGATAGCAGGGTGGTCGAGTAATAATAAATATTCCCTGATTGGTGCCATGAGAAGTGGCGCACAGATTGTAAGCTATGAATTATCTGTGGGATTGGCACTCATCACTGTTGTTATCCTTGCCGGTTCAATGCAATTATCCACTATTGTCGAGGCCCAGAGAGATGGCTGGTTCATATTCAAGGGACACATACCCGCTTTTATTGCATTTATTATCTTTCTGATATCAAGTACTGCCGAAACCAACAGGGGACCCTTCGATCTGGCAGAAGCCGAATCGGAACTGACAGCCGGATATCATACAGAATATTCCGGTATTAAGTTTGCTTTCTTTTTTCTGGCAGAATATATTAATATGTTCATCGTGTCATCTATTGCTGCAACAGTATTCCTCGGAGGCTGGATGCCTTTTCACGTTGGAAGCTGGGAAGGGTTCAATCATATAATGGACTATATTCCACCTTTTATATGGTATATAGGCAAAACCGGTTTTGTAGTATTTCTTATGATGTGGTTCAAATGGACATTCCCAAGGCTTAGGATTGATCAGTTACTCACACTGGAATGGAAATACCTTCTGCCTATTAACCTGGTGAATGTGTTGATAATGTCTTTTGTGGTACTCATGGGGTGGCACTTTTAGGAATTAGGAATAAACAATTATAAATTATTAATCTCTGGATGAGAAGTATTATTAAATATATAAAGGACGTTTATCTGGGAGTCTTGTCGCTTATAAAAGGTATGAAAGTCACCGGTTCATATTTCTTCAGACCTTCTACTATAGTGACTCAGAAATATCCAAATAACCGTAAAGACCTGGTCATGTTCGACAGGTTTAAGGGGGAGGTAATAATGCCCCACAATGAAAATAATGAGCATAAATGTACCGGGTGTGGTATTTGTGAAATTAATTGCCCCAATGGTACGATAGAAGTTATTTCGAAAACCATAGAAACTGAGGATGGTAAAAAGAAGAGGATAATCGACAAGCATATCTACCGACTTGGAATGTGTACATTCTGTGGATTATGTGTGAAGACATGTCCATCCAATGCTCTTGCCTTTGCGCCGAAATTTGAGCATGCTGTATTTAACAGGGCTCTTCTGATAAAACAATTAAATAAACCCGGTTCCAAATTAATGAAAGGAGTTGAGTAATGGCTTTTAATCAGATTATGTTTATTCTCTTTTCAGCTATGATAATTGTCTTTTCAATATTGACAGTTACCACACGCAGAATATTGCGTGCCGCTGTATTTCTTCTTTTTGTACTGGTTTCGACTTCAGGTCTGTATTTTATGCTGAACTTCCAGTTTCTGGCTGCTGTTCAGCTTACTTTATATGCTGGAGGAATAGTGGTACTTATAATATTCTCAATTCTGCTGACCAGTCATATAAGTCAGAAATTTGAAGTTCCCAAGTTCAGCAAAACCATCTTTTCCGCTCTTGCTTCAGTGGCTGGCGCCCTGTTATCGATAATTACCATTCTCGATTACAGGTTTACAGCCACTACCGAGGCTGCAAAAGCCATTGACATGAAGCTTATAGGCAATTCACTTCTGTCAGTGAAGCGTGACGGTTATGTTCTTCCATTTGAAGTAATATCAGTATTACTTCTGGCAGCAATGATTGCAGCAATCGTAGTTGCAAAAAAAGGCGGACCAAAAAACATTGAGATACCAACCATAAATCAGGAATAATATGAATTCTGGAATACCATTACAATATTTTCTTATACTGGCTACAATAATGTTCTTTGCAGGTGTATACGGTTTCCTCACGCGTCGGAACCTGATTACAATACTAATGTCAGTGGAGTTAATCCTTAATTCCGTGAATATTAATTTTCTGGCTTTTAACAGGTTCCTCTATCCTCATAAGCTTGATGGAATGTTTTTCAGCCTGTTCATTATTGCTGTTGCTGCATCGGAAGCAGCGGTGGCCATCGCCATTATAATTAATATCTACCGTCGCTTTGCAACAATCAATGTTGAAGATGTTGATGAAATGAAATACTGATTATTACAAACTTAGGAAGAATTAAAATGATTAATTTCAGTTACACTATCTGGATCCTTCTGATACCTTTTCTAATGTTTCTCCTGCTGGGACTGGCAGGTCACAAGTTGAAACCAAGACTCTCGGGTCTACTGGGGACCATAGGTTTGGCAGTCATTACAATACTGTCATATATAACCGCTTATAAATACTTTTTTACAAGTGATAAAATTGACGGTGCCTATCAGAAGCTGATAGCATTCAACACTGTATGGCTGCAATTTAGTGATAAGCTTCATATCGACATGGGAGTGCTGCTTGATCCGATATCGGTTATGATGCTAATAGTGGTAACAACTGTTTCCCTTATGGTTCATATATACAGTATTGGTTATATGAAGGGTGAAAGAGGATTTGAACGGTTTTTTTCTTTCCTCTCACTTTTCAGCTTTTCCATGCTCGGTCTGGTTGTTGCAACCAATATCTTTCAGATGTATATCTTCTGGGAACTGGTAGGCATATCATCATTCCTTCTTATTGGATTCTATTACCAGAAACCATCCGCCGTCAGGGCATCAAAGAAGGCATTCATAGTTACAAGGTTTGCTGATCTTGGATTTCTGATAGGCATCCTAATCCTTTCATTTAATACTAATACATTTGATTTTATTTCACTTACCAATCCAGCCGGGGCTTCAATAATACAGGGAGGAAAGACTGCATTTCTGGGTCTCTCGGTAATGACCTGGTCAATGATATTTGTTTTCATGGGCGGTGTGGGAAAATCAGCAATGTTCCCCTTCCATATCTGGCTGCCTGATGCGATGGAAGGTCCAACCCCGGTTTCCGCCCTTATTCATGCTGCCACAATGGTCGTTGCCGGCGTTTACCTTGTTGCCAGGATGTTTCCTGTTTATGTGTTTTCAGCACCTGTTGCGCTTGAAATTGTCGCATATGTAGGTGGTTTTTCATCACTCTTTGCTGCGGTCATCGCGTGTACCCAGACAGATATCAAGAGGGTACTGGCTTATTCCACAATGTCGCAGATAGGATATATGATGCTGGCCCTTGGAGTTTCAAAGTATGGCGGTCATGAAGGCCTTGGTTATATGGCTTCGATGTTCCATCTCTTTACACACGCCATGTTCAAGTCACTTCTCTTCCTGGGTGCCGGGGCAATTATCCATGCAGTGCATAGCAATTACATGACCGATATGGGTGGATTAAGAAAATACCTTCCCATTACACATATAACCTTTTTAATTGCCTGCCTCACAATCTCAGGGATACCACCCTTCTCTGGTTTTTTCAGCAAGGATGAGATTCTTGCTGCCGCATTCGAACATAATAAATTCCTGTTTGCAGTTGAGTGGGCCGTTGCAGGCATAACAGCTTTTTATATGTTCAGAATATATTTCGCCATTTTCTGGGGCAAGGATCGGGAATATCATCATACACCTCACGAGGCACCTGCAACAATGACAATTCCGCTTATTGTACTTGCTGCCGGTGCTGCATTCTCAGGTTTTATTCCTTTTCATAAATTGATCACGACTGACGGACGTGCATTTGAGACAGAGTTAAATATAGCTGTTGCCATACCTTCTGTATTAATTGGAATACTAGGGATTGCCGTTGCCTGGATTATGTATAAAAAGGAGAGTGCTATCCCGGATAGACTTGCAAATACATTTAAATATTCTTATAAGTGGGCATATAACAAATTCTATATTGATGAGGTTTACCTGTTTGTAACCAAAAAAATAATCTTCAGGTATATATCACAGCCTGTGGCCTGGTTTGATCGTCATATAGTGGATGGTACTATGAATGCCATTGCTAATGCGACACAGAACGTTTCCTTCAGGATAAGGGATTTCCAGTCAGGACAGTTGCAGAAATATGCATTTGTCTTTGTCACAGGTGTTTTAACACTTGCAATACTTATAATTTATTTGTGGAAATAATTGATTATCAAGAAATAGACTTAATATTATGGATATTCTGACATTCTTTGTGATAATTCCTGTTCTGACGATTGCAGCCATCATCTTTGTGAAGGATACACGCCATGTTCGGGTTGTCTCTGCAATTGGAATGGGACTGCAACTGATACTGGCCGCTGTTCTTGTTTTTCTCTATCTCTCAGCCCGTCACGCAGGGAATACTGACGAGATGCTCTTTGCAAAGGACTATTTATGGTTTAAAAGCCTTAACATCCATTATTCCATTGGTGTTGACGGTATCTCTGTTGCAATGATAGGACTTACGTCACTTGTGGTTTTTGCAGGAATTTTTGCCTCATGGGAGCTGGAATATCTGAAGAAGGAGTTCTTCATATCACTTATACTACTTGCTACAGGAGTGTTTGGATTCTTCATATCACTGGATCTGTTTACAATGTTTCTCTTTTATGAACTCGCTGTCATACCGATGTATCTGCTGATAGGAATATGGGGAAGCGGACCAAAGGAATATTCAGCCATGAAGCTCACTCTTATGCTTATGGGAGGTTCTGCGCTGCTGCTGGTTGGCTTGCTTGGCATATATTTTAATTCTGCACCGGATGGTGGCAGGCTTACCTTTAATATCCTGGAGATATCAAAAGTACAATCCCGTTACCTGCTCAAAGAATCTTCTTCCCATTAACCTTTGTTGGATTCGGTGTTCTTGGGCGCATTGTTTCCATTTCATACCTGGTCACCTGACGGACACGCCTCCGCCCCAACCGCAGTATCTATGTTACACGCCGGTGTGTCTTATGAAACTTGGAGGTTACGGTGCTTTCAGGGTAGCTATTTTTCTTATGCCCGAAGCTGCACACGAATTTTCGTGGATATTTATTATCCTTACTTCAATCAGTGTTGTTTACGGAGCTTTTGGAGCCGTTGCACAGAAGGATCTGAAATATATCAATGCATATTCATCGGTCAGCCACTGCGGCTGTTTTGTTCGCCGTGTTAATGATGAATCAGACAGCGCTGAACGGGGCAGTTCTGCAGATGGTTTCTCACGGATTGATGACAGCACTTTTCTTTGCCCTGATCGGGATGATATACGGACGAACTCATACCCGTATGATAAACGAGATGGGCGGACTTGATGAAGATCATGCCTTTCCTTTCAGTTGCTTATGTAATTGCAGGTTTGGCTTCTCTGGGTCTTCCCGGATTTAGCGGGTTTGTTGCTGAAATGACCATCTTCGTTGGTGCGTTCCAGCATCCTGACCTTTCCACCGGATTGTTACCATAGTTGCTGTTTCTTCCATTGTGATTACAGCAGTATATATTCTGAGAGTTATTGCCATACTCCTTCTGGGTCCGACCAAGAATGAACATTTTGAGCACCTTACGGATGCAAAATGGTTTGAAAAAATATCAGTTGTCACACTTATCGGATCTGTCGCTGCTATTGGTCTTGCTCCATTCTGGCTGTCTACAATGATCGGTACTAGTCTCCAGCCTATTGTTGACAGAATTTTTGCTATGTACCCTTTCTGATAAACGAGTTATAAATGTTTTGGATAATAATATAATATGAACTTAGGAACCTTTTTGATAATGCGGCATGAACTGCTGTTAATGGCTTCAGCCCTCCTGGTATTGATGGCTGAGATCTTTACTGATCCTAAGAAGAAGGGCAGTTTAAGTATATTCGTGATAGCCCTCTTCGGACTGATCACAATAACCGGTTTCCTGCCATCTGCTGAGGGAGAACTGTTCGGGGGAATGTATGTATCGACAGGAACGAGGTTACTGATGAAGAACATCCTTAACATAGGGGCATTACTGGTCTTTATCCAGTCTGTTACGTGGATTGGAAAGAAAGAGAACTCAGAAAAGGTCAGTGAATATTTCATTCTGCTTATCACTACACTGATAGGAATGAATTTCATGATTTCTGCAGGTCATTTTCTAATGTTCTACATAGGTATTGAGCTGGCAACAATTCCGATAGCAGCTCTTGCAGCATTTGAACGCTATAAAAACAGGTCTGCCGAAGCAGGTATAAAGCTAATATTATCCTCAGCTTTATCATCAGGAATTTTGCTGTATGGTCTCTCTATGATATATGGGACCACCGGATCAATGTATTTCGACCAGGTGGCTGCACATTTTAGTACAAGCAATCTCCAGGTTCTTGGATTCATATTCTTCTTCGCAGGAATGGCTTTCAAAATTTCTATTGTTCCATTCCATCTATGGACAGCTGACGTGTATGAAGGTGCACCTGTCAACATTACATCATATCTTTCAGTTGTCTCCAAGGGCGCTGCCTTATTCATTCTTATGATCATTCTTTATACCGTTTTTCCTGTCATTGTAGATATGTGGCAAAAGACTATCTATGTGACTGCTGTACTTACCATGACTATTGGGAACCTTTTTGCCATTCGACAAAAGAATTTAAAGCGTTTTCTGGCCTTTTCATCAATTTCACAGGCTGGATATATTCTTCTTGGTTTTATTGGCGGAAATGAACTAGGAATGGCTGCAGTGATCTATTATGTGCTGGTCTACATTTTTTCGAACCTTGGAGCATTCGGAGTTGTCACTGCAGTGTCAAATGCCACAGGAAAAGAAGATATGGATGATTACAACGGGCTTTATCATACAAATCCCAAGCTAAGTCTTATTATGACACTGGCTCTGTTTTCATTGGCAGGAATTCCACCTGTGGCAGGTTTTTCGGAAAATTCTTCCTGTTCACAGCAGCGGCTCAGAAAGGATTTTATCTCCTGGTCCTTATAGCTGTCCTGAATACTATAATATCACTATACTATTATTTGCTTGTGGTAAGAGCAATGTTTATCAATAAAGGGGAAACCCCTATTGATAAATTCAGGAGTGACTTCCCAACCCGCCTCGCTTTGGGTATATGCGTTGCAGGTATTGTGATTACTGGCTTTGCAAGCTTCCTTTTTGAGGCAATCAGGAATCTTAGTTTCGGGATGTAAATGAGGCGGCAGGCGGCAGGCGACAACAGGCATCAGGCAACAGGCATCAGGCGACAGGCATCAGGCAACAGGCGACAGGCATCAGGCAACAGGCAACAGGCAACAGGTTTTAATTCCCCTCCTGGGAGGGGGCAGGGGTGGGTTGGAAAGAGGCGACAGGCATCAGGCGACAGGCATCAGGCATCAGGCAACAGGCAACAAGACAATAAGGCAACAAAACAATAAGACAAAATATTAACCATGGCACTCAATAATGCAAAACATATTGTTCGCGAAATTGATGGTATTCGTTGTACAATAGTAGAAACCGGCGCCTCCCTTGAACGTGTTGCGTTCTTAACAGACCTCTTAACCTTCAACAACCTGGAGGTAAAAGAGATGCAGGAAACACCTGCTGCAGAAAATGAAGAACCTGGCTATACGATTGGAGTCACCAATCTTCTCTTCAACCCGGTATTCGCAATATATGAGCGCCAGATGAAGACACGTGAAGGCACATTTGTTACACCGGGCTACTGGAATCAGGAATGCACCGAGTGTGATCCAAGATACTGGGTGAGACGCAAGAAAGGTAAGAAGACTGCTGACTGAAAGATATTATTGGAAGCTCAGATATCAATTTGAGCTAACTTCCTGTTAAATAATGTGAATTACCGGAAAATTAAAATATATTTATGATCTGGTTTCCGTTATGAGCGTCAGTAATATTACAGCAAAACAATTAAATGCAAATATCCAAAAGATCCCTTATAATAGCTGTTATCCTTATTGCTTTTTCTTACCTCTTTTATTCCGCATATAAAGATGCCGAAAAAAGGACTCTGGATGATTTTAACTTTCAACAGTTTGCACTGGCAAAACAGGCATCCAGGGGGATTGAAAGTTTTTTTATTTATTATCAAAGGGAACTCCAGTTCCTCTCAAAGGTCAGTTATGTTGTGGACTTGAATGAAAAGGGGAAGGGGCTTCTTGCTGAATTCTATAAAAATCATTCTGACCAGATTGAAGCGATCTCTCTGATCGACTCTGGTGGCATACTCAGGTACACCTATCCTTTTGATGAGTCTGTGATAGGAAGAGATATTTCAGATCAACTCCACATCAAAGCAGTATTGGCAACACATGAAACAACTGTCAGTGATGTCTTTACAACTGTTCAGGGTTATCGCGCAATCGCTTTTCACCAGCCGGTTATGGAAGGGAAAAAATTCAAAGGAAGTATTGGAATACTAATAGCTATTGATAAACTGGGAAAACGCTTTATAGAAAATGTCAGGACCGGCGAAACAGGATACGGAACAATGATCAGCAAGGATGGAATAGAGCTGTTTAATCCTGTAGCTCCCAATACAGGCAAACAGGTTAGAGAAATATACCAGGGCTTTCCACAGGTGCTTTCAATAATTGACAGATCCCTGGAAAGTAATGAAGGTGCCTCAGTATGTAATTTTCATACAGACCAGAAGACAAATAAGACATCTGATATAATTGCTGGTTTCTACAGAATTCCACTCTATAATACCTTCTGGACCATATTTATCTTTACACCTGAAAAAGAGGTGCTGTCAAAGCTGACATCATTCCGAAATAGTCTATTTGTGCTCTTTATAATAATACTTGGTGTTGTAGGAACATATTTCTACCTGACTCTCAAAGCCAGTAATATTGTTAAGGAGGAAAAAAGGAGAAAAAAGGTTGAGGCAGAATTAAGTGAAAGTGAAAAACGCTTCAGAGTAATATTTGAATTATCTCCCGCAGGCATTATTCTCATAAATGAAAATTCCGATATAATAGAAGTTAACCCCTCATTTTGCGACATCCTCGGATATTCAAGACAGGAACTTCTGGGACAGAATATCCGCCTTTTCGCGAATCCAGAAAACAGTGATGAAATTGACAACAATATAAAAACAATTCTTTCAGGCGAAACAATGATTCATGAAGTATCAAATTATCGAAAAGACGGTACGAAATGCATTGTTGCACTGTATGAAACAAGGTTCCCGCTTCCAGACGGAAGACCCGGTATCCTGTCGGTGTCAAATGACATAACGGAGATGAAAAAAGCACAGGATGAACTTATCAAGGCGAAGGAGAAAGCTGAAGAAAGCGACAGACTTAAATCCACATTCCTGGCAACAATCTCACATGAACTCAGGACTCCTTTGAATGCAATTATCGGATTTTCGAATATTATTGCGGAAAATTCTAAGGATAATAATACTATCAGAAATTCAAAAATAATCCTTAACAGTGGCTATCATCTGTTAAGTCTGGTTGAAGATATCTTTGATATAACCGGGATTGAAACTGGTCAGATGAAAATAAGCTATAAAAGTACAAATATTGCCAGGTTGCTGAATGAGGTATACAATATAATGCTGGGTGAAAGGATCAGGGAAAACAAGCCTGACATCGAACTTATTCTCAATAAAAATAATATGGATAATAGCGCAGTTATTATGACTGACAGCAGGCGAGTCAAGCAGGTTCTGATCAATCTGCTAAAAAATGCTGTCAAATTCACTGATAATGGCTATGTGGAGTTTGGTTTATCCGAAGAGGCAGTTAATGATAATGACTATCTTCAGTTTTATGTTAAAGATACCGGAATTGGAATTGACAGAAAACATCATGAGTTGGTATTTAATATTTTCAGACAGATTGATGATACACGCACAAGAAAAGCAGGTGGAACAGGTCTTGGACTTTCTATATCAAAAAAGATTATTGAAAAGCTTGGAGGGAAGATCTGGATAGAATCTGAACCAGGTTTTGGGTCTGTTTTCTCTTTTACCATTCCAAGGGAGCCGAATATTCCATTGAAGTCTAACAAGAACAATCCCCAGATAACTTAGACTAAAGCAGGCTATCATTCCATATCTCCCAGGCCTTCTCTGCCTGTGAATGGAGCATCTTTATCCCGCTAATGACAGAGCAGCCATGTTCTTTCCCCATCTTTAAGAACAGGGTAAGTTCCGGGTTATATACAAGGTCAAAAAGAATATGGTTTTTACCAAGCAAGTTATAGTCAATATCAGGTTTCTCTTCTGTTTTGGGATACATACCCAGTGGTGTTGTATTAACTATTATGCCGGCATTGACAATCAGTTCAGGAGTAAGTTCGTTATATTTTATTGCACCAGGCTTAACGCTTCTTGACACAAGAGTTATATCCAATCCAAGCTTCTTCAAAACATAGCATACTGCCCTGGAGCTTCCGCCGGTTCCAAGTACAATAGCATTTTTACTGCTTTCTGACAAGTAAGGAGCAATTGAATCATGAATCCCCGTAACATCACTGTTATAACCGTGTAGTGTCAGTTCATCCTTATTTCTCCTGATCTTAATAACATTTACAGCGCCTATTTCTGATGCTTCAGATGAAACTGAGCGGAGAAATTTTAGAACCGATGTTTTATAGGGTATGGTAACATTTAGTCCATACAGTTCAGGTTCGTCAGCAAGTAATTGTGGCAGTCTGTCAATGTTTGTCAGCGGAAAATTATCATAGAGACAGTCCCGGATATCCTCCCTCAGAAACTTATCCCTAAAATACTTCCTGGAGAAAGAGTGTCCTAAAGGAAAACCTATGAGGCCGAATTTTCTCATTACCGGTTTATTATCCAAATAAAAGATAAAATCAGGTAAAACAAACTCTTATTGTTTCAGTAGTTCAGGAAGGAACTGGAAAAAAGTATCTCCTCTTAGTCCAAGCCTTAGTGATTCCAGCGGTATAATTTCAGAGGGTGCTATATTTCCCAGGTTTACATTTGCTCCAAAGTGTCTGATAAACCAGGCTTGTTGTGATTTCAGAGGTGCTTCCCATATAACATTCTCAAGCTTTACATGATCCGCTATTCCACATATAATAGTGTTATTGATCGAGCCATCCTCATTATAGATACCGGTAGTACCTGATTCACGGGCTTCGGCTATTACCTTCACTGCACCCGCAAGAAGTTCTGTTTTCATCATTGACACCCATTCCTCAGGAGAATAGACCACGTCTTTCTTCTTTGAACCTACTTCTGATATCACTGTGCCTCGTTCGGCCAGGCGGCTTATATACTCCAGCTTCCTTTTATGTTCCATATCATATGACCCGTCAGAAACCTCAACAAGCTCAATTTCATACCTGTCAAGTAAGTCCACATACTCATCAAACATATCTCTGGCAACAAAAGCTTCGAAAAGAGTACCTCCAAAATAAGGGATCACCCCTGCTCTTTTATAAATAACGATCTTTTTATCAAAATCAGGAGTGATCAGCGAGGTACCAAAGCCAAGTTTAACATAGTCAGTATACTCATTACCAACAGACATAAAGTCTTCTGCCTGCCGCAAGCTCAATCCTTTATCCATTACCATCGTCAGGCCTGAATTCCTGGGTTTGGCAGGTCGTTCAGGTATGAAGGGAAGATTAATATTCATTATAAATAAATTAGTTTATATGGTTATTCCATTCTCCCCAAGTAACTTCCTCATCTTTCGCGGAATAATTACTTCAGGAAAAATATTTACAAAGTTATTGAACAAGCTGCTGTCCAGGTCGAGAGCAGTTGAAAGGTGCTTCATGGATTTATCTGTTTTCCTGGAATGCAGGTAAAATGATGCAAGGAGGTAATTGATCCCGGGAACATCTCCGGTAATTTTATATGCATGTTCAAGATATGGAAGTGCTTTTGATGTAAGGCCATTCTCAAGAATGATATTTCCAAGTTCGGCCCATATCTCGTCGTAATATACATCGAGTTTAAGTGCTTCCCTGAAACATCTAAGGGCAGCCTTGGTCTCACCGATCGAATAGTGAGCTTTTCCCAGGAGATACCATATCTCTGGATTCTCATCATCAAGACGAACCGCCTTTCTGAAGAAGATCAGGCTGTCATCATTATTGCCCGGTATTAAATGCAATAATACCAAGGCCGAACCATGGATCAGCAAATTCAGGGGCAAGTTCAATTGCTTCCAGGTAATATTTCCTTGCCATCACTATATCTCCTGTCTTCTCATAACACTCGGCAAGGTAAGTCAGAGCTTCATAGCTATCCGGCTCATGCTCCAGATATTCATGATAAACAGGTATTGCTTCGGAGTACTGTTCCGTATTATTCAGAATATTCCCTTTGTTAAAGAGTGCAAATGTATTCAATGAGTTAATTGCAAGGGCATAATCATATGCTTCCATTGCCCTATCATATTCTTCCAGCTTGTTGTATATTATCCCCAGATTATACCAGGCACTATCTGAGAAATGGTTCTTCATCAAGGTAAAGAGGTAATATTTTATGCTGTTATCATAATCCTCAGTCTTCTCATAAGCATATGCAAGGTCATACAAATGTGCCTTAAATTCAGGTTCCATGCTCAACCAGACTCAACATATAAGGTATCAGCTGCTCATAATAATTGAGATTCTGCAGATACAGAAGTAATGGCAAAAAGAATATTTTCCATATCCTCTGAATCGAGAGTCAGAGCATAATCAAACATTTTTCTTGCTCCCTGAATATCGCCAAGCATACCCAGCGCCGTACCTTTAGCAATATAAATCTCATAATTGCCCGGCTCAATGCTCTCCATCTTTTTAAGTAGCCGTAATGCTTCCACTGCCCTGCCCTTATCAAGCAGTACTTTTGCCTTCCTTAATTGAATAGATAGTGAATGTGGGATGTTGCTGAGTTGCCAGAGTAGCGGCTTCGAATGCCTTTATGGAGTTATTACTTTCAATATAATAATCAATTATAGTTTCAAATTCAATGACATCAAAGAAATAATTCTCATTATTCTTCCGCATCCTCTCAAACTTCTGCACCGCATGTTTCACCTCTTCCTCGTAGGAAAATCCATATCTGTCTTCTTCCATGTCATACAAAATATTCGTACAAAATTAATACTATTTTTAAAAAGGGTGGTGTCATAAATACCCAATTATCAACATTTTCACAATTTTTATAAACACCTGGAATACCAGTTATATAAATATTATATTTCAAATTATTTTGAAAAAAATCAATTCTTACACGCAACCTCACAATACAAAATAAGCATCTATTATTTGTACTTGAAATCTTATAATAACGATATACCCTATTTACCCTAGAATTAACCTAAATTCTACCTTCGAAGAGCCGGGCCACAACCCGGTTTTTCATTTTATATTGATTATCTTTGTTGATTAATAGTACTTAAAACTGATCTGTATGAAGCTCATATTCCGCAGAAACCTTTTTGCACTGCTATTATGGTTATTATCCATACCATTCTTTATTTACTGATTGTAAAAAAACGGATAACCCTGTAAAATTTACAAGGGGTACTTTTCCTGATACAGTCATTAACCTTGTCATCAATCAATTCACAATATGATGATTATAATATCTCATTGAACCAGTTTACGGGCGATGCCCCTATTATTTTTTCGAGTAACAGGAAGAGTGCGGGCGGTCAGTTTGATCTGGAGCAGGCTGTTATATCCTTTGTTTTTGATCAGACGAATGGAAGTTTTACTCTAAGTGAAGTGATGACATACTGACCCATTTCCTTAACAAACTGATAGACAAAGCTGTTACACCGGGAAATGATTTTGGCCCCTACCGACTATTCAGCACAGTGGATGGCTATGAGTATATGATATTATCCTCTGTTAATGGTCAGGGTAACCTTGATCTGTATTATCTTAAAAACCAACCAGTTTATAACTCCAATCTGCCTGCTGTTGACGGTCCCTATCCGGTAACTGTTCTTAACACCAATTCAGATGATGCATATATCTGCTTTAATGCAACTCAGGATACTGCTTACTTTACTTCCGACAGGGACGGTGATTTTGATATCTTTCAACTTGATCTTCCTTCTGAAATGGCTCTTTCACGACTGGTTTACGCAGGGATTTCGAAAACTCCGGCCAAGTCGACAGCTTAACAGCAGCTCCAATGATAAATGTCCGATGGTATACAAAAAAGTTATGGTATTTGCCTCTGACAGACCAGGTGGGCTTGGTGGTTATGATCTTTATTATTCTGTCTTCAGGAATGGGAAATGGAATTCACCTGTTAATCTGGGCCCGGCGATAAACTCCTCTTCTGATGAATACAGGCCGGTATTGGGTTATCATCCTGATTTCACAAACCTCTTTATGATGTTTTCATCAAACCGGCCGGGAGGAAAAGGAGGTTTTGATCTCTATTTTACCGGGATTGAGCTTCCGGGCAATAGATTAGTTCAGGAACCAGTACTGTTTCTCTGAGTAAGCTTCAAGTGTATTCCTGAGAAGTGATACTCTTGTCATTGGGCCCACTCCTCCGGGTACAGGAGTTATATATGAGCATTTAGGAGCTACATTTTCAAAATCTACATCGCCGGTAAGTCTGAATCCTGATTTTGTCTCATTGCTTTTGATGCGTGTTGTTCCCACATCTATAACAACGGCGCCGGCCTTTAACCATATCGGCCTTGACAAAACCTGGCGATCCTATAGCAGCGATTATTATATCAGCTTTCCTGACGATATCATTTATCCCTTGTGTACGGCTGTGAACTACTGTAACGGTCGCATCCATACCTTTCTGCGATAACAGTATACTTACAGGTCGTCCCACAATATTACTTCGGCCAATTACCACACAGTCTTTTCCCTGATGTTTCAATATTATATCGCCTTATCAGTTCCACTATTCCAAAAGGTGTGGCAGGAAGAAAGCCAGGAAGGCCAATTACCATTTTGCCAAGGTTTACCGGGTGAAAACCATCGGCATCCTTCTCAGGATCAATTGATTCAATAACCTTGTTTTCAGAAATATGAGCAGGTAAAGGTAACTGCACAATAAAACCATCAATATCATCATCTGTAGTTAAGTTCCCTGATTTTTGTCAAGCAAAACATCTTTTCACGACATTGTCATCAAACGTATCAGAGTTGATCTGAAACCCACCTCTGCACAATCTTTTACTTTATTGGCTACATATGTTTCACTCGACCCATTATTTCCAACAAGGATGGCAGCCAGATGAGGGATCCTTCCACCATTCTGTTTTATCTGCCTACCACTCCGTAGCTATCTCAATCTTGATCTCGGAAGCAGTCTTTTTACCATCAATAATTCTGTACATATTATTGTGCTTAATTTCTGCCCATCATTTTGCTAACATTACCACCCTTTGTCATCATCTTCATCATTCGGCGGGTTTCGTCAAACTGCTTGAGAAGTTTATTTACCTCCTGTACGGTTGTTCCGCTACCGGATGCTATTCTTTTTCGTCTGCTGCCATTTAGCACTACAGGATTTGATCTCTCTTCCGGGTGTCATACTCCTGATTATTGCTTCAATATTTTTGAAAGCATTATCATCAATATCAAGATCTTTTACAGCCTTTCCCACTCCCGGGATCATAGCCATAAGATCCTTAACATTACCCATTTTCTTAATCTGCTGTATCTGGGAAATAAAATCATTAAAATCGAACTGATCTTTGGCAATTCTTTTCTGAAGCTTCCTGGCTTCCTCTGCATCATATTGCTCCTGGGCTTTTTCAACAAGTGAAACAATATCGCCCATCCCAAGTATCCTGTCAGCCATCCTTGAAGGGTAGAAGATATCAATAGCATCCATCTTCTCGCCTGAACTGACAAATTTAATTGGCTTGTTGACAACAGATTTTATTGAAAGAGCTGCCCCTCCCCTGGTATCTCCATCAAGTTTTGTTAAAACGACTCCGTCAAAATCGAGCCTGTTCATTAAATTCTTTCGCTGTATTAACAGCATCCTGTCCTGTCATTGAATCGACAACAAACAATATCTCATGCGGATCAATGCATTCTTAACAGAAGCTATCTCCTTCATCATCTCCTCATCTATGGCAAGGCGCCCGGCAGTATCTATAATTACTACATTCTTACCATTCTTTTTTGCCTCTTTCACCGCATTTCTTGCAATTGTAACAGGATTTTGATTCCCATCCTCAGTATATACGGGAACTTCTATCTGGGAACCTATGACCTTTAGCTGTTCTATTGCAGCAGGCCTGTAAACATCACAGGCAACAAGCAAAGGACTTTTCCCACGTTTAGTTTTAAGCCATTTTGCAAGTTTACCGCTGAATGTTGTCTTTCCTGAACCCTGAAGTCCTGCAATAAGGATAACCGAGGGATTGATCTTTATATTTATATCAGTCTTATCTACCACCCATCAGGTCAACCAGTTCATCATGGACTATCTTGACCATCATCTGTGAAGGATTAACTGCCTTTAAGACCTCCTGGCCCAGTGCCTTCTGCTTAACTGTATCAGTAAACTGTTTTGCAATTTTAAAATTAACGTCAGCATCAAGAAGTGCCCTGCGAACCTCCTTCAATGTCTCAGCTATGTTTATTTCAGATATTCTGCCCTGTCCCTTAAGAATTTTAAAGGATTTTTCAAGACGATCACTCAGACTTTCAAACATATTATTCTTAATATTTTGTTGTAGTACTGTTTTCTATCAATATCAGGTTTATCACATTCTCTCAGGCATCTCTATTCCGAGAAGTGACATGCCTTCATATATTATTTCACTGGTAACTTTTGACAATGCAAGTCTCAATGTTCCGAACAGAATAGTCATTTTCACCAAGAATTGAAAAGTCGTGATAAAACTGATTATATTCTCTAGCAAGCTCATAACAGTAGTTAGCAATCAGGGCAGGGCTATAATTTTCGGCAGCAGATGTGACGGTCCCGGGATATCTTCTGAGAAGTTTAATGAGATCAATCTCTTTACTTACTGCTCTGGCATTTTGAATATTACCATTATCGGTACTGATACCCATTTCCTCAGCCTTTCTGAAAATGGATTTAATCCTGGCATAGGTATACTGGATAAACGGGCCGGTATTACCATTAAAATCAATCGATTCAGAAGGATTAAATGTCATATTCTTTTTCGGATCTACTTTAAGGATATAATACTTCAGGGCTCCCAGTCCAATCTTCCTGAAAACCTCTTCTTTTTCTTCATCAGAAAAATCACCGAGCTTCCCAAGTTCCAATGAAACTTCCTTTGCCGTCTCAAACATTTCAGATAAAAGATCATCTGCATCAACAATGGTACCTTCCCTCGATTTCATCCTGCCTTCGGGAAGTTCTACCATGCCGTATGAAAAATGTATCAATCCTTCTGCCCATTCATAACCCATCCTTTTAAGAATTGATCTTAATACCTGGAAATGATAATTCTGTTCGTTTCCAACCACGTATATGTTCTTATCAAAACCGTATTCATTATACCTGTTAACTGCTGTACCAAGGTCCTGAGTCATATAAACCGCAGTACCATCCGATCGCAACAGCAGCTTCTGATCAAGTCCGTCTTCAGATAGGTCGGCCCAAATAGACTTATCTTCATTCTGATACAGAATTTTTTTTCTCAGAGCATCCAGTACAATATCTTTTCCGGTTTTATAAGTCTCAGACTCGTAGTAAATTTTATCGAAATCAACTCCAAGCTTATTGTATGTCTCTTCAAAACCTGCATAGACCCAGGAATTCATTTTTTTCCAAAGATCAACAACCTCCCTGTCACCTGCCTCCCATTTAAGCAACATATCTCTCGCTTCTTTCATGATGGGTGCTGAATTTTTTGCTGCATTTTCATCAACACCATCTTTTTTGAGCTTATCAATCTGTGACCTGTACTCTTTCTCAAAAAGCACATAATACTTACCGACAAGATGATCTCCCTTAGTACCTGATGAATCCGGTGTTTCGCCATTGCCAAATTTCTGCCAGGCAATCATTGACTTGCAAATATGTATCCCACGATCATTGACAATATTGGTCTTAATTACATTATTCCCGGTCGCTGAGAGTATCCTGTAAAGAGAATAGCCAAGGAGATTGTTTCGTATATGTCCCAGGTGTAATGGTTTATTGGTATTTGGGGAAGAATACTCCACAAGGATTGTCTCATTGCTAGTGGCCACAGATTTGCTTAAATATTGTCCTGAAGTAGTAAGTTCATTGAAATTTTTAAGCCACCAGGAATCTGAAATTTCAATATTCAGGAAGCCCTTGATCACATTGAAACCCGCAACAGCCTGTGATTCTTCCACAAGGTATAATCCTATAGTCTCCCCGGTCTTTTCCGGTGTGTTTTTGGAGTATCTCAGGAGGGGAAAAACAACCAGTGTAAAATCTCCTTTAAAATCTTTCCTTGTCTCCTGTATCTGTATAAGACTGTCTTCAGCTTCACAGTTATAAAGACATCCGATCGCTTCCTTTATTTTCCCTTTTAATACAATCTCCATTTTTTACAAATTTCAGCCTGCAAAGATAACATATTAAAATATTGAATTAAAAGAAAACAAGAGGGATTCATTTTCGGCTTGAATGTATCCATAGCTCTTTGGAATTTTTTGATTATGTGCAGACTTTTTGATATTCGTAAAATAATTTCATAATTTGGTACAAATATTTCTTGATATGAACTTTTTTCCCTAATTGACTATTTAGCTATTAAATGATCCTGATGGTTTATTTAAATCCCGATTTAGAATAATGAGACCTCACCACCCCAGTTGCCTGACTTTTTTGTTTGTCATCCTCATTATTTCTTATAGCTTTTCAGAGAAGTTATATGGGCAGCAGATCCCTTCCTACCCTATTGGCTACAGGGTGTTTACTCCTTTTATTCTGAATCCTGCGATTGCAGGCAGCAAAGATTACTTTGATTCAGGCATTATCGCCGGTAAGTTTGATTCTTCCGCTTCACAGATCATTTACGGTTCAGGCAGGATCCATAAACAGGGAGAATATTTCAATTCAATTCCATCAATTGAAGGTTTTACCCCGTTTGGAGCCGGAGGTTATTTTTTCAATGAAAACTACGGGCTGTTCAGAAATTCAGGAGTTGCCGGTATTGCATCCTACCATATTCAGCTCGACAAAAATGCGTTGTCTTTTCTTTCATTTGGAATCAGTATAAAAGCAATTTACAGCAGGTACAAAGGGGAACCTGATCTTAACCGGGCTGCAGCTAAAAAACTGTCACCCGATGTTGATCTGGGAGTATATTATTACAGTCCCTCCTTCAATGCAGGCTTATCCCTTACCAATATTTTTTCAAATGCAAATGACTCCGATACCACAGATTACAATAGAATACCGGTGTCAAAACATATGTATGGTCAGATCGGTTATAAATTTGAAATAAACGGAAAACTGGATATTGTTGTTGAGCCATCAGTAATCATAAATACAGATTTATCTTTTTCCGATAAAATAAAGGATATGTTTGAACCAATGATAAAGGTATATGCAGGATCATTCTGCATTGGCACCTATTTTCATAACTGGGACAATTACTCTTTTCTCTTCCAGTATAATTATCCTGATTTTCATATCGGAGTGTATTTTGAAATTCCTAAGGGATCTGCATTTTATAAAAGTCCCGTCCTGGCTGAGCTGACACTGGGGATAAATATTTCTGCTGTTAAAAACGGATTTACCCGGAAAAATCACTGGTAGACCTGATCTATATGTAAATTATGAAAACCCTATCCTCTATAACTGTTTATATGTACCTGATCATATGGCCATTCATTCTAATTGGCAAAGGATCAGATAAAATCAGACTGAATAATTCATTAGAGAACACCAATATTGAAGATACAATTTATCTGGGTTCATACCTGAAAATTGATACTCTGGACCTTGCAGTTCTGCCCCCATCAAATGGGGTTCAGTTTTACAGGGAAGGAATTATTTATTTAACATCCACAAAATCAAACCAAAAGATATCCGCAGCACACCAGTCCTTTGGAAAGATGGATGTATCATACTCAATACTTGATAATTACATGCCTTCTAACCCTGTTAACTTCTCAAAAAATGAACCTTTTGCATACCCCTGTGATGCCGTAACCTTCGGACCTGACTTCAATAAAATGTATTTTACAAGATATTTTGAAGGATCTGAGAAAATATTTGAGGCATTTATATCCCCATCAGGTAATTCATCCAATAACTGGATATACGATACTATACCGCTGGATTTTTGTACAGGAAAATCGGATTATACTCATCCGGCATTATCTACTGATGGAAAGATGCTGGTATTTTCATCAGACCGGGCAGATACAGAGGGTGGAATGGATCTGTATTTTTCACTCCTGAAGGATAATAAATGGACTACTCCGGCCAATCTGGGCAGTTCAGTTAATTCTGTCTCCAACGAATCATATCCCTTTCTTGATAGCGACAATAATTTGTACTTTTCTTCCGACAGGCCTGGGGGATCAGGTGGTTATGATATCTATTTCTGCAAATACAATGGTGTGGCATGGAATGATCCTGAGAATCTGTCTGTTCCTGTAAATACAGGGAATGATGATATTGCTTTCACTATAAGTAAAAAAGATCCAAAAACAGCATTTTACAGTGTAAGACAGAGATCAGGCAGCAGGCAAATTCAAATATTATCATTGACTCTGAGTACGATCAGCTCTGTCAGTAAATTCACCGGCCTTTCGCAGATGTTCATATCGGCAATTCCCACAGGCAAAAAGCTTGCTCTGGCCAATTTACCGAAGATTGACTCTTCCACTCTTAAAGCACCCCCCAGGAAAATAGAGGAGGCTGAACCAAAGCCTGCAGCAGAAAAGGGCCAGGTGCAAAAAGAAGTAGTTGCTGAAAAAATATCCCAGGACGTGAAACAAAAAGAAGTAGTTACCGAAAAGGCACCCCCAATTCGGGAGCAAAAAAAACCAGATGTTGAAAAAAGAACTATTGTCCCGGAGCAAAAGAAAGATATTCAGAAGACAGAGGAAATAAATAAGACTGAAAGTAAGTCTCTAACACAAGATATCATCACTTACAGGGTTCAGATTAAATCAGCTATGAAGACAACAGGTAGTGTAAAAATAAAAATTTCCGATGTAGAATATGATACTTATGACTATTTATATAAAGGAGCATACCGTATCTGTGTCGGACTTTACCGGACACTCACCGATGCTGTTGCATTACAGAACAAGTGCAGGAAATCAGGATATCCCCAGGCTTTTGTTGTTGCATTTAAAAACAATGTCAGGTCAACAGATCCTGCCCTTTTCAAAAAGTAACCTGTAGAAAAGGAATATTTCCTCTTTTAATCAATTAATTTCTTCCATTTGTCAAAATCCTTGAAGGCTGAAATTAATGTTTTATGTTTCAGATTTTGAACATACAACATTGCAAATGTGATAGTTGCATATGGGCAGTAATAATAATCAGCCAAATCCGGTAAAATAATTAATAAATATTACCTGATTTTGACAAACAGAAGAAAAAATACTATCAAGACTGAAAATCAGGTGGCTATACTCAGAATTTCATTGATTAATTCATCTTGAGACACCAGGCAATAAGTGGTTATGCCGAGTTCATTCTATTGACTTACATATAAATAATACCTAATTTGATCGCTGTAATTATTAACGAAATCATATGGATGAATACGTTTCAGGAAAGTTATTGTATCATTACTCATATTCAGGCATATATATCCAACATCAAATTAATGCAAAAGGGTACTTGATGCAAGGAATCATAAGTGTTTATGAAAACAAATATGCTAAACAGCAGTATTTACCCGTTATTACTTTGAATTGTGGGGCGTGGTGAATAGAGCTCCGAAAACCGGATTTTTTGGAGAATTATTGCATAATTAAATCAACATAATGCAATCAAAAAATGTTAATCTAATCAAATCAGAAATGTAGAAAAACAAATAATGGATTTTTACAATACCCTTATAAATAGTAAAATTGTTTCATTCTTCAGAAGATGGAACCTGTTAAAACTTATAATAGGCAGTCTTGACATATTTGCTATTGCATTTGCGTTTCAGAGTGCATTTATTAATCAACTATTATAAGTTTGGCACTCTGTTCTTCATGGATAAAAAGGATGCTATTTCTTTTTATTGGTGTCCTTCCATTCTGGTTAATCACATTATATTTGATCCAGGTTACGGAGATCCCCCGTACCAAGCGAATAAGGGTTTTGTTTTTTGAATACTTGCAGTCTGCTCTCATTATAGCAACATTGCTCCTGATTGATCTATTTCATTTTCAAAATGGCCTGGATCTCGACGGCTCTTTCTGGTTGAACTTACTTTTCTGGGTTTCATATATCTTGTTTCTCATAAGGTTTGTGGAATACAGGGTTTTCAGAAGGTACAGGGCCAAAGGGTACAATTACGTTAATATTGTAATTATTGCCGATGATTCCTCACTTCCGTTTATTGAAAACCTTATAAATAACAAAGAATGGGGATATAGAATACTTGCTATTTTCACAGAATCTGAACATATTAAAAAAAAGCATGAGAAATCAATAATATTATTGCCTGAAGAATATATGGAGGTTATCAATGACCTTATGGAAGTTGATATAATAGATGAAGTTCTTTATGTAAAAAATAAAGTTGTGCCTGATGAAGTCAGGAGCGTAATAAGTTCCTGTGAGGAACTTGGTGTCATCTTCAGGTTGAAATATGATGAAAAGAAAGTAAATCTGACGAATGCAACAAAAACGAAGATAGGTGATGAAAAATTCCTTAACTTCATTAATATACCCTATAATTCCTATGCACTGGCAATTAAGAAAATAATGGACCTTAACGTAGCACTTCTTATGATTATATTATTGTCACCATTTTTACTTGCTATTGCTATATTAATTAAATTTTCCTCACCCGGTCCGATTATCTTTAAACAGACAAGAGTAGGGCTGAGAGGCAGAATGTTCAATCTGTATAAATTCAGGACAATGGTGGCAGATGCAGAATTGCTCAAAAAAGGACCTGGATTCTGAAAACGAGATGGATGGCCCTGTTTTCAAAATAAAAGATGATCCACGGGTTACCAGGATCGGGAAATTTCTGAGGAAAACCGGACTGGATGAACTTCCACAATTATTTAATATACTTAAAGGAGAAATGTCTCTAATAGGACCCCGCCCACCTATACCAAGTGAAACCCAGCAATATGAACGCTGGCAGTTAAGACGCCTTTCAGTAAAACCGGGATTATCCTGCTTCTGGCAGATAAAACCCGACAGAAATAATATTAAATTTGAAAAATGGATGGAGATGGATTTGGCTTATATCGATAATTGGTCACTTCGATTAGATTTCATAATTTTGCTTAAAACCATTAAAACAGTTTTTCTAAGAACAGGATTGTAGTTTTAATTAATAAAATATGTATTATGCGAAATGAAATTCAGTCACTCAGCCATTGTAAATTACTCCTTTTCTTTTAATTCTTCTTTACTTCATCTTGTGTACCGTTAAAACAACTAAGTTATTTCAACGATTTGAATGAACTTAAAGAACCCGAAGTTAATCCCCGAACTCAGAAGCTAATTATGCCATTTGATCAGACTTTATATTAAAGTAATCAGTATTGACCCTCAAACGAGTGCGATTTTCAACACCACTGAAGAAATGAGAAGTGGGGCTTCAAATGGTGTTTTAGGTTATCTTGTGGATGAAGAGGGTAATATCAATTTTCCTTTTGTAGGTAACATCGAAGTGTAGGCTCACTCACTACTGCTCAAGCTTCATCAAAGATTCAGAAAGCTTTAAGCGATTATGTGCCAAATACTGCGGTTAGTGTTAAATATATTGATAATGAAGTCACTGTATTGGGCGAGGTTCAGACGACAGGGAGTATATCCTTTTATTCAGGATAAACTTAATATTTATGAAGCATTTGGGTCTTGGAGGAGGACTTACACAATATGGTGATCGAAAAAAAATCATTCTTATAAGGAATGAAGGGACCAAGATTATGCATTACAGACTGGATCTTTCAGATTCAAAGATTGCGGATAAGGATTATTATTATATATTATCCGAATGATGTAGTTGTTGTTGAGCCCCTGAAAGCTCTTTCATCGAGTTATCAGAACATAACTTATACAACATTTCTTTACCTCCCTTACAACACTTGATTGCTGTTCTGCTTTTTATAAATGTAAAACCATAAAGCAATTTCTAAATGTCAAATCAAAAAGAATCAACTTCAGAAGCTTATATCATCAAAGGATTTCATTCTTCAGGCTTTCTCATATAAGTATTTTTATATAATAAGCTTTGTAATAGCCGTTTTTCTGGCATTTGTGCATTAAATAAATTTTCCATGACACGATATGATGTGACATCCATTATTGGTCCGCTGCAGGATACACGGCCTTCATTACTCGGATCAAACAATATTTTTAGCGGGATGGGTGATCATTACCCAGCACCAGTAACCTTGAAAATGATATTAACAGTCTTAATTCTTTTAGCCTTGTATCCACTACACTGTAAGGGAAATGAATCTCGAAGTCGGATATTTCACTGAAAAAAAGATAATTTTTAAAAAATCGCATCAGGTATACCTGTACAAGTCCTTATACTGTTAATATTGATAAATCGCATATTCAACCGATAAATGTCAAGGTTATATATAACAATTCTTAATGATAAGTCTTACAGGATCAGATCATCCGAGGATAATGTTACCCTTTATAATTATGTTGACAATATGGTTGTGAGCGAACATAATACTCTCAAAATTGACACAATCTGCAAGTTTAATGAAACAATTAAGAACAAGAATTATAAGTTCTCTGTTTCTTTCAATAAAGATATGTATCTCACCGAAGCAAAAGATGAGAGTCAGTCCTATTTTATGTTTTACCATGTGGATCAGCTTGCAAACAATTATCTCAAGCAGACTCAAAGTTGAAGCAGTAAGTCTCAAATCATCACTAATAAAGGTATCTTTTCATGGTGACAACTTAAGGTTGACTATTGATTTTCTGAATAATTATCTTCAGACATATCTGGATGATGATCTTTCGAAAAAGAATAAAATAGCCCGTAAGTACAGTTGATTTCATTGATTCACAGATCTCTGATATATCAGACTCCCTCTCCAAATCCGAATCAAAACTTAAAGACTATCGTTCAGCTAATCAGGTAACGGATCTGAGTTACCAGGGACAACAGGCTATTGCAGGAGATGACAAAAATTGAATCCGACCTGTCAACTCTCCAGGTCCAGGAACATTACTATAATTATATTCTTGACTATTTCGACAAGAACAAGGATATGGCAGGACTCGCTCCTCCTTCATCTGCTAATGTGGTTGACCCGATAATGAATACTCTTGTACTTGATTTGCTTAAATCTTAATTCACAAAGATCAAGCATTCTCAGCAATAATGCAGAAAAGAATCTTTTCCTCGGTCAGATTGAGAATAAGATCAAGTTGCAAAAACAGGCTATAATAGAAAATGCCAGAAACAGTCTGAATACCCTGAATCTTACAAAGAATGAACTGAATTACAGGGCTGATAAGTTATCAAAGGAAATAGCAAAATTGCCTCGTACTGAACTGAACATGGTCAGCATGCAGCGGAAATTCAATGTTAATGATGCCATTTCCACTTATCTCCTTCAGAAGCGATCTGAGGCTGAAATCACACTTGCTTCAAACATTCCTGATTATGAAATACTAGAACCGGCGCGTGAGACAGCATCAACAATTCTTTCTCCCAAAAAGAACCTGAATTATATCATAGCAATATTTCTCTCTCTTCTAATTCCTACTATGTTTATTATTTTGAAGAACTTCTTCAATGAAAAGATCACTAGGATTAAGGAAGTGGAAGATCTGGTTGGAAGACCGATTTTAAGTGTCATATACAGCAATTCTTATCAAAAGGAGGATGTTGTTCATAAAGAACCAGCTTCAGCAATAGCAGAATCCTTCAGGAATTTACGCAGTAGTCTGTTCCTTCGTTTTAAAAATGAGCCCGTAAAGACGATACTGATAACATCATCACAACCCCAGGATGGGAAGAGCTTTGTATCATTTAACCTTGCTTCATCAATTGCTTCAGTCGGATATAAAACTATTATTCTTGACTGTGATTTACGTCTACCTACAATGCATTTTAAATTCAAAGAGGAAAACACTGTGGGGTTATCTACTTATATGATAAAACATTCATCAATTGAAGAAATTATCAAGACCTCTTTCATTGACCATCTTTCATTCATTCCGTCGGGCCCGGTATTGCCAAATTCTTCTGAATTGATTGAATCGGGTGCTCTTGATGATCTTATGGATTATCTTAAGGCAAATTATGAATATATAATCATGGATACAACTCCTTCCGGTCTTATAGCTGATGCCGCCCTTATGATCAAATATTCAAATATTAATTTACTTATTTGCAGAAATAATTACACCCGAAAGGATGTCTTTAAGGATGTTTTAGACCTATTCAAAACTAATAAAGTTGAAAATTATGATATTGTCTTTAATGACCTGAATATAAAAGAAAGCAGATACAATCGATATAATGACTACTATAAGAAATCCTGAGTCTGAAAAATAACTTTATTAAATAAATAAAATATAATTATATGGAACGTGATCAAACAGAAACTAAAGAAAAAGTAAAATCATATATTAAGACATTGACTCATACTGATAGTGAAAAAATTAAAGATGATTCTCTTTTCTTTAAAGAAGGGTATCTTGATTCTATGGGCTTCATTATGTTAATCACTTATATTGAGGATGAGTTCTCCTTTAAAACAGATGATTCCGATCTAATAGAGGAAAATTTCGAATCTGTCAATGCGATATCTTCGTATATTATAAGAAAAACAGAAATTCAGGGATAAAGATATCTTCTTAGTAAATCTTTCAGTTATGTGCGGAATAGTTGGGATATATAATAGCAGTAACAGTATGAATGACCCTGAAAAGTTATTGCGAAAGATGCTGGGGCGTATTGAATATAGGGGGCCGGATGAGAGTGGAATTTATATCAACAGCCATGTTGCTCTCGGCAGTGTCAGATTAAGTATTATAGACATTCAGATCAGGACAACAACCGTTGTCTTCAGCTGACGGGAAATACTGGATAGTTTTTAATGGAGAGATTTTCAACTATATTGAACTGAAAGCCGAACTGATAAACCTTGGATATTCCTTCAGAACAGAATGTGACACTGAGGTCCTTTTAAATGCTTACCTTGCTTTTGGATCTGAATGCCTTAACAGATTAAACGGACAATTCGTCTTTGCCATCTGGAATAATGAAAAGAAAGAATTGTTCATGGCTCGCGATCGTGTTGGTATCAGACCGCTTTTCTATACAAAGACCAGGGATTCATTCCTGTTTGGATCTGAAATCAAAACTCTCTTTGAACATCCTGATGTTCAAGCTGAAATTGACCAGTTCTCAATGTCGCAGATCTTTACTTTCTGGTCAACCATCACTCCCGATACAGTGTTTAAAAATATTTTTGAGTTGGCTCCCGGGCATTTCATGAAAATATCGGAAAGAGGGACCCAGATAAAATCATACTGGTCACTGGATTTCCCTGTTGATAAGGAATCGTACTATAATGGTACTATCAATGATGCTGTAGCAGACCTGGAGGAATTATTGACAGATGCTGCCAGGATAAGGTTAAGAGCTGACGTTCAGGTCGCTGCATATCTCAGCGGGGGACTTGATTCAAGTGCTACCACGGCACTTATAAAGAAAGTCATGCCTGAAGCATTACAGACTTTCTCAATCGGATTTGAAGATGATGAATTCGATGAGACACCATATCAGCAGGAAGTTTCCAGATATCTTGGAACGCGCCATACAGCATTTACATGTACCCGGCAGGATATCGGAAAGTATTTTCCAGAGGTGATATGGCATTCAGAAATACCCATATTACGTACCGCACCAGTACCCATGTTTTGTCTCTCAAAAAAGGTCAGAGAAAATAATATAAAAGTGGTTATAACAGGTGAAGGTTCCGATGAAATGCTTGCCGGGTATGATATTTTTAAAGAAGGAATTATCAGGGAATTCTGGGCAAGGGAACCTAACTCAAAGTACAGGCCACTACTCTTACAGAAGCTGTATCCATATCTTGCTCAATTCCAGGGAAGAAACAAGAACATGCTCAAATTGTTTTTTGGGTATCAGCTTCAGGATACAGGTTCCCCTTTTTATTCACATATCTTGCGCTGGCACAATACATCAAACATTCAAACCTATTTTTCTGATACTTTCAGATCCGGGTTGGATGGTTATGATCAGTTTGAAAAGGTGAGAAAAATGTTACCTCCTGGATTCGATAAATATAATACATTGAATAAGTCTCAATGGCTTGAGATTATGATATTTATGTCAAGTTACTTATTGTCTTCACAAGGAGACCGCGTTGCGATGGCCAATTCTGTTGAGGGACGATATCCATTTCTTGATTACCGTATAATGGAATTTGCTGCCAAACTTCCTCCGGATTTTAAAATGCATGGTCTTGATGAGAAGTATATTCTTAAGCGGATGATGTCAGGCCGCTTGCCTGAGAGTGTTCTCAAACGTCCAAAACAAGCTTACAGGGCACCGGTTGCAAACAGTTTTCTCTCAGCCCCGGCAAAGGAGTATGTAATGGAACTCTTATCAGAAAAAGACATAAAGCAATCCGGAATATTCCAGCACTCATCAGTTCAAAAGCTTCTTGATAAAATTTCAAACGGGGCAATGGCTACAGAAATGGAAAACATGGCACTTGCCGGAATTATTTCTTCCCAGCTTATCTACCATCAGTATATACTGAAAGATAGTTTCAGACCATCCGTTTCCATTTTAAATAACTGTCAGGTAATTCATGAAAAAAATCCAGTATATACCTGATTAAAATATTTCCGATATGAAAAATGAGAAAAACCCCCCCTTCAGTAAAGACATTTTATTATTTAATGATATTGAGGCCGAATGTAACAGGATTGTCGATAATCTTCATGACAGTGTCTATAATAGATTAAGCCGGCATGGAGGAGTTATTGGCATTTCAGGAGGTATAGATTCTTCTGTTTCCATGGCGTTAGCAGCCAAAGCACTTGGGCAGGGACAATATCCTTGCTATCATGTTACCTGAACAGGATTCGAGCGGCGACAGCGCTCTATTTGCTCAAAAACTTGCTGATAAATTCGGGGTAAAAGCCATTACTGAAAATATTACCGGTGCCCTCGAAGGATTTGGTTGCTATGACAGACGTGATCAGGCAGTCAAAGCAGTCTTTCCTGAATATGACCCTTCAAACTATAAAATGAAGATTGGGATCAGGAGTTCCGGTCTTTTTACTAACCTGCCTCCATTGTTTTCTGTCACTATTGTCGACAAAAACGGGATCGAGCAAACAAAAAGGGTCCCTGCACCAGAATTGCGTCAGATAGAGGCGGCATCTAATTTCAAACAGCGCAGCTCGTATGTCCATGCTTTACTATCATGCTGAACGTTTGCATTATGCAGTTATCGGAACCCCAATAAGCATGAGGTTGAACAGGGATTTTTTGTTAAAAATGGAGATGGTGGAGCTGACGTTATGCCAATTGCACATCTATATAAAACACAGGTTTATCAATTAGCTCATTACCTGGGAGTGCCTGAGGAAATTATTGCAACGGACTCCTACATCTGATACCTATTCAGCCGAACAAACACAGGAGGAGTTCTTCTTTCAGTTGCCATTTGAGGAGATGGATCTTCTCTGGTATGCATTTAAGAATGAATATGATCCCGAGGAAGTGGGAGAAGTAATGGGAAGAACAGCTGAAGAAGTAAAAAAAGTCTTTGCAGGGTTTGACCGGAAGATTAAGACAACCGGATATCTCCGAATGCCACCAATAAGTTTTTAAATTTAAAACATATGATTGAGATTCCGCAACGTTTGCTTGGAGAAGCGTTATTAATTTCTGCCCGAAAATATCCTTCCAAAACGGCAGTTATTGTAAAAACCGGGAATACTCCTATTCGAGTCTTAAAGATGAAGTCGGAAATGACTTGCACGTCACTTTGCAATGCCGGAATTAAGAAAGGTGACCGGGTTGCAATTTATATGAATAACTCCTGGCAGTGCATCGTATCGATTTATGGGATAACCTTGTCCGGTGCAGCATTCCTTGTAATCAATCCGCAGACCAAGGCAGATAAACTACATTATATCCTGAAAGACAGTGGTGCCAGAATATTAGTGATAGAAGAGTATGCAGAAAAATGAATTGCTTGCTGCTCTGGAAGATAGCACTTTTCTGGAGGAGGTTGTAATTACTGGAGGGATAAAACGATATCTCCGGCTTTAATGGCATGTGAATATTTACCTCAGATTTGAAGAATACCAACAGCAGATGATCCTCTAACTTACCTGCCAAAAGCCATTCCAAATGATCTTGCAGCACTGATCTATACATCCGGGAGCACCGGTTTTCCCAAAGGAGTAATGATGACACATCAGTCGATGGTGTTTGCATCATGGAGCCTTATTGAATATCTCAGGTTATCTGATGAAGATCGGATTCTTTTACTTCTTCCCCTGGCATTTGATTATGGATTATATCAGTTGTTTATGGCAGTTACAATTAGGCGGTTCGCTTATTGTAGAACAATCATTCACTTTTCCTGCAACAGTTTACAAACAGATTGAGAAATATAAACCCACTGTATTCCCAGGTGTGCCAACTATTTACGCAATGATGATTGCTACAAATAAAAAAACGGGACTCTCGTTCGATTGCATTAAAAAAGTAACTAATACAGCGGCAGCCTTACCCTCCGAATTTATGCCGGATTTGAAGAAGATCTTCCCTGAAGCATTGATATTCAAAATGTACGGACTTACCGAATGCAAAAGAGTCTGTTATCTCGAACCTGAACTGGTTGATATTAAACCCGACTCAGTTGGAAAAGCAATTCCAGGAACTGAAATTTTTCTGCTTATCACCTGAAGGTGAACCAGTCCGTCCGGGAGAAAAAGGCATTTTCTATATACGAGGGCCTCATGTAATGCTTGGATACTGGCATAAAGAGGAATTAAGCAAAGAAATGCTTAGACCCGGACAACTGCCAGGAGAAAGAATCCTTTGTTCAAATGACTGGTTTATAATGGATGAAGAAGGGTTTTTCTATTTTCTTGGCAGAACTGATGACATTATTAAAACAAGAGGGGAAAAAGTAAGTCCAGCAGAAATTGAAAATGTTATTTATAAATTATCTGGCATCAAAGAAGTTGCCGTTATTGGTATCCCTGATGAAATAATGGGTGAAGCAATTATAGCTTTTATCACAACCCACAATAGCCAAGAAATTACTGAAAATGAAGTTCTTAGAGAGTGTATATCAAAACTGGAGTTGTTTATGGTTCCAAAACATGTTATCTGGCTGGCTGATATGCCTAAAAGCTCTAATAGCAAGATAGACAAGAAGGAACTTAAAAAATCATATACTAAGAATGGATAAAACAGAATTGTTCAACAGTTTAATTTATCAGTTAGGTTCCAGACTTCGCCTGCTGGAAGATAAGCCTGAGGAAACGGTAGAAGCCACATTAAAAGCATTATGGCTAAAAGCGGCTGGACAACCGGTATCGGCTGAAAATGCCATGGCTTTAAGTTTGCCGAATCTTACGGATAAACAGTCGAAAAACCTCACACAATTGATTGAACAAAGACTTAGTAATATGCCACTTGCGCATATTACCGGAAGACAGAATTTTTTGGGTATTGAGTTGCTCTCTGACAATCGGGCACTAATTCCTCGAAAAGAAACGGAGATATTAGGGAAAAAGGCTGTAGAGCTATCTGGAATGATTTCTCAAAACAAAGGACGGGTGAATGTTCTGGATATATGTTGTGGTTCAGGAAATCTTGGCATTGCTGTTGTATACAATAATAAAAAATGTCGGGTTTTCTCATCTGATATTTCCGCAGAGGCAGTTGCACTGACCCAGGACAATATTAATTTTCTAAATTTTGGCAAAAATATCAATGTCCGTCAGAGTGATCTATTATCTGCTTTTGAATCAAGCAAATATTACGGGGAGGCTGATCTGATAGTATGCAATCCTCCTTACATACAGAGTTCTAAAGTCCAGAAAATGGATATGGAAATTGCATTTTTTGAGCCATCCCTGGCTTTTGACGGGGGAATGCTTGGATTAAAAATTATTCAAAGACTTATTATTGAAGCGCCCAAATTTCTAACAAAAAAAGGCTGGTTAGTTTTTGAAGTTGGTGCAGGTCAAGGTCAATTCATTGTTCAATTATGTGAAAGGACAAAAACATTTAGCAAAGTTGAATCAACTCTTGACAATTTTAACACTATCAGGGTAATCTCAGTGCAGAAATAAATACTCTTCGAGATTTTAAAGATACTCTTATAAAATCAAAATTCACGCAAAGGATAACATTCAGATTAACTATTTACAACTTCAATCAACCAAATAACATATAAATGGTATTTTTCACAATGGAGTTAATAGCTAGTATTTATATAATTTGAAATCCAGAAGAGTTGACAAAAAAGCATAGAAATTATCAGATGCCAATCTCCTGGATTATTTTTTAACTAATAATTGGATATGGGGAAAAATGATTCCCCTTATTTTTATATAATTTATCTATATTTTAGTACCCACTCTAACCTATTAGCTTATTAAATAATAAATGTAGACCCTTTTAACAAGGAATATCTAAATTCACCAATGTCCACATTTTCTCTGTTATAATGTACACAATAATGTCTGCAAATTCTGGGGGATTCCGTGTATCATTTCTGAAACAGATTTTGTTATTTTCTTAAATCCAATTTAAGCCTCCAAAATGTTTATTACGCCGCTTGATCCTCCCTTATAATCGATGCCAGATTATTACAATTTTTAAAATCGCGGAGAGACACCATCGCTAAGTAAGACAGTTATTTGGTTCATTTTCAATATCAATTTCATTTCTTTCATTAGAAAGAATTCCACTAAAAGCTTTTTCGGCATCTACACAGAAAAAATGAATTCCTCTCCTTCTAAACAACCTTATTTGATCTTTACTAATCTGCCGAAGAATCCTGTCCTGAGATATAAGAATTGAATTATAGTTTGTATTAAATAGAGACAATTTTGCATAGGGAGTCCCAATTCCGATTATTTTGGCTTTCATACGAGATAAGTTACAGAGTGAATTGTTATTACTATATTCGGGGCTACTCATGAAATTATTTTCTGTTATGCTTTTTGGAATCTTTCCCCACCAATAATATAATTCATCTGAAAGGTTAATCTGATTAGTATCAGTCATTTGTCGAAATATTTCATTCAAGGGATTATCGCTATATAATAAATTAGAAACATGATGTGAACGTTCATTATGCTTGACATTGTTAGTCTTATACACAGATACCGGCATCAAAAGCGCTCCTTGAGTACCAACAATCATTTTTAGAAAATATATTAAATCCTCGGGTTTCGAATCAATGATATATACATCCTGAATTGAAGCATGAACCATTACAATATCATTCCTGGTTAGTTTCATTTCACTAACAATTATATCAGCCAAGTCTGATATTCTTACTTTTCTCATTTAATTGGATTTTTGAAATGAATACATTCTCAAAAAGAAAAATCCCCGTAGAAAGAACCATTCCTTTGACTATTAAAAAATCCTATTATTTGTTTTGCTGGATATTTTTTTAACTGCCTCTGAATAGGTTATAAATTCCACTTCTTCAATTCCTTTCAGGCTTTGAGAAAATTTGAAAGATTATTTGAAAAGAAAAAATCTTTGGAATGTCCTATCATCACTATTGGGAGATAATTTTCAATATGCTTTTTCTTGCAATCAGTTATAACTTTTTTTAATTCCTTAATTAAAACTGAATATTCACTTGTGCAAAAATCAACATAAAACCATCTTTTACTCATCCATCGTCTCAACTTATCTGTGAATGATATAGAATGACCTGAAGGCATACTCCAATTTTCTTGAAAAGACATGAATCTGGATGATATTTCATCAATTTTAATCTTCTTGTCAAAACAATTTATCCTTTTGATTATTTTATCTTTTAAATCAGAATAAGTTGACAATATTGGAAATTCATATAATATTCCAGCCTCATCACTTTTACAGATATCATAATTTAGTATTTTCCATGGAGCATAACTAGATAAGGCGGCTGTAAAATCTATTGAAAGTAAATCATTATCATATTTCATACCTTTTGATACCGATGAGTCTGAAAGAAAACCGGCGTCAATTAAGGCACTTATAACATTTTCTGAAGGTTGAATCTGTAAAAATCCTGCCCTAAAACAAATACACTGATATTCAGGATTAACAGGAGTAAGCAAGTGTTGCAGGTCATTCTTTCCCTTAGTTAAATAAAAAAAAGATTCATTATAGTTGTGACATAAACGTTCAATTGTCTTCCTGGAAAAATCCATTTTCCAAGCACCTTCTTCATATTTTGCATCTATCCACTGAGGATGAAAATGCAACTGTACATCATGACCGCGGTTAATTGCATTTTTCAATTGGGACTCAAATAATGAAATATCTTCTTTAAAAATATTTTCATATCTTTTCATCGCCCAGTAATGACCCATTTCTGCCATTATTGTCAGTTTTGCTCCATTTGCATCAAAAATATTAAGCATCTGATCTGTCGGAAGATGAGCCCAATTTTTAAATTCACCACTCCCATTTCCGTGAATTTCATAATCTAATGAAAAAATCAGACCAATTATTAATTTCATATTAATCTGGTGCTATATGTTCTAATTATAGAGATTATTAATCAGGCAGTGACCATTTCTTTTTAATAACTACCTTGCAAGGATTTCCAATTGCAATTGAATTTTCAGGAATGCTATTGATTACCACGCTGTTAGCTCCAATAACAGAATTTCTCCCAATCGTAATCCCTTTTAAAATCATACAATTAGTTCCAATAAAAACGTTATCCTCGATTGTTATTGGTTTGGAAGGAATATCATCACTCTGATGCCTTTTATTTGGATCAGAATGATGAAAATCATTATCGATTATCATAGTATGTGAACCAATAAGTACATTATTACCTATTTTTATCATTTTAGCTGCCAAAAGTATGATACCTGATCCCCCTGAGTGATCGCCAAAGATAATTTCAGAGTTCTTCGTCAGAGTAACAAAGGTACAACGGTTGTGCAAACCTACCCAAACAGAATGCTTGGCTGAGTTAAAAGTACAATTGTCTCCAATAGAGATTTTTGAATTTTCATATCGTCGGATCACAGGAAATCCATTGAACTTAACTTTCCGACCAATTTTAATTCCTTTAATGAAACACATCACCCGAATCGGGTATTCCCATAAAAGGATATTGGATTTATTCCGGTATCTAAATAACCTCTCTAAAAACCAGGCTATCGGGTCAAAATTTTTTATCACGGGTTTCTCTTTTTAATTAATCTGCTAAAATATTTTTCTTGAATTACAAACCACACAAATTTTGGGTTTCCAATCAGATATCGTTGCCACATTCTACGAGGTTCTCTAATCAAACGATAGAACCATTCAAGCCCAAGTCCAATCATTATTTTTGGCGCACGTTTAACGGTCCCTGCATAAAAATCGAAAACTGCTCCAATACAGCAAACATGGTGAACGTTCAACTTCGATAAATGGATGGCTGCCCACTTTTCCTGTTTAGGTGCAGTCATCCCAATAAACAGAACATTTGGCTCAAAATCATTAATTTTATCTATCATTATATTACTGTCTTCATCTGAAAATTCAGCTTTAAATGGGGGCGAATACGTTTGTACTTTTACTTTTGGGAAATCAGATTTAGCATGATCAATAATACGCTCTAATGTAACTTCATTACTTCCTAAGAAAAAACAAGATCCTCCATCTTTGCTTAATCGGTTCATTTCATAAAAAAAAGATCTTCACCTGCAATTTTTTTAAGTTTAATGCCTGTTAATAAATAAGAAGCGATAACAACACTAACTCCGTCTGGCAATAGAATGTCCGATTTATATAGAACTTCAGAATATACCCCATCTTTTTGAGCGATATTATAACAATATGCATTTAGGGTGCTTATCAATAGCTTTTGATCAGGTATTGTTTGCAGCTCTTCACGAAATAGCTTGGATTTTGTGAGCAAAAATTTATTTGACATAGTCCTGTAAAACTCAAAATAGATTCTAAAATACTACGAAACTAATTAAAGATTAATTTTAAACACTATTGAATTCAATAAAATAATAGTTGCCTGGTGCAAAGAATACTAATGAAGAACAAAATTTACTTGCTTCATTGAATATCGTGAAATCCAGTGCCACTCTGGGTACTTACTTGAAAACCAAATTAATTGTAATATCAACTATTAAATATAGAACAAAATAGAACCTTTAAGGAACAATGCAGAAAAAAACTCAAACTTTCAAACTCATTCTATTTTTTCCTTTTTCACTTTGAATGAAAATTGTGACTATATAATCTTATATGCTCCTCTTTTTCAGCTTCACTATTAAACCTATCCTTTAGCTTTTTTGCAGGAACACCTGCATAAATAGAATATGGTTCCACATCCCTGGTAACAACAGATCCTGCTGCTATTATACTCCCCTCACAAATTTTAACACCTGACAGAATTATTGATCCATATCCAATCCAAACATCCGCCTCGATTATCACTTTTTCATACAGTCCTTTCCAGCTATAATCGCTGTCTCTTATCCTGCTTGCCAACCGTACCGGCACTCCTATCTGAGTATAATTATGATCATAGCGCCCAATTAATGCAACCCTGTTGGCAAACATTACATCATCCCCAATCTCAGCATCACACTCTATCTGCGAAAACTTACCAATATAAAAATTATCACCTATAATAATCGAGTGTTTTGCCCACATGTAAACATATCTTCCTATGTATGGATTCTTCCCAAAGGAAAATCTCCTCCATTTTATGTAAACTAAAAAAACAAACCTTAATTTGCGAATGAGATTCATCATATTAATTGCCATATTTTAAGTAAGTCGTCTTTTAAATTATCTACAGAAAAAATTCTTACATTTTCATTGTAAACAGGTCTCCTGATTCTGAGGGCCTTTATCATTTTTTCAGCAAACAGGTTTATATTATGCTCGTTTATGACATGACCATTAATCCCCTCCAAGACTATATCTTTTGCAGAACTGAAGTTTGTGACGCATGAAGGAATACCACAAGCTATTGCTTCTGAAAGAGAGGTTGACCACCCTTCTTTGTATGAACCCATTATGAACAAATCAGAAGCATTCAGGAATAGCGAAACCTCATGCATCTTCTTTCCTCCCGCTAATATCACACTACTCTCGAGTCCCTTAGCAATAATGTAATCCTGAACCAAATGATAATCCTCTCCCTCTCCTATTATGAAAAAATTACTATCCGGGACTTCCTTTATGAATAAACTGTATGCATCAATCATAAATTCCCATCCTTTAAGTTTTGACAACCGTCCAGTCGTAACCACAATAGTTTTATTGCTTTCAATATTCAATTCTTTACGCGTCACATTCCTGTCAAGTGGTTTAAAGACAGCAGTATTAATTCTGGTAGGGAATTTTATTATATAGTCACGTAAAATATTCCCTTTGCTCCGCTTCACCATGTCTAAAATTGAATCCTCATCACCTGACGCCAAAATAGTTTTTACATTTCTCATAGAAGAAAAAAATAACCGCTCAAAATGATTCTCCAAATATTTACTAAACCAATACTTGGAAATCTTTAATGGGCTCTCTAAGCCTGGAAAAGCAATACGTACTAATTAGTAGGTTACAGAAACATAACCATGTATTGCTTATTTTTCGGAGGTGCCAATAGAGAGCTATTGTCACATCTGCCGACATCGCGAAAATGCCGCGGGTCTCATGGAACTACCGATTGTATTCCAATGGTTTTCCTGCCATTTGCGGTAAAACCCCGGTGCGGCAAAAG
>CAWJLF010000001.1:0-126912 GCA_963843635.1 uncultured Bacteroidales bacterium | reverse complement strand
TTATGAATATATCTATTGGTGATACGCTCGCCGAAGTTACATCTAAGGTCAACCGGTCATCCGGCCCCTCAGAGCTCGCCTAAAATTACTGACATTCGTTATGCTTTCACTACAGTGCTGGGTGGAACAGCTATTATCAGGATTGTTACTAATCAGGGTATTTATGGACTTGGGGAGAGGTAAGAGACGGAGCTGATCCCCGTTATGCACTGATGCTTAAAAGCCGGATCCTTGGATTAAACCCCTGCAATGTTGAGATGATCTTTAAGATAATCAGACAATTCGGAGGTCAGAGCAGGCAGGGAGGCGGAGTTAGCGGTGTTGAAATGGCTCTATGGGACCTTGTGGGTAAAGCATATGGTGTACCTGTCTGGCAGTTGCTGGGAGGCAGGTATCGTGATAAGATAAGGTTGTATGCCGATACACCTGAAGCCAGATCACCGGAAGAACAAAAAAAACTTATCAGGTACCGTACAGAAGAACAGGGCTATACCTGGCTTAAAATGGATGTGTCAATCAACGAACTTATAAATATACCCGGTACACTCGTTAACCAGGAGTTCTGGAAGACAAACGGACAGGCTGAACCAGTGGCAGGGTAACTATATCTCATACGAAAACACAAAACACCCATTCACACAGATCAGATAACGATAAGGGACTGGAAGAGCTAAGTAAAATAGTTGATAAATATGTACGGAGTATGGTTGGCTATGAAATTCCCATATCAACAGATCACTATGGCCATTTTGATGTTAATAATGGCATAAGGCTTGGCAGGGCACTTGAGAAATACAGGCTGGCCTGGATGGAAGACATAGTGTCATGGGAACTCACCGACCAGTGGAAAACCCTGTCTGATGCACTGGAAACACCAATGCTTACAGGTGAGGATATTTATCTTCTTAAAACCTTCAAACCACTGATTGACATTCATGCAGTCGATATTGTTCAGCCTGACCTGGCAACAGCCGGTGGTATTCTGGAGACAAAGAAGATTGGTGACTATGCAGAGGAACATGGAGTAGCCATGGCATTACACCAGGCCGGGACACCCGTTTCATTCATGGCTGATGTTCACTGTGCAGCCGCAACACAAAATTTTCTGGCTTGCGAGCATCATAGTGTTGATCTGCCATGGTGGGAAGATCTTGTAAAAAAAACAGATGGCGGAGAGTTGATTACCAAAGGATTTGCCAATGTGCCACTTGATGCCCCCGGCTTAGGAATAGAACTTAATGATGAAGTGGTAAAACAACACCTCCGACCTGATTCAAAGGGATATTTTGAACCTACTCCTGAATGGGATCAAAAAAGATCGCACGACAGGTTATGGAGCTGATGTAATTCAATCCCATTTCAATAGCTTTTTTACTTCTACAGCCCATTCGCTATCGGATAAGCTTACCGTACGGCTTCCTTTCTTTCCCCACCCACGTCAACTAGCAAAGAAAACTTGTCAGCCACCCATGATTTCATATATCTTATTTCACTTGTTAATGAGTGAGGACTTCAGGAATAATTTTATTCTGCTTAATGCCTGTACGAGAATCCTATAAAATAAATTTTTGAAGAAGTTCTTGTAAGTCCATAATTAACTCCGGCATCAAATTTTATTTTATCATTACAATTAAATACAAGGCCTGTGTTTATGTAATATTCATAGCTTTTTAATTCAGTTTCTCTTGAAATTAAATTTTCAGCAAAAAAACTAAAATTCCTGTACAAAGGATGAGAAGCAGTGACCGAAGCCAGCAAATTCATGTGATATCCAAAGCCTGATTGATTCTTGTCCAGATCAAACTTCAACTTGAGTTCCAAGACTCCAATTATCAGGAAGTTTAAAGGAAAAAGGAAAAATAACTCCTCCGGTGACTTTTGAACCTGAATTTTTAGGAATATTAATAAAAGGAAGAATTGCCATTGCGGTTTTACCGGAATCATTGCCCCATATATTTTGTTTTGCCCTTAATGTTATATTTCCAAAGCCTGATTCAAAAACAGAAGTACCTTTTCAATAACTTTTTCTGTTACAAACGATTCAACTATAAGTTGAAAGTCCAATGTGTTCGTTATTCCGGCTTTAAGATTAAATGCATTATATTGATTTTCGATGGTTTTTATTCCTGAACCTCTGACCGATCCGTTTTAAATATATCAGTTTCATACTGGAAATGACCTGCATCCACTGTATACGGACTTTCTGTCTGATCAGGACGATCAGTTTCAAAACTTCTCATCAGGTTTTCTGGGGTCGGATGAAATAAACTATAGTCACTGTTTAGCGGAATCAGAGACAACTTCTGAATAACCGAAGTAGTCAAGAAATATAAGATTATGTGACATTAAATTTCATTATAAGTTTAATTTATAATAACAATGGGACCTTAACTTTATGTCTGACAGCATCAATAGTAGTACCAAATATTAGGTCCTTTAAATCCTTTATGTCCATGTTCTCCCATAACCAAAAAATCGATATTCTGTTTTTGTAACTATTTTTGCTATCTCTGTCGATGCCCTTCCGAATCCAATTTGAATTTTGCATCATAGCCCAGTCTGTTAAGATTTGTCCTGGTATTTTATCAGACTTTCCTGGTCCAGATTGTGTTTCATAATCCATGGTGTTTTTACCGAGGTAACGGGCTGCAGCGCTTTCAACCACATGAATGAAAGTATATTTGCTGATTTGCCCCCCTGGTTTAACGCACTTTTAATTATTTTTTGATCATTCCCTGAAAAATCGAGGGCGATCCCGATATTTTTATATTCTAACATCCTCTAGTGTAAAATCTTTAGCCTGCCCATGCGGTAGCTGCGAATATTTTCTTTCTCTCTGGATGATCAAAACGGATAAATGAAAATATATACTAATAAGCAATACAGCATGCAATAACAATGGAATTACAATTATGATAGATTAATATCCTGTTATTTCCTGCACGTTTATCCAACCCGAAATTTCATCAATAACAAGGTGTATATTCAGATATACAATTATGGCAGCACTTGTCCATGCCAGGATTTTTACCCATGTTTTAATGGCAAATTCTTTCATTAGTTTTTTATCAGAATTGAAATGAATAAGCGGAATTACAGCAAAACCCAGTTGAAGGCTCAATATCACCTGGCTTAAGATCAAGGAGGCTTCCGAAGAGCCTTATCCCCAAAATAAATGATGGTAAATAGAGCCGGTGTAATTGCCAGTAAGCGTGTAATTAGTCTTCTGATCCATGGTTGAATTCTAAGTTCAGATGTCCTTCCATTACGATCTGTCCGGCTAAGGTTCCTGTAATTGTGGAACTTTGTCCGGCAGCAATTAATGCAATTGCGAAAAAATGCTGGAGCAGCTTTGCCAAATAAATTATTCAGTAATTTGGAAGCATCCTGAATTTCAGCAACATGAAAATATCCATTAACATAAAATGCTGCTGCTGCTAAAACCAAATATTGCAGCATTAACAAAAAATGCCAGGTTAAGTGCAATTGTTGTATCAAACAAATTCATTTTGATTGCATTTTTCATTCCCTGATAGGCTCCTTTCAAATTTTCGGGTTTGAACCAGCGAAGAATGTAAATACAGATTATGCGGCATAACTGTGGCACCAATAATTCCTATGGCAATATATAATGCATCTCCGCTAAGGTTCGACTGGGACGAATCCTTTAACCACATCCCCGTAAACAGGCGAAACAATAAACATTTCTATAAAAAGGATACTCCTATAATAAATACAAGGGAAACAATAAATGCTTCCATTGTATCGCATTCCTTTATTGAGTAAAAAAAGAAGGATTAAGTATCAAACGCTGTCAGACTAATACCCCAAATTAACGGCAAGTCCGAATAACAGGTTAAGTCCTATTGCCATTCCAACTATTTCAGCAAGGTCGCAGGCTGCTATGGCAATTTCTGCAATAATATATAAAGGGAATGTTTGCCCACTTTGGGTAAGCATTCTTTGAAGCCTGCGCCAAATCCATGTCCCCTACTATTCCCAATCTGGCGCTAAGCGATTGCAGAAGTACTGCAATTAGGTTCGACATTAACAATACCCAGATCAGTTTATATCCAAATTCAGAGCCACCTGCAATATCAGTTGCCCAGTTTCCCGGATCCATATATCCCACACTTACAAGGTAAGCAGGACCAGCGATGCCAGAATTTTTCTCCATCCTTTTTTGTCTGTTCGCACGCTTGAATGTACTTCACTTAGTGATTCTGAGTTCATACTGATCTGCCAGAGTTTATAAGATTGTTACATTAAAAAATATATTATTAGACTATTCTAACAATTTTGTTTCATAAATTGTTTAATTTTGTTCGAAATATCTTAATAAATGGCTTCACAGACGGAAGAGAATTACTTAAAATCGCTCCTTATGCTTGCTGATCAGAATGAAAGAGTTACTGTTTCAGAACTAAGCAAGCTGCTAAAAGTAAGTCTGCCCACAGTAAACAGCATGGTTAAGAAACTGGCTAAACAAGGTTTGATCAGGTATAACAGATACAAGCCTGTTTCACTTACCCCTAAAGGCAAAAAAACCTCCTCCCTAATTTTGCGGAGGCACAGACTTGCAGAGATGTTTCTTGTGGAGAAGATGGGATTTGGCTGGGAAGAAGTACATGAAATAGCCGAGCAACTTGAACACATCAATTCGGAGGACTTTTTCAGAAAGATGGATGAACTTATGGGATTTCCAAAAATTGATCCTCATGGTTCACCAATACCTGACACAAGTGGAAGAATCCTGAAGCAGACATTTAAGAGCTTGAGTTCTTACAGGCAGGGAGATCATTTGAAACTGGCAGCACTGTCAAATGATGCCTCTGATTTTTTAAATGTTCTTAATAGCCGGGGCTTACAGCTGGGGACAGTAATTGAAATAAAACATGTCGAACAATTTGACAGGAGTATGATACTGAGTTATAAGGATCATCCTTCAGAAACACTCTCCAAAACAATATGCGATAACCTGCTGGTTGAAAAGCAGAATCAGTGATATCCTCACCGGTTTTATATATTCCTGACGGATTAGCCTGTTTAAGGATTATGCCACCTTTCCGGACACTTCCAATGTAAACGCTGCAATAAAAAATGAAAAAACAGCTTTGTGCTTATAATACCTGGGTATTTTGTTCGTTTTGGTCACCTTTTACAGGTTTACCCCTCCAGTAGTTTGCCAATACAGATCCGGTTACATTCATTAAAGGTCCGAATATGGCAGGCGCCAGTCCGACAGTAGCGATCTTGCCCATCTGCAATGCCAGTCCTGAAGCAAGTCCGCCGTTCTGCATGCCAACCTCAAAGGCAATAGTCCTTCTGTCGTTTTCAGGCATACCTGCAAGCCACGACAGCCAGTAACCCAGAGAGTAACCTGCAACATTATGCAGAAGGCTGGTTATTAATAACAAAGCTCCGACCTGGAGCAAGCTGTCTCTCCCGGAGGCAGTAATAATAGCTACTATTACAGCTATGCCAACCATTGAGATCAGTGACAGGGTCTTTTCCATAAACTTTTTATCACCCCTGACATAATGAGAGATTATAACAGCACCAAGTATAGGAAGGAAATAGAACCACCCCATCGATTTCGCAAAGTGAATAAAGAAGCCTGCGAGATCTGCGTTCTTTGACTTCACGAATACCAGATTCGTTAGCACAATAATAATAAGGAAAGAGAGCAGCTGTATAATAACAGTCTTTGTGCTTTCTTTCTTCCCGGAAAAAAGATTGAATATGAATCCGGCCACAACCGGCAGAATTATCATGTTCAGTATATCCAGCATCATACTCCAGAAATTCACCTCGATGAACTGTCCCCCCAACCACTTCATCAGGAGTGGAGTAAGGAAGGGTGACAATAAGGTTGATATAGCCCCGATCGTAACTGCGAGAGCCAGATTCGCCTTTGCCAGGAAAGACATTACATTTGATGCCAGTCCACTCGGCACGCAACCAATCAGAATAATACCTGCAGCAATCTCGGGTGGAAAATTAAATATCCGGGCAATACCAAAGCCTACCAGTGGCATAATCATATAATGAGAAAAGACACCGATGAATACTCCTTTTGGCATTTTAATAACACCAGTGAAATCGTTAAGACTCATCTGGGAACCCATCCCAAACATTATTATCTGTAATAAAGGAACTATCAGTATTTTAAACTGAAATTTTCCCATAGATACAAAATATTCAGGATAGAACATGGAAGTCGCGACAGCTGTGAATATCCACATCGTATAAGAGAAGCCCCTGGTTTTCGGAAAACCTCTCACTCCCACTGAAAGCGCTATAAAACCAGTAATCAACAGAGGTCCTGTTGCTTTAATGGCGCCGCCCAGATAAGATATTCCTGAACCGACAAACAGAAGGAATGAGAGGATCAGTAAGTTTACATACAACTGTTTTTTCATCTGTATCAGGTGTGTTTCATGTTCCGGCTAAGAGATCTCAAATAATATATCGAAAATATAAAAATAATTATGATATTCGTTATCATAAACCAGGCTTTTATTAACATAAACATCATTAAAATCCTTATAATGAACATAATATCTGCAAGAGTACTCTTATGTCTGTTTTTTGCCTTACTTTTCCTTAATGGCTGTAATAAAGAGAAAGATCCTGGACCGGATGTATCCATAGGAGATGCCAGTCAGGCCAGGTTGACCACAGGTACTATAATGACTGTTAATCTCTACCTTGATAAGCCCTCAAAAGATACAGTTAAAGTGGTCTATACCCTGGTCGACGGCACTGCAAAAGCGCCGGAGGATTATGAGGCTGCATCTGCCTCAATAGCAGTACCACCCAATCAAACGAAAGTGGCATTTGCTGTTCAGATAAAAGGTGACCCAACAGGACTGAGGGAGCCTAATCTGCAATTTACTATCCGGTTATCTGACCCAAAAAACTGCACTATTGGAACTTCAACAGCTACAGGTACAATAATAACAGAGAACGGAACCTATTTGCCGACTGACAATACCGGGTATACCACCCCGCTTGCCTATTCCGGGTATACCCTGCTCTGGAGCGATGAGTTCTCTGGGTATGCCCTTGATACTCATGTATGGAACCAGGAACAGGGAACCGGCAGTAACGGATGGGGAAATAATGAGCTTGAATATTACACAAGAAGTCCCAGGAACACTTTTGTGTCAGGCGGGAATCTGATAATCGAAGCCCGGGAGGAAGACCTGGGTTCCTCAAAATACACCTCAGGCAGGATGACAACCCAGGATAAGAAGGTATTCAGGTTTGGCAGAATAGACATCAGGGCAAAACTACCTGTTGGGAAAGGTATCTGGCCTGCTTTATGGATGCTAGGAACTAACATTGCCACAGAAGGATGGCCGGCCTGTGGCGAAATTGATATTATGGAACTCATTGGAAAGGAGCCTTCGGTGGTGTACGGCACACTTCACTGGGGCACCTCAGGCAGTCATCAGTCCAAAGGTTCAAGCTTGGCTTTACCATCGGGTGATTTCTCTGATGAATTTCATGTTTTCAGCATAATATGGCAACAGGATAGTATCTCATGGTATATTAATGACGAGCTTTTCCTTGAGACGAATAAATCGGATGTGGGGGGTTATAATTATCCTTTCAATTCCGACCAGTTCTTTATTTTCAATGTGGCTGTAGGTGGAAACTGGCCGGGGTCACCAGATAATACAACCGCATTTCCGGAGAGGATGTTTGTAGATTATGTAAGAGTATTCCAGCAAAACACCAGCAAATGAAAAGAATTATTGTAATCGGAAGTTCCAATACAGATATGGTTATCAAATCAAAAAAGCTTCCCGCTCCCGGCGAGACTATTCTTGGAGGAACATTCCTGATGAATCCGGGAGGCAAAGGCGCTAACCAGGCAGTTGCAGCAGCCAGACTGGGTGGAAACGTAACCTTTGTTACAAAAGTCGGGAATGACCTGTTTGGTTCTGAATCAATTGGTCTGTTCGATAAAGAGAAGATTGACACCAGGCATATCATTAATGACCCTGTGAATCCATCAGGCGTGGCCCTGATTATAGTGGATGATAACGGGGAAAACTCTATTGTGGTGGCTCCGGGTTCAAACGGGTCTCTGTCGGCATACGATATAAATGATGAGGTTCTTGATTCGGATGAGTCAGACATCTTTCTCATGCAGTTGGAGATACCTGTCGGAACAGTGGAATTTGTAGCCGAGAAGGCGCGATCGGGAAACAGCATGGTTATACTGAACCCGGCTCCTGCCAGGTATTTGGCCGATGATCTTCTAAGCTGTATTTCTATCATCACCCCTAACGAAACAGAAGCGGAGATACTGACAGGAATTAAGGTTTCAGATGCTATTACAGCTCAAAAAGCATCAGAGGCATTTCATCAGAAAGGTGTCAGGAATGTAGTGATAACAATGGGTGCAGCCGGGGCCTTTATCTCAACCGGCTCATTCTCAAAGATGATCCCTGTGATACCGGTTAAAGCTACTGACACAACTGCAGCCGGTGATATTTTTAATGGGGCCCTGGCTGTTGCATTATCGGAAGGGAAAATGCTAGAAGAAGCTGTTGTTTTTGCCAACTCTGCTTCGGCAATCTCAGTAACACGAATGGGGGCACAGGCTTCAGCTCCATATAGGAATGAAATAGTCTAAGTAAAATAAAACCACAATGAGAAACTTATCGTTTTTAATAATCCTGTCAATAGCAACTTTCTGGAGTTGTTCAAGTCAATCTGGTATCCGGAAAACTGAACCGGTTAAGATCATCCTCGACACTGATCTTGGTCCTGATTATGATGATGTGGGCGCACTCGCCTTCCTGCATGCCATGGCTGATAGCGGAAAGGTAGATATACTTGCGACTATTGCATCGAATAAGAATCAGCTGGTGGCCCCTTCGATAGATGTAATAAACACCTATTTCGATCGTCCGGACCTGCCAATTGGCGCTCCGAAATCACCCGGTGTAGATCTTGGTTCATCGCAACACTGGGCTGATTCTATAGTAGCAAAATACCCGCATGTATTAAAATCAACTGATGATGCGCCTGATGCTGTAAATGTATACCGCAGGATACTGAGCAGCCAGCCCGATAGCAGCGTCACGATTATAACCGTAGGCTTTCTTACCAACCTGTGTAATCTGCTTAAATCACCAGCTGATGATATCAGTTCATTGAACGGGACGGAGCTAATAAAAAGAAAAGTCAGATTGCTCGTCTCAATGGCAGGTATGTTTCCCTTGGGAAGGGAATTTAATATTTACATGGACTCAACTTCTTCGAAATATGTATTTGAAAACTGGCCGGGACGGATTATTTTTACAGGATATGAGATTGGGGAGAGAATAAGAACCGGGTTAAGGCTCATTGAGTCACCTGTAATGAACAGCCCTGTAAAGGATGTCTTCAAAATAAGTATACCCTTATCTAAGGAAGACAGATACGGCAGGATGAGCTGGGATGAGACTGCAGCCCTTATAGGAGTTTATGGTACGAAAGGCTTCTTTGATACTGTCAGGGGTAAGATAATTGTGAATAATGATGGCAGTAACTCCTGGGTAGATGATCCTGACGGGAAACAGGCTTACGTGGTTCAGAAAATGCCACTTAATAAGCTAACCAGATTTATAGAGGAGAGAATGATGCATGTGCCTTTAAATAGAAACACTGCTTTTGAGTTTAAATCCCTTACTCCGGATATTCTGAAGGACAAGATTGCCGGTGGATGGGCTGGTAAAATGATTGGTGTAACTTATGGGGCACCTACTGAATTCAGGGCGCAGGGTAAGATATATACCGACCCCATTGAATGGAAGCCATCGGATGTCAAAGGAAGTATATGGCAGGATGATATATATGTCCAGCTAACTTTCCTGATGTCGATGGATCAATATGGAATGGATGCTCCTGCAAAAAAATTCCAGGAGATGTTTGCCACAGCCGGTTATCCGCTATGGCACGCCAATATGCAGGCCAGGAAAAACTATCTATGACAGCATCTTTGCACCATTTTCAGGATATCCTGTAAACAATATCCATGCTGATGATATTGATTTTCAGATAGAAGCTGACTATATCGGTTTCATGTGCCCGGGTATGCCACAACAAGCATCGGATATCGCTGAGAAGATAGGTCATATAATGAATTATGGAGATGGAGTGTATGGTGGAATATTTGTGTCAGCTCTTTACTCAGAAGCTTATTTTGAGTCAGACATACCAACAATAATAAATAAAGCCTTATTGTCGATCCCGCATGAGAGCGATTATTACAGGGTGATCAGCGATGTCATAAAACTACACAGTCACTATCCCGACAATTGGCAGAATGCATGGAAAGAGCTTTGGGATAAGTGGGGGTTTGATCACATCTGTAGCGCGGGAACTCCCTTTAATATTGATGCCAAGCTAAACGGGGCATTTATAGTCATGGGGTTACTTTATGGTGAGGGAGACCCTCTGAAGACACTGGAGATATCGACTCGTTGTGGCCAGGACTCAGATTGTAACCCTTCAAACGCGATGGCTGTGCTTGGTGTAATAAAAGGTTTCAGCGGATTGCCTGCAAATATGAGAGAAGCCGTAAATGCTATAGGTGATTCCATATTCATCAATACTACCTACTCTTTTAACACAGCTGTGAGCAGTACTTATAAATATGCAGTTGATCTTATTTCTGAAAATGGAGGTGAAATAAATAATAATGAGATACTGGTTAAATCACAGGTACCCTTTGAACCTGTTCTGGAGGTGTCATTTCCTGATCTTCTGTTCGACCGTAGCATTTCGATTTTTAACAACGGAGTGTGGTCATTCAAAGGACAGTGGCATACGTATGAGGTTACCGGAAATAACAACAGGACATATAAACAATCTGTTTATGCAGAAAAACCTGGTGATGAACTGGAACTTTCTTTTAAAGGTACAGGCATTTCATTGACAGGTAACTGGTTCAAAGATGGTGGGAAAGCTGATGTTTATGTTGACGGGAAACTTAACAGGTCAATTGATACATATTACTTTTTTGCCGGTCAACAACATACGGAAAGCATATGGCATATAACCGGGCTGGAACCAGGTGATCACACAATGAAACTGGTAGTTAAGGGAGAAAAGAGAGATGAATCGGAAGGGACACGAGTCTATGTCACAGGGGCGACTATCTTCAGAACCGGTATTAAAAAGAGCGCGACATGGAAGTTCTCCTTTGAGAAATAACACACTAGACTATAATCACTCAGAACTCTAAACTTTAATATTATGTTCATTCCTCAAAGTTATTCACTGGCGATAATCCTCTGCATTGTTACAATGTTATGCTGGGGTTCATGGGGCAATACACAGAAACTGTCAGGCAAGAGCTGGCGATTTGAACTTTTCTACTGGGACTATGTCCTGGGTATACTGCTCTTTTCTCTTCTGCTGGGCTTCACCCTTGGCAGTTCCGGGTCAGCTGGAAGAGGTTTTATTGAGGATATTAACCAGGCTTCCTCGCATAACATATTAAATGCCATGCTTGGAGGTGTCATCTTCAATGCTTCCAATATTCTGCTAGTTGCAGCCATGGCGATAGCCGGAATGGCTGTAGCTTTTCCCGTTGGCGTCGGAATAGCGCTTGCCCTGGGAGTTATTATCAACTATATAGCCGTACCAAAAGGAAACCCGATCCTTCTTTTTGCAGGAGTTGCACTGGTTGTTGCTGCTATTATTATTGATGCTATAGCCTATAAGAAGCACAGTGCATCAATGCAGAAGGTATCAAAAAAGGGTATACTCCTATCCGTTTCGGCCGGCGTGCTTATGGCTCTCTTCTATCGGTTCGTTGCCAGTTCAATGGCATCCAGTTTTGAGAATCCTGAAGCCGGAAAACTTACTCCCTATTCTGCGATCTTCTTCTTTGCCATCGGTGTACTGATAAGCAACTTCATCTTCAACACCTTCATTATGATAAAGCCTTTTGATGGTAAGCCGCTCTCAATCCGCGACTATTTAAAAGGCAGTTTTCGTGTGCACCTCACGGGAGTCCTTGGCGGTGTTATATGGAATATAGGTATGTCTATGAGCATTATAGCATCCGGGAAAGCGGGCTTTGCCATTTCCTACGGGCTCGGACAGGGAGCCACCCTTATTGCAGCCTTGTGGGGCGTATTTATATGGAAAGAGTTCAAAGGTGCTGGCAAAACTGTCAACAACCTGGTCTTTCTAATGTTCCTTGCTTACCTTGGAGGATTGGCCCTTTTAGTCTATGCAGGCGCCTGATGCCATAGTCCCTCGACGCTAAGATATCTTTCACCTGTATCATAGGCAAAAGTAAGAATCCTGCTTGTGGCCGGTATATTCCGGAGAAGAGATTTAACAGCAGACAGTGATGCCCCGGTCGATATACCGATCAGCAATCCCTCTGTCTGTGCTGCTGCTCTTGCCATTGCAAATGCTTCCGCCCCGGTTACTTTTAAGATTCCGTCAGCTATACCTGAATAGGTTGTCGGAATAAACCCGGCGCCGATACCCTGTATGGGGTGTGACCCCGGAGGATTACCACTCAACACTGCAGAATCTGCCGGTTCAACAGCATATACTTTTATCCGTGGAAACCTGGCTTTCAAAACTTTCCCCACACCGCTGATATGCCCGCCTGTTCCAACGCCAGTAACAAGGTAATCAAAACCATCCGGAAAATCCGCAACAACTTCTTCTGCAGTTGTCTTTTCATGTATCAAAGGATTAACCATATTTTCAAATTGCATGGGCATCCATGCTCCCGGTACTTCCTTAACCAGTTCCCCTGCTTTATCAATGGCACCTTTCATCCCCATTGACCTGGGGGTCAACACTAATTCGGCTCCAAATGCGTAAAGTATATTACGTCTCTCCACGCTCATCGATTCCGGCATAACAAGAATAACCCTGTATCCTTTGGCAGCCGCTGTCATAGCCAGTCCAATACCTGTATTACCTGAAGTGGGTTCAATAATTACCCCGTCTTTTTTCAAGAGACCTTTCTCTTCTGCATCTTCTACCATGGCAAGAGCTATCCTGTCCTTTATGCTCCCGCCCGGGTTTCTTCTTTCATCCTTTAACCATACCTCATGATCTGGAAAGAGCGTTGACAACCATATATGCGGCGTCTTTCCAACTGATTCAAGAACACCTTTAAATTTCATACTATTCTCCTTTCATGATTTACTAATATTATCCCGTCCCTTGACTGTTGACTTATATTCGTGATAAACAAGGGAATTGGCTGGGACGCTCTGTGTGAGCCACACATTACCCCCGATCACGCTATCGTGACCAATAGTTGTTTCTCCACCAAGGATTGTTGCACCTGCATAGATAATAACATTATCTTCAATTGTGGGGTGCCGCTTGGTAGATGCCATTGACTTATTCACACTCAGAGCCCCAAGAGTAACGCCCTGGTATATCTTCACTTTATTCCCTATCCTGGTTGTCTCTCCAATAACCACCCCGGTTCCATGATCAATACAAAATTCAGAACCTATGTCAGCCCCCGGGTGTATATCAATACCTGTATGTGAATGGGCCTGTTCAGTCATGATCCTGGGAATGAGAGGCACCTTATTCATAAAGAGCCAGTGTGCCAGGCGATATACCATTATGGCGAAAAAGCCCGGATAAGCCATTATTACCTCTTCAATATCGGTGGCTGCCGGATCGTTCAGGGCGATAAAGGCAGCGTCATCGAGAAGCTTTTTCTCAATCTCAGGCAGATCCTTCATAAAACTGTCGGCAATAGCGGAAGGTTTCTTCCTAAGCTTGTCTTTCATCGGGTGAAGCAACTCGACGAGCTTTTTACGAAGCTTCCTTTTACCTGCAGGTTTACAAGCGCCCTCTTTAATTATGGGAAAGAGACTAACTGTTATCCTCTGTAAAAAATCAGCAACACCTTCTTTACTGGGAAAATATTTACCGGAATGCCGTGACCTTATCATTTCTATTGAGTCATTCATAATAAGGTAGTTTTTAATAGACTGCTACATCATATCTTTCTCAAATGCTTCATTGTCAAACTTATACTCATTATCGAAAAATTCAATAACCTTTTTAACATCTGAATAGGCATTTCCAAGACATGTTGAAGCACCAGGTGATGGGGTTATGTTAAATATTATTTTATCGCCCAATAGCTTAGCTTCACCCATTTCAAGCTTCCGGGTATTATTATTAACTATCTGGGGTCTCGCTCCGCCAACTCTTCCAGGAACCTTACTTACATACTTCAAATCACTTAAGCTAATGCTGGGGACTATCTTCTTTATTTGTTTAATGAACAGGCGTTTACCAATTACTGGCCAATCATAAAAGAAATTTAAAAAGATATACCTAAACAATACTTTATCAGAAAGAATTTTAAGCAGGCTTAATATTGGTTTTAGTCCCCATCCGAATGTTTTCCAGTATTCAAAGAAGGTTTTACCGTTAAAACGTTCGAGCAAAAAAATAGGTTTTGCAGTGGGACCAAATCTTGTTATACTTGGATCTTGTACTTCAGCATCACCATGAATAGCTGCAAATGGGAGTTTTGCCATCTGTATTGTATAAACCTTTCCGTTAAGGATCTTAGGTGCTGTATAATAGCTTCCGGCAACCGAGAAAATTGAAAGGTTCTTTCCATAGCCCAGTGATTTGGCTATCATCAAGCTATGAGAGCCGGCTGACACTACCATTACTCTGGCCCTAAACTCACCAGTGTTTGTTTTGATACTAAAAAACTCTCCATTTTTTTCGACTTTTAAAAGTTTAGTAGAAAGAAAATATTTTAGCTCAGGATTTTCCTTTTCGGTTTTCAATGAAAGAATGACAAAGCTCATGAAAATCAACCGCATATCCATCTTCAGTTGCCAATGCCACAATCTCCTGGTCAGGATCTCTCCCTTCAACAACTTTTGGCTCAATTTTGCCTATCTCATCCCTCTCAATTACTCTTAGATTAGGAAATAACTTAGAGAATGAAATAAACCTGTTCCTTAATTCTTCACCTGGCTTTGCCAACTGCAAGAACCATCTTCGAGTATTTAATAAATAATTTTGATCCACGGTCTGTCGTTTTTACCTTTTCCAGGTATTTCATTAACCATATCGGCATTTTGCTTGACCTTTTTGGCTTTCTCATAGGTATAATTCGTTTCGATATCCCCGCAATGAAGAGTGTGACTGTTGTTGACAGGATGGCAATTTACCATTCCGAAATCAGAATATTTCTCTATTAAACCTATTTTTTTAATATCTGTATACTTACTTAAAGTATAAAGCAAAGCACGTTCCGACAGCACCACCTCCAACAATTAAGACATCAAATTCAGATATATTGTTTTCCATAATAAATTAATAATTTATTGACGTTCGTTTAAAGGAATATAATCATGTTTACCATAATACATTTTTGAATGCCGGACGGATTATTCTTTTTGCAGAAAATGTCAGTTCTTCAATACGGTGTGTACACCAGCCGGATACTCTTGCTACAGCAAACAATGGAGTATAAAGCTCTCTTGGAATATCCAGACATGCATAAACGAAACCTGAATAAAAATCAACATTTATACAAACCACTTTCGTTGTTTTTTCACCTTTGAATACCCTGAATACTTCCGGAGTAATTCTTTCAACCATTGCATATAGTTCAAATTCATCCAGTCGTCCTTTTTCAATTGCCAGTTCTCGTGCTTTTTCCTTTAAATTGCAGCCCTGGGATCAGATATTGTATAAACAGCATGTCCTATTCCATAAATCTTACCTGAAAAATCATTGGCTTTCTTGTTAAGTATCTTAAGAAGATGTTCTCCACCTCTTCTTCACTTGTCCAGTCTTTAACATGTGCTTTCATGTCTTCCATCATTTCAAGTACTCTTACATTTGCACCTCCATGCAAGAGGACCTTTCAATGAACCTATTGCAGATGTTACTGAAGAATAAATATCTGTTTCAGAAGAACTTGTTACTCTCATTGTAAAAGTTGAATTATTACCACCACCATGTTCGGCATGAAGTACCAGTAACAGGTCAAGAAGATCAGCCTCCAGCTTTGAGAAACCGTCACAATCGCCTTTGATCATGTAAAGGAAATTTTCAGCAGTTGTCAGATTTGGCTGAGGATGTCGGATCGAAAGAGTCTTTCCCTTGTAAAGGTGCCTTAGAGCCTGATAGGAATATGCCACTATTGTCGGAAATTTTGCAATGAGATTTAGCGACTGTTTAATCATATTGTCGAGGGAAATATCATCGGGATTATCATCAAGAGTATATAAACCCAGTACTGATCGTGCAAGTATATTAAGCACATTCTTACCTTTCATTGACAAGTATCATATCTTTCACAAAATCATCCGGCAAAGCCCTTAAGGAAGCCAGATGCTCGGAAAATTTTTCAATTCGTCACTGTTCGGCAGTCTTCCGGTCAGCAAAAGATAATACAGTTTCGTCAAATCCATGACGGTCCTCTTTCTGAAATCCATGGGTTATCTCACTCAATCTCAATACCTCGGTATAAAAGACGTCCCGGTATTGGCACCAACTTTGCCGTCCTCTTTTATATATCCGACTACATCTCCTATGTTTGTCAGTCCAACAAGTACACCTGTTCCATCCTTATTCCTCAGTCCGCGCTTAACATCAAAACTCTCATAATAACTCATTATTGATATGGCAGGCTTTATGAACGGATTTTTCCAGCTTTGAGAAGAAAGTATTGTCTTCCATATTATTAAAAGATTATATATTGATATTATATTATTTTATAATTAAATATTAGAAATTATTGCATCCGCAAATTCGGATGTTTTAAGAAGAGTTGCGTTCTCCATCAACCGGTGAAAATCGTACGTTACCTTCTTACTCTGGATAGTCTTTTCGAGACCATCATATATAGCCTTAGTCACTTCCCCCCAGCCCATATAGTCGAACATCAGGGCTCCTGAAATATGACAGAACCGGGGTTTACTTTATCCTGTCCTGCATATTTTGGTGCTGTACCATGCGTTGCTTCAAAAATAGCGTGACCACTTTCAAAATTAATGTTTGCCCCGGGGGCTATCCCTATCCCACCAACAATTGCAGCCAGTGCATCTGATATATAGTCACCGTTAAGATTAAGTGTGGCTATAACAGAGTACTCGGCCGGGCGAGTAAGTATCTGCTGAAGGAAAGCGTCAGCTATAACATCCTTGATGATTACCTTGCCTTTTTCAGTAGCCTGTTTAAGCATCCGGTCTGCTTCTTCTATGCTTTTACTTTCAACTATCTCCTTGTGCTGAGCCCAGGTAAATACATCATTCCCAAATTCTCTTTCAGCCAGGGCATACCCCCATTTCATAAAGGAGCCTTCAGTGAATTTCATTATATTTCCTTTATGCACAATTGTCACTGATGGCAGTTTCTTTGCTATTGCATGACGGATAGCCTGGCGAACAAGCCTCTCTGTTCCCTCCACGGAAACGGGCTTGATGCCTATAGAAGAAGTAGATGGGAAACGTATTTTCTTAATGCCCATTTCATCAATTAGGAATCTTTTCACCTTTTCAGTCTCCGGAAAGCCATTCATAAATTCTATCCCGGCATAGATGTCTTCGGTATTTTCCCTGAAAATATGCATATCAACTCTTTCAGGATGCTTAACCGGACTGGGTACGCCCTTGAAATATCTTACGGGTCTGTAACATGTGTAAAGATCGAGCTCCTGCCTGAGTGCCACATTAAGAGAACGCATACCTTCTCCCACAGGCGTTGTGAGTGGTCCTTTTATTCCTACCAGGTACTCCCTGAAGTAAGTTAGTGTTTCATCAGGCATCCATTTACCTGTCATCCTGAATGCCTTTTCTCCGGCAAGCACCTCTTTCCATTCAACTTTTCTTTCTCCGTTATAGACTTTCTTAACGGCAGCATCGAACACGCGTACAGATGCTTTCCAGATATCGGGTCCCGTGCCATCTCCCTCAATAAAGGGTATAATAGGATTTTCAGGAACGACCAGTTTACCATTTACTAACTTAATTTTCTCCACTGTCATCTTATTGATTTGTTTTTCTGATAATATTTAGAGCACTACCGGCTTTGAACCATGCTATCTGTGCTTCATTATATGAATGTTTTGCATGTATCTCATCTGCAGAGCCATCAGAGTGGTGCAGAACAACCTTTATGGTGCTTCCGGGAGCCAGTTTCTTCAGGTCCGTGATATCAATCCTGTCAGTCTCTTTTATTTTATTATAATCATCCTTGTCTGCAAAAGTCAGAGGCAGAACACCCTGCTTTTTCAGGTTTGTTTCATGAATCCTGGCAAATGATTTGACAAGAACTGCTTTCACATCAAGATATCTTGGTTCCATAGCTGCATGTTCACGCGATGAACCCTCTCCGAAATTTTCTTCTCCCACCACTACTGATCCAGGGCCTGAATCACGATATTCTCTTGCCACTTTGGGTACTGGTGCATATTCCCCTGTGACCAGGTTTAACACACTATTAGCTTGATCATTGAATGATTGATCGCTCCAATCATATAGTTATCTGAAATGTTGCCAAGGTGTCCACGATACTTAAGCCAGAAACCGGCCATTGAGATATGATCTGTCGTACATTTGCCCTTTGCTTTAATAAGAAGGGGCAGGTTGAAAAATCATTGCCATCCCATTCTTTAAAAGGAGTTAAAAGCTGTAACCTGTCTGAATCAGTTGATTTTTAAATCTTCATTCCCAGAACCGGCTGTTGGTTTCTGTAACCCTTTTTGATATGCCAAACCCGTGAGGAGGCAGATCTATTCCAACTGGTTCCGATAACCTGACATTTTCTCCCTTCGAATTTGTCAGAGTATCGGTCATCGGGTTAAAAGTAAGTTTCCCTGCAATAGCTATTGCCGTCACTAATCTCAGGAGATGCCACGAAGGCGTGTGTATCGGGATTACCATCATTCCTCTTTGGCGAAATTCCTGTTAAAAGAATGAATTATTGTATTTACTTTTTTCTTCCCAGCTCCTTTTCGTTCCCACTGTCCTATGCAGGGACCGCAAGCATTTGCAAAAACCTCACCACCGATTTTCCTGAACAGCTCCAGGAAACCATCTCTTTCGGCTATTGATCTTATCTGTTCAGAGCCAGGGGTGACAGTAAACTCTGATTTGGCCATTAATCCCGCATCCAGTGCATTCTTAACAACCGATGCAGCTCTTGATATATCTTCATACGAAGAGTTTGTGCATGATCCTATCAGTCCTACTTCAACAGTCTCAGGCCATCCATACTTTTTCACTGCCTCTTTCATTTCAGAAAGAGGGGTGGCAAGGTCAGGAGTAAATGGGCCGTTTATATAAGGCTCAAGTTCAGAAAGGTTTATCTCAATAAACTGATCATAATATTTTTCAGGATTGTCATATACCTCTTTGTCGGCTATGAGGTCCGACCGGTTTTCATTGGCTAGTTGTGCCACTTCTTCCCTGCCTGTGATGCGGAGATAGTCATTCATGGATCTGTCGAAGCCAAAAATAGAACATGTAGCCCCGGTTTCAGCTCCCATGTTACAAATTGTCCCTTTACCTGTACACGAGAGATCTTCCGCACCTTCCCCAAAATATTCAATTATGCAGCCTGTACCTCCCTTTACTGTCAGTAAACCGGCAACCTTCAGGATAATATCCTTAGCTGAAGTCCATCCATTTAGTTTACCTGTGAGTTTTATCCCTATCAGCTTTGGAAATTTAAGCTCCCATCCCATTCCGGCCATCACATCAACAGCATCGGCTCCCCCTACTCCAATGGCAATCATTCCCAAGCCACCCGCATTAGGAGTGTGTGAGTCAGTACCAATCATCATTCCCCCGGGGAAAGCATAGTTTTCAAGCACGATCTGATGTATAATACCTGCTCCCGGATTCCAGAATCCGATGTTGTACTTGTTACAAGTCGAACTCAGGAAATCATACACTTCCTTATTTGTTACACTTGCAGTCCTCAAATCTTCTGCTGCACCTGATCGTGCCATAATAAGGTGATCACAGTGTACCGATGTTGGCACCGCAGTATGATCCTTCCCTGCCATCATGAACTGAAGCATGGCCATCTGAGCAGTGGCATCCTGCATCGCAACCCTGTCGGGGGTAAAGTCAACATAATCTTCACCTCTTGAATATGAAGTTATATTATCAATATCGTAGAGATGACTGTAAAGAATTTTTTCGCTCAGTGTTAACGGGCGACCCAGTTTCTTCCTGATCCCGGTAATTTTTGACGAATAGCCTTTATAAAAGGCCCTGATCATTTCAAAATCAAATATCATAGTTTATCATTTTTTAACAGTTCATGGGCGTATTTGTCCATCTCCTTCTATTATCCATTTGTATGTAGTTAATGCTTCAAGTGACATTGGCCCACGGGCATGCAGTTTCTGAGTTGATATACCTATTTCAGCTCCTAATCCGAATTGAGCCCCATCCGTAAATGAAGTTGATGTATTGGAGTATATCGACGAAGCATCAACTAAACTGTTAAACAACTGAATTCTTTTTATGTTTTCGGAAATGATGGCTTCACTGTGCTTTGAGCTGTATTCTGATATATGTTTAATAGCCTCATCAAAGGTATCCACAGTCTTGACCGCCATTTTGTACGACAGGAATTCCGTTCCAAAAGATTCTTCTGTCGCCTGCTGAAGCAGTGATGCGGGATATTTGCCAAGTAATGACTCGTATGCCCTGTTGTCTGCATATATAACGACCTCAGCATTACCACAAAGCCCAACTATATAACTAAGATCACCTAATCTGGACTCATGTACAACAAGACAGTCCAGTGCATTGCAAACACCCACTCTCCGCGTCTTTGCATTGTTTATAATATGCCTTCCCTTCTCTTTATCACCAAATTCATCAAAGTATGTATGACATATCCCCGCTCCTGTTTCAATTATGGGTATAGAAGCGTTATCTCTGACAAAATCGATCAGTCCGCGACTACCACGCGGTATTATAAGATCAACATAATCACGGGCATTGAGCAGCTGTTCTGTCTCTTCTCTCCCGGCCGGTAACAAAATCAGTACATTCTCATCAATATTATTCTGTTTAAGAATTGTCCTTATAACATCAACAATGGCGCTATTGGAATTTATTGCATCGCTGCCACCTTTAAGTATACATGCATTACCCGATTTAAGACATAAAGAAAAGACATCAAAGGTCACATTTGGCCTTGCTTCATAGATAATGCCAATGACTCCAAAGGGAACCGTAACCTTTGATATTCTAAGACCGTTAGGTCTCTGAGATGATGAAAGGATTCGGTTCAAAGGACTTTTAAGTTCTGCCACTGCCCGGATATCTGAAGCAATATCCATGAGTCTTGAACTGGTTAGTTGCAGCCTATCGTATTTTGGGTCCGATCCATCCATCCGCTCCAGGTCCTTTTTATTTTCACCGAGGATAAAATCTGAATTCTCCAATACTGCATCAGCTACTTTCAACAGAATTTTGTTGATGACATCTCCATCAAGAATACTCAATGATTTCCCCGCCAATCCAGCCTTTTTAAACAGAGGTACGCAATCCATCTTATCCTGATTTTACTTTAGTTCTTCTTTATGATGAATCATCCCTTTATTCTTCTCATAAATAAACAGATAATTGTAATGTATAAATGGCTTTCTCATTTTTACTCCAAGATTTTCTTCAGCCTTTACAGAATCAAACTGTGCCTGCCCCAGGCCAATGTGAGTCCCCCCCTCATCAAAGATCCTGACAATATCGCCACTTTTGAAGAATCCGTTTATCTTAAGAATGCCTATCATCAGCAGACTGGTAGCTTTCTCTCCCATCAGAGCTTCCCTTGCCCCGTTATTAATTGTAACAGATCCTTTAGCAAAAGTATCGGAGTGCGAAAGCCATTTCCTTACTCCTGACTCTTTCCTTTCACCAGCTACGAACCTGGTATATGGAATGTCTTTACCCCTTACGATATCGGTTATTATTGAGTCGCGGTTTCCGTTTGCAATAAAGACATCAATCCCTTCTTCTGCTATCTTGCGGGCTATAGAATATTTTGTAATCATCCCTCCCCTTCCAAAACCGGATTTAACCGGCGAAATATGTTTTTCCAGAGATTCGGATTCCACATCTATCCGTGTAATGAGTTCAACATTTTCCTGTCCGGGAACACCGCTGTAAACTCCATCTACATTGGTAAGTAAGATCAACGACTGGCAATCCATCATGGATGATATAAGTCCTGATAATTCATCATTATCAGTGAACATGAGTTCATTTATCGATATGGTATCATTCTCATTTACTATGGGAAGAACCCGGTTTTCCAGCATCGCGGATATGCAATTCTTCATATTTAGATAGTTGCGACGATCCCTGAAACTGTCTTTTGTTGCCAGTAACTGCCCAGCATGAATACCATATTTTCCAAACAGGAACTGGTAACTTGACATCAATTTCACCTGTCCCACTGAAGCCCAAATTTGCCGTGCGGCTATTATATTTGTCCTTCTCGATGGAGTTACATCACTTCTGCCTGCTGCTACGGCACCTGAAGAAATAAGCAAGACTTCAATCCCCTGTTTGTATAAAACTGCTATATCCTCAACAATTCTTAAAATTCTACCTTCATTGAGCGAACCATCTTTCCGGGTAATAACATTACTTCCAACCTTGATTGTAATTCTGTTAAATTCAGGCTTGACGTTTTTCAATTTATTATCATTTATGCTTAATAATATATAAATTGTCGCAAAATTAATAGAATTTGTGAGCATATTAAAGAAAAACAGAATATATTGGGATAAACCTAAATTTCCTAATACCCTGACAGACATAAATAAACATACATCTATCCAGATATATTGATATTATATCACAAGGTATGATCAATAGTGTAAAGGTAATGAAAAACTGACATTTATCATGTACTAATCATGACCATTGTCATTTTTCCGACATAATAAAGGGGACTCGTCTACATGATGAGCTGTTTATGGAAGGTTATTTTATTTCAAGTTCACCTTCCAGTTTTGGATCATCAGATGAGGGTCCGATAAAGAACCTGATCATCCCGCTTTCCAGTATCCATTTATGACTGTTTGAATCCCAGTATTTCAGATCCTCTGCCCTTAGAGGAATTGTCACATTTATTTTGCCTCCTTTTGAAACAAAAACCCTCTTAAATCCCTTTAGAGCTTTTAATGGTTGTTGTATTCGGGAACCAGGATAACTAACATAGAGCTGAGCAACTTCATCACTGTTGTAAGCACCGTTATTCTCGAGGTGGAAACTAATATTAACCTCACTCCCCTCTTGCAAAATCTTTTTGTCAGTTTTAAGGTATGAATAATCAAAAGAAGTATAAGTCAAACCAAATCCAAATGGAAATAATGGTTGATTATTATCATACATATATGTGCGGCCATTCCGTATATTATAATCCAGTATCGGAGGTAACTGATCGATGGATGTTATCCATGTCTGTACCAATCTGCCGGCTGGACTAACATCACCAAAGATGACATTGGCCATTGCACTTCCCATCTCCTGGCTTGACTGCGAAACATGAAGTATGGCTGGGATATGATCTTTAGACCAGTTGATAGCATAAGGAAAACTGGAGACCATCACGAGAATGGTCCTGGGATTAGCGGCCAATACCAGTCTGACCAGATCCTCCTGTTCTGAAGTGATTGCCTGTCTGTCAACATCCTCACGACCATCACTCGGAACAAAGTTTTGTCCCCATCCAAGTCCATGACTAAGAGGATCATTACCTATACATACTACTGCAACATCGCTTTGCTTTGCTGCAATTACAGCCGAATCAGCCTTATTACTATAAGCATAACGTACCACAATATCCTTTCCTACTGAATTTTCTATTCCACGTAAAATACTTATTCTGTATGGCGGTGTACCGGAATACCAGTCTGATATAACCGAATTGGCAGAAGGTCCTATTACAGCTATGGATTTGATTTTTCCTTTATTAAGTGGAAGCATCATATTCTTATTTTTCAGAAGTACAATTGATTCTTCTGTAGCTTTCCTAGCCAGATCATGTGCTTCTCTTTTGGTCCATGGAGCTATTGTATCTGCTATTCCTATCTCAGAATAAGGATTTTGTGAAGCATTGTTCAATAATCCAAGCTTCAGCAATACCTTGAAGTTTCCAAAGATGGCTTCATCTATATCATTTTCATTTATTAGTCCTTCTGACAAGGCTTCTTTTACTGACGATCTGTAGTCATCGAGAAACATTGTTATTCCTGCTTTAATACAGGCTGCAGCAGCTACAGGCAAAGAAGAGAAGTACTTGTGTGTAGTTACCAGTTGTTTGAAAGCTCCTCCGTCGGTTGATATTATACCCCTCAGTCCCCAGTCTTTCATTGTTAAGTCCCTGAGTATCGGATTCACCGTACATGGTATGCCGTTATATTTATTATAGGCTGCCATAAAGGCCTGTGATCCACCATCCCTAACACCTTTGTAGAATCCATATGAATAGTACTCCCTCATTAACCTCTCATCAAAATCGGAACTGTTATATGTACGATTATTTTCATTACTGTTAGCCAGGAAATGTTTCATAAGAGAAGCTGTTTTCCAGTAAACCGGATCGTCTCCCTGCAGGCCTTTTACATATGCGGTAACCAGTGATCCTGTAAGAAAGGGATCTTCGCCATAACACTCCTCAGTTCTTCCCCATCGTATATCCCTTCCCATATCGGCATTAGGTGCAAAAACTATAAGTCCGGCAATCCCAAACCTCTTATTCTGAGCAAGATATCGTGCTTCTGTTGCTTCCCACGACGCTACCTTTTGTAATAGACCGGGGTCCCACATCTCAGCCAGACCGATTGCCTGAGGGAAGGTCGTTGTTGGTGATGCCTTGGCTCCTTTGACAGCCCAGTTGGCCGGACCACTGTAAGCAAGACCATGCAAGCCTTCAACGGTATGGGTTCCCCTGACACCTAACCTGGGTACGGATATCCTGGGGGAAAGACAGTTGATCTTCTCATCAATTGTCATCAATGAGATAAGGTTATTTATCCTTACCTCTTCAGTTAAACTGGTATTCTGAAACGGATATTTTTGTGCTGAGGAGTGCAGGACCAGAAATATAATATCAGGGTGGCAATTAGTCTTTTCATTCCTATAGATTTTACATTTAATGGCAAAATAATCCTTTTTCCCGTAAGGTATTTACAATAAAGGTTTTAATGAAGGTTACATCCCTGCGATCCATCGAAATTATTTCAGAAATAATCAGGTAACTATCTCTATTTTTTCGGTACATTAATTTCTCCAGTTCCATTTTGTAACCATATATCTATCCTGGGAGTATCGCCGTTATATGGTTTTCCCAGGATATCCAGGTCCCCGTCCCCATCAAGGTCGGCAATCCCGGACTCATGAACATCTATTCCCTTTGAAATAACTATCTCCGTTGGGAAATTTCCCTTACCATCGCCAAGAAGTATATGGTTTACAGCTTCAGTATTATTAAACAAAGTCATCTCAGCATTCCAGATATCGAGGTTTCCATCGTCCATTAAAATCTACTATTGCCAGCGAATGCCCGTTGCTCACCTTTGGTACAATCTCCTTTTTTATCCAGGTATTTTTCTTATATTCATATATATACATTGGGGCCCACCCATCCCCCACTACCATCACCACCTCCGGCCGTCCCCCTGTTATGAGCTGACCCGGCTGCACATCTGCTGAAAGTATAGGCACCGTCGATATGTATTAAAGGAAAACCTGTCGTTTACCAAGATATTTGAACCACTTTCCCCCTCCGATAATATCCATTATGCCATCTCCGTCAATATCCGCTTTTGCCAAGACCTTCATGCTCATTTATACCCTTGAAACAGGGTAAGTGCCATGCTGTTCCATCTGGCCGTCGGTATAATATTTATAAACAGGGATAAGCTTCCATTCAGATAATTTTTTTGGGCTTAGACGGGATCCTGGTAAAATACGAGATGTCTGATCGCCCTGGGCCCAGAAAACCAGGTCCGGTTTATTATCCCCGTCAAAATCGCCTGCAATCTGATCATGTACCTTATTGCCACCTGTATTCCTTATAAGATATCGGTTCCATGATGGTTTGTCAAAATCGGGAAAAGGATTTTCCCACCACCATACATTGTTAGATTTGGATTCTCCACCCGCTATTATATCATGATCGCCATCATTATCTACATCAAAAGCAATTGTACCTGCCTCAATAAAACATATACTGTCCTCAATCACATATCTCTTCCATCCGTTATCTAACATCCGCCTGTACCAGACCACGGCCGGGGCATGAGTTCTTTCGTGTAAATGCAAAAGTCATTTATACCATCATTATCGAAATCACCAATTGCTGATGATGTCTGTTCATTACCCTGATTTGGAACCTCTAAATCACCGTTCTTACTTGACAGATGTTCCCACATCACCTGTGCGTTTATCTGCAAAGTAATAAGGCCGGATAATAAAATTAAGATCACTTTTTTATTCACAATCAGATTCCCTTTCATATCACTATGCCATCCAAGGACGTTCCCTGTTTTTGGCCATAGGCAGGACATCCAGAGCAATATTAACATCTTCAACTATCTGGAAATCATACATTCCCATACAAACAAAATCGGCTCCATTTGTAAATGCATATTTCAACCCAACTTCAGGTTTTATAGCTCCGGCAGCCAGAACCTTGAAGGCTATCCACGGCTCCTGGAGAGTAGCCATAAACCTGATTGTCTCCTCCGGATCAAAATCGAAGTAATTGTCCATCCATTCCTGGTCCGATTTCGCTGACCAGTAGTCATGATTATGACAGGTTTTTACCCAGAAGTCAGGTTTGATGCCATGATCAACACAAGCCTTAATTGCCTCGATCCTGTGAGCACCTATGCCGGCCGGTTTTCCATGTTTTCGTATCTCCTCCAGACCTTGTCTGATCAGCGCCATTCTCTCATCAACTGTCCTTTTCTTCGGATCATCCCAATCAGGGTTTGTCCAGCGATCGGTTATTTCGCCCTGACAATATAATGCGTCCCAGTCAGCCGCCAGGGACATTGCTATTCCTTTTTGAAAATCGAGATTGATACCGCAATCAGATATGAATTTAATATTTCCCTGGAACTCATGTTTGTACTTCTGGAATATTCTTCCCATCTGAGGATTTGATATTATGGCATTCATACCGCATTTTTCACCCAAGGCAAGGGTCTGCATAACTTTCTCATCTGTATGATAAGTCTTTACCAGTTTGGATACATAAATCAGATCACGAGAATGTGCCCATCCACCAATGAGGTTCCCGCCCATAAAAAGACGGCTGATTTCAAACTGGGCAGGATTTCCGTTAATGTCAGTGTGTTTGATAATTCCTTTCGGAACTTGTCCCTTAAGATCATTCAGCGAAGCATAGTTAAAGCTTAGCAGAGTTGCACTTGAATTTGCATCCATCCCATCAATGTTCAGTAGCTTTTCCTCAAAGCTATCCCACTTTTTCTTTCTATAAAGCGCATATGCAAATGCTCCTAAAGCCGGGATAGAGATAAGGTCCCTGATAGCCTCCCTTCTTCCCAGGCCTTTCCTGGTACCGGCAGGAATATCGGGAACAGGTTGGCGAGCTTTTTCATCCTTCCACCGGCCATAAAGCCTGTCTATGCCAAACTGGTAGTCGTAAGACAAAAATGAGAATGCTAACAGCACAAAAAACTCAATGAGGGTCTTGTTTACCCAAAGGTAACTTCCTTCCACCGGCACACTCACCATATACCCGGGGACAGGAGGATATGCAACAAAATAGAAAAAAAGCATAACAGCGCCACCAATGCTTGCCCACCTGGTAAATAAACCCAGCATAAGGCCCAGTCCAACAAGGATCATTCCCCATATATTTATAAAATCGACTACAGCAACGACCCCCGTACTTGCAGCCATAGAATGGAAAAGCGATGCAAAGATCCACCTGGAACCAGCAAGATAACCGGCTGACGTCCAGTTTCCTGCTATCACCTTTGCCAAACCCTCATAAAGGAAATGCCATCCTATCGCAATGCGAAGAACAGAGAATACCAAAGTCGGAAGGCGGCTACTATTGTAGTTAAAATGAGCTTCAGATTTCATAAGGTTTCTTTAAGATTAGTATTTCGGTTTTTTGCTGTACTTGTAACACGCCTGGCCTACTCTGAGTGAAAAGCCAAAATGATTTTCCTTGTAACTTTTTCAAATTTTGCAAATAAATCAGGCCAGGTGATAGTTTAAAGGTACAAATTAATTTTTCTTATCATCATAATATAAATAATTTTAAGCGTTACCTGTTTGTGATCAATAAAATCAAAGGAACAAGTTATGTTGCCAGTGGTACCATTTGCTTATTTACCATTGAAATAATTGTTTTTTAAAGTAAATTTATTTTATACCATGTTTCAGAGGTAGGGAGGATGACTGTCTTAAATCCAAATAATCTCATACCAGTAAAGTTACAGATAAGAGCCTGCTAATGAAACATGGTTCTTTGTTCCTCTTGTACCGGAAGGACTGTTACCGTTACATTTTATTGTTTTAATTTTATTCATCTGATTAACGGATTCCTATAATTATCTGTGTTATCTTAGTGGATCTAATAAACAGATAGTGTATGATTACAGTAAAACAAATTGCAAAAATGATCGATCACTCGATCTTAAATCCCGTTTTGACGGATTCTGATTTAATAAGAGAATGTGCCGTAGCAAAAAAGTATGATGTTGCTTCTGTATGTGTAAAACCTTATGCTGTCAGTTTAGCAGTCAAAGAATTAAAAGACACGGATGTTAAGGTAGGATGTGTAATCGGATTCCCTCATGGGAACAGTTCTACCGGAGTAAAAATATACGAAGCAGAACAGGCATGTAATGACGGGGCAGTTGAAATTGATATGGTGGTAAATATTGGAAAAGTACTTGGTGGTGACTGGTCCTATGTTGAAAAAGAGATTAAAGCAGTTACCAGCATTTGTCATGAGAACAAAGCCATTATAAAAGTGATCTTTGAGACAGATTATATCACCAGGACAGAAGACAAGATAAAGTTATGCGATATTTGTACAAAGGCCGGAGCAGATTTCGTGAAGACCTCCACCGGATATGGATTCGTTAAGAAGGTGAACGGGGATTATAACTATACAGGTGCAACTGTTGATGATATAAAATTAATGAGAGAACATTCAGGAAAAAACGTCGGCGTTAAATGTGCAGGAGGGGTACGGAGCCTTGATGACCTTTTAAAGATGAGAGAAGCTGGTGCTTCCAGATCCGGTGCAACAGCTACTGAAACAATGCTTGCGGAGGCAGAGAGGAGATTTGGGAAACAGGACTAAAATTATTACTATGAGAATCAGAATTCTAATATCACTGGCATTAATTATTTTCTGCCTTACCCCCTGCATTTCACAGGAACCGTGGGTAGGCATTTCCACTGACTTCTCACACGGGAAATTGAAGATATCATAAAAATTAAGAAAGGACCTAATCTAAAACTTCAAAACAAATATAACTAAAAGTGATTTGCCTAATGAACCCTGAATTTTTTCCTTATAGAAACAGGTATGCCATCAGTGGTGACTCCCTGGATATTTATCTCATACTCAGAAGCATAATCTGATGTCCAGAACTCAGTGACTACCTTACCGTCTTTCCCTGTCACGAGTGAAGGATTCCAGTACAGGGTCGTCCTGAAATCAGGGATATGATCCTTCATCAGAACAGGATCTGAATAATCGGGAGATTTAAAGGAAAGAACAGGATCAAGTACACGGTAAGGAATACTCACTGCTTCCGGGGGAAGAGTCCCGTTGCTGAAGTCCCCGGCGACAGTAATAATGTTAACAATACCATGAAATAGATAATCACCGACCATATACCTCTCTCTTTCCACATCTATCTTCTCAACCAGTTCCGGATCCAGATTGGCTATTTCCGCAGGATCCTTAATTATTACACCGTCAATCATCAGCAACGGAGGTGTATCATATATTTTGTTATCAACAGGATCAGATATGGTTATCTCGTAAGCTGATTTTTTTTCTTTAAGAAAAGCTCCCACCATCAATTCAAAAAACACCTCCTGCATTACAGGCAGCCTAATATAATCAGCCAGCTTAATCTCATCATCCGGTTTCCCATAAAATCTTTTCGGGATAAGCGGCAAATGTAATGGTGGTAATGAAGGCCCGGTGGACTTTATTTCATATATTTTTCTTACCTGATAGCTGGCACTCCAGTCTCCAATATAACCCGGTTCAATGATCTCAGTAGATTCTATTATATTTCCAGGAGTAAAAAACTGATCCGAGAAGGCGGATTCAATTTTTATGGTCTGGCTTTGGTCCTCTTTCTCAGGTTGAATAACAAGATCCTTTATTGCCTCGTCAACATGTAACCTGAAACTAAAATTGCCTTCTTTATCAGTTTTTGCATACTGAAAGACAGCAGTTTTACCGGGCACTGACATAAAAATATATTTATCAGCAACAGAACTGTTTTTATCATTGCTAAGGAGTGTCCCCGAAAAATATTGATTTTCGGTTTCAAAAGAATATTTGAAATCCGGGTTACCGGAAGCAACAATCCGTAGCCAATCAATCCAGTTACTGTGAACATTAATAAGGATACTGTCCATCTCTTTGATTGAAATTTCATTTATGCTTTTATCCCTTATCAGGTTCCACCTGTTAATACCGAATTCAGTTCCAAACAACAAATAGCTTTCTATATCATTATCGGAATCATAGTTAACTGCAGGTGACACGGAAATACTAAGATGTGCATCTTTCAACAGGGCGGGACTGATCTGCGCCAGGTTCATTTCCACTTTTACCTTATCTCTCAGTCCACTGCTATCAACAGTGCTTAAAGCAAGTTGAATTTCTTTTTTTGCAGGTGTGTATAAATATTGTTCACAAACAGGTAAGCCCTTGAGATCAAACAGGGTAACCTGGTTAATACCCGGAGAAAGAATAGCCTCTGGCACAGATATTTTTGTCGAATCACCGGCCAGAAGTTCTGCCTTTACAAGGTCCACCTTACCACGGGTCTGTATGAATATGTAGCAAAGATTGTTATTATTGGACCTGTAGTTTTGTTTTGTTACCACAATAATATTCAGTAGCCCAGGCAGATCCCTTTTGATACTTAAAGAAATGTCCTTTTCCCGGGAGACTGAAGTAAGAGTTCGCTCCGTGTTTACGAACCTGTTTGCATCAGGCTTTTCATGTTCTTTGAATTTCTTACTGCTTAAAGCGTTGTAAATCCGGATATCTTTCATAAAGCAGTTATAGGGCAAAAAATTCCGCATCCAGTTAGTATAGGCCCTTATAGTATAAGTTCCTGTTGTTAATGTATCAGGAAGTACAATCTGACCGGGGCCGTATCCGTCTTTGAGCCCTATTCGTTTTTGAATCACCGGCCTGTTTTCGGGATTTAACAACTCAAAATAAACAATACTACTCTCTTTAGTTGTCCTTAAACTCTGGCGGTTAACAAGATATGTACTTAACCATAAATCCTCACCGGCTATGTACTCTTCCCTGTCAGTCTGAATGAATATTTCTTCCCTGGGTACCTTGTCACAATAGCTGAGAAATTTCTGGCGAAGGTAATCCTCCATTGTCATCTGTGCCTGCAGATCATAAACATGAATAAACAGAAAACCTGTTATAAAGAAGAATACTGGCTTTAGTACTTTCCTCAACAGATAGTCTTTTCTCTTTGACCTATTTTTGCACATCATCCCAGAATTCAGGTTTAATTTTGGTTCCTCTTACGGTACAGTCCGCACATCCCCTGGTATAGGTTGTCACCTTATATGCAGGAGGTGGCAGCTGATGATCAATAATGACCCATACAGATACATCCAGGTTGGGAATAAAAGCACCGTTATAAACAGTATCAGCAACACAGGCTTCGCTTGTATAGGGTGTTAACCAGCCAGAAAACCTGTCCCTTACAAACAGTCTCTTACTCGATTTGGCAGATACACTAAAGTATCCCAGTACTTTCTGTGTCGGATCATCAATACACGTTACATTACTGGGTATCGATGCAGGAATTATGTCATACAGTCCACCTACATTTTCAGTAAGGTTCTGAAGTTTATCCCAGTACTGGTATTCATCTTCGTCAAGGGAGTACTGGTCAACCAGTATACTATATTTGATTCCCAGTCTGTCTGATTTATTTGTAACCAGATCAATTGGATAATCGTCGATCCTTGCATCAGCAAAAGCTGATGTATTCTTTATATTAATCACATTCGAATTATCTGAGATCCAGCACACATTATTAGGTACATTATATGGCAGATGGAATTCCCATGTTTCGGTGAATTCCCACCTGTAATATTTACAGTTGTTTTCAGGATCATGGGTATCGAGATATATCTGGCAACCCTCCTGGAGTTGAGACCAGGGATCAGAATTTACCAGGACGACCTTCTCGTAATACAGACTATCTATAGGTGGTACCGGAGTTAACTTTGCAGGTCTGGATTCATAAGAATGATAATTGCCGTTAAAGCCCGTATTAATATAAATAATATATGTTCGCCCGATTATGCCCCTGAAAGAATTTGGATCAGAAACATAGGTGCCCGGTTTACTTTCATAGAACATATAGGAATTTCCAAGATCATCTGACACCATGACACTACAGCCTGAGAGAGGTTTTGCTTCCTGGGCAGTTCCAAGTGGCATTGACATAGACAATTTAATTACATTTGCCTCCTGCTGATCGGTTATCAAACCCTCCACCACAAGTAAATCCTTATCCTCATTTGTTTCAGGATAGAACTGACTGACGCAACCGTTGATGAAAAACAGTATAAACAGCGGCAATATTTTATTAATGGTCCTCATTTCCGTTTAAAAATCAAAGCTAAAGGTGACTGAAGGAATTGCTCGTCCGAAAACAGACAATTTATATCCTACAATGTGATTTGCTTCCTGTTTGAAATATATGGAGTAAACATTCTCTCTTCCCAGCATATTAAATACAGAAAAAGTCCAGTTGGGATGGGCAATTCTGTGAGATTTAAGATTCCCTCCCACTCTCAGAGAGACATCCAGTCGGGAATAATAAGGTATCCTGTACTTATTGCGGTCAGAATAATCAACAAGTAACTTATCGCTGATAAAATATGTAGCTACAGGATAAGTTATTGGCCTGCCAGTGCTGTAAGTGTAATTAGCAGACAGGCTTATACGTCGTGAAAAGAGATAATTGAAAGTAACAACAAGGTCATTGGGTTTGTCATAATTGGCAGGAAACCACTTCTTCCCGTTTATTAATTCGTCACTAAAGACCCCCAGACTCTTTATAAATACCCTTGAATAGGTGTAACCAACACTGTATCTTATTTTCCCTGCTGTTTTTGTCATCACCAGTTCAAGTCCATATGCCTTACCCTTCATATTAACAATATCCTTCTCAATGTGCTCATCCATAACAAGATCGGTACCTGCCTTAAAATCAATGATATTCCTGATATTCTTGTAATATCCCTCAGCAGAGAACTCATAACTCTTATTGAACATGAGCCTGTAGAAGCCCATGGCAACCTGATCACCAATCTGTGGTTTCAGGTAATAATCACATAACTTCCAGGTATCTGTTGGTGATATGGAAGTTGAATTAGATAAAAGATGGAGATACTGTCTCGTTCTGTTATAATTGATCTTAAGAGAATTACGGTCTGAAAGACGAAAATTCAATGAAGCTCTCAATTCGGGACCTGCATATTTACTGATAACGCTACCACTGCCATAGTTTATTGTATCAATAATTGTTGAAGCACTCTTAGAAAAAGCCGGGTTATATAACATCACTGATTGTGGTCCAAATGACATGTATCCGGAGATCCTCATCCCCAGGTTTATTGAGAGAAAATCATTCAGTATAAACTTATCATCCAGATAAACAGCACTCTCGAGCGCATGTTCCCTTGGAATAGTGTTAGGGATTACGAGTGAAGAATCATTAAAGGGTTGATAACTGCCGGGGAGAACAGAGTAGTAGTTAATGTCAGCTCCAAAATTAAATTCATTTCTGCCCATAAACAGGTTAAAATCAGCTTTCATTCCTGTGCTGTTTATTTCATGAAGCAGATTAAAAGCCTCTGTCGCTACATTCTGACTGGAAATATTGTAACTGTATGAACTGTTATTCAATGAGATGGAAGAGAAGAACCTTGAATTGAAAAAATGCCTCCATCTGAGTGAAAATATGTTGTTCTTATAACTGTATACTGTATCCGAATTAAACCGGAATGAATCATGACTGAAATAGGACGACAATTCAATCTTATTATTTCTGTTTATATCGTATGAGACTGTCCCGTTAAGATCATAAAATGAAGCTCTGCTATTTTTAAGGGAAGGATCCTGGATAAGCCCCAGTACCCAGTTAGAATAGGTGGTTCTGCCAGACAGTATAAATGTACATGTGTCTTTCTTAATCGGACCTTCAACCAGAAAATGTGTGGTAATCGGGCTTATACCAGCACTTCCCCCGAAATCCTTCAGGTTACCTTCCCTTGTTCCGATATCGAGTACAGATGATACCCGGCCACCATACCGTGAAGGTATACCTCCCTTATACAATGTGGCATCCTTGATAATATCTGAATTAACCGCAGAGAAGAAACCAAAAAAATGTGAAGAATTATATATGGGCGCGCCATATAGAAGAATAAGATTCTGATCTGCAGACCCTCCTCTGACATTAAACCCTGCCGAACCCTCTCCAACAGACTGAACTCCGGGTATCAGCATTAGGTTTTTTATAATATCAGACTCGCCCATCGAAGTTGGTAACAACTTGAAAGATGTGATGTTTATCTTTGCTGCACCAACCTCATACCGTTGAAGCGTCATGCTTTTCTGGGCCGAAATAACCGTTTCCTTTAGAGGAATAAGCACACTGGTCATTTCAACATTTAGTTCGCCTTCTCCATACATGTTAATGTTTACAACCTTATTCTTCATACCGATAAAGGAGAATTGAATCTGGTGAGCTCCCCTTGGCAATGTCAGGACATAATATCCATATTCATTTGAAATTGCCCCTATAGAGAGTTTTTGAACAAAAACTGTAACTCCTGCAACAGGATCCTTAGTGTCTTTATTTGTAACGTATCCTGACAGGGTGGTGTTTCCTGACATATTCTTTTCAGCCGGATTACCTACCTCAACATAAGAATTTGCGTCAGCAACCTGGTTCTCTCCTGTTGTTCCATATTCGGTGGGGGCCATGAACTTGCCTTTATTCTCCTCAACAACTGAGGAGACTTTAACAGCATAATTTTTTGTGATTACCACATTACCAGCCCTGTCGATATAATAAAATAAATCTGTATCATTAAAAAGATTATCAAGCACACATTTAAGATCTGAACAGCCTGGATAGCTTCCTAAATGAATGTCTTTTACCCAGTCATCCTTATAGAAAAATCTAATGTGAAACTGATCCTCAACCTGTGAGACAAAATCTTTAAATGCCAGCCCGCTGTAGTTCCCGGAAGTTACATATTTCTCCTGTGCTTCCATATTTAATGAGAGCAGGAAGAGCAGCACAGCTATTACAACTTTGGACTTCATAAGATCTAAACTAATTATCTAATGAATCATAATATCTTACAACTGGTATATAAGCATCCGGATTCTTTTTCGTGATGACAATATTATTTTTCCTGATGAAATTTTTAACCTGCACTTTATGGTCCTCCATATTCTTCAATAAGTCCCTTTTGAATTTAACAGGATGAATCTCTCCGTTTTTAATAAAGTAGATTCTGCTTACCTCATAAAACTTGTCATATTTATCATCAACCTCAAGCAGAGCTATAAGCTTATTATATTTTATATAGAGAGCTGTCTTTCCGGAATATAATATATTTACATATTCAAAGTCGCCTTTTGCTGTATCAACAGCTATCTTGGTAAACCGGTATTCTTTCATCTGGTAAATCAGACTGAAACTATCAACCATTTCCTTGTTCAGCCTGAGTATAGTATTGTCACTTCCGGGTGTCAGTATCTCATCATCATGTATGTCATAAAGAAGATAGAGACCCTGGAATTTAGTACCATTCATCGTGACTGACCCTTGCAGAAAATCAGCTGAGAAAAGAAATTGATTGCCTATAATTCTGGTGTACAGGTTTCTCCATACCCTGCCGTTAAAAAGGACCTGATCCCGTTCCAGGGAATCAGGTGATGTAGTACCATTGCCTCCAATTTCAGGGCCGGTCAGATGATTGCCGAAAATTACAGAACAGGGAATTATTAAATACAGTAAAAACAGAAGTGATTTATATCGGGACATTTAAGTTTTTTCCTGGAAAATTTGATGTTTAGGCTTACTAATATTTGACGGGCATTAAAGTTATCCATTAAGTTCGGTAAACCTATTAACCCAAATGTTAAAGTTTCATAAATTTTAAATCCGAGAGTGCTTCCTTCCTCCCCTATTGGTTTAACAAACCAGTAATTTTAAAAACATAAGCTGTCTGGTTGTCATCAGGAGTGAGGATCGGCATCCGGATTGCCAGGTTACCCGCGGAATATTTTGAAGTTATCCTGGTTTCATTGCCAATAAGCTGTACGGCAACTTTTCCCACAGGTCTAATTACGTGCAATACCAGGTCTTTGTCGGGCCATTCTGTAACTATGACATACAGAATATTGTCTTTCCTGGTAAAAAAGACACTCTCATTAGCACCTTCGGTTATCGATTCTTCCTTTTTAGTTCTGATAAACGGTCTCGTACCATAAATAGCCTCGCCGTTAATCTTCATCCATTTTCCTATCCCCATAAGCCTTTCCTGCATGATCACCGGGATTGTCCCGTCTGATGAAGGCCCTATATCCAGAAGAAGGTTTCCTCCTGCAGCAACAGTTGAAACCAGTAGTTTAACAAGTTCCCCGGTGGTGGAATAATCCGACAAACCTTCCGTCCGGTTATATCCGAAGGATGTACCTATTCCCCTGCATTCTTCCCATGGATGAGGTGCTTCATTGTCAATTCCCTCTTTATCGCCAACAAGCCCATATTCAGTTGTATAAATACCGCCGTGTTTGCTTCGTGTTTCACTTCCCCACCTGTCGTTGACAACCACATTCTCTTTTACCGGCGACTCATTAAACAGCCATGCAAGAAACTCTTCGCTTTTCCAATCGCTGCTTGGATGTTCCCATTCACCATCAGTCCACAGGATATCAGGCTTATACCTGTTTACCAGATCCTTCATCTGCGGAATCATATGCTGGTCGACGTATGCACTCAGATTGCTCTTATATACAGGGTTATACCACTCATAGAGGGAATAGTAAAATCCCATATGGAGCCCCGCCTTTTTAACTGAAGAAGAGAGATCACCGCACAGGTCCCTGTGAGGTCCGACATCAACACTGTTCCAGTTCCAGCTCTGTGCGCTGGGCCAGAGTGTAAAACCTTCGTGATGTTTGGAGGTAAGAACAACGTATTTTGCTCCAGATGACCTGAATAATTCTGCCCATTTATCCGGTTCAAAGAGCCCGGCTTTAAACATGGGAGCAAAATCCTGATACTTGAAATTCGTACCATAGGTCTTAAGATGATACGCCTGGAAATACTTTTGCACTTTGCCAGGTTCATTAAGTTTCCACCAGTACCACTCTGCATATTTATCATATACCCCTATACTGTCACCCGTAGGGCCCCAGGCCGGAACAGAATATACTCCCCAGTGAATAAATATACCAAATTTGGAATCTTCAAACCAGGCAGGAACCGGGCGTTTATCGAGTGATTCCCAATTGGGCTGGTAAGTCTGAGCAACTGAATCGGGAGCAGAGAGCAGGGTTAAAGATACTATGAAAAGCCCTGCGAAAACAAGAAATCCACTATTTTTCATTATAATATGATTTAACTTTAAAATTATGCATAGATGATTATAAATCAATTTATTGCTGTCCCTGCATTTTCAGAACATCGATCTTGTACAATCTATTTTCAAGGATGCGGGTATACCTAATTGCATACCTGTCGTTATAATCTTCATATGACTTCTGAGCCCATTTCAATGCAGCCTCCAGGTCTCCGTTTATCTCATTTATAATTGCCATATTATAAGCGGCTCTCCCGGCTATTTTAGCTTTCGGATTGGTTGTTTCCTTTTCCCATAATTGGCCTGCCTCATCCCATTTACCCATTTGTGCTTTTCTCTTTGCTATTTTGAAATTATTAGTTCCCTTCACATAATAATCGCGCATTACTCTTAACTTGTATGGCAATATGCGCATGGCATAGCCCTGACCAGCCTGATAACTGACTTCATTAACGGCCTCTTTCCGGCCGATCAAGGCAGCGGCTGCAAGGACAGGATTAATTCCTTTCCCGACTGACTCTATTGATTGCTCGTATACATACTCATCAAGTATCTGCCTGTCAACAGGATCGTATATCCTCCAGCCTGTCTTAACAAGAGTCTGCATATGAGCCTGATGCTCAAGGCCAGGTACAGAACCCAGAGGTGTTTTGAGATTAACATTTCTTGTGGTATAAGAAATATGGGTATCTGTATCAAATTTTTCCAGTGAGAATATTGCATCTATACCGGTTTCTGTACATACCTGATCAACAATCTCCCAGGACAGGGGTGCAGGGAAAAGTGTAAGCTTGGGAGTCCTGAAATCCATATCTTTCAATGTCTTAACCTCGGTGAATCGTTCATTGGAACCAAGCTGATCTGCAAGGCCCTTGACACTTTCCTCAGCGCCGTCCTTATCAAGATTAGCTCCTTCAAGGGAAAGAAACTTATCAATAGCGTCAATTCCTTTCGATTCATCTGTAGGCATGGTCCTGTTAATTATTCCCACCTTCTTTATAGAAGAGGGTATCGTGACAGGAGCCGGCTCCACAACGCTAAGGTATAACTGTTGAGTTTTACAGGAAAAGAGAAAGGAAACAATAATCAGAAAAAGAGGCAGTTTGTTTATTTTCATCATTTTAATTGTATTAATTTTATATTTCTAATTGCAGCAGTAGTTGTCCATGAAGCTATTCCGAAAGGCTTTGATAATTGCACTTCGGGACGTAAGGATAGTTTATTATTTCCAATGGCAAAATCAATCACATCTGTTCCGTCAATCGAAGTTTTAATTGAATCATTTAATACTGTAAGGCAAATATTGTACCATTTGCCTGTTTCGAAATTCCTTATGGTTTTTGTTTCATTCTCAGAGGCATCATATCTGTTAATGCTGCTCAGACCAACAACAGCACCTCCCCATCCACCAATAATTAATGTACAAAAGCTCTCATTCACCGGAAAGGTCATACCACAGAAAAAATCGTTACCTGTAATGCGTTTTGCGTCCAGTGTAACCATATAGTTGTTTTTTGGAAAATCTCCTTTCCAGGTAATTCCAGTGCAGCCGTCACCCATCCCAAGCATTATACTGCCTCCTGACACATAAACAGGTCCCTGGGGACCAAAATTTGTAATTTCCCATCCATCCAGTGTCTCTCCGTTAAAAAGGAAAGATGAATCTTTCTTTTCACTTATTGATCGTTCAGTTTGATTCGTGATTTCTTTCCTTCCGCCACAATCTGCTTCAAGTAGTAATGCCAGAGCGAGTGCAAGTAAAATGGTCAATTGAAAAACTTTCCCGGTCACATTCATATTTTTACAATGAAAGGTCTATTCTTCAGGTTTCTTCAGTTCCCTTACAGGTCTATCTATATCATCCAGGTCAGGAAGCAGATTCTTGTTATCAGTAGCACTGAGCTGTTCGAGCTTACGTCCGGCAGGCAAGACCCTGCTCTCCCATGATCCAACTGCATCATTATAGCCCTTCAGTGCTGATCTGAGACCTCCTCCCATTCTAACAAGATGGTCGGCAAAAACATTTACCCTGGAATAAAAATCCACAGCAGATTCCATGATCTGAAGAGCATTTTCAGTAATATTATGCTGCTGCCACGACATGGCTACTGATTTGAGTACAACAATTAAAGTAGTCGGCGTCGCAAGGATAATTTTATTATTCATTGCATCCTGGAGAAGGGTTTTATCAGTCATAAGCGCCACATTAAGTGCTGATTCCACTTCCATGTAGAGTACGACAAAATCCGGTGTGTTCTGGAATTGTGACCAGTACTGTTTCTTGCTCAGTTTATTAACATGGTCCCTCAGATCTTTGGCATGTTTTACAAAGAGAAGATTTCGTGCATTATCATCATCAGTTTCAAGAGCCTCAAGGTATGCATCAAGGGGCAGTTTGGAATCGACAACCACGTGGCTGTTTCCCGGCAAATTGATAATCATATCGGGTTTTAAAACACTATCCTCACCCTCCGTGTAAGCCTGTTCGATGAAATCGCAATGAGCAGACAATCCGGAAAACTCGACTACCCGCTTTAATCCTATCTCCCCCCATTTCCCTCTTACTCTTGGATTTCTAAGTGCATTAACCAGAGCACCCGTCTCCCTCTGGAGACTGGCATTCGTTAGCTGGATACTTGAAAGCATTTCAGTTACCTGACCAAAAGTCTTCTCGGAACCTTTCTCCAGTTCTTCTATTCTCTTCTTGTAACTGTCAATTGACTCTTTTACGGGTTTTAACATCTCCTCTATTGCTGACTTACGCTGATCAAGATCTCCTTCAGCTGATTTGACCTGTGTCTCAAGTTGGCTTTTAGCAAGGTCAAGAAACTGTTTGTTATTCTGTGTAAGAGCATCAGAAGCAGCCGATTTAAAAGTATCAAGCATAGCCTTCCTTACCTCTTCCAGTCCTGCTGCCTGAGCTTCTACCTTTGCCTGCAGGGCACTGTTCTCACGGGTAAGCAAATTTATCTCATCCATTTTTGAAATAATTTCCCGTTGATGTTCAATATTGAGTTTGTACCTGGTGGCAAAATATGCTGTCAGGGCCCCTATAGATAAAGCTGCAATTATATATATAATAATTTCCATTCAATGACTTCTATTAGTTCTCAAATTTAAAAGATTTAACCGGAAAAGTGCAGAGAAACACATGACTTTACCAATTTTATTATCTTAGCACTATTAAAAACATCCAGTATGACATTACAAAAGGAAAACTTTGTCCACCATGTATATTTCTGGCTCAAAAAACCGGTTACTTTGGATATACGCAGGAAATTTGAAGCAGCACTTTCAGAACTTATAACAATTGAGACTATTGTCGGGAAACATCTTGGTGTACCAGCTACGACCAATCGCGGTGTAATAGATACTTCATATACCTATTCCCTCCTGTTGACATTCAGAAACAAAGCTGATCAGGATATTTATCAGAACCATTCCAAGCATCTCAAATTCATCGCCGACTGTGAAGACTTGTGGGAAAAGGTAGTTGTTTACGATTCAGTCAGTATATAAAGATTAGTCTTTGTTTTCCAGCTTTTTTATAATTTCTGAATGCTTTTTGCAGAAGCCGCTTTTTTCATGTTTATCAAATAATCGAAACTGCATCCGAACAGTTCAGCATCACTTGCATGGGCTTTAAGATAAATTCCCATCCTGAAAGTTGGTGAAATTTTATATGACAGCTCATATTTCTGGTAGATAATGTTTTTTGCCTTATATGGTGAATAGACATAGATACCAAAGTACTGAGTAAATACGACTCTCCTGAAGATTAAATCCTGTCCTGCTGTTATTGCCATTCTCTTATAGTCAACATCAAGGTCCTCAATTTTAATCATTTGTCTGACACCGCCATCCATAATTATTTCAGCCCCTGTATTTAGTCCGTAATGGGTCCGCACCTGCCAGCAAAACCTCGTATGAAATCCATAGGCAAAAGTAGAAACACCATATACTACTCTATAACCAGACAACATCTGGATAAGAAGGTAGCTGCCGGTTTCCTTTGCTTTTGGTACCGGAGTATTAATATCGACCAATTGTGGAATCGGATTCTTGAAATATTCAATACCTAACGCTACAGTAGGAAAATTCATTCCCATATTTGGCACCTTTACACCTCCGTTGGAGATGTGGTTGAAGCTACCTGTTAACGTAAGATATGTCTTGCTGTTTAATCGGTACTTAAAATTCGCTCTGAGGTAAAGTGGGAAGCTTATCCTTGTACTGAAAAATTTGTTCAGTTGATTATCATAATAATCATATATCCTTGTATGGTATGACAAACCCAGGCCTCCTTTGAGTGAGAAAATTATTTTTTTGCTGTTGGCGAGTATTGATTCATTGAATACAGTTAAAAGAAATGCACTGCCAAGAATATCAGGATTTTGATAATTGAAGTAGCCAAACTGTATTCCTGAGATGCTATAATGATTAAAAATGCTCCAATCCTCATATGAAGTATGCAGCCGGTTAAGACTTAATTCCAAACCATAGGGATTTGTATGGGAGACTGGCCTGATTGATTCTGTATGTGGAATAATAAACCCGTAATGAACCTGAAAGCCAGCAAAATTATAGTTGCTTATATCTGCGTTCTGTGCAAAAACCGGTAGTTTTATGAGTAATAAAATAATGATTATATATAGAGATCTCATTAATCTAAAGTCCTTGACAATAACATTAATTTGTCCGCTTTTAGTTAACGGCAAAGTAAATAATAATACCAGCAATACAATATCACGGTAAATCCTATTTCAGGTAAACCTCTAGTACTGGTATCTCAACAGGTGGTTTGAGAATAGGAAGCTGAAGTATCAGGTCATTGCTGTTTTCATCTTTTCCTCTTGTGTATTTTATTTCCGAGGCATCATGAAGAAATTGTATATACTTGACTTTATCAGCCATCCCAGGGAGTGTAATACTACCCATGGGGTAAAAAAGCAGATGGACATAGAGGCGGTTTGTCACCGGGTTATATGTCAGTAGAGTATTGTCCGGTGCTTTAAAATCTGCAGGAGCTTCAGTGCAGCCATAGATGGAGCGGTTATTGAATTTCATCCAGTTACCCATGGCAGTAAGCCTCTCCTGCGCCCTGTAATCAAAAACACCTCTTCCGGTAGGACCTACATTCAATAATAGATTTCCCCCTTTACTTACAGATTCAATAAGCAGGTCAAGCAGCTGGGCAGGGCTCTTCCATGTATTTTCATCGCGGTAGTATCCCCACGAACCGGAAAATGTCTGACAGGTCTCCCATGGAACTCTCTTACCATTAACCTCAGGCCATTTAGTTACTTTGACTTGCTCAGGAGTGGTAAAATCCCATCCTCCTTCAACATCCCGAAGGTCAAGTCTGTCATCAACAATGATCCCGGGCTGTAGTTTGCGTGCCAGCTTAAGCAGATTCTCCGAATCCCAGTCATCGTGGCCTTTTCCATGCTTGCCGGGAAAGGAAAAATCGAACCAGATAATACTTATCTTTCCATAATTAGTCAGTAGTTCAGTAACCTGATTCTTAATATACTGACGATATTTGTTCATGTCCCGCCCTTTATTGAGCCTATCGTATGCACTATCAGTCACCTGTCTCTGAGGATGCATCCTGTCAACAGTATAATCGGGATGGTGCCAGTCGATCAGAGAATAATAAAATCCAACTTTAAGGCCTTCAGCCCTGAAAGCTTCAACATATTCTTTTATTATATCCCGACCGAAGGGCGTATTGGTCGATTTATAGTCCGTGAATTTTGAATCAAACAGGCAAAATCCTTCATGATGTTTGGCTGTCAGAACAACATATTTCATACCTGCTTCCCTGGCCATCCTGGCCCACTCGTGCGGATCAAACATATCAGGATCAAATGCATTGAAATATTTCTGATACTGCTCATTCGTCATTCTTTCATTATTCTTGACCCATTCATGCCTGGCAGGCAATGCATATAGTCCCCAGTGTATAAACATGCCAAACCTGGCATCGGTCCACCATTTCAATCGTTCTGCTTTCTGAGCTTCTGTCTCTTTTAGAAGCTGGGCAGGCGAAATCTGAGAAATAAATAATAACACAATAGACAAAAAAATCAATAGCAGGTTTTTCGTTTTCATATTCATAGGTATTAAATCAGTCTTCTGGTTAGTATCTCGATAAGATCCTCTTTATTCAATAATTCAGGATTGTTCTTGCAATCTGTTAATGAGCAAATATCTTCGACATCCTGTTCTTTCACTCCTGCTTTTTTAAGTGCCGGCAAACATAATTCCGAAGTTAGGTTATGAAGATAATTAATAAATCCATCAATATAATAATTGTCAGACCTATTCTCTTTCTCAAGAAAAATCCTTCCCAGTGTGGCATATTTATGCAGTGCTTCCCTGTTGGACCTGGTTTTACGAAGTATCTTTACATTAATCTCATTTGATACTGCCATAAGAGTTCCGCATATTAAACCATGAGGGATATTGTATAAGCCTCCTATTGAGGATGCGAAGCCGTGTATTACACCCAGCCCTGCGTTTGCAAGGCAAATACCGGAAGTAAGTGAGGCAAAAGACATCCCCTCCCTTGCATTAATATCCTCGCCATCAACACAACACCTTAACAATGTGTCCCTTACATTTACAATCCCTTTTATTGCCAGCGCATCTGTATATTCATTAGCTTTAACAGACAGATATGATTCCGTCAATTGAGTAAAGCAATCCATCCCACTCGCCGCTGTTATATCCCGGGGACAATTAAGGGTAAGCTGAGGATCAACTAAGGCTATATCCGGTACAAAATTATCATGACGCAGCGATTTTTTAAAACCACCTTTGCCGGTTCTTGATAACACTGCATTTTTTGTTGCCTCGCTACCTGTTCCTGATGTTGTTGGGACAGCTATATATGGAAGCTTTGTTCCGGGGTGTTCACTTGTTCCGACTCCTTCCAGGTAATCAGTAACAGAACCATCAATATTAATCATTGCTGATATTGCTTTCCCTGCATCCAGGACGCTTCCTCCTCCAATACCAACCACAAGGTCCAAAGACCTATCTCTTAACTCCTTCGTAGCCCTGTCTATGTCATCAGGGGAGGGTTCACCTGGAACGGAGAACTCACAATATGTCATTCCCTGCTTTTCCAGTCCGGAAATCAACTCTGCATAAGAAGAGGAGAATCTGAAAGACTTCTTGCCTGTAACTAATAACAGTGTTTTGCCATATTTTTTTGCCTGGGCAGGAAGCCCTGATATCATTCCCGTTTTAAAAAGTATTACGGGGATCCTTCCAAACCGGAACGGTTTCACCATCTCGAGGGATCATTTGGTTCAATTATATGGTACCTGATGCCCTTCCTGGGTTCAGTCATAAAATCTTCCACTTCATCACGCCATTTAAGGTAATGGGGAGTTTTTTTGTGTTCAGATACAGCCTCCTCCGATTCATATGCTTCATATATCATGAAACTATTACGGTCATCCGCTTGCTGGATCACGTCAAACCGAAGATTGCCCGGTTCTCTTACAGATTCAGAATGATTGGCCCTTGTGGCAGTAATAAACTTATCAACCATCCCGGGTTTTACTTTAACATAAACGCATGTGACTATCATAATCCATGTTTTTATGTAAAGGTAAGTCAGGAAAATTAATTGACAAATACAGTAAGCCGGAAATATACGATCAGTGTCTTAACAAAAGGATTTTCTTTTCTGCTATTATTTTATATAAGGTGAAGTAAATCCTAGTTTTTTCAATCCTGAATGTACTTCAGAACAGCTCATAAACAGTTTCCATAACAAGCCTGTCCTGTAGTTTTCAATCATCACTACCTCAGGTCCCTGGTCAATTGCCAGGTATTGTTTGGGATACCAGTTATATTGTTCGCTGAAAGCATCATAGAAAGCCAAATTTCCCAAGGATCCTGTCAGCCATATCATAGTAAAAGTATTTTAATGCTGCCATTGATTTCTCTGGTGTGTAAGGGAAGGAAGAGATTGCCGCGGTTGGGGAAATAACACCCAGGTCAGTCTTTTCTCCGGGGAAATGGGCTGCATATCCATTAATTGAATAACTGGCTGTGAGCCCCCAGCAAGAAGAAGAAATATCCTTTATATTTAAGGGGATTTAACACACACCATTTGTAATCTATCAACACCTGATCATGATTCAATTTCCAATAATCGGCATATTCATCCTTCAATCCTTTAGGATCCAGTCCCAGGTAAGAATAATGGGCCCAGAACAGGGGCCCCCCATATTTTTCAGCCCCATTGAATTTCAAAATAAGTGGCAATCCGTATGCTTTGTTATCCGACACAATCTTTCCATCACGTGCCCAGCCTTTATGGTAAGCATCAGGACTAACGGGATGTGTTGGGGAAGAAGCAGCCAGAACATATAAGATAAGACATTCATTGTACCCCTGTACCGGGAAATTCATATCCCATTTGTAATCAGGCGACCAGTGCCAGTAGAGGACATCTTCACCACCTTTTGTGAACCAGTTCCATTCGACACCTTTCCATAATTTATCAATATCGGAAGCGAGAAGTTTTTCCTCACCTGATCCGTCTTTAAAATATTGCCTAACTGTGAGCAACCCCTGCATAAGATATGCTGTTTCGACAATATCTGCTCCATTGTCTTTTGGAGAGAAAGGCTTTGTTTTTCCTGTTTCGCCATAGATCCAGTGTGACCAGGCCCCATGAAATCTGTCAGCTTTCCCAAGGAAATCAACTATTTTCCTGAGTCTTCTGAGACCTTCATCCCTTGTAATGAAACCTCTTTCAATACCTACCAGTATACTCATTACTCCAAACCCTGACCCACCGGTGGTGACAACGTTTTTATCATTTTCGGGGTAGATATCATTAATGTTATACCGTTCCCTCGCCATCCCTGATGTTGGTTCTGCTCCATCCCAAAAATAGAGGAATGTCCTGTACTGAATAAGGTTTATGAGAGAGTCATCTGAGATTTTCTCAATATAGGTTCTTTTAATACCCTTATTGCTCTCCCTGCTTTCAGAAGTAACAAGCACTGAAGAAGGAAGAAGCATCAAAAAAATGATTGTAAGCTGTCTCATCACATTAAATTTAATATTGAAATCCTAATTTGGTCAATCCTTCCTGTACTTCAGGACACGACATAAAAAGGTTCCATAGAAGCCTGGTCCTGTAATTCTCAATCATGCTAATCTGTTGACCCTGGTCAATAGCCAGGTATGATGAAGCAAACCATAAGTCATTAAGATTAAATGCATCAACAAAACCATTACTACCCCATACTTTATCTCCCATTTTATAATAAAAGAATTTTTAGCAAAGTCAAGGGTCAGTCTTAACTGATGCCGCCAGGGCTCAGTTAAAATATTTAGAATATTCTTCAGGCAACTTATCAATTGATTTGATCCTGATATCCTTATAATAGACTTCTGAAGCTTCGCTCTGCAATTGGATCTTTCCTTTAATAAGTGGTGTTGATTTACCATCAGTAACATAACGGGAATTCCTCATTACCATTACAACATGACCGTTGACAATCCGGACGCTTTTGTCGCCGAAACAGATAAGGTCTATGGTGGTCCATTCTCCATCAGGACTTTCGTAATCAGCGCTTCTCAGGCAAAATGCATCGCGTCCGGTACCAGGACCTATAGGGAGAAATGGCTGCCTGACACTTGCGACTGTATTCATTGTCCCTTCAGGAAGGAAAGCCCGCACATCGATTGCAGAATTAGCTATTCCCCAATGATCCCCCATATGACCTTCCATGATCTGAAATTCCTGTGAAAGCATCCACGAACGCCAGTAGTCAATACCACATTCTCCTACAGAGTTATAAAGTAAGCCCGAATCTTTTAGTTTATCCAGACGGGGTTCCCATTTTTTGTTCCCCCACCGCACCTTTAACGTCAGATGATAATTCTCAAAATCCTGTTTTGTAAACACGCAACCATATATTTCTCCTGTAATATGAAGCACAGGACTACCGTTTTCTTCAACTACAGAGAATACATTCGCAACATTCTTATTATACCCAATAGGCTTGATAAGATTACCATCTTCATCCTTTGGCTGCTGCCCGTTGTAGGTATCTTTAAACCTGTAACTCTGATATATCTCCCATTTTGACAGGTTTTTATCAAGAAGATCAATCCACCCGTCATTATCAGGCGAGTAAGATGCGGATATTAACAACACTGCGAATACTGCTAGCGATATTATCAGCTTACTGGTTTTCATGGTTTTAAATATTAATTTACAATTTATTGATTAAACATGACCAATTTCTTTATCCAGGTAAATATATAATAATAACAAAATTCACTGATTCATTTAAGAAAATCATCGTAATAACCGGCCATCTTGTTAAAAAGGTGTACCCTGGCTTTGCCGACCATATTGTGGAGGGCACCCGGGTATACAAAGTAATCGACCTGCCTGCCCTGTTTGATGCATTCATCAATAAAACTCAGGCTATTTTGCCAGACAACTGTGTTATCATTTGTCCCGTGTATTATCATCAGTCTGCCTTTCAGGTTCCCAACGTAGTTCATTAATGATGATTCTTCATATCCTTCCGTATTTTCCATCGGAGTATCCATATATCGTTCACCATACATAACCTCATACCATTTCCAGTCTATGACCGGTCCACCGGCACATGCAACTTTGAAAACACCTGGATGGTGGAGCATCAGGGAAATAGTCATAAACCCTCCAAAGCTCCAGCCATTAATTCCTATGCGTGAAGTGTCAACATAATCAAGTGATTTAAGATACCTGACACCTGCCATCTGGTCTTCCATCTCCGTTTTACCCAACTGCCGGTGAATGATGCTTTCGAACGCAAATCCCCGACCTGATGATCCTCGGTTGTCAAGGGAGAATACCACATAACCTTTTTGTGCCAGGAAATTAAGCCAGAACCCTGCTCCTCCAGTCCATGATTTATCAATCAACTGGACATGAGGACCACCATAAACATATATTATAACCGGGTATTTTTTCGCAGGATCAAAATCAACTGGTTTTATCAGGCGGCAATAGAGATCAGTGGTCCCGTCATCGGCTTTAATTTTGAAGATCGACATATCCCCTGTTTTATAGTCTTTATATGGATCTACATCTTCGTTAAGGATTGCCATCCTGGTTCCCTTATTGTTGAGCAGGTAATAAGCGCGTGCCATTTTAAGGCTGCTGTACGTATCAATAAAGTGATCCATATTTTTATCTGCTGATACCCGGTGGACCCCTTCCCCAACGGTAATCTTTTCTGTACTACCCGATTTTATATTTGTTTTATATAAATGCCTTTCAAGAGGGCTTTCCATCGTCGATTCATAGTACACTGAGTTCCCGTTCGGGTCGCAACCTGTTAAACTTGTGACCTCCCAGTTGCCCCTTGTAATCTGCTTTAATCAGTTTACCCTCGGTGTCATAGAGATAAAGGTGATTCCATCCGTCACGCCGGCTTTGCCATATGAAATCTGATGGATCAGATTTAAGGAAAAATAAGGGATTCAAAGGTTCCACATAACGATCATTCCTCTCTTCAAACAGTGTTTTTAACTGTTTCCCGCTCCGGGCATCATATTTATTCATCACAAGGTGATCCTGGTCACGGTTCAGAATACCGACATAGATATATTTACCTGAGGGGTCCCAGGTTACTGATGTAAGATACTGGTTTTCAGGTCCCGGGGTTTGCAGGTAGACAAGCTCGTTCACCCCGGTATTAAAAATACCCACCTGAACCTTTTGGCTTTTCATACCTGCCATGGGATATTTGACAGGAGCTTCCCGGGCTATCCTGTGAAAGATATCTACAAGTGGGTAATCAGTAACCTCACTCTGGTCATTTTTATAGAAAGCAAGCAATTTACCATCGGGTGACCAGAATGAACCGGCATCAATCCCGAATTCATTCCTGGATGGTATCTGCCCATAAACAATATCAGGATTCTCTTCTTCTGTAACCTGAATGGTTTTGCTCCCTGAGGAGACAAAAAGGTTATTACCGATAGTATATGCAACATTCAGCGAGTAGTCATTAATGTTTATATTATCACCTTCTTCATCAAACTCATTTGCCTTTACAAGTGATGAATCAATCATATCATATCGATACAATTTATTATGATCACGGAAATAGAAGTTGTTGTTATCCATCCATTTAACCGAAGGGAATCTTTTTAACTCCACCTGATCCAGGCTTTTCAGCCTTTTGTTAAGGTCGGATAGTGATATTATCGTCTTCCCTTCTGAAGGATCAGTAACATCATTTTGAATGAGATTATTTTTCACAATACACGTAAAAGCATTCATATCACCACGCCATGTCAAACCCTGGATAGATTCAGGACGGAGATCGCGGTTGAGATAATCGACGGCAGTAAATATTTTCTTCTGCCCTGTAAGCGTTAAAGAACCTGACAGTAAGAAAATTATTGTAAGTAATATATGTCTGTTTCTCATTCGTAAAACGGTTAAAAATGAATATAACTTAAGTTGATAAAAATAGGCATTTTAACATGCAGCAGAAAGGATTTTTTAATGTCATTTACAAGTATCTATAAATATTCCAAAAAAATCTGATATGTTGAAAAGCTTCATTATCTCAGTGGCACGCAATATGAAAAAGCGTGGAGGGTATCTCTTATTGAATATCGGAGGTCTTGCAATTGGACTTACAAGCTTCCTTTTTATATCTCTGTATGTCATCCATGAATTAAGCTATGACAGGTTCAATAAAAATTACAGTAATATTTACAGGGTCAAAATTGTCGGGAGGATGGCCGGCAGTACTCTTGACCAGGCTGTTACTGCCCCCCCCATGGCGCAGGCTATGATTAAGGACTATCCCGAAATACTCGAGGCCACAAGGATCAGAAGAATGGGAGACTGGCTGATCCGTTACGGTGATAAGAAGTTCAATGAAGACGGAATGCTTTTCGCTGATTCAACTTTTTTCAATGTGTTCGATTTCAGACTTTTAAAAGGAGATCCCCAAACAGCCCTGGTAAGGCCCCGGTCGTTGATACTGACCCAGGAATATGCCAGGAAGTATTTTGGCAATGAGGATCCAATGGGAAAGAGGATGAATGTAGAATCCGATACAGTATTCTATACTGTAACAGGAGTGGTGAGGGATGTACCAGATAATTCTCATATAAAATTTGATATGCTTGCCTCTATGAGCACCTACCCCGGCCAGGCAAATAACCAGGGATGGGTTAATCATTATATGTATACCTATATCGTGGTTAAAGATGGGACAGAACAGACCACACTGGAGAACAAACTGCAACAGATGATTATAACATATGTTGGTCCCCAGTTAAAGGAGATACTTGGCCTGACAATAGAAGATTTCAGAAATGCCGGGAACGACTTCCGTTATGTCCTTGAACCTCTGAAGGACATTCACCTCAAAGGAGCGACTCAATACAACCTTGAACCACAGGGTTCACTAACAACGGTTTATATATTTGCAGTTATTGCAATACTGATACTGGTTGTGGCAATAATAAATTATGTGAACCTGGCTACTGCCAAATCTGCTGGCAGAGCCAAGGAGGTGGGCGTAAGAAAGGTATCCGGGGCCAATAAATCGGGATTGATTTCACAATTTCTTACTGAATCATTTATTATTGTGGCATTTTCAACACTTATTGCCCTTGCACTAGTTTATATATTATCTCCATCATTTAATCAATTGATAGGGAAACAACTTTCACTTGGGCTCATAAATAATCTGCCCGGGATATTATCCCTGGCAGGACTGGTAATATTTGTAGGAATAACATCAGGCTTTTACCCGGCTTTTATACTTGCTTCATACAATCCCGTTGAAGTACTTAAAGGTACTATGAGCCCGGGATCGATGTCAAAAAGGCTCAGGGGAATGCTTGTCGTTTTCCAGTTCACCGTTTCAATTATTATAATAATAGGATCAATAGTTGTTTATAAACAGCTGAATTTCATGACAAAGAAAGATCTCGGCTTCAACAAGGAAAACCTTATTATCATAAAAAGAGCCGATGCTTTCTGGAGGCAGATGGGAGCATTCAGGAACCAGCTTCTTGAAATACCCGGAGTAGAGAATGCTGGTTATTCAAGGGCAGTGCCGGGAACAGAATTCAACAATAATGGATTTTTTAAGGATAATGACCCTGAAAAGAACACATACCTTATTTACCAGACAGCTGTAAGCTTCGACTTCCCTGAGGCCCTTGGTGCAAGACTTGCAGAAGGACGGTTTTTCTCAAAAGAGTACGGGACAGACTCATCGGCTGTACTAATCAACGAGGCAGCCGTAAAATCACTGGGACTGAAAGATCCTGTAGGCAAGTACATTTTACAACCAAGAGGTCCTCAGCAGTTCCAAAGACTGAAGATTATCGGAGTCATGAAAGATTTTAATATTGAATCAATGCATAAAGCCATACCACCTGTTTGCTTCACAGTAAACGGGCCCGGCGGAGGTGACCAGTTTGCTACTGTTAGGCTAACCGGGAAAGATATGCCTGGAACAATCAGGGCAATTGAACAGGTCTGGCAGAAATTCGCACCGGATATGCCATTCCAGTATGACTTTTTCACTGACAGGTGGGAAAACCTTTATTCGTCAGAAATAAAGACAGGCAGGATATTTATAATATTCTCATTACTTGCCATATTCATAGCCTGTATTGGACTTATAGGCCTGGTAACCTTCATAACGAATAAAAGAACAAAAGAGATAGGTATAAGAAAAACATACGGAGCAACAGAATCAATAATACTCAGTATCCTGTCAAAAGAAGTGATATACCTGATACTTATATCATCACTTATTGCATATCCGGTTGCCTACTTCGGTTCAGGATACTGGCTCGAGGGCTTTGCAAGCCAAATATCAGTAAGCCCTGTTATTTATATAGCAGCAACCCTTATCACTCTGTTGATCGGGTGGCTTGCTATTAGCTACCAAACGATAAAGGCAGCCAACTATAATCCGGCAGAAGCACTAAGGATTGAATAATAAAGGTCCAGCTTTACTTTCAGGCAGATGGATAAAATGTAAACTCTACTGTCATAATCCGGTCGCCGCATTAAGCTAAAAATTTATTGACATTGAAGCTAAGAAGTTGTAAATTAGAGCTTTCTTATCATTCATTAGTAAAATCATAAATTATGGGAACCCTAAAAATTGACCGCAGAGATTTCCTGACAAAATCATCTATCGGATTGATTGGTGTCGGGGCTGGCTTTGTAAATAAAACCGACCTGAATGAAGAGATTGATTCAGTAGCTCATTCGGAGCTTCCTGTTATTAAAGATTACAGGACTCTGGGACGAACAGGATTCAGAGTTTCAGACATAGGTTGCGGCCCGGTAAGCATTTCCAATGAAAATGTCTTAAAAGCTATACTCGATAGCGGGATTAACATTATTGATACTGCTGAATTTTATACAAATGGGAATAATGAATTATTGGTAGGAAGGGCAATAAGGGAATATGACAGAGATTCAATCTTTCTTAATACCAAGGTCATCATCTCCGGCCAGGATACTGTTGAAAGTATAATTGGCCGTGTAAGAAAATGCCTGGAAAGGTTAAACACGGAATATCTTGACGGGCTTATGCTCTGGAATGCCGGCTCAGGAGAGGATGTTAAAAATGAGACATTTCACAAGGCTTTTGCTCTGTTGAAAAATGAGGGCAGGGTCAGGTATTGCGGAGTATCCTGTCACGGTTCCAGCATGGGAACAGAGCCAGGGGAACCTATGGATAAGATAATCGGAGCAGCTGTTGATGACGGGAGGTTTGACTACGTTTTGTTCGTATATAATTATGTTCAACAGGAAATGGGGAAAAATATACTAAATGAATGTGCAAAAAAGAATATTGGCACCTTGCTCATGAAGACTGATCCATTTGGAGGAACTTATTTAACTGTCCTGGGATATTTAAAGAATTTCAGTGGCGACACAAGTAAAATGCCCGATAACTACAGGAAGATATATAACAAGATTAATGAGAAGCAAAAGCAGGCAGAAAACTATCTGAAAAAAAATCAGTTATTTGAAATAAATGCAAGGCGGGAGGCAGCAATTAGTTTTGTCCTGGACAATCCTGCTGTAAATTCTGTTCTGATTTCTTTCAAATCATTTGATGATATTCCAGGTTATGTTGACCTGTCTGGTTCCCGTTTAACTCAGGATAAAATATCATTAATCAATTCCCTTATTGAAAACTGTGCTCATTTATATTGTCGTCATGCATGCGGATTATGTGAAAGCAAATGCCCGCATAAGGTTCCAGTTAACACTATTATGCGCTATAATCACTACTTCATGGCACAGGGAAGAGAAAAGTATGCAATGCAGAAATATTATGAATTACCTGGCATTAACCCTGAAACATGTCTGCAGTGTGAAGGTTATTGCGAAAAAGAATGTCCGTATGGAGTCTCGGTTCAAACTCTTTTGGCTATAGCACACAATAACCTGAATGTGGGCAAGATTTAGCACGTAAATCCGTGATTCTCTGGGGGAACTTAACAACAGAAAAAGAGCAAACAGTGATTTACTTACACAGTATGGTTAAATTTTTATAAGAACAAGAACATCGGCTGTTCTGATGAATACTAGTAATGACAGCGGATATAAATTAGGATTAATTCAAAAACATATAATAAACGCAGGCTCTCTAATTTAAAATAATAGTAAAAGTAGTTGACTTTTCCTTTATTGAGTTCAGCAAAACATCACCATTCATTTTTAGCATGATTTGCTTGCTAAGGCTAAGTCCAACGCCAGAGCCGTCCTCCTTTGTTGTGAAAAACGGGATAAATATTTGCTCTCTTATTTCAGGAGGTATAAGCGGACCATTATTGGTGATTTCAATTCTAGTTGTATTATTCGATTGCCTGAGCCCAATTACTATCTTTGGCTGTTCGGCATTATTAGAAGTAAGGGCCTCGCATGCATTCTTCAATAGGTTTATGATGACTTGCGATAGAAGTTTTTCATCAGTAATAACCATAAAGTTTTCGGGGATCGATTTTTCCAGTTTTATGGTGTTAAACTTCGAAAAGGTACCAGCTGCCACCAGGATGTTATCAATCAGGTTTGATAAATTAACAGATACCAGTTTGGGTGCAGGAAGCTTTGTGAATTTTCGATAATTATCAACAAAATGCATTAAACCAAGGCTTCGCTCCTCAATAACTTTAAGCCCTTTCAATGTGTTATTAATTGTTTTAGAATCTAAATCTGCCACATCAATGGCTTTCTTATTTCTGATAAAATAATTTGAAATAACTTGAGATAATGTGGTGATGGGAGCTATATTATTCATAATCTCGTGTGACAAAGTACGCGCTAGTTTAATCCATGCATCTACTTTACCATTATCAAGCTCTTTGGTTATATCGCTAACAGCAACCAGCTTAATAATTTCTTTTGAAGTATTAATTTCTGAAAGCTTGAATAATAGCTTTTGTCCATATTGATTTTCAAAAATGGCTGATTGTTGATAAGGGTTCTGATCTGGATTCATGATAAAATCCGGTAAAACAAGATCAATGATTTTTAGTCCATTTACATGATGATATTCCTGTAAATTTGTGAGCTTCTCCGCCGCTGGATTAATATTTATTACTCTTCCATATTTATTGATTGAAAAAAGCCCCGTAGCCGATTGATCAATGACAGAGCGATAATATTGTTCCTGGGTGCTAATATCTATTTTTGATTGCTTGAAAAGATTGTTTAACCTTTCTATTCCAATATATACTTCATCGATAGCATTACTGCCTGATTTGGCTGGAACTTTTAGTGAAGTGTCTTCATTTTCAATCCCTAATATGAAAAAGGCCATCCATTGGTTTATCTTATTGAAATATCTGATAATATTAATAATAGCTCCTATCAGTAATAGAAATGTTAACAGAGATAAAATATAAGCCTGCTTTTCAAAGAATAATAACGCAGCTGCCATCGAAAGCAAAATTATTATTACCAATCTTAGTATAATTGCAATATAGAAATGCTTATATCCCATACCTCTTAAGTTTTTTGTATATGGTTTGCCGCGTTATTCCAAGATTTTTTGCTACGGCACTCATATTGCCTTTTTCCTTATGGATAGAGGCGAGTATCATCTCTCTTTCCATTTCTTCGATGGTTTTGTTATGAAGCTCTTTTTGTAGATTTATTTTGGTATCAGTTAATAGAAAGCTATCTTCATTTAAAACTTTATTGTCAGCTAAAATTACGGCCTTTTCCATTGTGTGTTGAAGTTCTCTTACATTTCCGGGCCATTTGTATTTCAGGAGCTTTTCGATTGCGTTTTGATTTATTTTAAGTCCCTGCTTATCGTATTTATTCGCGTATTTAAACAGAAAAAACTCAGCTAATAGAGCAATATCATTTCCGCGATTTCTTAATGGAGGTAGTTCAATTGTAATTGTGTTGATACGATAAAGCAAATCTTCGCGGAAAAGACCATCAGCAATCATTGCATTTAAATCTTTATTGGTAGCCGATATCAATCGGATATCAATCGGAATATGAGTGTTACTCCCTAACTTAATAATGGTCCTGTTTTGTAAGGTAGTAAGCATTTTTGCCTGGAGAGATAAGGATAGGTTTCCAATTTCGTCCAAAAAAAGTGTGCCCTTATCAGCGGCTTCAAATTTGCCAATCCTGTCTTCTTTTGCATCGGTAAAAGAGCCTTTTGTATGACCAAAAAGTTCACTTTCAAATAGAGTTTCGCTTACGGAACCCATATCAACACCAAGCATAATTTCCTGATTCCTTTTGGAATAACGATGTATTTCACGAGCAATCAGCTCTTTCCCTGTACCGTTTTCTCCGGTTATAAGAATATTGGCATCGGTAACGGCTACTTTTTTCACCATTTCCATCACCTGTTTCATTGGATCTGATTGTCCGATGAGGGTTTTTGTCGATGGTTTAAGTTCTTGTTTTAGGGTATTTGTAGTTTTTAATAAGGAAGCATTTTCGATTTTGCTCTTTCTGAGTTTTAAGGAAGCGTGTATGGTGCTTATTAGTTTATTGTTGTCCCATGGTTTTAAGATAAAATCGAAGGCGCCTTCCTTAACTGCTCTTACTGCTAATTCGATATCGCCATAGGCAGTAATCAAAATGATACTAATCGACGAATCGTATTTTTGAATCTGACGCAACCAATAAATTCCTTCGTTGCCATTGTTAATGCCCGCTTTAAAATTCATATCAAGCAATACAACATCAATTGTATGTTGTTGGATTGTAGAAATTAAGTTGTTCGGATTTTTGAGCGTGACTATCTGGTCAAATTCCGATTGCAACAACATCTCAAGTGCTGTTAAAACACTTTTATTATCGTCTAGAACAAGAATCTTACTTTTCATTTTTTATACTTAAGTTCGATAAACAAGGTCTTATCTGTCTGATTAAACGCGTTGTTAACTACGAAAGTAAAGATATGTAAATTAAATGCACATCGACTGTAAGATATATTTACACATATTTTTCGTTTTCTAAATAAAAAAATATGTATATATCATATATTCAGTTATTTAACTTTAATGGCATAAGCCTTGCTTATTCTTAATCAAATAGAAAAGAAAAATGGTTAAAAACGAAGCATATATTGATGTGAGCAGGCATAATAATAATGATTCTTCTAATTAATCAAGCGTCTTTATGTAGAGATGGTTTTGAAGATAACTAACGAATTGTATTTAAATAAATTAATAAACCTCAAACATTATAACCATAATAATCAACTGACATGATAAAAACAGAGAAATTAACAAAAGTATTTCGCACCGAGGAAGTTGAAACCTTTGCCTTAAGTGGTGTAGATGTTCATGTTAAGAAAGGTGAATTTGTGGCCATCATGGGGCCCTCCGGTTGCGGAAAATCAACCTTTCTTAATATTGTTGGTTTGTTGGATTATCCCACAAGCGGGACTTATGGTTTCAACGGAACAGATGTAAGTAATCTTAAAGAGGAAGATCGCACACAGTATAGAAGAGGGAAAATTGGTTTTGTGTTTCAAAGTTTCAACTTGATTGACAAGCTAAATGTTTATGACAATGTAGAACTTCCTTTATTGTATCTGAAAATGAAGGGTTCAGAGCGCAAAAAAAGAGTTAATGAAGTATTAAGCAGAATGAAAATTGGTCATAGGGCCAAGTACTTCCCACAACAACTTTCAGGCGGACAACAACAACGTGTAGCAATTTCACGAGCAGTGGTTGCAAACCCCGGATTAATTCTGGCAGATGAGCCAACAGGAAATCTGGATACAAAAAATGGTATTGAAGTAATGAATCTTTTATCGGAACTCAACCAGGAGGGAGCCACTATTTTAATGGTAACGCACTCTGATCGTGATGCTGGTTTTGCGCACCGCACGATTAATCTATTCGATGGGCAGATAATCGCACAGAATCAGAATTAAATTATGATACCCGTCGAAACATACTAAAACAAGGCCAATTAAAATTAATTCCCATGCTAAGAACATTATTCAAAACAATTTGGAGCCATTTGACCTTCAATAAAATCCATGCAGCAATTAATTTAGGTGGATTAGCGATAGGTATTGGATGCAGCTTGGTAATCTATAAAATTATTGCCTATATCACTATGGATAACTGGCACCAAAAATTTGCGTTCAAAACAGACTTAAGTTGGTGGCTTTTTGCTTTAGCAGGAGGTGTAGCAATGGTTATTGCTTTAATCACTGTAAGCGGACAAACATTTACAGCTGCAAGAAGGAACCCAATAGAAGCTTTTCGTTACGAATAAGAACAACATTAAAAAAATAAGACCATGATAAAGAATTATTTTAAAATCGCCTTCGCAAACCTTATTGAAAGCAAGGTGTACTCAATAATAAGTATATCAAGTCTTTCTATCGGACTAGCTGTTTGCATATTGTTGCTCTTGTATGTTTCGCATGAACTAAGTTATGACAGATATAACGAAAAATCAGATAACATCTATCGGTTGTGTCAGGAAGTACATCCCTATCAGGCACCAGGGACAGCAAAATATTTGGCAGATAATTTACCGGAAATAAAGAGCTTTGCCAGAATATTGCCAAGAGATAATATCCTGGTTAAAATCGACAATCAGCTGTTTAAGGAAGATAAGGTAGCCTGGGTCGATGCTGAACTATTTGATATCTTTTCTTTTGAGTTCATGCAGGGAAGCGCCGCAAATTCTCTTCAGCAGCCGGGTACAGCAGTTATCACTGAAAAGATGGCTCATAAATATTTTGGTAACGAAAATGCCATTGGCAAAATGTTTAAAGTAAGTAGTGAATACGATTATACCGTAGTGGGGGTAATAAAAGACATGCCTCAAAATTCTCATTTTACCTTTGATCTATTTTTAACGCTTGCCGATGGGAATAAGATGTTTGGTGAAGACTGGGTGAAAAGCTGGGGTTGGTTGAATTTTCTGGTTTATTTTGAGATGTCGGATCATTTTTCTAAGCCAGACCTGGAAGCTAAAATCACAGAGTTGATGAAAATCCATGATGTAACTGGCGCTCCAGTAACCCAATTTACTGTGCAAAATATAAAAGATATTCATCTTTATTCTTCTCATTTTTTAGGTGATATTCAACCCCAAAATAGCATTACTTATGTATTGATTTTTTCGGCAATAGGCCTGCTTATTTTGCTGATAGCCTGCTTCAATTATATCAATCTTTTAACAGCCAATGCAACCACTCGTGTAACTGAAATTGGTGTCCGTAAAGCTTTTGGAGCTTCACGAACTCAGTTGGCTATGCAATATGTCTCTGAATCGATGATTGTATTCTTTATATCATTTTGTATTTCGTTGATTTTGGTAAGGCTCAGTTTACCTCTGTTTAATGAGCTATCCGGAAAAGAATTGTCATTTTACTTTCTGGCGAATGTGAATATTCTTCTAAGTTTATTAGGTATGATGATAGTTGTGGGTGTTTTGGCAGGCTGGTATCCCGCTTTTGTTTTGTCTTCTTATAGTCCCGTTAAGGTGATGAAATCATCTAAAAGTGGTTTTGGTTCCGGATTTCAAATCAAGAAAATTTTGGTAGGAGCTCAGTTTACCATTGTCATCGTTTTAATTGCCTGCGCTACTGTTATGCTCCGTCAAATTAATTTTATACAAGAAAAAGACCTGGGTTTTAATAAAGAAGCTGTACTTACCAGCGTATTCGATTTTGGTGATGAAGCGAAATACAATACCCTGAAACAGGCACTCCTCAAAGAGAGTTATGTTTCCAGTGTTTCTGTCGCAAGCCGCATACCATCAGGTTCTCTTAGTAATGAAGGGGTAGTAAAACCTGAAGGACAAACAGAAAATATTGCAATCTCTTATGTTCATGTGACTTTCGATTATTTTAGAACATTGGGAATTAAGCCGGTCCAAGGTCGATTATTTTCGAGTGATTTTAAAACAGATGCCACTGAATCGATTATTCTTAATAAAGCGGCTGTTGCTAAGCTTGGATTAATAGGTAATCCAATAGGGCAAACGCTTAAATGTAATTGGCCTAAATCGGATAGAAAAGTTGTAGGCATAATCGACGACATTCACTTCGAATCCTTGTATAATAAAGTGAAACCCGTAGTTTATGTAATAGATTATTCAATGGTTTACCATCTTATTGTTAAAGTGAAGCCTTCTGATTTAGTTGGTTCGAAGAATGCCCTTACCGAAGTTTGTCAGAGTATTTATCCCGATGAGGTCATTGAATTTACTTTTTTGGACCAGATTCTGGAACAACGCTATGAAAAAGACAGTAAGACTTTTCATCTTATGGGATTTTTCGCGGTGCTGGCTATTTTTCTTGCCAGTATGGGTTTATTAGGAATGGCCGCCTTTATGATGGCTAGCCGAACCAAAGAAATAGGCATTCGAAAGGTAAATGGAGCAACAGTTTCTGAAATTATGCAAATGCTAAATATAAGCTTTGTGAAATGGATGTCTGTAGCCTTTGTTATAGCAACGCCAATAGCCTATTATGGTATGAACAAATGGTTGGAAAGCTTTGCCTATAAAACGGCACTCAGTTGGTGGATATTTGTTTTCGCAGGATTTATTTCTTTAGTCATTGTATTGCTTACAGTAAGTGGCCTAAGCTATAGCACCGCACGAAGGAATCCAATTGAAGCATTAAGATATGAGTAAGGCAAGAGAAATAACTTAAGAAGTAAATGTATAATTCCAAATAATTACATTATGAAAAAAAAATTAAAACTTCAAACAACAAAATTCGTGTTATTTTTTATTGCAATTAGTTTTATTCCTCTGAGCTGTACTGTCAAAAAAGAAAACACAAACTTTTCCGTAGGTTTTAATTATTATAAAGTACAGGATAGCAGTAGGCTTTATATTTACAATCAGGATACTATTTTCCGCCCGATGCTGATTCATTTTTGGTATCCATCAGAAGAAAGTTCAGATGCGAATAAAATGAATTTCAAGCAATATGTCGATTTGATTTCTATTCGGGAAAATTACTCTAAAGCAAAAGAAGATATCGATAACGAGAGTTTTAATTTTATCGATGCCTATGCCGGTTTTGCCAAAGGGAACTTCAAAATAGGATTAAACACGAGTACAGAAGAAATACTCGATTCACCTGTAGAAGCTTCCCTCGATAGTCCGCAGGCAAAGGGTAAATTTCCTTTGATTATTTACGCTCCCTCAAACAGCAAAACGCCAATACAAAATCATCGTATCTGCGAACAATTAGCAAAAAATGGCTTCTTTGTAATTTCAGTTGCTTCCGCAGGAGAAAATTCGATACAAAGGAGAGATCCGGGGAAAAGCATATTAGCACAGGTGGAGGATATGGAATTCATTCTCGATTATATAGAAAATAACATCCAAATTAAATATTCTTCTATAGGCCTGGCAGGATTTAGTACGGGAGGCCTGGCAATAGCCCTGTTTCAAATGAAACATCCAAATGTCAAAGCTGTTTGCTCCTTGGATGGCAGTCAGGAATATTCCTTCTACGTCTTCCTCTCCAAATTACAGGCGTTTGATCTGGAGAAAACTAAAGTCCCCTATTTGATGCTGGTCAATAAAGATATCAGTTCTGTTTATCCATTTTATAATTCAATAAAGTCTGAAAATAAGATTGCTCTTAGAATGTCACATTTAGATCATTTTGGCTTTGTTTCTTTTTGGAACTATTTTAATAATTGCAAACCAGATTCACTCCAGAATAATTATGCCAGGAGCTATGATTATATTGCTGACTATACCACAACCTTTTTTGATGCAACGTTAAAAGAAAATAAAGAGTCAAAAGAAAAATTATTAAGCCTGAGTTCACAGAAAAATGAATTTTCGATAGCAGATCAGTTGGATTATGCACAATCAACGGCTTTGATAAATACGTATTTGCAATCTTCTATTGATTCTGCAATTGCCATTTACAAATCACATAAAGCGGAAGCTTATAAAAACTATAATTATACAGAAGAAGAGATTAGCATGGCCGGCAGAATGCTTTTAGATTATGATGGTAATGCTTCTGTTAAGCTGTTCAAATTTAATATAGACGAGTATCCCGATTCGTGGCACGCGTATTATGATTTAGGTTTTTCCTATAAAATAAATGGAGAGATGGATCAGGCAAAAGAAGCTTTGCTGAAAGCACAACAAATGAATCCTGATAATATGGATATCTCAAAATTGCTTTCGGAACTATCAAATTAGAAATTTACATATAGAAATTTGTTAATCTTCAATAGATTTATTTTGGCTTAACGTCTGCAATACGGTACTTTTCTTCAAGAACCTGGCTCAATCCTGGTCCAACACAAAAACCACCTGCACGGCTGAATGTGTAAGTGGCTTATTTTCAGTGTGGCGAGAGGGAGAATTACGGCGCTGTCGCGCCGTGATTCTCTGGGGGGGACTTAACAACAGAAAGCCTGTGATCCGCCGTTTGGCGGATTACCTGGGCTTTTTTGTTTTAACGCCTCTTTGAGCAAGCTCAGAGGCTTGAAAACCAGAGAATTGCCTGCGGCGATTCTCTGGGGGGACTTAACAACAGAAAGCCTGTGATCCGCCGGTTGGCGGATTACCTGGGCTTTTTTGTTTTAACGCCTCTTTGAGCAAGCTCAGAGGCTTGAAAACCAGAGAATTGCCTGCGGCGATTCTCTGGGGGGACTTAACAACAGAAAGCCTGTGATCCGCCGGTTGGCGGATTACCTGGGCTTTTTTGTTTTAACGCCTCTTTGAGCAAGCTCAGAGGCTTGAAAACAAAAAAGCCCGGCACTTCGTGCCAGGCTTTCTGTTGTAGCGAGAGGGAGAATTGAACTCCCGACCTCATGATTATGAATCATGCGCTCTAACCAACTGAGCTATCTCGCCAATAAATACTTTATTTAAAGAACCGTGAATGCTTTACCTTGAGAATGAACCTTTTCTTCTTTAGAATCAACCTGTTTTCTCTTTTGAGGGTGCAAATATAAACAGTTTGTCACAAAATAACAATAAGGTAATTTAGTTTAAGAATTTTTTCTATATTGCAGAAAAAGTATAGAAAATTGATTAATCCCCTGACAAAAGAATGAAGTTCGAACTTGAATATCCGCTCAATTGTTCTCCCAAGGTGCTTTTTTCTCGTCTGAGCACTCCTGAAGGACTTGGAGAATGGTTTGCTGAGCAGGTTAATGTAGACGGAGATCTTTTTTCATTTTATTGGAACAACACTGAAACAAAGGCCAGGCTTTCGGCCCTGAAAGAGAATAAACTTGTCAGGTTTGAATGGATTGAGAAGGATAATGAGGACACCAATTATTTTGAATTCAAAATAAATGTAGAAGAGCTCACAGGAGGACTGGCTCTTATCATAACCGACTTTGCTGATGAGGACGAAAAAGATGATGCAATATATCTTTGGGATTCCCAGATCAATGACCTGAAAAGGATTTTAGGAATATAAATCAAAGATATATTTCAAAAACAATTATAGAATTAAACCTCTGCGCCTTTGTGCCATCGCACCATTATGCCCTTATTTTATAACCTGTCAAAAAATGAATTCTATCAAAGCTGATATTTGATAAAAATCAAGTAATTTTGCACCTCAAACAAAGACAGGCAGTGAAGAGAGTTGATAAGTTCGTATTAAAATCATTTGTAGGTCCGCTGGTACTCACATTTTTCATTGTGCTTATCATTCTGATCCTCCAGTTCCTGTGGATGTATGTTGACGAACTGGCAGGAAAAGGACTTAATTTCATGGTGCTTGCGGAGCTGATCTACAATTTTTCACTGACATTTGTCCCCCTTGCACTGCCACTGGCTATACTGTTAGCCTCGCTGATGACATTCGGTAATATGGGTGAGTTCAGTGAACTGACTGCCCTGAAAGCCTCTGGAATACCACTCCAGAGAATAATGCGTCCCTTGATACTTGTGCTTGTACTGATCGCAGTTGTATCATTCTTCTTTTCGAATAATGTTCTGCCTTATGCAACTGATAAAGCCAGGACTCTCCTCTGGGATATACGTAAGAAGAAGCCTGACATAAATATTCAGGCAGGTACTTTCTATAACGGAGTACCCGATTTCAGTATCAAGATATCTAAGAAAAATCCTGAGACTAACCTGCTGGAGAATCTTATCATTTATGATCATCGCGACAGAAAAGGAGACACTCATGTTATACTGGCTGATTCGGGATACATGAAACTGAGTCCTGATGAGACAGGATTGATAATGACCCTGTATAATGGATATTCCTATAATGAGATGGCTGAGAAGAACATGTTGCCAACTGCCAGAAAATATCCGTCAAGGAAAGATTTTTTCGAGGAGCAGAGCATTGTTATTCCTCTCAGTGGATTTGATCTTGAAAGAAGTGAAGAAGGACTCTTTAAATCCACTGCAGCTATGAAGAATATTTCTGAGCTGACATTTTTTATCGATTCTCTTAATAAAAAATATGTGACTAAAATCGATGACCAGTTTAACGATTTTCTGAACAACAAAATATTCCGAAAGGAATACTATGTTCCAAGTAAACTGATAAGGGATTTCAGTGACAGCAGCCATTACCGGTTCACCAAATTCAATACTGACGTAGTGTTTGACTCTCTAACTCTGATAGAAAAGAGATCCGTTCTGGCCAATGCCATTGAAAGCATCAAGGACGCAACCAGCAGCCTTACACAAAAGAGCGAATCACTGCACTGGGATGTAAAGAATATTAAGAAATATGAGGTGGAATGGTATAAGAAGCTCACGATGTCGTTTGCCTGCCTGGTCTTTTTCTTTATAGGGGCACCACTCGGTGCCATAATAAGGAAAGGAGGGCTGGGAACCCCGGCTGTAATATCCATCTTTTTCTTCGTTATATATTACGTGATATCCATCTCGGCGCAGAAGCTTGTTGAAGAAGATATTGTAAGCACTTTTGCAGGAATGTGGGCAGCATCGTATATCCTTTTGCCTATCGGGGTTTTTCTGACTTACAAGGCCACTACCGACTCTGTAATAATGAACATTGATACATATTTACTGTTCTTTAAAAAAATCAAGGATCTGGGATACAGAATATTTATAAACGGGGAACAAAGTAAATCTGGATCTGAATAAATAATACTTACAAATGGATGATTTCAAACTGAATACAATTGAAGAAGCAATTGAGGATATAAAAAAGGGAAAACTATTAATTGTTGTCGATGATGAGGATCGCGAGAATGAAGGAGATTTCATATGTTCAGCTGAACTGGTAACCCCTGAAATTGTAAACTTTATGGCCAAATTTGGCAGGGGTCTGATCTGTACTGCCCTTCCGGAAGAAAGATGTGATGAGCTGGAACTTGATCTCATGGTAGGCATCAATACCTCGCTTCATGCCACTCAGTTTACAGTATCCGTGGATTTTTTAAATGAAGACACTACAACAGGGGTATCAGCCAAGGACCGTGCTCTTACAATTAAAGCTCTGGTGGACCCTGTAACCAAACCAACCGACCTCGCACGACCCGGCCATATTTTCCCTTTAAAAGCTAAGGCAAAGGGTGTCCTGAGAAGAGCCGGCCATACTGAAGCTGTGGTCGACCTGACAAGAATGGCAGGACTAAGACCAGGTGGTGCCCTGGTTGAAATAATGAATGACGACGGTTCCATGGCCCGGCTAAATGACCTCATAAAACTTAGTGAAAAATTCGGGATCAAAATTATTGCTATAAAGGATCTTATAACATATACTCTCGAACGTGATTCAATTATTGAGAAAGGAGAAAGAGTAAGCCTTCCCACCACAAGGGGTGACTTTGAATTTATTCCTTTCCGACAGATAAGTAACGGGATTGAACATGCCGCACTGGTAAAAGGTACCTGGACCAAGGAAGAACCGATAATGGTAAGGCTGCACTCCTCCTGCTTTACCGGCGATATATTCGGATCATTAAGATGCGACTGCGGACCTCAGCTGCAGAGAGCAATGGAGATGGTAGAGGCAGAAGGGAAAGGGGTAGTCATTTACCTCAGCCAGGAAGGCAGGGGCATAGGGCTACTGAATAAGATAAAGGCCTACCGGTTGCAGGATGAAGGATTGGATACTGTGGAAGCAAACCTTGAACTTGGCTTTAGTGAAGATGAGAGCGATTATGGTGTGGGTGCGAGCATTATGAGGGAACTGGGACTGGGTAAAGTACGTCTTATTTCCAATAATCCTGTTAAAAGAGCCGGGCTGGAAGGCTATGGCATTAAAATAGTGGAAACAATCCCTTTAGTTATAGAATCCAATCCCCATAATAAGTTCTACCTTGAGACCAAGGCAAACAAGATGGGACATAACCTTGTCATGTTATAAACACATTGGAAAGGATTGACTAATTTGGTATTATTGAATTGTGAAGTAATAGTCCACTTATGAAGAATCTCAGGGTAGTATTTATGGGGACTCCTGAGTTTGCTGTAGCAACACTTGGTTCACTGCTTATGAACGGGTTTAACGTCGTGGCAGTTGTCACAGTTCCTGACAAACCTGCTGGCAGAGGAAGAAAATTAACTAAATCAGCAGTGAAAGAATTTGCTGAATCCAGTTATCTTCCCATTATACAACCATTAACCTTAGAGATCCGGGTTTTATTTCAGCTCTTGAAAAAACTCAAACCGGACATATTCGTTGTAGTTGCCTTCAGAATGCTTCCTGAAATGGTATGGAGGATCCCCTCAATAGGAACCATTAACCTTCATGCTTCATTGTTGCCGCAATACCGTGGGGCAGCACCTATCAATCATGCTATAATCAACGGTGAAACAGTAACAGGGGTCACAACTTTCTTTATTGATGATAAGATTGATACCGGAAATATTCTCTTGCGGGAAGAAGTGCACATTTTCCCTTTGAAAATGCAGGAGATCTTCATGACAGACTCATGAAACATGGTGCCAGGCTTGTGATCAGGACGCTTTCAGAAATTGCTGAAAACAAATTAAACCAATTCCTCAGTCAAATCTTTTAAATCCCGGAGAATCAATCAGATCAGCTCCTAAAGATCTATCCTGATTATTGTATTATCAACTGGAATAATGAAGCTCCCATACTTCATAATTTTATCAGAGGGCTTCCCCTTATCCCTGTGCGAGATCATATTTCACCAATGGCTCTCAAGTATTTATGTTTAAGATTTTTGAGAGTTTTCCCGAGATTGAATGTCATGATTATGAACCTGGTCATATTATCAGTGATGGGAAACACTTATCTGAAGATTGCATGTAAGAGAACGGTTTTATGAGTATTGCAAGTCTTCAGATTGAAGGGCAAGAAGAAGATGAACACTGTTGGAATTCCTCAGGGGCTTCAGTATAGACAGCTACAATATAATATTCAATTGACCGGCTTAACAGTTCTTAGCCATATCCTGATACCGGGTCCGGGTTCACTACCTGGCTCCATCCTGTTCATTTCATAGAGATTCTTAAGCTTTATCCCATATTTCTGTGATATAAGGTACATCGTGTCTCCTTCAACTGTGGTATAATAATCTTCACCGGCTTCGGCTTTTGCCCTTTTTTGGCTGAAGATATAATATCTGTCCGGGAACAAGCTGAAAATCGGACGGCAAATCATTATATTTCGCGAGTTCCCACTTCAACAGCTGAAATTCATTCTCAATCTTTTTACTTTGTATCCCCATCTCTGACAATGATATATTGTATCCTGTTCTTCTCCAAAAGGCGTGGTACCCTTTCCATGACAGTAGTTTTGCCGGACTGATAGTTGAGCAATTCTTCCATTCCCGGTCTTGCCTGTCGGGACTGGAGAACTAATGCCGCTGTCTTTTCTGTGAAGATATATCATAGGCAGTATATCCCCGGTCATAAATCATAAGGTTATATTCTTCAATTTTCCTGATGATCATATTGGCATAATCAGGGTTTGTTGCATATCCGGCTTTTTTCAATCCATGTGCCCACGCCTTGTAATCGTGGACTTCAGGTTAAACAGGAAACTGTATCTCGACCCTGTCCTGATAAATTCTGAATGGTCATAAAATGACTCCTCCGGTTCCCTGTATTTTCTGAAGCATTCATTTCTCCTGTCATCATGCTGCCTTATTGTCTGGTCCGTTCCAGTCATCATGACATTTTATCCCGAAATAGATTATTGGCATCCCTGGCAAGGCTACTTCTTCCATAATCCGATTCGATCATCCCCTGGGCAAGGGTGATGCTGGCCGGTATACCTGTTCGCTTCATTTCACTTATTGCCAGATCTTTGTACCTGCTAATGTATGTTACAGCATTTCCGATTTACTGGACCGTTGTGTACCGAGGAACCGTCTTGTCGCTCTGCAAGAAAATAAACCATGATCAGTATAAAAAGAAGAGAAAAATTATGCACTTTTTCATTACATGTTTTTCTGACAAAAATAAAAAAAATGTCACTCAGCTATCCTAAGATTGATCATATGCTACAGTATTAATCAATAAATAATGGGAAACAATATATTTCATTTCATGCTTTTTTCAGATTAAGGTGATAGTTAAGCCATCTATATTATGATAAAAATCACTGCATTAATTATGAACAATATTTACTACCTTGTAAAACTCACAGAGAGCAGGAGTATTATGATTAGGACGAAAAAAATTTCAATATCCTACCTTGAAACAGAGAATCCTGAAGAACTGGATAATGATATCAGGGAGCTTATAATTGCCGCACAAAAATCCGCCGTTAATGCCTATGCTCCATATTCGGGGTTTAAGGTAGGTGCAGCTGTCAGGCTTGAGAGCGGGAAAGTTGTGTGCGGAACAAATGTTGAGAATGCTGCTTTTCCCGTCAGGAATATGTGCTGAAAAAAATGCTCTTTCATTATGCAGTTTCCAACTATACCCAGATGATCATACCGGTAGCTATGGCAATCGCTGCAACTACCTAATGAAGGTATCTTACCGATGAACCAGTTACGCCATGTGGTAACTGCCGGCAGGTTATCGCAGAAGAGGAAATGAGAACATGGTAAGCAATATACGCATTATTCTTTCAGGTATGGACAAAACAAGTATAATCGAGAGTATGAGTGATCTTCTTCCCTTCAGTTCACGGAAAAACACTCTGAAGATCAATCTCCCTGATTATAAGCTGGAAACCTGCACCATGGATATTCTTGATATTTAACTGCAGGGTCCTCTGAAAGGAATTTTCTGAGTTTTGTTATATAGACATCCATGCTTCTGGCTGTAAAATAATCATCCGCGCCCCATATCTTCTTAATGCCATTTCCCTGCTTATCAATGCATTGGGATTTATTGCAAGCAATTCGAGCAACTGAGCTTCCTTTGGTGAAAGTTTCTTTTCATCATCTCCGCTTGTAAGAGTTCTCAGCTTGGCATTGAAAACAAACTTTCCTATTTCATAAATATCCTTTGTCCCTGTCTGGAATCACGCCGTGAAAGGATGGCCCGTATCTTTGGCAAGAAGGATATCTCGTATCGAATGGTTTTGTGATATAATCATCGCCCCCTCGCCATATCCTTTAACACATCTTCCTTAAGCTTTTTTGCAGTCAGGAACATTATCGGGACCTAATTGTTGATCTTCCTTATTTCATTCGCAATTGTGAATCCGTCAACATGCGGAAGCATGATATCGAGTATACAGATATGAATGCACCTTTTCTGAAATGGTCCACTGCGTATTTTCCGTCATCGACCCACTCGACCGTGAAGTCATTTATTTCAAGGTATGATTTAAGAACTGAACCAAAACTCAGGTCATCCTCGACCAAGAAAAATTTTTATGGTTTTGTATCATCATTTTAGTTCTCCCAGTTAAATGGTAAATAAATATCGAACCGGCTTCCTTTTCCGGGCTCACTGATTAACAGATATTGTTCCTTTATGAGCTTCAATTATTGCACGGGAATAATTTAATCCCAGTCCGAATCCCTTTACATCATGTATGTTACCGGAACTCTGCCTGTAAAACCTTTCAAAAATCTTGCTCTGGACTGCTTTTATCATTCCGATACCCTTGTCTTCCACAGTCAAAATTAATGCCCTTTTCAACATTCTTTGTACTGATGTTATTTCAGGTGACTCTCGGCGAATATTTAATTGCATTGTCGAGCAGATTTTCACAAGATTTGTAAGATGTTCGCTATCACCATTTATAACAGGCTGTTCAGCTTTAAGATTCATTTTTATACTGCCATTTCTCTGGTGAACCTGAATCTCCATTGTTTCGATCGCTCGTTCGTATTATTGTGTGAACTGAAATATTCTCATATCGGAATTCGATTTCCTTTTTATCGAGAGAAGCGATCTGCAGTATTGTCTCCACTTTTTTGTTCATCCTGCTGTTCTCCTTCTTTATCATTTCGATAAAATGACGTATGCTGCTCTCGTCTGTAATAACTTTCGGATTGTTAATTGTATCAGCCGCAAGTGAAATTGTAGCTATAGGTGTCTTAAACTCATGTGTCATATTATTTATAAAATCCGATTTCATCTCGGAGATCTTTTTCTGCCTGATAATAAAATAAAGGCTCAGGGCAAATGACAGAAGGATGAAAAGTGAAAATATCAGTGAACCACCAAGCAGCCAGGCAATACCTCCCAGCACATAATTGGTCCTTTGCGGAAAAACAACAGATAAGATTAGATCCTGTTTCATAACATTATCGGGAAAGAGCCTTACTGCATAAGCGGAACGAAGGAATTCGTTTTTTGATGATTTGGTAAATCTTCCCTGCTCTACAACCCCGTTTTTTATTATCGCAAATTCAAAAGGTGTAAAAATCTGGTAATATCTCAATGTTCTATTGAGGGCCATTTCCACTTCCCTGCTATCTATGTCGAGGGTCTTTTCCCATCCATATATCTCAGCAATCCTCTGATCGCTCATATTACGAAATTCGTCCCTTCTCTTTTTTACCCAGTTCAAAAACTCCCGTTGTCTTATATAGTCAGAACTTTCTACTGGCTGATGATCTTCTTTCTTGCTGATTATGTTCATCTTGCCATTCTTGTCTTGTGCAGCAACCACGTATGAGGATGAATCTTCAACGATAGATGAATCCCCGTTTATTGTGTACGATTTATTATAGGTCCTGATATGGGCTGTATCTGAATTACCGGAAATGGTCTGATTTGTTATATTAATATTTATCTTATTATCCGGGGTGGAGGAATAAGATCCAATGTTCAAATACCCTTCAATATCATCCGATGTATCTTGATACCTAAAGGTGGTTGAATCCAGAAGTTATTAAAAAAATTCATCTGCTGTGTCCTTTCAATATCATTTGCAGTATTGACCAGGCTTCTCATGACATTATTCTTGAATATAGCATTCTGAATATTAACAGCATTCCGTATCCAGATTATCTGAACCCAGATTATCCCTACAATAGATAATAACATCATTACAATAAGGCCAACAAACTTCTTTTTGTTCATTTCGTAAAAATAAATTATTAAATACTTATTAATGCACTATTTAACTTTTCCTTAACTCTTATTAACCGGGTGTTAACCATCAAATATCCAAGTTAATATATTTTAGAGACCAGCCGCTATTGCCATCAATTATAAAAACCTGGTTACAAACAGCCAGGCATATTATAGTTATCTCTTTTATTTTGAGCACATTACTATTGTATCTTGCTCAGTGAAAGGATAAAAAGGAGGAGCACAGAATAAAAGTGGTGGTATCAGATAAAGAGGGAAAAGAGCTTATGATTGATATCTGATAAATAGAGAACAATTACCTGATTCCATCATCTGCCAGAGCATCCATGAAATATGACCAAACATCTCCATCAGGAAAATGTGCAGTAATGGTAACAGGCTCTTTTTTTACAGGATGAATAAACTCAAGCCTCCGTGCAAGGAGGCTTATTCCTCCGTCTTCATTCGATCTTTGATATCCATATTTAAGATCCCCTTTGATTGGGCACCCTATTGCAGCCAGCTGAGCCCGTATCTGATGGTGTCGCCCCGAGTGAAGCTCCACCTCAAGAAGCCAGAATTTCTCAGACCGTCCTTTTAGCCGGTAGGTTAAAGATGCCAATTTTGATCCCTTAACCTCATTCTCATAAACGAATGTCTTATTCTGTTTCTCATTTTTCTTGAGGTAGTGATTTATGGTAGCTTCATCCTCAGGTGGACGTTCCCGCACTATTGCCAGGTATGTTTTCTTTAACTGTTGTGTACGGAACATCTCGTTCAACCTTGCAAGGGCCTTTGAGGTCCTTGCATACAATATCACACCACTAACAGGACGATCAAGCCTGTGGACAACACCCAGGAAAACTTCACCAGGTTTTTTGTATTTCGTTGCCAGGTATTTTTTTACTTCCGTATCAAGGGATATATCTCCTGTCTTATCACCCTGTGCAAGCTCAGAAGAACGCTTATAAACTGCAATAAGATGGTTGTCTTCGTATAGGATCTCAGCCATTTCTTTTTAGTTAATACTGCTCCTTTTCATTTGGGAAATCCTGCGATCTGACATCAGAGATATAAGACTGAACAGCACCTTTTATCTCCGAGTACAGGTTATGATATCTTCGAAGGAACCTTGGTGAGAACTCCTGTGTAATTCCAAGCATATCATGGATCACCAGTACCTGTCCGTCAGTTTTTCCCCCGGCGCCAATACCAATAACAGGGATCCTGATGGTGTTGGTAACCTCTTCAGCCAGACGAGCCGGGATCTTTTCAAGAACCACTGCAAAACAACCAATCTGTTCAAGGAGCCTTGCATCTTCCATTAGCTTGCGGGCCTCTTCTTCCTCCTTAGCCCTGACAACATATGTTCCGAATTTATGAATTGCCTGGGGTGTCAGACCCAAATGACCCATCACAGGTATTCCTGCTGACAATATTCTCTCTACAGATTCAACAACCTGTAAGCCCCCTTCAAGTTTGACTGCATGAGCTCCTGTCTCTTTCATAATTCTAATAGAGGATGCCAGGGCTTCTTTTGAATTTCCCTGGTATGTGCCGAATGGCAGATCCACCACGACCAATGCTCTCTTAACAGCCCTGACAACCGATGCCGCATGGTAAATCATGTTGTCAAGAGTGATCGGCAAAGTTGTATCAAAACCCGCCATCACATTAGAGGCAGAATCACCCACCAGGATTACATCAATCTCGGCTTCATCAATGATCTTGGCCATGGAATAGTCATATGCTGTGAGCATGGCAATCTTCTCACCTTTTAGCTTCATCTCATTCAGTACATGGGTAGTTACCCTCTTTACAGTCTTATGTATCGACATGATAATTACTTGTTGATTACACCAGCCAAAGTTACAGATTTGTAACGGATGATGTAGCCATAAAATAATATCTTTTTAATATGACAGTATTCCCTCTCTGTCATGTCGTTTTGTCAGAGAAGCATACTCACCTCTGATAGAGATAAAAAGAAGCTGCAAAAGCTCTCAATACGGCTTTGTAAAAATTCCAAACATCACCTTACTTAACTACCTGTCTTTATGAGTTTTATTTCGTAAAGACTCATGCATTACAGGTGGAAAAGAAGGAATAAATATGGTATATATTTTCAATTGATAGTGGTGTCATTCTACTGAATTGTAAGTGCCATATTTACATAAAACGGATCAATTGGGTTAATGGCATAATCATTGCTTATCCTTAGTAACAAAAAAGAAATATTAAAAATTATTATAATATGGGAAAAATAATTGGAATCGATCTGGGAACAACAAATTCATGCGTTGCAGTTATGGAAGGCAACGAACCTGTTGTAATTCCTAACAGTGAAGGTAAAAGAACCACCCCTTCGATTGTTGCTTTTGTTGAAAACGGGGAACGCAAGGTTGGTGATCCTGCAAAACGTCAGGCTATTACCAATGCCAAGAAGACAGTTTACTCAATCAAAAGATTCATGGGTGAGCCTTATGACAAAGTCACAAAGGAGATAAAAAGAGTAACATATAATGTTGTTAAAGGGGATAATAATACGGCGAGGGTTAAGATTGACGACCGTATGTATTCACCACAGGAAATTTCAGCCATGATTCTTCAAAAGATGAAAAAGACTGCTGAAGATTATCTTGGTCAGGAAGTGACTGAAGCTGTTATTACTGTTCCTGCTTATTTCAGTGACTCACAGAGACAGGCTACAAAGGAAGCCGGAGAAATCGCAGGATTAAATGTCAAAAGGATAATTAATGAACCAACAGCTGCTTCCCTGGCATATGGACTTGACAAGAAATCACAGGATCTTAAAATAGCTGTTTTCGACCTTGGAGGAGGTACATTTGATATATCTATACTTGAACTGGGTGATGGCGTATTCGAAGTTAAATCTACAAATGGTGATACTCACCTTGGCGGGGACGACTTTGATCATCTCATTATCGACTGGATGGCTGAAGAATTTCTTAAGGATGAAGGGATTGACCTCAGAAAAGATCCAATGGCACTGCAACGTCTTAAAGAAGCAGCAGAAAAAGCAAAGATAGAGCTCTCAAGTTCCACCACAACCGAGATCAATCTTCCATACATTATGCCTGTTGACGGAATTCCTAAACACATGGTAAAGACACTTACAAGGGCCAATTTTGAAAAGATATGCGATAAACTGATACAATCATGTATTGAACCATGTAAAATAGCTTTAAAGGATTCGGGACTATCTATATCAGATATTGACGAGGTATTATTGGTTGGAGGCTCGACAAGGATCCCTGCAATTCAGCAGCTTGTTGAAAAATTCTTCGGTAAAGCTCCTTCAAAAGGAGTGAATCCAGATGAAGTGGTTGCAGTTGGTGCCGCAATTCAGGGAGGTGTACTCACTGGTGAAGTTAAGGATGTACTTCTTCTTGATGTCACTCCTCTTTCTCTCGGAATAGAAACAATGGGAGGAGTGATGACCAGGCTTATCGAATCCAATACCACAATACCTACAAAAAAGACAGAGGTGTTTACCACAGCTGCTGACAGTCAGCCTTCAGTTGAAATACATGTTTTGCAGGGAGAGAGACCCATGGCACCTGGAAACAAGACTATTGGCAGATTCCATCTTGACGGCATACCACCAGCCCCCAGGGGAGTCCCACAGATTGAAGTAACATTTGACATTGATGCAAATGGAATCCTTCATGTAGCGGCTAAGGACAGAGGTACCGGTAAAGAACAAAGGATAAGGATTGAAGCATCTTCAGGATTAAGTGATGACGAAATTAAGAGAATGCGTGATGAAGCCAAAGCAAATGAAGAAGCTGACAAAAAAGCTAAAGAAAAAGTTGAAAAGATAAATACTGCTGACAGTATGATCTTTACAACTGAGAAACAACTAAAGGAATTCGGGGATAAACTGCCGGCTGACAAAAAACCTGCAATAGAAAATGCATTAAATAATCTTAAGGAAGCACATAAGTCCCAGGATATTGATGCCATTGATAAGGCGCTTGCTGAATTAAATTCTGTATGGCAGGTTGCATCAGAAGAGATGTACAAGACAGCACAGAACACTGACCAGGCCACCTCTCAACCAGGTCCGGAAGAACCCGGAAATGATGATAAGAAGGGGGGAAATGAAGAAGTTACGGACGTTGACTTCGAAGAGGTTAAATAAGAATTCATTATAAACTCAAAAAAAGAGGCTGTCTCAAAAGATATTTTTAACCGCAAAGCAGACGCAAAGGACACAAAGGCAATATTTTGACATTTAACACTTTGCGATCTTCGCGTATATTCTTAGCGAACTCAGCGGTTATTGAATTCCATCTTTTGAGATAGCCTCTTTTTTTTTATACTTTTGTAAAAAATTTAGCGTTACCTGAGTATGAGACTTAAGATAATTATTCTGCTTGTATCTTTTACAGCTGTATCAGTTAATGCGTTTTCCCAATCCGACACTTTGATCAATCAGACTGACCAACAGGGCAGAAAACAGGGACACTGGATAAAGAAATATCCTAATAAGGAGATAATGTATGATGGAATCTTCAGGGACAACCATCCTATAGGTGAGTTCAGAAGATACTCGGATGATGGGAAGCTTCAGTCTGTACTTATATTCAATAACGATGGCAAGGAGGCGAATGCTACTATCTACCATCCAAACGGGAAAATGTCCTCAACTGGAAAGTATGTAAATGAGCAAAAAGAAGGAAAATGGCAATTCTTTTCAGCAGAAATACCTGATTATCTTATTTGTGAAGAATATTACTCTGGAAATAAAAGGAATGGGCAGTCAGTAAAATTTTACCCCGACAGTACTGTAGCCGAAAAGGTAACCTATAAAAATGATCTTAAAAACGGTGAGTGGGTACAGTATTACCCCAATGGCAATGTTTGCCAGATATCTTCTTACCGGAATGGAAAAGCTGAAGGAAAATTCGAGGCCTGGTATGATGATGGTAAGGTTCAGATTACAGGTCAGTATATTAACGATCAAAAAGAGGGTAAATGGCTGATATACAAAGATGACGGGGCCCTTAAATATGAATTGAATTATGTAAATGGGCTTCCTTCTGACCAACAATTGGAGTTGGATGAAACTAATTATATTGACTCCCTGGAAAGGAATAAAGGCAAGATACCGGACCCTGAAAAAACCGGAATAATCAAATAATGGATCCTTCTAATCAAATCTTTAAAAAGGGGATGGCTGTAGTAATTACAATGGTAATACTTTCAGCCAATAACTTATTGGATGGACAGGAGATACAATTTAACTACTTCTACAGGGTCTATTTTAATGATAAGGGAGATTATTCGCCGGGCAATTTCCTCCCTGAAGACATACTCTCCACCAGAGCTATTGAGCGCAGGCATAAGGCAGGAATAAATAACCTCGACATTCATGATCTTCCTGTGTTCCGTCAGTACCTGGACCAGATAATATCATCAGGCCTTACTCTACATTGTACTTCAAAGTGGATGAACACAGCCCTCTTCCAATCACAGGCTCCGGCCGATCTTAACTTTGTAAAAGCATTACCATTTGTTGACCATGTCATAACAGTCAAATCTCCTTCTTCAAAGAGCCAGAAAAATGATAAACTCACATTTATTGCAGGTGATGAGCCTTTCCCTTCCTATGATCGGCCTGTTACCATGCTGAACGGCACACTCCTGCATGAATCGGGTTATAACGGGGGAAATATACTCATTGCGGTTCTCGATGGTGGCTTTGCAAATACTGATATTATTTCATCCCTGGATGGACTGAGATCTTCAGGTCGGATAAAATATACTTACGATTTTGTGAAGAACAATCATAATGTTTTAAACTCCAGCCAGCATGGCACAGCTATCTTGTCAGTGCTGGCAGGTGATTTACCGGGGATGCTAGGGGGAACAGCACCGGGGGCTGAGTATGTCCTTCTCAAAACTGAAGATGTTGATTCAGAATTCCCTTGCGAAGAAGACTACTGGGCGGCCGGAGCTGAACTGGCAGACAGTCTTGGGGCTGACATTATATCAAGTTCTCTTGGATATTTCACTTTCGATGATCCTGCTCTTGACTATAAAACATCAGATCTGAACGGAAGAACGGCATTTATTACAAAAGCTGCCGGAGTTGCAGCTTCACGAAATATCCTGGTTGTTAACAGTGCCGGCAATGAAAGAGATAAAATATGGAAATACATTATTTTCCCGGCCGATGGTGACAGTGTACTTTCTGCAGGGGCAGTGGACGGCAATAATATAATTTCCTCTTTCTCCTCATCCGGACCAACTAGTGATGGTCGTGTTAAACCAGATAATGTGGCCATGGGAGTGAATGTTCCGGTCCAAATATCGTTGAATACAGTTACCAGGTTAAACGGCACCTCCTTTTCATGTCCCATTCTCAGCGGGATGTCTGCCTGCCTTATGCAGGCAGTTCCGGAAGCCACGGCGAATGATATTATACAGGCACTCCGTAAATCAGCAGACAGATTCAATTCACCTGATTCACTTTACGGGTATGGTATACCTGACATGTTACTCACATTGTCACAATTGCAGAATATATATGCAAAAACTCCTGAAGATGGCTTTATTATAGCCCCAAATCCGTCTACAGGAGATATTAAACTGATATTTCGTGAAACACCTGGGCTATTTACTGCAGAAGTAATTACAATTTCAGGAAAAACAATATTCAGAAAAACATACCCCGAATATGCAGGAAGAGTTATTCATATATCTGAATTTCAATATTTTGATCAGGGTATATATCTGATTAGGATTTCAACACCACAGAATGTTTGGGTTAAAAGGGCAATTAAACTGAGAAATTAATTATGGCTGACAGGTTATCACTAACTGAATTACAGTTTATCATAAGAGATTCTCTCTATATGTCTCTGCCTGACATGTATTGGGTAACTGCTGAGATTTCGGAGATAAATGAGAATTATGCAGGGCACTGTTATATTGAACTCATTGAAAAACAAGCTGACGAAAAGAATATCAGGTCAAGAGCCAGGGCGATCATCTGGAGCAAGAGGTACCGGTTTCTGAAGTCCTTTTTTGAAAACGTAACCGGACAGACACTGAGATCCGGACTTAAGATCCTGATCAGGGTCAAAGTGGAATATCATGAGATATACGGGCTGAGCCTTATAATAAATGATATTGATCCTGCCTTCACTATAGGAGATATGGCTATGCGTCGGCAGGCTATCATTAAACAACTGGAGCAGGATGGCGTTTTTACGATGAATAGAGAACTTGGGGTTCCCTTGGTTCCCCAAAGAATTGCAATTATATCCTCCAGAAATGCTGCAGGTTATTCAGATTTCATGAATCATCTTACTGGTAACAGTTATGGGTTTGTATTCTATACCTCACTTTTTGAAAGCGCAATGCAGGGAGAAGAAACAGAGTATGGTATCATCAAATCACTCGACAGAATAGCAGAAAAGTATTCATATTTTGATGTTGTCGTCATCATCAGGGGAGGAGGATCACAAACGGACCTCAGCTGGTTTGACAATTATAATATAGCTTACCATATTACTCAATTTCCTTTGCCTGTTGTCACCGGAATCGGCCATGAAAAAGATCTTTCGGTAACGGACATGGTTGCCTGTCTGGCACTAAAAACACCTACTGCAGTTGCTGACTATATCATCGATAGCATAATCCAGTTTGACAGCCACCTTACAGAGATTGGTTCGGAAATAAGGAATCTTGCGCAGTTAACCATTGATAAGTACAGGAATATTGTGGATTCATCTGGCATGAGATTGCTCCCAATGTCGAAAATAATGATCTCACAGATACGAGATAAGTTGTCAGAAAAAATAATAAACATTATAAACATTGGAAAACACTTCCTTTACCAGGCATCGATTACTCCTGCAAGCCAGGGCTCCAGGCTTAATCATTCTGCCAGATCATTCATTGAGAAAAGAAAGTCAATTACCGACAGGAATTGTTACAGTCTGAAAAATATTACAATTGCTGACATTGACAGAAAAAAATCAAAAATGTCATCACTTGAGAATACCCTCAATATCCTGAAACCTGAAAATGTGCTTCTCAGAGGTTACACAATCACTTCCCTGGGAGGGAAAATATTAAAACGAAGTGACCAGGTAAAAAGCGATGATATAATTGAAACACGCTTCAGCAAAGGGAAAATCGAGAGTATAGTAAGCAAAAGGAAGGATAAGGATAAGAACTGATGGTGACTAAAAAATATTTACAAAGTTCAAAATACAATACCTAATATCTAAGAACATGGCTAAAAAGGAATTCTCATTTAATGAAGCAGTGAAAAAGATCGAAGAGATACTTCACAACATAGAAACTGGAGACCTTGATGTTGATAAGCTATCTACAGAAGTCAGGCATGCTTCCGAACTCATAAAAGAGTGTCAGAAAAAACTGAAGTCAACCGAGGAGGAGATCAACAGCATTTTTAAGGACCTTGCATAAAAATAAATCAGGGCCGGAGCCCTGATTTACTTTACTACCCTAAACCTAAATTTATGAAAAAAACCATTGTAACTTATAGTTACAGCTTCTGAAATATTAAACGCTCTTTGAAAAGAAATTGTTGCATTTTTTTGAGAAAATTAATATAAATAGGCTCATTTTTTGACGAATAGCCTATTTCTCTACACCAAGTACATCTTTAAATGCTTTAACGAAAGTTTCCTTGGGTAATGCACCCATTGCCATCTGTGGCTGGCCTTCCGCAGGGACAAACAAAAAAGAAGGAATACTTCTTATTCCAAAAGCTGATGCTAATTCCTGCTCTTCCTCGGTATTTACCTTAAAAACATCAAGTTTCCCTTCGAAGTCTTTTGCCAGATCCTCAAGTACTGGAGACACTATCTTACAAGGTGCACACCAATCAGCATAGAAATCTATTATACAAGGCTTTGTGCCTTCAAATTTCCAATCCTTATTCTTTTCGTAATTGAATACCTTATCCAAAAACGTTTCTTTAGTTAAATGCTCTACCATTTGATTTTTTATTTTATAAACATTCGTAATTCCACTTTGTTTAGAGATATGACAACCTTTGTGCCATTTAACACATAATATCATAATTTACAAAAATTTAATCAGAAATTGTAACTTTGTCATGAATTAATCAACAAATTGTCATATCTATATATGAACATATGTCTTAATGACAAAATATTCAGCACCTTTCAGATGTAGTTACAGAAGAGAATGTAAAGGCATATGTTATAGGTGGTTGGGTGAGAGACTGCATTCTAAAAAGAGATCATCCCGAAAAAGACATTGATATTCTGGTAATTGGCAGTGGAATTGACATCGCCCGGAAAGTGGCAAAAAAGATAAGTCCATCTGTAAAAGTAAATGTATTCAAGAATTTCGGAACTGCAATGTTCAGACATGGGGAATATGAAATTGAATTTGTCGGAGCTAGAAAAGAGTCTTATAACAGGGAATCGAGGAAACCTGTTGTGGAAAATGGTACACTTGAGGATGACCAGAATAGAAGGGATTTCACTATTAATTCTCTCGCAATAAGTATTAACAGGGATACTTTCGGCGAATTCCTTGATCCCTTTGGAGGACTGAATGATCTTAAGAAACAAAATAATAAGAACTCCCCTTGAGCCTGATAAGACATTCTCGGATGATCCTCTCAGGATGATCAGAGCTATAAGGTTTGCCACACAGCTAAATTTTAAAATCGAAGACAGGACATTCAGATCCATCTACTGTAAATGCAGAAAGAATAAAAATTGTATCATCAGAAAGAATAATTGCCGAACTGAATAAAATAATTATGTGCGAAAAGCCTTCAAAGGATTCATAATGCTTGAAAGAGCCGGTCTTCTTAAAATAATACTTCCCGAGCTTGATAACATGAAAGGTGTTGAGATTAAGGAGGGAAAGGCACATAAGGATAATTTCCTGCATTCCAGTGAAAGTGCTTGATAACATCAGTAAAACACTGACAATCTCTGGCTAAGATGGGCTGCTCTTCTCCACGATATTGGCAAACCTGTTACAAAAAGCTATTTTCCTGATTCAGGATGGTCATTCCATGGTCATGAATATTTAGGCTCAAAAATGATCCCTGACATCTTTCAGCAACCTGAAACTCCCTCTCAATGAAAAGATGAAATACGTTCAGAAGATCGTTGATCTTCATCTTCGCCCCATTGTCCTTTCCCAGGAAACGGTGACTGATTCAGCCGTCAGGAGACTGCTTTTTGAAGCCGGAGATGACATTGATGATCTTATGTTGCTGTGTGAAGCTGATATAACTTCAAAGAATGAAGCTAAAAAGAAGCAGCACCTTGAAAACTTCAAACTTGTAAGGAACAAACTCAGGGAGATTGAAGAGAAAGATGCTATCAGAAATTTTCAGCCGCCCATTGATGGAAATGAGATAATCAATGTCTTTGGAATCAAACCAGGGAAGGAGGTCGGCATGATAAAGAATGCTATAAGGGAAGCAATACTCGATGGGATAATACCCAATGACCATGACGCTGCAATGAAACTTATGCTCGAAAAAGGCAAAGAATTAGGTCTTACTCCTGTTGACCCCCTTGCTCTGGCCTCAGATCCAGAAGTACAGGAAGATGATCACTGAATCCTCCATGGTACTGATATCCACTGTATGTTGGAAAGGGCTTTAGTCCGGAATATTTGGGGTCATCCGTAAGCAGAAAATCCGGCTTAAATATTCTGACATCCCTTATCAATAGAATAACCCTTCTTCCCTGTTAATAAACCTTCAGAGACAAAAACCTGATCAATCATTTCCCATGTCCCATGTACTTATAAGTACCTTGCCTATTCACTGATAACGCTTCTGAAAGGTTTATCAATGAGTGTTCCTGATCTGTATCTGCCAGTAATCAGTGATTCTATCTCCCTGTCACCCGGATTAGCAATTAAAATCACCCTATAAGATTGATTTTCGCCAGTGCTTCTTTCGAATAAGCGAATCGACCTTGTTCCTGATCATATTCAGCTATCCTCAATCTCATATCCCTCCGGCAAGCACTCCTCCCCTCCTGGATGGCCAATGATTTAAAAATAGATGAAGTGTATCACCGATGTAATTCCAACTTTGGCATACAGAATTGTACGTGTATTAAAATATGTCCTCTGCAGTCCATGCAGGATTCAGGTATCTGTAATCAATGAGTTTAACCCGATCGTTGTATATAAGAGACAAACATCAATTCCTCTCCTGTCAGGTGAGTCTTCATGAACAATACTGATAATCATATTTTTCCAGAGTTGTGTCGGTAATAAGATCTTCAAGAACCTTCCTGTTTTCAACCTCACAAAACGCAACAATCGCTGGAGGTCTCCACTCTCCTGCCGCCACAATGGTTTTATATAACGACTTCAATTTTTTTCCGGTACCGTGCCTGATGTCCATCTCATCGACCCTTCAGGAAGAAAATCTTCATCATTGGTCAGGGTATCATCATAAGGTATCAAAAAGATTTTCCACATTATAAAACATAAGCCTTACAGATCCATGTTACTTTCCTGTGCATAACCCCTTAAATGAGGTAACCAGTAACTGGCAAAGTGAAATTACTGAAAAAAACAACGTTATTGCATATTGATTAATCTTAGAATGGCTTATCCATCGGTATCTTCTTGCACTTTCTCCGAATTTGACAGCCACAGTGAACTCATGAGTTCCAAAACTTTGTTGTCGTAACTGGGTTAGCTGTAAAATCAAATGCGTAAGCAAAATAGAACCTGTCATATTTAAGTCCCAGCATGGCGATAATGGCATCATTTGTTCTGTATGATAATCCCAGCCCAATAATCATCCTTGTAAAAAATACGAGAGGTCAGGTCAACCTGAAGCGATTTAAATACCATATCTGATGATTTAATAAATGCTGATGGCTCAAGTACCCAGTCTGGGGCTAAGCGGAAATTTAATGCCACCCGTAAGGAAAAAATTACCCAGCTGAGTATTCTTATTAGATAGATGTATCGGCAAACAATAGCGAGCCTCTTAAATATATTTGTCATAGCAAAGCCAACATAATAACGTGACGTAGTAAAGCTTGTACCGAAATTAAAATCCGGTAATAAAAACTGATCTGTCATAACCCATTATCAAGGGATCATCATGATTGTAAACAATCCATCTGTATTAATATAAAACTGGTATGCTGTAATGCCAGTCCAAAAGCCAGGTCATTGGGATATCCTCCTGTCTGACCCATATGCAATATGATAGGAATAGGCAGCCTGGAATCCTGTCCGATGCATTATTCCGTTATTATCATTAAAGATATAACCACCAACACCCACTTTCCCTCCCTTGGTCGGTTTGATAAGTTTCTTTCGTGACAGAAGTGGATTTTGATATGTAACTGTCTTTCAGGAGTCTGGTCTGAAAACTTGCAGCATAAGTACTGGGAGCACCCGCAAGTCCAACCCATTGTTCTCTTACAGTCAGGTTGACGGTTGTATAACCATCTCGTCCGGCAAAAGAAGGATTTACAAGAAACCCATTCATGATATACTGACTGTACATCGGGACCTGCTGAGCAACAGCAACTCCAAAAGTGAAGCAGAAAATAATTGCTGTAAGTATGCGTCTCAAATAGCTCATATATTGTCTGAATTTTTAATTCTTACCTGATAATACTTATTACACCGGATCTGTGGTTCTGATCCATCATTCAGATGTAAAATATAATGATATGAATCCGTAGGAAGGAGCTTTCCTTTAAATGTACCTTTCCATGGATCTGCTGAAAGATTTCTGGACTTAAATACAAGTTTACCCCATCTGGTGTAAACCAGTACTTCAGCATTCGGGAAAAGATCAATATTCTTTATCCTCCACTCATCATTATATCCATCATTGTTAGGTGTTATTATTTCCGGTATTTCAAGGCATTTTTCTGAGCCATTTACACCTACTTCCACATATAGGAGCAGCACAGTTGTTCTGATCTGTTATCACGGCACTGTATGTACCATCAGTGATATCAGCAAGTGTCGGGGTTGTAATACCATCAGACCATAAATATTTATATGGCTGTGTACCTCCTGTCACAGTAAGTGTTATTGAACCATCATGCCACATCCGGACAGGAAGCATCAGTCTTCTCAAAGGATATGGATAGTACCTCCGGCTCAGTTATAATTACATCAATATCCACAGTACACGATGAGGCATCACTTATAGTAACAGTATATGTTCCTGCGCCAGATTACTGAAAGCACCGGACGACTGGAATGCCCCTCCATCCAGACTGTACTAGTAAGGAGAGTATCCGCCTGAAGCATTGATCGCAAATGATGCATCTGATAAACCGGAACATGACACATTTGTCTGTGTAACAACGTACCACTTAAGGCTGACAATGGTTGTGAAATTGTAACCGGGATATCAAAGGTACAAAGATTAGCATCCTGCACAGTAACTATATAGTCTCCTGCAACAAGAGAACTGAATTCCCCTGATACCTGGTATGCTCCAGAGCCCAGTTTATACTGGTATGGAGGTGTCCCTCCCGAACCTTCAACTGTCACGCTTCCTGTATTATTGCCAAAACAAATAACATCTGTCTTCGACAATATAATTCCGCTGACTGCTGTTGCGGGCTCAGTAATAGTGAAAATGACTTCAAATGTGTTTAAATTAACATCCTGTATCGTAACAGTATAGTCTGCAGCAGCAAGTGACCCAAATGTGCCGGATGACTGAAACGGTCCCGAGCCAAGCTGGTATTCATAAGGCGCCAAACCTCCGTTTCCTTCAATTGTGACAGTTCCTGTGGATGTCCCGAAACAAGTAACGTTTGTCAGTGAAACAACACTTCCGGAGAGGCTTGCCAATGGCTGGGTTATTATCACAGGAACATCAAATGTACAAAGATTGGCATCCTGAACTGTAACAGTGTAATTTCCGGCAGTAAGTGATGCAAAAGTACCTGATGCCTGGTAAGGGTCACTTTCAAACCGATACATATAAGGCGGCGTTCCCCCTGAACCCTCAACCGTTACACTTCCATCGTTACCACCGCTAATAGTTACATTATCCTGCAAGGTAATTGTACCATCCAGTGCAGTTGCCGGTTCACTTAAATTCATATTTTCTGAAGCAGCACATCCGTTTGCATCAGTAACAACAACTGAATACGGACCTGCTGCAAGATTTGTCTGATCTTCAGAGTCAGGGATAACCCCTGTGCCTGTCCATGCGAATAAATAGGGAGATGATCCACCTGTCACAGTAATATCGATTGCTCCCGTTGATGATCCGTTACACATGACATTAGTTACTGCCCCGTTAACCACAGGCGAATCATTGACAACCACATTTACTGTTTCAATATCATAGCATCCTGTTAAAAGGTCAGTCCCTTTAATGTAATAGGTTCCTGTAGTAGCTGTACCAGGCGTGGCATACGGTACCGTTGCTGCTGCGTCGGTCCAGTAAGTCAGGTCAATTCCAGCAGTACTTCCTGCTGTAACTGACGGATCAGTCAGATCTGCTGTAGAAGGTGAACAAACTGGTGCAGGATCAGTAATCAAAACTATCGGGGGGGCATTTATTACCACAGTAACCGGTTGAATATCAAAGCAACCTGTAACAGGATTTGTTCCCTTTATATAATAGGTGCCTGCAACGGCAGCCGTCGGTGAGGTATATGACACACTAGCAGATGCATCTGTCCAGTATGTATAATCCAGTCCTGCTGTACTTCCAAATGTTATTGCTGCATCTGTAAGATCTACAGTAGCAGGCATACATACAGGTGCCGGGTCCGTAATAACAACTGTCGGAAGTGGATTAACACTCATCAGTATTGCATTGGATGTTGCAGGACCGCCGCTCTGACATGTCTCACTCGAAGTGAGAACAACTGTTATTATATCACCGTCTGCCGGTGCATAGGAATATGTCGGACTGTCAATACCTACCGGAACTGCCCCGTTGTACCACTGGTATGACGGTGTAAGGCCTCCGTTAACAGGCGTTGCCGTGAAGTTAACCGTGGTCCCGTCGCAGACAGGATTGGCATCGGCTGTTATTGTTACACTGACTGGAAGTACCGGGTTGACATTCATCAGTATTGCATTGGATGTTGCAGGACCGCCGCTCTGACATGTCTCACTCGAAGTGAGAACAACCGTGATGATATCACCGTCTGCCGGTGCATAGGAATATGTCGGACTGTCAATACCTACCGGAACTGCCCCGTTGTACCACTGGTATGACGGTGTAAGGCCTCCGTTAACAGGCGTTGCCGTGAAGTTAACCATGGTCCCGTCACAGACAGGATTGGCATCGGCTGTTATTGTTACGCTGACCGGAAGTACCGGGCTGACATTCATCAATATTGCATTAGATGTTGCCGGACCGCCGCTCTGACATGTCTCACTCGAAGTGAGAACAACCGTGATGATATCACCATCTGCCGGTGCATAGGAATATGTCGGACTGTCAATACCTACCGGAACTGCCCCGTTGTACCACTGGTATGACGGTGTAAGGCCTCCGTTAACAGGCGTTGCCGTGAAGTTAACCGTGGTCCCGTCACAGACAGGATTGGCATCGGCTGTTATTGTTACGCTGACTGGAAGTACCGGGTTAACATTCATCAGTATTGCATTAGATGTTGCCGGACCGCCGCTCTGACATGTCTCACTCGAAGTGAGTACAACCGTGATGATATCACCGTCTGCCGGTACATAGGAATATGCCGGACTGTCAATACCTACCGGAACTGCCCCGTTGTACCACTGGTATGACGGTGTAAGGCCTCCGTTAACAGGCGTTGCCGTGAAGTTAACCATGGTCCCGTCACAGACAGGATTGGCATCGGCTGTTATTGTTACGCTGACCGGAAGTACCGGGCTGACATTCATCAATATTGCATTAGATGTTGCCGGACCGCCGCTCTGACATGTCTCACTCGAAGTGAGAACAACCGTGATGATATCACCGTCTGCCGGTGCATAGGAATATGTCGGACTGTCAATACCTACCGGAACTGCCCCGTTGTACCACTGGTATGACGGTGTAAGGCCTCCGTTAACAGGCGTTGCCGTGAAGTTAACCATGGTCCCGTCACAGACAGGATTGGCATCGGCTGTTATTGTTACGCTGACCGGAAGTACCGGGCTGACATTCATCAATATTGCATTGGATGTTGCCGGACCGCCGCTCTGACATGTCTCACTCGAAGTGAGAACAACCGTGATGATATCACCGTCTGCCGGGGCATAGGAATATGTCGGACTGTCAATCCCTACCGGAACTGCCCCGTTGTACCACTGGTATGACGGTGTAAGGCCTCCGTTAACAGGTGTTGCCGTGAAGTTAACCGTGGTCCCGTCGCAGACAGGATTGGCATCGGCTGTTATTGTTACGCTGACCGGAAGTACCGGGTTGACATTCATCAGTATTGCATTGGATGTTGCAGGACCGCCGCTCTGACATGTCTCACTCGAAGTGAGAACAACCGTGATGATATCACCATCTGCCGGTGCATAGGAATATGTCGGACTGTCAATACCTACCGGAACTGCCCCGTTGTACCACTGGTATGACGGTGTAAGGCCTCCGTTAACAGGTGTTGCCGTGAAGTTAACCGTGGTCCCGTCGCAGACAGGATTGGCATCGGCTGTTATTGTTACGCTGACCGGAAGTGTTGCGATAACATTGTCGTGATGAAGAAGTTGTGACTAAGGCACTACAACCGGCTGTATTAGAGTAATTTATTGTTACAGTTTTATTTCCGGGAGTCAGCCATCTTACCACTGCAGTATTATCTGTCAATGTACCTCCAGATACAATAGTATAATCTGTTCCTGATATACCGGTAAAAGTCCATAAATAATCCGATTGACCAGCCTGTGTTGAATATGTTACATCAATGCCGGTACATGTTGAAGCCCCTGGTTCAACAGTAAATGTTGGAGTTGGAACAAGATTAAATACTATATTGACTTCATCAAATGAATCAGTGCAGGGAGGATTGTGTAATTGTCCATCTCAATAAGTAAGCAACACCGGCTGTACCTGTGAAGGTGCTTGTCGGGCTGTTTGCTGCGGTAATATTTCCTCCAATACCACTTATTATGGTCCAGGTGCCTGTTCCTATCAACCGGAGCATTACCCTGAAGGGTTGTCACTGTAATTCCACACATTGATAATCCTGTTTGATCAGGACCCAGCATCCGCCGTAGTCGGATTCTCATTAAAAGTAATATTTACATCATCGAATGTAGGTGTACATGGTGGATTGCTAATTGTCCATCTCAGGCTATAAGTCTTACCCGGGTCTCCACTGAAGGTACTAACAGGATCAGAAGGATCAGTGATTGTACCTCCCGTACCTCCCATTATACTCCAGGTACCAGATCCTACAGTTGGCGTATTTGCTGCCAGGGTAACAGTGTTAAGCCGCATGTAGCTGCATCGGTCTGATCCGGGCCTGCATCGGCCATGTCGGGCTGACACTTAGTACATATGTGACATCGTCAAATGAATCGGCACATGGCGGGTTACTTATGGTCCAGCGCAGATGTATGATGTAGTCCCTGCTGTACCTGTAAATGTTGTATTGTTAAGTGATGGCATCCGCAAATGAGCCTCCGCTACCACTTACAATGCTCCAGGTACCTGTACCACTAACAGGATTATTAGCTGCCAGGCTAACTGTTGTCAATCCACATGTTGCGGCACCATTCTGATCAGGTCCTGCATTAGCTGTTGTGGGTGCCTGGTTAAATGTAATGGTTACATCGTCTGTTGAAGGCACACAGGGAGGACTGCTTATTGTCCAGCGAAGGTCATAAGTTGTTCCTGCAGTACCTGAAAATGTTGTATTGTTCAGTGATGCATTTGTGAATGAACCTCCTACTCCCACTTATAATACTCCATGTCCCTGGCCTATAACAGGACTATTACCTGCAAGAGTAACTGTTGTAAGTCCACAGGTTGCGACATCGGTCTGATCAGCACCAGCATCTGCAATTGTCGGTTCCTGGTTGAATGTTATTGTAACATCATCTGTGGAGGATGCGCATGGAGCATTTGTGATAGTCCAGCGAAGAACATATGTAACTCCGGCTGTACCTGTAAATGTTGAATTATTCAACGAGGTATTCCCAAATGATCCACCTGCACCACTTACGATACTCCACGATCCGGTTCCCACAACAGGATTGTTGGCTGCAAGAGTAACTGTGGTCAGTCCGCATGTAGAAGCTCCTGTCTGATCAGGGCCCGCATCAGCAGTAGTCGGACTCTGGTTAAAAGTGACAGTAATATCGTCGGATGAAGGTAAGCATGGAGGGTTGCTTATTGTCCAGCGCAGAACATACGCTGTTCCGGCTGTACCGGTGAAAGTTGTATTATTAAGTGATGGATTGGCAAAAGAGCCGCCGCTTCCACTTACTATACTCCATGATCCTGTCCCGACAACCGGATTATTGCCTGCCAAAGTAACCATTGTAAGGCCACAGGTCAAGGCATCTGTCTGATCTGGTCCTGCATCAGCCGTGGTAGGATCCTGATTGAAGGTAATGGTAACATCATCTGTTGATGGGGTACATGGAGGGTTATCTATTGTCCATCGTAAAACATATGTTGTTCCTGCTGTTCCGCTAAAGGTTGCATTACTCAGTGCAGCATTATCGAATGAACCGCCTGCACCACTTACAATGCTCCATGTACCCGTACCTATAACAGGATTATTAGCAGTAAGGGTTACAGATGTGAGTCCGCAAGTTGCTGAGCCTATCTGATCTGATCCGGCATTTGCTACAGTCGGTTCCTGATTGAATTTTACGGTAACATCGTCAAATGAGGCTACACATGGAGGATTATTTATAGTCCAGCGGAGCACATACGTTGTTCCCGGAGTGCCATTAAATGTAGTATTGAATAAAGAAGCATTAGCAAAAGTTCCTCCTGATCCGCTTATTATACTCCAGTTTCCGGTGCCAATTGCTGGATTATTACCAGCCAGTGTCACCAGAGTAAGTCCACAGGTCGAAGCATCAATCTGATCAGGCCCGGCATTAGCGGGTGTCGGATTCTGATGGAATGTAATGTTAACATCATCGACAGTTGGAGTACAGGGAGGATTCGTAATAGTCCATCTAAGTACATAGGTTGTCCCGGCAACTCCGGTGAATGCACTTGTTGGACTATTTGGACTGGCAACAGTACCACCTGCCCCGCCTATTATACTCCAGGTACCTGTTCCAATCGTAGGGGTACTTGCTGTAAGGGTTGTGCTTGTCAATCCACACATTGCAGCATCTGTCTGGTCGAGTCCGGCATTTGCCGGTGAAGGTGGTTGATTAAATGTTATTGTAACATCATCAGTGGAAGGAGTACATGGAGGATTAGTAATTGTCCATCGTAATACATAGGTAGTTCCTGCAACACCAGTAAAGGTGCTGGAAGGGCTTCCAGGAGCTGTAACAGTACCTCCTGTTCCGCTAACGATGCTCCATAACCCGGTTCCATCAACAGGGGTATTAGCAGACAAAGTAACAATTGTGAGTCCACATGTGGCAGCACCGTTTTGATCTGCCCCGGCATTCGCTATAGTAGGTGCCAGACTTATCACTGTTGGGATTGATGAAGCTGCTGATGCACCCGTGCATCCACCTGCGCTTGTATAATTTATTGTTACCGTTTTAATACCTGTAGTCAGCCATTTAAGTGTAACACTATTATCGGTAGCTGTTCCACCTGTGGTAATAGTGTAGTCTGTTCCGGCCACACCAGTAAAAGTCCATATATAATTGCTCTGGCCAGCCTGGGTCGAATAGGTCAAATCTGTTGATGCACAGGCCGTGGCTCCCGGTTCAGCTGTAAAGGTTGGAACCGGCAGAAGTGAAACTGTGGTCGGTATTGAAGATGTGGCACTTAAAGCGGTACATCCACCCGCATTTGTATAATTAATGGTTACACTTTTGACACCTGCATTCAGCCACTTCAAAGTAACACTGTTATCTGTGATCGTACCTCCGGATGTAATACTATAATCAGTTCCTGCATATTCCTGTAAAGGTCCATATATAATTTGTCTGACCTGCCTGGGTTGTATATATAACATCAGCAGTAGCACAGGCAGTCGCTCCAGGTTGCGCAGTAAATGATGGAACCGGAAGAAGACTTACAGTGGTTGGTGCAGAGGAGGCAGGGCTTGAAGTAGTACACCCACCTGCGTCGGTGTAATTAATTGTAACTGTTTTTATTCCTGCGGTAAGCCATTGCAGTGTAGCACTGTTATCAGTGGGGGTTCCTCCTGAGGTAATATTATAGTCAATTCCTGCAACACCTGTGAATGTCCAGGTATAATTGGTTTGTCCTGGTTGTGTTGTATATGTGACATCTGTTGAAGAACAGGCTGTTGCACCCGGTTCTGCTGTAAATGTTGGGATAGCTGCGAGATTTACAGTTGTCGGAGTTGATGATGAAGCACTGGAAGCCGTACAACCACCCGCATTTGTATAATTAACTGAGACAATTTTCACTCCTGCAGTAAGCCATTGCAGCGTCACACTGTTATCAGAGGCTGTGCCACCGGTTGTTATACTATAATCGGTACCCGATATTCCGGTGAAGGTCCATATATAATTAGTCTGACCTGCCTGCGTGGAATATGTAACATCTGAGAAAGCACAAGCAGTAGCTCCGGGCTGTGAAGTAAAAGATGGAACTGGTAGAAGAGTGACAGTTGTCGGTATTGATGAAACATCCGCAACTGCATTACAACCGCTTGCATTGGTATAATTAACTGAAACTGTCTTAACACCTGCCGTTAACCATTTTAGCGTTACACTATTATCCGAGGATGTACCACCTGAGGTAATGCTGTAATCAGTACCGGCTACTCCCGGGAATGTCCATACATAGCTGGATTGACCTCCCTGAGTCGTATAGGTTACATCTGTACCGGAACAGGCAGTTGCACCAGGTTCAGCTGTAAAGGTAGGCACCGGTCTGCTACTTATAGTAATACTTATAGGGTAGGTATGCACTAACACAGCCATTCAGACTGTTTGCTAACAGTAAGGTCACCTGAATAAGATCCGGCAGGCTGCAGCTCCGGGCACGATCAATGATATAGGGCTGGCCGGCAATACTGAATTGACTACATCTGCAAAACCGGCTGTATGAGCTGCAGCACTATAAGCGATACTATATTGATCAGGACTTCCTGTAGTTGCACTATATGTAAGATTAGCCAACACATCACCTGAACAAACTGATGGGTTTAAACCCAGTGTAATTGTTGGACCAGAATTTACTGTTACATTATAGACTGTAGGTGTAACTGCACTGCAACCAGCCTGGGTATAATTCACACTAATTGACCTGACCCCACTTGTGTTCCATGTAACAGTGGCTGTATTATCAGTTAAAGTACCACCTGATGTGATGAAGCCACCACTGACAACCCACATATAATTGTTCATTCCAGCATCAGTGATATAAATATTGCCTGTTAAACCTACACAGACTGAATTAGGCCCGTTCAAGGAAGGAACAGGTATTGGATTTATTGTGGCAGTCACAGGTGTTCTGGTAAGACTTAAACAACCACCATTAGATTCTGCATAGTAAGTTGTGCCCGAAATGAGAGCAGTGCCTGAGGGGTAAAGAACGCCTCCTGTGGCAGCACTGTACCAATCGACAGTTGATCCCACTGGTGGAATGGCCACCAGATTGGCTATTGTTGAAGGTCCACAAAAAGTCTGTGCAGGTGCTGCAACGGGAGGGTCAGGTAATATTGTAAAATTAATTACCACATCGTCCGATGAAATGCATGTTCCATTACTTATTGTCCATCTAAGTGTATATGAAACACCATTTAGTCCTATAAACTGACTTCCAGGACTGGAAGGAGTTATAACGGTACCACCTGAGCCACTTATAATACTCCATAAGCCGGTACCTGTTACAGGTACATTACCGGCTAAATTGGCAGTTGTTATCCCACACTGTGTCTGGTCGGGTCCTGCATCAGCCACTGTTGGTGAATCAAATACAGATATGGTCCCGGCATCAGCAACACCTATTGACGCTCCGCTATTGTAAGTGAAGTCCGTAAGCTTGTAAACACCCGCAACAGGTGTCGGCAAAGTATATGGAACCATCCCAGAAGTAATTGTTACAGGAACCTGTGCCACACCATTAATGGTATAGCTTAATGAATAATCAAAAGGTATTACGAAAGGCGCTGTGAATGTGACCGGAATTCCGGAAGCTCCGCAAACCGGTCCGGTGGGAGAAAGCTTAGCTCTGGGTTTCAGACTGGTTATTGAAGCAAGTGTATAGTCATTGTCACCTGTTGTCGTAATAAGACTTGTAGACGTAGCTGTACCGTTTGAATTATTTCCGGTTGCCATTGTAGGAATCTCCTCCCATGAGGAAGTACCAGTATTATACCCTGCCAGCCTGATGTTTGATAATCCTCCGGTAACAAGAGGCGTCACATCACTTGAAGGAGTCCAGTTTATACTCAGAATAGCCTGACTCCCAGGCACAGATATAACTTTATAGTATTCCTGACCGCTGACTCCCTGGAGAGGAGCGCTATAATTAGTCGATGTACTGTTAGGATTATAATATTCAACTGACCATAATGCTGGCCCGCTCTGTGTGGAAGATATCCTGATATTATTTCCGAGAACATTCCCCACACCAGATATATTCTTCCCTATAGGATAAAGGAAGTTATCAAACATACTGATCTTCTTAACAAGTGGACCGTCAACAAATGAAGTAATGCTTCCACCGGCCGGCACGACACAATTAACTAAGGAATTAGTAATTGTCAGTGTTCTGGTAGATGCGGTATTAATCAATCCATTTGTAAGTAATAAATTACCTGCCACATCCACTGCCCCACCATCATTTATCCTGAGACCGGCTAAGTTGTTTATCTCCAGGTTATTGAAAGCATTTGTCCCGGTGAAATCACCTGATACACCCCCGATGGTCTGTGGTGATGTTCCCGAGAAAGAAACTGTTGCACCAGGTCCTGTACCTCTTTTAAATGAACCTGTGTTATACCTTTCCATGGTACCCTTGATAACCAGTTTCTTATTGTAAATACTATTGTCAACAAGAGGTCCGTCAATCTTAAAGGTATTGCATATTGTAAGATCCTTGTTTGGCAGAACACGCGTTCCTGTGCCTGAGAAAGTTATATTGGAAATATCATCATAAAGATCTGCAATTATGGTGTATGTTCCTGACCCGCCATATTCCACGGTTGAGTTATTTGCACAACCCAGAAATGAAGTATAAAGTCCTGCAGGGAAAGAGCCACTCTCAAGATATAAGGTACCACTACCATCGACAGTTCCAAGATTATGCCCGTAATGCGTGGATACTGCCCTCAATTCATTATTGATTGTTGTCCGGTATGCAGAACAATAATTGGCATCCAGTGTCACAACATGATTTATAACTACAATAAATCCATTTGGACCTCCGGGAGGACAAGGATACGGATCACCTCCGGTTTGAGTCCAAATAGTAGGATCAGTCCAGTTCCCATCTGCATTAGAGGTGTAAATAGGTACATTGCCGGGGAATACGGAGGCAACTCCGGCAGTATATTCACCGCTCAGGTTGTTTAACCCGAGGAAATTTTTGGTAATTGTGTTCAGTGTAGCATCCACACCTGCTGTCAGACTCCACGCAGTGCCTGGAACTATTAATCTGGCTGCCAGATAATTAGGTTCATCGCCGACTACGTCTGACTGTAAATAGTTAAGAACAAGGCTTCCTGTAAAATTAGTTATACCTGAGCTTTGTACATCCCAGTAATACTGGAGGGCGTTATTTGGATCAGTGACTGCCGGATGTTGGCTGTTGATATTATTAATACGCACAAAGCCAACTGTATTACTTGAACTAGCAGTTAAAAGTGCCGGCGTATATTTCCCCGATGTTCCTATTGGGTAAAGAAATGAAATAGCACCCGGATTAAAGAATTTCCTGATACCCACATTACTAAAGACTCCATCTGAGGCGATCATCTTGGTTACTCCGAAAGAAGAACCCTGAATAAGACTGTTGACACCCAGTGTGATCAAATGTAAATTAATATCAAGAATTCCATTTGTCAGTGTCAGATCCTCCTGTAGTGTAATATTACTTTCCGTCCTGGCACCATTTGAATTATCCAGGGTCAACCTGGCAAATGATCCGGTTCCGGTTATTTTCTGTTGTGCTGACCCGTTCAGAATAATACCACTGCCGACAGTATTGTTGTCAGTATAACTTGCGTTGTTAGTTAAGTCGCCAAGCAGGGTGACTGGATTACCAGCGAGAATCAGGGTACCGGTAGTGATAGTCATGTTTCTGTAAACAGTTGATGGACTCGTCAGTGTGAGAGAGGTGGACGGATTAACAACCAGATCGTAAAAATTTGTTGCCCCGGTGACGGTTTGTGCTCCTGCAACTGCTCCCCCGGCAGGGGCATTAAAAGTCGTAATATTTGTTCCGTAGATATAACCACCAATTCCGGGTGTATTTATAAGGTTACCATTAAAAGTAACATTAATATTATTCGCATCTAAAACACTGTTTGCATTAATTATCATATTCCCATTAACGACCAGAGGACTTGTCAGTATCCGTACTTTTGAATAATTGGCAGCACTAACACTAGTAACCGTAATATTATTTAATGGAATATTAGTTTCAAGAAAATAGTTTTCCGGTGAATTAACGCCTGTATGGTCAAAAACTACTGTACCACCTGAAATTGTTCCTGTTGCTGGGCGGATATATAAATCTCCGAATGGAGAAGCTGGAGTTGTTGTTGATCCATTACCCCTTACAATTGTAATTGTACCTCCTGACATTGTGAAATTACTTCCAGTGTTGAGTACTTCAAATTTGGCATTGGTTGAATTTGATGCGTTACCATTTATCTGAACTGCTCCTCCACTCTGGGTGTATATAAGAACACCTCCGGCATTCAGAGGATCACGTCTTATCTGTCCGTTGACATAAAGACTGCCTCCCTGTACTTCAATTTCTGAAGCTCCGCTTGTTGTATACTCAATGTCATTGTTCCGATTATCGGTTCCACCGGTTCGTCCAACATATATATTACCATTTACCAGGGTCAGTTTACCGCTTAAAAGAAGATCACCGGCATTATTATTGGTATTCCCGATTAGGATATTTCTGTTACCCGAATTGGACGGAAGGTTCACATATAACCCTGCTGTTGAAGGTATGATGAAAGGAGTAGTAGTAGATATCGTAAAATCAGAATTAGGATTCGTTCTCATATAACGGAATGTTCCATTCTGAAGGGTAAGCCAATTATCAGAAAGGGTGTTGAGTGTACCTGCAATGTCGCAAGTAAGTGTAGTGGTCTGGGAATTCCCTTTATTGACAGTAACTGTTGTGAATACAGTCAGGGGATTACCTGCCGTATTTGTAATGCTTGCAGAATTGGAACCGGAAAAAGTAACCGGAATTCGTGTGAAATCTACCTTACTCTGTGTTGAAAGACCATGGTTTTGTCCGTCGGTATTATTTATCAGGCTGCCGCCTATCTCCATGCTCTGGTTGGTCGCACCGCTCCAGACATACAATGCAGATAACGTTGCAACCTTCACATCTCCATGAACCACAAAGTTTTGAGCCAATCCCCCGTTACCGTACCATATAAGTGATCCTCCCTGGATGTCAAGGTTTCCATCAATTGTGATTGTTTTGGCAATTCTTGCAGATGGTACAGTTGGATAATTAACGTTCCAGGTAGGACAGAACCATGAATCCGCATTCTGGCCTCTTGTAACTAAGTTACCATAAATTCTCAGATCGTTATTAGGAAAAATAATATTTGAACCTCCTAAAGGGGAGATAATTAGGTTCCCAAATGATAAAACCCCATTAGGAAGGTAGAAAGTAGTACCCGCAACTGGATTTGTTGTATATAATTCGGTTGTGCCTAAATTTACATTAAAATCAGAAAAATCTCCCGACGGAAATTGAAAGGTTCTTATAGTAGTATAATAATCAGGTCCTCTATCACATGTTAACCTAAAATTACCGTTTCCACCTGTACTGCTGAGTACCATGCCAAAATTTGAATTCGGGTTATACCCGATATCAAGGGCTGATCCCTTTTCAATCTTCAGGCTGGCACAATTCCTTACATCTGTGTTAGCCACCGTGTTATTGGTAGCAAGGTATACAGAGTCACGTCCACCGATAATTACGATATCACCTGCTCCCGGAACAGTACCTGCAGGGGCACCTGTATGTTGTAATACCGGATCTGTAGACCATGTATTAATGCTGCTCCATAATCCGCCGCCTGATGCCGCTCCGTTAATTCTACTATAATAGATTTGGGGAGTACCGAACGGACTGGTTGGATTATTGTCACCAGCAGTATAATCACCATCTATAAAAGCTACATTCTCAAGGAAAGTACCGGCTCCCGGTTCTCCTATTATATTATTTGTATCATCAACATCATCAGAAGTGCCATTAGTCCAGGTACTTGTCGATGCATCAAATCTTGCTGCTACATATTCAGCTTCACTTATTCCGACACCTGTTACTACATTTGCCTGAGCATAAGTATATCCTTGGGTGACAGTGGCTCCACCCAGGATAAATCCTGATGATTTGACCCGCCAAAAATATGAAAGGCTCCTTCCAGGAACAGTAACATTAGGATGAGCGAAATTAACGGGTATGACTGTTATTGATCCATAGGCTGTCGGAGCTGAACTTAAACCGATTGATGCGGGGGTATAATTTACGACACCTACAGGGAAAATGAATGTAGTTGATGACGAAAAAACTTTGGTAAGTCCCCCGTCTCCTGCATTTCCTGCAGATCGGACATAGCGAAGGGGGCCACCATTAACTATTGCAGCTGTGGCATTTAGCTTAAGGTTATATGTATTGATATTAAAGATCTTGTTCTGTAAAAATGAAAGAATTCCATTTACTGTCATATTTGCCAGCAGTGAGACTGGTGCGGCTGTAGCATTTGTATTATTAATATCGACATTGCCAAAGGTACCATTACCGTTTATCGTCTGAGTATTGACACCGTTAAGGATAATTTTACCGGTACCGGCATGGATACCCGAGTTGAATATATTGCCGGAAATACTAATTGTTTTGCCATTATCATTAAGTGTAGCTAAAAGCATGCTGAAATCACCTGTTACATTCATGGTTGCCTGTGTCCCGGCAATGTTAACAGCTACTCCGACAGGTTTGTCAATCGAAAAATTATTAAGTGATAATGCAGAGGCCGTGTTAATGGTAAAAGACTGATCGGCAGATCCATTCAAAATAGTAGTATTGCTACCTGTATTATAAGATGTCCCCGCGGCTAACGAAAAATTACCCCCGATGGTCACATCGAGGTTATTTGCTGACAGGTCACCTGACGTAAGAGTCAGGTTATTAAGTACAACCAGTGGATTTGCAAGGAGTCGTACCAGCGATGTCCCACTAACCCTGTTAATAGATAAGTTATTAACAGGAGCAGTACTGTTAATATAATAATTGGCATCAGCGGGTCCTGTACCTGTGGTAGGGATAATCTGAAGTGTTCCACCGGTAACATTGATATTTTCATTTGGACAGTTCACAAGAAATGCAAGTGGAGTACCCGAAGTATTACATACATCATATACTGAAATTGTACCGCCCGACATTGTAAACCCATTCGCTGCATTATTATTAATACTGAAAGCACCAATGCCTGATGATGGATCAATACCATCATTGACTCGAGCTGTATTCATAACAGGGTTTGAAAGATCGGCAGGGACACTATAATTTATTGTGTTGTTGAAACGACCTCTAATGATCATATTTCCCCCTGACTGAACAAAGGAGATTAACCCTGTGGACCCTCCTTCGGGGTTATGAAGTTGTTTTGTATCAACTTTGCCACCATTCATGATAAACTGTCCTGGTGCATAACTCCAGTAAAGAATACCAGCAGACTCCCTTGTTGAGAGATAACCACTATTGATCTGTAATTTACCAAGTACAGATAATCCACTGTACCCTCCGGAAGCATTAATTCCATATGTAGCATTTGAACCTCCAGATAATCCGTATGCAGCATTTACTTCTGTATAATCGTCAGCTGTTGACAGCACAATAACACCTCCGCCGTCAAGTTCCAAAGCTCCATTTGCAGGTATGAAGAAATCACTTTGATAAGTTCCTGAAGTATTTCCTTCTGATAGTGATGGTATAGCTATTAGACCCTGCAGGACAAGTGTTCCATTCTTAATCCATAATGCTTTCTTCAGGTTAGGATTCCCAGCAGGGGTTGCTGGCAAAGTGATACTTCCATCAGATGTGTTTGCTCCGAAAAGTCTGAAATTATTATACGTTGAGGAATTAACAGTTAATTTGAAGGTCTGATCAGTACCCTTGTCAACAACAAGGTTATAAAAATCAGTCTGACCATTACATGTAATAGTCTTGTCACTCAGTCCCTGAAAATATACAGTAGCAAAACCACTAGATGGAAATGAATTATAAACCGGGTTTGCAAGGTTCGAGAACCTTACTATGCCATTATTTACAAAATTTCCAAATATTTGGATCCTGTGAGAATTAAGTTCATAGTAATTAAGAAATAAGCCTGTACTACCTGTAATCGAAGGCAATGGCCCAGCACTTGTTCTTGTGGTTCCGGTACCTATTGCGATTGAACCTGAATTATCTACAGTAACATCTCCATTTACAATAAGTTTCAATCTTCTGGATGTTCCGTCATTTATCTGGAATGTCCCTTCTGCAACATTAAGATTCCCGTTAATGGTAAGGTCATTTACCTGAACGGTAGTACCGAAAGCTGTTTTGATTGTAAGGTTATAATATACAGATTGTAAGGAGGATAAGGGCCCATTATAATTATACTCAGTAGTACCACCATCTGTGGTCACAAAAGTATTTACAACTGATGCAGGGAAATTTGATGAAGTCAGTTTAAGAGTTCCTGATCCATGGAGTGCTGCCAGCGGACTTCCAAAGCTCCAGGTTGTAAGGTCAAGGATACCACCGTTAGTTATTGTTATGTCAAGGTTCTGGCTAAAATCGTCATTTTCAAGGGATACTGTACGTCCCGACAATATTACTACTTTATCATTCGATCCCGGAACAGCAGTTCCAGGTCCGGTAGTACCTCCTGGATCCGTAGTCCAGGTACTTGCCTGATCCCAATACCCTGTCTGATAAGAATAAAATGTTCCCGGTGATCCAACAGTCCATAGTCCGGAAATATTTGGACTACCTGTTGAGGTAGAAGGATTTGTGCCGGGGGTAGATGGGCCTGTTGCCAGTGCCCAGCTTCCGGAAGCATTGGTATAAGGCTGAAACAATGTGGATTGCCCTACGACTTCCCCTTCATCAAATTGAAATGAAAGGATTGTGGATGCCTGGGTCGTAATATTCGTTGCAGTAATATCCCAGTGCTTATTTATGCTATTGGAGAGTACATTTAAATTGGAAGGAACAGCTCTAATGGAAATGCTTCTTGCCGCTGCAGCAATATTATTAAGATTGGATATTATCAATGGATTATAATACCCCCCGCTACCAACAGGATAGGTGAGGTTGAAACTTTGATTGGTCAGGTTACCGGAACGAATAAAAAGTCCGTTACCATCTGTCTCTATCATTGTTGTGGCGCTGAATGGGCCACCTGCAACTGCAGTGGCATTAGTCAGGGTAAGATTGTTCCATCCCAGTTGCAAAACACCTGAATTAAGTGTAAGAGTACTACCAACAGTCACTCCACCATCTAAAGCTTTGTTTCCACCTCCTGAAATTGTCAGATTACGATACTCGGAACTACCGAATACAGTCTGATCGCCTGCCCTGCTATAATTAATAGTACTGGCAGCAGTTCCAGTAGTTAGTGTTCCAATTGTATTGGTCTGGCCACCCAAATATAAATCATGAGTTCTATTTCCTGAACTCATATCCAATGTACCGTCACCCGAGAGATTACCATTCAGGGTCAGAGTCTGTAATGTATTGTTAAAAGCAAATGTGGCCCCGCTAATGTCAAGATTCCCGTTGATGGTGCTGTTACCTGCATTCAGTGTTTTAATGCCAGATCCGCCAATGTTTACATTCTGATAATTACCACTGGCAAAGACCTGTTGAGCTCCTGCACTGTTATAGTTTACAGTACTTCCAGATCCATTTGTGGTATTGAAGATAGTGATATTGTTTGAGGCACCTTCCAGAGTCAGTGTATGTGCCAGTCCTGCCCCACTCATTTCTATTGTACCAGCACCTGAAAGATTTCCAAATACTGTCACACTTCTTTCACTGCTGCCAAAATCAAAAGTTCCCAGGGTTATAGTCAGGTTATTAGTTATGATCAAATCACCCTGTATTGTCCTGATCTGGTCACTTGTCTGGGTAATAAGGTTATAATAGGTCCCCGGGAATATTTGCTGCGACACTACTCCGCTATAATACACAGTACCAAAACCGGGTGTAAATCCTGTAATGGAATTGTTCTGGCCGTTCAGGTAAAGTCTGTGGCTCAACCCACCTGCACTCATGTCCAGTGTTCCGGTACCAGACATGTCTCCATTAACTACAAGATTCCTGAGTTGAACTGAATTAAAAGCCAGGATGGTACCAGTGATATTCAGATCACCATCTGTCGTAACATTAACATTTGGCAAAGTCTTGGTACCACTACCTGAACAAGTAAGGTTAAAATAAGTATATGCCGCAATATTCTGGTCGGCGCCGTTATAATTGACAGTAGAGGTACCAATCGTAAATATTGAAGGAACAAATGTCCCCCCTATATTGACTATGCTGTTCGATGCCCCTGTCAGGTGACCTGTTGTCAGGTCACCTGAAACATTCATTATTCCTGCCCCAGTAAATGTGATATCATTCTGTAGCGAATTGGCTCCCATCTGAATGTTCCCGTTAACAGTCAGTGTTCCGTCGGATATAGCAACACTGCAACCCCTGCTGTTACTTCCGGAATTACTGCTGGTCAATGAAGTACATGTAACATTTCCTGAATTGATATATATCCCGTTAATATTTGTACCTCCCGATGGATGGTTTATAGTAATAGCTCCTGTTATGTCAAGTGAATATGTGCCTGAGAACTGTACAATATTAGATTCGCTCCCACTGTTAAAAACCAGAGATCCTATACTGTTAGTTACGTTAGAAACCACTGTAACTGTATTATTCCCATTTATATAAACAACAGGATTGCCTGCGACAGCCCCGGGGAAATCACCAGCGACACATGGGTTCCATACCGATCCGTTAAACTTCTCCCAGGTCGTATTGGCATTCCAGTTTCCAGTTGCCAACGACCTATAATCGCCTGCCACCTGGCCCGAAGAGATCAGCGAAACAGAAAGCAGAATAAAAAAAATCATCCAGTACTTCCCCAGGGAAAAAACATGAGGCAACCCTGATGAAATATTATGTTCTTTGTAATCCGTTCTTTTTAGAACATGTGTCCTAAAAGGTGAAAATCTAAATTTTAAAATTTCTGAAACGGAGGATTGATGTTCCATATAGTCAGGTTCAAGTTTTCAGTTCAGTTACAATATCCAGTATTTCAAATACATAGCTAACCACAACCAATAACTTCCTTATTGAACTGCAGTTATTTCTCTCAATCTATATTAAAAGCGAATATATACAATTTTTAATCACCTCTATCACTTTATTTTCCAAGTCTTTTCAACTTATTAACATGACTTATCAAACACGGTATAGGTTGCTTTTAATATATTAGCTAATAATTTGTACCTAAAATATGTAAAAAGGTTGCAGAAGCAGGATTTAAATAGTCCTCATTTTGACTAACCCTCTCATTTACCAACTTAATGCCTGATTTCTTATGACCAATAGAAATCCAGCTTAAATCCTCATCAGAATCCCTCTGAAAGTAATGAATACAGGTAAGATAATTATTATGGTTTTTTTTGTAAAAATGAAAATGTAATCTATATTTGCACTCTCTTTTAGGGGGTTTAGCTCAGCTGGTTCAGAGCATCTGCCTTACAAGCAGAGGGTCGGCGGTTCGAATCCGTCAACCCCCACAACCAGAAAACCGGACACAAGTGTCCGGTTTTTGTTTTTACGACCGTTGAAAGCTTGCTTTCATAAGGGAGAAAAACAAAAACCGGAATCTGCGAAGCAGAGTCCGGTTTTCTGGTTGTAAGGCGCCCCAAATACGGATCACTGAAGGTAATCCGGTTCCCATAATTTGTTTCTGCGAAGCAGAGTCCGGTTTTCTGGTTGTAAGGCGCCCCAAATACGGATCACTTAAGGTAATCCGGTTCCTATAATTTGTTTCTGCGAAGCAGAGTCCGGTTTTCTGGTTGTAAGGCGCCCCAAATACGGATCACTGAAGGTAATCCGGTTCCTATAATTTGTTTCTGCGAAGCAGAGTCCGGTTTTCTGGTTGTAAGGCGCCCCAAATACGGATCACTTAAGGTAATCCGGTTCCCATAATTTGTTTCTGCGAAGCAGAGTCCGGTTTTCTGGTTGTAAGACGCCCCAAATATGGATCACTGTAAGTAATCCGGTTCCCATAATTTCTCCTGCATCAGTGTCCGGTTTTTGTTTTTACGACCATTGAAAGCTTGCTTTTATAAGGGAGAGAAAACAAGGGAGACTGTATCAAAAGATGAAATACAATAACCGCAAAGTTCGCTAAGAATATACGCTTAGGTCGCAAAGGATTGAATATCTAAATATTTCTTTTGTGTGCATTGCATGTCAGCCTCGCGGGCATTGCAGTTGAAATAACTTATGATACAGTCTCCAAGACTCATTATATTTCCGGAGAAAACACAGGTTATTAATTTCCTCCCATTTCAGAAGAATTCGGTTTCTTATACCACATGAACCAGGCAAGATTATAGATGCCCTGTTTTTCCAGATCCTGTTTAGATTCCTTCTCATTAGGGATATAGGGAATTAACAGGTCATTACCTGATTTCCAGTTCGCCGGAGTCATAACATTGGCTGAATAGGTTGTCTGCAGAGCTTTAACCATCCTCACCAGTTCATCCATATTCCTCCCTACCTTGGACGGATAAAAATATATTGCTTCTATAACATTATCGGGATCAACAATATATACGCCCCTGACATCGCGTGAGGTGTTAGAAGCTGCATGGATCATACCATACTCCTTGGAAACTACAAGGTTATTATCCGCTACCAAAGGAAATTTAATAGGAACTGGTTGTCTCTCTTTATATGAAAGACCTTCAAGCGCTTTCTTCCACTGAACATGTGTACTCAGAGGGTCAACCGAGACAACAACCAGTTTGGTATTCAGTTTATCGAATTCAGGTTGTAAATTGGATAATTCCAGAATCTCCGAACTACATACCGGAGTGAAGTCCTGTGGGTGACTCAATAGAATTTTCCAGTCTTTCCCAAAATCGCCAGGGAAATGAACAATCCCATTGGTTGATTCAGCAGTAAATGCCGGGGCCTTATCTCCAATCAAAGGGATTTTGAAGTTCCTGTCTTCAGGTTGTTTGGCATTGGCGTCAAACAATAATGGATCCTGCGACCATGCTTGGGCCGCTGCAAATACAATCACAACAATCAAAATAACTTTTTTCATGGCATATTTATTTTAATTTAGACTAAATAAACATAAAATAAACGCGGATTGTTCATGTTAATTGTCCGAAATTAGAGGGAAATGATCTTTATCATAAAAAAATTTAAAACTAAAAGATTTTATGATAAACAAATACAAAACAGTACCGGCTGTTTATACTGGTGAATACGGGATGGTGAAGACAAAGGTCGTGCCCTGACCTTCTTTCGACTCAACAGAAATCACTCCGCCAAAGAGGTCGACATAGGCCTTACAAATTGAGAGTCCGAGTCCTGTACCTCCATACTTGTGTGAGTCAGTCCTCTTTACCTGAAAAAACCTGTCAAATACTCTTATCCTGTTTTCATCGCTTATACCTATTCCGGTATCCATGACATAGAACTCGAGATATTTTCTTTTAAGTGAATATCCGAAATCGATTTGCCCTTTACTAGTGAATTTAAGAGCATTATTTATTAGATTGGACAATATCTGGATAAGCTTTGTGGAATCTGTATTTATAACCGATTCTTTATCGGGCAATCCCGTATGCAGGTTTATAACCAGGTCCTGTTCCCTTACTCTGTAACTGAACTGTTCCTTAAGGTTTTTCAGTACAGAATTAAGTTCAATTATTTTAAGATTCAGAACAACCTGGCCGCTCTCAATATTTGCGATATCCACAATGTCATTAATAATTGAAAGTAACTGCATACTGCTCTGACCAATTATATCTATATACTGCTGCTGGTCGGTAACCTTAAGATCAGGTTCTCCCAGAAGAGTTGAGAAACCGACTATTGCATTCATCGGGGTACGTATTTCATGCGATATATTATGAAGGAATGCTGTCTTGAGCCTGTCACTCTCCTCCGCTTTCTCCTTGGCTTCTATAAGCTCAACCTCTGCTTTTTTCTGTAATGTTATATCGCGAAAACTCCATACTCTACCAACACTTATCCCATTAATCTTCTGAGGCTGGGAATACCTTTCAAAACATCTTCCATCCCTGAATTCGAGAATATCTGAAGTAACTGCCTCATTATCTGAATAAAGTTTTGACACGTTCTCAATGAATTGTTCCTGATGAACCATTTGTTCCTTTACAAAGTCCAGTGCGGCAGAATCATCTCCTGAATCCAGAATAGCCTGCGGGATATTCCACATCTCAGCAAATTTGGCATTGTACTGGACTATTTTGCCATTATTATCCACAACCAGTATCCCATCAACCGTCGATTCAAGAGTGGCTTTCAGTAATGAAAATGATTTCTCCAGCTCAACTTCAGCAGTCTTCCTTTTTGATATATCTTCTATCATCACAAGAAAAAAAATGACCTCTTCTTTATTGTTTCGCATCAGGGTCACATTGGTTGAACCCCATACTATTGAACCATCCTTCCTTATATACCTCTTCTCTGTCTGGTAGACAGATATCTCACCTGCCACAAGTCTGAGTAATGAAAGTTCATCATTCCTGACATGCTCAGAATGAGTAAAATCTTTGAATGTTAGCAATTTAAGTTCATTTTCATCATAGCCTGTCAGTTTACAGAAAGACAGATTAGCCCTTACTATCTCAAAATTTTTAGCTGTTATAAGCATACTGAAAGGGCTTTCCTCAAATATCTTCCTGAATCGTTCCTCACTCTCCTTAAGGACATTTTCAACTCTTTTTCGTTCTGTGATATCTCTCCCGATAGTCTGGTAATACTTTTTGCCCTCTATGATAACCAGCCTTGAGCTTACTTCAACAGGAAAAACCGTTTTATCCTTTCTTTTGTGAAGTGTCTCAAATGTCGCTGATTCATTTTCATCCACTTTCCTGATATGACCGGCTAACTGGTCCAAAGATTCTTCAGCTCTTATATCCTCCAGTTTCATTCCTATAATTTCATCCCTTGAATACATGTATACTTCCAGGGCCCGGTCGTTAGCTTCTACGATGGTAAAATCCTTATCCAGCAGGAATATTACATCATTAGCAAACTTTAAAATATAGTCGAAGTGTTTAATAAGAGCAAGCCGGTTTAACTCATCTTCGTATTTTTCCCTGTAATACCTGGCTCGCTGGTTCCTTGACAGGAATCCAACAAGCATCGCCAGTCCAAAAAGAAACAGCACCATAATTATAATTACAATTCTCATCCGCCTGTTAAGTACGGATAATACCTCCTCCCTGTCAGTCTTTGCCACCATGTACCATGCAGTGCCCGGCACCTTATTCATAGCAGCCACCACCGGGACATTTCTGTAATCAACACCCTCATTTGTACCGTCAATACCTCTGATTGCCATGGCAGAGGTCAGGTTTTTCATCTTAAAAGGTTCTTTTAGAAAAAGTTCACTATTCTTTAAATGTTTTAATGCATTAAGAAATAAAATATTATCACCATCTTTTCTGATGAGCATTGTCTCGGAACTCCTGCTTGGAGTTGGCCACGACTTAAGAAGCGGGAAGAGTACCCGGGATGGATCGACCTTCAGGTCAAGTATTCCGCTTATCTCTGAACCGCCAGTGCCATTAAGTGTCAGGGGTACCAGGAGGTCAAGATGTACATTGGTCTCCTGACTGTTGAGGTGAAGATCGGACAGAATGATACGCTGCCTTTCCGTAACATCTTTCAAGAGCTGCCAGGGGAAACTTTCATGAGGGCTGTCATTAACCGGATAGGTAAGCACCGTGTTACCTTCGGCATTCAACAATTGTACTCCCTTATAGTCGAAATTGTCAGTAAGAGATTTAAAGACTTTAATCAGATCTTTTTTTGCCGATAAGTTCTGATTGTCTGCTAAATAAGCCAAGACCATGTTCAGAATAGACTTATCCTCTCTAAGAAAATTAGCATTTCCGATTCTTTCTAAACGCCACTGGGTAATCTGCCTGATCTTCAGATTCTCTATTGAGGACAATTCCTTTTGTGTTTCAGCCAAAAGACTCTTTTTCTGGTAAACGTAATAAGCATAGCCTGTCAGTACAGCAACTGATGAAACCAAAAGAAACAGAATTAGAAGATACCAGGTGAAAGCCGGTTTATTTCGTTTCAGATTCATACTGCTTATCTATAAATAAAATTAATCAGACTCATCATTTTTATCTTTAATGATAAGAGAAGCAAGTATTGAGATTACCAGAATAGATACAATTATCAAAAGCGACAGGAAAATATGAATTTCAATTCCAAAATATGCAATTAACATCTTTATGCCTACAAAAGAGAGAACAAAAGCAAGTCCGGTCTTGAGGTATCTGAAAAGTCCCATAATTCCCGCAATTGCGAAATACAGTGAACGTAATCCCAGGATAGCGAATATGTTGGATGTGTATACAATGAAGGTATGCTTACTTATTGCCAGTATGGCAGGAATACTATCGACAGCAAATATCAGGTCAGATGATTCTATAATTACGAGAACCAGAAACAATGGTGTAGCAAATAGTTTCCCATTTTGTTTTACCAGTAATTTATCTCCGTGCAATTCCTGAGATACAGGTAAGAATTTCCTGAAAAATCTAACCACAGGGTTTTTTTCGGGATCTACAGATGTCTCCTTATGAAGCAACATCCTTATCCCGGTAAAAACCAGAAAACCCCCAAATATCAGTACTATCCACTGGAACCGGTTGATCAATGCCACCCCCGCAATGATGAAAATCCCTCTCATTATTAAGGCTCCGATTATGCCCCAGAAAAGTATCTTATGCTGATACTTCTCATTTACAGCAAAATATGAAAATATAAGAATAAAAACGAAAATATTATCCACACTGAGGGAATACTCAATGAGGTATCCTGTAAAGAACTCAAGTGCCTTTGTAGGGCCAAAACCTTTATCAAAGTATATCAGGACATTAAAAATCAGAGCAAGTCCAATCCACACCAGACTCCAGACAAAAGCTTCCTTTACGGATATCTTATGTATCTTTTTATGAAAAACTCCCAGATCCAGTGCAAGCATCAGAAAAATGAAAACATGAAATCCAATCCAGAAATAGATGCTTGTTCCCATATACTAATAATTAGTACACAAACATATAAAAATAATTCTTGAAAACTTTATTAACTTTACCCTCATGTAATGCTGAATCCGTCACTCTTTTTTCACAACATGAATAAAAAGCGAATCAACAGGAAAGAATTCTTTACCAAAACATTATCCGGATTAGCCGGCTTAAGTCTTTATCACGGAAGATTTACAATTGAGCTATCTAAGGCTATAGAACTCAGAAGTACCGGCAGGTCCAACATGATGGTCACACCTATGTGTTTTGGAGCTCCCAGGACCAGCGAAGAGTCGCTTATCAGATATGCTATGGAAAAGGGCATGAACTTCATTGATACAGGCCGGTCATATGGCAACGGGAATAATGAAAAGCTTGTTGGAAGAGCTGTGGCTGGTTCGAGAAGAGATGTAATAATTCAGTCAAAAATACGACTGGAGATGAATGAGCTGCCAGCAGGTGGAAAAGGCAAAAAAGGTATCGAAGAAATAAGATCAGCCCTCTCTTCCAAACTGGAAGCAAGCCTGAAGGCGCTTAACACAGATTACATTGATATCCTTCTGTATCATGACGCTTCAGATGAAAACCTGCTTTTCCATCAGGAAACAATGAATTTTTTTGACAAGATGAAAAGGGCAGGGACAATCAAGGCACACGGGTTTTCAACTCACAATGATTTAATGAATCTGCCCGATAGAAATAATTCCGAGACTTTTTACGACATAATAATGGTTCCTTTCAACCACAAGGGGTCTTTTGTCCATTCCTTAACAGGCAGATATTCTGAATGGAACCAGGAAAAACTTATATCAATACTTACTGAAGCAAACAATAAGGGTATTGGTGTTATTGCCATGAAAACATGCTCAGGGGGGAAATATTCCCCATCTCCTTCAGTTGACCCAAGTTACAAAGAAGCTGTATTATGGGTTCTCAAACATGATTTCATTACTTCAGCGGCGATAGCAATGGCTAACTTTGAGCAGGTTGATGAACATACATCTTGGCTGACCAATTCTTAAAAACAATTATAACTATCAGCTTATTTATTATTTCACCAAGTAAAAACACTTGACCGGTTTTGCATACCTATTGTCAATATCCGGTATACCATCCCCGTTAGAGTCCTTCATACTTCCAAGATACTCCAGCAATGCCAGCCACTCTTTTCCCTCCTGGATACCCGATTTACTACTGTTCATATCAATGACAGCATTTTTCATGTCCGCTATTCTCACCCCATCCTGGTCCTTGGGTATTACATTGATCAGGCCAAAACTCATTTTCTTTATTATTCCGAAGTATTCAAGCATATATGAATTAGCGGTAACAGAATACAATGTTTTATTTCGCTTTGAAAGGTCCACATTTATAAAATTACCATCAGGCTTTTCTATTTCCACCTTTTTAATCTTCCTGAATAACCCCTTACCCGGATCATATTGCACACGGATACCAGAATAGTAGCAATAATTGTCAGGTTTGGATTTATATGCTATCTGAAGTATCTCCAGGATACTCTTGAGTTCCTTTCCGGTCACAAATAACCTTGAAAGAGGATAACCAGGCACATTATCATTTCCCGATCCGAGTGACATCACCCTGAAAATGTCAGATGTCTCCTGCAGACCGGGAGATATATTGTCCCTTATAACCCCGGCAGCAACCATGCTGATATCGGTACCCGCTTCACAATGCCTGTTCACATAAAACCGGATGGCATCAGCAACCAGTGGTCCGAGGTTGCTTTCAAGAAAGTCTCCTGTTTCATTACCTTCGAGCTTAAAATCGGTCTCAGCAATTTTCATGTTATATTTCAGCCCTATCGGGATAAGAACTTCAGTATCTATTTTCACCTTCTCTATGTCAATTTTCTTAACTACGGATTCATCACCCTTAATTTCATCGTTAACCGGGATCAGACTGTAATTTTTAACCTGAACTTTCCCGGAAGAATAACTGAGCGTAAGTCTCCCAACATTTTCTCCGTATGCTCCAGTCTGAACAACAGGAACACCATCCACCATTATGGGCTGATCAAGCCGTGTATGTGTGTGACCACTAATAATTACATCAATCCCCTTCACTTTGTGAGCCAGTTCAACATCCTCCCCTCCCCACTCACCATTTTTTCTTAGAGCAACCCCTGAATGGGAAAGGCATATTATTACATTACAGTCAGCCTGCTTTAGTTCATCCACCATTTTCCTGGCGTATGATATTTGCTTTGAGAAAGTTACAGGAAATGCTTTCGGAGCATCATCCACGGCATCTTTACCCAATAATGAGAAAATGCCAATCCTGATTCCCTCCTTATCCAGTATAACTTTTCTTTTTATAATCCCTTCAGAATAGAGTTTTTCAAGCCCATCATCAGCGGTATCCCCGGAGCTGAATTCTACATTATCCATCAGTATTGCAGGTATCTTGCCTCTCATAGCAGAACTGCTGATTATTTGTGCCAGTTTTCCGGGTCCAAAATCGAATTCATGGTTACCAAAACAGGTTACATCAAATCCAATTTCCTTCATTAAACTCAGTTGAAAACCATTCTCTGTCTCAATGGTCTGAAAAAGGGTCCCCATAAGAAAGTCCCCTGCATCCAGAACCAGGGTAATGCCATTATCTTTATTCTTTTCTTCTCTTATTATAGATGCTATCCGCGCAAATCCGCCACGAGTATTATCATTATTAACAATTTCCGGCGAATATGACGATTCAGGAGCAAATCCAACAAGATGTGAATGAAGATCATTGGTGTGAAGAATTGTTATCGTTTTCTCATTCTGTGCTCTAATAACAGGAAACGAGATAAACATTAAAATGATCAGGGCTGCTTTATTCATAAATACCATGGTTTATATCTTTACAAAGCTAATCAATTATGCTAAACTCATGTTCCCGGAACCTGGAAGTGAGGTAATTTAAGACTCATAACACTTCAGCTACAATAAAAGTGCTTCCCCCTACAAAAATCATGTCTTTTTTGCCGGCATTTTTTTCAGCTTCATGAAGTGCACCACTTACATCCGGGTAACTATTGCCCTTCAGACCAAACTTCACTGCCTGATTCCTCAGGACGACCTCGTCGAGGGCTCTCGGTACCGAAGCTCTTGTAAAATAATATGTTGCGTCAGCCGGGAACAGGGGCAGAACTGAATTAATATCTTTATCATTTACAAATCCTATTACAATATGCAAATTTTCTTTTTTGAGAGACAAAATCTGTTGGATCACAATCCTTAATCCCTCCCTGTTATGAGCCGTATCGCAAACTAGAAGAGGTTCTTGATTCAAAATCTGCCACCGTCCGCTAAGACCTGTATTGACAATCACATTTTTAATTCCTTCTTTCAGGTTTTCAATAGTAACTTTGAAATTATTTCTCAAAAGATCGAATGAAGCAAATACAGCCTTAAGGTTAGCAGCCTGGTAATCACCTGCTAGCCCGGTCTCCCCCTGATAAGCTGAATGCGAAACTTTATCTGTAACTATATATTGCCTGCTCCCGGATAACTCTTGATCAACCTTTAAATCACAGCTGAATCTTTTGTCGGCATACACAATTGTTGCCTTTCTTTCTGCTGCCCTGTAGTTAAAAATCTTTTCTGATTCAGGCTGTGTTTCGCTTATGATAACATCTCTTTTTTCCTTAATTATTCCAGCTTTCTCCTCTGCTATTTTCCCAAGTGTATCTCCGAGCAGGTCCATATGATCATGGCCAATATTGGTTATAACTGAAAAAACAGGATCCACAATATTCGTTGAATCAAGTCTTCCACCAAGCCCGACTTCAACAATAGCAACATCAACATTCGCTTCAGCAAAATAATCGAAAGCCATAGCTACTGTCATTTCGAAGAAAGAGGGCTTAAGAGAATCAATTAGTTCTTTGTGCTTTAATACAAAAGACACAACCTCCCCTTTTGGGATCATTTCCCCGTTAATCTTTATTCTTTCCCTAAAATCCTTCAGGTGGGGAGAAGTATATAACCCGGTCTTATAACCAGCTTCCTGCAATACCGAAGCTATCAAGTGTGAGACTGATCCTTTCCCGTTGGTTCCGCCAACATGAATTATTTTATATTTCCTGTGAGGATTTCCAAGATAGTTGTCCAGTACTATAGTGTTCGTCAGGTCATTCTTGTAGGCCGCCTTCCCAATACGCTGATAAACAGGTAACTGGCTGAACAAAAATTCTATTGTCTTTTCAAATGTCATCTGGTTCAACATTCAATGCCGGCACTTTGAGTCATCTTCCACAGAATTTTCGTCTTATGATGCAGGGAGCGAGACTCAGCGAAAAATAAATACTCGTAAAGTAATGCTTGTAAAACTAATTGACAAACTTAACAATTAGATAGCAATTTGTGGCTTAAATTACTTATTTTTACAAGTTCTTATCAGAGGTATAATATCTTTATAAGTTACTGGTAATTAACTATTTCAAAATGAGAAAAAAACACAACAAGAAACTCTTTATAATAGATACAAACGTTTTACTACACGATTATAAATGCATATATAATTTTGAAGAGAATGATGTTATTATACCAATAGTTGTTCTTGAGGAGCTTGATAAATTCAAAAGAGGAAATGACCTGATCAATTTTCATGCCCGTGAATTTACAAGGGAACTGGACAAGCTCTCAGGCGATTATCTCCTGACTGCCAATATACCGCTTGGTGATAATCTCGGAAATCTTCATATTGAAACGGGCAAGGATTTCTCAGAGAAAGTCAATGAATCATTTCCTGAACGAACTGCCGATCACAGAATACTTGCGATTGCAGAATATGTTTGCGGTCAGAACAAGGACAAGGCTGTGGTGCTGATCACCAAGGATATCAATTTGAGGATGAAAGCAAAATCACTTGGTATCATAGCTCAGGATTACGAAAATGATAAAGTCGCGGATATAGACGACCTCTATAAAGGGATATCTGTAATGGAGGGAGTTGATCAAAATCTGATTAGTAAGTTATATGAGTCACCCGAGGGAGTGAATTCGGAAGAATTCACAGTAGACAAGGAACTGAAAGGTCACCAGTTTTTTATAATGAAGAATAACGGATCGAGTGCCCTGGCTCATTATAATCCTGTAAACAAGATGCTGAACAGGGTGATCAAGCAATCCACTTATGGCATTGACCCCAGAAATGCCGAGCAAACTTTTGCAATAGAAGCGCTGTCAAATCCTGATATTCAACTTGTTTCGCTTACAGGAAAAGCAGGTACCGGAAAAACACTGCTTGCCCTGGCTGCTGCACTTCAGCAGCATAAAAGATACAAGCAAATTTTTCTTGCCAGGCCGATTGTTCCTCTCGCAAACCGCGATCTGGGTTTTTTACCCGGAGATGTAAAAGAGAAAATGGACCCATATATGCAGCCACTGTTTGATAATCTCACCGTTATAAAACACAAATTCAGTCATCAGAGTCCGGAGTTTATGAGAATCAACGACATGATGAAAGAGGATAAGCTGGTAATTACACCATTGGCTTATATCAGGGGTCGAAGCCTCTCAAGCATTTTCTTCATTGTGGATGAAGCCCAGAATCTAACACCTCATGAGATCAAGACAATAATTACAAGGGCAGGAGAAGGGACAAAAATGGTTTTCACAGGTGATATTGAACAGATTGATTCACCATACCTCGACACTGCCTCGAACGGATTGAGTTATCTGTCAGATAAAATGAAAAATCAGGATATCTTTGCACATGTTAATCTGGTTAAAGGTGAAAGGAGTTTCCTTGCTGAACTTGCCAGTAAATTATTATAAATAAATCCCTTAATTATGAAGACCAGAATGTCACAGCTTGCAACTCTCTGTTTTTTTGCCCTGTTTCTTATCCCTTCAACAGCTATTGCACAGAATAAAGGCAAAAAAAGTAAGGATAAAAAGTCAGATAAGAGCGATAAAATAGTGCTTTTTAATGGGAAGAATCTGAATAACTGGGTATTAAAACTCAAAGATCCAACAGTGGACCCTACAACTGTTTTCACGGTTAAAGACGGTATTATAAGTATTGCAGGAACCCCTTTTGGTTATATGCGTACTAAGGACAGTTACTCCGATTATCAGCTTCATGCTGAATGGCGTTGGCCATCCGAGCCTACTAACAGCGGAGTATTTGTAAATGTGCAGGGTCCTGACACCATCTGGCCTGTGTGTATCGAATGTCAGTTAAAAGCAGGTGATGCAGGTGATTTTGTATGCATGAGTGGTGCCGATATGAAAGAACGGACTGATAAGTCGAAAATATTTGTACCAAAGTTTGTTGAATCATCTGAGAAACCTGCAGGGGAATGGAATAAGTTAAAAGTTATATGCAAATCAGATATTATTGAAGTCTATGTGAATGGTGTATTGCAGAACAGGGGAACAAATGTTACTGTCACCAAGGGTAATATTTGCCTTCAGAGTGAAGGGAAAGAGATAGAATTCAGAAAAGTATACCTTACTAAACTTAAGTAGTTTGGTATATTCACCTTATTCAGCCGGAGTGCAGGCTGATGAGTCACACCAACGGAACAAAATGATGAATGTTGTTAAGAAGAAAGTAGCATTTCACACTCTTGGCTGTAAGCTTAATTTTGCTGAAACATCTACTATTTCAAGATCATTTCCTGCTGATAAATTTGAAAGGGTGCCTGCAAGTGACAGAGCAGATATTTATGTTATAAATACCTGTTCGGTAACTGATGCGGCTGACAAAAAATGCAGGCAGGCAATCCGTAAATTTATCAATCTGTCACCGGATGCTTTCATTGCGGTTGTAGGTTGCTATGCCCAGTTAAAACCCCAGGAGATATCTACAATACCAGGGGTCGATCTTGTACTGGGAACAAATGAGAAATTCAATCTTCCGGATTATGTTGCCGGTTATGGCAAAAAACAGGTAGCTGACATACATTCATGTGAAATCTCATCCTCAGACAGTTTCAATATGGCCTATTCAATGGGTGACAGGACTCGCTCCTTTCTCAAGGTTCAAGATGGGTGTGATTACGGATGTTCTTATTGCACTATCCCAATGGCCAGGGGAATGAGCAGAAATCCCGCAATACCAGCTCTGATCGGGGAAGCTATTAAAATAGCAGAAAGAGGTGTAAAGGAAATAGTCCTGACTGGAGTCAACATAGGTGACTTTGGCAGATCAACCGGGGAAACATTTGTTGAGCTCTTAAGAGAACTGGCGGATGTGGATGGAATAGAGAGATACCGGATATCCTCAATCGAACCAAACCTGCTGACTGAAGAGCTAATTGACCTTGCTTCGGAAAATCCGAAGATACTACCACATTTCCATATACCCTTACAGAGTGGTAATAACAAGATACTTGGCCTGATGCGTAGAAGGTATACCAGGGAATTATTTGCTTCCAGGGTCAGTATGATTAAGGATAAGATACCTTTAAGTGGTATCGGTGCAGATGTTATAACCGGCTTTCCCGGGGAATCAAAAGATGATTTTGAGGATACTTTTACATTCCTGAATATGACCCCTCTTTCATATTTGCATGTATTTACATATTCAGAAAGACCAGGAACCATTGCCGAAAAATTGCCGTTAAAAGTTACACATGCTGAAAAGGTTGAACGGAGTAAGAGACTGTCATCACTCTCTGAAAAAAAAAGCAGGGAGTTTTACCTTTCCAACACAGGACGGATAACCGATGTCCTTTTCGAAAGGACAAGGAGTGTCGGTTTTATCTCAGGTTTTACATCCAACTATGTCAGGGTTGAATATCCATGGCAGTCAGATCTTGCCGGCAGCATACGAAAAGTACAACTAAAGGATATGGCTCAATCAGGAAGAATGAATATTGATTTAATAGAAAATATATGATCAACCTTAAAGATATTTGCATCGAGATAGAAAAGGCAGCCCTTGAAACCAGTAAGTTTATTCTTAGGGAATCAGAAGTTTTTGATATCAGCAGGACAGAAAAAAAAGGCCACAACGACTTTGTTAGCTATGTTGACAAAGGTTCGGAAAGAATGCTCGTCGAGAAACTTGGCAGCCTGCTCCCCGAAGCCGGGTTCAATACCGAGGAAGGAACATCGGTTAAGAAAGGATCAAAATATTGCTGGGTAATAGATCCTCTCGATGGAACCACTAATTTCCTGCATGGTTTTCACCCTTATGCCATTAGCATCGGGTTAATGGAATATGATGATGTTGTTGCCGGGGTTGTTTTTGAAGTCAGCGGTAATGAAATATTTTCTGCATGGAAAGACGGAGGAGCATGGCTCAATGGTAAAAAGATACATATGTCTAAAGTAAGCAGCCTGTCTGATAGTCTTTTGGCTACAGGATTTCCATATAATAACTTCGAAATACTCTCACATTACATGGATTGTCTCAGCTACCTGGTACAGAACACCCAGGGGATACGCAGATTAGGATCTGCAGCCATTGACATGGCTTATGTTGCCTGTGGAAGATTTGATGGATTCTATGAATATGACCTTCACCCGTGGGATGTTGCTGCCGGTACGGTGTTGGTACGTGAAGCCGGTGGCAGGGTAAGTGACTTCTCCGGGAATGAGAAAAACATATCAGGCAAAGAGCTTATTGCATCAAACCTATCAGTATACCCGGAACTTCAGGAAATTCTGTTTAAATTTATGAAGGCAAAGCAAAAGTCATAATATGGGAGCACTTATTTTTTACATTTCTTACGGCATAATATGGTTAATAGCCTTGCTCCCTCTTCGTATTCTTTATGTCCTGTCCGATATTGTATATCTTCTGTTATATTATTTTCCATCCTACAGGAGAAAAGTTGTTGAGACCAACCTTAAAAATTCTTTTCCTGAAAAGTCCGAACATGAGCTAAAAACTATTTCAAAAAATTTCTACCACCATCTTGCTGATCTTTTTTTTGAGACATTTAAACTCATACATATGTCTCCTGAAAAACAGATGATAAGATTTACCTACTCCAACCTGGAAGTAATTGACAGATTGAGAGAAGAAAAAAGGGATATTGTCTGTCTTCTTGGACATTATAACAACTGGGAATGGCCAACATTACTGCCGCAGATGATGAAATATAAAATAATCATTATTTATAAACCTCTGCAAAACAAGTATTTCAATAATTATATAAATAAACAGCGATCAAAATACGGAATAGTTTTGACGCCCATGTCACAGGTGATCAGAGAGATAATTAAATACAGGCAGAAGGGCATAAATACACTCTCTATTTTCATCTCAGACCAGACGCCGGCTAAAGGAAACATTAGATACCGGATGCCTTTTCTTAACCAGGATACCCCTGTGTTTACTGGTGCTGAGAAAATTGCTGTAAAATATGATACAGCAGTTGTTTTCTTAAACATTCAGAAGCAAAGCAGAGGTCACTACAACCTGAAAACAGAACTTCTGTTTGAACATGCCACCGGCCTGCCCGAACACACAATCACAAAAAGATTTAATGAAAGATTGGAAGAGGTGATAAAAGAAAAACCACAATACTGGATATGGAGCCATCGCAGATGGAAATATTAATAAGCTTGTAAGTAATGGACAGAGCTGCAGTTGTAATATTAAACTGGAATGGTCTTAATTACCTTAAAATGTTCCTGGGGAAAGTCATTAGCTGTTCCAGTCGCGATGATATATCTGTCTATGTTGCAGATAATGGCTCCACTGATGGCTCCTCTGATTGGGTTGCCAATAATTTCAAAGAGGTTAAGCTGATCGTTCTGGATAAAAATTATGGATTTGCAGAGGGTTATAACCGAGCTTTGGACCAGATCCAGGCCGGATATTATATTATTATGAACTCAGATATAGAGGTAACTGAAAGATGGCTGGAGCCTCTTCTGAGCTATATGGATAATAACACAGATGCCGCTTCTTGTCAGCCCAAAATACTTGCATATAACAAGAAGGATCATTTTGAATATGCCGGTGCTGCTGGCGGATTCATAGATAAGTACGGTTATACCTTTTGCAGGGGCAGGATATTTGAAAAGACGGAAGCTGACATGGGACAATACGACTCGTCAATTGATGTTTTCTGGTCGAGCGGAGCTTGTATGATCGTCCGTCCTGATGCCTGGCACAGGTGTGGTGGCTTCGATGCTGATTTTTTTGCGCACATGGAAGAGATAGACCTCTGCTGGAGATTCCACAAAGCAGGGTATCGTGTCGGATTCATTCATGAATCGGTTGTATATCATGTCGGTGGGGGCACCCTCCCCTATGACTCTCCTTTTAAAACCTACCTGAATTTCAGAAACAGCCTGTACCTCCTGTATAAAAACCTTCCTGATTACAATATTCACAGGATTATAGTTGTCAGGAAGTTACTGGACGGACTTGCAGCCTTAAGATTCCTCTTCAAAGGGAAACCTGGCTGTTTTAAATCAGTATGGAACGCACATATTGATTACTACAAAGCTGTCAGCAGGCTCAGAGAGAAGCGGAGTGAAGTGAAAAAACTTGGTGATTATGCCTATAAGCCATCATTTTTGAACAAGAGTGTTGTCTTTGAGTTTTATGCTAAAGGGAAAAAAACCTTTAACAGTTTTAAACAGGTTAACTAAACACAAATGAAAAGATCCCAGATGCTGATTTTCTTTCTAATAGTACTTACAATTTATTCTCTTGTAAATATTTACATATTCTACAAGGGGTACAATGCAATACCTGTATTAAAAGAGAAAAGGCTTATTTATGCATCCTTTTTCTTTGTTCTTGCCGGAATCTTCATTGTCGCGAAGATTCTTGAATCGCGACATTCTTCTGTCATCACTGATGCACTTAATATTGTTGGAGGATTCTGGCTCGCTTTTATGCTTTACGGGTTTTTATTCTTTCTTATTTCTGATGTCGTCCTGCTCATTTTAAGAATTCCTGGTTTTATTGACCCTCACAGCATCCCTGTGTACCGGAAATGGGCCCTGCTAATTACTGCTACATTATCTGCGCTGCTGATAACAGGGGGATTTATAAATGCACTCATTCCTGTAACAAAACAATATGATATCATCATAAATAAGCCGGCAGGTAATGTGCAATCACTGCGGATAGCTGCTGTATCTGATATACATATAGGGAGTATAATAAGAAAAAGAAGTCTGAAAAAACTGTCAGCAATCCTTGATAAGTTGCATCCCGACCTGGTACTATTACTTGGTGATATTGTTGACGGCGAGATCGGTCCGGTTTTAAGGGATGATCTTCTGCAATATTTTGTATGTCCGGAATGCACGGACGGGCTTTATGCAATAACTGGCAACCACGAGTTCATCGGAGGTGCTGCCCGGACCATTCCTTATATTGAAAGCAAAGGTATAAGGCTTTTGAAAGACGAGGTAATTACACTGGAGGGTGGCATACAACTAATTGGAAGGTTAGACAGGGATTCATACCGTTACTTCAGAAAAGAACGAATGTCACTTACTGAATTGATAGCTAAGACCGACACATCGAAACCTGTGATACTGCTCGATCACCAGCCTTTCCATCTTGATGAATCCGCAGAGAAAGGAGTGGACCTGGAACTATCAGGACATACACATAACGGACAGATGTGGCCACTTAATTGTGTTACAAAGGCTATTTATGAGTTAAGTTATGGTTATCTCATTAAAGGAAGCACTCATTTCATTGTATCATCCGGGTATGGCTTGTGGGGACCCAGGGTCAGGTCAGGAAGCAGGTCGGAGGTTCTGCTGATTAATATTAAATTTAACGGGAAGCCGTGAGATATTTAATGAAAGGCTAAAGAAGATCATAGACTTTTTCCAATCCTATTCCCCTTGACCCCTTAATAAAAATTGTATAGCCTGTATACTGCTCTTTTTTAAGATAATCTACTAGTTCATCAACATCTTTAAACGTTCTGAATCCGGATGATGCTGCGGCTTTTAAAAAGGCAGGTCCAACAAGAAAGACTTTATCGACCCTGCTGTTACCAAGCGTATTCAACAGGTTGTTGTGTTCCTCCTCAGACTTAATACCCAGTTCCAGCATATCCCCAAGGATTATCATTTTATAATCAGCAATAACATCGGAAAAAGAATCCAAAGCAGCTTTCATGCTGGTTGGATTAGCATTATATGAGTCACAGATAAGTACGTTCTCCCTGGTATCGCTTACCTGCGATCTGTTATTGGCCGGCCTGTAATTTTCAATAGCGCTGACAATTTCTGCCATGCTTACATCAAAAAACAACCCTGTAGCTATTGCAGCCTTAACATTTTCAAGGTTATACCTGCCAAAAAGGTTTGTTTTAATTGTATATGACTTGTGAAGATAGACTGCTTTCAGAACAAGATTAATATCCGGATCACCTGTTTCGACAGAAAGCTCTGTTCCATCCGGATCGGAATAGGGAACAGCTCTGATCACATTTTTAAATATTTTCTCTACCAGCAGGTTGTTCATATCATTATAAAGGGCGACTCCATTTATTTTTCTGAGATATTCATACAGTTCTGTCTTGGCCTGTATGACACCTTCGTCAGAGCCAAAGCCTTCTATATGTGCCGTTCCAATATTAGTAATGATCCCAAAATCCGGCTTTGCTATATTACATAGTGATTTAATTTCCCCGATGTGATTTGCACCCATCTCAACTATCATAAATTCAGTATTACGTGGAGCAGACAGAATAGTGAGTGGAACCCCCAGATGATTGTTCAGGTTTCCCTTGGTATAATGTATCCTGAACTTTTTTGATAATACAGTAGCGATGAGCTCTTTGGTTGTTGTTTTGCCATTAGTCCCTGTTATAGCCAGTACATGTACACCAAGCTGTTTCCTGTAGTATGTTGCGAGTGCCTGCAGTTCTAACAGACAATCATCGACCAGTATAGTCTTTTCTGTTTCAAATTGAGGATCATCGATTACAGCCCCGGAGGCACCACTTTTAAGAGCTTCAGACGCAAATTTATTCCCATTGTACGTCTCTCCCCACAGGGCAAAAAACAGATTACCTTTTTTTATACGCCTTGAATCAGTGGCAATGCCGGTTGATCCGCAAAACAGGTCATATAGCAATTCTGTCTTCATATTCCAAAAGAAAAGGAGGTGTTGAAAAAGGAAGAATTCATTAACCGTAAAGATCGCAAAGCCCCTCCCCGTCTGACATTCAGTAATCCGTTGCCCGCAAAGCCATTAATGTGTGAATCATAACCATTCATCACCAGCACTTCAATTCTGAATTGAAGCTTTGCGAAAGCGAACTTTGTGTACTTAGAGGTTAAAAAAGAACTTACTCAGCAACCCCTACTATTTTCAATAAAAGCTTTAGAAACCAGATGGACTTCCTACCCTGATCATGGCGCATCTGAAGCCAAGATCATCTCGTGATGCGTCCTGGTCGAGGAATCTTCTTGTGGCAGGACTCAACCAGTAAGCTCTGTCCTTCCATGATCCGCCCTTATAAACACGTGCATTATCGTTTATAAGAGTAACGAAGTCAGAGCTGCCGGCTGTAGCATCCTGGGCATACATTCTTTGAGAACCACGTTTCCCATCATCTGTAGTCCAGTCCGCACCGGAAGGTATCGATGACTGAAGGTCCCCATCGCGATAGTTCCTGTAATCCCCTTTCTGATAATTAAATCTGTTGGCAACATCCACATCCTTGACCGTATCAATGTAGAGACGTCCAAGTTTATCTTTTCCGACAACCTGTCCATTAGCATCTCTTCTGATATCTGTATAAACGTTACCCCTGAAAGGATTAAACTCATCAACATCATCTGATGTAAGAGGTCTGTAGACATCCTCCACCCATTCATTTACATTTCCTGCCATGCAATAGAGACCATAGTCGTTTGGCCAATATGATTTGACGTCTACGGTTATACTTCCGTTATCGTTAAGACTACCCGCAACTCCCATCAGGTCACCTCTGCCTCGTACAAAGTTAGCCATCATCTCCCCACGATTCTTTTTAGACGAATTTCTTACATTATGGCCATCCCATGGATAAATTCTCCGTTCATAGATCCTCTCCTCAAATGTATTCCCTCTCAGGGCGAATGCTGCAAATTCCCATTCAGCTTCAGTCGGAAGCCTGTAACTGGGCAGCAGTATACCATCTTCAAAGTTAGTTCTTCTTTCGGTCTCATTGGGATTCCTGCTTTCACGAAGTTGATTGACAACACCTTCATATAATCCGGCAAGATAAGCTTCAGTGTTAAAACTTTTTTCATCAACCTGATTCGGATCCGGACTCAGTTCACCTTCATCTATAAGGATCTGCTCATTAACCCTGTCAGTTCTCCAAAGGCAAAAGTCATTTGCTTTAACCCAGCTGACTCCAACCACAGGATAATTATTATATGAAGGGTGCCTGAAATAATACTGGACATAGGGATCGTTGAAACCCATCGGACTTCTCCATACAAGAGTATCAGGGAGCGCCCTTCGGTAAACTTCAGGATAATCTTTGTAAACCCTTCTTAACCAGTATAGGTATTCACGGTAATCAACATTCTTTACTTCTGTCTCATCCATATAGAATGATGATACAGTAACTGTCCTGGGATTGTTGTTCCAGTCAAACATAACGTCCTGTTGAACTTGTCCCATAGTAAAGCGTCCGCCTTCAATAAGCACCAATCCTGGACCGGTCCTTTGTTCAGCCCCCATGGCAACCTCAAATCCACCATTTTCCGGATCATTGTACTTCCAGCCTGTTGAAGTAGAGACATCGGATCCCTTCTTCTTAAATATACAGGATGAAAAAAGTAAAACAGTTATTAAAACGATAGGTAAGGCTCTGAATCTGTACATAACTCCTTTATTTTTATGGCTTTTATGAACACCCAAATATAATTAATTTTGCTAAATCTTTTTATACTCACCAAATATAACTACAATTTAGGAAAATTTATTGTTTTGATTGTATTTCTTTTTTCAACTTTATTAAAACTGAAAGACAGCCCTGTCTGATGCAAGAGTGACAATGGGATCAGATCATTTCCGGCTATTATGTTAAATCGGTAACTGTAAAAGATACTAATGGAACCTGCCTTAATAGAAAAACCAGCTTGAAAATTCATGTTATGAGCATTGTCGCCAAATATAATTGTATTTATCGCCAGGTGTCTTGTTTCAAGAGATGCCCCGGTTCCCCCGGCAAATGAACTACCTTGTACTGATAATACTGCCAGAGGGAATAATCTGAAGTTCTCCTGATCTTTTTAGATTAATATTTTCTGACACATGTAATATCACCTTTGTCTCAGTCTGTCTGCAGCCGAACCGTTACCGGCAAGGTCTGGACGGGCCAGATGATCAATGGAAAAGCCTCCCGGAGAAGTTCCTATATGTAATGAGGAACCCTGCTCCGATGTCAAAAACAGTTCTTCCAGTATTAACGGGGTTTCCACCGAAATATCGGCAATGCCGCCCAACGGATCGATCTGATCAGGGAAAAGAGCACTCTCAAAGTTAAAGCCCCTGTGGAATAACGCAGCTGTAAGCCCTGCATTAATATACAGGTCTTTTCCTGCCCGCAGAAAATATGCATAGGAAAAGCCTCCTTTGATATCATTTATGATACTTCCAAGATAATCATCAGTCAGGTATACTGACATTCCACCATGTAAACCCTGAAAATAAGAATCATAAGTAAAGTATACAGAATGCAGGTTATAGCTGTTACCCGGATAATGGTTAAGGTATGCCATCCTTATCTCACCTTCTTCCCTGCTTCCAGATATGGCGGGATTATTTATCAGCAGCACCTGGTAGTCGGGACCTATATCAGTATCCTGGCCATTACAGCAAGCCGGAACAAATAGTAAGTGCCAGAAATATTCTGGTGATAGACTTAACATATTGTTGAACAAAATTCATTTAAATATTTAAATTATCTGAATATCCTTTAGAGGGTTTTCAGATCCGTACTACAAAGTGGTTAATATTAAGCTGATGATTAGCAGCAATATTAACGTATCAATACAACGTTATTATTATCTTCCTCAAGACATATAAAAACATATTAAGTTAGCAAAGAATATTCACATTCCTATCTTTGTCCGGAATAATGAGAAGGTTATTTCAGATATTACCCTTCTTCCTGCTGCTGCTGCCTGTTCGCCTTTATTCACAGACAGGGAAAGCCGAATATACTGCAACATCTGTCCTATCCTCCGGAAAATGGTACAAAATGGCTATTGCCAGGGATGGTGTTTACAGGATAAATTATTCAACTATTGCACAATTAGGTCTGGAAAATCCTTCAAACCCGGAAATATTTGGCAATAACCAGGGACAACTCTCATATTACTGCAGCGATACAGCTCCTGATGACCTTAAACAACTGGCAGTGTATTTAAATACCGGGAACGATGGTATTTTCAATGAGGGAGACTATCTCCTTTTCTATGCAAGGGGGCCGAACAGATGGATCTATAATATGGATTCAAAACGATATGACTTTCTTCACCATAATTATTCAGATTCCTCTTTTACTTTCTGACTTCGGGTACAACAACCGGTAAAAGAGTTGGTATCGCAAAAGGAGTCCTGCAATGGAAGCAGACTACACATCACATGAATCGGATGTTTTGTTCTGGTATGAACATGATAATGAGAACCTTATTAAAGTCAGGGAGGGACTGGTTTCAACATGTGCCTTATGACAGGGGAATTGACCTGAATCCCGGGTTCACAGATCTCAATACTTCAGAGAAGGTCATATGCGATATAAGGGTTGCTGCCAGGTCCTCTGTCCCTACACAGTTTCAGACTTTACGAAGGAGAAATCTAAAGAAAAGCATTCAGGTTCAGGCTGTTAATCTTTTTGACTATACAGGCACACAGGCCCAGATCACCGACTCACTGGGTCTTTTCCAGGCTGGTTCATCATCTCCGGTTTTTAGTATCTATTTCTACAATAATGGGGAAACAGGCGGTAAAGGGTGGCTCGACTATGTGAGGTTACAGGGAAGAAGATCAAATATATATCATGGAAAAATAATGCAGTTCAGCGATTCCAGGTCCGTATCACAAGGCAGGATAACATCATTCAGTGTCAGCGGCAGTACCAGCGACATGATGATATGGGATGTTTCTGACAATTATAATGTCAGGCAAATCCAATATGCAAGGAACGGTGATGAATTGACCTTTAAAACCCCTACCGATACGCTTAAAACATTCGTTGCCTTCGCTCCTGGTGATGTTCTTATCCCGGCAATAAGAACTGAGAGTCTTCCAAACCAGGATCTTCACTCTTCACCACCCGCTGATATGATAATCATAACACACCCCGTCTTCAGGTCTTACGCTGACAGACTTGCGGAGATCCATTATAATACTAACGGGCTGACTTCACTGGTTGTTCCAATTTACCAGATCTATAACGAATTTTCCGGAGGCACGCCTGATATAGCTGCTATCCGTAATTTTGTAAGGATGAAA